>NC_015422.1:2937500-4370000 GCF_000204645.1 Alicycliphilus denitrificans K601 | reverse complement strand
GAGGTGCGAGACCTCGCAAGTCTTTGAACTCCAAACGGCGGCCTCTCGAAAAGAGAAGTCAAAGTTATAGGGTCAAGTGACTAAGAGCATGTCGGTGGATGCCTTGGCGATGATAGGCGACGAAAGACGTGATAGCCTGCGAAAAGCTTCGGGGAGCTGGCAAATAAGCATTGATCCGAAGGTCTCTGAATGGGGAAACCCACCCGCAAGGGTATCGTTATCTGAATACATAGGATAACGAAGCGAACCGAGTGAACTGAAACATCTAAGTAGCTCGAGGAAAAGACATCAACCGAGATTCCGAAAGTAGTGGCGAGCGAAATCGGAGAAGCCTTCTAGTGATAGTCGGACAGTTAGCAAAGCGGCATGGAAAGGCCGGCCATAGTGGGTGATAGCCCCGTATGCGAAAACTGACCGGTGGTACTGAGCTAGAGAAAAGTAGGGCGGGGCACGAGAAACCCTGTCTGAACATGGGGGGACCATCCTCCAAGGCTAAATACTCATCATCGACCGATAGTGAACCAGTACCGTGAGGGAAAGGCGAAAAGAACCCCGGGAGGGGAGTGAAATAGATCCTGAAACCGCATGCTTACAAAAAGTCGGAGCCTCGAAAGGGGTGACGGCGTACCTTTTGTATAATGGGTCAGCGACTTACATTCAGTGGCGAGCTTAACCGAATAGGGGAGGCGTAGAGAAATCGAGTCCGAACAGGGCGATCTAGTCGCTGGGTGTAGACCCGAAACCAAGTGATCTATCCATGGCCAGGATGAAGGTGCCGTAACAGGTACTGGAGGTCCGAACCGACTAGTGTTGCAAAACTAGCGGATGAGCTGTGGATAGGGGTGAAAGGCTAAACAAACTTGGAAATAGCTGGTTCTCTCCGAAAACTATTTAGGTAGTGCCTCAAGTATTACCTGCGGGGGTAGAGCACTGTTTTGGCTAGGGGGTCATGGCGACTTACCAAACCAAGGCAAACTCCGAATACTGCAGAGTACAGCTTGGGAGACAGAGCACCGGGTGCTAACGTCCGGACTCAAGAGGGAAACAACCCAGACCGCCAGCTAAGGTCCCTAAAATTGGCTAAGTGGGAAACGAAGTGGGAAGGCTAAAACAGTCAGGATGTTGGCTTAGAAGCAGCCATCATTTAAAGAAAGCGTAATAGCTCACTGATCGAGTCGTCCTGCGCGGAAGATGTAACGGGGCTAAGCCAGTTACCGAAGCTGCGGATGTGCAATTTATTGCACGTGGTAGGAGAGCGTTGTGTAAGCCTGTGAAGGTGTCTGGTAACGGATGCTGGAGGTATCACAAGTGCGAATGCTGACATGAGTAGCGTTAAAGCGGGTGAAAAGCCCGCTCGCCGTAAGCGCAAGGTTTCCTACGCAACGTTCATCGGCGTAGGGTGAGTCGGCCCCTAAGGCGAGGCAGAGATGCGTAGCTGATGGGAAACAGGTCAATATTCCTGTACCGATCAATAGTGCGATGTGGGGACGGAGAAGGTTAGCTCAGCCAACTGTTGGATATGTTGGTTCAAGCCTGTAGTCGTGCCTGGTAGGCAAATCCGCCGGGCTAAGATGAGGGGTGATAACGAGTCTGCTTGCAGACGAAGTGAGTGATACCCTGCTTCCAGGAAAAGCCACTAAGCTTCAGCTATTGACGACCGTACCGCAAACCGACACTGGTGCGCGAGATGAGTATTCTAAGGCGCTTGAGAGAACTCAGGAGAAGGAACTCGGCAAATTGATACCGTAACTTCGGGAGAAGGTATGCCGCAAGTAGGTGAACTTGTACAAAGGGAGCCCAAAGCGGTTGCAAAAAATCGGTGGCTGCGACTGTTTAATAAAAACACAGCACTCTGCAAACACGAAAGTGGACGTATAGGGTGTGACGCCTGCCCGGTGCTGGAAGATTAAATGATGGGGTGCAAGCTCTTGATTGAAGTCCCAGTAAACGGCGGCCGTAACTATAACGGTCCTAAGGTAGCGAAATTCCTTGTCGGGTAAGTTCCGACCTGCACGAATGGCGTAACGATGGCCACGCTGTCTCCTCCTGAGACTCAGCGAAGTTGAAATGTTTGTGATGATGCAATCTCCCCGCGGAAAGACGGAAAGACCCCATGAACCTTTACTGTAGCTTTGTATTGGACTTTGAACGGATCTGTGTAGGATAGGTGGGAGGCTTTGAAGTGGTGACGCTAGTTGCCATGGAGCCAACGTTGAAATACCACCCTGGTGCGTTTGAGGTTCTAACCTAGGTCCCTTACCGGGATCGGGGACAGTGCATGGTAGGCAGTTTGACTGGGGCGGTCTCCTCCCAAAGCGTAACGGAGGAGTTCGAAGGTACGCTAGTTACGGTCGGACATCGTGACGATAGTGCAATGGCATAAGCGTGCTTAACTGCGAGACTGACAAGTCGAGCAGATGCGAAAGCAGGACATAGTGATCCGGTGGTTCTGTATGGAAGGGCCATCGCTCAACGGATAAAAGGTACTCTGGGGATAACAGGCTGATACCGCCCAAGAGTTCATATCGACGGCGGTGTTTGGCACCTCGATGTCGGCTCATCTCATCCTGGGGCTGTAGTCGGTCCCAAGGGTATGGCTGTTCGCCATTTAAAGAGGTACGTGAGCTGGGTTTAAAACGTCGTGAGACAGTTTGGTCCCTATCTTCCGTGGGCGCTGCAGATTTGAGGAAGCCTGCTCCTAGTACGAGAGGACCGGAGTGGACACACCTCTGGTGTATCGGTTGTCACGCCAGTGGCATTGCCGAGTAGCTAAGTGTGGAAGAGATAACCGCTGAAAGCATCTAAGCGGGAAACTCGTTTCAAGATGAGATCTGCCGGGGCCTCGAGCCCCCTGAAGGGTCGTTGTAGACCACGACGTTGATAGGCTGGGTGTGGAAGTGCAGCAATGCATTAAGCTAACCAGTACTAATTGCCCGTGCGGCTTGACCCTATAACTTTGACTGCCAACCGCAGTTCAGGACTGTTATGCCAAGCACGCAATCAAATACCGAGTCGACTCTGTGAATCCGCCGTGCAGACCCAAAACCTGCACAGCAACCAGTTATGCCTGATGACCATAGCAAGTCGGTCCCACTCCTTCCCATCCCGAACAGGACAGTGAAACGACTTCGCGCCGATGATAGTGCGGGTTCCCGTGTGAAAGTAGGTCATCGTCAGGCTCTTACAGCCCAAAACGCCCCCCTGTGCATATGCACAGGGGGGCGCTTTGCTTTGGGGTTTGGTAAAGAGGGTAATATTGACGCTTACGTCAACGTCAATTCATGGCCACCTACACCATCAGTGATCTCGCACGGGAGTTCGACCTCACCACCCGCGCGATGCGCTTCTACGAGGACATGGGCCTGCTGCGGCCTGAGCGCGCGGGGCCGGGTGGGCGCAACCGCATCTACAGTGCCCGCGACCGCACGCGGCTGAAGCTGACGCTGCGGGCCAAGCGGCTCGGCCTGTCGCTGACCGAGGCCAAGGAGATCATCGATCTTTACGACAGCCCGCGTGATACCGGCGTCCAACTGATCAAGTTCCTGGAGGTGCTCGCGATGCACCGCAAGCAGCTGGAGGCGCAAATGACGGACCTGCAGGCCAATCTGGACGAGGTTTGTGAACACGAGCGCGAGGCCCGGGAGCTGTTGGCAAAAATTGAGTCATCAACAGCCCAAAGTCGTGGATAATTGACGTTTACGTAAACGTAATACACGCCTCGCCTTCGCCGAGTGGCTGCGACCAGCCTGCCGCACCGGGAAGGGCGGTCCCATGCGAAGCGCGGGCGAGGCACACCCGGCGAACACCCCTTCATCCAGGAGACGATCCATGAGCATTGCCACCCAGTTGCCAGGCCTGAACTTCCAGTTGGGAGAGGACATCGATGCGCTGCGCGATACCGTGCGCGAGTTTGCGCAGGCGGAGATCGCCCCGCGCGCGACGGAGATCGACCGCACGGACCAGTTCCCCATGGATCTGTGGCGCAAGTTCGGCGAGCTGGGCGTGCTGGGCATCACCGTGCCCGAGCAGTACGGCGGCGCCGACATGGGCTACCTCGCGCACATGGTGGCCATGGAGGAGATCTCGCGCGCCAGCGCCTCGGTGGGCCTGTCCTACGGCGCGCACAGCAACCTGTGCGTGAACCAGATCAACCGCAACGGCAACGAGGCGCAGAAGGCCAAGTACCTGCCCAAGCTGATCAGCGGCGAGCACGTGGGTGCGCTGGCCATGAGCGAGCCGGGCGCGGGCTCGGACGTGATCAGCATGAAGCTCAAGGCCGAGGACAAGGGCGGCTACTATCTGCTCAACGGCAGCAAGATGTGGATCACCAACGGCCCAGATGCCGATACCCTGGTGGTGTACGCCAAGACGGAGCCCGAGCTCGGCGCGCGTGGCGTCACGGCCTTCCTGATCGAAAAGAGCATGAAGGGCTTCTCGATCGCGCAGAAGCTCGACAAGCTGGGCATGCGCGGCAGCCACACCGGCGAGCTCGTGTTCCAGGACGTGGAGGTGCCGGCGGAGAACGTGCTCGGACAGGTCAACGGCGGCGCCAAGGTGCTGATGAGCGGCCTGGACTACGAGCGTGCAGTGCTCACCGGCGGGCCGCTCGGGATCATGCAGGCGGTGATGGACAACGTCGTGCCCTACATCCACGACCGCAAGCAGTTCGGCCAGAGCATCGGCGAGTTCCAGCTCATCCAGGGCAAGGTGGCCGACATGTACACTGTGCTGCAAGCGGGCCGCTCGTTCGCCTACACCGTGGCCAAGAACCTGGACATGCTGGGCATCGAGCATGTGCGCCAGGTGCGCAAGGACTGCGCCAGCGTGATCCTGTGGTGCGCCGAAAAGGCCACCTGGATGGCGGGCGAAGGCGTGCAAATCTATGGCGGCAACGGGTATATCAACGAGTACCCGCTGGGCCGCTTGTGGCGGGATGCGAAACTCTACGAGATCGGCGCGGGCACGAGCGAGATCCGTCGCATGCTCATCGGCCGCGAGCTGTTCGCGGAGACCTGCTGACAGCCTGCGCCGGCGCCGCTCTTTCGTCCACACCAAAAGAAAAGGATTGCCCCATGACCACAACCTCCATCGACGAGCTGTTTGCCCACAACCGCGAGTGGGCCGAACAGATGGAGCGTGACCGGCCCGGCTTCTTCACCGGCCTGCTGGCGCAGCAGAAGCCGCGCTACATGTGGATCGGCTGCTCCGACAGCCGCGTGCCGGCCAACCAGATCACGGGGCTGGAGCCCGGCGAGGTGTTCGTGCACCGCAACATTGCCAACGTGGTCGTGCCCACCGATCTCAATTGCCTGTCCACCATCCAGTACGCGGTGGACCAGCTCAAGGTGGAGCACCTGATGGTCGTGGGCCACTACGGCTGCGGCGGCGTGCTGGCGGCGCTGCAGGATGCGCGCATAGGCCTGGCGGACAACTGGATCCGCCACGTGAAGGACGTGCGCGACAAGCATGCCGTGCTGCTCGAAGGCCTCGACCGGCCGTGGCGCCATGACGCGCTGTGCGAGCTCAATGTCGTCGAGCAGGTCATGAACATCGCGCATTCCACGGTGATGCAGGATGCCTGGGCGCGCGGCCAGAAGGTGCAGATTCACGGCTGGTGCTACAGCCTGAACAACGGCCTCATCACCAATCTGCAGATGAGCGTGCCCGACGTGGCGGGGCTCGCCGAGGCGTACCGCCAGGCCGTGGCCCTGGTGGCCAGCCGCGTGCGCGGCCAGTAGCGGGCCACCGGAGCGGCGCCGTACCATTGATCACCCTGCCAGGCACGGCCCCATGTTTCCCGAGCGACTAGATGCCCCGCAGGCCTATGACATCGCCAAGGCGATGATGGACGGCTTCAACCGCCACTACCGCCTGTTCCGCGCCGAGTCGGCGCGCGCCAAGCACCGTTTCGAAACGGCCGACTGGCATGGCCAGCAGCGCGCGCAGCGCGAGCGCATCGAGTTCTACGACCTGCGCGTCAAGGAGTGCGTGCGCCGGCTCGACAAGGAGTTCAACGCCGGCGCCCAGCCCATGGACCTGTGGCACCAGGTTAAGCTGCACTACATCGGCCTCATGGTGAACCACCTGCGACCCGAGCTGGCCGAGACCTTCTTCAACTCGGTCACCACCAAGATCCTGCACCGCACGCATTTCCACAACGACTTCATCTTCGTGCGGCCCGCGGTCAGCACCGAGTACATCGAGAGCGACGACCCCACGGCGCGGCCCACCTACCGCGCCTACTATCCCGCGCCGGGCGGCCTGTCGGCGGTGGTCTCCAGCCTCGTCGAGGACTTCGCGCTGCAGCACCCTTTCGAAGACCTGCGGCGCGACGTGGCCTGCGTGGCGCGTGCCATGGAGCAGCGCCTGGGCGCCGCGAAGCTGCGCAGCAACTTCCAGATCCAGGTGCTGTCCAGCCTGTTCTTCCGCAACAAGGGCGCGTACGTGGTCGGCAAGGTGATCAACGGCTTCAACGAGCTGCCGTTCGCGCTGCCCCTGCTGCATGGCGAGCGCGGCGGCCTGGTGATCGACGCTGCGCTGTTCGGCGAGAACGACCTGCAGATGCTGTTCTCCTTCGCGCGCGCGTACTTCATGGTGGACATGGAGATCCCCAGCGCCTACGTGCAGTTCCTCGCCAGCCTCATGCCGAGGAAGCCCCGGGCCGAGCTCTACATCGCTCTCGGGCTGGCCAAGCAGGGCAAGACGCTGTTCTACCGCGACTTCCTGCACCACCTGAAGTATTCCAGCGACAAGTTCCGCATCGCCCCCGGCATCAAAGGCATGGTGATGCTGGTCTTCGATCTGCCGAGCTTTCCCTACGTGTTCAAGCTCATCCGGGACCATTTCCCGGCGCCCAAAGAGACGACGCGCGAGCAGGTGCAGGCCAAGTACCTGCTGGTCAAGCAGCACGACCGCGTGGGTCGCATGGCCGACACGCTGGAATACAGCCTGGTGGCGTTTCCGCGCGACCGCTTTTCCGATGAGCTGATCGAGGAGATACGCAGACATGCGCCCAGCCAGCTCGAGATCAGCGACCGCGACGGCGACGGCCGGCAGGAGGTCATCATCGACCACCTGTACATCGAGCGGCGCATGGTCCCGCTCAACATCCACCTGCAGGAATGCATCGACGCAGGCCTGGACAAGCCCGAGGCCGCGAGCGCCCTGGAGCATGCCGTGCTCGAGTACGGCAATGCCATCAAGGATCTTGTGGCGGCCAACATCTTCCCCGGCGACATGCTGTGGAAGAACTTCGGCATCACGCGCAACGGCAAGGTGGTGTTCTACGACTACGACGAGATCGAGTACGTGACGGACTGCAACTTCCGCCGCGTGCCGCCGCCGCGCTGCGAGGAGGACGAGCTCTCTGGCGAGGTCTGGTGGCCCGTGGGCCCGCGCGACGTGTTCCCCGAGACCTTCGGCCCCTTTCTGCTAGGCAACGAAGCCGTGCGCGCGGCGTTCATGCGCCACCATGCCGACTTGCTGGACGTGGACTTCTGGCAGTCGCACAAGGAGCGCATACAGGCCGGCCATGTCTACGACGTGTTTCCCTACGACGGCGCGCGGCGCTTCCGCTGCGCGTCCCCTTCCCATCAACCCCAAGGAGATTCCCTATGAGCCAGCATCAAGACCCCGTCGTCATCGTCAGCGCCGCGCGCACGCCCATGGGGGGCTTTCAGAGCGACTTCGCCGACCTGGCCGCCCATGACCTGGGCGGCGCCGCCATCCGTGCCGCCGTCGAGCGCGCCGGCATCCGGCCCGAGCAGGTGGAAGAGGTGCTGTTCGGCAACTGCCTGATGGCCGGCCAGGGCCAGGCGCCCGCGCGCCAGGCGGGCTTCAAGGGCGGCCTGCCGCAAAGCACGGGCGCGGTGACCCTGTCCAAGATGTGCGGCGCTGGCATGGAGGCCACCATCCTCGCGCACGACCAGCTCGTGGCCGGCAGCCGCGATGTGATGGTCGCCGGCGGCATGGAGAGCATGACCAACGCGCCCTACCTGCTCAAGAAGGGCCGCGCCGGCTACCGCATGGGCCACGACAAGATCTTCGACCACATGATGCTCGACGGCCTGGAGGACGCCTACGAGGCCGGCCGCTCCATGGGCACCTTCGGCGAGGACTGCGCGGCCAAGTACCAGTTCACGCGCGAGCAGCAGGACGCCTTCGCCATCGAAAGCGTCAAGCGCGCCCAGGCCGCCACCGCCAGCGGCGCCTTCGCCGCCGAGATCACGCCCGTCACCGTCAAGACCCGCAAGGGCGAGGTGACGGTGAGCATCGACGAAGGCCCGGCCAAGGCCAGGCTGGACAAGATCGCCAGCCTCAAGCCCGCCTTCAAGAAGGACGGCACCATCACCGCCGCGTCCAGCTCCAGCATCAACGACGGCGCCGCTGCCATGGTGCTGATGCGCGAGTCCACCGCCAGGCAGCTCGGCTGCAAGCCGCTGGCGCGGATCGTGGCCCATGCCACGCACGCGCAGGCGCCCGAGTGGTTCACCACCGCCCCCGTTGGCGCGACCGAGAAGGCGCTCAGGAAGGCGGGCTGGAAGGTGGAGGACGTGGACCTGTGGGAGATCAACGAGGCCTTCGCCGTCGTCCCCATGGCGCTGATGGCCGACCTCAAGGTGCCGCACGAAAAGGTCAACGTCAACGGCGGCGCCTGCGCGCTGGGCCACCCCATCGGCGCCAGCGGCGCGCGCATCCTGGTCACGCTGATCCACGCGCTCAAAGGCCGCGGCAAGAAGAAGGGCCTGGCCACGCTGTGCATCGGTGGCGGCGAGGCCACGGCCATGGCCATCGAGCTCGTTTGATTGCTACTGTATGAATAGCTGCCGGCGCTTGATAGGCAAGCGTTGGCGGCCTTTTCTACTCATGACTCCATGGCAACCATCCTGGTGATCGGCGCCTCGCGCGGCATAGGCCTCGAATTCGTGCGGCAGTACCGCGGGGCCGGCTGCCGCGTCATCGCCACCGTGCGCGGCGACGCGGGCCGCGAGCGCGTGCAGGCCCTGGGCGCGCAGGCGCTCACGGTGGACGTGGCCAACCCCGCGAGCGTTAGCGGCCTGGCCTGGATGCTCGACGGGGAGCGGCTCGACGTGGCGCTCTACGTGGCCGGCGTCATCCGTCGTCCCGGCGCGCTCACGCCGCCCACGCGCGAGGACTTCGACGCCGTCATGCACACCAACGTGCTCGGCGCCATGCAGGCCATCCCGCAGGTCGCGCCGCTCGTGGCCGACGCGCGCGGCGTGTTCGCCTTCCTGTCCTCGTCCATGTCGCAGATCGGCAGCGTGCCGGGCAGCGACTCGTGGCTCTACCGCGCAAGCAAGGCCGCGCTCAACATGGCCGTGGCCGCGGCGCAGCACGACTATCCTGCTGCCACGCTGGTCACCATCGACCCCGGCTGGGTGCAGACCGACATGGGCGGCACCGGCGCGCCGCTCACCGCGGCGCAAAGCGTGCGCGGCATGCGCGAGACGCTGGCGGACCTCGCGCCCGCGGACAAGGGCCGCCTGCTGCACCACGATGGCCGCCGCGCCACCCATTGGTAGACCGAATTCAGAGGGAGACGACGATGCTGCTGACCCAAGACCAGGAAATGATCCGCGACGCCGTGCGCGACTTCGCCCAAGACCAGCTGTGGCCGAATGCGGCGCGCTGGGACAAGGAACACCACTTCCCGCGCGAGGCCCACCGCGGCCTGGCCGCGCTGGGCGCCTACGGCATCTGCGTGCCCGAGGAACTGGGCGGCGCGGGCCTGGACTACCTCACGCTGGCCCTGGTGCTCGAAGAAATCGCCGCGGGCGACGGCGGCACCAGCACGGCGATCTCCGTGACCAATTGCCCGGTCAACGCCATCCTCATGCGCTACGGCAACGCGCAGCAAAAGCGCGACTGGCTCACGCCGCTGGCGCGCGGCGAGATGCTCGGCGCGTTCTGCCTCACCGAGCCGCACGTGGGCTCCGACGCCTCCGCGCTGCGCACCACGGCGGCGAAGGACGGCGACGGATACGTGATCAATGGCGTCAAGCAGTTCATCACCAGCGGCAAGAACGGGCAGGTCGCCATCGTCATCGCTGTGACCGACAAGGGCGCGGGCAAGAAGGGCATGAGCGCCTTCCTGGTGCCGACGGACACGCCCGGCTATGTGGTCGCGCGGCTGGAGGACAAGCTCGGCCAGCACAGCAGCGACACGGCGCAGATCAACTTCGACGGCTGCCGCATCCCGGCCGAGAACCTCATCGGCGCCGAGGGCGAGGGCTACAAGATCGCGCTGGGCGCGCTGGAGGGCGGGCGCATCGGCATCGCCGCGCAGAGCGTGGGCATGGCGAGAAGCGCCTTCGAGTTCGCCGTGCAGTACGCCAAGGAGCGCGAGAGCTTCGGCCAGCCCATCTTCAACCACCAGGCCGTGGGCTTCCGCCTGGCCGACTGCGCCACGCAGATCGAGGCCGCGCGCCAGCTCATCTGGCACGCCGCCAGCCTGCGCGACGCCGGCCGGCCCTGCCTGAAGGAGGCCGCCATGGCCAAGCTGTTCGCGAGCGAGATGGCGGAACGGGTCTGCAGCGCCGCCATCCAGACCCTGGGCGGCTACGGCGTGGTGAACGACTTCCCCGTGGAGCGCATCTACCGCGACGTGCGCGTGTGCCAGATCTACGAGGGCACGAGCGACGTGCAGAAGATCCTGATCCAGCGCGCGCTGGCCTGATTGCTCCGAAAATATGAGCTATCAGCGCTTTCTGCATAAGCGTAGAAGGCCGATTTGACTCATAAGACTCACCGGGCGGGCCGCGCGCACTCCACGGCGGCCAGCGCCAGCATCAGCGCCGCCGCGCCGCCGGGCAGCAGGAAGATCCAGCGCGGCCCTGCCACCTCGCTCGCCACGGCGGCCAGCGGCAGCGCCAGCATCGGCTCCACGGCGATGAAGGCGCGCGAGCGGACCGAGCGCGCCGCCGCGCCCAGCGGCATGGCCGTCGCCAGCACCTGCGTGGACAGGTTCAGCGCCGCGAAGCACAGCCCCCACAGCAGCCGCAGCGGCAGCAGCGCCCAGAAGCCGCTGAGCGCCGCGTTGCCCAGGGCGCACAGCACCGCTGCCGCCACGGCCAGCGTGCAGGTGGCGCGGTCGCCGCGGCGCGCATAGAAGCGCGCCACCCAGCCATAACCCACGATGCGCACCAGCCGGTTGGCTGCGAGCAGCACGCCCGCCTCGGCCAGCGTGATGCCGAAGGCCGGGCCGTACATCGGCAGCAGCAGATAGAGCACCACGTCGGTGGGCAGCGCGGCACGAGAGCTTCACCCTGGCCGCCGCCGAGTTGCACGTGACGCATGGCGCCATCAGCCGCCAGATCAAGAGCCTGGAGGCCTATCTGGGCGCCGTGCTGTTCGAGCGGTGCACGCGGCAGGTGGTGCTCACCGCGCAGGGCCAGGCGTTCCAGACCGAGGCCGCCGCGGCGCTCGCGCAGATCGCCGGCGCTGCGCAGGCGCTCATGGCCCGAGCGCCCGCGCGCGCGGTACGCAGGCACGTATCGACGTGCGGCCATCGTTCGCCGTGCGCTGGCTGATCCCGCGCCTGCCGGACTTCGTGGCGCAGCACCCCGGCATCGAGCCGCAGGTGGCCACCAGTACGGCGCCGCCCGGCGAGGGCTTCGACATCGCCATCCGCCGCGGGACGCAGGGCTGGCCCGCCGCGCTTCGGCTGCGCCCCTACCTGGAGGACGAGGCGCTGGTGGTGGGCGCGCCCGTGCTGTTCGAGGGGCAGGGCCTGGAAGGGGCCTGCACGCCGCGCGCGCTGGTGGCCCACGTGCAGCTGCGCGCGTGCTCGCGCCAGCGCGACTGGGCCGATTGGCTGCGCATCGCGGGCGCGCCGCGCTTCAAGCCTGCCGGGCGGCTGGACTTCGACCACCTGCATCTCGTGTTGCAGGCGGCCGTCGATGGCCTGGGCGTGGCGATGGTCCCGCGCTCGCCGCTGCCGCAGGTGCGGCTGCCGTTGGAGCGCTATGACTACGCGGTGGCCGAGGGCGCATCCGCCGAGGCGCAGCTTTTCGCGCAGTGGCTCGAAGCCGTGCGGCAGGCGGAGGACTGCTGGTTACTGCGGTTCGATGCGCGCGGCCTTGATGGTGGCCGCCCACTGCTTGCGATCGGCTTCGAGGTAGGCGGTGAACTGCGCGGGCTTCATGCCCACGACGGGCTGCGAGCCCAGGTGCGCCATCTTCTCGCGGGTCGAGGCGCTTTTCAGGATGTCCTGCATGGCCGCGTAATAGGCCGCCACCACGGGCGCGGGCGTGCCCGCGGGCAGGAACAGGCCTTGCCAGGTCGGCATGTCGAAGCCCGCCAGGCCCTGCTCCTGCAGCGTGGGAACGTCGGGCAGTTGCGGCGCGCGCTTGGCTGTGGTCACGCCCAGCGCTTTCACCTTGCCTTCCTTGGCGAGCTGTGCGGCGGTGGTGATGTTGTCCATCGTCATTGCGATGTGGCCGCCCAGCAGGTCGGTGATGACGGGGGCGGCGCCCTTGTAGGGCACGGCGGCCATTTTCACGCCCATGCGCGCGAGCATGGCTTCGGCGATCAGGTGGTTCGAGATGCCGATGCCCGCGATGCCGTAGCTGGCCGACGGCGTGCGGGCGATGTAGTCCTTGAGTTCGCCGATGTTGTTCGCGGGAACGGACATGTTGACGATGACCACGTTCGGCTGCGTGGCCAGCATCGTCACGGGTGTGAAGCTCTCGGGCTTGTAGGGGGTGGCCTTGGGGTTGAGCTCGAAGGTGATCGCCATCGAGCCCGCGGCCCCGATGCCCAGCGTGTAGCCATCGGCGGCCGAGGTGGCCAGGCGCCCCGCCATGATGTTGCCGCCCGCGCCGGGCACGTTGTCCACGACGACGGGCTGGCCCAGCTTCTGGCTCAGCGGCTCGGCGATCAGGCGGGCCAGCGTGTCGGCGGAGCCGCCGGGCGCGAAGCCCACGAGCAGTTTTACGGGGCGCACGGGCTTCCAGTCCGATTGCGCGTGGGTGGGGGCGGCGGCCAGCAGCGTGGCCGATGCGGCCAGGGCGATCAGGGTGCGGCGGTGGATCATGGGAAGGGCTTTCCTTGGGTCGATGAAACGGGTGTCACGCCAGCAACTGCGCAAGCGTGTGGGCGACGAGGTGGTTGGACAGCAGCGTGGGCCGGCCGCTGGCGCGCGCCACCTGCGCGCGCATGGCCTCGGTGTAGCCCATGCAGTGCATAACGATGAAGTCGCAACCGGCCAACGCGCGTCCCGCGCGTTCGAAGGCCGCGGCGGCCGCGGCGGCGTCGCGCTCGTAGGGGGATGCGTGATCCACGCGCAGCGCGCAGGGCAGCGGCTGCGCGAGGTGGAAGGTCTCAATCTGCGTGGCCAGCGGCACGAGGGCGCCCACGCAGTGCGCGTGGCGGGCCAGCGCCACCATGGCCTGGTCCACGACCTGCTGGGGCTCGACCATCCAGGTGCGCAGCGCGGGCAGGGCGGTGCCGGTGCACAGCGGCACGAGCAGGTCGTAGCCCGCGTCGTCGGCTTCGCGCATCACTTCGGCCAGGCGTTGCTCGGTGGCCTCCTTGTCCAGCGTGATGGAGCCGCCGTCGCGCAGCCGCGTGGCGAAGCAGTGTGCGCCGGGGCGCGGCGCAAGCCGCTCGCGCGCCGGGGCATCGAGTGCGTCGAGCGCTCCGTATTCGTCGATCTGCACGTGCTCGCCCAGCAGTGCGCTCATGGCGGGAACCACGTCGCTGCGCGGCGATTCGCCGATGGTGAAGAACGCAATGCGCCTGCTCATGCCAGTTCCCGGCCCACGCCCTGCAGGTGCGCGAGCGAGCCGTAGCGCGCCTGCAACTGCTCCCAATGCTCCTCGTTCACGAACGACAGCGTGCGCTGGCCGAACAGCTTGGCGGTCTCGATGCAAAAGCGCATCGCCACATCGGCGTCCCAGGCATTGGTCACGCCCGTGGCGCAGCCGGGCACGGTGGCCTGCGCGGTGAGCGCCACGCCCACTACCGGCGCGGGGGTTGCGATGGCGGGCTGCATGATCGAGTTCACATGCGGCAGCCCGTTCTCGTAGGGGGTGATGTCCTGCGTGGTCAGCGGCAGCGTGACCGGCAGCTCGCCGCTCACCCAGCTCATCACGTCCAGCAGAAGGTCGGGAATGGGCAGCAGCCAGCCTTCCTTGGCTACGGGCGTCAGCGCCACGCCGCGATGGTTCACGAGGCGGTTGCCGCGCGTGGTGTCCACCGAGAGGATGGCGTCCATGCGCGGGCTGACTTCGTGGGCCATCATCTCGCGCATGGGGAATGGCGAACGCATCATCGGTACGGGATGGTGGGGCCGCGTGCCCGCGCGCGGGCAGATGTGCGTGTGGATGTGCACGGCGCCGGGCATCGCGTCGCCGCGCTGCGCCATGCCGAGCATCTTCGCGGCGGCCGCGAGCGCGACCACGGCGCCGTCGCTGTCCGATACCAGCCCGCTCACCGCGGGGCGCGCGCCGATGCCGCCGAGGCGGCCCACGATGCCCAGGCGCGGCGCCTGCGCATCCAGGCCCGGGATTTCTATCGCCAGGAAGTCGGTGCAGGCGCCATCGCGCTCCAGGCGGGTCACCTCGACCCTGCACTCGCCGAGCGAGCGCAGGTGCGCGGCCACGTCCTCGCCCGTCACGTACGCGGAGGACAGCAGGTCGATCATCGAAGAAACATGTTGCATCGGGGGCTTTCGTCAGAGGTGATCGAGGGGGCCTTCGGCCAGCCATTGCGGCGTGGCGGGGCCGTGGAACCGGCGCGCGCCAGCCGCGCCCAGCACGGCACGGCGGCTGCCGTGCACGCGCAGGCCCGTGCCTTCGGGCAGGCCCAGCACGGGCATGTCGGGCCGCAGCGTGGTGAACTCGCGCAGGCGCTGCTCGCGTGTCTCACCACGGTGGCCGGGCGGGTGCGCGTCGGTGTAATGGGCGTTGATCTGCACGGGCACGAGGCCCAGGGCGCCGAAACCGCCGGGGTCGGCGATGGGCATGTCGTTCGTGGTGCAGATCGTGGGACAGGCCACGTTCGCGCCCGCGCTCCAGCCCAGGTAGGAGGCTTTGCCGCTGCGCACGCGCGCTCCGATGGCCTCCAGAAGCCCCGTCGTGCGCAGGTGCCCGAGCAGAGCGAAGGTATTGCCGCCACCCACGATCACGTGGCGTGCCGCCTGCACGGCAGCCACCGGGTCGGACAGCCGGTGCACAGAGCGCACGCGCAGCCCCAGGAGCGCAAGCGCTTCGGCGACCAGGGTTTCATAGGCGTCCCAGGTCCGCGTGACGCCCGCGAAAGGCACGAACAGGGCATCGCCCGTGGCGTCATGGTGCGAGGCCCATTCCCGGATCCACGGCAGGGCGTGGGTCAGGTAGCCGGCATCGCTCGTGGAATTGCTCAGCAGCAGCAGGTTCATGGCGTAGGTTCGGTGATAGAGGAAGTGGTGGAGACGGCAGGCGCGGCTCGCCAGAACGGATCGCCGATGCGGCGGCCCAGCGCGCTCGTTTCTTCGAGCACGAGCCTGCGCCAGCCCTCGATCTGATCCGCTCCAGGCTGCAGACGCGGCACGAACGAGATGCACAGGCCGCGCAGTTCGCCATCCAGCGGATTGCGCACGGCGGCGGCGATGGCGCCGATATCGGGCATCGCTCCATCCACCACCATCGCGTGGCGCGCCTGCGCCACGCTGGCGAGGCCGGCGAGAAGTTCGTCCACGCGTGCGAAGCCGCTCTGGCGAGGGCTGGCGAGCGGCGCAGAGCCGTCCGTGCCGAACAGCTCCGCGAGTTCGGGCCCGGCAAGGCGCGAGAGCAGCGCGCGGCCCATCGCCGTGCCGGTGGCATCGCGGCGCGAGCCGGGCGAAGAGAGCACCTGCACGGGAAAGCTGCCGTTCAGGCGCTGCAGCACCACGGTTTCGCGCCCCGACAGCGTGGACAGATAGGCCGTGAGCCCGCTGCGCGCGGACAGCCGCTCGAGCACTTCGCGGCAGGCATCGTCGAAGTCGCTCGATACGTAGGCAGCGTGCGCGGCCTGCCCGAGCAAGGCGCCGGGGCGATAGCGCCGCGTGGTGGAGTGTTGATCCAGCAGCCCGTAGCGCACCATCTGGTTGAGCAGGTGCGAGGTGGAGCTCTTGGGCAGTTCCAGCAGCGTGGCCGCTTCGGTGAAGCTCAGATCTGTGGCTCCGGCCGCGAAAAGTGCCAGAACGCGTTGGACATTACCAAGAATGCTCATGAGTTCTATAATATTGAACTTAGTTCGTGTTTATTGGTATCCTAAAAAAATGTGGTTTTTATCGTCAAGTTCATAAGAACTATCGTTGTGTGGGTATCGATAGGTATGGACATGATCCGCACCATGGCTGCACGCCCGGGGTGGTGTGCCCTGAATCAAGGCAGCCGAGACAGCGCCACGTCCGAGGCCGTGTGCAGCGTCGGCACCAGCATGGACAGGTTGCAGTTCTGGATGAGCGCGCGCCGCGGCTCCCTCTTCGCCGCTGTGCGCCTGCCCGGCGTCAGATGCCCGATTCCGTGCCGCCTCTCCCCGCGCGGCGCAGCACCACGGTGATGGTGCCGTTGGTCTCCAGCGTGGCGCGCTCCACCTCGTGCAGGTGCAGGCAGCCGCCGGCGCGCAGCGCCGCGGCCACGTCGTCGGGGGTGAGCAACTCGCGGTGCATGAGGGCCCTGTCCAGGTTGCCGTCCTGCACCAGCGTCTGCGGCCTCCCATCCACCAGGCGCGCCAGGCGCGGCACGCGGAAGACGAGGTGGGCCAGCGCCACGTGGCAGGCGATGAGCGTGGCGGCGCTGATGAGGCCGCCGACGAGCGAGTTGTCGCCCGCGTTCATCGAGTTCTGCACCGCGTTCGAGAGGATCAGCAGCAGCACCAGGTCGAACGGCGCATACTGCCCCGTCTGGCGCTTGCCCGTGAGACGCAGGAACACCAGCAGGAACAGGTAGACGGCCACTCCGCGCAGGGCGAACTCCCACCATGGCACGCTCATTGCAAACATCGTTGAACTCCAGGGTTGCCGAATGCCAGACCAGTCTATCGACGCCCTGGTGTTCTGCAAGAATCGAGTCCATCGCCTGAAAGGAGAGCCGCCATGCCGTCGCGCCGTGCATTCATTTCCCGAACCAGCGTCGCCGCGCTCGTGCTGGCCGCGCAGCGCCAGGCATGGGCCCTGTCCATCGCCGACCTGTCGAATGCCGATGCCGCCAGCGGCGTGAAGGCCGCGCTCGCCAAGGGGGCCGAGGCCGCCGTGAGCCTGCTCGGGCGCACCGACGGCTTCCTGGGCAACCCGCAGGTGCGCATCGGCCTGCCGGGGCAACTGGAGGACACGGCCAAGCTCATGCGCAAGTTCGGCCAGGGCCAGCGCATCGACGAACTGGTCACCACCATCAACCGCGCGGCCGAGGCCGCCGTGCCCATGGGCAAGGATCTGCTCGTGGGCGCCGTGCAGAACATGACGGTGACAGACGCCAAGAACATCCTCACGGGCGGCGACACGGCCGTCACGCGCTTTTTCGCCGAGAAGACGCGCACGCCGCTCGGCGAGCGCTTCCTGCCCGTGGTGCGCCAGGCCACCGAGAAGGTCGGCCTGACGCAGCAGTACAACGCCTTCGCGGGCAAGGCCGCGGGCTTCGGGCTGCTCAGGAAGGAGGACGCCAACCTCGCGCAGTACGTCACGGGCAAGACGCTCGACGGCCTGTACTTCATGATCGGCGAGGAGGAGCGCAAAATCCGCCAGGACCCCATGGGCACGGGCAGCGCCCTGCTGCAGAAGGTGTTCGGCGCCGCCCGATGAGCCGCACGCGCACCGGGGCCGCCTGCCCCTGCGGCGGCGGCGCATCCCTGGCCGCGTGCTGCGGCCGCTATCTCGACCATTTCGATTCCACACCCGCACCCGACGCCGAGCGCCTCATGCGCTCGCGCTACACCGCCTTCGTGCTCGGCCGCGCCGGCTACCTGCTCGCCACCTGGCACGCAAGCCGGCGCCCCGGATCGCTCGATCCCGACGAGGGCGCGAAATGGCTGGGCCTGGAGGTGCGCTCGCACCGCGCCACGGCCGAGGACCGCGCCGAGGTCGAGTTCGTCGCGCGCTGGCGCGTGGGCGGGCGCGCCGTGCGCCTGCATGAGCGCAGCCGTTTCGTGCGCGAGCAGGGGCGTTGGTATTACGTGGATGGCGACTTGCTTTGAAACCAAACTTGCATATCATTATCAAAATGTAGTTAGTACTCGCCACCAAAAACAGGTTGGTGTTTCCACGGGACCGTCCCATGGCGGTCCGCCATTGAACCTTGCTCAGTGAAGCCTTCCGCAACCTCTGCCGTGCAGCCCCACTGGCGCCGTTGGCATGGCGCGCTGGAGCACGCCCTGTCGGGTCTGCTGATCTTCGCGCTGCCCTGTGCCATGCTGGTGCTGTCGGTGCTGGCTCTGCAGACCTGGGCACCTCGGTACGCCCACGATGCCCCGCTGCGCCTGCCGATGCATGTGCTCGAGGACTCCGACGCGCAGCTGACCGCGGAAACCGCGCGGACGGCGCTGGAGCATCAGCCGCAGGTGCTGCTGCGCGACACCCATCTGGCAGAGGCGCCGTTCTGGTTCAGCTTCTCCGTGCCGCCGCCAGGGCTCGACAGCCCCTCCGTGGTCGAATTCCCTTCGCGCCATCTGGTGCGGCTCGCCTGCTGGGGTGGCCGCCAGCTCGATTCGCTCGGTGAAGCGGATCGCGTCCACCAGCAGGGACGCCTGTTCGACTCGCAAGCCGGCTTCGGCCTGCGCCTGCAGGACCTGGCGCCCGGCATGCAGGTGCTGTGCCAAGCGCAGCTCATCGGTCCGGGCCGCCTCACGGTGCAGCAGTGGGACGAGCGCGCGCTGCGGACCGCCACCCGCGCGTTCGAGCGCAATGCGGGTCTGCTCGAAGGCGGCATCGTGCTGCTGGCGCTGTTCGTCTTCATCACCGCCCTGATCAACCGCAACTCCACCTACGTGCTGTTCGCGGTATGGCTGCTGATCAACCTGCGCATGGGCGCGCTGTCGGCCGGCTGGGACGTGCAGTGGCTGGGGCACAACGTGCCCGTCGACTGGCTCATCCAGGGGCGCCCGATCACGCTGGCGCTGCTCTATGTCGTGACCTTCGTGCTGTTTCGCTCCCTGTTCCGGGAGGAACTGCCCAAGGTGGGCTTCCAGCCGCTGCTGAACCTGACGCAATGGTCCTGCGCGCTGATGCTGGTCCTTTCCGTCGCGCTGCCCTACGCCCAGTTCCTGCCCCTGATCTGGCTGTTCACTGCGGTCGGCAGCCTGGTGCTGGTGTTCTTCCTCGTGCGCATCGTCGTCATCACGCACTCGACGGTGGCGGCCTGGTACGGCGCGTCGATCGGCGTGACCCTGCTGGCCAGCGGCTATGAGGTCGTGGCGGCGGCCTTCGGCCTGCAGACCTGGATCGGCTCGGTCAACAGCGTGACGGCCGCGCTCTCGTCGAGCCTGCTGGCCACCATGGCCATCGCGGCCCAGATGCGCCAGGAACACCGCCAGCGCGTGCAGGCCCAGACCGAGCTGGAACACACCTACAACGTGATTCCGCTGGGCCTGTTCACGCTGGACCCGCAGGGCCACTTCATCGCCGCCAACCCGGCGCTGCAGGCCGCGCTGGGCCCGGCCGTGCTGGTGCCGGGCCGCGACCATTGGGACCATTACTTCGACGACACCCCCTGGCAGCGCCTGCTGCACAGCCTCAACGCCCAGCCGGTGGCCGAGTTCGAGGTCAGGGGCCGCACGGACGACCCGCAGCTGTCGCAAGGCCGCCGCTTCCTGGTGAAGGCCTCGCGGGCGGGCGGACGCATCGAGGGCTCGCTGCAGGACGTGACCGAGCGCGCGTTGGCCACCGAGCGCCTGCAGTTCCTGGCGAACCACGACCCGCTGACCCAGGTGCTCAACCGCAACGGTGTCCAGGCCGAGCTGGAACGGGCGCTGCAGCCTGCGGGCCCGGGCCAGGATCAGGCCCTGGCGCTGGCCTACCTGGACCTGGACCGCTTCAAGCTGATCAACGACATGTTCGGCCACAGCGCCGGCGACGAGGTGCTGCGGCAGGTCTGTTCGCGTGTCGACGAGGTGCTGCAGGGCGGCATGCACCTGGGCCGCGTGGGCGGCGACGAGTTCGTCATCCTCATGCCCAACACCCACCTGGCCAACGCCACCCTGATCTGTCAGGACATCGTGAACAGCCTGGGCAACCGGCCCTACCGCGTGGGCGACCTGTCCTTCCAGGTGCATGGCTCGGTGGGCCTGATCGAGGTGGTGCGGGGAAGCTCGGCCAAGGACGCCGTGTCCACGGCCGACCGGGCCTGCCGCGAAGCCAAGAAGAAGCGCGGCAGCCACCTCGTGGTGTTCGAGCGCGACTCGTGCGTGTTCCAGGAGCACGAGGCCGAGATCCGCCTCGCGGGCCTGCTCTCGGGCTCGGACGAGATCGAGGGCCTGTATCTGGAGATGCAGCCCATCATGTCGCTCAAGGAGCCGCACCATTCGCTCAACTTCGAGGTGCTGCTGCGCATGCGCGACCCCGATGGACAGGAGGTGCCCACGACGCGCCTGATCACCGCGGCCGAGAACAGCGGCCGCATGGGTGTGATCGACCGCTGGGTGCTGCGCCAGACACTGGCCTGGATGCGCGAGCAGCATGGCAAGCTCAAGCACACCCGCTTCATCTGCATGAACCTGAGCGGGGCCTCGCTCAACGACGAGCGCTTCGTGCAGGACGTGGTGCGGATGCTGGAGCAGTACGCCGACGTGGCGCCCCGCCTGTGCCTGGAAATCACCGAGAGCGTGGCCCTGCACGACCTGGAGAACACCCGGCGCTTCATCGCCCAGGTGCACGGCTTCGGTGCCAAGGTGGCGCTCGACGACTTCGGCGCCGGCTATACCTCGTTCTCCTACCTGAAGGAGCTCAGGGGCGACCTGCTCAAGATCGATGGCGGCTTCATCGTGAACATGAACGAACACCCCGCCAACGTGGCCATCGTGGAGGCCATCGTGGGCCTGGCGCGCAACCTGGGCATGAAGACCATTGCCGAATGGGCCGAGGACAGCGCCACGGTGCAAACGCTGGCCGAGATCGGGGTGGACTATGTGCAGGGCTTCGCGATCGCCCGTTCGCAGCCGCCGGAGCGCCTGCTGCGCATGCGCTCATCGGCTGACTTTGTGGCAGACGCCGACCTTCTGCACTACCTGTTGCTGCAGGCGTGGCCTGCGCCGTCGCTGTTCAGCGACCCGAAGCCGGGCCAGTCTACCCATTGAGGTTACATGGCCAGCGTGGGGGTGGGCGCGTGGAGCGGTGCCTCGGGCCATGCTGGCGCGCCAGAGGCCCCGGGCGCATCCAGCCGGATGTCGGGGTGGTAGGTGAGAACCATGAAGTTGAACAGCGGGTGGCGCGCTTCTGCCCAGCGCCGCTCGGCCGTGCCCACCTCGAACTTCATCACGCGGTGCGGCAGGCCGCCGACGTGGCGCATCGGGATGTAACCCATGTCGGGGTAGACATCCTCGAATAAAAGGCGCAGGTACTGGCGGTCGACGGGCGCGCGTCCCGTCACCACCATCCAGTCCACCCCGCTGTGCAGGCAGTACAGGTAGAAGGCCTTGAACAGCACGGTCTTGACCAGCGTTCCCACCCGGCCATCGGCCACGCCGAGCCTTGTGGCCTCGGCCAGCAGGCTGTTGCGCAGCGATGGCGGCAACGCCAGCGACTGCTCCAGCGCCAGTGGGGCGTAACGGTTGGTCTGGATGCGCATGGTGCCCAGGGGCGAGCCGTCGAGGTGGGATTCGGCCAGCAGGACGAGGGAGCCGTCCGCGAAGTCGGCCTGTTCGGGCTGCTGCAGGGTGTGGGCCAGGCCCGGTACGTGGCGCGCGTAGGCGGCGTGGCGGATGTGCACGGCCTTGTCGAGTGCCTCGGCGTCGCTCACCACCCGCACCGAAAACGGCAGCCGCTCCTCGATCAGTTCCCCGGTCGCGGGCGCGTGGGCAGCCTCGCGTGCCACGATGGGCGACAGGGGCATGCTGGACAGGGAGGAGGGTGTCAGGGCATGTGGATTCATGAGCGGATCTCCGGCCCGGCGGATATGCGGGCCCATGACGCCACTATGGGGATGGCCGCGCGGCGCTATCGTCCAAAAAACATGGGAAATTGCCGCTATTTCTGCCGAGTGGCCCATGCCGGGGGCCGCCCCACGGGCCAGATCGGGTCATGTCCCGCGCCCCGCGCCGCGCATCTCTTTCATGTGAAAAGTGATGCTGGCGCTTTTCCAGAGCGCGCCATGCGCTATCAAATGTGGAGTAAGCGCATCATTCCCACGACAGTGCGGCGATGTCGTGCGCGAAGATGGGGTAGTTCATCCACACGCCGCGCAGGCCCTTGCGCACCACGTTGCCGATCTGGGGCGCGAAGATCCAGGCGTTGACGGCGTCCTGCGCCAGATGGCGCTGCAGCTGCGCGAACAGCTGCTGGCGTTCGCGCGGATGGCTGGCGTTGGCATGGCGCTGCACCAGCGCGCGGAAGGCGGGGCTGTCGTAGCCGAAGTAGTAGTCGGGGTCGGTGTAGATCTGGTAGTCCAGCGGCTCGACGTGGTTGATCAGGGTCATGTCGAACCGCCCCTTGAAGGGGCCGTTCAGCCATTGCTGCCAGCTCAGGCGCTGTATGTCGGCCACGATGCCGACCCGGGCCAGGTCCTGGGCGATCACGGGGCCGCCTTCGTGGGCATAGGGGGCAGGTGGCAATGCCAGGGCCAGCCGCAGCGGCGTGCGCACGCCGGCGGATTCGAGAAGGGCGCGGGCGCGCTCGGGGTCGTAGGGGTAGAGGCTGGCCAGGTGCAGGTAGCCTGCGTCCGCCGGGCTGAAGTGGCTGCCTATGACTACGCCGCGGCCGCCGAGCACGGTGCGGATGAAGGCCTCACGGTTGATGGCATGCGTGATGGCGCGGCGCACGCGCACGTCGTTCAGGGGGGCGCGGCGCTGGTTCAGCGCCAGCATGCCCTTGCCCGTGGATGCGCCTGTCAACACCTGGTAGCGGTTGTGGGCCTGAAAGCGCCGCACGGTCTGCGTGGCAAAGTTGAACAGCAGGTCGATTTCGTCCGCGTGCATGGCGGCGTCCTGCTCCAGAGGGTCGTGGACGAAGCGGTAGGTGGCCTGCTCGATGCGCACCCGCGAGGCATGGCGGTAGCTGTCGGTCTTGGCCAGGGTGAGGCTGTGGCCGCGTTCCCAGTGCGTCACGCGGTACGGGCCCGTGCCCACGGGCCGGTCGACGGCCTGGGCCGCCGTGGCCGGGTGCAGGATCACGGCCGTGCCCTCGCCCAGGCGGAACAGCAGATGCGGGTCGGGGTGGCGCAGCGTGAGCGCCACGGTGTGCGCGTCCGGCGTGGTGACGGCGGCGATGTTGTCGAACAGCGCCTTGCGCGCCTTGTTGGTCGAGCCGGGCGCCACGGCGCGCTCGAAGCTGAAGCGCACCGCCGCCGAGTCCAGGGGCCTGCCGTCGTGAAAGCGCACGCCCTGGTGAAGCCGGAAGGTGTAGTGCAGCGCCGTCGCGTCCACGCTCCAGGACTTGGCCAGCATCGGCGCTACCGTGCCGTCTTCCTCGATGCGGGTCAGGCCCTCCAGCACGTTGTAGTGCACCACCTCGCCCACGGCGGCGGAGGGCGCCATCGTGGGGTCCAGGCTGTCGGGCTCCAGCGACAGGTTGATCACCACGGTGCGCCGGGCCGCCCTTTCCTGCGCCCGCGCCGCCCCGGCGATGGCGGGTGCGGCGCACAACGCGAGCGAGCGGGCCAGGCAGGCGCGGCGGGTCAGGACGAGGGGGAACATGGATGAAATTATCTGAAGTCCTGTATCGATACAAACTGTGACATAGTCTGCGGGAAATGGCTATCTATTGCCATCAGTATCGGCCTGTTTGCCCCTCTGCCTGCCATGAAGATGCTTTCCGCCGTGCTCCACCAGCGCATGCGCCCGCGCGCATGGTGGCTGCTGCCGGCAGTGGCCCTGCTGCTGGGCGGCATCGGCTGGGGCGTGTACGCCATCTACCAGAAGCGCGAGCAGCGCTACCGCCACCAGATCGAGAGCAGCCTGCAGGCCGTCAACCAGCTGCAGTTGCGCGCCGCCTCGGACTGGCGCGCGCGGCGCCAGTCCGAGGCGGTCGCACTGTCGCAGGACAGCCTTTTCGCGCAGGCCGTGGCGCGCTGGCGCGCCGCGGGCTCGCCCGACGGCGAGGTTTTGCTGCGCGAGCGCCTGCGCATCCTCGTCGAGCAGCAGCGCTACACGGCCGCATACCTGGTGGACGCGCAAGGGCGGCTGCTGCTCGATTCCGAGGGCGTGGCCACGGGGGGGCTGCCGGGGCCCGAGCAGGAGGCGCTGCAGCGCGCGCTGGCGCAGGCGCAGCCGGAAATCGTGGAGCTGCACCGCGACCCGTCCTTCGCCTTTCCCGTGCTGGGGCTGCTGGCGCCGCTGTTCGACGGCAGCACGCCGCTGGGTGCCGTGTGGCTGGTGATCGATGCACGCACCGCCCTGTTCCCGCTGCTGGAGACCTGGCCGGACCACAGCAGCACGACCGAGTCGGTGCTGGTGCAGCGCGAGGGCGATGCCGTCGTAACCCTGAGCCCGCTGCGCCTGCGCAGCGAGGAGCGGGAGCCGCTGCGCCTGCCGCTGGCCGAGGGCGGCCGCGACCCCATGGCGCTGGCCGCCGAGGGCGTGCGCGGCGCCTTCTACGCCAGCGACTACCGGGGGCAGGACGTCCTGGCCGTGGCCAGCGCCGCGCCCGACGCGCCGTGGCTGCTGGTCTCCAAGATCGATGTGGCCGAGGCCTTCACCGATGCCCAGCGCCGCGAATGGTTGATGCTCAGCCTGTTCGTCAGCCTGGGGCTGCTGTCTCTGGGCAGCGCCGTCGTGTTCTGGCAATGGCGCGCCTGGCGGCGCGAGCGCGCGCTCAAGGGGGAACTGGAGCGCAACCTGCGCTGGCTGGAGAACGCCCAGAAGGCGGCCTCGGTGGGCTACTTCCTCTACGACGCGGGGGACGAGGCCTTCATCATGTCGCGCATGGCCAGCACCATCTTCGGCCTGCCGGCCGATGGGCGCATGACGCTGCGCCAGTGGGTCTCCATGCTGCACCCCGATGAGCGCGCCCAGACCCTGCAGATCCATGGCCGGGCGATGGCCCAGCGCACGCTGCTGCGCACCCAGTACCGCATCCGCCGCGCAGGCGACGCGCAGGAGCGCTGGATCGAGGTGTGGGGGGAGTACAGCCAGGCATCGGATGCCGAGCCGCTGCTCATGACGGGCACGGTGCAGGACATCACCGAGCGCAAGCAGACCGAGGAGCAGCTCACGCGCTACCGCACGGCGCTCGAAGCCCAGGTGCGGCTGGACCCGCTGACCCAGGTGGCCAACCGCCTGGCCCTGGACGAGGCCGTGACGCACGAATGGAGCCGCGCGCTGCGCGAGGGCGCGGCGCTGGCGCTGCTGATGATCGACGTGGACCACTTCAAGGCCTACAACGACTACTATGGCCACGTGGCCGGCGACCAGTGCCTGCAGCGCGTGACGGTGGCGCTGTCGTCCGTGCTGGGGCGCGCGGGCGACCTGCTGGCGCGCTACGGGGGCGAGGAATTCGCCGTGCTGCTGCCGGGCGCCGATGCACCCTCGGCCCTGTCGGTGGCCCTGCGGCTCGAAGAGGCGGTGCGCGCGCTGGCCCTGGAGCACCGGGGCAGCGAGTGCTGCGGCAACGTCACCGTCAGCATGGGCGTGGCCAGCCTGCAGCCCGCGCAGTACGCCGGCGGCGACGGGCAGGCGCGCGCGGGCGTGGATGCCGCCCAGGCCTTGTTCCAGCAGGCGGACGCCGCCCTCTACACGGCCAAGCAGACGGGGCGCAACCGCGTGGTGCTGTATGGTGCGGACTGCATGGCGGCGCTGCACCCATCGGAGTGGGCGCCGCTCACTCCTGCCCGATTCCAATGACATACGAAGCCATTCTGTTCGACTGCGACGGCGTGCTGGTGGACAGCGAGCCCATCACCAACGGCGTGCTCTGCGAGATGCTCAACGAGGCCGGCTGGCTGCTGGCCCCCGAGGAATGCATGCGCCTGTTCATCGGCAAGACCGTGCGCAGCGAAACCGCGCGCATCGAGGCCCGGACCGGCCGCCCGCTCACCGATGCCTGGATGGCCGAGTTCTACGCGCGCCGCAACGCGCGCCTGCAGGCCGAGCTGGTGGCGATCGCGAACGCGCCCGAGGCCGTGCGCGCCGTGCATGCGCGGCTTGGCGGGCGCATCGCCTGCGCTTCCGGGGCAGACCGGCAGAAGGTGGAGATGCAGCTCGCACAGGTGGGGCTGGCTCCGCTGTTCGCGGGCCGCGTCTTCAGCGGCCACGAGATGCCGGCGACCAAGCCCGCGCCCGACGTGTACCTGGCCGCCGCGGCCGCCGTGGGCGTGCCGCCCGCGCGCTGCCTGGTGGTGGAGGACACGGTCACCGGCGTCATGGCCGGCGTGGCCGCCGGCGCCACCGTGGTGGGCTACAGCACCGGCGACGCGGGCCACGGCTCGCCCGGGGCGCTGCGCGCGGCGGGGGCCGCGCGGATCATCGCGGACATGGCGGAACTGCCCGCGCTGCTGGGCTGATTGCTATATTTTTGATGGCTGCCAGCGCTTGATGGACGGGCGCTGGAGGCCGATTTTGCTTAATTTTTGGCGCGCAGGGCGGCCAGCAGCGCCTGGGCCCGGTCGGTGCGCACGTCCTTCTCCTGGGCCATCTGGCGGGCGACGCGGTCTATCTCTTCGCTCGTCGCGCCGGCCACGATCGCGATGTTGCGCGCATGCAGCGCCATGTGGCCGCGCTGTATGCCCTCGGTGGCCAGCGCGCGCAGGGCGGCCAGGTTCTGCGCCAGCCCCACGGCGACGGCGGTCTCGCCGAGCTCCTGCGCCGTCGCCACGCCCATGATCTTGAGAGCGAGCCGCGCCAGCGGGTGGGTCTTGGTCGCGCCGCCCACCAGGCCCACGGGCATGGGCATCTCCAGGCTGCCGACGAGCCAGCCGCGCGCGTCCTTCTCCCAGCGCGTGAGCGAGCCGTAGTGCCCCTGGCGGGCGGCCCAGGCGTGGGCGCCGGCCTCCACCGCGCGCCAGTCGTTGCCGGTGGCGACGATCACCGGGTCGATGCCGTTCATGATGCCCTTGTTGTGCGTGGCGGCGCGATAGGGGTCGACGGCGGCGAACTCGTAGGCGTCCAGGATGCGCTCGATCACGTCGCGGCCGTCGTATTCCGCCGTGGTAAGCACCTCGGGCGACAGCGCCACGCGCGCGCGCGACAGGCGCAGGTCGGCCAGGTTGGAGAGGATGCGCAGGCGCACCTGGCCGCCCGTGATCTCCTCGACCAGCGGTGACACGGATTCGGCCATGGTGTTGACGGTGTTGGCGCCCATGGCGTCGCGCACGTCCACGATCAGGTGCATCACCAGCATGGGGCCGCGCCGTGTTTGCTCCAGCACATGCACCTCGATGTCGCGGCAGCCGCCGCCCAGGCCGGTGAGCACCTTGTCGCGCTGGTTCGCCAGGTCGATGATCTCCTGCCTGCGGCGCAGCAGCGACTGGCGCGCGCCGTGCGGGTCGGTGAGGCCCAGCACCTGCACCTGGGCGCGCATCAGCGGGGCGGTGCTCGACGTCTCGAAGCCGCCGCACTCGCGCGCGAGCTTGGCCATGAACGAGGCGGCCGCCACGACGGAGGGCTCCTCCACCGCCATGGGCACGAGCACGTCCTTGCCGTTGATCTGGAAATAGCCGGCCACGCCCAGCGGCAGTTCGAAGGTGCCGACGACGTTCTCGATCATGCCGTCGGCAAGCGAAGGGTCCAGAGCGCCGCTGTCGGAGAGCAGCCGGGCTTCCCCGTCGCTCAGGCGCGCGGCGGCCGCGAGGTGCTGCAGGCGCTGCGGCACGGTCATGGAGCGAAAGCGTGGCAGGCGGGAGTCAATGGTGGTCATGATGGATGGGGCTGGGTGAGGGAATGGGAAAGAGCGGGGGCCTGCGCGGGTACAGTGCGGGCGCATGAGCGCCACACCTGCCCCCTTGTTCATCGCGCTGGCGGATTCGCTGGAGCGGCAGATCCGCGACGGCGTGTACCGCGGCGGCGACAAGCTGCCGTCGCTGCGCGAGATCGCGGCGTCGCGCGGCTATGGCAAGAACACGGTGGTTTCCGCCTTCGAGCTGCTGGTGGCCCGGGGGCTGGTGGAGCCGCGGCGCGGCTCGGGCTTCTTCGTCAAGGAGGCCGTGCCCGAGGCTGACGGCGAGGCCATCGAGGGCCATACGCTGCGCCGGACCATGGACATCGTCTGGCTCCTGCGAACGCAGCTGCGCAACGAGCCGGGGCAACTGGCCGTGGGGGATGCGTTCCCCCCGTCGGAATGGCTCGCGGGCGCGCGGCTGGACCGAACGCACCACAAGGTGGCGCGCGGCGGCCTGGGCACGCTGTTCCGCTATGGCGACCGGCTGGGCTATGCGCCGCTGCGCCACCGCCTCGTGCGGCGCCTGGCCGATGTAGGCATCGACGCCCATCCCCAGCAGATCGTGCCCACGCATGGCGCCAACGAAGCCATGGACCTGATCGTGCGCTACTTCGTGCCGCCCGGCGGCACGGTGCTGATCGACGATCCCGGCTACTACCCCTTGCGGGGCAAGTTGCACCTGGCGGGCGCGCGGGTCGTGGGCGTGCCCCGCCTGGCGGACGGCCCGGACCTGCAGGCGCTGGAGCGCCTGCTCAAGACCCTGCGCCCGCGCCTGTTCTTCACGCAGTCGCTGGCCCACAACCCCACGGGCTCGGACCTCTCGCTGCCGAAGGCGCGCGCGGTGCTGCGCCTGGCCGAGCAGCACAACCTGCTGCTCGTCGAGAACGACGTGCTGAGCGACTTCCGCCCCGCCACGGCGCCGCGGCTGTCGGCGCTGGATGGGCTGGAGCGCACGCTTTACCTCGGCAGCTTCTCCAAGTCGCTGTCGGCCGCGCTGCGCGTGGGCTTCGTCGCCTGCAGCGCGGACCTGGCGCAGGAACTGGCCGACCTCAAGGTGCTGACCAGCATTAGCAGCTCGGAATACGCCGAGCGCGCCGTCGAGACCCTGCTGGCGGAGCGGCGTTACGCCAAGCACCTGGAGCAGTTGCGGGGCAGGCTGGCCGAGGCGACGCACAACGCCTATGCGCTGCTCGACCGCATGGGGGCCGAGGTGTTCGTGCGCCCCGTGCATTCGCTGTTCATCTGGGCGCGCTGGCCCGGCTTCCCGGACGCCCAGGCGCTGGCCCAGGCCATGCTGGGCCACGGCATCGTGATGGCGCCCGGCAACATCTTCTGCGTGAACAGCGAGCAGGCATGCCCCTGGTCGCGCTGCAACCCGCATGCGGTGCAGGACCCGCGGTTCGCGCGCGCGCTGGAGCGGCTTCGCGGCTGAAGGCTGCGCGGACATGGGCGCTCCCCGGTTCAGCCCTGCGCCTGCCGGCGCTTTTTCCATGCGCGCAGGTCGTGCATGCCCGCCACGGTGCGCGGGTCCACGCCGGCGCCGAAGATGCCGTGCTTCTGGATCTTCTGCGTGCCCGTGGTCGGGATCTGGCCGGTGAACCAGATCCAGCCGGGCGCCTTGAAGTAGGCCAGCCCCTGGCTGCAGTGGTCGAAGAGCGAGCGCAGCAGCGCCGCCTCGGCACCCGGCTTTTGCAGCGTCTGCGCCGCGTGCGGCTTGAGCACGATGCAGGCCAGCACCTCCTCTTCGCGCACCTCGTCGGGCACGGCCATGACGGCGGCCATGTCCACGTCGGGATGGGTGACGAGCCATGCCTCCACATCGGCCGCCGCGATGTTCTCGCCCGAGCGGCGGATGATGTTCTTGCGCCGCTCCACGAAGTGCAGCATGCCCGTGGCGTCGCGCACCACCACGTCGCCGGTGTGGAACCAGCCGCCGCGCCACGCGGCCTCGGTGGCGGCCTCGTCGTCGAGATAGCCCGAGAAGAAGTCCTTGCGCGGTGCCTCGGCCGAATGGCGGATCAGCATCTCCCCCGGCGTGCCGTCGGGCACGTCGGCGCCCGCGTCGTCCGCCACGCGCACCTCGATACCCGGCGTGGACCGCCCGAAGGCGCGCGTGCCCACCTGGCGCGGCGGGTGGCAATCGACCAGGATGCGCACGTTCTCCGTCATGCCCCAGAGCTCCAGCAGCGGGAAGCCGAAGCGTTCCTCGAACGCCGCGTGCAACTGCGGCTCCACGCCCGCGCCCATGCCGAAGCGCACGCAATGCCGCGTGTCGCCGGGGGAGGGCGGCTGCGCGCAGAGCATCTGCACGATCACGCCCAGGTAGTGGACGATGGTGGCCCGCGTGTCGCGCACTTCCTGCCACCAGCGCGTGGGCTGGAAGCGGTCGGTCTGGATCTGGCAGCTGCCGGTGAGCAGCGCAGCGTAGAACGAGAGGATGGACGCGTTCACGTGGAACAGCGGCAGCGGGTTGTAGATGCGCTCGCCCTCGGGCCGGAAGTCCACGAGGCCGCCGCGCGTGGCGTAGTAGGCGCCGGCCGCCAGCTCGTAGCGGTGCGAGAGCACGCAGCCCTTGGGCCGGCCCGTGGTGCCCGAGGTGTAGAGGATGCTCGCGGGCGTGCCGGCCCCGGGCGTCCAGTGCGTCGCCGGGGCGGGCGCCGGGGGCAGGGCGGCGTCGAACTGCTCGAAGACGACGGCGGGCGGCTGCCACGCGGCCTCGCGTGCGCCGGCCTGCCAGTCGGCCTGGCGCGACTGCAGCACCACGGCAAGATCGACGTGCGCGTGGTCGATCAGGTAGGCCAGCTCGCGCGGGCGGTAGTCGGGGTTGACGGGCACGCAGCAGATGCCCAGCGCGTTCATGGCCAGCTTGTGCAGCATGTGCTCCAGGCGGTTCTCCAGCAGCAGCGCCACGCGGTGGCCCGCGCCATAGCCGGCCTCGCGGTAGCGATCCATGAGCCCTTGCACCGCCTGCGCCGCCTGGGCATAGGTGATGGTGCGGCCCTCGGGGTCGTAGCCGCGCGCGGCATTGGGCGGCGCCACGAGCAGGGGGCGGGCGCCGAACGCGGCGGCGGCCTCCAGCAGCACGCCGCCGATCGTGGCGCTCTCGTGCGGAACCAGCATGTGTGTCTCCTCAGCTGCGGATCAGGTCGGCCGCCTTCTCGCCGATCATCATCGTGGCGGCGCAGATGTTGGCCGAGGGAATGGCGGGAATGACCGATGAGTCGGCCACGCGCAGGCCCTGCAGGCCGTGCACGCGCAGCTGCGCATCGACCACGGCGCCCTCTTCGGGCGAAGGCCCCATGCGGGCCGTGCCGCACAGGTGGTAGGACGAGACGCCGTAGCGGCGTATGTAGGCGAGGATGTCCTCGTCGCTCTGCGCATCGGCGCCCGGCATGGCCTCGTCCTCGAAGAAGGGCGCGAGTGCCTGGGTGCGCAGCAGGCCGCGCGCCAGGCGCACGCCGGCGGTGAGCACGCGCACGTCTTCCTCGTGCGACAGGTAGTTGGGGCGGATCAGCGGCTCGGCCCAGGGATCGGCCGAGCGCAGCCGCACCTCGCCCTCGCTGCGCGGGCGGTGGGCCCAGACGCCGCAGGTCATGCCGGGGTAGGTGTCGAGCTGGCCGACGTAGCCCTCGCGGTAGCTGGCCGGGGTGAACACGCCCTGCAGGTCGGGCCGCAGGCCGTCGCCCAGTCCCGAATGCCAGAAGAAGTGCACGAGCGACGGGCTCAGCGCGAGGATGCTCGGCCGCCCCGCGAGCCAGCGCGCGGCCTGGCCCCACAGGCGCGGCGCGCGCGCCAGTTCGTTGATGGTGACCGCGCTGCCGCGCCGCACGCGCCCCACCACGCGCACCGAGAAGTGGTCCTTCAGGTGCGTGCCCACGCCCGCGAGGTGGTGCGCCACGGGCAGGCCCAGCGCCTGCAGCTGGTCGGCCGGGCCTATGCCCGAGAGCTGCAGCAGCCGCGGCGTGTTGACCGCGCCCGCGCAGACCACCACCTCGCGCCGCGCGCCGACCGCCTTGGCGCTGCCCTGCGGGCCGCCGTGCGCGTATTCCACGCCCGCGGCGCGCGTGCCGTCGAGCACGATGCGCGTGGCCTGGGCATGGGTGCGCACGGCCAGGTTGCTGCCGGGCGAGCGCAGATAGGCGCGCGCCGTGCTCTGGCGCCAGCCGCGGTGGATGGTGCGCTGGAAGTAGCCCACGCCGGCCTGGGTGTCGCCGTTGTAGTCGGGGTTGCGTGGCAGGCCCAGTTCCCCGGCGCCCGCGATGAAGGCCTCGCAGACCGGGTGCGTCCAGTCGATGGGTGTGACGGGCACCCTGCCCGAGGTGCCGCGCCGCGCACTGCCGGCGGGGCCCAGCCAGCGCTCGTTGCGCTGGAAGTAGGGCAGCACCTCGGCGAACGACCAGCCGGGGTTGCCCAAAGCGGCCCAGCCATCGTAGTCCTCGGCCTGGCCGCGGTTGTAGATCAGGCCGTTGATCGCGCTCGACCCGCCCAGGGTCTTGCCCTGCGGCAACGGCACGCGCCGCTCCAGCGTGCGCGCGTCGGGTTCGGAGCCGTAGGTCCACGTGTAGGCCGGGTCGAACAGCATCTTGATGAAGCCGGCCGGCAGGTGCAGGTAGGGGTGGCGGTCGGGCGGGCCGGCTTCAAGCAGGCAGACGGTGACGGCCGGGTCCTCGGCCAGCCGCCGCGCCACGATGGCGCCGGCCGCGCCCGCGCCCACCACCACGTAGTCGAAGGTTTCCTGCACGTCAGTTCTCCCTGATGCTGCGCATCACCCGCAGCCCATGAATCTGGCGCGCCCCAGGCCGCCGCGCAAGGGTTGCCCCGCCGCGCTGGCGGCGTCCCCCCTCCCGCAGCGCGCAGCGATGCGAGAGAGGGGGGAAGGCGCGAAGCGGCTCAGGGGGGTGTTCCATTTCAATGTCCTCCGAGGTAGGCGGCGCGCACCTTGGGGTCGCGCCGCAGCTCGCGGCCGGGGCCCTGCAGCGTGATGCGCCCGGTCTCCAGCACGTAGCCGCGGTCGGCCACGGCCAGGGCCTGGTTGGCCATCTGCTCGACGAGCAGGATGGTCACGCCCTGCGTGCGCAGGCCGCGGATGGTGTCGAAGATCTCCTTGACGATCAGCGGGGCCAGGCCCAGCGAGGGCTCGTCGAGCAGCAGCAGCTTGGGGCGCGCCATGAGGGCGCGGGCGATGGCCAGCATCTGCTGCTCGCCGCCGGACATGGTGCCCGCCATCTGCTGCTGGCGCTCGCCCAGGCGCGGAAAGCGCTCGAACTGTGCCTGTATGTCGGCCTCGATCTCCGCCGCGCTGGCGCGCCGGTGGTAGGCGCCCAGCAGCAGGTTGTCGCGCACGCTCTGGTCGGCGAACACCTGCCGGCCCTCGGGCGACTGTGCGATGCCCAGCGCCACGCGCCTGTGCCCGGGGATGGCGGCGAGGTCCTGCCCCTCGAAGACCACGCGCCCGCCTGCCGCGGGTTCCAGGCCCGAGATGCAGCGCATGAGCGTGCTCTTGCCCGCGCCGTTGCCGCCGATGATGGTGACCACCTCGCCCGCCTGCACGTGCAGCGAGACGCCTTTCAGTGCCTGCACGGCGCCGTAGTGCACGTGCAGGCCGTCGATGCGTAGCAGCTCATTGGACATGGGCACCGCCTTCCTCGTCCTCTTCTTCCTCTTCCTGCGTGCCGTCGTCCGCGCCCAGGTAGGCCGCGATCACGCGCGGGTCGTTCTGTACCTGCGCCGGCGCGCCCTCGGCGATCTTCTGGCCGTAGTCGAGCACGATCACGTGGTCGGAAACGGCCATCACCAGGTCCATGTGGTGCTCGATGAGCAGCACGGTGATCCCCAGGTCGCGGATGCGCAGGATCACCTGCGCCAGCTCCTGCGTCTCCTGCGGGTTCAGGCCGGCGGCGGGCTCGTCGAGCAGCAGCAGGCGCGGGTGCGTGGCCAGCGCGCGCGCCAGCTCCAGGCGGCGCTGCACGCCGTAGGGCAGGCTGCCGGCGATCTCCTGCGCCTTGTCCTTGAGGCCCAGCCAGTCCAGGATCTGCAGCGCCTCGTCGCGCGCGGCGCGCTCGGCATGGCCGCCGCGGCCCAGCAGGCTGCCGAGGAAGCCCGTGGGGATGTGCGCGTGCAGGCCGAGCTTGACGTTGTCCAGCACCGACATGCCCGCGAACAGCTTGAGGTTCTGGAAGGTGCGCCCCAGGCCCGCGCGCGCGATGCGGTGGGGCGCAAGGCCCGTCACGTCGCGCCCCTCGAAGCGGATGCTTCCGCGGTCCGGCGGCACGATGCCCGAGAGGATGTTGAGCAGCGTGGTCTTGCCCGCGCCGTTGGGCCCGATCAGCGAGTGCACGTGGCCGGCGCGGATGCTGAGGTCCACCTCGTTCGTGGGCACCACGCCGCCGTAGGCCTTGTACAGGCCCTGGGCTTCGAGCAGCATCGTCTCGGCGCCGGTCCCGCTGCGCAGGCGCCAGGGCGCGAGCTGCGCGGGCAGCGCCTCGGCCGGCAGCAGGCCAGGCGCCCACTTGCGCGCCATCTGGCGCACGAAGCCGGCCAACCCGTCGGGCATGGCGTAGAGCGCGAACAGCAGCAGCGCGCCGTAGGTGAAGTGCTGCACGCCCGGCCAGCGCGAGAGGAAGGAGTCGAGCAGCGTCAGCACCACCGCGCCCAGCAGCGGCCCGTAGACCGAATGCCCGCCGAACAGCACCATGAGCAGGATGAAGATCGACAGGTTGAAGGTGATGAAGTCGGAGTTGATGTACTGGTTCTGCTGCGCGATCAGCGCGCCGGCCAGCCCGCAGGTGACGGCACTGATCACGAAGGCCAGCACCTTGAAGCGGTAGACGCTGATGCCCACGCTCTCGGCTGCCACCTCGGCGGTGTTCACTGCCATGAACGCGCGCCCGAAGCGCCCGCGCAGCAGCAGGCGCAGCATCACGTGCAGGGCCACGCCCAGCAGCAGCACGAACCAGACCCACTGCTTGGAGCTGAACATGGTGCCGCCCAGCGACAGCGGCAGCACGCCGTAGATGCCCTGCTGGCCGGCGAACACGTCCTGCCATTCGGAGACGATCTTCTCCACCACGATGCCGAAGCCTATGGTCACCATGGCCAGCGCCGGGCCCTTCACCCGCAGCGCGGGCAGCGCGATGACGACGCCGAAGATGCCCGCCATCACACCCGCGGCGACGAAGGCCGGCCACGGGTTCCAGCCCCAGCGCGCGGTGAGCAGCGCCACCGTGTACGCGCCCACGGCGAAGAGGCCCGCATGGCCCAGCGACTTCTGCCCGGTGTAGCCCACGAGCACGTTCATGCCGGCGGCGGCGATGTAGTTGACGCCGATGAGGAACAGCACGCGCAGGTGGAAATCGTTGTCGGTGGCGAGCGGCACGGCCGCCGCCAGCGCGGCGACCACGGCGAGCCACAGGGTATGTTTGCGCTCGGCCGTCATACCTTCTCCACGATGCGCTGGCCCAGCAGGCCCTGCGGGCGCACCACGAGCACGACGATGATGAGGATGAAGATGCTGATCTCGCGCAGCTCCGCGTGCCACAGGCCCACCAGCGCCTCGATCACGCCGAGCAGGAAGCCGCCCAGCATGCAGCCGCGCGGGCTGGTGAGCCCGCCCACGATGGCCGACGAGAAGGCCTTGAGCGCGAGCGTCAGCCCCATGAAGACGGACGCGGTGGTGATCGGCGCGATCAAGAGCCCGGCCAGCCCGGCAAGGCTGGAGCTGATGACGAAGGCCAGCACCACGATGGCGCCCACGTTGATGCCCATCAGCGTGGCGGTGCTGCCGTTCTGCGCCACGGCGCGAACGGCCTTGCCGATCCTGGTGGCGCGCATCACCCAGTCCAGCGTGAGCAGCACGGCCACGCTGGCCACGAGCACCAGCACCTCCTGCGGCAGCACGCCCGCGCCGCCGATGCGGATCACGTCGTTGCCCAGCGGCGAGGGCATGACCAGCGGCGACGGCCCCCAGATCGCCAGCGCCGTGTTCTGGATGATGATGCCGAAGCCGATGGTGCTCATCACCCAGGCCATGCCGCCCTGGCCCACGAAGGGCTGCACCGCCGTGTAGTACAGCAGCACGCCCAGCAGCGCCAGCACCGCCATCGAACCGGCCAGGCTCAGCAGGTAGCGCGTCAGCGTCACCTCGGAGGGCAGCAGCGCGTCGGTCATCTGCTTGCCCGCGAGCAGCAGCAGCACCGAGACCGCGACGAAGGCCCCGGCCACCAGGAACTCGCCCTGGCCGAAGTTCAGCGTCTTGGTGGTGTTGAACGTGATGTTGAAGCCCACGGCCACGAGCGCGTAGATGCTGCCCAGGGCCAGGCCGCTGAAGATCGCCTGGAGTATCGATTCGGCCATGCGCTGCCTTCCCACTAACGCGGAGCTGTCAAAAAAAGTGAGCTGCCTGCGCTTGGCTGGCAAGTGTTTCAGATGTCTTTCATGCTGAAACTCTTGTTGGACAAGCGCGAGCAGCTCCTGTTTTCAGATCACTGCTTGAGATCGGCGGGTGTGATGGACTTGTAGACGTCGTCCTGGAAGCGTTGCACCTCGGTGCCGTTCTTCCAGCGCGCGAGGTAGAAGTCGCCCACGTGCAGGCCCTCGTGCATGGTCTTGCTGAAGGGCTTGTCGTAGGTCTTGATGACGCCCTTCACGCCGCTCAGGTTCTCCAGCGCGGCGGCCACCTTCTCGCCGTCGGTGGTGTTGGCCTGCTTCATCGCTGCCGACAGCAGCATCACCGAGTCGTAGGCCTGCGCGGCGCAGGGGAAGCACGTCAGCGCCGCGAAGTTCTTGCGCACGCGCTCGCCCAGGGACTTGGTCTTGTCGGACGTGTCCTCGGTGGTGGACGCGGCCATGATCAGGTGCTCGGACAGCTTGGGGCCGGTCATCTTCGGGAACAGCGAGCTCAGGTTGCCCCAGGTGCCCAGCGTGATGGGCATGTAGTTGATCTTCTCCATGCTGCGCACCACCTGCGCGGCGCCGTCGGCGATGCCGTAGATGATCACGGTGTCGGCCCCCGCGGCCTTGATCTTGTTGAGCTGAGAGGTCATGTCCGTGTCCTTGGGGCCGTACTTCTCGACGGCCACGGGCTTGACGCCGTGCAGCGCCAGCACCTCGGTCGCGTCCTTGATGCCGCCCTGGCCGTAGCCCGTGGAGTCGGCCAGCACGGCGATCTTCTTGCCCTTGGACGCCTTGACCGCATAGGCAGCCAGCAGCGACACCTGCTCGCGGTCCACCATCGAGATGCGGAACAGGTAGTTCTGCGGCTCCTTGGCGTAGCGCGTGGTGATCTCGGTGGCCGTGCCGATGGGCACCACCACGGGGATCTTCTTCTGCTGCGGAATGTGCAGCCACGCCAGCGCGTTGCCCGAGTTGGCGGGGCCGACCAGGGCCTGCACCTTCTCGCTGTCGAGCAGGTCCTGCACCGTCTGGATGGCCTTCGGCGGCGTGCCCTGGTCGTCGCGGATCACGCCGACCACCTTCTTGCCCAGGATGCCGCCGGCCTTGTTGACGTCCTCGATGGCGGCCTCGAACCCCCAGCGCCCGGCGATGCCCAGCTCGGCCACGCCGCTGCCGGACTGGTCGGCCGTGTAGCCGATCTTGATGACGTCCTGCGCTTGGGCCGTGAAGGCGCATGCCAGTGAAAGTGCCGCGGTCGCGGCCTGGGCTATCCGACGAATGCCTGTCATTGCGTGTCTCCTGTTGTCGCCATTGCTGCGGATCTGGTGATCCATCTGTGCCCGCCGCCGGCTCCGTCCGTGGAGCGGAGCAGCATGCGAGCGCCTACTGTAAGCCTGCTGTACCCATTGGGACAGGTACAGTTGGTGCTGACAGCTACGCCCGCAGCAGCATGTCCGCCGCCTTCTCCGCGATCATCATGGTGGGGGCGCCGGTGTTGCCCGAGGGCATGGCCGGCATCACCGAGGCATCGGCCACGCGCAGGCCTTCGAGGCCGTGTACGCGCAGCTGCGCATCGACCACGGCCGACGCGTCCTGCGCCGGCCCCATGCGGCAGGTGCCCATGAAGTGCCAGGCCGTTCCGCCGCGCTGGCGCGCGTATTCCAGCAGATCCTCGTCGCTCACTGCCTCGGCGGGCGGTGCCTCGTCGCGCAGCACGTAGGGCAGCAGCGGGGGCGCGTGCAGGATGCGGCGCGTGAGCCGCAGGCCGTCGGTCACCACGCGCCGGTCTTCCTCGCGCGCCATGTAGGCGGGCTGGATCTCCGGCGATTCGAGCGGGTCGGGCGAGAGCGCCCGCACGTGGCCGTGGCTCGCGGGCCGCATCTGGTAGAAGCCCAGCGTCATGCCCGCAAAGCCGTCGAGCCGGCCCGCGATGCCCGAGGCGTAGCTGCCCGGCGAGAAGTGGAACTGCAGGTCCGCCGCGTCCAGCCCGGGCCGCGAGGCCGCGAACGCATAGGCCACCGACGGGCTGATGGCCAGCACGCTGGGCCGGCCCATGGCCCACTTGGCGATCTCCAGCCCCAGGCGCCAGCCGCGCGCCGTGCTGTTGATAGTGGTGGCGCCCTGCACGCGCACCACCGAGCGCACCATGAAGTGGTCCTGCAGCCGCCGGCCCACGCCGGGCAGCACGTGCACCGGCGCCACGCCCAGGCCGTGCAGCCAGTCGGCCGGCCCCACGCCCGAGAGCTGCAGCAGCTTGGGGCTGTTGATGGCGCCCGCGCACAGGATCACCTCGCGCCGCGCACGCACCGTATGCCGCGCGTTGCCCGGCTGCATGAGCACCTGCACGCCCACGGCGCGGCGGCCTTCGAACAGGACCGAGGTGGCGTGCGCGCCCGTGCGCACCTGCAGGTTGGCGCGCGCCCGCACGGGCTTGAGGAAGGCCGTCGCCGCGCTCACGCGGCGGCCCTTGTGGATCCAGCGCTGGTAGTACCCCGCGCCCTCCTGCACGCCCAGGTTGTAGTCGCCCGCCGGGCCTATGCCCAGCGCGTGGGCGCTGGCGATGAAGCCATCGCACAGCGGGTGGCGCCAGTCGCAGTCGGTGATGGGCAGCAGGCCGTCATGCCCGCGGTGCGGCTCGTCGCCGCCGCCGATGCGCCGCTCGGTGCGCCGGAAGTGGGGCAGCACCTCGTCGTAGCTCCAGCCCGGGTTGCCCTGGGCCGCCCAGCCGTCGTAGTCGCGGGCCGTGCCGCGCGTGTAGTTGAAGCCGTTGATCGCGCTCGACCCGCCCAGCGTGCGCCCCAGCCGCGTGGTCACGCGCCGGCCCGCCGTGCCCTCGCCGGGCGCGGTCTCGAAGTCCCAGGTGTAGCGCGGGTCGTAGCCCACTTTGATGAAGCCGGCCGGGATGTGGATGAAGGGGCTGCGGTCCGGCGGCCCCGATTCCAGCAGGCACACGCTGTGGCGCCCGTCCTCGCTCAGGCGGTGGGCCAGCAGGCAGCCGGCCATGCCGGCGCCCACGATGACGTAGTCGAAGGTATCGGGAGTGCTCATGTCGGTCCTGTACCAAACCGGGCGCGGGCGCGCCGCACGGCGCCGCGCAGCTTACCCCGGCGGGGCGATTCGTGCAGAAGAGCGTGCTTAGCGCAGATCGGGTGACGGCGTGGGGTCCACGCCCTGCTCCAGCGCGGCCCGGTGCTGCGCCTGCAGCGCGCGCTCGAAGGCCGGGCGCTCCTGCAGCCGCTGCCAGTAGCCGGCGACCGCGTGCGGGAACTCTCTGGCCAGGCCCAGGTGCTGCGCGAGCTGCAGCGCATAGCCCACGGCCACGTCGGCGGCGGTGAAGCGGCCGGCGCACAGGAACCCGCCCTGCTGCACGGCCGCGTCCACGGCGCGCAGCCGCGCGAGGAACCAGCGCGCGTAGTCCTGCGCCACCTGGGGCTGGCGGCGCTCGGCGGGCTCGAAGTGCGTGTAGCGCAACACCAGCGTCTGCGGGAAGGTGAGCGTCGCATCGCTCATGTGCAGCCAGTTGAGGTAGCTGCCGTGGGCCGGGTCGCCCGCGGCGACGTCCAGGCGCCCGTCGCCATGGCGCGCCGCGAGGTACTGGCACATGGCGGCCGACTCGGTCATGCGCGTGGCCCCATCCTTCATGAGCGGCACGGTGCCCAGCGGGTTGTCCTCGAGGTACTGCCGCGCATGCACGCGCGGCGGGAAGGGCAGCATGCGCAGGCGGTAGGGGACGCACAGTTCCTCCAGCATCCACAGGGGGCGGAAGGAGCGGGCGCTGACGCAGTGGTATAGCTCGATCATGGGTGATGGGAGGAAGTGTCGCTGCGGGCATTGTCGGCGCAGGGGCCGCGCAATCCGCGTCATGCAGGTGACCGATCGGGCCATGCGCCATGGCGCCGGAAGTCCGCGGGCGACTGTCCCGTCCAGCCGCGGAAGGCCCGTATGAAGCTCTTCTCGCTCGCGAAGCCCGAGGCCTCGGCCACCTGCTTGACGGGGCGGCGGGTACGCCGCAGCAGCTCTATGGCGCGGCTCTTGCGCACCTCGTCCTTGAGCGCCTGCAGCGACGCGCCTTCCTCCTTGAGCTGGCGGTGCAGCGTGCGCGTGGAGACGTGCAGCCGGTCGGCCAGCGCGTGGGCGTTGTGCGCGGCGTCGGGCGCGCCGGCCAGCAGCTGGCGCACGCGCTGCACTAGCAGGCGGTCGCGCCGGTACTGGCGCACCATGAGCGGCAGTGCGTGCTGCAGCATCTGGCGCATGGCGGCCTCGTCGCGCGTGAGCGGCAGCGCCAGGTAGCGGGCGTCGAAGTACACGGCCGCCTGGGCGGCCCCGAAGCGCGTGGGGCCGTCGAACAGCACGGCGTAGGCCGGCGCATGCGGCGGCGGGGCGAAGGGGAACTCGGCCGCCGCCATGGGCAAGCGCGAGTCGATGAACCAGCTGGACAGGCCCAGCGCGTTGCGCAGCATGGACACTAGGCAGAACTCGCGCAGGCCGCCCAGGTCGCGCTGCTCGGAGATGGCGAGCCGGGCGCGCCCGCCCTCGCTCGTCAGGTGCAGCAGGACGTCGTCCGTCAGCAGCGCGTGGTGGCGGCACCAGCGCGCCAGCGCCAGCCCCAGCGTGGGCGCGCTCAGCGAGGCGCGCGCCAGCATCCCGTAGCTGCCCCAGGGCAGGCGGCGCGAGAACCAGCCCAGGGCCTCGTCGTCGAGCTCGCGCATGGCGCCGGCGGAGAGCTGCTCCATCTGCTGGCTCGTGATGCGGGCCGCGGCGTCCAGTGCATCGGCTGGCGTGATTTGTGCCTGCTCCAGGACCCGCGACGCATCCATGCCGCGCGCCGCGTAGGCGCGCACGATGGCCTGCACGAAGGCCATGGGCGTGGCGGCCGTGGGCGCGCGTGCGCGGGATGCGGTGCGGTGGGTTTCGGTCATGGCCCGGAGTCTGCATTTACGTGGCGCGATTTGCAACCTTTCTGACCCATGCGGACCATCCCCCGGCCAAGCCTGCGGCGTATGCTGTCGGGCTGATTCTCAACGGACCGCGCCCGCGGTCCACGCCGACCAGGAGACAAGCCCCATGGAGTCCGTCCACCCCTCATCGGCTGCGCCGAGCCATGCGCGTGGCGCCACCGGCACCCCGCTGATCGAGCAGACGCTGGGTGATTTCTTCGCCGGCATGGCGCGCCGCCAGCCCGACCACGAGGCACTGGTCAGCCGCCACCAGGGCTTGCGCTACACCTATGCCGAGCTGCACCGGGAGTCCCTGCGCCTGGCCAGCGCGCTGCTGGGCCTGGGCCTCGCGCCGGGCGACCGCATCGGCATCTGGTCGCACAACAACGCCGAATGGGTGCTGATGCAGCTGGCCACGGCGCAGGTTGGCCTGATCCTGGTGAACATCAACCCGGCCTACCGCACGGCCGAGGTGGAGTACGCGCTCAACAAGGTGGGCTGCAAGGCGCTGGTCACCATGCCCAGTTTCAAGACCAGCGACTACCTCGGAATGCTGCGCGAGCTGGCGCCCGAGATGGCGCTGTGCGCGCCTGCTCTGCTGGCGGCCAGGCGCCTGCCCACGCTGCGCAGCGTGGTGTGGATAGACGTGGCTGGCGAGGGCGGGGAGCAGCCCGGCGCGCTGCGCTTTTCCGAGCTGATGGCGCGCGGCGACGCGCAGGACGCGCGCGTCGCGGCCATCGGCGCCACGCTGAAGCACACCGACCCGATCAACATCCAGTTCACCAGCGGCACCACGGGCTTCCCGAAGGGCGCCACGCTCACGCACCGCAACATCCTGAACAACGGCTTCTTCATCGGCGAGTGCATGCGGCTCACGCCCGCCGACCGGCTGTGCATACCCGTGCCGCTGTACCACTGCTTCGGCATGGTGCTGGGCAACCTGGCCTGCATCACGCATGGCGCCACCATCGTCTACCCCAGCGACGGCTTCGACCCCTTGCGCGTGCTGGAGACGGTGCAGGCCGAGCGCTGCACGGGCCTGCACGGCGTGCCCACCATGTTCATCGCCGAGCTGGACCATCCGCGCTTCGCCGAGTTCGACCTCTCCACGCTGCGTACCGGCATCATGGCCGGCTCGCCTTGCCCGATCGAGGTCATGAAGCGCGTGCAGGCGGACATGCACATGGCCGAGGTGACCATCGCCTACGGCATGACCGAGACCAGCCCCGTGAGCTGCCAGAGCGACACCGACACCCCCCTGGAAAAGCGCGTGTCCACCGTGGGCCGGGTGCAGCCGCACCTGGAGGTGAAGATCGTCGATCCCGAAACCGGCGCCGTCGTGCCGCGCGGCGGGCGCGGCGAGCTGTGCACGCGCGGCTACTCGGTCATGCACGGCTACTGGGGCGACCCCGAGAAGACGCGCGAGGCCATCGACGCCGATGGCTGGATGCACACGGGCGACCTGGCCACCATGGACGGGGAGGGCTACGTGAACATCGTCGGCCGCATCAAGGACATGGTGATACGCGGCGGCGAGAACCTGTACCCGCGCGAGATCGAGGAATTCCTCTACCGCCACCCGCAGGTGCAGGACGTGCAGGTGGTGGGCGTGCCCGACGAGAAGTACGGCGAGGAGCTGTGCGCCTGGATCATCGCCAAGCCCGGCACCAACCCCACCGAGGACGACATACGCGCCTTCTGCAAAGGCCAGATCGCACACTACAAGGTGCCGCGCTACATCCGCTTCGTCACGGGCTTCCCGATGACGGTGACCGGCAAGATCCAGAAGTTCAAGATCCGAGACGCCATGAAGGACGAACTCGGCCTACAGGAAGGCAAGACAGCATGATCCTCGAATCCCAACTCAACCCGCGTTCGGCCGACTTCCAGGCCAACGCCGCCGCCATGCGCGCCGTGGTGGAAGATCTGCGCCAGCATGTCGAGCGCGTGGCCCAGGGCGGCGGCGAGGCCGCGCGCGCCAAGCACGTGGCGCGCGGCAAGCTGCTGCCGCGCGAGCGCGTGGAGATGCTGCTGGACCCCGGCACGCCGTTCCTGGAGATCGCGCCGCTGGCCGCGCTCAACATGTACGGCAACGACGCGCCCGGCGCCGGCCTGATCGCGGGCATAGGGCGCGTCAGCGGCATCGACTGCATGGTCGTGTGCAACGACGCCACGGTGAAGGGCGGCACCTACTACCCCGTCACCGTCAAGAAGCACCTGCGTGCGCAGGAGATCGCCGAGCAGAACCACCTGCCCTGCATCTACCTGGTCGATTCGGGCGGCGCCAACCTGCCCAACCAGGACGAGGTTTTCCCCGACCGCGACCACTTCGGCCGCATCTTCTACAACCAGGCCAACATGAGCGCGCAGGGCATCGCCCAGATCGCCGTGGTCATGGGCTCCTGCACGGCCGGCGGCGCCTACGTGCCCGCGATGAGCGACGAGACCATCATCGTCAAGAACCAGGGCACCATCTTCCTGGGCGGCCCGCCGCTCGTGAAGGCCGCCACGGGCGAGGTCGTCACGGCCGAGGACCTGGGTGGCGGCGATGTGCACACGCGCCTGTCCGGCGTGGCCGACCACCTGGCGCAAAGCGACCTGCACGCGCTGGCGCTGGCGCGCGCCGCCGTGGCCAATTTGAATAGAAACCGGCCTGCGGCGCCCGCGGATACTGCCCCGGAAGCTCCCAAATATGCAGCGGAGGAGCTCTACGGCGTGATCCCCGCCGACACGCGCAAGCCCTTCGACGTGCGCGAGATCATCGCCCGCATCGTGGACGCCAGCGCGTTCGACGAGTTCAAGGCGCGCTACGGCACTACGCTGGTCTGCGGCTTCGCGCGCATCGAGGGCATGGCCGTGGGCATCGTGGCCAACAACGGCATTCTGTTCAGCGAGAGCGCGCAGAAGGGCGCGCACTTCATCGAGCTGTGCTGCCAGCGCAAGATCCCGCTGGTGTTCCTGCAGAACATCACCGGCTTCATGGTGGGCCGCAAGTACGAGAACGAGGGCATCGCGCGCCACGGCGCCAAGATGGTCACGGCCGTGGCCACGGCCAACGTGCCCAAGTTCACCGTCATCATCGGCGGCAGCTTCGGCGCCGGCAACTATGGCATGTGCGGCCGCGCGTACAGCCCGCGCTTCCTCTGGATGTGGCCCAACGCGCGCATCAGCGTGATGGGCGGCGAGCAGGCGGCCAGCGTGCTGGCCACCGTCAAGCGCGACGGCATCGAGCTCAAGGGCGGCAGCTGGTCCGCCGAGGAGGAGGAAGCCTTCAAGGCCCCCATCCGCCAGCAGTACGAGAAGCAGGGCCACCCCTACTACGCCACGGCCCGCCTGTGGGACGACGGCATCATCGACCCCGCCGACACGCGCCGCGTGCTGGCGCTGGCGCTGGCCGCATCGCGCCACGCGCCCATCCCGGACATGAAGTTCGGCGTGTTCCGCATGTAAGGAGGAATCCATGAGCGCTCTTTCCATACGCTACGAAGGCCACCGCGCCACCATCACCCTGACCCAGCCCGAGGTGCGCAACGCCTTCAGCGACGAGGTCATCGCCGAGATCACCGCCGCCTTCCGCGAGGTGGGCGCACGCGAGGACGTGCGCGCCGTGGTGCTGGCCGCCGAGGGCCCGGCCTTCTGCGCCGGCGCCAACCTGAACTGGATGCGCCGCATGGCCGACTACACGCGCGAGGAGAACCTTGCCGATGCAGGCAAGCTCGCCGAGATGCTGCGCGTGATCTATGAGTGCGGCAAGCCCACGATCGCCCGCGTGCAGGGCGACGTGTATGCCGGCGGCATGGGCCTGGTCGCGGCCTGCGACATGGCGGTCGCCGCGGACACGGCGGGCTTTTGCTTGTCCGAGGTGAAGATCGGCCTGATCCCCGCCACCATTAGCCCCTACGTGATCCGCGCCATGGGCGCGCGCGCGGCGCACCGCTACTTCCTGACCGCCGAGCGCTTCGACGCGCAGGAGGCGCTGCGCATCGGCTTCGTGCACGAGGTGGTGACGCCCGACCAGCTCGATGCCAGGGTGGACGCCCTGGTCAAGGCACTGGCCAGCGGCAGCCCGAACGCCATGCGCGCCGCCAAGCGCCTGGTGCTTCAAGTCGCCGGGCGCGAGATCGACGCCGGCCTGATCGCCGCCACGGTCGAGGGCATCGCCGACATTCGCGCGAGCAGCGAGGGGCGCGAGGGCGTGCAGTCCTTCCTGCAAAAGCGCAAGCCCTCCTGGCTGGCCTGATCATCGCCGCCGGCTGCCGCCATGGACGCCCTCTGGTCCCAGATCGTGCAGTGGCTCCACCGCGTGGGCCTGCACGTCGATGCGGGCACCGCGCAGGCGGTGGCCGACGGGGCCGCGCGCGCCACGCAGCAGCTGGACATGCCCGGCCTGCTGGCCCTGGCCGCGGCCCTGGGCTGGGCCAGCGGCGTGCGGCTGTATGCCGTGGTGTTCATCGTGGGCGGCATGGGCGCCCTGGGGTGGCTGGCGCTGCCGCCGGCCCTGGCGGTGCTGCAGCACCCGGCGGTGCTCATGGCCAGCGGCTTCATGCTGGTGGTGGAGTTCTTCGCCGACAAGGTGCCCTGGCTCGACAGCGCCTGGGACGCCGTGCACGCCTTCATCCGCGTGCCCGCCGGCGCGCTGCTGGCGGCCGGCGTGTTCGGCGCCAGTGACGCCAGCATGGCCGTGGCCGCGGGGCTGCTGGGCGGCTCGCTGTCGGCCGCGGCGCTGGCCACCAAGATGACGGCGCGCGCGGCGGCCAACACCTCGCCCGAGCCGTTCTCCAACTGGGGGCTTTCGTTCCTGGAGGACGGCCTGGTGGTGGGCGTGGTCTGGCTCGCCACGCAGCACCCGCTCGCGTTCGGCCTCGCCCTCGCCGTGGTGCTGCTGCTCTCGGCACTGCTGCTCGTGGTGCTGTTCAAGTTCCTGCGCGCCGTGCTGCGGCGCGTTTCCTCCCTGTTTTCTGGTTCTGCCAAGGTGGCCTGAATGTTCAACAAGATCCTGATTGCAAACCGCGGTGAGATCGCCTGCCGCGTCGCCGCCACCGCGCGCCGCATGGGCGTGAAGACCGTGGCCGTCTACTCCGACGCCGACGCCCAGGCCAAGCACGTGGCCGCGTGCGACGAGGCCGTGCACATCGGCGCCAGCGCGCCCAAGGACAGCTATCTGCACTGGGAGCGCATCATCGAGGCCGCCAAGGCCACGGGCGCCCAGGCCATCCACCCCGGCTACGGCTTCCTGTCCGAGAACGAGGACTTCGCCAAGGCCTGCCAGAGCGCCGGCCTGGTCTTCATCGGCCCGCCCGCCAGCGCCATCTCGGCCATGGGCCTGAAGGCCGAGTCCAAGCGCCTGATGGCCAAGGCCGGCGTGCCGCTGGTGCCGGGCTACCAGGGCGAGGACCAGGACCCGCAGCTGCTGCAGCGCGAGGCCGACGCCATAGGCTACCCCGTGCTCATCAAGGCCAGCGCCGGCGGCGGCGGCAAGGGCATGCGCCTGGTCGAGAAAAGCGAGGACTTCGCGGCCGCGCTGGCGTCCTGCCAGCGCGAGGCCATCAACAGCTTCGGCAACGACGCGGTGCTGGTCGAGAAATACGTGCTGCGCCCGCGCCACATCGAGATCCAGGTGTTCGGCGACACGCAGGGCAACTGCGTCTACCTGTTCGAGCGCGACTGCTCCGTGCAGCGGCGCCACCAGAAGGTGCTGGAGGAGGCCCCCGCGCCGGGCATGACGCCGCAGCTGCGCCAGAAGATGGGCGAGGCCGCGGTGGCCGCAGCCAAGGCCGTGGGCTACGTGGGCGCGGGCACGGTGGAGTTCATCGTCGAGCAGCCGGGCGGCTACGACCAGCCCGAGGCCATGAAGTTCTATTTCATGGAGATGAACACCCGTCTGCAGGTGGAGCATCCGGTGACCGAGGCCATCACGGGCGAGGACCTGGTGGAATGGCAACTGCGCGTGGCCAGCGGCCAGCCGCTGCCGAAGCGCCAGGACGAGCTGAGGATCACCGGCCATGCCATCGAGGCGCGCATCTGCGCCGAGAACCCCGACAACAACTTCCTGCCCGCCACGGGCCGGCTCGACGTGTACCGCAAGCCCGCCTGCACCAGCTTTGAAAGAAGCATGGTGCGCGTGGACGATGGCGTGCGCGAGGGTGACGCCATCAGCCCGTTCTACGACAGCATGATCGCCAAGCTCATCGTGCATGGCGACACGCGCGAGCAGGCGCTGGCGCGGCTGGACGATGCCCTTGCGCAGACCCACATCGTGGGGCTGGCCACCAACGTGCAGTTCCTGCGCCACGTGGCGGGCAGCGATGCCTTCGCGCGGGCCCGGCTCGATACCGCGCTGATCCAGCGCGAGGAGGCCGTGCTGTTCGGCCAGGAGAAGGTGGGCCTGCCGCTGGCCGCCGCCGCCGCCGTGGCCAGCCAGCTGCAGCGCGAGCAGGCCGGGCAGGGCGCCGACCCGTTCAGCCGCCGCGACGGCTGGCGCTCGCTGATCCCGTGCCGGCGCCGCTTCGAGTTCGACTTCGGCGGCCAGCACGCCAAGGCCTGGCTGACCTACGAGCGGGACGGCGGCTACGGCCTGGAGGTGGGCGAGGGCGAGGCCGCCGTGCACGGGCCGCTGGCCTTCGCGCCGGCGGCGGGCGGCGGCATGGACCTGCAGTACGCGGGCCAGCGCACGCAGGCTGTGGTCCATGCCCAGGGCGAGACCGACCACATCTTCACGCCGCGCGGCGCCACGCGCATCGAGGCGCTGGACCTGCTGGCCCATGCCGGCGAATCCGCCAGCGAGGGCGGGCGCCTGACGGCCCCCATGCCGGGCAAGGTGGTGTCGTTCGCCGTGCAGGCCGGCGACAAGGTGGCCAAGGGCCAGGCCCTGGCGGTGATGGAGGCCATGAAGATGGAGCACACCATCGCCGCGCCCGCCGACGGCGTGGTGGCCGAGCTGCTCTACGCGCCCGGCGACCAGGTGACGGAAGGCGCGGAACTGCTCAGGCTTTCCGCCGCCTGACGGCGGCGGGGCCGGGGGCGCGGTACGCTCGGGCGTCATGAAGATCACTTTTTGCTGTACCGACACCAAGACCGAGCCCTGGCTGCAGGGCCTGGCCGCCGCGCTGCCCCAGGCCCACGTCAGCGCCTGGCAGCCGGGCGCGCCCCAGGCCGACTACGCCGTGGTCTGGGCGCCGCCCCAGCGGTTCATCGACGAGCAGCCGGGCCTCAAGGCCCTGTTCAACATCGGCGCGGGCGTGGACGCGCTGCTCGGGTTGCGCCTGCCGCCTGCCCTGCCCGTGGTGCGCCTGGACGACGCGGGCATGGCCGTGCAGATGGCCGAGTATGTCTGCCATGCGCTGATACGGCATTTCCGCGAGTTCGACGGCTACGAGGCCGACATGCGCGCCGGCCGCTGGGGCTACCGCAGGCCGCGCCTGCGCCAGGACTTCCCCGTGGGCGTGATGGGCCTGGGCGTGCTGGGCGAGCGCGTGGCGCGCGCGGTGGCGCAGTTCGAGTTCCCGGTGATGGGCTGGAGCCGCGGCCCCAAGCGGATCGAAGGCGTGCGCTGCTTCAGCGGCGCGGAAGGCTTTGGCGGCTTCCTGGCCGCGAGCCGCGTGCTCGTGAACCTGCTGCCGCTCACGCCCGGGACGCGGAACATCATGGACCGCGGCACGCTCTCGCGCCTCATGCCCGGCGCCTACGTGATCAACGTCGCGCGCGGCGCGCACCTGGTCGACGAGGACCTTCTCGCGCTGATCGACGAAGGCCACGTGGCGGGCGCGACGCTGGACGTGTTCCGCACCGAGCCGCTGCCCGCCGGCCACCCGTTCTGGAACAACCCGCGGATCACCCTCACGCCCCACACCTCGGCGCGCACGCTGCGCGACGAAAGCATTGCCCAGATCGCCGGCAAGATCGCGGCGATGCAGCGCGGCGAGCCCGTCGCGGGCATCGTCGATGCGGCACGCGGTTATTAGAACGTGTTTACGATCTTTTCATGGAGCCCGTTGCCCCGCTTTGGGCCTGGCTGCAAGGCGCAAAGCGCAGCCGGGCTGGTGGCCCGGCGAGGATTTGCAACGCCGCAGACGCTGTTTTTGCGGGGCAACCCTTCGGGCAAGGCAGCAAAAAGCCGCACTCGTCGTTGCGCGCCTTGTCCAGGCCGCCAGCATGGCCTGCGGCACGCGCCTGGATTGCGGCTTTCTGCCGCCTTGCGGGCAACATGAAGAGATCGTAAACACGTTCTTAAACAAAGGAGAGACAGCATGAACCCGAACATCCCCACCCGAGTCAAGCTCATCGACGTGGGCCCGCGCGACGGGCTGCAGAACGAGAAGCAACCCGTGCCGGCCGACGTCAAGATCGGCCTGGTGCACCGCCTGCAGGACGCGGGCCTCAAGGAGATCGAGGTCACGAGCTACGTTTCTCCGAAGTGGGTGCCGCAGATGGCCGACAACCACGAGGTCATGGCCGGCATCGCGCGCAGGAGCGACGTGCGCTACTCGGTGCTCACGCCCAACCTGAAGGGCTGGGAGGCGGCCGTGCTCGACAAGCCCGACGAGATCGTGGTCTTCGGCGCGGCCAGCGAGGCCTTCAGCCAGAAGAACATCAACTGCTCGATCGCCGAGAGCATCGAGCGCTTCGCCCCCGTGGTCGAAGCCGCGCGCGCCGCGGGCATCCAGGTGCGTGGCGCCATGAGCTGCACCGTGGGCTGCCCCTATGAGGGCGAGGTGGCGCCCGAGCGCGTGGCCTACCTGGCCGGCCTGCTCAAGGGCATAGGCGTGCAGCGCGTGGACGTGGCCGACACCATCGGCGTGGGCACGCCGCGCAAGGTGCAGCGCGCCATCGAGGCGACGCTCAAGCACTTCGGCATCGACGACGTGTCGGGCCACTTCCACGACACCTACGGCCAGGCGCTGTCCAACACGCTGGCCGCGCTGGAGCTGGGGGTCTGGAACTTCCAGTCCTCGGTGGCGGGCCTGGGCGGCTGCCCCTACGCCAAGGGCGCGACCGGCAACGTGGCGACCGAGGACCTGGTCTACATGCTGCACGGCATGGGCATAGAGACGGGCATCGACCTGGACCGGCTGGTCGATGCCGGCGCCTACATCAGCGACTTCCTGGGCCGCAAGCCCCAGTCGCGCGTAGCGGTGGCGCTGCTCAACAAGCGGGCGGGGTGACGGCCATGTGCGGTGCTGAACTGCAAGCCTTGCCCGAGGGCGTGCGCCGCGTGGCCGCTGCCCTGCAGGCGGCGGGCCACCCGCACATGCCGGTGATGCTCGACGACGCGGCGCGCACCGCCCAGCAGGCGGCCGACGCCCTGGGCATCGCCGTGGGGCAGATCGCCAAGAGCATCATCTTCCGGCGCAAGAGCGACGACGCGGCCGTGCTCGTCATCACCTCGGGCGACCGGCGCGTTCATGAAAAGAAGGTGGACGCACTGGTGGGCAAGACGGGCCGCGCCGATGCGGAGTTCGTCAAGGCCAGGACGGGCTTCTCCATCGGCGGCGTCTCGCCCGTGGCCCACGCCACCGCGCCCGTCACGCTGATCGACCGGGAGCTGTTCCGCTTCGGCGTGATCTGGGCCGCCGCGGGCCACCCGCACGGCGTGTTCCAGTTGCGCCCGCAGGATCTGGAGGCGCTCACCGGCGCGCCCGTGGTCGACGTGGTGCAGGAATGAGTGCCGCAAAAATGCTAGCTGATCGCGCTTTCCAGATAAGCGCTGCAGGCCAATTTGGCTTGAAGTCCGAAGAGTCGGTGCCGTCGCCCTGCGTGTCCGTGTGCCGCATGGCGCCCGACCGCAGCCACTGCGAGGGGTGCTTCCGCACCCTGGACGACATACGCGCCTGGTCGCAGGCGGGCAACGGCCAGCGCCGCGCCATCTGGGCCGCGGCCCTGCGCCGCGCGGGCCTGGCGCTTCCCGAGGAACTGGAATGAAAGAAATCACCTTCTACCTGGACTTCGTTTCGCCCTATGCCTGGCTGGCCTTCGAGCGCCTGCCCCAGGCGCTGGAGGGGCTGTCCTACCACCTGCGTTACAGGCCCGTGCTGCTGGGCGCGCTGCTCAAGCAGCACACCAACCCTGGCCCCGCGGGCATAGCGCCGAAGCGCGCATGGACCTACCGCCACGTGAGCTGGCTGGGCCACAGCCTGGGCGTGGGGCTGGACATGCCCGCGCGCCACCCCTTCCCGCCGCTGCCGCTGCTGCGCCTGGCGCTGGAGTGCAGCGGCGACGGCTTCGTCAACCGTTTCGTCGCCGGCACCATCCTGCGCCACGTGTGGCAGGGCGGGGCGGACGCGCTCGACCCGGCGCGGCTCGATGCGCTGCGCGCCGCCCTGGCCGACCAGCTGCGCCAGGACGAGGACGCCCCCGAGCGCGCAAAGCGCCTGCTGCGCGAGAACACCGAGGCGGCGGCCGCGGGCGGCGTGTTCGGCGTGCCCGCGTTCGAGGTGGAGGGCCGCCTGTTCTGGGGCCTGGACAGCCTGCCCATGCTGCGCGCCTGCCTGGACGGCGACGCGTGGTTCGACCAGCACTGGGAGCGCGCTGCAAGCGTGCCGCAAGGACTCGGGGGTTGAATGGCGGGCAGGAGCCTTGCCCATGCCCAACGCCTTCAATTTTTCCGCCTCGCCCTTTGACTGCCTGAGCGCCGAGGAGCAGGCGCTGGTGCGCGATAGCGTGGACATCGCCTATTACCCGCAAGGGGCGGTGGTGCTCGACGTGGGCGACGCGCCCGCCTGGCTGTTCGTCGTCATCAAGGGCTACGTCACGCAGACCGAGGGCGATGAACAGCTCGCCACCTACGGGCCCGACGACTGCTTCGACGGCCGCGGCCTGGTGGCGGGCCGCGTGAGCAGCCGCTTCGCCGTGGCCGAGGAGCTGGTGGCCTACCAGCTCGCGCGCGCCACCGTCATGGACCTGATCGCGCGCAACCGCGCGTTCGGTGCGCTGCTGTTCTCCGACCTGGGGCAGAAGCTCAGCGCGCTGGCCCAGCGCGCCCAGCAGCACCAGATGCAGTCGCTGACCCTGGCCCGCGTGGACCAGGCCTTCCTGCGCCCGGCCCACGTGGTGCCGGCCGGCACCGACATCGTCGCCGTGGTGCGGCTGTTCCAGAGCCAGCGCACCACCAGCGTGCTGGTATCGGGGCTGCAGGGCGGGCTGGGCATCTTCTCCAACACCACGCTGCAGCGCGCCGTGCTCGACGGCCGGCCGCTGGCGCAGATCACCGTGGGCGAGCTGGCCAGCCACCCCGTCATCACCGTGCGCGCCGGCGACCAGTTGGGCGACGCCATGGCCCTGCTGCTGCGCGCGCGCGTGCACCGGCTGGCGGTGCTGGGCGAGGACGGCCAGGTGCAGGGCATCCTGGAGGCGCTGGACCTGTTCAGCTTCCTGGCCAACCACTCGCACCTGATCACCGTGCAGATTGAGCAGGCCGCCGACCTGCAGGCGCTGGAGGCCGCCGCCGCCCAGATCACGCGCCTGCTGGCCGCGCTGCACCGCGGCGGCACGCGCATCGCCCTCATGGCGCAGCTGGTGCAGCAGCTCAATGCGCGGCTGTTCGAGCGCGCCTGGCAGATGATCGCCCCGCCCGGCCTCGTGGCCAACAGCTGCCTGTTCGTTATGGGCAGCGAGGGCCGGGGCGAGCAGCTCCTGAAAACCGACCAGGACAACGGCCTACTGCTGCGCGACGGCTACGAGCCCCCCGCCGACCTGCAGGCCGTCTGCGAACGCTTTTCCGCGGCGCTGGCGCGCTTCGGCTACCCCGAGTGCCCGGGCCGCATCATGCTCAGCAACCCCGCGTGGCGCGCCAGCGTGAGCGGCTTCGGTCTCAAGGTGCGCGACTGGCTGCTGCAGCCTCAGGGCGACAGCCTCATGCACCTGGCCATCTTCATGGACGCGCATGCCGTGGCCGGCGACGCGCAGCTGCTGGCCGACGTGCGCCAGCGCCTGATGCAGCTCGCCACCGACAACGACGCGCTGATCGCCCGCTTCGCGCTGGCCATAGATGCCTTCGGCGGCCCCGCGGGCTGGTGGAACCGCTTGCTGAGCCTGGGCGACGCCGAGCCCATGAACCTGAAGAAGGCCGGCATCTTTCCCATCGTGCACGGCGTGCGCAGCCTGGCGCTGGCGCGGCGCATAGCCGCCACCGGCACGGCCGAGCGCATCGCCGCGCTGCAGGCCGAGGGCCAGCTCGATGCGGCCCTGGCCCAGGAACTGGTGCAGGGCCTGCACTTCCTCATGGGCCTGCGGCTGCAGGCGGGACTGGCAGAGCAGGAGCTGCAGCGCCCGGTGACGGGCAACGTCGATCCGGCGCGCCTGTCCACGCTGGAGCGCGACCTGCTCAAGGACACGCTGCTGGTCGTCAAGCGCTTCAAGGCGCTGCTGCACCAGCGCCTGCGCCTGGACGCAGCATGAGCCGCCACTATGCCTCCCTGCCCCCGCTGTGGTGGGAAAGGCTGCGCCGCTGGTGGCTGGTCTACCACCTGGGCGAGCCCGAGTTCGCGTTCATGTTCGACCCGCCCCCGCCGGGCGAATGGGTGGCGCTGGACTGCGAGACCACGGGGCTCAACCCGCGCACCGACGAGATCGTCTCCATCGGCGCGGTGCGCATCGTGGGCGAGCGCATCCTGACCAGCGAACGCCTGGAGCTGCTGGTGCGCCCGGAGAAGGGCGTGTCGGCCGGCAGCGTGCGCATCCACCGCCTGCGCGAGCGCGACCTGGCCGGCGGCATCCCGCGCGACGAGGCCATGCGCCGGCTCATGCACTTCATCGGCAGCCGCCCGCTGGTGGGCTACTACCTCGAATTCGACGTGGCCATGCTGGGCCGCGCCATCTGGCCGCTGCTGGGCATGGGCCTGCCGCAGCGCAAGATCGAGGTCTCGGCCCTGTACTACGACTACAAGTTCCGCCAGCTGCCGCCCTACCAGCAGCAGGCCAATGCCGACATCGACCTGCGCTTCTCCACGCTGATGCGCGACCTGCAGCTGCCCGAGCGCGAGGCGCACGACGCGCTCAACGACGCGGTGATGGCGGCCATGGCCTTCATCAAGCTGCGGCGCCTGCGCGGCGAGGTTTGAGCCGAAACGGGTACAAAGCTGCGCCCAGACTGCGCTGGCAGCTCTCATTCGATGAGCAAATGAAAAAGCCGGGCACCCGGGCCCAGCTTTCCAGGGGCTTCGCAGCCCTCCCTTCGTATCGGCTCAGTGGCCCGATGCGCCGGACGCGCCCAGGCCGGTCTCGGAGCGCACCTGCTGCGCGGCGAAGGCCTCACGCTCCTTGGCCGCGCGCGCGCTGCCGTCGGTGATCGAGAACAGCCACACGCCCACGAAGCCGATCACCATGGAGAACAGGGCCGGCGAGGAGTAGGGGAACAGCGCCGACCCGGCCGGGTTGCCCAGCGTGGCTTCCCACACCGAGGGCGACACGATGGTCAGGCCCACCGAGGAGATCAGGCCCAGGAAGCCGCCGATCACCGCGCCGCGCGTGGTGCAGCCCTTCCACAGGATGGACAGGATCAGCGCCGGGAAGTTGGCCGAGGCCGCGACCGCGAAGGCCAGCGACACCATGAAGGCGATGTTCTGCTTCTCGAACGCGATGCCCAGCAGCACGGCGATCACGCCCAGCGCCAGGGTGGTGATGCGCGAGACCTTGAGCTCGGCGGCGCTGTCGGCCTTGCCGTTCTTGATGACGGTGGCGTACAGGTCGTGCGACACGGCCGAGGCGCCCGACAGCGTCAGGCCCGCGACCACGGCCAGGATGGTGGCGAACGCCACGGCGGAGATGAAGCCGTAGAAGATGTTGCCGCCCACGCTCTTGGCCACCAGCACGGCCGCCATGTTGGCCGTGCCCGCGCCGCCCTTGATCACGCCCTTGACGGTGTCGGACATCTCGGGGTTCGTGAGCACCATGGTGATGGCGCCGAAGCCGATGATGAAGATCAGGATGTAGAAGTAGCCGATCCACACCGTGGCCCAGCCCACGGACTTGCGCGCCTCCTTGGCGTTGGGCACGGTGAAGAAGCGCATCAGGATGTGGGGCAGACCGGCCGTGCCGAACATCAGCGCCATACCGAACGAGATGGCCGAGATGGGATCCTTGATGAAGCCGCCCGGGCCCATGATGGACAGGCCCGCCCTGGCCGCCTCTTCGGGCGTCTTGCCCGCGTTGGCGGCGATCTGCGTGCGCACCTCCACGCCCTTGGCGAACAGCGCCTCGGGGCTGAAGCCGTAGTTGGCCAGCACCATGAAGGCCATGAAGGTCACGCCGGCGAGCAGCAGGCAGGCCTTGATGATCTGCACCCAGGTGGTGGCCGTCATGCCGCCGAACAGCACGTAGACCATCATCAGCGCGCCGACGATGACCACCGCCATCCAGTACTCCAGGCCGAACAGCAGCTTGATGAGCTGGCCGGCGCCGACCATCTGCGCGATCAGGTAGAAGGCCACCACGATCAGCGTGCCCGAGGCTGCGAACATGCGGATGGGCGCCTGCGCGAAGCGGTAGCCGGCCACGTCGGCGAAGGTGAACTTGCCCAGGTTGCGCAGGCGGTCGGCCATCAGGAAGGTGATGACGGGCCAGCCCACGAGGAAGCCGATGGAGTAGATCAGCCCGTCGTAGCCCGAAGCCATCACGGCCGCCGAGATGCCCAGGAACGAGGCTGCGGACATGTAGTCGCCGGCGATCGCCAGGCCGTTCTGGAAGCCCGTGATGCCGCCGCCAGCGGTGTAGAAGTCCGCCGCCGAGCGGGTCTTGGATGCGGCCCACTTCGTGATCCACAGCGTGCCGGCCACGAAGATGGCGAACATGACGATGGCCGTCCAGTTGGTTTCCTGCTTGGCGGCCTGGCCCAGGTCGCCACCGGCGGCGTGGGCTGCGTTGGCGGCCCACAGGCTGGCCAGGGCCAGCGTGCTGCTGGCTGCGGTCTGTATGCGCTTCATTTCGTGACGTCCTTCAGGAGCTCTTCGGTCAGGGCGTCGAACTTCTTGTTGGCGACGCGCACGTAGTACACCGTGATGGCGATCGTGAACACGATCACGCCCATGCCGATGGGGATGCCCAGCGAGGTCACGCCGTCGCCGATGGGCTTGGCGAGGAAGGGCTTGTCGAAGGCGATCAGGCCGATGTAGCCGTAGTACACGACCAGCATCAGCACCGTCAGCACGACGCTCAGCGGATTGCGCCGCGCGCGCAGCTCCTGGTACTTGGGATGGCGTTGAATCTTCTCAACGGCGGGGTCACTCATGCTTGTCTCCTGGTTCGGTCGAATGCCGTGTCCTGCATGTGCTGCAGTGCACAAACGGGGCGGATTCTGCGAATGGCGACTGACCCAATGCTTACGCGCTGCAATGCAGCAAATGCGCGGCCCGGCGACGTTCTGCTCGTGTTTTTCACATCGGAAAACAGGGGCTCAGGGTTTCTTCCAGACTTGTAAGTTTGCGTTCAGCAATGCGTCAGCTTCGGTAAGAAATACGTCAGTGCACCGTCAGTTGCCGCGCAGATAGTGGTGCGACAGGTATTTTGTAAGTACCTGTGATCCACAACGACTCAGGAGACAAACCATGGCTATCAACGCTGCGCAAGGCGTGGGCAGAGGGGCGGCCCACCGTCCCATGACCACGGAAGAAAAGAAGGTGATCTTCGCCTCGTCACTCGGCACCGTGTTCGAGTGGTACGACTTCTATCTATACGGCTCCCTGGCGGCCATCATCGCCAAGCAGTTCTTCAGCGGCCTGGACGCAGGCGCGGCATTCATCTTCGCGCTGCTGGCCTTCGCCGCGGGCTTCCTGGTGCGCCCCTTCGGCGCGCTGGTGTTCGGCCGCCTGGGCGACATGATCGGGCGCAAGTACACCTTCCTGGTCACCATCCTGATCATGGGCATCTCGACCTTCATCGTCGGCGTGCTGCCCAACTACGCCAGCATCGGCGTGGCCGCCCCCATCATCCTGATCGCGCTGCGCATGCTGCAGGGCTTGGCGCTGGGCGGCGAGTACGGCGGCGCGGCCACCTACGTGGCCGAACACGCGCCGCATGGCAAGCGCGGCGCCTACACGTCGTGGATCCAGACCACGGCCACGCTGGGCCTGTTCCTGTCGCTGCTCGTGATCCTCGGCACCCGCACGGTCATGGGCGAGCCCGCGTTCAACGACTGGGGCTGGCGCATTCCCTTCCTGGTGTCCATCCTGCTGCTGGCCGTCTCGGTGTGGATCCGGCTGTCGCTGTCCGAATCGCCCGCCTTCCAGAAGATGAAGGCCGAGGGCAAGACCTCCAAGGCCCCGCTGTCCGAATCCTTCGGCCAGTGGAAGAACCTGAAGATCGTGATCCTGGCGCTGATCGGCCTGACCGCCGGCCAGGCCGTGGTCTGGTACACGGGCCAGTTCTACGCGCTGTTCTTCCTGATGCAGCAGCTCAAGGTCGATGCCGTCACGGCCAACCTGATGATCGCCGCGGCCCTGCTGATCGGCACGCCCTTCTTCGTGGTGTTCGGCTCCCTGTCCGACAAGATCGGCCGCAAGCCCATCATCATGCTGGGCTGCGTGCTGGCCGTGCTGACCTACTTCCCCGTGTTCAAGGCCCTGACCGGCGCTGCCAACCCCGATCTGGCCAAGGCACAGGCCACGGCCGGCGTGTCTGTGACCGCCGACCCCGCCACCTGCTCCTTCCAGGGCAACCCCGTGGCGCGCGAGATCGACTTCAAGAGCTCCTGCGACATCGCCAAGCGCTACCTGGTGCAGAACTCCGTGAGTTATGAAAACGTCGCTGGCCCGGCAGGCTCGCCCGCCGTGGTGAAGATCGGCGACAAGACGGTCACCGCACCCACCGGAACGGTCGTGAACCACAAGTTCGACGAGGAAAGCGCCAAGGCCATCGCCGCTTTCAAGAAGGAGATGGGTGAGGACCTGAAGCTCGCTGGCTACCCCACCAAGGCCGACCCCGCCAAGATGAACAAGCCCATGATGATCGCCATCCTGGTGTACCTGGTGATCCTGGTGACCATGGTGTACGGCCCCATCGCCGCCATGCTGGTGGAGCTGTTCCCCACGCGCATCCGCTACACCTCGATGAGCCTGCCTTACCACATCGGCAACGGCTGGTTCGGCGGCCTGCTGCCCACCACCTCGTTCGCGCTGGTGGCATCGGCCGGCAACATGTACAGCGGCCTGTGGTACCCCATCGTCATCGCCGGCATGACGGCCGTGGTCGGCACGCTGTTCCTGCGCGAGACCAAGGACGTGGACATCTACGCCAACGATTAAGTTGAGCCTGGCCCCGCCGCCACGCCCTCGCCGTGCGAGAGTGTGGCGGCAAAACATCAGGGTCGAGCCGGCGCCGCCTTTCCCGTGTGCCGGCCGATAAAATCCGACGCCGTAGACGCACATGGGGCCTACCGGCCGCATGCAGGCGGCAAGCCGTGCCTACCCACCCCCGATGGACACAAGCATTCTTCAAGGAAATCACATGCAAAAACCAAGCCGTTTGTTGCTCGCAACCCTGGCACTGCTGGGTACTTCTGCCGTCTTCGCACAGAGCAGCGTCACCCTGTATGGCCGCATCAACACCACCGTGGAACGCCAGAAGGACGGCGGCGTCAGCACGACCGGCATGTTCAACAATGCTTCGCGCTGGGGCGTCCGTGGTACTGAAGACCTGGGTGGCGGCCTGAAGGCGGGCTTCCAGCTCGAAAGCGGCTTCGCGTCCGATACCGGCACCGGCACGGGCTGGCCGGGCCTGGCCACCGTCGGCAACGGCCTGAACTTTGGCCGCCAGAGCGAAGTCAACCTGGCCGGCGGCTTCGGCATGGTGCGCCTGGGCAATTTCGTGCCCGAGTCGTACTACGCGACTGCCGACTACGTGAGCATGCACAACCACGACACCGGCTCGTCGTCCGACGCCCTGTACTACGACCCCGTGTGGTTCGGCGGCCTGGGCACCAAGAACAAGATCGGCTACCGCACCCCCAGCCTCGGCGGCCTGACCGTCGATGCCGCCGTGCTGCTGCACGAAAGGGCCGCCGGCACCAACGACAAGAACGGCTACGACCTGGCTGCCAACTACAACATGGGCCCCCTGCACCTGGGCCTCGGCTACAGCTCCGTCGACAGCAACTACCAGGTGGGCCTGCGCGCCCTGTACACGTTCGGCCAGTTCACGGTGGGCGGCTACTACCAGCGCAACAAGGATGACAACCAGATCGTCACCACCGGCGCCGGCACGCGCAACAACTTCCGCCTGTCGGGCATGTACGCCCTGGGTGCTTCCGAGTTCCACGTGAACGTGGGCCACGCCAACTCCTGGAGCAACGTCAACGACTCGGATGCCACGCAGTGGACCCTGGGCTACAACTACAACCTGAGCAAGCGCACCAAGGTGTACACCTACTACACCCGCGTGAACAACGGCAACAACGCTGGCTACAACGTGACGAACTCGGGTTCCGACTTCAGCTCGTTCGCCCTGGGCGTGCGCCACAACTTCTGATTCCCGGGCAGCGTAAGCTGCCTGCAATCCAGGCCTGATCCAATGGAGCCGGGCCTGCGATCGGACAGGACAGGCCCCACACGGATGTGTGGGGCCTTTTTGTTGGAGCCCCTTTTGTGTTGACGACAACTTTCAGGAGACAAGCATGTGGAAGCTCGTGCTGGGTTTTGTGGTGTTCGCGGTGATCGCGCTGTTCGTGATCATGAAGGCGGGAGACCAGGTGGACATGAGCGGCGAAAAGCATGGCGTGGAGGCCGTGCACGCGCCCGAGCCGGCGGCGGCGCCCGCTTCGGCAGCCAGCGCCGCGCAGTAAGGCTGCCGGCCCCGATAAAAAAACCCGCAGGCCGTGGCCTGCGGGTTTTTTTCATGTGCTGCCTTGGGTCAGCGGCGGAACTTGCCGTCGGCGCCGATGATGGACAGGTCCGCGAAGTCGAGCCCCGTGTGGTCATTCTCGCCGTAGGAGACGAGCAGGCCGCCCAGGTCGAGCTGCTGTATCGATTCGAGCGCCGACTGGATCTTCTCCCGCGTGGGCTTGGGGCCGGCGCGGCGCAGTCCTTCGACCAGCACCTTGGCGGCGGCGAAGCCTTCGAGCATCGCGGGGCTCACCTCGCCCTGGCCGCGTGCCTTGTTCAGCTCGATCGCCTCCCGGACCATGGGATAGCCCAGGCTGCGTTCGTTGGGGAAGACCTGGGACACGATGACGCCGCGCGCGTGCTCGCCCAGGCTCTTGATGAAGCCGTTGGAGGCGTTGTTCGACAGCGTCACGAGCTGTGCCGTTGAGCCCGCCTTGCGCAGCGCCGCATAGCCGTCGACCACGGTGGTGCCCGAGCCGATGATCATCACGGCCTGTGCCTGCGCCTGCGCGATCTTCGCCGCCGGGGGAGCGAAGTCGGGCTGGGCGCGGTTGAATTTCTCCAGCACCACGGGCTCCAGCCGGGCCTGCGCCAGGCCCTTCTGCGCGCCGGCCACGCCGTCGGCGCCGAAGCTGTCGTCGGCATACAGCACGGCGATGCGCGTCATGCCCAGCGAGGCCAGGTGGGCCATGGCCTTCTCGGCCTCGCGCTGGTAGGTGGCGCGCACGTTGAAGACATGCTTGCGCACGGGCTGGTGCAGCACCATGGCGCCCGTGGAGGGGCCCACGAGGGCCACGCCATGCTTGTCCAGGTGCGGGATGATGGCCTCGGTGTGTGGCGTGCCGCGCGTGAGGAACATGACGTGCACCTTCTTGTCCTCGATCAGCACGCGCGCGTTCTCGCCGGCGGTCTTGGGGTCGAACTTGTCGTCCATGGCGATCAGCTCGATCTTCTGGCCGTGGACTCCGCCCTTGGCGTTCACCGCGTCGATGAAGAGCCTGGCGCCCGCGGCGGTTTCCTGCACGCCTGGACCGACCACGCCCGAAAGCCCCGCGGTCTGGCCCACCAGGATCTGGGCCTGGGCCGTGCCCAGCAGCGCGCCCAGGGCCAGGGCCGCTCCCCATTTCTGCCATGCCTGCATGGTCTCGCCTCTCCTTGGTTGATGCTGCGCGGCAGTCTACCGGATCGGGTGCCCCGAAGGGATGTTTTGCACGAGGCGAGCGTGCGATCCGCGCATCCCTAGAATGTTCGGCCTCGAAGCAGAAAGAACCCCCATGACCCAGGGACTGATCCGTATCCACGGCGCGCGCCAGCACAACCTCAAGAACCTCGACCTGGACATCCGCACGGGCGAGCTCACCGTGGTGACCGGCCCGAGCGGCTCGGGCAAGTCCAGCCTGGTGTTCGACACGCTGTACGCCGAGGGCCAGCGCCGCTACGTGGAGACTTTCAGCGCCTATGCGCGCCAGTTCCTGGACCGCATGGACAAGCCGGCCGTGGACAAGGTGGAGGGCGTGCCGCCGGCCATCGCCATCGACCAGACCAACCCCGTGCGCAGCTCGCGCTCCACCGTGGGCACGATGACGGAGCTCAACGACCACCTGAAGCTGCTGTTCGCGCGCGCCGGCCAGCTGTTCGACCGCAAAACGGCGCTGCCCGTGCGCCACGACTCGCCCGACACCATTTACGCCGAGCTGCAGCGGCGCTGCGCTGCCGAGGGCGACCCGCGCATCGTGCTCACCTTCCCCGTGGAGCTGCCGGCCGGCATCACGGCCGAGCAGCTCGAACAATGGCTGTCCGCCAGCGGCTTCACCAGGGTGCAGGCCGAGCGCGAGCGGGACGGCAGGAAGCTGCTCGACGTGGTGGCCGACCGTTTCCGCATGGGCGGCGCCGAGCGCGTGCGCGTGGTCGAGGCCATCGAGGTGGCGCTCAAGCGCGGCGGCGGGCGGCTCAATGTCTATCGCTTGCGCGACGAGAGCGAGAGCGAGCTGTGGCGCTTCTCCACCGGCCTGCACTGCCCCGAGAGCGACCTGCGCTACGCCGAGCCCATCGCCTCGATGTTCTCCTTCAACTCGGCCGTGGGCGCCTGCGATACCTGCCGGGGCTTTGGCCGCGTGATCGGCGTGGACTGGGGCCTGGTCGTCCCGAACGAGAAGCTCACGCTGCGCGCCGGCGCCATCAAGCCCATACAGACGCCCGCGTGGAAGGAATGCCAGGACGACCTGATGCGCCATGCCGAGGCCGCGGGCATTCCGCGCGACACGCCCTGGTACAAGCTCACGGCCGAGCAGCGGCAATGGGTGATCGAGGGCACGCCGGGCTTCAAGGAGGGCAACTGGAACAGGCAGTGGTACGGCATACGGCGCTTCTTCGCGTACCTGGAGAGCAAGGCCTACAAGATGCACATCCGCGTGCTGCTGTCCAAGTACCGCAGCTACACGCCATGCCCCGTGTGCGCGGGCGCGCGCCTGAAGACCGAGAGCCTGCTGTGGCGCATCGGCAGCAAGGAAGACGCCGACACGGTGCTGGACCCCGCGCGCCGCTTCATGCCGCAGGGCGTTCAGTGGACCCGCGCGCAGCTGGAGGCGCTGCCGGGGCTGTGCCTGCATGACCTGATGATGCTGCCGATCGAGCGGCTGCGGCGGTTCTTCGCGCGCCTGGGGTTCGCCCCCGCGCAGGGCAAGGACGCAGGGCCGGGCGAGGGGGAGCGGCAGGCGCTGCAGCTGCTGCACGAGGAGATCTCCACGCGCCTCAAGTACCTGTGCGACGTGGGCATCGGCTACCTCACGCTGGACCGGCAGAGCCGGACCCTGAGCGGCGGCGAGGTGCAGCGCATCAACCTCACCACGGCGCTGGGCACCAGCCTGGTCAACACACTGTTCGTGCTGGACGAGCCCAGCATAGGCCTGCACCCGCGCGACATGCACCGCATCACCGAGGCCATGCTGCGCCTGCGCGACGCGGGCAACACGCTGGTGGTGGTGGAGCACGACCCGGCCGTCATGCTCGCGGCCGACCGCATCCTCGACTTCGGTCCCGGCCCGGGCGAGCGCGGCGGCCGCATCGTGTTCGACGGCACGGTGGGCGAGCTGCGCCGCGCGCCCACGCTCACGGGCCAGTACCTGGGCGGGCGCAGGCACATCGGCACGGGCCTCAAGCGCCTGGTGACGGATTCCACGCCGCGCCTGATCCTCGAAGGCGCGCGCGAGCACAACCTGCAGGGCCTGACGGTGGAGTTCCCGCTGCAGCGCCTGGTTACCGTGACCGGTGTGTCGGGCTCGGGCAAGTCCACGCTGATCCAGGACGTGCTCGCGCCCGCGCTCATGCGCCACTTCGGCAAGGCGACCGAGTCGCCCGGCGCGCATGACCGGCTGCTGGGCGCGGACCACCTGAGCGACGTGGTGTTCGTGGACCAGTCGCCCATCGGCAAGACGGCGCGCTCCAACCCCGTGAGCTATGTGGGCGCGTGGGACGCCATCCGCGAGCTGTTCGCCGTGGCGCCGCTCGCGCGCGAGCGCGGCTACACCGCGGCCAAGTTCAGCTTCAACTCGGGCGACGGGCGCTGCCCCTCCTGCGGCGGATCGGGCTTCGAGCATGTGGAGATGCAGTTCCTGTCGGACGTGTACCTGCGCTGCCCCGACTGCGACGGCAAGCGCTACCGGCCCGAGGTGCTGGAGGTGCGCATCGAGCGCGGCGGCAGGCTGCTCAACGTGGCCGACGTGCTGGAGCTGACCGTGCACGAGGCCGCTGAGGCGTTCGCGGGCGACCGCGAGGTGATCCGCGCGCTCGCGCCCATCGTGGACGTGGGGCTGGAATACGTGCGCCTGGGCCAGCCCGTGCCCACGCTGTCGGGCGGCGAGGCGCAGCGCCTCAAGCTCGCGGGCTTCCTGGCCGAGGCCGCGCGCACCCAGGCCAAGTCGCGCCAGCCCGTCGCGCGCAAGGGCACGCTGTTCCTGTTCGACGAGCCCACCACGGGCCTGCACTTCGACGACATCGCCAAGCTCATGCGCGCGCTGCGCAAGCTCCTGGACGCGGGCCACTCGCTCATCGTCATCGAGCACAACCTGGACGTGATCGCCGCCTCCGACTGGCTCATCGACCTGGGGCCCGAGGGGGGCGACGCCGGCGGCCAACTCGTCGCCGAGGGCGCGCCCGAGGAGGTGCGCCGGCACCCGCACTCGCACACCGGCGCCGCGCTGCGCGAGTACGAGCAGGCGCTCGGAGAGGGCGGCCATTCGGTGCACGAGCAGCGCGCCGTGCTACGGAAAGAGAAGCTGCTGGCGCTTGATGGAAAAGCGCTGGATGCCAAAAACGCGATTGAAATCGTGAATGCCCGCGAGCACAACCTGCAGCACCTCACGCTGGACATTCCGCGCGGGCGCTTCAACGTGATCACGGGCGTCAGCGGCTCGGGCAAGTCCACGCTGGCCTTCGACATCCTGTTCAACGAGGGGCAGCGCCGCTACCTGGAGTCGCTCAACGCCTACGCGCGCTCCATCGTGCAGCCCGCGGGCCGGCCCGAGGTGGACGCCGTCTACGGCATACCGCCCACCGTGGCCATAGAGCAGCGCCTCTCGCGCGGCGGACGCAAGAGCACCGTGGGCACGACCACCGAGGTCTGGCACTTCCTGCGCCTGCTGTACGTGAAGCTCGGCGTGCAGCACTGCGTGCACGACGGCGCGGCGGTGCAGCCGCAGACCATGGAGAGCATCGCCGCGCAGCTGCTCACGCAGTTCCGCGGCCAGCACATCGGCCTGCTGGCGCCCCTGGTGATGAACCGCAAGGGCGTCTACACCGAGCTGGCCGACTGGGCGCGCCCGCGCGGCTACACCCACCTGCGCGTGGACGGCAACTTCCTGCCCACGGCGGGCTTCCCGCGCATCGACCGCTTCAAGGAGCACACCATCGAGCTGCCCGTGGCCAGCCTGCACGTGTCGGCCGAAAAGGAGGACGCGCTGCGCGCTCAGCTTGCCAAGGCGCTGGAGCTGGGCAAGGGCGTGGTCCACGTGCTCAGCCACCTCGACGGCCTGCAGGAGGCGCTGCAGGACGGCGCGTCCACGGCCCACATCGGCCGGCTGCAGGTGTTCTCCACCAAGCGCGCCTGCCCCGTGTGCGCGACGAGCTACGCCGAGCTGGACCCGCGCCTGTTCTCGTACAACAGCAAGCACGGCTGGTGCCCCGACTGCGTGGGCACGGGCGTCAAGCTGACCAAGGAGCAGCGCAAGGCCTTCGACGACTCGGTGCAGTCCGACGACCGCGGCCGCGAGCAGACCTTCGCCGAGCCCGAGGTGGAAGACCTGGCGGACCTGGCCTGCCCCGCCTGCCAGGGCACGCGCCTGAACCCCGTGGCGCGCGCCGTGCGCTTCGCCGGCACGGCCATCACCGAGGTGGCGCACCTGTCGGTGAGCGAGGTGCGGCAGTGGATCGCGGGGCTGCAGCTCTCGGGCCGCATGACCCAACGGGATAACGACATCGCGCGCGACCTGGTCCCCGAGATCCAGAGCAGGCTCGAATTCCTGGAGGAAGTCGGCCTGTCCTACCTCACGCTCGACCGCGGCGCGCCCACGCTCAGCGGCGGCGAGGCGCAGCGCATCCGCCTGGCGGCGCAGCTCGGCAGCAACCTGCAGGGCGTGTGCTACGTGCTGGACGAGCCCACCATAGGCCTGCACGCGCGCGACAACCAGATCCTGCTGAACGCCCTGCACAAGCTCGGCGACAAGGGCAACACGCTGGTGGTGGTGGAGCACGACGAGGACACCATCCGCCGCGCCGACCACATCATCGACATAGGCCCCAGCGCCGGCAAGCGCGGCGGGCGCCTGGTGGCGCAGGGCACGGTGGCCGACGTGCAGGCCGCCGAGGACTCGCAGACCGGCCGCTACCTGCTGCACGCCATGCGCCATCCGCTGCAGGCGCGGCGGGTGGTTCATGCTCCTGAAAACGGAGCTTCTGGCGCTCTTCGACAAACAGTTTCAGATACGAAAACATCTGAAAACAAGGAGGGGAAAGCGCTGGCAGCTAGCAAAACAGAAGCTGCCCAGCCCCTGGCCTGGCTCACCGTGCTGGGCGCCTGCCTGCACAACCTGCGGGACATCGACGCGCGCGTGCCGCTGCAGCGCCTGGTCGCCGTCACGGGCGTGTCGGGCTCGGGCAAGTCCACGCTGGCGCGCGACGTGCTGCTGGCCAACGTGGCGGCCTGGGTGGGCCAGCGCGCCACCAAGGCCGGGCGCGAGGCCATGGACGCGGGCAAGGCGCCCGCGCTCGTGGGCTGCAAGGGCCTGCAGGGCTTCGAGACCATCGACCGCGTGCTGGAGGTGGACCAGACGCCCATCGGCAAGACGCCGCGCAGCTGCCCCGCCACCTACATCGGCTTCTGGGACACCATCCGCAAGTTGTTCGCCGAGACGCTGGAGGCCAAGGCGCGCGGCTACGCGCCCGGGCGCTTCAGCTTCAACACGGGCGAGGGCCGCTGCCCCGGCTGCGAAGGGCAGGGCATGCGCACCATCGCCATGAGCTTCCTGCCCGACGTGAAGGTGCCCTGCGAGGTCTGCCACGGCGCGCGCTTCAACCCCGAGACCCTGGCCGTCACCTGGCGCGGCAAAAGCATCGGCGACGTGCTGCAGATGGAGGTGGACGAGGCCGTGGAGTTCTTCGCCAGCATGCCCAGCATCGCGCACCCGCTGCAGCTGCTGAAGGACGTGGGCCTGGGCTACCTCACGCTCGGCCAGCCCAGCCCGACGCTCTCCGGCGGCGAGGCCCAGCGCATCAAGCTCGTGACTGAACTGACCAAGGTGCGCGACGACGTGGGCCGTCGCGGCCAGAAGGCGCCGCACACGCTCTACGTGCTCGACGAGCCCACCGTGGGCCTGCACATGGCCGACGTGCACAAGCTCATCAAGGTGCTGCACCGCCTGGTGGACGGCGGCCACAGCGTGGCCGTCATCGAGCACGACCTCGACGTGATCGCCGAGGCCGACTGGATCATCGACCTGGGCCCCGAGGGCGGCAAGGACGGCGGCACCATCGTGGCCGCAGGCACGCCCGAGGACCTGGTGCGGCTGGGCACGCACACGGGCCGGGCGCTGGCGCCGGTGCTGGCGCGCGCATGATGCGGCGTTCGCCGTGCCCTTCAATGATGGCCGGGCTGGTAGCTGCCGGCCTCGGTGCGGAACGACACCGACAGCCGGTTCCAGCCGTTGATGGCGACGATGGCCAGCGTCAGGTCCACCAAAGCCTTCTCGTCGAACTGCCGGCGCGCCTGCTCGTACACCTCGTCCGGCACCTGCTGGTCCTTGAGCAGGGTCACGGCCTCGGCCCAGGCCAGCGCGGCGCGTTCGCGCTCCGTGTAGCAGGGCGCCTCGCGCCATGCGGGGAGCAGGTACAGGCGCTGCTCGTCCTCGCCGGCGGCGCGCGCGTCCTTGGTGTGCATGTCCAGGCAGAAGGCGCAGCCGTTGAGCTGCGAAACGCGCGTCTTCACCAGTTCCAGCAGGCCGTGCTCCAGCCCGCTCGCGCGCGCGTGCAGTTCCAGCGCGAGCATGGCGGCAAAGCCCTTGGGCGATGCGTTCTTGTAGTCCAGGCGTTGTGTCATCGAAAGCTCCTAGCCATCCAGGCCGCCGCGCTGCAGCAGGAAGCCGCGCATGGCGACGGCGTTGTTCACGGTCTCGTCATGTGCCGAATACACCAGCGTCACCACGCCGTGGCGCGCGCGCTCGCGCAGCGCGTCGAAGGCCGGGCGCTGCGCGCGCAGCTCGGCGGCGTAGCGGCGGCGGAACTCGTCCCACAGGGCCGGGTCGTGGTTGAACCACTGGCGCAGTTCGGTGCTCGGGGCCAGCGCCTTGGTCCATTCGGTGAGCGCCAGCGCCTCCTTCTTCACGCCGCGCGGCCACAGCCGGTCGATCAGGATGCGCGCGCCGTCCTCGGCCGCGGGCGGCTCGTAGGCGCGCTTGATGCGGACATGGTGGGGTGGGATGGTCTTGTCCATGGCATGGTCCTGCAGGGCCCAACACCCGGGCAGGATAAGCGCCCCTGCGGCTTCGGCCGCCAGCAGGGGTATTGGCCGCGGCACCCATCGCGGCCGCCGGCGCGCCGACCAGGCCGCGCGGGCTTTTCTTACAGGGTGTGTGGGGGGGGCGTGGCTCACGCGCTCCCGGCCACGCCCTTCCTGGGATCGAACCATATTCAACCACCCTGGAGCACTCAGCATCATGAATGCCTTCCTCAGAACCTCTTGCGCCGTCATGGTGGCCGCCGCCCTTCTTCTCAGCGCTTGGGGTGGCGGCAACGACGACGATCCCACACCCAGCGACCAGCTCGGCGTGTTGACGGTCACGGGCGCTGCCGTGGAAGGCCTCAACGGCGTTTATGACGACGGTAACGTCAACCTCACCAATGTGGACAAGAAGAACCCCATCGGCTCGTACCTCGGAGGTGTGTACCTTCTGCTTCGACGGTGTCAACCGCGTGGGTGGCAGCGGGCAGGCGTTTGGCGACATCCGCTACCGGCCCGATGCCAGCGTGGTGTACGAGGCCTTCTTCACCTTCCTGGACCATGAGTTCCGCGCCGACGATTGGAGCGACGTCGCCGTGGTGCCCATGCGGCCCAACCGTCCCTCGGGCTGCTGATCCATCGGCCCGCTTCCGCTTGCCCCTCGTCTCCGCAGCGGGATCTGCCCCGGCCACCCTGGCGGTGCCGGGGCTCGTTTCTTCCCGCACACGGCAGGGAGTGAATGGGACAATAACGGCCATGACCGCAGCCCACCGCCCCGACACCCTCACCATCACCCGCCCCGACGACTGGCACCTGCACGTGCGCGACGGAGACCCCCTGCACACCGTCGTGCCGCACACGGCGGCGCAGTTCGGGCGCGCCATCATCATGCCCAACCTGCGCCCGCCCGTGACCACGGTGGCCCAGGCGCTCGACTACAAGGAGCGCATCCTGGCCGCCGTTCCGCAGGGCGTGTCGTTCGAGCCCCTGATGACGCTGTACCTCACCGACAACCTGCCGCCCGACGAGATCGCCGCTGCCCGCGATGCCGGCGTGGTCGCGTGCAAGCTCTACCCCGCGGGCGCCACCACCAACAGCGACGCGGGCGTAACCGACATGCGCAAGACCTACGCGACGCTGGAGGCCATGCAGAAGGCCGGCCTGCTGCTGCTGGTGCACGGCGAGGTGACGAGCAGCGACATCGACCTGTTCGACCGCGAGGCCGTGTTCATCGACCGGCAACTGATCCCGCTGCGCCGCGACTTCCCCGAGCTCAAGATCGTCTTCGAGCACATCACCACCCGCGAGGCCGCGCAGTACGTGGCGGACAGCGACGCGTACACCGCGGCCACCATCACCGCGCACCACCTGCTGTACAACCGCAACGCCATCTTCACGGGCGGCATACGCCCGCACTACTACTGCCTGCCCGTGCTCAAGCGCGAGCTGCACCGCCAGGCACTGGTGCAGGCGGCCACCAGCGGATCTGCCAAGTTCTTCCTGGGCACCGACAGCGCGCCGCACCCCGCGCACCTCAAGGAGCACGCCACGGGCTGCGCCGGCTGCTACACCGCGCACGCCGCCATCGAGATGTACGCCGAGGCCTTCGACAACGCGGGCGCGCTCGACAGGCTGGAGGGCTTCGCCAGCTTCCACGGCCCGGCCTTCTACGGCCTGCCGCGCAACCAGGGCACGATCACGCTGCGCCGCGAAAGCTGGATGCCGCCCGACAGCTTCCCCTTCGGCGAGGCCGACCTCAAGCCACTGCGCGCGGGCGAGGCGCTGCCGTGGCGGCTGGTGGGGTGAGCTGCCCGCCTGCGCAGCCCTGCCTGGACGCCATCGACTGGCGGCGCCCCTGGCTGGCACCGCTGGCATCCATGGGGCAGCGCGTGGCCGCGCGCGTGCAAGCCGGCGCCGGCGTGGCCGATGCGCTCAACGCGCTGATCGACGAGGGCGCTGCCCCGCCGCCCGGCGTGCGCTTCGTGCCCCAGGCGGCGCTGCCGCCGGGCATGGCCTACGAGCAGTTCATCCACGCCGAAGGCCGCGTACCCACGCGCGACAACCTGCACGACTTCTTCAACGGCCTCGTCTGGCTGCATTACCCGGCCGCCAAGCGCCGCTTCAACCGGCTGCAGGCCGGGGTGATAGCGGCCGAGGGCGTGGGCGCGGTGCGCGGGCCGCTGCGCGACGCGCTCACGGTGTTCGACGAAAACGGCGCCGTGCTGCTGGCCCCGCCCGCCCTGCACGAGGCGCTGGCCGCGCGCCAATGGCGCAGGCTGTGCGTGGAGCTGCGCCCGCTGTGGCGGCAGGCGCGGCTGCTGCTCATCGGCCATGCCCTGCTGGAAAAGCTGGTTTCACCACGAAAACAGGTCACGGCTCATGTCTATAAAGCGCATGCAGCTACTGAAAGTGTAGTGAACGTGGATGGCTGGCTGGCCGCCGGCCTGTCGGCGCAGCGGCTGGCGGCCAAGCCTTTCAATCCCCTGCCGGTTCTGGGCGTGCCAGGCTGGTGGCCCGAAAACGAGAACTTTTGCTTTTATGATGACTCTCTCGTTTTCCGCAGCGCGCGCATCGCATAAGCCATAAACAACAGGTGCCTGTCGCTGGCCGCGTGGCTTGAACTGCCCCGCTTTATCCCCACCTTGTTGTCTGCCCATGGCGCGGCGCCGCGGGCGGCTTCCTGTCCTTGTCCGGAGAACCCTTCGATGAAACGCATTGCGCTCTTTCTGCTGACCAACGTCGCCGTGGTGGTGGTGCTGGGCATCGTCGCCAGCCTGCTGGGCGTGAACCGCTACTTGACGGCCAACGGCCTGAATTTGGGCGCGCTGCTCGGCTTCGCCTTCGTCATGGGCTTCGGCGGCGCCATCATCTCGCTGCTGATGAGCAAGCCCATCGCCAAGATGAGCATGGGCGTGCAAATCATCAACGCGCCGCGCAACGCCGACGAGGCCTGGATCGTCGAGACCGTGCGCGGCTTCGCCGACAAGGCCGGCATCCAGATGCCCGAGGTCGGCATCTACGAGGGCGAGCCCAACGCCTTCGCCACGGGCGCATTCAAGAACTCGGCGCTGGTGGCCGTTTCCACGGGCCTTCTGCAGGGCATGACGCGCGAGGAGGTCGAGGCCGTGATCGGCCACGAGGTGGCCCACGTGGCCAACGGCGATATGGTGACCATGGCGCTGATCCAGGGCGTCATGAACACCTTCGTGGTGTTCCTCTCGCGCGTGATCGGCTACGCGGTGGACAGCTTCCTGCGCAGGAACGACGAGAACAGCTCGGGCCCCGGTATCGGCTACATGATCACCACCATCGTGCTCGACATCGTGCTGGGGTTCCTGGCCGCCATCATCGTGGCCTGGTTCTCGCGCCAGCGCGAGTTCCGCGCCGACGCCGGCGCCGCCCAGCTCATGGGCCGCAAGCAGCCCATGATCAACGCCCTGCACCGGCTGGGCGGCATGCACCCGGGCCAGATGCCCCAGAGCCTGCAGGCCATGGGCATCACGGGGAACATCGGCAAGCTGTTCTCCTCGCACCCGCCCATCGAGGAGCGCGTGGCTGCACTGCAGAACCTGCGCTGAACGGATCTTTACCTCCACTTCACAAGCCCCTGTCAACAACTGGCGGGGGCTTTTTCGTTGTGGAGATGACTGTCAGGAGAGCACCGTGATTCTTACATCGACGTTTACGACGGGCCTGCGCCGCGCGCTGCCGGCCCTGGCGCTGGCCGCCGCCGGCCTGGCGCTGACCGGCTGCGTGGTGGCACCGGCCTATCCGGCGGGTGACGTGGTCTACGCCTCCTCGGCGCCGCCGCCCCTGCAGGCCGAGGTGGTCCCCGTCGCGCCCTCGCCGGTGCATGTGTGGATCAATGGCTACTGGGGCTGGGGCGGCGGGCGCTATGCCTGGACGCCGGGCTACTGGGCCGTGCCGCCGCGCCCCGGCTATGTCTGGCACCCGCGCCGCTGGGACCATGGGCCGCGCGGCTGGCAGCAGCGCGGCGGCCGCTGGGGCCCGCGCTGAAATACCTCCTGAGCCGCTTCGCGTTTCCATGCAGCCGCCGGAAGCGGTTGCTCTCTAGGCTCGTCCAAGCCTGCACGGGAAGGCTTGGACGAGCCGTCGCAACGACTCAAAGATCGATCTCATTTATCGATAGCCATAGTAGGCCAAGACGTTCGGATCTCGTTCTGAGCCAGGCTCAAACGCTTCGATCAGCACCTGATCAGGCGCTTCCAGCATAAAGTAGCCGCCGCCTTTCGAGTGGCGAATCGGATTGGGCAGGTGTACGCCCGCGGCTTTCATGCGGTCATACAAATCCTGCAGGCCGACAACCTGCATACCCAAATGGTGTATCGCATTGCGGCGCAGTTCGCGGGGGGCCTGATCGTAGAAATGCAATGCACCGATACCGATACGCATGAACACGTTGCGTGAACTGAACAGCCCCGGATTTCGAGGAGGCACCAACTCTTGAGAAGATGGAGCCATGAACAAGTCACCGAAGTTCTCCCCGGAAGTCCGCGAGCGCGCCGTTCGCATGGTGCAGGAGCACCGAGCCGACTACCCGTCGCTGTGGGCAGCCATTGAATCGATTGCGCCCAAGATTGGCTGCGTGCCGCAGACCTTGAATGACTGGGTCAAGAAGGCCGAGGTCGACAGCGGCCAGCGCCCCGGCACCACCACGGCAGACGCCCAGCGCATCAAGGAACTGGAGCGTGAGGTCAAAGAGCTGCGCCGGGCCAACGACATCCTGAAGACGGCCAGCGCGTTTTTCGCGCAGGCGGAGCTCGACCGCCGATTGAAGTCTTGAAGAACTACATCGACCGCCACCGTGATGACTACGGGGTCGAGCCCATCTGCCGGGTGCTGCAGATGGCCCCGTCGTGTTACTGGCGCCACGCAGCCCGGCAACGCAACCCGCAACTGCGCAGTCAACGCGTCCAGCGTGACGAGGGTTTGAAAGCCGACATCCAGCGCGTGTGGCACGCCAACTGGCAGGTCTACGGGGCCGATAAGGTCTGGCTGCAGATGAACCGCGAGGGCATCGCAGTGGCGCGCTGCACGGTCGAGCGCCTGATGCGTGCCATGGGCTTGCAAGGAGCACGCCGTGGCAAGACAGTGCGCACCACCACGCCGGACACATCGGCACCGTGCCCGCTGGACCACGTCAACCGGCAATTCAAGGCCAGCCGGCCCAACGAGCTGTGGGTGTCGGACTTCACCTACGTCTCCACCTGGCAGGGCTGGTTGTACGTGGCCTTCGTGGTGGACGTGTACGCCCGGCGCATCGTGGGCTGGCGGGTCAGCCGCAGCATGCAAACGGACTTCGTGCTGGATGCGCTGGAGCAGGCGCTGTATGACCGCCAGCCAGCAGCCCATGCCTTGACGCACCATTCCGACAGGGGCAGTCAATACGTTTCCATACGCTACACCGAACGCTTGGACCAGGCGGGTATCCAGCCATCAGTGGGCAGCCGGGGTGACAGCTACGACAACGCACTGGCCGAGACCATCAACGGGCTGTACAAGGCCGAGCTGATTCACCGCCGGGGACCCTGGAAGACCAGGGAATCCGTGGAGCTGGCCACCCTGCAGTGGGTGCACTGGTTCAATCACGTCCGACTGCTCACGCCGATTGGGGGCATCCCTCCGGCAGAAGCTGAGGCAAACTACTGGAGGCAACTCGCCGTCAGCGACACCTCGACAGAGGTGTCAACTTAAACCAATCGGCCTCCTTGAAAGCCGGGGCGGTTCAGAGATCGAGACGGTGATGCCGTCGGCCTGCAGTCCCTGGCGGATCGTCTCGATCACTTCTCGTCCTCGCCCAGCAGGGACTGCAATTTTTTTCTAGCGCGCAACTCCAGCATCGCCTCGCCGTAGGCCTCCTGCAGATCCTTGAGCTGGCGCTCGTATTGCTCGCGCACGTCCTGCGGGTTGGCCTTCAGGGCGTTCTCCATCCCTTTGCGGCCGTCCTCCACCCAGCTCTCGATCTCCGAGGGCGGAAGATCATAGGACCGACTGGCCTCGGCCACGCTGGTCTTGCCCTGGATGATTTCCAGTACCAATGCCGTCTTGCGCTTCGCGGTCCAGCGCTTGATCTCTTCGTCCATCAACGTACTCATGGTGTTTTCCTCTCGACGGTAATACCTGAGCAGGTTTTCACTGGGTCAATACAGGCGACGCGCCATGCCCGGCCTTGGCCATCAGGAAGTCGATGCAGGTGCGCACGGCGCGCGTCTGGTGGCGGCCGGGCAGGTACATCAGGTACATGTGGCTGCCGAAGATGCTCAGGCGGTATTCCTGCAGCGCGAGCAGCACCTCGCCGCTGGCCACCTCGGCCTGCACCACGTAGTCGGGGACCAGGCCCACGCCCAGCCCGGCCAGGATGCCCTGGCGCAGGAACGGGAAATGCTCTGAGATCAGCGTGGGCTCCAGCAGCACCTCCTGGCGCTCCTTGCCCTGGTAGGCCGACAGGCGCAGCTGGTGCCCGATCACGCCGGCCGTGATCACCGGGCTGTTGCGCAGTTCGTAGAGCGTGGCGGGCAGGCCGTGCTCGGCCACGTAGGCGCGCGAGGCGCAGGCCACATAGCGCATGGGACCCAGGCTGCGCGCGATGACCGACAGCGGCGGTTCGGGAATGACGCGGATGACGATGTCCACTTCGTCGCGCAGGTGGTCGGCGCGGTTCTCGAACAGCACGTCCAGCACGATGCCGGGGTACAGCCGCTTGAACTCGATGAGCCAGTCGCTCATCACCATCTGGCCATAGCCGCTGGGCACGCTGATGCCCACGCGTCCCAGCAAGCCCTGGCCCAGGCTGGTCACGGTCTCGCGCGCGGCCAGCACTTCGTTGCGGATGGCGAGGCCATGCTCGTACAGGCGCAGGCCGACCTCGGTGGGCTCCACGCGGCGCGTGCTGCGCCGGATGAGCTGCACGCCCGCAGATTTTTCCAGCTGCGTCAGATGGTAGCTGACGTTGGCGCGCGTCATCTTGAGCTTGCGCGCCGCCTGGCTGAGGTTGCCGCTGTCGATGATCTCCACTAAAAGGGTGAGCGATTGCAGGTCCATTCTATCAATTGTCAAATTTTATTTGACGCTTTGTCAATGGATGATGTGATTGTTAAAACTGCCTGTCTATGCAGAATGGGTGTTTTCACTTTCCACCCGGAGACAACACGATGAGCGAGCAAGCCAGCGCTTCCCCCGTCCACATCCGCCTCGATGGCGAAGTACTGGTGGTCACCATCGACAACCCCCCCGTCAACGCGCTGCGCCAGGCCGTGCGCGCCGGCCTGCAGGAGGCCGTGGAGCAGCTGGAGCAGGACGCCGCCTCCCGCGCCATGCTGATCGTGGGCCAGGGCAAGGCCTTCATCGCCGGCGCGGACATCCGCGAGTTCGGCAAGCCGCCGATGGCGCCCTTCCTGCCCGAGGTGCTCAACCGCATGGAAGCCGGCGGCAAGCTGGTGGTGGCCGCCATCCACGGCCCGGCGCTGGGCGGCGGGCTGGAGGTCGCCATGGCCACGCATTACCGCCTGGCTCTGCCCGGCGCCAAGCTGGGCCTGCCCGAAGTCAACCTGGGCCTGCTGCCCGGCGCAGGCGGCACGCAGCGCTCGCCGCGCCTGATGGGGGCGCTGCCCGCGGCCGAGCTGATGCTCAGTGGCAAGCACCTGTCGGCCAAGGCGGCCCTGGCCGCCGGCCTGGTGGACAAGCTGGTCGAGGGCGACGACCCCGTGGCCGCCGGCCTGGCCTATGTGCGCGAACTGCTCGCCAGTGGCACGCAGCCGCGCCGCACCTGCGACCTGGAGGTGGCCGACAAGGCCGCCGCGCTGGCGGCGCTGGACCAGCTGGCCCAGGACACGGCCAAGAAGACGCGCGGCCTGTTCTCTCCGGCCAAGATCATCGAATGCGTCAAGGCCGCCGTGCAGATGCCCTTTGCCGAGGGCGTGAAGCGCGAGCGCGAGCTGTTCCTCGAATGCCTGAACAGCCCGCAGCGCGCTGGCCTGGTGCACGCCTTCTTCGCCGAGCGCGAGACCGCCAAGATCCCCGAGGCCAGGGCCGCAGCGCCGCGCCATTTCGCCAAGCTGGCCATCATCGGCGGCGGCACCATGGGCGCCGGCATCACCGTGGCGGCCCTGGACGCGGGCCTGTCGGTGGTGATGATCGAGCGCGACGCCGAGTCCATCGCGCGCGGCCGCAAGAACGTGGAGAAGGTCTACGACGGCCTGATCGCCAAGGGCCGCATGACCGCCGAGGCCAAGGCCGCCACCATGGCGCGCTACCAGCCCAGCACCTCGTATGACGACATCAAGGACGTGGATCTGGTGATCGAGGCGGTGTTCGAGGACATCGAGGTCAAGAAGGCCGTGTTCAAGGAGCTCGACCGGGTGTGCAAGAGCGGCGCGGTGCTGGCCACCAACACCTCGTATCTGGACATCGACGCCATCGCCGCCGTCACCAGCCGCCCGCAGGACGTGATCGGCCTGCATTTCTTCAGCCCGGCCAACATCATGAAGCTGCTGGAGATCGTCGTGCCCGCCAAGGTGGCGCCCGACGTGGTGGTCACCGCGTTCGAGCTGGCCAAGCGCATGAAGAAGGTGCCGGTGCGCGCCGGCGTGTGCGACGGCTTCATCGGCAACCGCATCCTATCGGTCTACCGCGAGGCGGCCAACTACATGCTCGAAGACGGCGCCAGCCCCTACGAGATCGATGCGGCCGTGCGCGAGTTCGGCTACCCCATGGGGCCGTTCCAGGTGTCGGACCTGGCCGGCGGCGACATCGGCTGGGCCACGCGCAAGCGCAAGGCTGCCACGCGCGATCCCAGGGCGCGCTACGTCGAGATCGCTGACCGCATCGCCGAGCGCGGCTGGTACGGCCAGAAAACCGGACGCGGCTGGTACCTGTACCCCGAAGGAGCGCGCACCGGCCAGCAGGACCCCGAGGTGCTGGCCATCGTGGACGCCGAGCGCACGAAGAAGGGCATCACGCCGCGCGCCTTCACGCACGAGGAGATCATGCGCCGCTACATGGCGGCCATGGTCAACGAGTGCGCCAAGGTGCTGGAGGAGGGCATCGCGCTGCGTCCGCTCGACATCGACGTGACCTTCCTGTTCGGCTATGGCTTTCCGCGCTGGCGCGGCGGCCCGATGCAATGGGCCGACATGCAGGGCCTGCCCAAGGTGCTGGCCGACATCGAAGCCTTCGCCAAGGAGGACGCGCTGTTCTGGCAGCCCGCGCCGCTGCTCAAGAAGCTGGTGGCCGAGGGCAGGAACTTCGCCAGCCTGAACCAGCGCGGCTGACGGCCGGCCCCCGCTCCTCCCCTCCCGAGGGGGGAGGAAACCGGCCCTCTTCATAGATTTCAATAAAAACCGCTCGAACGCCCGTCCACGCTGCGCAAGCAGCTATCGATTCCATAGAAACGCAGCCATTTCCAAGGAGCCTCCCATGCGCGAAGCCGTCATCGTTTCCACCGCCCGCACGCCGCTGGCCAAGTCCCACCGCGGCGAATTCAACGTCACACCCGGTGCCCAGCTGGGCGCCTTCTCGGTGCAGGCCGCGGTGCAGCGCGCCGGCATCGAGCCCGGCCTGATCGAGGACCTGATCTGGGGCTGCGGCTACCCCGAGGGCACGACGGGCCGCAACATCGGCCGCCAGACCGCGCTGCGCGCCGGCCTGCCGGTGACGGTGGGCGGCACCGTGATCAACCGCTTCTGCTCGTCGGGCCTGCAGGCCATCGCCGTGGCGGCCGGGCGCATCGTCATGGAGGGCGTGCCCGCCATGGTCGCCGGCGGCGTGGAGAGCATCTCGCTGATGCGCCCCGCGGGCCGCACCGGCACGGCCGACATGGACCCCTGGCTGCTCGAGCACAAGCCCGCGCTGTTCATGGAGATGATCGACACCGCCGACGTGGTGGCCCAGCGCTACGGCATCACGCGCGAGGACCAGGACGCGTTCGCGCTGCAGAGCCAGCAGCGCACGGCCGCCGCTCAGGCCGCCGGCGTGTTCGAGGGCGAGATCGTGCCCTGCGCCACCACCATGGCCGAGAAGAACAAGGAGACCGGCGAGGTCACCTACAAGAACGTGACGGCCACCATGGACAACTGCAACCGCCCCTCGACCACGCTCGAAGGCCTGGCCAAGCTGGAGCCGGTCAAGGGCCCGGGCAAGTTCGTCACGGCGGGCAACGCCTCGCAGCTGTCCGACGGCTCGGCCGCCTGCGTGCTGATGGAGGCCAAGGAGGCCGAGCGCCGCGGCCTCTCGCCGCTGGGCGCCTTCCGCGGCTTCGCCATCGCCGGCTGCGAGCCCGACGAGATGGGCATCGGCCCGGTGTTCGCCGTGCCGCGCCTGCTGGAGCGCACGGGCCTGAAGGTCGAGGACATCGACCTGTGGGAGCTCAACGAGGCCTTCGCCTCGCAGGCGCTGTACTGCCAGCGCAAGCTCGGCATTCCCAATGAGCGCCTGAACGTCAACGGCGGCGCCATCTCCATCGGCCACCCGTTCGGCATGACGGGCGCGCGCCTGGCGGGCCACGTCCTGCTCGAAGGCCAGCGCCGCAAGGCGCGCGGCGAGAAGGTCAAGTGGGGCGTGGTCACCATGTGCATCGGCGGCGGCATGGGCGCGGCCGGCTTGTTCGAGATTTTCTGAAAAGGCACCACCATGGACCTGCAATTCACCCCCGAAGAAGAGGCGTTCCGCGCCGAGGTGCGCGCGTTCCTCAAGGACCATCTGCCCCCGCAGCTCGCCGCCAAGGTCAAGGCCGGCCAGCGCCTGACGCGCGCCGACCAGGAGGGCTGGCACGCCATCCTGAACAAGAAGGGCTGGCTGGCCTACCACTGGCCCAAGGAGTACGGCGGCACCGGCTGGACGCCGATCCAGAAGTTCATCTTCGACGACGAGTGCGCCATGGCCGGCGGCCCGCGCCTGGTGCCGTTCGGCCTGTCCATGCTGGGCCCGGTGCTGATCAAGTACGGCAACGAGGAGCAGAAGAAGCGCTGGCTGCCGCGCATCCTCAATGGCGACGACTGGTGGTGCCAGGGCTATTCCGAGCCCGGCGCGGGCTCGGACCTGGCGAGCCTCAAGACGACGGCCGTGCGCGAGGGCGACCACTACGTCGTCAACGGCCAGAAGACCTGGACCACCCAGGGCCAGCACGCCAACATGATGTTCTGCCTGGTGCGCACCGACAGGCAGGCCAAGGCGCAGTCGGGCATCAGCTTCGTGCTCATCGACATGAACCAGCCCGGCGTGGAGGTGCGCCCCATCCGCACGCTGGACGGCGACGCCGAGGTCAACGAGGTCTTCCTCACCGACGTGAAGGTGCCGCTGGAGAACCTGGTGGGCGAGGAGAACAAGGGCTGGACCTACGCCAAGTACCTGCTGACCTACGAGCGCACGGGCATCGCCGGCGTGGGCTTCTCCATGGCCGCGCTGGAAAAGCTCAAGGCGATCGCCAGCCGCGTGCAGCGCAATGGCAAGCCCTTGGCGCAGGACCCGCAGTTCGCCACGCGCATGGCGCAGGTCGAGATCGACCTGAACAACATGGCCACGACCAACCTGCGCGTGCTCGCGTCGGTGCAGGGCGGCGGCGTGCCGGGGGCCGAGAGCTCCATGCTCAAGATCCGCGGCACGGTGATCCGCCAGGAGCTGCTGTCGCTGATCCGCCGCGCCATGGGGCCGTACGCGCTGCCCTACATCGAGGCCGCCCAGTTCGCCGAGTACGACCAGGAGCCCGTCGGCCCCAAGGAGGCCGCCACCGCCGCGGCCGCGTACTTCAACTACCGCAAGCTGTCGATCTTCGGCGGCTCCAACGAGATCCAGCGCAACATCATCTCCAAGATGATCCTGGGGCTGTGAGGGGACAGGCATGAACTTTGAACACAACGAAGACCGCCGCATGCTGGCGGACGCTCTGAACCGCTACCTGAGCGAGCAATACCCGGCGGAATACCGCAACCAGGCGGCCTATGGCGAGGCCGGCTACAGCGCCGAGACCTATGCCAAGCTGGCCGAGATCGGCGCCATCGGCGCGCTGTTCAAGGAGGCCGACGGCGGCCTGGGCGGCGCCGGCCCCGACATCCACCTGGTGTTCGAGGCCCTGGGCAACCACCTGGTGGCCGAGCCGCTGCTTGGCGCGCTGCTCGTGGGCCGCGCGCTGGCCGAGGCCGGCACGCCGGCGCAGAAGGCGCGGCTCGAAGACATCGTCGCCGGCACCGCGCTGGCGGCGCTGGCGCACGACGAGCCGGCCAACCATTACGAGCTGGGCCGCGTCGCCACCACCGCGAAGAGGAACGGCGATGGCTGGCGCATCGACGGCGCCAAGGCCGTGGTGCCGTTCGGCGACCAGGCGCAACTGCTGCTGGTGAGCGCGCGCACCGCGGGCGCCGTGGACGACGAGGCCGGCATCTCGCTGTTCCTCGTGCCGGGCGACGCGGCCGGCATCGGCGCGCGCGGCTATGGCCGCATCGACGGCGGCCATGCGGCCGAGCTCCGCTTCGCGGGCGTGCAGGTCGGCGCCGACGCGCTGCTGGGTGCCGAAGGCCAGGGTTGCGCGCTGCTCGAACGCATCGTGGGCTACGGCCTGCTGGCGCTCGCGGCCGAAAGCCTGGGCGCCATGGACAAGGCCAAGGGCGACACGCTGGAATACCTGCGCACGCGCAAGCAGTTCGGCGTGCCGATCGGCAGCTTCCAGGCCCTGCAGCACCGCATGGCCGACATGCTGCTGGAGGTGGAGCAGGCGCGCTCGGCCGTGATCAACGCCGCCGCGGCCATCGACGAGACCGACCGCGTGACGCGCGAGAAGGCCCTGTCGGCCGCCAAGTACAGCGTGGGCAAGATCGGCACGCTGATCGCGGAGGAGGCGATCCAGATGCACGGCGGCATCGGCGTGACCTGGGAGCTGCCGCTGGCCCACTACGCCAAGCGCCTGGTGATGATCGACCACCAGCTCGGCGACATGGACCACCACCTGGCGCGCTGGATGGCGCTGTCCGCCTGAGCCTTGCCGCACGCCCCCTCTCCCGCCGGCGGGAGAGGGTTTCAAGCAAAAACAGCCCCCAGCCCTTGCCTAGCAAGCGCTGCCAGCTATCAGAAAAGTAGTACAGGAGATGCCCATGACCGACAACGCCCTGCTGACCCGCCGCGAAGGCGCCGTGCTCGTGCTGTCCAACAACAACCCCGGCGCGCGCAACGCGCTCACGCCGGGCTTCTACATGGGCCTCACGGCGGCGCTGCACACGGCCGCGTGCGACACCACCATAGGCGCCGTGGTGGTCACCGGCGAGGGCGGGCATTTCTGCTCCGGCGGCGACCTGCGCCAGATCATCCAGCGGCGCGAGCTGCCCCTCGCCGAGCGCCGCCTCAGGCTCGAAGGCCTGCACAACCTGGTGCGCGCGCTGCGCGACTGCCCCAAGCCCGTGATCATGGCGGTGGAGGGCGCGGCCGCGGGCGCCGGCCTGTCGCTGGCGCTGGCCGGCGACATGCTGGTGGCCGCGAAGAACGCGCAGTTCTCGGTGGCCTACGTCAAGGTGGGCCTCACGCCCGACGGCGGCGCCACGGCGCTGCTGGCCGAATTCGTCTCGCGCCAGGTGCTCACCGAGCTGTGCCTGACCGGCGAGCGCGTGAGCGGCGAGCGCATGCACCAGCTCGGCGTGGTCAACCGCCTGGCCGAGCCCGGCCAGGCGCTGGAGCAGGCGATCGCCCTCGCGCAGCAGGTGGCCGCCGGCCCCGAGCTGGCCATGGCGCGCATCAAGCACCTGTGCCGCGTGGCGCCGCGCAACACGCTGGAGCAGCAGCTGGAGCTGGAGGCGCTGTACATGCCGCTGTCGCAGGAGACCGAGGAGTCGCGCGAGGGCATTAACGCCTTCCTGGAAAAGCGCGCGCCCGACTTCGCCAAGCTGCGCGGCGGCAGGCAGGGTTGAGCGCTGGTGCGCCTGGCGCGGGGAGACGTAGGACGTATGAGCCGATCCATTGAGGACGCACGGCGGGTCCTGGACGCGCAGCCGTTCAGCCGCCTGGTTCAGGCAGAAGTGATGCAATACACGGCGCAGGTGGTGGAGCTGCGTGTGCCCGTCACCGAACAGATCAGGCAGCAGCACGGCTTCGTGCACGGCGGCGTGGTCTCGTATCTGGCGGACAACGCGCTCACGTTTGCCGGCGGCATGGCACTGGGGCCCGGTGTCGTGACCTCGGAATACAAGATCAACTATGTGCGCCCCGCTGTCGGCGATTTTCTTGCGGCACGCGCCACGGCCGTGCATGCGGGCCGAACGCAGGCGGTCTGCCGCTGCGATGTCTATGCGGTCTCCGATGGCACCGAGAAACTGTGCGCCGTCGCCCAGGGAACGATTGCCCTCATGGGCGCCAGGAAAACGGATTGACGTGAGCAACAAGGAGTGCGAGCCATGACATCGACCAACCCGTCCGTCCAGGACTTTCCCCTGCAAGGCGTGCGCGTGCTCGACCTCTCGCGCGTGTTCGCCGGTCCCATGTGCGCCATGGTGCTGGCCGACTTCGGCGCCGAGGTCATCAAGGTGGAACACCCGGGCCGCGGCGACGACACGCGCGACTGGGGCCTGCGCATCGGCAAGACCGAGACCACCTACTACAACAGCATGAACCGCAACAAGCGGTCCATCACCATCGACCTTCAGACCCCAGAGGGGCTGAAGATCATCCACGACCTGGTGCCGCAGTGCGACGTGGTCATCCACAACTTCAAGACCGGCGGCGCCGAGAAGCTGGGCCTGGGCTACGAGCAGCTCAAGGCCCTCAGGCCGGGCCTGATCTACTGCGCCGTGGCCGGCTACGACACGAGCGGCCCCGAGGCCAGCCGCCCCGGCTACGACCTGGTGATCCAGGGCGAGTCCGGCCTCATGGCGCTCAACGGCGAGGCGAACACGCCGCCGCTCAAGTTCGGCGTGGCCGTGGTCGACCTGATGACCGGCATGTACGCGGCCCAGGCCATCCTGGCTGCCATGCTGCGCCGCGAGCGCACGGGCAAGGGCCAGCTCATCGAGATGGCGCTGTACGACTGCGGCCTCATGGTCACGGGCTACTACGGGCTCGACGCGCTCAAGCTCGGCCACGACCCCGAGCGCTACGGCAACGCCCACCCGTCCATCGTGCCCTACGGCATGTACGAGGCCGCCGACGGCCCCCTGATCATCGCCGTGGGCAACAACGCACAGTTCGACAAGTTCTGCCGCCAGGTCATCATGCGCCCGGACATCGTGGAGGATCCGCGCTTCGCCACCAACGTGGAGCGCGCCAAGCACCGCCTGGAGCTCGGCCCCATGCTCAAGGAGCTGATCCACACCTTCCCGCGCGACCTGCTGCTCGAACGCCTGACGGCCGCCGGCATCCCCTGCGGCCGCGTGGCCGGCCTGCACGAGGCGCTGACCAGCGAGCGCACGCGCCGCGGCCGCCTGGTGCAGGACATGCCGCACCCCGTGGTCGGCACCACGCCGGTGTTCGCGCCGCCCTACCGCCTGGACGGCCGGCGCCTGCCGATCCGCAACGCGCCGCCCACGCTGGGCGAGGGCACGCGCGAGGTGCTCACGAGCCTGCTGGCCATGAGCGACGAGCAGCTGCAGGCCCTGCAGGCGCAGGGCGTGCTGACCCTGCCGCAGCTGTGATGCTTTGAAAAGCATAGCTTCAACCGCTTGTTGCACAAGGGGTACAAGCATTTTTGATTAAAGGAATAGAGCATGAAGTCTTTCGCAATGAACCGCCGCACCGCCCTGGCCCTGGCCGCCGCGCCGCTGCTGGCCGGCGTGGCCGGCGGCGCGCAGGCGCAGGGCGCCTGGCCCGACAAGATGATCAAGCTGGTCGTGCCCTTCCCGGCCGGCGGCCCGACCGACACGGCCTCGCGCATCGTGGGCCAGAAGCTGGCCGAGCGCCTCAAGCAGCCCGTGGTGGTGGACAACCGCCCCGGCGCCTCGGGCTCCATCGCCGCGGCCCAGGTCGCCAAGAGCCCGGCCGACGGCTACACGCTGATGATGCTGGCCACGCCCACGCTGCTGGCCCCGCACCTGTACAGGAAGACCGGCTACGACACGGTGAAGGACTTCGCGCCCGTGGCCACGGTGTACGACCTGCCCATCGTCATCGTCGTCAACCCCAAGCTGCTGCCCGACGTGACCGACCTCAAGGGCCTGATCGCCCACGCCAAGGCGCAGAAGACGCCGCTGAACTACACCAGCTCGGGCGCGGGCAGCTTCGGCCACCTGAGCATGGAGCTGCTCAAGCAGATGGGGGACTTCGACATGCAGCACGTGCCCTACAAGGGCGGCGTGCCGGCGATCACCGACACCATCGGCGGCCAGGTGCCCATCATGTATGCCGACCTCGTGGCGGCGCTGCCGCACATCCAGGCGGGCAAGCTGCGCGCCATCGCCGTGGGCTCGCCCCAGCGCGTGGTCATGCTGCCCGAGGTGAAGACCATCGCCGAGCAGGGGATCAAGGGCTACGACGCCGTGTCCTGGGGCGGCCTGCTGGCGCCCCGCGGAACGCCCAAGGCTGTGGTGGACCGCATCGCCGCCGAGGTCAAGCAGATCCTGGCCGACAAGGAGATCCAGGACAAGCTGCTCGGCGTGGGCGCCATCGCCCACTTCCAGGATCCGGCGCAGATGGGCCAGCGCATCCAGAACGACTACGGCCGCTGGGGCCAGATCATCCGCGACAAGGGCATCGCGCCAGAGTGAGGACCGCATGAAGACCCGCATCACAGAACTGTTCGGCATAGAGCACCCCATCATCCAGGGCGGCATGCACCACGTGGGCTATGCCGAGCTGGCATCGGCCGTCTCCAACGCCGGGGGGCTGGGCGTCATCACCGGCCTGACGCAGAAGACGCCCAAGCTGCTGGCCCGGGAGATCGCGCGCTGCCGCGAGATGACCGACAAGCCCTTCGGCGTGAACCTGACCTTCCTGCCCGCCGTCAACCCGCCCGACTATCCCGGCTACGTGAAGGCCATCGTCGAGGGCGGCGTGAAGATCGTCGAGACCGCGGGCAACAACCCGCAGAAATGGCTGCCCGCGCTCAAGGAGGCGGGCATCAAGGTCATTCACAAGTGCACCTCGGTGCGCCATGCGCTCAAGGCCGAGGCCATTGGCTGCGATGCCATCAGCGTGGACGGCTTCGAATGCGGCGGCCATCCGGGCGAGGACGACATCCCCAACTTCATCCTGCTGCCGCGCGCGGCCGAGGAGCTCAAGATCCCGTTCGTCGCCTCGGGCGGCATGGCGGACGGCCGCTCGCTCGTGGCCGCGCTGGCGCTGGGCGCCGATGGCGTCAACATGGGCACGCGCTTCATCGCCACCCGGGAGGCGCCGGTGCACGACAACGTCAAGCAGGCCATCGTCGCCGCCAGCGAGCTGGACACGCGCCTCATCATGCGGCCGCTGCGCAATACCGAGCGCGTGCTCACCAACGCCGCCACCGAGCGCGTGCTGCAGAAGGAGCGCCAGCTGGGCGCGGCCGTCACGTTCGCCGACATCGCGCCCGAGGTGGCAGGCGTCTACCCGCGCATCATGCAGCAGGGCGACATGGAGGCCGGCGTCTGGTCCTGCGGCATGGTCGCCGGCCTGATCCGCGACGTGCCCACCGTGCAGCAACTCATCGACTCCATCATGTCCCAGGCCGAGGCGCTGATCCGGGAGCGCCTGGCCGGCATGCTCCGATAACCCTCCAGCAGAAAGAAGCTCTCCATGAAAATCCTCGTCCCCGTCAAACGCGTGGTGGACTACAACGTGAAAGTCCGGGTGAAATCGGACGGCACGGGCGTAGACATCGCCAACGTGAAGATGAGCATGAACCCGTTCGACGAAATCGCCGTCGAGGAAGCCGTACGCCTGAAGGAAAAAGGCGCGGCCACCGAAGTCATCGCCGTCAGCTGCGGCGTGGCCCAATGCCAGGAAACCCTGCGCACCGCCATGGCCATCGGCGCCGACCGCGCCATCCTCGTGGAAACCGACGCCGAACTGCAGCCGCTGGCCGTGGCCAAGCTCCTGAAGGCCCTGGTGGACAAGGAACAGCCCGGCCTCATCATCCTGGGCAAACAGGCCATCGACGACGACGCCAACCAGACCGGCCAGATGCTCGCGGCGCTGGCCGACCTGCCCCAGGCCACCTTCGCCAGCAAAGTCGAAATCGCCGGCGACAAAGCCAACGTCACGCGCGAAATCGACGGCGGCCTCGAAACCCTGGCGCTCAGCTTGCCCGCCGTGGTGACCACCGACCTGCGCCTCAATGAACCGCGCTACGTCACCCTGCCCAACATCATGAAGGCCAAGAAAAAGCCGCTGGAGAGCGTCAAGCCCGAAGACCTGGGCGTTCAAGTTGCCCCGCGCCTGAAAACCCTCAAAGTGGCCGAACCCCCGAAACGCGGCGCCGGCATCAAAGTCCCCGACGTCGCCACCCTCGTGGCCAAACTCCGGAACGAAGCCAAAGTGATCTGAGGCAAAGGAAACAGACCATGACCGCACTCGTCATCGCAGAACACGACAACGCGACCATCAAGGCCGCCACCCTCAACACCGTCACCGCAGCGGCCGCCTGCGGCGCCGACGTGCACGTACTCGTTGCCGGAGAAAACGCCCAGGCCGCGGCCCAGGCAGCAGCCCAGATCGCCGGCGTCGCCAAAGTCATCCACGCCGACGGCGCCAGCCTCAAGGACGGCCTGGCCGAGAACCTCGCCGCCCAGGTACTGCAGATCGCCGGCAACTACAGCCACATCCTGTTCCCGGCCACCGCCGGCGGCAAGAACGTGGCCCCGCGCGTGGCCGCCAAGCTCGACGTCGCGCAAATCAGCGACATCACCAAAGTCATCTCCGCCGACACCTTCGAGCGCCCCATCTACGCGGGCAACGCCATTGCCACCGTGCAAAGCGGCGACAGCGTCAAAGTCATCACCGTGCGCACCACGGGCTTCGACGCCGCGCCCGCCACGGGCGGCGCGGCCAGCGTCGAGGCGATCGCCGCCGTGGCTGACAGCGGCAAAAGCCGCTTCGTGGGCAGCGAAATCGCCAAGAGCGACCGACCCGAACTCACCGCCGCCAAGATCATCGTCAGCGGCGGCCGCGCCCTGGGCAGCGCCGAGAAATTCAACGAAGTCATCACCCCGCTGGCCGACAAGCTGGGCGCGGCCATCGGCGCGAGCCGCGCTGCGGTGGACGCGGGCTACGCGCCCAACGACCTGCAGGTGGGGCAGACGGGCAAGATCGTGGCGCCGCAGCTGTACATCGCGTGCGGCATCTCGGGGGCCATCCAGCACCTGGCAGGCATGAAGGACTCCAAGGTCATCGTGGCCATCAACAAGGACCCCGAGGCGCCGATCTTCAGCGTGGCCGACTACGGGCTGGAGGCGGACCTGTTCCAGGCCGTGCCGGAACTGGTCAAGGCGCTGTAAAGGCGTCCCCAGGATCGATTTTCAGGAAAAACGGCTTGCAGCGCTTGTATATCAAGCGCCGCAAGCTATATTTTTGAGAGCGAACGCACCCTGGGAGGCTTCAGTTCGCGGCGCTGCCTGCATCCTGCTGCAGCATCTCGCGCAGCCTGAATTTCTGGATCTTTCCGGACGGCGTGGCGGGCATGGCCTCCCTGACCACCAGCTTTTCCGGGATGTACTGCAGGGCCACCTTCTGGCTCTTCAGGAATTCCACGATGGCGGGCAGGTCGATGCTCTGGCCGGGCTTGGGCACCACCACGGCGCAGGCGCGCTCGCCCAGGCGCTCGTCGGGGTAGGCCACGATGGCGGCCATGGCGATGGCGGGGTGCTTGTACAGCAGCGACTCGATCTCCACCACGGGGATGTTCTCGCCGCCGCGGATGATCACGTCCTTGCTGCGGCCCGTGATGCGCACGTAGCCGCGCTCGTCGATGCGGGCCAGGTCGCCGGTGTCGAACCAGTCATCCGCATCCGTGCCGTTGAGCTGCGGGCGCTTCAGATACCCGCCGAAATTGGAGCACGCGCGCAGCAGCAGCCGGCCCGAATCGCCCGGGGGCAGGGCGCGGCCGTCCACGTCCACCACCTTGATCTCCACGCCCGGCAGCGGGCAGCCGTCGGTGTTCACGGAGCGCTCGTCGCCGTCGTCGAGCTGTGTGAGGGTGACTGCGCCGTTCTCGGTCATGCCCCAGGCCGAGACCACCTTGGCGCCCAGCGCGGAGCGCGCCTGCTCCACCAGAGGCCCGGGGATGGGTGCGCCGGCGCACAGGAAGGTGCGCAGCGTGGGCACGCCCTGCCCGGACTCGGCCACCGTGCGCGCCAGGTCGGTCAGGAAGGGCGTGGACGCCATGGTGAAGGTGACACGCTCGGCCTGGATCAGCGCCACGGCCTTTTTCGGCTCCCACACGTCCTGCAGCACCGCGCTGGCCTTGAGCACGATGGGCATCATCAGCCCGTACATGAAGCCGGTCTGATGCGCCATGGGCGAGGCCATGAGGATGGTGTCGTCCGCGCCCAGGCGCAGGCGCTCGGCGTAGGGGACGATGTTGGACAGCAGCGTGTTCGCCGAGTGCATCACGCCCTTGGGCTCGCCCGTGGTGCCCGAGGTGTAGATGAGCTGGGTCACGTCGTCCGCGCCGGGGCGGCTGCGCGTGAGGATGTCCTGCGCGTCGGCCTCCTTCTCCCATTCGGGGCCGGACAGCAGCGCGTCGAAGCTGTTGGCGCCGCTGCCGCCCACGACCACCAGGTGCTTGAGGTCCGGCAGGCTCGGCTGCAGCGCGGCGAGCATGGCCTCGAAATCGAAGCCGCGGAAGGTCTTGGGTGCGATCATGACCTTGGCCTCGCCGTGCCGGAGCATGAACGACAGCTCGCGCTCGCGGAAGATGTGCATCAGCGGGTTCATCACCGCGCCGATGCGCGAGCACGCCAGGTACACCAGCGTGAACTGCCACCAGTTGGGCAGCTGGCAGGCCACCACGTCGCCCGGGCCCACGCCCAGGCGTGCCAGGCCCACGGCGATGCGGTCTGCCATCTGCGCGAGCTCGCGGTAGCTGAAGCGGCGCATGGCGCCCGACTCGACCTGCAGCGCGGACAGCGCGGGCCTGTCGGGACAGGCGGCCACGCAGGCGTCGAGGTAGTCGTTGATGGTGCGGTCGCGCCACAGGCCCTGGGCGGCCATGCGGGCGCGGCGCGGGGGCAGCAGTACGGCGTCGAATTCCATGGTTTGTCTCCTTCGGTGTCGTGTGCCGCGCTCTTTCAGGCGGGCACGTTCCTGCGCCCGGCGCGGGTGCGGGCGATGATGGTTTTCATGATCTGGGCCGTGCCGTCGCCCAACTGGTAACCGAGCACGTCGCGCAGGCGCTGCTCCATCGGGCCGCGGTCGTAGCCGCCGTGGCCGAAGCTCAGCAGGCACTGGTGGATCACGTCGTAGGCCAGCTTGGGCCCCCACCACTTGGCCATGCCGGCTTCCGCGGAATGGGGCAGGCCCTTGTCCTTGAGCCACAGGCCCTGCAGGCAGAGCAGCCGTGCGCCCTCCACCTCGGTGTCGAATGCCGCCAGCGGATGCGTGACGCCCTGGAAGGCCGAGAGCGGCTGGCCGAACGCCTCGCGCTGCGTGATGTACTGCCAGGTCTCCTCCAGCGCGGCCCGCGCCACCGCCAGGCAGCTCAGGCCGATCAGCGAGCGCGAGTAGTCGAAGCCCTGCATCACCTGGACGAACCCCTTGTTCTCGTCGCCCAGGCGGTGGTTCGCCGGCACGCGCACGTTCTCGAAGAAGATCGAGCCGCGGCCGATCGCGCGCTGCCCATGGCAGTCGAAGCGGTTGGTGGTGATACCCGGGGTGTCCATGGGGACCAGCAGGGCCGTCACGCCATGGGCGCCGTCCTCGGGCCGGCCGGTGCGCCCGAAGACCACGGCGATGTCGGCCTGGTCGGCGGCCGAGATGGAGGTCTTCTCGCCGTTGATGACGTAGGAGTCGCCGCTGCGCTCGACGCGCAGGCGCAGGTTGGCGGCGTCGGAGCCGCCGCGGGGCTCGGTCAGCGCGATGGCGCACAGTGCCTCCCCCGAGACCAGCTTGCGCAGCCACGGGCCGACCACCCCGGGGTCGCCGTACCGCGAGAGGATCTGCCCGTTGAGGGAGGACAGGAGGTTCAGGTAGGAGCAGCTCAGGTCGGCGCGCGCGATCTCCTCGTGGATGACGCCCGCGGCCAGGCAGCCTAGCCCCAGGCCGCCGAACTGCTCGGGCAGTTCGGGGCACAGGAACCCGAGCTCTCCCATTTCGCGCATCAGCGCGCGGTCGAGCGTCCGGGTCTTGTCGCGCTCCAGGAAGCCCGGCGCCACGCGCTCCTGGGCGAAGCGCCGCGCGGTCCCGGCCAGCGCCTGCAGGTCCTCGTCGATGTAGGGGTTCGGGTTCATCGCGGTTCTCCGGGGCGCCTTACCTGGCGTACTTGCGGAACTCGGGCTTGCGCTTTTCCTTGAGCGCGTTCACGCCCTCGCGCGATTCCTCGGTGTCGTAGAACAGCTTGAGCGCGTACATGCCCATGCCGGCGATGCCCGCCTGGTGCGCCGTGTCCATGTTGAAGCTGCGCTTGGCGATGGCCAGCGCCGTGGGGCTGCGCTCGCACAGCTCCTCGCCGATCTTCTGCACCTCGGCATCGAGCTGGTCGTGCGGCACGCAGAAGTTGGCCAGGCCCATGGCCACGGCCTCGGCGCCGCTGTAGCGGCGGTTCAGGTACCAGATCTCGCGCGCCTTCTTCTCGCCCACCACGCGCGCCAGGAAGGCCGTGCCGTAGCCCGGGTCCACCGAGCCCATCTTGGGGCCGACCTGGCCGAACTGGGCCTTCTCCGAGCAGATGGTCAGGTCGCAGATGGTGGCGAGCACGTTGCCGCCGCCGATGGCGTAGCCCTGCACGCGCGCGATCACGGGCTTGGGCACGTCGCGGATGGCGGTGTGCAGTTCCTCCATCGGCAGGCCGATGGTGCCGCGCCCGTCGTAGTTGCCGTCGTGCGCCGACTGGTCGCCGCCGGTGCAGAAGGCCCGGTCGCCCGCGCCGGCCAGCACGATGGCGCCCACGTCACGGTCGTAGCCGGCCTTGTTCAGGGCCTTGATGAGCTCGTCGCAGGTGGTGCCGCGGAAGGCGTTCATCTTCTCGGGCCGGTTGATCGTGATCCAGGCCACGCCGTTCTTCACTTCGTACAGGATGTCTTCGAATTGCATGAGGTGCTCCTTGGGTAAAAAGAGGGAGGGAAGGGGCCGGGGTCAACCGTGCATGGTCAGGCCGCCGGAGACGCTGATGACCTGGCCGGTGATGAAGGAAGCGTCGTCGCTACCGAAGAACACGATGGCGCTGGCCAGGTCCTCCGGCCGGCCCAGGCGGCCCATGGGGATGGCGCTCTTGAAGGCCTCGATGAGCTTGGCGGGGTCGCGCGCGCCCTCGGCCACGCCGGCCAGCAGGGCGGTGTCGGTCGGACCGGGGCAGACCACGTTCACGTTGATGCCGTGGCGCGCATGCTCGCGCGCCAGCGTCTTGGACAGCGCCACCAGCCCGCCCTTGCAGGCGGAGTACACGGCCTCGCCCGAGGAGCCGCCGCGCGCGGCGTCCGAAGCCACGTTGACGATGTGGCCCGACCTGCGCTCGGACATGCCGGGGAGCACGGCGTGCAGCATGTGCAGCGCGCCGGTGAGGTTGATGGCGATCAGCCTGTCCCACTCGGCCGGCACGGTCTTGACGAAGGGCTTGAACACGTCCCAGCCGGCGTTGTTGACCAGCACGCCGACGGGGCCCAGTTGGGCCCCGGTGGCGGCCACGGCGGCGTCCACCTGGGCGCGGTCGGTGATGTCGCACTGGAAGGCGGCGGCCTGGCCGCCCGCGGCGCGGATGCCGGCAGCCACTTCCTCGGCGGCGGCGGGATTCATGTCGAACACCGCGACCTTGGCGCCCTCGGCCGCGAAACGGCGGCAGGTGGCGCTGCCGATGCCGCCGCCGCCGCCGGTCACGATGACGGTCTGGTTCTTGAGTCCTTGCATGTGCTCTATCTCCTGGTCGGTGGTTGCTATGCTTGGCGGGCACTGGCCTGCCATCGGTATTTATGTAAATATGTTGCCTATATTAAGCCTGCAATCGTGCGAAGGCAAGGGTTTGGATAGAAGGGATATCATGGAAAACCAGAATAATGAAGACGATACTACGCGCATGGAGCTGGCCAACAGGTTGTTCTTCAAGCTGTATCAATGCGCAAATATGTTGCATAAAACGGGATCGCGCGCCGTGGAGTCGGAAGGGCTGACCACGCAGCAGTGGGCGGTGCTGGGCGCGCTGTCGCGCGCTCCCGAGGGCATGAGCATCGGGGCGTTGGCGCGTTATCTGATGGTGAGTCGGCAGAACCTGGCGGGCCTGATCGGCCGCATGGAGCGCGAGGGCCACGTGCGCAGCGCGCCCGACGGGCGCGACCGGCGCTCACGCCTGGTGGCGATGACCGAGGAGGGGCGCACTACCTGGGAGCAGGGTGCCCAGGCCAAGATCGAGGACTACTACGCGCGGGCGCTGGAGGGCTTTTCGGTCAGCGACCAGGTGCATGCGCTGCACTACCTGCTGAAGCTGCTGGACAACATGCGGCGCATCGATGCCGCGCAGGGCGCGAACGAGGGCGGCGAGCCGCATTGAGAGGCCGCCGGGAGACGGGGTTTCGGGCCGCGCCGCCCGAGGACGGCCGGGCGCTCAGTCGGCCGTGATGTGGTTGGTCTTCACCACCTGCGCCCAGCGTGCGCGCTCGGCCGCCACGAAGCCGGAGAACTGCGCCGCGTTGCTGCCCACGGGCGTGAGCCCCAGCTTTTCCAGGCCGCTTTTCGTGGCGGGCAGCGCCAGGGATTTCTGAACCAACTCCTGCAGCCGGGCGACGATTGCAGGGGACGTGCCCGCCGGCACGAAGAAACCGTTCCATTCCTCGACCTCGAAGTCCTTGACGCCCGATTCGCGTACCGTGGGTACGTTGGGCAGCTCGGGCATCCGCTCGCGGGAGGAAACGGCCAGGGCCTTGAGCTTGCCGGCCTTGACGTAGTTCAGGCTCGATGCGGCGTTGGCGAAATACACGTCCACCTGGCCGCCCATCACGTCGACGATGGCCGGCGCGCCTCCCTTGTAGGGCACGTGGACGGTGTCGATCTTTGCGCCGATCCTCAATAGCTCTCCGGCCATCTGCGCCAGGCTGCCTGGGCCGTACGACGCATAGGTGTGCTTGCCGGGCTGGGCCTGGGCGACGCGCACGTAGTCGGAGAGGGTGTTGTAGGGCGATGCCGGCGCGGCCACCAGGATGTTGGGCACGCGGATGGCCTGCGATACCGGGATGAAGTCCTGCGCAGGGTCGTAGGGCAGCTTGCGCAGCGCCGGGTTGATGGCGAACGAAGAAGCGTCGTACAGCACGGTGTAGCCGTCGGGCTTGGCGCGCGCCACGTAAGTGGCGCCGATGGAGCCACTGGCGCCGGCGCGGTTGTCGACCACCACGCTCTGGCCGGACACCTGGCTGAGGCCCTGGGCAATGATGCGGGCCGCATTGTCCGCGCCGCCGCCTGCGGAAAACGGAACCACCACGGTGATGGTCTGCTCGGGGTAGCCGGCGGCATGTGCGCCGCCATGCGCCACGGCCAGTACGGCCAGCGCCAGACAAAATTTCTTCATGGCAGGTCTCCTTGCGTCATTCAAATCCATAGAGTTCGGCCGCGTTGGCCACGAGCACCCGTTCGCGCGTGGCGTCGTCGGGTATCCAGCGCTGGAGCATGGCCAGCAGCATGGCGGTGTCGGGCGGGTTGGCCCTTTCGGTCACGTGCGGCCAGTCGCTGCCCCAGACCAGGCGCTCGGGCGCCTCGCGCACCCAGGCCCGGGCTAGTGCGTCGCCGTCGGCGTAACCGGTGGCCAGTCCCGCAGCGCTGTTGAGGTAGGGGCCCGAGAGCTTGACCCACGCACGGCCTTGCTGCACCAGGCCACGCACCACGTCGAAGGCGGGGTGGCGCCTGCCTTCGTGCACGGGCAGCCGCGCCATGTGGTCGAAGACCAGGGCGCACGGCAGGCGCTCCAGCAAGCCGCGCTGGTCGGCGATCTGGTCGGCGCGCCAGTGCAGCTGCACATGCCAGCCCAGCGCCGCCACGCGCCGCGCCAGGGGTTCCAGCATGTCCAGGCTCACCATGGCATCGCGGTCGGTATAGAGCGAGAAGCGTATGCCGCGTATGCCGCCATCGTGCAGCGACTGCAGCTGCGCCTCTTGAACATCGGGCCGCAGCACCGCGATGCCGCGCGTTTGCTGTGGGCCCAATGCCTGGATGGCGTCGAGCGTGACGCGGTTGTCGATGCCATGCGCGCGCGGCTGCACGACCACGGCGCGCTGCAGCTGCAGGCGCTGGCGCAGCGCCCGGTAGTCGGCAGCGGCGGCGTGGGCCCGCATGGCGTGCGGTGCCTCGGCGGGAAAGCGCGGGTCGAAGACATGCAGGTGCGCGTCGCAGGCACCGGCTGGCAGCTTGGGTTGGCCTGAAGCGGAGGTCACGTGCTTGCTCGCGACGCGGCGGACTCTTTCAATGCCGCCGTGTGCTGCCCCAGCGTGGGCGCCGCGAAGGGCGCGGGGCCGGGCGTGCGGCTGAAGTCCAAGGGGCCCGCGAAGCCGCGGTAGCTGCCCAGCGTGGGGTGCTCGAAGCGCTCGATCAGCCCCTCGGCCAGCACCTGCGGGTGGTCGAACATGTCCTCGACGGCGCGGGCCGCGGCGCAGGGCACTTCCTCGCCGAACAGGGCCTCCCATTCGAGCGCGGTGCGCGCCGCCAGCGCCTGGCGCAGCAGCGGAACCAGTTCGGCATGGTGCTGGGCGCGCTTGCGCACGGTGTCGTAGCGCTCGTTGCTCGCCAGCTCGGGCAGGCCCACCTTGTGGCACAGCGCGGCCCAGAAATGCTGGGTGTTGGCCGACAGGTACAGATGTCCCTGTTGGGTCGGGTGGATGCCGGTGATGCCGCCCGAGCGCATGTCGCGCCCGACTTCGCGCGGCTCGCCCTCGGCCCAGACCAGGCGGGCCGACTGCATGGTGAGCGCGGCGCGCAGCAGCGACACGCCCACATGCTGGCCCAGGCCGCTTTTCTCGCGCTCGTACAGGGCCGATGCCACGCCGCTGGCCACGAGCGCAGCGGCGTAGTAATCGACCACCGAGCCATAGAGGATCTCGGGCGGCCCTCCGGCCTTGCCCTGCATGGTGCACATGCCGGTCATGGTCTGCAGCACCTGGTCGTAGCCGGCCTTGGCCTTGAGCGGGCCCTGCTGGCCGTAGCCGGTCACGCTGCAGTAGATGAGGCGCGGGTGCAGCTCGGTCAACTGTTCGAAGCCTATGCCCAGCCGCTCGGGCACGCCGGGGCGGAAGTTGTGCACCAGCACGTCGGCACCGCGCACCAGGCGCAGCAGCGTGGCATGGTCGGCTTCGTTCTTGAGGTCGAGCACCATGCCCCATTTACTGCGGTTCACGCCGAGGAAGGCACGGCTTTCGGCCTCCAGCGTCGAGGGGTACTTGCGCAGGTTGTCGCCCACGGGCGGCTCGATCTTGATGACCTCGGCGCCCTGGTCGGCCAGCAGCGAGCAGCCGTAGGGGCCGGCGATGTAGGCGCTGAGGTCGAGCACGCGCACGCCGCTCAAGGGGCCGCGCGGGCCCTGGCGCTGGATGGTCGGTTGGCTCATTTTCAGTCAGATTGGCATGTTGCGCAGGCGCAGAAGGCGTGGCCTGCTATGGTTTTTAAGTCATCAGTCAGCGGTGATGTTGCGTTCCTTGGCCAGGGTCTGCCAGCGCTTCACGTCGCGTTGGATGATGTCGGCGAACTGCGCGGGCGTGACGGGCTGGACGATGGCGCCTTCGCGCAGGAAGCTGGCCTTGATCTCGGGCTTGGCCAGCACCTGGTTCACGGCCTGGTTGAGCTGGTTCACGATGGCCGGCGGCGTGCCTGCGGGCGCCAGCAGTCCCCACCACAGGTCGAACTCGTAGCCCGGAACGGCCGTGGCCATGGGCGTGAGGTCCGGCGCGATGGGGCTGGGTGCGAGGCTGGTGATGCCGATGGCGCGCAGCTTGCCGCCCCGAACCATGGGCAGGATCGACGGGCCGCTGGAGATCATCATCTGCACCTGGTTGCCGATCACGTCCGTCACGGCCGGGCCTTGGCCCTTGTAAGGCACGTGGGTGATGTCGAAGCCCGGCGCCATGGAGCGCAGCAGCTCGGTGGCGAAATGGTTCACGCTGCCGGTGCCCGAGGTGGCGTAGTTGTACTGGCCGGGGTGGGCCTTGACCTCGCGCACCAGCTCGGCGGGTGTCCTGGCCGGAAAGTCCTTGTTCACCGCCACCACGAACGGCCCCTTGGCGAACATGGCCACGGGGGCGAAGCTCTTGACCGGGTCGAACGGCAGTTTGGCCTGCACGGCGGCGTTGGTGGTCATGCTCGACGATACCGCCACGATGGTGTAGCCGTCCGGTGCGGCCTTGGCCACATAGCCGGTCCCGGTGTTGCCGCTGGCGCCGGGGCGGTTGTCCACCACCACGGGCTGCTTGAGCAGGTCGCTCAGCTCCTTGGCCACCTGGCGCGCGAACACGTCGTTGGAGCCGCCGGGCGGGTAGGGCACGACCATGGTGATGGGCCTGGCTGGATAGGGCGCGTCGGCATGGGCCAGGCCCGAGAACGCGGCGAGCGCGGCGGTGGCGGCCATGGCGAAGCGGCGGCGGGAAGGTGTCATGGGTTTGTCTCCTGTATGGGTTGAGAGTCAGTTGGAAACCAGCCCGCTGGCGCGCGCGCTGGCCACGATGGCCTGGGCGCGCAGCACGAAGGGGCGGTCCACCATCTTTCCGTCCACCACATAGGCGCCGACGGCCCCGGCATCGGCCTGCTGCGCGGCCTGCAGCACGCGCTGCGCGTGGGCGATCTCGGCATCGGTGGGCTGGTAGACGCTGTTGGCCAGCGCGATTTGGCTGGGGTGGATGCAGCTCTTGCCGATGAAGCCCAGGCGGCGCGAGAGCTCTGCCTCGGCGCGGAAGCCCTCGGTATCGCGGATGTCGGCAAAGGCGCCGTCGTAGGCGAACACGCCGGCCTCGGCGGCCGCCATGCGCACGGCGAAAAGGGCCTGCTGCAGGGCACTGGGCTCGCGCCGGTGCACGCCATAGGGCTCGAACAGGTCGCCCAGGCCCAACTGCAGGCCGGCCACCAGCGGATGGGCGCAGGCCAGCGCGGCGGCGGTGCGCAGGGCCTTGGGAGTTTCGATGTTCAGCAGCAGGCGCGGCGGCTCCTGCACGCCGTTGGCCCGGGCGGCTTCGGCAACGAGGGCCGCGGCCTCTGCCACGGCCTCGGGGCTGTCGGGCTTGGGAAGGTTGACCAGGTGCAGGCCGGGCCGGACCACGGCGGCGATGTCGGCGGCGAAGTGCGGCGTGTCCATGGCGTTCACGCGCACGATCAGCGTCTTGCCATGGCCCTGCGCCTGGGCGCTTTGCAGAAAGCCGCGCAGCAGCGTGCGCGCTTCGTTCTTGCGCGGCTCGGCCACGGCGTCTTCCAGGTCGAACGACAACGCGTCGGCCTCGCTGGCCACGGCCTTGGCGAACAGCTCGGGGCGGGAGGCGGGAACGAACAACTTGCTTCTCATGCGGCCATTGTGGGCAACAAGTAAGCAAAGAAAAACACAGCTAATATTGATTCAAACAATAGAAAAACTATGGAAACAGCCTATCTGGAAAGCTTTTTGCTGGTGGTGGAGACCGGCTCCATGGCCGAGGCGGCGCGGCGCCTGGACATCACCGCGGCGGCGGTGGCGCAGCAGATCCACAGCCTGGAGCGCGAATTCCACGCGCCGTTGCTGGCGCGCGCCGGCCGCACGGTGCAGCCCACGCCGGCGGGCCACCGCCTGGCGCACAGCGCCCCGGCGCTGCTGCGCGAGCTGGCCAACGCCAAGACCCAGGTGAACGAGGCCGGCGCGGCAGGCGAGCTGGTGATAGGCACCATCAACACCGCGCTGCACAGCCTGCTGCCGGACATCCTGTCGGGCTTCGTCGCCCGCTGTCCTAATGTCAAGGTGTTCCTCGAATCGGGCACCACGCGCCAGCTCTACCAGGCGGTGCAGCAGGGCCGGCTCGATGCCGCCGTGTGCCTGCATCCGCCGTTCGCGCTGGCCAAGACCTTCGACTGGGCGCTGCTGCGCGAGGAGCCGCTGGTGCTGCTGGCGCCGCGCAGCCTGGCGCACCTGGAGCCGCACGAGCTGCTGCGCAGCCAGCCGCTGATACGCTACGACCGCCAGCTGGGCGGCGGCCAGATGGTGGAGCGCTACTTGCGCGCGGCGCAGATCGCCCCGCGCGAGCGCTTCGAACTCAGCTCGCTGGTGGCGATTGCGATGATGGTGGACAAGGGCCTGGGTGTGGCCCTGGTGCCCGACACCGCACTGGCCTGGCCCGACGGCCAGGGCGTGGTGCGACTGGCCTTGCCCATGCGGCAGGCGGAGGTGCGGCGTTTTGGCGTGATCTGGCTGCGCGCATCGGCGCGGTTGCCGCTGATCCATCACCTGGTGGCCTGCGCCCGCGCCGTGGTGGCCGAGCGCGGCGGGCCGCAGGCGCCTCCCAGATGAGCGGGGCAGGGGCGTGGCGCCCGCCGTCCCATGGGGGGTCAGAGCTTCGCCTGCTCCCCGAAGGCTGCCGGCGGCGGCGTACGCCCCAGCTCCTTGAGCACTTTCAGCGCAATGGCGATGCCGGTATTGCCCGCAGGCACACCGGCGTAGACAGCCGTTTGCAGCAGCACTTCCTTGATGGTGTCCACGTCCAGCGGCGCGGCCTCGGGATCATCCGGGTCGGCCAGCAGGCCGGTGCGTAGATGCAGCTCGAATTCCTCCCAGCGGCCCATGGCGGCGGTGATGGCCAACACCATGATGCGGCGGGTGCGCCTATCCAGCCCCGGCCGGCTCCAGATGCCGTCCCAGGCATAGCGGGTGATCATGCGCTGGAATTCCACGTTCAGCGCATTGGCGCGGGCGATGGATTGCTCCACCCACTCGTCGCCCAGCACTCGGCGGCGATTGTCCAGTCCGCGTCGCAGGCTGTCTTCCCGGGTATCGGTCATGGGTCGATGCTCCTTCGTTTCCCTATTTGCAACAGCGCCTCGCAGGTACGGTGCCGTGTGTGCTCTATGCCGCGCCGCCCGAGCCGCGCGTGCCCGAGGACGGCAGCGGCACGCCCAGCATGGCGCAGGCCACGGCCTCGCCGACCTTGATGCCGTCCACGCCGGCGGACAGGATGCCGCCCGCGTAGCCCGCGCCCTCGCCCGCGGGGTACAGGCCGGGGGTGTTCAGGCTCTGGAAGTTCTCGCCGCGGTCGATGCGCAACGGGGCGGAGGTGCGCGTCTCCACGCCCGTGAGCACGGCGTCCGCCATGTCGTAGCCGCGGATCTTGCGCGCGAACGCGGGCAGGGCTTCGCGCATGGCCTCGGTGGCGTAGGCGGGCAGGGCGTCGTCCATGCTGGTCAGGGTCACGCCGGGCTTGTAGGAGGGCTCCACCTCGCCCAATGCCGTGGAGGTGCGGCGCGCGAGGAAGTCGCCCACCCGCTGCGCGGGGGCGTTGTAGTCGCCGCCGCCCAGCGCGAAGGCCCGCGATTCGAGCTGGCGCTGCAGCACGACGCCGGCCAGCGGGTGCGCCTGGCCCGGGGCCAGCGCCTCCACGCCATGGGTGGCGCCCAGCAGCGCCTCGAAGGCGGCGGGGTCGCGCGGATAGTCGCGCGGGTCCACGCCCACCACCATGCCGGCGTTGGCGTTGCGCTCGGCGCGCGAATACTGGCTCATGCCGTTGGTCACCACGCGTCCGGGTTCGCTGGTGGCGGCCACCACCGTGCCGCCGGGGCACATGCAGAAGCTGTAGACCGTGCGCCCGCTGCCGGCGTGGTGCACCAGTTTGTAGTCGGCCGCGCCCAGCAGCGGATGGCCCGCATGCTTGCCCCAGCGCGCGCGGTCGATCACGCCTTGCGGATGCTCTATGCGCACGCCCACCGAGAACGGCTTGGCCTGCATGGCCACGCCGCGCGCGTGCAGCATGGCGAAGCTGTCGCGCGCGCTGTGGCCCAGGGCCAGCACGGCGTGCGATGCGGCCAGCTCGCTCTCCTGCCCCGTGCGCAGGTCGAGCACGCGCAGGGCGCGCAGGTGGCGGCCCTCCAGCAGCACGTCGGTCACGCGCTGCTCGAAGCGCACCTCGCCGCCCAGGGCGATGATCTGCGCGCGCAGCGCCTGCACCATCTTCACCAGCCGGAAGGTGCCGATGTGCGGGTGCGCGGCATACAGGATCTCGGGTGGCGCGCCGGCGTCCACGAACTCCTGCAGCACCTTGCGCCCCAGGTGGCGCGGGTCCTTGATCTGGCTGTAGAGCTTGCCGTCGGAGAAGGTGCCCGCGCCGCCCTCGCCGAACTGCACGTTGCTTTCGGGGTTCAGCTCGCGCCGGCGCCACAGGCCCCAGGTGTCCCGGGTGCGCTCGCGCACGGCCTTGCCGCGCTCCAGCACGATGGGTGCCAGGCCCATCTGCGCCAGCACCAGCGCGGCAAAGATGCCGCAGGGGCCGAAGCCCACGACCACGGGGCGCTCCATGCCTGCGGCCGGGGCATGACCCACGGGGTGCCAGGCCATGTCGGGCGTGGACTGGATGTGCGGATCGGCGGCGTGGCGCGCCAGCAGCGCGCGCTCCTGCGCCGGGTCGGCCAGCGCCACGTCGACGATGTAGACGGCCAGCAGGTCGGCCTTGCGCGCGTCGAAGCTGCGCTTGTGGACCTGCAGCGTGGCGATGGCGCCGCCGTCCATGCCCAGCGCCTGGGCGGCCAGGGCGCGCAGGGCGGCTTCGGGGTGCTGTTCGGGTTCGAGGGGCAGCGCGGCCAGGGGCAGGCGCAGTTCGGAGAGGCGGAGCATGGCTTGTGGCGATCAAGCAAAAGGGGCGCAATGGTAGCACCTCGTGCCACGGAGGTTTTGCATGAAAAATGGCTTTAACCCTCTATAGGGTTGCGGTAGTAGCTATTAAATGCATAGTATGGCGGGCGGCATTAGGACCATGGGTCCATGTCGCCGTGCCGGGCCTTTCGCTGCTGGCGTTCTGCCTGGATCCAGCCCTTGAGCGCGGCCGGGTCGGCGCGCAGGGCGTTCAGCTCCCTGCGCAGTTGCAGGTTCTCGTATTCGATGATCTGCAGGTGCGCGCGCAGTTCGCGCATGAGGTTCGCAGGCTTGAGGCTGCGGGCGGGATCGAGCCCGAACTCCCGCAGGAAATGCCCCTGCACTTCCCGTACCTCCTGCTGCAGTTCCTTGAGCTGTTCGGCCAGCACGCGGTTGTAGTGTGCGAGGCGCTCCTCGCTCAGGCCCGCGATGTGGTCGGGGGTGATCTGCTCGATCTCCAACTGCAGCTGCAGCAGGTCGAGCAGCCTGTTGGCCGCGTAGGCCTGGTTCACGCGCTGCATCAGGGCCGTCTTGCGCTCGCGCTCGGCGGGGTCTGTCTCGCGGTCGGGGTGCAGCTGGCTGGCGAGCTTGCGGTAGATCTCGCGCACCGATTGCGTGGCCTGCGCGGCGGCCTCCCGGGCCTTGCGTTCGCGGGCGCCGGGCTTGCGGCGGCGCGTGGCGCGATGGGCCTCGCGCTGCCGCTCGGCCTCTTCCTTTCGGGCCTGCATCTGTTCGTCCAAGCGGCGCATGAAGTCCTCGGGCGAGTCCATGTCCGCGTCGCATTCCTGCCCGGCCATGTCGCCGCCCTCGGCTTCCCCGGCGTCGGAGTCGCTGCCGCCGTGGCGGTCGTGGATCTCCTGGAGGCCGGCGCGCGTGGCTTCGTCGGGCACGGCGTCGATCAGCATGGTGAGCCGGCCGGCGATGGCCTCGCTGAGGGTGCGGCGTTCGGACTTGGCCAGCCTTTTGTCGCTGCTCTGCGCGTCCAGGTGGCGCACCAGCTCGGCCACCAGCGCCACGTACGCCCTCTGCAGCGGCACGGCTTCGCGAGCGTGGCGCTCGCGGTAGGCGTCGATGGCCTGCTGCCAGTCCGCCAGCAATTCGCGCTGCCGTGCGATCTGCTCGATGTGGTGGTTGAACGTCTTCTGCTGGCCGCCGAGCGGCGCACCGTGGTGCGCCGCGGGGATGCGGACGGGGGCGTGGCGTGCGGCTGTCATGGCCGGGCGATTGTGCCCCGCCCCGGCCCGTCAGGCCGTGGGCAGGAACCCATCGACCGACAGGTAGCGCTCGCCCGTGTCGTAGTTGAAGCCCAGCACGCGCGCGCCCTTGGGCAGGTCGGGCAGCTTCTGCGCAATGGCCGCCAGCGTGGCGCCCGAGGAGATGCCCACCAGCAGCCCTTCCTCGCGCGCGGCGCGGCGTGCGTATTCGCGCGCGGGCTCGGCATCGACCTGGATCACGCCGTCCAGCAGGCTGGTGTCCAGGTTCTTCGGGATGAAGCCCGCGCCCAGGCCCTGGATGGGGTGGGGGCCGGGCGCGCCGCCGGAGATCACGGGCGAGAGCGAGGGCTCGACGGCGAACACTTTGATCTGCGGGAACTTGGCCTTGAGCACGCGCGCGCAGCCCGTCAGGTGCCCGCCCGTGCCCACGCCGGTGATGAGCACGTCCAGCCCTTCGGGGAAGTCGGCCAGGATCTCCTGCGCCGTGGTGCGCGCGTGCACGTCGGCGTTGGCGGGGTTGTCGAACTGCTGGGGAATCCAGGCGCCGGGGGTCTGCGCGGCCAGCTCCTCGGCGCGCGCGATCGCGCCCTTCATGCCCTTTTCCTTGGGCGTCAGGTCGAACTGCGCGCCGTAGGCCAGCATCAGGCGGCGGCGCTCGATGCTCATGCTGTCGGGCATGACCAGGATCAGTTTGTAGCCCTTGACGGCGGCCACCAGCGCCAGGCCTATGCCGGTGTTGCCGCTGGTGGGCTCGATGATGGTGCCGCCGGGCTTGAGGGCGCCGGACCTCTCGGCGTCCTCCACCATGGCCAGCGCGATGCGATCCTTCACCGAGCCGCCGGGGTTGGCGCGCTCGGACTTGACCCACACGTTGGCGCCGGGCCCGAACAGGCGGTTGATGCGGATATGGGGGGTGTTGCCAATGGTTTGCAGGACGTTGTCGGCTCGCATGGTGTCTCCGGAAAAAGAAGTGGAAATCCGCCGGCATAGCGGGATGCAGACGCCGATTGTGGAGGACTTGTCGTGCCGCGTCGCGATAACGATATGTCGCAGCCGTGATATGCGCGTGCTCTGCGCGCAGCACAATGGAGAGATCGTTATCGACAGGCCAGACCCCATGACCCTCCTGCAGTCCACCATGCTCATGCTTACCGCCAGCTGCGCGCTGTTGCTCATAGGCTTCTCCGCGCGCGAGTCGCGCTGGGGCCCGGCGCTGATGATGCTGGGCATCGTGGGCTCGCTCCTGATCATTGCCTACAACATCTATGAACAGCTGCCCGCGCGGTGAGACAATGGCGGCCGTGAAGCACGCCAGACCGCCGCTGGTGCGCGCTTGAGAAGGCCGCACTGGAGGAACGTCCGGACTGCACAGGGCAGCGTAGCAGCTAACGGCTGTCCACCGTGAGGTGAGGATCAGAGCAACAGAGACGAGTCCGAGCGGGTGCCGCCACGGAGTGTTCTGTGAGGCGCCAGCGCAAGCTGGCGAGAGGACAGCGAAAGCTGTCCGAACCCGGCGCAAGCCGGGTCCGAACAGCCACCCCGAGCGGGCAACGCCCGCTCGGGGTGAAACGGGCAATCTCTACGCGCAGCAACACCAAGTAGGCACACGTTGACGGGGCCCCCGGAGTGTGCGGGTAGGTGGCATCGAGCCGGGTGGGCGACCCCCGGCCCAGAGTAATGGCGGTCACGCCCGGGCAACCGGGTGCACAGAATCCGGCTTATCGGCGCGCTTCACACTTTTTCATCGCCGGCCCCCTCAGAGGGGGCCGTTCCGTTCTTTCAGAACCGTTCCCAGGGCTGCAGGTAGCGCCACTGCCCCTCGGGCAGGCGCGCGAGCGGCAGGCGGCCCATGCGTATGCGCCGCACGCCCAGCACGCGCAGGCCCACGGCGGCGCACAGTTCGGGAATGCGCGCCATGTCCACGCCCTTGAGCGCCAAGCGCAGGTGGGTCTCGTTTTGCCAGCTGGCCTTGAGGTGCGGCGCGGCCGGGCCGCCGTGGTGCGGCAGGTTGCGGCCCAGGGCCTGCAGGCCGTCGGGCGCAATTTGGCCTTCCACGTGCACTGTGCATTCCTGCTCCAGCAGCGCCATGTCCTCGGCCAGCCGGCGCGCGATGCGCCGCTCCTGCGTGTAGACCGTCAGTCCGCTGGCGCCGGCGGGCAGCGGCGCTGCGCATTCGAGCGCGCGCAGGTGGCGGCGCAGCACGCGCGTGCCGGGCCGGTCGAGCTCGGCCGCGTGGCGTTCGGCGCGCAGGAATTCCTGCGCGTTGGCATTGGCGGGCCGGTGCAGCAGCAGGGTGACCGGGCGCAGGTCGAGCAGGTTGGCGTCGGGTGCCAGGGCCACGGCTTGCGTGGGCGCCACGCGCGCCGCAGGCTCCTCGACGACCCGGCCGTCCACCGATACCCAGCCGCCCTCGATGTACTGCTCGGCCGTGGCGCGCGAGCAGCCCAGCTGCTGCGCCACGCGCTTGGCCAGGCGCACGGCCTCGCCCGCGCCGGCTTCAGTCATTGCCCGGCTCCAGCATGCGGATGCGCTCCACGTGCGCGAGCAGCGATCGCTGCGCCACGGGCCACATGCGTGGCGGCACGTCGTCGTAGGCCAGGCGCACCCAGTCGTCCATGCTGCCTTCGGGCAGGGCCTGCATGGCGGCCAGCACCTTGGCCTCGCGCGCGAGGCGGTGGGCCTTCAGGCGCGCGATCGCGGCGCGCGCCTCGCCCAGCACGTAGCCGTGCGCGGGCAGGATGAATTCCACGCCGTGCACGGCGCACAAGGCGTCGAGCCGGTCCAGTGAATCCAGGTAGTCGGCCATGTTGCCGTCCGGCGGGTCGATGACCGTGGTGCTGCCGTTCAGGATGTGGTCGCCTGAGAAGAGCAGGCCGTCCTCGCGCAGCAGCAGGCACAGGTGGTTGGCCGCGTGGCCGGGGGTGTGCACCACCTCAAGAGTGTGGGTGATTCTGCCCTCCGGAGCTTGTCCGGTAAGCGCCAGGAGCTCTCCGCTTTGTAGCGCCCGGTCGGGCGTGAACTGGCTGGCCGCGCGCGCCGTGGGGGCCGAGGGCAGGCCCAGGATGGGCGGCTTGGGGCGCCCGTGCGCCGCCACCATGGCCTGCAGCGGCGCAGCGCCGGGCGAATGGTCGGCGTGCGAATGGGTGCACGCGATCATGCGGATATCGCCGCCCGCGGCGCGCCACAGCCGCTCCAGGTGCGCCAGGTCGGCCGGGCCGGGGTCGATGGCGATGTAGCCCGTGCCGGGGTCGCCCACCAGGTAGCTGTTGGTGCCGGGGCCGGTCATCACGCCGGGGTTGGGCGCGGTCAGGCGCTGCACGTTCCTGAGCAGGGGCACGGGCGTCTCGCTCTGCCAGTCCAGCGCATGCTCGCTGCGGCCCGTGGGCGTGACCAGGGCCAGCTCGCCGTAGGGCGGCTCGTGCTCCATGAAGCGCGCCTCCTTGCCCCCGAGCAGGCCCGAGCGCGGGCTGCTGACCCACAGGGGCTTCTCGCCCGCCACGGCGGCCAGCACGGCGTCCACGTCGGCGAACTGCGCCAGGCGCTGCAGCGTGCGTATGGTGGGGAAGATCATGAAGAACTGCCCCGCCTCGTGGCGCGCCAGCGCGTCGGCCGGGCGCACCCACACGGGCTCGAACTGCTCGGACTCGTCGGCCACCGGCTCCTGCCCCGCGGGCATGCGCGCCACGAGGAAGGGCACGGCGAAGCGCTTGGGCAGGTTGCGGTCGCCCGTCCAGTGCGCGAGCTGGTACACGGCGTCGGCCGCCAGGCGCAGGCCGCGCGCGGCGCATTGCGCGGCGAACGTGGTGCCGGGCGCCGGCTTGCGCTCCAGGGCGGCGATGTCGTCGGCGTCGGCCCAGCTGCCGTCGGCGCGGCGCGCGAGCAGCACGCCCAGCTCCTCGAAGCTCTCGCGGATCGCGGCCATGGCGTCGGTCAGGCGCGCGGCGTCCTGCGCCGGGCGGTGGTCGGCCAGGGCGTGGCTGGCGGGGTCGGCGTCCTGCGGCTCGATGCCGCCGCCGGGGAAAACGTAAGCGCCGGGCACGAAGCTGGCCTTGTCCGAGCGGCGCGTCATCAGCACCTCCAGCGCGCTCGCGCCGCCGGGCTGGGGCGCGTCGCGCAGCAGCAGCACTGTGGCTGCGTCCAAGGGGGTGGCGGGTTCGCGGTGGGGGTGGAGCTGTTGGTTCTGGCGTGGCATCGCCGCATTATCGGCAAGAGCGGCCCGCCAGGTGGCGGCGCCCGCCCGCATGCGTGCGCGGCGGATAATCGCGCCATGCAGATCCGCTTCACCAAGATGCAGGGCGCGGGCAACGACTTCGTGGTGCTCGACGAGACCCGGGAGCGCCTGGGCCTCACGCCCGCGCAGTACCGCTTCCTGGCCGACCGCCACTTCGGCGTGGGGGCCGACCAGATCCTCACCGTGCGCCCCTCGCCCGCCGAGGGCATCGACTTCGAATACCTGATCCACAACGCCGACGGCGGCCAGGTGCAGCAGTGCGGCAACGGCGCGCGCTGCTTCGCGCGCTACGTGCGCGACAAGGGGCTCACCGCCAAGGACCGGATCCGCGTGCAGACCATGGCCGGCGTGATCGCGCCCGAGCTCACCGCCGACGGGCGCGTGACGGTGGACATGGGCCGCCCGGTGCTCGACCCCGCGCGCCTGCCGTTCGACACCGCGGGCCTCGTGCCCGTGCCGCAGGGTTCTGTAAAAAAATGGCCTCTGGCGCTGGATGGACAAGCGCCGCAAGCTACCGTAATGATAGTGGCCGTGTCCATGGGCAACCCGCATGCCGTGCAACTGGTCGATGACGTGGACAGCGCCCCCGTGGCCCGCACCGGCCCGCTGATCGAGGGCCACCCGCGCTTCCCGCAGCGCGTGAACGCGGGCTACCTGCAGGTCGTGGGCCGCACCGAGGTGCGCCTGCGCGTGTACGAGCGCGGCGCGGGCGAGACCCTGGCCTGCGGTACGGGCGCCTGTGCGGCCGTGGTCGCGGGCATCGGCCTGGGCCTGCTCGACGCGCGCGTGGACGTGCATACGCGCGGCGGCCTGCTCACCATCGCCTGGGCCGGCGGGCTGCAAGACCCCGTGTTCATGACCGGCCCCGCCACCACCGTTTTCGAAGGCCAGATCGACATTCCCGAGACACCATGACCTCTTCCTCCTCCCCCGTTTCTCCCATCACCGAAGACGACATCGCGCATTTCCTGGTCAACACGCCGGGCTTCTTCGAGCGCCACGCCGAGCTGCTGGCCAGCGTCACCATCACCAGCCCGCACGGCCAGCGCGCCGTGAGCCTGCACGAGCGCCAGGCGGAGATGCTGCGCGAGAAGATCAAGGGCCTGGAGCACCGCGTCATGGACATGGTGCGCCACGGCCACGAGAACGCCGCCATCGCCGACAAGATCCACCAGTGGTCGCGCCGGCTGCTGGCCGAGCGCGACGCGGCCGCGCTGCCGCAGGCCGTGGAGCAGGGCATGCAGGCCCTGTTCGACGTGCCGCAGGTCGCACTGCGCCTGTGGGGCATGGCGCCCGGGCATGCCGGGCAGCCGTTCGCCCAGGGCGTGAGCGAGGACGTGCGCTCCTTCGCCTCGTCGCTGACCATGCCGTTCTGCGGCCCCAACCTGGGCTTCGAGGCCACGGCCTGGCTGGCGCAGACCGGCCAGGTGCAGTCGCTGGCCCTGCTGCCGCTGCGGCGCGGCGCCATCGACAGCGCCGAGCAGCCCGCCTTCGGCCTGCTGGTGCTGGGGTCGCCCGATCCGCACCGCTTCGAGGCCACCATGGGCACGGAATTCCTCGCGCGCATGGCCGAGCTGGCCAGCGCGGCACTGTCGCGGCTGCTTTGAAAAATGGGGCTGCCTACGCTTGCTGGCAGCAGGTTTCAGTATGTTTTCATGCTGGATCCGTTGATTGGTAAGCGCTAGCAGCTATGAAATCCGATGCAGCCTGAAACTCCGCAGCCCCCGCAACTGCCGCCCGAGGCGCTGCAGTACCTGGAGCACGTGCGCGTGGAAAAGCGCTTGGCCGCGCGCACGCTCACGCTCTACACGCTGGACCTGCAGCGGCTGGCGGCCTTTGCCGCGGACGCGGGGCTGCCGCTCCTGCGGCTCACTGGCGCGCACGTCCGCCGCTTCGTCGCGCAGATGCATGCGGCGGGGCGCAGCGGGCGCGGCATCGCGCTCATCCTCTCGGGCTGGCGCGGCTTCTACGCCTGGGCCGCGCGCCAGGGCCTGGTGCCGCACAACCCGGTGCAGGACGTGCGCGCGCCCAAGGCGCCCAAGCCGCTGCCCAAGGCCCTGCCCGTGGACGAGGCGGTGCGCCTGGCCGAGCACGAGGAAAGCGGCGCCGACCCCTGGCTGGAGGCGCGCGACGCCGCCATCGTCGAGCTGCTCTACGGCTGCGGCCTGCGCGTGGGCGAGCTCGTGGGCCTGGACGTGGCGCCCAGCCCGGCCGCGCACCAGCAGGGGCGCGGCTGGATCGATCTGCAGGCGGGCGAGGCGCATGTGTTCGGCAAGGGAGCCAAGCGCCGCAGCGTGCCCGTGGGCCGGGCCGCCGCCGAGGCGCTGCGAGGCTGGCTGGCCGTGCGCGCCCAGCCTTTCGGCGGCGCGGCGGCGGATGCCGCGCTGTTCGTCGGCCGGCGCGGCGCGCGCCTGTCGGCGCAGTCCGTGTGGCTGCGCCTGCGCCAGCGCAGCCAGCGCGCGGGCCTGACCACGCCCGTGCACCCGCACATGCTGCGCCATTCGTTCGCCAGCCACCTGCTGCAGTCCAGCGGCGACCTGCGCGCCGTGCAGGAGCTGCTGGGCCACGCCAACATCACCACCACCCAGGTCTACACGCGGCTCGACTTCCAGCACTTGGCGCGGGTGTACGACCAGGCCCACCCGCGCGCGCGGCGCAAGTGAGCCGCGGCCCCTCGGGTCAGAAGCTTTCCCACTCGCCCTCGGGCTCCACCGCCTTGGTCTGGACGGCGGGGCTGGGCGTCGGCACCGGCAGCTTGGCCGTCGCCGGCCTGGCCTGCCTGGTGGGGACGGCCAGGCGAGGCTGCGGGCGGTCCGCCTCCCGGCGCACGGCGGGGCCGTCGCCCTGGTCCAGCTTGAACACGGCCACGGCCTGCACCAGGTCCTGTGCCTGGTGGTTCAGGTTGGAGGCGGCGGCGGCCATTTCCTCAACCAGCGCGGCGTTCTGCTGCGTGACCTGGTCCATCTGCGTGACGGCCTCGCCGACCTGGCTCACACCCGCGCTCTGCTCGCCGCTGGCGGCGCTGATCTCGCCCATGATGTCGGTGACGCGGCGGATGCTGCCCACCACCTCCTGCATGGTGGCGCCGGCGCGATCCACCAGCTGCGAGCCCTGCTCGACGCGCTGCACGCTGTCGGTGATGAGCTGCTTGATCTCCTTGGCCGCCTCGGCACTGCGCTGCGCCAGCGAACGCACCTCGCCGGCGACCACGGCAAAGCCGCGGCCCTGCTCGCCGGCGCGCGCGGCCTCGACGGCGGCGTTGAGCGCCAGGATGTTGGTCTGGAAGGCGATGCCGTCGATGACGCCGATGATGTCGGCGATCTTGCGGCTCGCGTCGTTGATGCCGCTCATGGTCTCGACCACCTGAGCCACGACTGTGCCGCCCTGCACGGCGACGGTGCTGGCGCCCTGCGCCAGCTGGTTGGCCTGGCGCGCGTTGTCGGCGTTTTGGCGCACGGTGGCGCCGAGCTGTTCCATGGAGGCGGCGGTCTCCTCGAGGGCGCTGGCTTGGGCTTCGGTGCGCGCCGACAGGTCCTGGTTGCCCTGGGCGATCTCGGCGGAGGCGGTGGCGACGCTCTCGGAGCCCTCGCGCACCTTGCGCACGACCCGTACCAGGCCTTCCTGCATGCGCTGCAGGGCCCGCAGCAGCTGGGCGGTTTCGTCGGAGCCCTTGGCCTCGATGGTGTGCGTGAGGTCGCCCGCGGCCACGGCATCGGCGATCGTCACGGCCTCGGAGATCGGGCGGGTGATGGCGCGGATGATCCAGCGCGCCATGAGCAGCGCCAGGACCAGTGCCGCGGCGGTGGTCAGGCCTATGGCCCACTGGATGCTGCGGACCGCGCCCGTGGCAGCTTCAATGGACGCGTCCATGTCGCGGTTCTGCTCATGGATCAGGTCGTTGAGGATGTCGTGGTAGGTGGCGCGCACGGCCGGTATCTGGTCGATCACGATGGCGCGCGCGTCGTCGGTGCGGCCGGCCTTGATGGCCTCGATATAGCGGTTCTGCAGGTCAATGTACTGCGCGCGCGGGCCCTTGAATCGTTCCATGCCGGCCTTGCCCCGTTCCGAGGTGATCAGCGTCTGCAGCGTGTTCAGCCGCTCGCCGATGCGCTTGCGCGTCTCGAGCACGGCGGCGACCTGCCGGTCGATGCGGGCGGCATCCCGGTCGTGCAGCATGCTGTTGAGGGCCACCTCGTTCGTGCCCAGCAGGTCCTTGATGTCGCGCAGCTGGCTGATCTTCGGATACTGGTCGCGGACCACGGCACGCAGGTCGTCATGCATCGCCCTGGTCTCGAACAGCGCCACGGCGCCCATGAGGATGATCATCAATGCCATCAAGCCAAAGCCCAGGGCGAGGCGGGTGCGGACTGTCATGGTGAATCGGAGGAGTGGGTCAAGAACAGGTGCCTGCGCAGCGGGACGCGGCATGGTGTAAGAGCGGGACTAATTCGGCATAAAGTCCGATTAATTTTCCCTAATTAATGTATTTGTAATTTTTTGTTTCGTCAATGACTTTGTGTCCTGTCCGGCAGGCCATGGCCGCGACCGGCAATGACTGGCGCAAAAATCAAGGTACGGACAGCTGCCGTAATTGCTGGCCCTCAGCGTGCGGCGCCTGCAGGGGCAGCGCCAGTGTGAACCGCGCGCCTTCGCCGGGGCTGGACTGCACCGTGAGCGTGCCGCCCAGCAGCGTGGCCAGCGCGCGCGATAGCGACAGGCCCAGGCCCGTGCCGCCGTGCTGGTAGCTCACGCGGGCGTTGCCCTGGCTGAACTTCTCGAAGATGACTTCGTGCAGCTCCGGCGCGATGCCGGGGCCGGTGTCCGTCACGTGGAACAGCATCTGCCGGCCGTCCGCGTCCGGCTCCACGGCCAGCTCCACGCGGCCCTGGGCGGTGAACTTGATGGCGTTGGACAGCAGGTTGTTCAGGATCTGCTTGAGCCTGAGCCGGTCAGTCACCAGGGGCTGCTCGGCCTCCGGGAGCAGACGCGCTTCGAGCTGCAGCGACTTGACCACAGCGCTCACGCGGAACAGCTCGGCCACCTCGTGCACCAGCACGGGCAGGGCCACGGGCTCGGGGTGGGTCGGCATCGACCCGGCCTCGACCTTGGCCAGGTCCAGGATCTCCGTCAGCAGCGCGTTGAGGTGCTCCGCCCCCTGGCGGATCAGCGCCGACTGCTCGCGCACCAGCGGGTCCTTGCTGCGCAGCTCCATCAGTTCGGCGAATCCGCGGATGCTGGTCAGCGGCGTGCGCAGCTCGTGCGACATGGCGGCCAGGAAGTCGCTCTTGGCACGGCTGGCGCTCTGCGCCTGCGCCTCGCTGCGGGCCAGGCGCCGTATGCTGCTCAGGAAGAGGACGACGAACCCGACGACGACCAGGCTCAGCAACGCCTCCAGCACGATGATGGCGTTGCGCGTGGTGCGCCAGGTGGCCAGGGCGTTGCCCTGCGTCGTGCTGCTGACCACGGCCAGGGGATAGTCGCCCACCCGGCTGTAGGCGACGATGCGCGGGAGGTCGTCGAACGAGACGGACGTCGTCGCTCCATCCTGCTGCGCGCCCAGCAGCCGCGCGAGGGCGCCGGGCAGCAGCATGTCGGCCTCCGGGCTGCCGCCCTCGATGGCGCGCGCGCGGACCACGCCGTCGAGTCCGGCAAGTATCACGCCGCCGCGCGGGCCCAGCTTGGCGCTGCGGTACACGTCGCTGAAGTGGCTTTGCTTGAGCGACGCCACCAGTACGCCCCGCGTGCTGCCGTCGCGGCTCTCGACCCTGCGGGTCATCTGTATGGTCCACGTCCCCGACACCCGGCCTTCGAGCGCGTGGCTGATGAACAGTCCGTCGTGCAGCATGCCCGCGAGCGGCGCGCCGGCGGCGGCCGGCAGCAGGTGCACACGGACATGCGCGCGGTCCATGAGGTCGACGTTCCTGCTGCGCGAGCCGTCGGGGTCGAGGTTGCTGCACCGGAACCGCCCGTCGGGGCCTATGAAGGACAGCTGGGTCAGGATGTGCGGCGCTATGCCGGTCTCGTTGGTGATGCGCACGATGTCCTGGCAGACGTCGTCCGTGGGCATGCCCGCCTGCAGCCTGCGCATGGCGTTGTCGGCGCTGTCGAGGATGTGCTGCGTGTACTCCCGCAGCGTCAGGGCCGTGGTGGTGTTCTCGCGCACCTCGGCGTCCAGCGTCTCCTGCCATTGCCAATGCAGCAGGGCTGCGCTGGCAAGCCACGTGGCCAGCAGTATGCAGGCGGTGAAGAGATAGGCCGTCGTGGAGTAGGCGGCTTCGGCGCCGACCTTGGATTGCCAGCGCTTGATTACGGGGATTCGGTCCATTGGGGTGCTGCGGGCTCGGGAATGCGGTGGCCGGCGTGGGGCAGGGTGATGTGGAAAACCACGCCGCCTTCCGGCGCGCTGGTCGTGTAGATGCGCCCGCCGTGGGCGGTGATGATCTTGTGGCAGACGGCCAGGCCCAGGTCCATGCCGGGCGAATCCTCGCCGGTCTGGCCCAGCTGGGTGAAGGTCTGCAGGACCGCCTGGATCTCCTCCTGGGCGATTCCCGGGCCCTGGCTGCGCCCCGGCCCCTGGTCGCATACGGAGATGTGGATGCTGGTCTGGTCCAGCGAGCTGGCGGCAACGTGGATGGCCTGGCCCTCGGGCGAGAACTGCGCGGCGCTGGTCAGCACGTAGTGCATCACCTGCGTGAAGCGCCTGGAATCGACCTTCGCCACCAGCGCGGCGGCGCCCAGCTGCAGTTCGAGCGCGAGGCGCTTGCGCGCCAGCTGCGGCGCCAGCCCCGCGACTGCCTCGCCGATGAGGGCGCGCACGTCATTGCGCTCGAAATGGAAGGAGTCGATCGAGCCCTCGGTCTTGGGGATGTCGAGCAACTCGTTGAGGAACTCCAGGATGCTCTGGCCCGCCGCATGGATGTCGCCGAACATCGCCCTGAGCGTATCGGGCGCGCTCGCCCGCGCCATGCCCAGCTCCGAAAAGCCCAGGATGGACTGCAGGGGGCGGTTGAGTTCGTGGCTGATGCGGGTCACGAAATCGCGGTTGCCGGCGTGCGTGCCGCGCCCGGCGGGCTCCTGCCTTGCCGGAAGGTCCGTGACGTCCTTCATGGCGATCAGCAGGCCCAGGGGCTGGCCCTGGTGGGACAGCCGCCGGACCTTGGTGATCTCGACGGTGCGCGCGCTGCCATCGTGCCGGCACAGCCGCGCCTCGTAGCAGATGCGGGTGCCGAAATCCTCGTCGTGCGCCTCGTAGGCCAGCGCCGCCTCCGGCGGCATGAACTCGCTGCCGCGCAGGCCCAGCACATGTTCGCGCTGCAGGCCCATGAAGCGCTCCCACGCCTGGTTGACCGTCAGGAAGCGGCCCTCCAGGTCGGTCGTGCAAACGGGCAGCGGAATGGTTTCGAGCAACAGGCTGGTGAAAGCCTGCTGGTCCTGCAGCTTCTGCCGGTGCGCCCGGTCGCTCTCGGCCAGGGTAATCTCCCGTCTGCGGGCATTGCGCCAGGTGCTCATGGCCAGGAACGCCGCCCATGCGAGGGCCGGCAGCATGAACGCCAGCGGCTCGCGCAGCGCGTCCAGCACACGCCGCGGGGCCGATGCATAGGGGCGCTCCACGAGGCTCACCAGAGGCTGGCTGCCGGAGCGCTGCCAGGCCCCCAGGCTCAGGCTTCCCAGGGTTTGCGCGGGACCGTAGCCACCCAGGTGCGCGGCCGGCAGGCCGTCCCGCAAGAGCGGGTGCGCGCGCAGGCTGTGGCCGCGGTAATGGGACTCCCCGCCCGACTGGCTGAGCAGGCTGCCGTCGTCCAGGGCCAGCAGCGCCCGGGTGCCCGGAGGGCTCGTGTCGAAAAGCCGCTGCTGGTGGCCGGTGAGCGCATCGGGGTTGAGCTGCGCCACCAGCAGCACGGACCGGGACGGCGACAGCTGCACGCGGCGGACCAGCGGGATGAAGCCTGCCCGGGCAGGCGCGGCGGCCTGGCGGGTGCTTTCCGTCAGCGTGCGGCCGGGCGTCCAGGGGCCGATCACCATCCGGTCGCCCTGCACGGGCCTGGGCTCCAGCCACCGCAGATCGACGGACGCGCCCCGGTCGGCCAGGTGCGTGGACGTGAGCACCTGGCCGTCCGGGGCGATGGCCGACAGGCCTTGCAGGAACGGCAGGCTGCGCAGGTAACCGGCCTGGAGCTCTTCCAGCGATGCCAGGTCGTCGGGGGCCTTGAGCAGGCTGGCCGCCAGATGGTCCAGCACCGTGCCGCCGGCCTCGAGTACCTGGGTGGCATGGCTCTCCATGGCGCTGGCCATGAATGCAAGCTGCTGCCGGTCGCGTTGCTCCGCGTGACGGAACTCGCGCCATACCATGGCCGCCGTGCCGGCAGCCAGGGTAAGAATCAACATCAATCCACCTGCCAATACATGGGAGCTGTCCCTGAAAGGGAGGCGAAGGCGGAGCGGGTGGATGCTCTGCAACGGATACATGGGACTTTTCGTCGATGCGAAGCCGGCCTGCGCTGGTGCCTGGCCGCGCGCCGGGCTCAAGGGGGAGGGCATGCCGCATTGCCGCCCTGGAAATGCGGCGGCCTTTGCTGCGAGCCGCTCTGGTTCTGGATCAGCTGGGTGAAGCCCGTGCCGTTGTCCTTGACGGCCAGGCGCATCGCGTGCAATTCGTCGCCGTGGTGGATGAAGCAGTCCACGATGGCAGGGTCGAACGCCTTGCCGCTCTGCCGGCTTAGCATATCCATCACTTTTTCGTGATCGTAGGCCTGGCGGTAGATGCGGTCCATGGTCAGCGCGTCATAGAAGTCCACCACCGACACGAGCCTGCCCGACAGCGGAATGTCCTCGCCCGACAGGCGGTTCGGGTAGCCAGTGCCGTCCCAGCGCTCATGGTGGGTGAGTGCGATTTCGGCGGCCAGCTGGAACAGCGGCGTGCGCGACTTGCCCAGGATGTCCGCGCCTATCACCGGATGGCGGTCCATGACTTGGCGCTCCGCGGGGGTGAGGGGGCCGGGCTTCTTCAGCACGCAGTCGGGAATGCCTATCTTGCCGATGTCGTGCATGGGGGCCGCCTTGCGCAGCAGCTCCGCATAGTGCCTGGATTGCCCCATGCGCAGCGCCAGGGCCTCCGCCAGGAACCCGATGCGCACGATGTGCAGGCCGGTGTCGTCGTCCCGGTACTCGGCCGCCATGGCCAGCAGGAGCAGTGCCTCGTGGTGCGCGCGCGCCACCTCCTGCAGCGCTTCGTTGCGTTCGTGGTACATGCGGCTGAGATCCGAAATGATCTTCGTCATCTGGTCTGCCGCCGCACGATCGAACTGCGTGGCTTCGACAGCGGGAGGCATCATTGCGTTTCGGTGGTCTGGATGCCCAGGCTGTCGATGGTCGTGATCAGTTGGAGCGGGCTGAAGGGCTTGAGCAGGTAGGCATCGGCCCCCGCGTTCATGCCCGCCTCGATGTCCTTGTTCTGCCCCCGTGCGGTGAGCAGGACCACCTGGGGGAGGCCCAGGGACGGATCGTTCTTGACCATCTGGCACAGGTCCAGCCCATCCATTTCGCCGGGCATCATGATGTCCAGCAGTACCAGCTGGGGGTGCAGCCGCCGTATTGCATCGAGGCCTTCCTGGGCGTTCGCGGCTTCGTGGATGTCGTAGTACTCGAACTCCAGGGTCATGCGGATCAGCTTGCGAATGTCCGCATGGTCCTCGACGATCAAAATGCGCTTGCTCATGAGCTTGAAAATCAATTTTTTCAAGTATAGCAAATATTTGCAGTTGAAATGATAAAATTTGCGCATGAAAAACGAGCCAGTGATTTCATTGCCTGCCGAGTGCTCCACGCGCGATGTGGCCCGGGCGTTGGGATTGACGGCCCGCTTCGTGCGGGAGATGGCCGAGCAGGGAGAGCTGCGCGGGTGGAAAACGCCGGGCGGCCGCTGGCGCATTGCGCGCGAGTCGGTGATGTCCTGGCTGGAACTGCGCCAGCTGTGCGTCCCGGGGCAGCCGGCCGCCCCCGGCGGGCCTGCCGGCGATGCCGAGGGGGGCCTGTCTTGCGAAATCGTCCTCAGGCCTAGGAGATTCCCCCAGCGGGTGCTGCTGATCGAGGATTCGGCGCATTTCCAGACGCTGGTGAAGCTTCTCGTGGGCCATGAATTCCCGCAGGTCGATCTGCACGTGGCCGACGATGGGATCGACGGGCTGGTGATGGCGGGGCGGCTCGAACCCGACGTGCTGATCGTGGACATCCTGCTGCCGGGCATCGACGGAGCGGCCCTGGTCGGCCGGCTGCGCTGGCACCCGCTGTTCCAGAGCTGCCAGTTCATCGTTATCACCTCCTTGGACAAGGAGTCGCGCGCGCCCTATGCGTTCGCGCTCGCGGGGGTGTCGGTCATGCACAAGACGAAGCTGGTGCAGGATCTGCCGTCCCTGCTCGATCGCGCGCTGGCCCTACCTGACGCCCGGTGACCCGGAGGCCGCTCTTTGCCGGCGCCGCCGGCAAAGAGCGGTTCATTCGAGGGGCGAGGGCATGGTGTCGGTGTATCTGGCCGTGGGCAGGACGATGTGGAAGATCGTTCCGCCATCGGGCGCATTGGTGGCGTGGATGTGCCCGCCATGGGCCGTGACGATCTTGCGGCAGATGGCCAGGCCGAGGCCCGTGCCGCCCGATTCGTCGCGCGTCTTGCTCGACTGCACGAAGGCGTCGAACACGGCCTCGAGCTCGGCGGGCGGGATGCCGGGCCCGTGGTCGCGCACCTGCACGAGGATGGTGCTCTCGTCCGGGGTGCTGGCGCTCATTTCGATGGTGCCGCCCTCGGGGGAGAACTTCACCGCGTTGGACAGGACGTTGCGCGCCACCTGCGCAAAGCGCGTGGAATCGACCTTGGAGACGAGCGGTACGCGGCCCAGGTCCAGCCGCAGCGTCAGGCCCTTGCGCTCCAGGAGCATCTGCAGCTCGGCCGCCACGTCCTCGAGCAGGTCGCGCACGTCATTGCGCGCGAAGCGGAACGCGCCCACCGTGCTCTCGATCTTGGAGATGTCGAGCAGGTCGTTGACCAGCCCCAGCATGCGCTGGCCCGCCGCGTGGATGTCCTGGAACATGGCGGCGTACTTCTCGTACTGGCGTGCGCGCACCATGCCCAGTTCGGAAAAGCCCAGTATGGACTGCAGCGGCGTGCGCAGCTCGTGGCTGATGTTGGCGACGAACTCGCTCTTGGTGCGCGACGCCTCCTGCGCCTTGTAGCGCGCGGCCAGGAAGTCGGTGATGTCGAGCTTGTTGACCAGCACGCCCATGGGCTCGCCCTGCGCCGACTGCAGCAGCACCTTGGTGATCTGCACGTCGCGCATGCTGCCGTCGGCCCGGGGCAGGCGTTCTTCGTAGCGCACGGTGCCGCCCTCGCGCAGCAGCTGCTCGGTGCGCGCGTCGTAGGCCTGCGCCTGCGCCGCGGGCAGGATGTCGCGGTTCAGGCGGCCCAGCGCCTGGCTGCGCGACACGCCCATGAAGCTTTCCCAGGCCGCGTTGACGGTGACGAGGCGGCCCTGCACGTCGGTAAGGCACATGGGCAGCGGATTGCTTTCGAGCACGCGCTCCGTTAGTGCCAGCTGGTGCTGCAACTTCTTCTGCGCGTAGTCCAGGGCCGTGATGTCCACCGCGCTGCCGGCGTAGCCGTACGGCTGGCCGTCGCGGCCGGCCAGCGGCATGACGGTGATCTCCAGCACCTGGGTCTTGCCGCTGGGCCCCCGCAGGCAGGCCTTGCTCCTGCGCCAGCCGGAGGAGCCCCCGGCCTGGAACAGCGCCGCCACGGTGGGGCTGGACTCCGGCTCCACGATGTCGCTCAGGCGCCTGCCCCGGGCTGCGGCGGGCACCTGGCCCGTAAGCTGGCGCCAGCGCGGATTGACGAAGCGGATCACACCCTGCGCATCGGTGCGGAAGATCAGCTCCTTCACGCTCTTGAACAGGATGGACAGCTCCTGCTCGCGCTGTGCCGTTGCCTTGCGGATTTCGTCGAGCTTGAGCTGGGCCGCCTCGCGCGCGCGCGCATTGCGCCATGCGCTGCGGGTCATCAGGCCGATCAGCACGGTCGCCAGCGCCATGAACAGCAGCGGCCCGCGCAGGGCGCGCAGCCAGCGCGCGGTGGTGGTGGCGTAGGGCTGCTCCACCAGCGCCGTGAGCGGATAGGCGTCCAGCCGGTGCCAGGCGCCGAGGGTGAGGTCTTCCCGGACCCGCAGGGGCCCGAAGCTGCCCCTGGGCGCTCCCTGGAATGCATGGAAGCGGGGGTGTTCCCGCAGGCTGGCGCCCGGTGCGTCTGCCCCCGGGCCGACATGAGCCAGCACATGGCCGTCGCTCCGCACCAGCAGGATCCTGGCGCCCGAGGTGTCGGCATTGAGCAGCTGCTGCTGGTAGCTGGCCAGCGCATCGGGGTTGACCAGCCCCACCAGCAGCACCGTGCTCTGCGCCGTCAGCTGCACGGGGCGCACCAGGGGAATGAAGCCCTGGTCGGCGGAGGCCTGGCCGCGCTGCCCAAGCTCCCCCAGCGAACGGCCTGGCACCCAGGGGCCGATGGTGACGAGGTCGCCCTCGGGCCCGGGCGGCGCCAGGCTGCGCAGATCGACCCGCGTACCCTTGTCCGCAGCCGAGGTCGAGGCCAGCACCAGCCCCTGGGCGTTTACCAGGGCAATGCCGCGCAGGAGCGGCAGGCCCTGCAGATGGTTCGAGAGCTGGGCCTCGAACTGCGCCACGGTGGGGGACTCTAAGGCTAATTTGGATGCCAGGTCGTCGAGCATCAGCCCGCTGAACCCGAAGACCTGGCCGGCATGCGTCTCCATCACGCTGGCCAGCAGCGTGAGCCGCTGCCGGTCGCGCTCGGCCATGGTGCCCAGTTCGCGCCACATCAGGGCCAGCGTGCTGACCAGGACGGCCAGGGCCAGCGCGGTACCGGCGGCCAGCACGCAGCGGCTGGCCGATAGCGGGGGGAGTCGAAGAAAGGAGGGGGCTCGCATGGCGGTGGCCGGGGGATGACGTTTCAGCCGCTCACGGCGCCTTGCCGTGATGCCCGCCCAGGCTGTCGATGGTCTCGATCAGCTTGAGAGGGCTGAATGGCTTGAGCAGATAGGCGTCGGCCCCCGCGTTCATGCCCGCCTCGATGTCCTGGCCCTGGCCGCGCGCGCTCAGCAGGATCACCCGCGGCAGGCCCAGGCTCGCGTCGGACTTGAGCAAGCGGCACAGATCCAGCCCGTTCATGCTGCCGGGCATCATCACGTCCAGCAGCAGCAGGTCCGGGCGCAGGCGGCGCACGGCCTCGCGGCCCTCGTCGGCGTTGGACGCCTCGTGGATTTCGTAGTCCTCGAATTCCAGGGTCATGCGGATCAGCTTGCGGATGTCCGCATGGTCTTCGACGATCAGGATGCGCAGACTCATGATGCGTAGGATGTGATACTTTATTGTGAGTTTTTATCAAATGTAACATAAATGCGGTTTTGAATTGGTAAGATTTACGCATGCTGACGAAGCCATTACTGTCTTTGCCGACCGAATGCAGCACGCGCGAAGTGGCGCATGCCCTGGGGCTGGCCGTGCGCTCGGTGCAGCTCATGGTCGATCGGGGTGATCTGGAGGCCTGGAAGACCCCCGGAGGCCATAGGCGCATCTCGCGTGCCTCCGTCGAACGCTGGGTGGCCCGGTGCCGCCAGGAGGGGCCCGCCGCAGAGGCGCGGGCAGGCGCCGGCACGCCCGCTGCGGCCGCCGGGGCCGCAGCGCCCGAGGCCCCGCCCGCGGTCGGTGGTGCTTCGCAGGCGGCCCGCCGCGCGCAGGTGCTGCTCATCGAGGACTCTGCGCATTTCCAGAACCTGGTGCGCCTCTTGGTGGCGCACAACTTCCCCGGGATCGACCTGCACGTGGCGGAGGATGGCATCGTCGGCCTGGCGATGGCGGGCGCGCTGCGCCCCGACGTGCTGCTGGTGGATATTCTTTTGCCGGGCATCGACGGCGCCACCCTGATCGCGCGGCTGCGCTCGCACCCGCAGTTCGAGCGCAGCCGCCTGATCGTGCTCACTTCGCTCGACGAGGAGCAGCGCAGCGCCTATGCCTATGCGCTCGCGGGCCTGCCGGTGGTGCACAAGCCGCGCATGGTGGAAGACCTGCCGGTCCTGCTCAGGGAGGCCCTGCATGCCTGAGCCCGTGCCGCGCGTTCTGCTGCTCGAAGACGATGGGCTGGCGCGCCATTTCGTGCGGGAGGCGCTCGATGGCATGGCGCTGGAGCTGCTGCCTTGCGCCAGCCTGGCCGAGGCGCGCCGGCTGCTTTCGGCCCATGCCGTGGCGCTGGTGCTGACCGACCTGCACCTGCCCGATGGCTCGGGCCTGGACTTGCTGCGCTGGCTGCAGGAACGGGGCGGCGATTGCCGCACCGTGGTTTTCAGCGGCGGGGTGGATGACGGGCTGCGACAGCGCTTGCTGGCGCAGGGCGTCTGGCGCGTGCTGCGCAAGCCGGTTTCGGTGGGCGACCTGATCGATTGCGTGGAGCAGGCCCTGGCACGGCCCCCGGCGGGCCTGCAGCAGGAGCGAAGGCCCGATGCGGCCGACGCGGGCGCGGCGGCGCAGTACTTCGGCGGGGATCGCGCGCTCTACGAGGCTTACCGGGGGATGTGCCTGAAGCAGTTTCCCATCGACGTGGCGGAGGGCGACCGGGCCGCGGACCATGGCGATGCGCCGGCGCTGTACCGTGTGGTGCACAACCTCAAGTCGGTGCTGACCCTTCTGGGCCAGGAGCGCTCTGCGCAATTGGCGCACAGCGTCGAAAGCCATGCCGCCCAGGGGATGTTGCCGCCCATGCGCGCCGGCTGGCAGCAGCTGCGCCGGCAGGTGCTGGCGTACCGGATATGGCACGGGGGCTGAATCCGGCCGTTATCCGGCACTGCCAATGGGGTGACGGCCCTTGCACCACAATCGTTTTTCTCCACCCCACAAGCACGGGCCGCACGGCAGTGCGTCAACGGTTCCGCAATCAAGGTGCCCAGCCCGGTCTTGGCCACTGGAGTTCGAGCGATTCGCAAAATACTAGGAGAAACCCCATGACTGATACCTGGCTGACCACATTGATCACCGACACCCCGCAACAGGGCTTCGAGCTGGCCATCACCTTGAGCCGGCGCGGCGTCAAGTACACCCAGCCCGACTCCGAGGTGCTGCACAAGCTGCGCCCCGAGTACGCCAACGACCATGCGGCGCTGACGGCCGCGTCGCAGGTGATCGCGCTGAACTTCCAGACCGTGGCCGCGGCCAACAATTACTGGCGCAAGTAATGGCTTGACGGGCTCGCTACACTGACACCTTCTGTGTCCTGGTTTGTCCTGCGGCGGCCATCCGGTCGCCGCTTCGCATTTGGAAGTCCCTCATGTCCCTGATTCCCGCCACCATCCTCACCGGCTTCCTGGGCTCCGGCAAGACCACGCTGCTCAAGCGCGTGCTCTCGGAGATGCACGGCCAGAAGATCGCCGTGATCGAAAACGAGTTCGGCGAGGAGAACATCGACACGGACATCCTGCGCACCGAGTCCAAGGAGCAGATCGTGCAGATGAGCAACGGCTGCATCTGCTGCACCATCCGCGAGGACCTGCGCGAGACTCTGCAGCTGCTGGCCGCCAAGCGCCGCAAGGGCCTCGTGGAGTTCGACCGCGTGGTCATCGAAACCACGGGCCTGGCCGACCCCGGTCCCGTCGCCCAGACCTTCTTCATGGACGACGAGATCGCCGAGACCTACCTCATCGACTCCATCATCACCCTGGTGGACGCCAAGCACGCCCAGCAGCAGCTCGACGACCGCCAGGAGGCGCGCCGCCAGGTGGGTTTCGCCGACCAGATCTTCCTGTCCAAGACCGACCTGGTGAGCGAGGACGAGAAGAACGACCTCATCCACCGCTTGAAGCACATGAACCCGCGCGCGCCCATCCGCGCCGTGCATTTCGGCGAGGTGCCCCTGTCCGAGGTGCTGGACCTGCGCGGCTTCAACCTGAATGCCAGGCTGGACATAGACCCCGACTTCCTCAAGGAAGAGGACGCGCATGGCCATGGCCACGTGCACGACGAGCACTGCGGCCACGGGCACCACGACCATGACCACGAGCACGGCGCGCACTGCAACCACCCGCACCATCATCACCATGACGACGACGTCAAGAGCTTCGTCTACCGTGCGGACCGCCCTTTCGACCCGGCCAAGCTGGAGGACTTCCTGGGCGCCATCGTCAACATCTACGGCCCGCGCATGCTGCGCTACAAGGGCGTGCTGCACATGAAGGGCACGGACCGCAAGGTGATCTTCCAGGGCGTGCACCAGCTCATGGGCAGCGACCTGGGACCGCAGTGGGGCGAAAGCGAGCAGCGCCAGAGCAAGATGGTGTTCATCGGCATCGACCTGCCGCAGGACATATTGCTGCAGGGGCTGGAGCAATGCCTGGTATCTTGACGTCGGCGGTAAAACGCACTGCGCCTGTGTGGTATACGCAACGCTTTGGCCATCGCCTGCGTAGCTCTATACAATCGCGCCCCGGCTAAAAGGCCCCTTCAGGCATGCCATCCGCGCCGTGTCGCCCATGTGCCCAGGCCCATGGACGGCCGCAATTGTTCGAATCGCGAGGAGTCAGGAAGTGACAACCGAGTCCAGCCAAGCCAGGCTCATGGCACGTACGCCGCGCGCAGGCGCAGCGGCCGTGCGGAACTCCGGGCCCTGCGCTTCCGGTTCGCCGCGATCGAACGTACCATCAACGGCCCATACGGGGGCGTGCCGCGCCTCCACAGCCAGCTTCCCTTAAGACCATGACCACGACCCTGCAAACCCCTGTGGCGGCCGCCAAGAAAGATCCCAAGCTGGCCAACAACTGGAAGACCAAGCCCGCAGAAGAGCTGACGGATGCCGAAGTGCTGGCCATGCCCGACGGCGAGTACATGAACGAAAAGCAGCTGGCGTTCTTCCGCCACAAGCTGGTGCAGCTCAAGCAGGACATGCACAACAACGCGGGCGAGACCACCGAGCACCTGCGCGAGGACACCGTGGTGGTGCCCGATCCGGCCGACCGCGCCACCATCGAGGAAGAGCATGCGCTGGAGCTGCGCACGCGCGACCGCGAGCGCAAGCTGCTCAAGAAGATCGAGCAGTCGATCGCGCGCATCGATGCGGGCGACTACGGCTACTGCGACGAAACGGGCGAACCCATAGGTGTGGGCCGCCTGCTGGCGCGCCCCACGGCCACCCTGTCGCTCGAGGCGCAGCAGCGCCGCGAGCTCAAGCAGAAGATGTTTGGCGACTGAAGAGTCCTCTGCCGCAGGCACCAGTGGACCCATGAGCAAGGACGACACGACACCCGGCGGACTTCTGTCCAAGATGGTGAAGTTCGTGCGCAATCCCACGGTGAGCTGGTCCGACCTCGACGCGATCGACGCCGACCGCGAGAGCCAGTACAGCAGGCAGATGCTCAAGGAGATGATCGAGCGCAAGCGGCGCAACGACTTCGTGCGCCGCCGCGAGTTCGACCAGCTGCGCAAGCTGCGCCAGCGCGAGGCCCAACAGGGCCGCCGCCTCGACGACGCGCTGGCGCGCGCCTCGTTCTTCCAGACCAGCATGACCTCGCCCGGCGAGCGGGCCGTCACGCTCAAGAAGATCGACGAGATCGAGGCCCAGATGTCGCAGCAATGGTGGCGGGGCACGCGGCAGGGCGACGCATCGGCGCCCGCCGCTGCGGCGCCCGAGCCCACCGCGCCGGCCGCGCCCCTGCAGCCGCCCGCCGTGGCGCAGCCGGCCCCGGTTCCTCCCCTGGGGGCTGGCGCGCTGCACGCCAATCCGGATCACGCCTTTGCGCCCACCGCACCGCTGAGCATGCCCGCCACGCTCGGCGCGGTGTCTGCCGAGCAGCTGATCGCCGGTGCGGGCGTCCTGGGCGCGGCCGCGTGGGGCGATGGCGCGGGAGCCGGCCGGGCGGCGGTGCCCATGGCCGAGCCGTTCGTGCACGAGCCCGACCTCGAGGAGGCCGCGATCCGCTTCGCCAGCGGCGACTACGCCCAGGCCGAGTCGGCGCTGAAGGAGGTCCTGGCGCAGCACCGGCAGGACGAGCCGCGCCAGCAGCACGACATCTGGATGACGCTGTTCGACCTGTACCGCGCCACGGGGCAGCAGGAGCCGTTCGACATGCTGTCCATCGACTATGCCGCGCGCTTTGGCCGCTCGGCGCCGCTGTGGTTCTCGCTACCTGAAAAGCTGGGCCTGCAGGCGGCGCAGGAGCAGCCGGGGCAGCCCGGCGCCGCACCGCACGAGCTGAGCTGGAACGCGCCGCCCACGCTCACCCAGCAGTCGGTGGCGGCGCTGCAGGCCTCGCTGGCGCGCAGCGCGCCGCCGTGGACGATGAATTGGTCGCGCCTGGCCGAGGTGGAGCTGTCCGCCGTGTCCGCGCTGGTCCAGCAGTTTGAGGACTGGGCCGGGCGTGACGGACAGATCCGGTTCGTGGGCGTGCAGGCGCTGCAGGCCCTGCTGCACGCGCACACGCCCTCGGGGGACCGCGAGGTCGATCCGCAGTGGTGGCGGCTGCGCATGGCGGCGCTGCGCCTGATGGGGCAGCCCGACGAGTTCGAACTCGTGGCGCTGGACTACTGCGTGACCTACGAGGTCTCGCCGCCGTCCTGGGTGCCGCCGCGCTGCGGCTACAGCGGCGACGACGGTGTGCAGCCCGCGGAAGGCCTGGACGTGGCGGACAGCGACCCGTTCCTGTCCAGCTTCGGGCCGTCGCAGCCGGCGCAGGCCCAGGAGGGCCCCGTAGCCGTCATGGAGGGGCACATCGAGGGCGACGCTACGCCAGCGCTGGAATCACTGCAGGCCATGGCGCGCCCCGGCGCGCCGCTCACCGTCAACTGCGAGCGGCTGGTGCGCATCGACTTCGCGGCGGTCGGCTCGGTGCTGAACTGGGCCGCCGCCCAGCAGGCGCAGGGGCAGATGGTGCAGTTCACCCACCTGCATCGCCTGGTGGCCGTGCTTTTCAACGTGATCGGCATCAACGAGCACGCCTGGGTGGTGCCGCGCGCGAATTGAGCGCGGTTTTGCGCGTGCCCGGCTTGCAAACCGGCAGGCCCGCCCCCATATGGCATTCCCATGGAACAGTACCACGGCACCACCATTCTCAGCGTGCGCCGCAAGACGGCGCACGGCATACAGGTCGCCCTAGGGGGCGACGGCCAGGTCACCCTGGGTAACATCGTCGTCAAGGGCACGGCGCGCAAGGTGCGCAAGCTCTACCAGGGCCGGGTGCTGGCGGGCTTCGCAGGCGCGACGGCCGATGCGTTCACGCTGTTCGAGCGCTTCGAGGCCAAGCTGGAGAAGCACCAGGGGCATCTGACGCGCGCGGCCATCGAGCTGACCAAGGACTGGCGCACCGACCGCGTGCTGCGCCGCCTGGAGGCCATGCTGGCCGTGGCGGACCATTCCGCCTCGCTCATCATCACCGGCAATGGCGACGTGCTGGAGCCCGAGGAGGGCATCGTCGCCATCGGCTCGGGCGGGGCCTATGCCCATTCGGCCGCCAAGGCGCTGCTGCACAACACCGAACTGCCCGCCGTGGAGATCGTCAAGAAGTCGCTGGAGATCGCGGGCGAGCTGTGCATCTACACCAACATGCACCACACCATAGAGACGCTGTAGTCTCGTGGCGAGGACTATTTTTTTCATAGCTTTTGGCGCTTGATGGATAAACGCTAGAGGCTGATTTTGGCTGAACAATGTCTTCCATGACCCCCCAGGAAATCGTCTCCGAACTCGACAACCACATCGTGGGCCAGGCGGCCGCCAAGCGCGCAGTGGCGATCGCGCTGCGCAACCGCTGGCGCCGCCAGCAGGTCGACAGCGGCCTGCGTCAGGAGATCACGCCCAAGAACATCCTCATGATCGGCCCCACCGGCGTGGGCAAGACCGAGATCGCGCGGCGCCTGGCGCGGCTTGCCGACGCGCCCTTCATCAAGGTCGAGGCCACCAAGTTCACCGAGGTGGGCTACGTGGGCAAGGACGTGGACTCCATCGTGCGCGACCTCGTCGAGGTGGCCGTCAAGCAGACGCGCGAGGCCGACATGAAGAAGGTGCGCGCCCGCGCCGAGGACGCGGCCGAGGAGCGCATCCTCGACGTGCTCATTCCCCCGCCGCGAGGCGGCGAAAGTTCCGATGGCACGGCGCGCCAGGTGTTCCGCAAGAAGCTGCGCGAGGGCCAGCTCGACGACAAGGAGATCGAGATTGACGTGGCCGACGCGCGCCCGCAGCTTGAGATCATGGGCCCGCAGGGCATGGAGGAGATGGCCGAGCAGCTGCGCGGCATGTTCAGCCACCTCGGCCAGGAGCGGCGCAAGACGCGCAAGCTCAAGATCGCCGAGGCCCTGAGGCTGCTGACCGACGAGGAGGCCGCCAAGCTCGTCAACGAGGAAGAGGTCAAGACCCGGGCGGTCTCCAACGCCGAGCAGAACGGCATCGTCTTCATCGACGAGATCGACAAGGTGGCCGCGCGCCAGGAGGCGGGTGGCGCCGACGTCTCGCGCCAGGGCGTGCAGCGCGACCTGCTGCCGCTGGTGGAGGGCACCACCGTGTCCACCAAGTACGGCATGGTCAAGACCGACCACATCCTGTTCATCGCCTCGGGCGCGTTCCACCTCGCCAAGCCCAGCGACCTGATCCCCGAGCTGCAGGGGCGCTTCCCGATCCGCGTGGAGCTCGGCTCGCTGTCGGTGCAGGACTTCGAGGCCATCCTCACGCAGACGCACGCATCGCTCGTCAAGCAGTACCAGGCGTTGCTGGCGACCGAAGGCGTGGCGCTGGAATTCACCCCCGAGGGCATCACGCGCCTGGCGCACATCGCCTACGACGTCAACGAGCGCACCGAGAACATCGGCGCGCGCCGCCTGTCCACGGTGATGGAGCGCTTGCTCGACGAGGTGAGCTTCGACGCGACCCGGCTTTCGGGCCAGACGGTGGTGGTGGATGCGGACTACGTGAACGCGCGCCTGCAGTCCCTGAGCCAGGACGAGGACCTGTCGCGCTACATCCTGTGATCGCCAGTTTTACAAATCACTTGCATACCTGCATGTAAGTGCTTAATCAATAAGGATATTTGCCCGATATTCACCTCTAAATCGGGCTCTAAGTCCTTGATTTCATTACAAAATTTTGTCGATTCCCCTGTTGCCTGGCGTGCTTTTCCTGCTACAGTGCAAAAAAGTGCAATTAAGTGGTGAAAAGTGCCCTGTCGGCCCAATTTCGGGGCGCCAAGGGCTTTTCCAAACAGAGGTCTCGATTCGTGTTCCAAGGGGCGTCATCGCTGAGTCTGGATGTCAAGGGGCGGCTTTCCGTGCCGACCAGGCACCGCGACGCCCTGCTGGCGCAGGCCGGCGGCAGCCTGACCATCACCAAGCACCCTGACGGCTGTCTGATGGTGTTCCCGCGTCCGGAGTGGGAGCAGGTGCGCGAGCGCATCGCCAAGCTGCCCATGTCCGCCCAATGGACCAAGCGCATCTTCCTGGGCAATGCCATGGACGTGGAGATGGATGGCACGGGCCGCGTGCTGGTCTCGCCCGAGCTGCGCGAGGCGGCCGGCCTGACCAAGGAGGCCATCCTGCTGGGCATGGGCAGTCATTTCGAGCTGTGGGACAAGGCCACTTACGAGGCCAAGGAGGCGGCGGCCATGCAGGCCGAGATGCCCGATGTCTTCAAGGACTTCTCTTTCTGAGGGCTGCGCGTGAACCAGCCCCTGCAACACACCACGGTCCTGGCCAGCGAGGCGGTCGACGCCCTGCTCGGCGGCGCAGCAGCGCCCGTCGGGACCTTCGTCGATGGCACGTTCGGACGGGGAGGGCACGCGCGGCTCATCCTGCAGCGGCTTGGCGCCCAGGGGCGCCTCGTGGCCTTCGACAAGGACCCTGAGGCCATTCACGAAGCGGCGCGCATCCACGATGCGCGCTTTTCCATTCAGCACCAGGGGTTCAGCCATCTGGGCGAGCTGCCCGCCGCCAGCGTCGCCGGCGTGCTGCTGGATCTGGGCATCAGCTCGCCGCAGATCGACGATCCGGCGCGGGGCTTCAGCTTCCGTTTCGACGGTCCGCTGGACATGCGCATGGACACGACGCGCGGCCAGAGCGTGGCCGAGTGGCTCGCGGGGGCCGAGGCGGCGCAGATTGCGGAGGTGATACGTGACTACGGTGAAGAACGGTTTGCTGGCCCCATTGCAAAGGCGATTGTTGCTAGGCGCACGCAGGGCGGCCCCATTGTCGGCACCGCCGAGCTGGCCGACATCGTGGCTGGCGCGGTCAAGACCCGCGAACCGGGCCAGAACCCTGCAACGCGCACATTTCAGGCTTTTCGGATTTTCATCAACGCCGAGCTTGAGGAGCTGCAACAGGCGCTAGAGGCGAGCCTCACGGTGCTCGCGCCCGGAGGGCGGCTGGTCGTGATCAGCTTCCATTCGCTGGAGGACCGCATCGTCAAGCAGTTCATCGCCCGGCATTCCAAGGAGATGTTCGACCGCCGGGCGCCGTTCGCCGCGCCCACGCCCATGCGCCTGAAGGCGCTGGGCCGCGTCAAGCCCTCTGCTGCCGAGGTGGTGGCCAACCCGCGCGCGCGCAGCGCCGTGATGCGCGTGGCCGAGCGCACGGAGGTGCCGGCATGACCAGGATCGGCGTGGTCCTGCTGCTGGCCGTGATGGCCAGCGCGCTCTACCTCGTGCACACGCAGTACCAGTCGCGGCGCCTGTACACCGAGCTCGACCGCGCGCTCGCCGAATCGCGGCGCCTGGAGACCGAGCACCAGCGCCTGCAGGTGGAAAAGCGCGCCCAGGCCACGCCGCTGCGCGTGGAGCGCCTGGCGCGCGACAAGCTGCAGATGCGCACGGCCACGCCGGCCATTACCCAGTACGTGACGGCCGACGGCGCTCCCGTGGTGGCGCCCGCGGCGCCCGTGGCGGCGGGGGGCAGGCCATGAGCAGCCGCAGTGTGAACTACACCTCCAGCCCCCTGCTGGCGAGCCGTACGCCGTTGTGGCGCAGCCGCTTCATCGTGGCGCTGATGGCGCTGGGCTTCCTGGCGCTGGCCGGGCGCGCCGCCTACGTGCAGGTGTTCGGCAACGCCTTCTTCCAGCGCCAGGGCGAGGTGCGCTTCGCGCGCACGCTGGAGCTGCCGGCCAACCGCGGCCGCATCCTCGATCGCAACGGCCTGATCCTGGCCTCCAGCGTGCCGGCGGCCAGCATCTGGGCCATTCCCGAGGACGTGGAGACCGACAAGCCCGAGGTGCGCGCCAAACTCAAGGAACTGGCGCGCCTCATGGGCATGCCCCTGCCCGCGCTCATGGCCAAGCTGGCCGACGAGGACAAGACCTTCGTGTGGATCAAGCGCCAGCTCGACTGGGACGTGGGCCAGCAGATCCATGCCCTGGGGCTCAAGGGCATCTACCAACGCAAGGAATACAAGCGCCAGTACCCCGAGGGCGAGGCCGCCGCGCACGTGGTGGGCTTCACCAACGTGGAGGATCACGGCCAGGAGGGCATGGAGCTCGCGTTCGACAAGGAGCTGGCCGGCAAGCCCGGCTCGCGCCGCGTGATCAAGGACCGCCTGGGCCGCGTGGTCGAGGGCGTGGGCGCCGATGTGCCGCCTGTCGACGGCAAGGATATGCAGCTCTCGATCGACAGCAAGGTGCAGTTCTTCGCCTACCAGAAGCTGCGCGACACCGTGACCGAGCACAAGGCCAAGGCCGGCAGCGTGGTGGTGCTCGACGCCCACACGGGCGAGGTGCTGGCGCTGGCCAACTACCCCAGCTACGACCCCGGCAAACGCGTGAACCTGACGGGCGAGCAGCTGCGCAACCGCGCGCTCACCGACGTGTTCGAGCCTGGCTCGACCATGAAGCCCATCACCATAGGCCTGGCGCTCAACAGCGGGCGCGTGCGGCCCGAGACCGTGATCGACACCACGCCCGGGCGCATCACCATCACGGGCTCCACCATCAGCGACACGCACAACTACGGCGTGCTCACCGTGGAGGGCGTGATCCAGAAGTCGAGCAACGTGGGCACCACCAAGATCGCCATGCAGATGCCCGCGCAGGAGATGTGGGAGACCTTCTCCGCCGTGGGCTTCGGGCAGAAGCCCCAGATCGCCTTCCCCGGCGCGGTCAGCGGCCGCCTGCGCCCGTACAAGAGCTGGCGGCCCGTGGAGCAGGCCACCATGTCCTACGGCTACGGCCTGTCGGCCAGCCTGTTCCAGATGGCGCGCTCCTACACCGTGTTCGCCAACGGCGGCAAGGTGATCGGCGCCACCATGCTCAAGACCGACCAGCCCGCCGTGGGCGTGCCGGTGTTCTCCGAGCGCACCGCCAACCAGGTGCGCAAGATGCTGCAGATGGCCGCCGGCCCCGGCGGCACGGGCCAGAAGGCGCAGACCGTGGGCTACTCGGTGGGCGGCAAGTCGGGCACGGCGCGCAAGCAGGTGGGCAAGAGCTATGCCTCGGGCAAGTACCGCGCCTGGTTCACGGGCCTGGCGCCCATCGACAAGCCGCGCATCATCGTCGCCGTGATGATCGACGAGCCGAGCAACGGCGTGATCTACGGCGGCGCCGTGGCCGCCCCCGTGTTCAGCGAGGTGGTGCAGCAGACGCTGCGCATGATGGGCGTGGCGCCCGACATGGCCGTCAAGCCGCTGATCGTCACCAACGCAGTGGAGGAGTCGCTGTGAGCGCGCCGCAGGCACTGGCATCCGTGGACGCGGCCGTGGCCTGGCTGCGCGCGCGCGTTACGGGCACGCTGCAGACCGACAGCCGGCTCGTCGCGCCCGGCGACGCCTTCATCGCCTGGCCCGGCGCGGCCACCGACGGGCGTGCCCACGTGGGCGATGCCATGGCGCGTGGCGCCGTGGCCTGCCTGGTGGAGCAGGAGGACGTGGAGCCTTTCGGCCTCGCGGGCGAGCACATCGCGGCGCTTCCCGGCCTCAAGGCAGCCACCGGGCTCATCGCGGCCCAATGGTTCGGCCGGCCCAGCGAACGCCTGCAGGTGCTGGCCGTGACCGGCACCAATGGCAAGACCAGCACCGCCTGGTGGCTCGCCGATGCGCTCAACGGACTATCGAAAAAGGAGCTGCCCGCGCTTGCGGGGTGCGCCCTGGTGGGCACTTTGGGGATAGGCGTACCGCCCGGACTGAGCAGCACCGGCATGACCACGCCCGACCCCGTGCGCCTGCAGCGTGCCTTCGCGCAGTTCGCTCAAGAGGGGCTGGGGGCCTGCGCCATCGAGGCCTCGTCCATCGGCCTGGCCGAGCAGCGCCTGGCCGGCACGCAGATAAGCGTGGCGCTGTTCACCAACCTCACCCAGGACCACCTGGACTACCACTCCGACATGGCCGCCTACTGGCAGGCCAAGCGCGTGCTGTTCGACTGGCCCGGCTTGCGCGCGGCCGTGGTCAACATCGACGACGCGCATGGCGCGCGGCTCCATGCCGAACTGCAGGGAGGCGGTCTGGACCTGTGGAGCGTCTCCATCCAGGGCCCGGCGCGGCTGCAGGCGCGGGATATCGTGCACCGCGGCGCGGGCCTGGCCTTCACCGTGGCCGAGAGCGCGCAGGCCTTGCCGCTGCAGACGCGGCTCATCGGCCTGTACAACGTGTCCAACCTGCTGGGTGTGATTGCCGGCATGCGCGCCCTGGGCGTGCCGTTGGCGCAGGCGCTCGACGCCTGTGCGCGGCTCGCGCCCGTGCCCGGCCGCATGGAGCAACTGGCCTTCGCGGGCCAGCCCCTGGTGGCCGTGGACTATGCTCACACGCCCGACGCGCTGCACCAGGCGCTGGCGGCGCTGCGGCCCATGGCGGCGCAGCGCGGCGGCCGGCTGTGGTGCGTGTTCGGCTGCGGCGGCAACCGCGACGCGGGCAAGCGCCCGCTGATGGGCGCCGTGGCGCAGCGCGAGGCGGACCGCGTCATCGTCACCAGCGACAACCCGCGCGGCGAGGACCCGCGTGCCATCATCCACCAGATCCTGCTGGGCACGATCGCCGGTACCAGCGTGCGCGCCGAGGAAGACCGCGCCGCCGCTATTTGCCTGGCCGTGGCCGAGGCCGAAGCCGCCGACGTGGTGCTGATCGCCGGCAAGGGCCACGAGGACTACCAGGAGACGGCCGGCCAGCGCCAGCCGTTTTCCGACATGGCGCATGCGCGCGCCGCGCTCGCGCGCCGAGGAGCCGCAGCATGAGCCACACCAGCACGACCCCCATGATGACCCTGCGGCAGGCCTTCGATCTGCTGCGCGCGCGCATACCCGCGGCGCGCCTGGTGGGCGACGGCGCCACGCCGCTCATGCGCGTGCACACCGACACGCGCACGCTGGCCGCGGGCGACCTGTTCGTGGCCTTGAAGGGCGAGCGTTTCGACGCCAACAGCCTCCTGCCCCAGGCGCGCGCGGCAGGCGCTGCCGCCGCCATCGCCCATGGCGCCCTGGAGGCAGCGGGCCTGCCGGGCGTGGAGGTGCCCGACACGCTGGCCGCCCTGGGCGTGCTGGCCGCCGGCTGGCGCGCGCAGCGGACGCTGCCGCTGGTCGCAGTGACCGGCAGCAACGGCAAGACCACGGTCACGCAGATGATTGCCTCTGTGCTGCGCGCCTGGAAAGGCGATGCGGCTTTGGCCACGCAGGGCAACTTCAACAACGACGTGGGCCTGCCCCTCACGCTGCTGCGCCTGCGCCCCGCGCACGAGGCGGCGGTGGTCGAGCTGGGCATGAACCACCCGGGCGAGATCGCCTACCTGGCCGGCATCGCGCGGCCCACGGTGGCCCTGGTCAACAACGCCCAGCGCGAGCACCTGGAGTTCATGCACACGGTGGAGGCCGTGGCGCGCGAGAACGGCAGCGTGCTGGCCGCGCTGTGTGCCGGCGGCGTCGCGGTGTTCCCCGCCGCCGATGCGTTCACGCCGCTGTGGCGCGAGCTGGCGGGTGCGCACCGTTGCATCACCTTCGGCGGCGACGCGGCCGACGTGCGCTGCGCGCACGCACAGTGGCAGGACGGCGCTTGGCATCTGCGCGTGCAGACGCCCCAGGGCGCGTTCGACACGCTTCTCTCCATCGCCGGGCGGCACAACGTCACGAATGCGCTGGCCGCCGCCGCCTGCGCCCTGGCCGCCGGCGCGCCGCTGGCCGCCATCGCCCGGGGCCTGGCGGCCTTCGAGCCGGTCAAGGGGCGTTCGCGCGCGTTCGCGGTGCGCTGCCAGGGCCGCGCCATCGCGGTGGTGGACGACAGCTACAACGCCAACCCCGACTCCGTGCGCGCCGCCATCGACGTGCTGGCCGAGCTGCCCGGCCCGCGCCTGCTGGTGCTCGGGGACATGGGCGAGGTGGGCGGGCAGGGGCCGCAGTTCCATGCCGAGGCCGGCGCCCATGCGCGCAGCAGAGGCATAGAGCAGGTGTTCGCCCTGGGCGCGCTCAGCGCCCACGTGGCGGGGGCGCGGCATTTCGAGGACATGGCATCGCTGATAGCGGCGGTGCGCGCACAACTGCCCGGGGTGGGCAGCGTGCTGGTGAAGGGGTCGAGGTTCATGAAGATGGAACGGGTGGTGCAGGCCATCGAAGAGGAGGACGCATGCTCCTGATGCTGTCCCAATGGCTGCAGGGCCTGTCGCCCGACTTCAGCTTCCTGCGCGTGTTCCAGTACCTCACCTTCCGCGCGGTGATGGCGGCCCTGACGGCGCTGCTCATCGGCCTGATGGCCGGCCCCAGGGTCATCCGCATGCTGACCGCGCTGAAGATCGGCCAGCCCATCCGCGGCTATGCGATGCAGTCGCACCTGTCCAAGAGCGGCACGCCCACCATGGGCGGCGTGATGATCCTGGGCTCCATCGCGCTGTCCACGCTGCTGTGGTTCGACCTGTCCAACCGCTTCGTGTGGATCGTGCTGGTCGTCACGCTGGGCTTCGGTGCCATCGGCTGGGTGGACGACTGGCGCAAGGTGGTCAACAAGGACCCCGAGGGCATGCGCTCGCGCGAGAAGTATTTCTGGCAGTCCGTGATCGGCCTGGCCGCGGCGCTCTACCTGGTGTTCTGCATTTCCGAGAACTCCAACGCGCGCGTGTTCGAGCTGTTCGTCACCTGGGTGCGCTCGGGCTTCTCGCTGGACCTGCCCCCGAAGGCCGGCCTGCTCGTGCCCTTCTTCAAGGAGGTGAGCTACCCGCTGGGCGTGCTGGGCTTCGTGGTGCTCACCTACCTCGTGATCGTGGGCGCGAGCAATGCCGTGAACCTGACCGACGGGCTGGACGGCCTGGCCATCATGCCGGTGATCATGGTCGGCTCGTCGCTGGGCATCTTCGCCTACGTGACGGGCAACGCGGGCTTCGCCAAGTACCTGCTGTTCCCGCACATCGCGGGCTCGGGCGAACTCTTGATCTTCTGCGCGGCCATGGCCGGGGCGGGCCTGGCCTTCCTGTGGTTCAACGCGCACCCGGCCCAGGTCTTCATGGGCGACGTGGGCGCGCTGGCCCTGGGCGCGGCGCTGGGCACCATCGCCGTCATCGTGCGCCAGGAGATCGTGCTGGCCATCATGGGCGGCATCTTCGTGGTCGAGGCCCTGTCGGTGATGCTGCAGGTGACCTGGTTCAAGTACACCAAGCGCCGCTACGGCGAGGGCCGGCGCCTGCTCAGGATGGCGCCGCTGCACCACCATTTCGAGAAGAGCGGCTGGAAGGAGACGCAGGTCGTCGTGCGCTTCTGGATCATCACCATGCTGCTGTGCCTCGTGGGCCTGTCCACCCTGAAACTGCGATGAACGACGAGCGCCCCGATCCCCTGAACCCCGAGACGCCCGCTCCCGAAGCGGCGGCCCCGGCGGCTGCGCCCGCGTTCGACTACCAGGCACCGGCCGTTTCCGCCGCGGACCAGGCCAAGGAGTTCGTCGCGCGCATCTTCTCGGACATGGGCGGCGCCGAAGAGCCCGCCGCGCAGCCGCAGCAGCCCCCGCAGGAAGAGGCCGGCGCCGCGCCCGAAAGCGAAAGCCGGCTCCCGGCCATCCACCCCGGCGAGGCTCTCGGCTACATGGCGGGCCGCCGCGTGCTGGTGCTGGGGCTGGGTACCTCGGGCCTGGCGATGGCGCGCTGGTGCGCGCGCTGCGGCGCGCAGGTGACGGTGGCCGACACGCGCGAGAACCCGCCGCAGCTCGCCCAGCTGCGCGCCGAGCTGCCGCAGCTCGAATTCATCGCCGGGCCCTTCGGCGCCGCGCTGGTCGAGGGCCACGCGCTGGATGCGGTCTACCGCTCGCCGGGCCTGGCGCCGACCGATGTTGCTCCTGTCGTGATAGCTGCAAGCGCACGTCAGATAATCGTTGGAGGCGAATTAAGCTTGTATTCCGAAGCGCTGCACGAGCTGCGCACGCGCCACGGCTACGCACCCGCCGTGCTCGCCATTACGGGTACCAATGGCAAGACCACGGTCACCTCGCTCACCGGCCTGCTCGTCGACTGCGCGGGCAAGAGCGTGGCCGTGGCCGGCAACATCGGCCCCACGCTGCTGGACACGCTGGGCGAGCGCCTGGATGCGGGCCAACTGCCCGAGGTCTGGGTGCTGGAGCTGTCGAGCTTCCAGCTCGACGGCGCGCAGGGCTTCGAGCCCACGGCTGCTACCGTGCTCAACGTCACGCAGGACCACTTGGACTGGCACGGCAGCATGCAGGCCTATGCCCAGGCCAAGGCGCGCATCTTCGGGGCGGCGGGCCTGATGATCCTGAACCGCGACGACCCGCTCGTCATGGACATGCTGCCGCCGCCCGTGCGCGTGAAGCTGCAGAAACCCCAGCTGCGCGCCCACGTGACCTTCGGCGGCGACATGCCGCAGCGCCCCGGCGACTTCGGCATCGAGGTGGTGAGCGGCATGGCCTGGCTCGTGCGCGCGCATGATGCCGACGAGACCGCGCGCCGTGGCAAGGTGCAGGAGGCCGAGCTGCACGTGCAGCGCCTCATGCCCGCCGACGCGCTGCGCATCCGCGGCCGCCACAACGCGCTGAACGCGCTGGCCGCGCTGGCGCTCGCACAGGCGGCGGGCTGCGCGCTCGCGCCCATGCTCTACGGCCTGCGCGAATACCGCGGCGAGCCGCACCGCGTGGAGCCCGTGGGCATGGTGCGCGAGGTGGAGTACTTCGACGACAGCAAGGGCACCAACGTGGGCGCCACCGTGGCCGCGCTCACCGGCCTGGGCGCGGACCGGCGCCTGGTGCTCATCCTGGGCGGCGACGGCAAGGGCCAGGACTTCTCGCCGCTGGCCGCGCCCGTGGCGCGCTACGCCCGCGCAGCGGTGCTGATCGGCCGCGACGCGCCGCAGATCCGCGCCGCGCTCGAAGGCTGCGGCGTGCCGCTGCTCGATGCCGCGACGCTGCCCGAGGCCGTGCAGTTGGCCAGCCAGCGCGCCCATGCGGGCGACGCGGTGCTGATGTCGCCGGCCTGTGCCAGCCTGGACATGTTCGACAACTATGGCCACCGCGCCCGGGTGTTCGTCGCGGCCGTGCAGGCGTTGGCCGAGGACGCGGGCCAGCCGCTCGAAGGGGGGCACGCATGACCGCCGCCGCACGCCCCAGCCTCTGGCAGCGCCTGCGCGCCCTGGCCGGCGCGCAGCCGGCGAAGACGGCCGACGTGCTGCCCGTGCGCGTGGGCGGCACCGAATACCGCCGCACCACGGCCACGCCCGCGCGCGTGCTGGGCTTTGACCAGGCGCTGCTGTGGGTGGTGGTGCTGCTGCTCGCCTTCAGCGTGGTGATGGTGTATTCGGCCTCCATCGCCATGCCCGACAACCCGCGCTTCGGCAACATCGCGCCCACGCATTTCGTCGTGCGCCACGTGGTGGCCATAGGCGTGGGCTTCGTGGCCGCGCTGCTGGCGTTCCAGGTGCCCATGAACAGCTGGGAGCGCATGGCGCCGTGGCTGTTCGTGGCCTCCATCGCGCTGCTCGTCGCCGTGCTGATCCCGCACGTGGGCACGGTGGTCAACGGCGCGCGGCGTTGGCTGTCGTTGGGAATCATGAACTTCCAGCCGTCGGAGCTGGCCAAGTTCACCGTGCTCGTCTACGCCTCGGACTACATGGTGCGCAAGATGGAGGTCAAGGAGCGGTTCTTCCGCGCCGTGCTGCCCATGGGCGTGGCCGTGGCGCTGGTGGGCGCGCTGCTGCTGGCCGAGCCCGACATGGGTGCCTTCATGGTGATCGCCGTGATCGCCATGGGCATCCTGTTCCTGGGCGGCGTGAACGCGCGCATGTTCTTCCTGATCGCCGCCGTGCTGGTGGCGGCCTTCGCCGTCATCGTGATGACCAGCCCCTGGCGGCGCGAGCGCATCTTCGCCTACCTCGACCCGTTCAGCGAGGCGCACGCGCTGGGCAAGGGCTACCAGCTCTCGCACGCGCTCATCGCCATCGGCCGCGGCGAGATCTTCGGCGTGGGCTTAGGGGGCAGCGTGGAGAAGCTGCACTGGCTGCCCGAGGCGCACACCGACTTCCTGCTGGCCGTGATCGGCGAGGAGTTCGGCCTCGTGGGCATGCTCGTGCTCATCGTGTGCTTCCTGTGGCTCACGCGGCGCATCATGCAGATCGGCCGCCAGGCCATTGCGCTGGACCGCGTGTTCTCGGGCCTGGTGGCCCAGGGCGTGGGGATCTGGATGGGCTTCCAGGCCTTCATCAACATGGGCGTGAACCTGGGCGCGCTGCCCACCAAGGGGCTCACGCTGCCGCTCATGAGCTTCGGCGGCTCGGCCATCCTCATGAACCTCGTGGCGATCGCGGTGGTCTTGCGCGTGGACTATGAGAACAAATTGCTGATGAGGGGGGGGCGTACGTGACGCAGAAAACCGCCCTCATCATGGCCGGCGGCACCGGCGGCCACATCTTCCCGGGGCTGGCCGTGGCCGAGGAGCTGCGCGCGCGCGGCTGGCTGGTGCGCTGGCTGGGCACGCCGGGCAGCATGGAGTCGCGCATCGTGCCGCAGCATGGCTTCGACGTGGAGACCATCGACTTCTCGGGCGTACGCGGCAAGGGCCTCGTCACGCTGGCGCTGTTGCCGCTCAGGCTGCTGCGCGCGTTCTGGCAGGCGCTGGCCGTGGTGCGGCGCGTCAGGCCCGACGTGGTGCTCGGCATGGGCGGCTACGTCACCTTCCCCGGCGGCATGATGGCCGTGCTGGCCGGCAGGCCGCTGGTGCTGCACGAGCAGAACTCGGTCGCGGGCATGGCCAACAGGGTGCTGGCCGGCGTGGCCGACCGCATCTTCACGGCCTTCCCTGGCGTCTTCAAGAAGGGGCAGTGGGTGGGCAATCCGCTGCGCACGGCGTTCACGCAGCAAAGCGGCCCGGCCGAGCGCTTTGCGGGCCGCCAGGGGCCGCTCAGGCTGCTGGTCGTGGGCGGGAGCCTGGGCGCGCGCGCGCTCAACGAGATCGTGCCGCAGGCGCTCGCGCTGATCCCCGAGGGGCGGCGTCCCGTCGTCACGCACCAGAGCGGCGCGGCGCAGATCGAGCAGCTGCGCGCCAGCTACGAGGCTGCGGGCGTGCAGGCCGAGCTCACCCCGTTCATCGACGACACGGCCGCAGCCTATGCCGCCGCCGACGTGATCGTCTGCCGCGCGGGCGCGAGCACCGTCACCGAGATCGCCGCCGTGGGCGCGGCCGCGGTGTTCGTGCCGTTCCCGCACGCGGTGGACGACCACCAGACGACCAACGCGCGCTTCCTCGTGGACGCGGGCGGAGGCTGGCTCGTGCAGCAGGCCGACCTGACGCCGCGCGGGCTGGCCGAAATGCTATTGAATATGGAGCGCCCCGCGCTGATGGAACGGGCGCTGAAGGCAAAAAACATGCAAAAGACCCAGGCCACCCGCGAGGTGGTTGCCGCTTGCGAGGAGTTAGCCGTATGAAGCAAGCCATTCGCCACATCCACTTCGTCGGCATCGGGGGCTCGGGCATGTGCGGCATCGCCGAGGTGCTGCACAACCTGGGCTACGGCGTCTCGGGTTCGGACCTGGCCGACAGCCCCACGCTGCGCCGCCTGCGCGCGCTGGGCGTGGCCACCCACGTGGGCCATGCGGCCGCGCACATCCAGGGCGCGGACGCGGTCGTCACCTCCACGGCCGTGCAGCAGGACAACCCCGAGGTGCTGGCCGCGCGCGAGCGCAAGATCCCCGTCGTGCCGCGCGCCGTGATGCTGGCCGAGCTCATGCGCCTGCGCAAGGGCATCGCCATCGCCGGCGCGCACGGCAAGACCACCACCACCAGCCTCGTGGCCAGCGTGCTGGCCGAGGCGGGGCTCGATCCCACCTTCGTGATCGGCGGGCGCCTGAACAGCGCGGGCACCAACGCCAAGCTGGGGCAGGGCGAGTACATCGTGGTCGAGGCGGACGAGTCCGACGCATCCTTCCTCAACCTGCTGCCTGTGATGGCCGTGGTCACCAACATCGACGCCGACCACATGGAGACCTACGGCCACGACTTCGGCCGGCTTAAGCAGGCGTTCGTGGACTTCCTGCACCGCATGCCGTTCTACGGCACGGCCATCCTGTGCGTGGACAACCCGGCGATCCGCGACATCCTGCCCAGCGTGACCTGCCCGGTCACGAGCTACGGCCTGTCGGAGGGCGCCGAGGTGCGCGCGCTCGACGTGCGCGCCGTGGGCACGCAGATGCACTTTAGCGTGCAGCGGCGCAACGGCGTCACGCTGCCCGACCTGGATGTGGTGCTCAACCTCGCGGGCGAGCACAACGTGCTCAACGCGCTGGCGGCGATCGCCGTGGCCACCGAGCTCAACGTGCCCGACGAGGCCGTGCTGCGCGCCCTGGCCGGCTTCACCGGCGTGGGCCGGCGCTTCCAGCGCCATGGCGACCTGCCCGCGCAGGACGGCGGGCGCTTCACCCTCATCGAGGACTACGGCCACCACCCCGTGGAGATGGCCGCCACCATGGCTGCGGCGCGCGGCGCCTACCCCGGCCGGCGCCTGGTGCTGGCCTTCCAGCCGCACCGCTACAGCCGCACGCGCGACTGCTTCGAGGACTTCGTGAAGGTGCTGGGCACGGCCGACGCCGTGCTGCTCACCGAGGTCTACGCCGCGGGCGAGGCGCCCATCGTGGCGGCCGACGGCCGGTCGCTTGCGCGCGCGCTGCGCGTGGCCGGCGCGGTGGAGCCGGTGTTCATCGACGACGTGGCCGACATGCCCCAGCGCATCGCCGCCAGCGCGAAGGACGGCGACGTGGTGCTGTGCATGGGCGCGGGCTCGATCGGCGGCGTGCCCGCGAAGATCGTCGAGATGCTTCAGAAAAATGAGCTGCCAGCGCAGGAAGGACGGGCACAATGACCCAAAATGACCTGAAAATCGACGTGCAGGCGCTGGGCAAGGTGGCCGTGCTCATGGGCGGCGATTCGGCCGAGCGCGAGGTCTCGCTCATGTCCGGCGGCGGCGTGCTGCAGGCGCTGCGCGCGCGCGGCGTCGATGCCCATGCGTTCGATCCCGCGCACGCCGACCTGTCGGAACTCAAGACCCACGGCTACCAGCGCTGCTTCATCGCCCTGCATGGCCGCCACGGCGAGGACGGCACGGTGCAGGGCGCGCTGGAGCTGCTGGGCATCCCCTATACCGGCCCCGGCGTCATGGCGTCCAGCATCGCCATGGACAAGATCATGACCAAGCGCATCTGGCGCTTCGAGGGCCTGCCCACGCCCGACTGGCGGCTCGTCTCCAGCAGCGCCGAGACGGCCCAGGCCTTCCAAGAGCTGGGCTCGCCCATGATCGTCAAGCCCTCGCGCGAGGGCTCCACCATCGGCCTGACCAAGGTCACCTCGCTGGGCCAGTGCGAGCAGGCCTACCGCCTCGCCGCGCAGCACGACCCCGAGGTGCTGTGCGAGCAGTTCATCGACGGCGACGAGACCACCTGCCCCGTGCTGGGCCAGGGCGATGCGGCGCAGGCCCTGCCCGTGATCCGCATCGTGGCGCCCGAGGGCAACTACGACTACCAGAACAAGTACTTCACCGACGTCACGCAGTACCACTGCCCGAGCGGCCTGCCGGAGGCCGAGGAGCGGGAGATCCGGCGCATCGTGGTTCAGGCCTACCGCACCCTGGGCTGCCGCGGCTGGGCGCGCGCCGACATCATGGTCCGTAAGAGCGACCGCAAGCCCTTTCTGCTGGAGATCAACACCTCTCCCGGCATGACCGGCCACTCGCTCGTGCCCATGTCGGCCAAGGCCAGCGGCATCAGCTACCCCGACCTGTGCCTGCGCATCCTGGCCAGCGCGTCGCTGGACGCATTGCAGGGGAAGTGACCACATGAACGCCACGCTGCCCACACCGCTGGACGTACGCCTCATGAACATGACCGCCACGGTCCTGTTCGTGGGCTGCGTCGTGGGCGTGCTGGTGGCGGGCGGCGCGTGGCTGCTGCGCCAGCCCGCGTTCGCGATCGGGCACATCGCCGTCGAGGGCGATCTGGTGCACACCAGCGCCCTGAGCCTGCGCGCCAACGTGGCGCCGCAGCTCGTGGGCAACTTCTTCACCGTGGACCTGGAGGCCGCGCGCCGCGCCTTCGAGCAGGTGCCCTGGGTGCGCAGCGCCCATGTGCGCCGCGAATTCCCGAGCGGCCTGCGCGTGCAGCTGCAGGAGCACGACGTGGCAGCCTACTGGGGCCCCGAGGGCAGCGCCACGCTGGTCGACAGCCAGGGCGAGGTCTTCGAGGCCGATGCCGACGACGTGGAGCAGGACGGCCTGCCGCGCCTGCTGGGCGCGCCCGGGCGGTCCGCCGAGATGCTGGACATGGTCCGGCGCCTGGCGCCCGTGCTGGAGCCGCTGGGCGCGGGCATCGACACGCTGGAGCTCACGGGCAACGGCGGCTGGCGCGTCGCCCTGGCCGGCGGCGCCGTGCTGGAGCTGGGCAGCGGCACGCAGGACCTGGTGCTCGACCGCGCGCGCCGCCTGGTGAGCACCTTGCCCGGCGTGGCCAGGCAGCAGGGGCGCGGCGTGGACGCGCTGGAATACGCCGACCTGCGCTATGCGGACGGCTACGCGCTGCGCTTGCGCGGGGTGACCACGGTGGCCACCGAGGCGCAGCGCGTGGCCGCCCAGCGCGAGGCGGAGCGCAAGGCGGCGGCGCGCGCGGCGGCACGCGCGCGCGCGGCAGCAAAGAACAACCGAGGGCAGGACTGAGAACTATGGCAAGAGAATACAAAGACGTGGTCGTGGGGCTGGACATCGGCACCGCCAAGGTCATGGCCGTGGTGGCCGAGGTGATGCCGGGCGGCGAGCTCAAGCTCGCCGGCCTGGGCGTGGCGCCCAGCAACGGCCTCAAGCGCGGCGTGGTGGTGAACATCGACGCCACGGTGCAGAGCATCCAGCAGGCCCTCAAGGAGGCCGAGCTGATGGCTGACTGCAAGATCCAGCGCGTCTACACCGGCATCACCGGCAGCCACATCCGCGGGCTCAACTCCAGCGGCATGGTGGCGGTGAAGGACAAGGAGGTCACGCCGGCCGACGTGGCGCGCGTGGTGGAGACGGCCAAGGCCATCAACATCTCCAGCGACCAGCGCCTGCTCTTGGTGGAGCCGCAGGAATTCGTGATCGACGGGCAGGACGTGAAGGAGCCCATCGGCATGAGCGGCATCCGCCTGGAGGCCAAGATCCACATCGTGACCGGCGCGCAGAGCGCGGCCGAGAACATCATCAAGTGCGTGCGCCGCTGCGGCCTGGAGGTCGAGCAGCTCATGCTCAACCCGCTGGCCAGCAGCCAGGCTGTGCTCACCGACGACGAGCGCGAGCTGGGCGTGGCCGTGGTCGACATCGGCGCGGGCACCACCGACGTGGCCATCTTCACCGGCGGCGCGATCCGCCACACGGCCGTGCTGCCGATCGCGGGCGACCTGATCACGAGCGACATCGCCATGGCGCTGCGCACGCCGACCAAGGACGCCGAGGACATCAAGGTGGAAAGCGGCTACGCCAAGCAGCTGCTGGCCGACCCCGAGGCGCAGGTGGAGGTGCCGGGCCTGGGCGACCGCAGCCCGCGCATGCTGAGCAAGCAGGCGCTGGCCGGCGTCATCGAGCCGCGCGTGGAAGAGATCTTCTCGCTGGTGCAGCAGGTGATCCGCGAGTCGGGCTACGAGGAGGTGCTGTCCTCGGGCATCGTGCTCACGGGCGGCAGCTCGGTCATGCCGGGCATGGTCGAGCTGGGCGAGGACATCTTCCTCAAGCCCGTGCGCCGCGGCCTGCCGAAGTATTCGAGCGCGCTGGCCGACATGATCGCCCAGCCGCGCGCGGCCACCGTCATGGGCCTGCTCGAAGAGGCGCGCCTGGCGCGGCTGCGCGGCTTCAAGGTGGCGGCCAAGAGCGGTTCGGTGAAGACCGCCTTCGGCCGCTTCAAGGACTTCATCGTGGGGAATTTCTGAGATGACGACGGCCCCACTGCTCTGGCTCGCGCGCGCCGGCCCGCCCCGCAGGAAGCGGGGGCGATGGCGAAGTACCGCTCCGCCCCCCGGCGGGACGACCCGTCACAGGACAGGAACACGCACAAACCTTTGGCAATTGCATATCACAACGGAAGTTTCAGGAGCAGCATCATGACCATCGAAATGATCGAGTCCGAAGAGTTCAACCAGGGCACGCAGATCAAGGTGATCGGTGTCGGCGGTGGCGGCGGCAACGCCGTCGCGCACATGATCGCGCGCAGCGTGCAGGGCGTGGAGTTCGTCTGCGCGAACACCGACTCCCAGGCGCTCTCGCGCAGCACGGCGCACCGCACCATCCAGCTGGGCAGCAACGGCCTGGGCGCCGGCAGCAAGCCCGACAAGGGCCGCGAGGCCGCCGAGGCCGCGCAGGAGGACATCCGCCAGGCCATTGCCGGTGCGCACATGCTGTTCATCACCGCCGGCATGGGTGGTGGCACGGGCACGGGCGCCGCGCCCGTGATCGCGCGCGTGGCCAAGGAGATGGGCATCCTCACCGTGGGCGTGGTCACCAAGCCCTTCGACTGGGAGGGCGGCCGCCGCATGAAGAACGCCGACGAGGGCCTGGCCGAGCTGGAGGCCAACGTCGATTCGCTGATCGTGGTGCTCAACGAGAAGCTGCTCGAAGTGCTGGGCGACGACATCACCCAGGACGAGGCCTTCGCTCACGCCAACGACGTGCTCAAGAACGCCGTGGGCGGCATCGCCGAGATCATCAACGAGTACGGCCAGGTGAACGTGGACTTCGAGGACGTGCGCACCGTGATGGGCGAACCCGGCAAGGCCATGATGGGCACGGCCACGGCCAGCGGCCCCGACCGTGCGCGCATCGCGGCCGAGCAGGCCATCGCCTGCCCGCTGCTCGAAGGCATCGACCTCTCGGGCGCCAAGGGCGTGCTGGTGCTGGTCACGGCCAGCAAGGGCAGCCTCAAGCTGTCCGAGTCGCGCCTGGCGATGAACACCATCAACGCCTACGCCTCGCCCGACGCGCACGTCATCTTCGGCGCCGCCTACGACGACAGCCTGGGCGACGACATCCGCGTGACGGTGGTGGCCACGGGCCTGTCGCGCCAGAACGCGCGCCGCCAGACCATGCAGGTGGTGCAGTCCCTGCGCACCGGCACCGACAACGTGGCCTACCAGATGCCCATGGCGGGCGCCGCCATGCCGGGCGGCGTGCTCGGCGGCGCGGCCCAGGCCGAGTACGGCAACATGCAGGTGCCCAGCGTCTGGCGCAGCACCCGCACGGCGGCCACGGCGCGCGTGGACGCGCTGTCCTCGGGCGGCATGGACGAGCTGGAGATCCCCGCGTTCCTGCGCAAGCAGGCGGATTGACCACGCGGCGGCAACGCCCGCGGCCCAGAAAAAAACCGGTGCCATGGCACCGGTTTTTTGTTGGGCGCACGGCCGCCGGCTCAATGCGGCGCGAAGGGCCTGAGCACCTCCCGGCTGATGATGAGCTTTTGGACCTCCGTCGCGCCTTCGTAGATGCGCAGCGAGCGGATGTCCCGGTAAAGGCGTTCGAGCGGATTGCCCACGGTCACGCCCTTGCCGCCGAACATTTGCAGCGCACGGTCTATCACCTGCTGCGCCGACTCGGTGGCTGCCATTTTTGCCATTGCCGTTTCCGCGGTGGATGCGCGCTTTTGCACGTCACGCACCCACGCGGCCCTGTAGGTGAGCAGGGCGCTCTGGTCTATGGCCGTGGCCATGTCCCCGAAGGCGGCCTGCGTCAGCTGGAAGTCCGCCAGCGTCTGCCCGAACATCCTGCGCCGGGTGGCGTGCTGCAGGCCTTCCTGCATCGCCCGGCGCGCAAAGCCGATGGCCGCGGCGGCAACCGAGGCACGGAAAATGTCGAGCGAGCGCATGGCCAGCTTGAACCCCTGGTCGGGTGGCCCCAGCATGCAGCTTCGAGGAACCCTGCAGTTCTCGAAGTGGAGCGAGGCCAGCGGGTGGGGCGAGATCACGCTGATGGAGTCGTCCACGCTCAGGCCCGCGGTACCGGCATCCACGATGAAGGCGGAAATGCCGCGTGAACCCGCGTCGGCCTGCGTGCGCGCGAACACGCAGTAGAAATCCGCGAGCCCTCCGTTGGAGATCCAGGTCTTGCTGCCGTTGAGCACGTAGCCGTCGCCATCGGCTTCGGCCCTGCACGACAGCGCGGCCACGTCCGAGCCGGCGTCGGGCTCGGACAGTGCGAACGCGCCGATCTTCGTGCCCCGGGCCACCGCCGGCAGATAGGCGGCCTTCTGTGCATCGCTGCCCGCAAGGGAGATGGTGCCGCTGCCCAGCCCCTGCATGGCGAATGCGAAGTCCGCCAGGGCATGGTGGCGTGCCAGGGTCTCCCGGATGATGCACAGGCTGCGGGAGTCCAGCTCGGCCGCCTGGCCGCCGAACTGGCCCTTGTCGCCCGCGACGACGCAGTACCGCAGCCAGCCGTCTTGCCCGAGCGCGGAAACCAGGGCTCGGCACGCGGCATGCAGATCGGTCTCGTCGATGTGCTGCAGGTGGTCCTGGCACCAGGCATCAAGCTCCACGGCGAGCCGGCGATGGCCATCGTCGAGAAATGGCCATTCGAGCCAGGCGGGGGAGCTCTGGGTGTGTTGGGTGGTCATCGTTCATTCCTTGCTTGCGAATTGCCTGAGCAGCGGCGTCCAGCCGGCCAGCGTGTCCTTCAGGAACGCCCCGAAGGCCGCAGAGTCCTTGAAGTCGGGCTTCAGGCCGAACTGGTCCGCGCAGCTTTGGAACTCGGCCGTCTGGATCGCCTTGTGGAAAGCGTCCTGCAGCTTCTTCACGATGGCCGCGTCCATTCTTGCGGGCCCCGCGATGCCCAGGATGCTGGGGGCGACGAGGTCGTACCCCAGCTCCTTGAGGGTCGGCGCATCGAAGCCCTTGATGCGCTCGCCGGTGAAGACCGACAGCAGGCGCAGGCGCCCGTCGCACACATACGGCACCCACTCCGCGGTCTGGGCCATGAAGTCGACGTCTCCGCGCATCAGCGCGGTGATCGCTTCCGGGCCGCTCTTGTAGGGGGCGTGGACCCACTGCGTGCCTGTCTTCTGCGCGAGCCGCTCCGTCGTCAGGTGCTGCGGCGTTCCAATGCCCGCCGTGCTGTAGGTCAGGGGCTTCTTGGCGCTCTGGGCCGCATTGATCAGATCGGCCATCGTCTTGTATGCCGAATCCGCCCGCACCAGGAGGCCGACCTGGTACTGCGCCACCATGGCGATGGGCGTGAGGTCTTTGGTGACGTCGTACTTGACGTTGGGCGAAAGCACCTGGTTGAGCACGCCCCCCGTGGAGAGCGACGCGATGCTGTAGCCGTCCGGCCGCTGCCGGGTGATGAAGCCGACCGAGAGCGACGAGCCGGCCCCGGGCTTGTTGTCCACCACCAGGGGCTGGCCCAGCTGCCTGCCGACGTCCAGTGCCAGGGCGCGGTTGCAGACGTCGGTGCCGCCGCCGGCTCCGTACCCTACGACGAGGGTGATGGGCGTCCTGGGATAGTCCTCCGCGGCGAAGGCCGGCAGAGCCAGTACGGTGGCGCACGCCAGTACGGCGGCGCGCTTGAGCATGGAGAGATGCATGGGGGCGTCTCCTGTTTCAGGGCTTCTTCGCCAGCGGGCAACTGGACTCGCTCAGCGGCACGAAGGCCTTGTCGGCAGGCACCGAGCCCATGACCTTGTAGTAGTCCCACGGGTATTTCGATTCGGCCGGCGTCTTGACCTGGAAGAGGTACATGTCGTGGACCATCATCCCGTCGGTGCGCAGCTTCCCGTTCTTGGCGAAGACGTCGTTCACGGGCAATTCACGCATCTTGGCCATGACCGCGCCGGCGTCCGTCGTGCCGGCCGCCTCGATGGCCTTGAGGTAATGCTTGACCGAGGAATAGACGCCCATCTGGCTCATGTTGGGCATGGCGTTCATCCTGGCGAAGTACTTCTTCGCGAATGCGCGCGTCTCGTCGTTCATGTCCCAGTAGAACGCTTCGGACAGCAGCATCCCTTGCGCGGTCTTCAGGCCCAGCGAGTGCACGTCGGTGATGTACATCAGCAGGCTGGCCAGCTTTTGCTTGCCGTCGGGCTTGATGCCGAACTCGCGCGCTGCCTTGATCGAGTTGACCAGGTCATTGCCGAAATTGGCGAGGCCCACGACGTCGGCCTTGCTGGACTGGGCCTGCACGACGGCGGACGAGAAGTCGGATGCGTTCAGCGGGTGCTTGGCCTCGCCGATGACCTTGCCGCCCACGGTTGCAATGGCCTGGGTCGTGGCCTTGACCACGTCCTGGCCGCCCGAGTAGTCGGCCGCGATGAAGAACCAGTTCTTGCCGAAGCGCTCGGCCGCCGCCTTGCCGACGGTGTTGGCCAGCGCATGGGAGTTGTATGCCCAATGGGCCACGGTGGGAGCGCACATGTCGCCCGTGATGCGGTCGCTGGCGGGGCCGCTCATCACCAGCACCTTGTTCTTTTCCTTGGCTACGTTGAGCACGGCCAGCGCGGCGGCGGAGCCGCTTGCCTCGTGGATGGCATCGACGCCGTTGTCGTACCACTCCCTGGCTTTCGATGCCGCCGAATCCGCCTTGCTCTGGTGGTCGAAATTCAGCAGCTCGATGGTGCGCCCGAGCACTTTGCCGCCATGCTCCTCGATCGCCATTTGCGCACCCGTGATGCTGCCCTTGCCCGTGACGGCGGAGTACACGCTGGACTGGTCCACGATGAGGCCGATGCGCACGGGCTGGCTGCCCTGCGCCTGGGCTGCCGTGCACAGCAGCGCGGCCGCGGCCGCGGCGCAATGGTGTCTGAATGACATGGTGTCGTCTCCTTCTCTCTTTGTGTGATGGATGGTTGGTTGGGGGGAAGCGATGGGCCGCTGCTGCCGGGCTTCACAGCCGGGCGGCGCTGATGGTCAGGCCGCCGTCGATGTGCAGCGTCTGCCCGGTCATGTAGCCCGCCAGCGGATGCAGCAGGAAGCCGATGGCATGGGCGATTTCCTCCGGTTCCGCTATGCGCTGCAGCGGCACCGCGGCCAGCAGGGCGCGGGTCTGCTCGGCGCCGGGCGGGCTGGCCTGCTTGAACAGCTCCGTGGCCACCGGGCCGGGCGCGATGACGTTGACGGTGATGTTGTGCGGGGCCAGCTCCAGCGCCCAGGTCCGGCTCATCCCGATCAGGGCCGCTTTGGTTGCGCTGTACGCGGTGCGATTGGGTTTGCCCAGGGCCGCGCGCGAAGAGATGTTCACCACGCGGCCCGCGCCGGCCTGCCGCATGCCGGGCATCAGGGCCTGCAGGCAGACCAGCGCGGCGTTGACGTTCAGGGCCATGGCCTCGTTCATGTCGGCGACCCGCGTGTCGGCGATGCTGGTGGTGTGGGCGATGGCGGCGTTGTTGACCAGGGCGTAGAAACCTCCCTCCCGGGCCAGGCCTTCGACGACCTGGCGCGCGGCTTCCAGGTCCGCCAGGTCGCATTGCACGAACCGCTCGTCCGGGCGCGCATCGCCAGGGGCATGGCGCGCCAGGCCGACGACCTGGTAGCCGGCATCGGCCAGATGGCGCATGGCGGCACGGCCAATGCCGCGGCTGGCGCCCGTGACGAGGACGCGCCGGGTGGTTTGCTGGGGTGTCGGACTCATTTCGATGCCTCCTGTGCGAGCAGCGATTGGGCGAGCTCACGGAGCTCGTTGCGTTTGACCTTCGTGCCGTTGGGCCCCGTGGTGCAGGGGAAGGCATCGACGGCGAAGATGCGGATCGGCACCTTGTAGCGGGCGATCTGCTGCTGCAGCAGGGCCTTGACGGCGCTTTCGTCCATGGTCTCCCCGGCGTCCGGAATCACGAAGGCGACGGGCCGGGAGCTGCCCGCCGCATTCACGGCGACGACCTGGCAGGCACTGGCGCCGCTGGCGTTGAGGACGGCCTCTTCGATCTCGGCAGGGTTGACCAGAAAACCACCGATGCGCAGCACGTCGCCCAGCCGCGACACATGGGTGAAGCCTCCGTCGCCGTTCACGTAGCCCAGGTCGCCCGAGCGCAGAAAACCATCGTCGGTGAATGCCTGTGCCGTCGCCTCCGGATTGCCCAGGTACTCCCGCATCATGTGGGGGCCGCGGAACTCCAGCTCGCCCGGCTCCATGGGCGCGGCCAGCGCCCCGGTCTCCACCAGGCGGGCGCGCACCTCGGCGCCCGCAGTGATGGGGAAGCCGCCCGCCTGGGAGCGCCGCTCCAGCGGCGCGGCCGGGTCCTGGTGGGCGAACAGCGCCAGGATTTCGCTCATGCCGAAGCAGCCCACCATGGGAATGCCCAGTTGCTGCGCCTTGGCGGGCAGATCATCGAGCCCGGGGACGAAGTTGGCGTGCCCGAAGAAGCGCAGCGCCCTGGGGCGCCAGTCCGCGGGCAGGGGCGCGATCATCTTGTCCACCATGTCGTTGGTACCGAACATGTGGGTGATGGCCTGCTGCCGCAGCGCGTCGGCGGCCTGCGCGGGATGGAAGGCCTCGTGCATCGCCAGCCTGGCCCCGGCCGCGAGCGTCGCCATGGTCGCGCAGTAGCCGAACGCGCCGCACATGGGCAGCGCCAGCAAGGTGGCGCTGCCGCCATCGACGGCAAAGCCGGCAGCTGCGTCCTGGGAGTGCAGCGCGACGTTGGATTGGCTGTGGACGATCAGCTTGGGCATGCTGGTCGTTCCCGACGAAGACAGGATGATGCAGGCGCTGCGGGCCAGCGTGGCTGGGTCGCCGTCCGAGGCCATGGGCGCCGCGGCCAGGGCTTCCCACCGGATCCAGCCGGGCGCGCGATGAGGGGCCGTCGGCATCTGCTGCGCCAGCGCAGGCCAGCCGGGGGCATCGGCATCCCCCGCATGCACCGACGCATCGATGATCAGCTGCAGGGAGCCGGCATGCTGCTGCCATACCCGGGCAAGGCTGTTGCCCTCCGGAAAGCCGGCGCCGTCGCCCGGCGGGGCGTTGCCGGCCAGCGCGTGGGCGTTGGCGATGCCGCGGTCGAATGCCAGGGCCTTGCATTTCGACCGGTCGATGAAACTGACCAGTTCCTTGACCCCCAGCTTGAGGTTGAGGCTCAGGGTCGCCACTCCCAGCGAGGCGCAGGCCAGATGCAGGATGAGCCAGCGCGGCGTGTTGGGCAGCCAGATGCCCAGCACGTCTCCCGCCCGCAGCCCCTGCCCGTGCAGGCCGCCGGCCATGTGCGCCACCTGTTCGCGCAGCTGGGCGTAGGTGAGCGTCTGGTGTTCGAAGGTCAGGGCGATCGCGTCGGCAGGAGCGAGCGCGAGCATGCCGCCCAGGGTGGCGGGGCGCGCGGCGGCGGTTTCTTGCGCACCCGGAATCATGGAGGCCATGGGGTCGGCCCTCACACCGTGGCAACCGGCGTCACCGGGGACCCTACCGCGCCGGGGAGCCGCAAGGCAGGGGCCGTCAGCATGAAGCGGTAGCGGCCGGCCTGCTCCAGCCATTGCGCCAGTTCGTGCAGGTACCACAGCTCGCCGAACGGCATGCCGAGCTTGAACAGGCACAGCTCATGCAGCGGCAGGAAGGCGCAGGAGCCGTCCACGGGGCGGCCCGGAACGGACTCGATGCCGTAGTTGTCCGCCACCAGGCTGGCGATGTGGCTGTCGATGATCCACTGCTGCAGTTCCGGGTCGCGTCCGTCGAGCACCGCGCAGACGGTCTCCGCCATGTCGGCGCGGGGCTGCCCGTTGCACCCGATGAGGGCGTCGGAAAAGCCGGTGTACAGCGCGACGATGTCGCCCTTTTCCACCTCGATGCCGTCCTGCTCCAGCACGCGCTTGAGCATGCTGCCGGACACGAGGGTGTGGCCGTCACCGAAATGCTTGCGCAGATTGACCAATACGCCCCGGCCCTGGATGGCCTGCTCGGCCAGGCGCTCCACGCCCAGTGCCTTGGCGCGCGACTGGCCATCCATGCCGGGCAGGTCCTTGGGGGCCAGGATGTCTATGCCCGCCTGGAAGCCGTTGTAGTAGACCAGTTCGTCGATGCCGTCGCCATTGACGTCGAAATGGCTGCCGACATGCGACAGGGCGTCCCACTGGGTCGAGTACTGCAGGTAGATTTGCGCGTAGTCGTCGCTGATCACGTCGGTGTAGTTCGGGTTCTCCTGGGAGAGCGCAAAATTCATCCCGGGGCCTTGCGGGCGCGTGGATGGCTTGATGACGGGAGGATGGCGGCGTGGGTTGAGGGCGTTGCCGCCGGGGAGGTTCAGCGGCAGGCTCAGGCAGAACCGCTGCCCGGTCTGGATTTCCAGCGCGGCTTGTTTCACCTTTTCGGCGTCCAGGTAGTTCAGGCGACCGTATTGGTCGTCCGGGCCGAAGTCTCCCCAGTTCGATTGGGGCGGGCGCCGTGTCCAGCGGGGCGTCCTTCCATCCCCGACGACGGGCGGTATGTGGGGTGCGTGTACGGGCCGGTAAGTGCTCATCTCATGTTCCTGTGGAAGCGGGCTGACGGGCGCACTATGGGCCGGGGGGGAGAGGGATGGCAAAGTTGGATGGGCAGGATGTTCACGATATGAACTCGGGGTTTCCCGGAGCGCAGAGTCCTGCCCGTCTGGTGGCCGTGCTGCGGTTGATCGCCGGCCACCATGTACAGGGCCTGGCCATCAACGAGCTGGCGCAGCTGGCCGGGCTCAACAGGACGACGGCACGGCGGCTGCTGATGGTGCTCACGCAATCGGGGTTTGCCGCGAAGGACGAGAGCAGCGGCCGCTACCGGCTGGGCGTGGAGGCCATGTTCACGGGCATGTCCGCCATGACGAAACCCCCCATCTTCGAGGCCTGCCGTCCCGTCATGGAGCGCATTGCCCGCCGCACCGGCCATTCGGTATTCCTCATCGTGCGCATTGGCGACTTTGCGCATTGCTTGCACGTGGAGGCGGGCGATCACCCGCTGCATGCACACAGCCTGATGACGGGCCAGATTCGCTTGCTGGGCCAGGGCACGGCCAGCCTGGCCCTTGCGGCCACCTTGCGCGACAGGGAGCTGAAGCAGATTTACGAGCGCCGCTGCCTCGACTACGAGGCCGCGGGCATCACGCAGGACCGCCTGTGGCAGATGGTGGCGTTCACGCGCAAGCTACAGCATTCGGAGAGCGAGAACCTTTTGACGACGGGCGCCGTGGGCATCGGCGTCGCCATCCGGGTCCAGGCCGACCACGTCGCCGCCATCAGCGTAGCGACCCATGCGTCGAGAATGACGGACGGGCACAAGGAAGCCGTCTTCCGGGTTCTGGAGGAAGAGCTGCAGACGCCGGCGATACGCTTATTCAGATACTGAGCAGCAGGCGTAGGACCTGCCAACTAAAATCTCTCTTCTATGCTCCAGCAACGCACCATCAAGACCCTGACCCGCGCCGTTGGCGTGGGGCTGCACAGCGGCCAGCGGGTCGAGTTGACGCTGCGCCCGGCCCAGCCGGACACGGGTATCGTGTTCCGCCGCGTGGACCTGCCCGAGCCGGTGGACATCCCCATCACCGCGACGGCCGTGGTCGATACGCGCATGGCCTCCACCATCGGCGCGGGCGGTGCCAAGGTGCACACGGTGGAGCACCTCATGTCGGCCTGCGCCGGCCTGGGGCTGGACAACCTGTATATCGACATCACGGCCGAGGAAGTGCCCATCCTTGACGGCTCCTCGGCGTCCTTCGTGTTCCTGCTGCAGAGCGCGGGCGTCGAGCTGCAGAACGTCCCCAAGCGCTTCATCCGCGTCACGCGCCCCGTCGAGGTGCGCGAGGGCGAAGGGCACAACCTCAAGTGGGCGCGCCTGGAGCCCTACCACGGCTTCAAGCTGCGCTTCGAGATCGACTTCGCTCACCCCGCCGTCGATTCCACGGGGCAGAGCGTGGAGTTCGACCTTGGGAGCGGCAACTACGCGCGCGACATCGCCCGCGCGCGTACCTTCGGCTTCACCAAGGACGTGGAGATGCTGCGCACCAGTGGCCTGGCGCTGGGCGGAGGGCTGGACAACGCCATCGTCATGGACGACTACAAGGTGCTCAACGCCGACGGCCTGCGCTACGACGACGAGTTTGCCAAGCACAAGATCCTGGACGCCATGGGCGACCTGTACCTCGTGGGCAAGCCGCTGCTGGCGGCCTACAGCGCCTTCCGCTCGGGCCACGGCATGAACAACCAGCTGCTGCGCGCGTTGCTGGCCCAGCCTGACGCCTGGGAGGTCGTGAGCTTCGACAACGAGCGCCAGGCGCCCACGGGCTTCGCCCAGCCGGCGCGCGCCTGGTAGCGGGCCGCCATGCTGCTCTTTCGCTGGGCCGTCATGCTGCTGCTGCTCGTGGCGGCCGTGTCGTTCGCCTTCTTCGCGGCCACGGGCCAGCAGCGCTACAAGCGCTTCGGGCTCGTGACCGTCAAGTGGACCGTCATCGCGGCGGCCATGTTCTTCCTGGTGCTGATCCTCGAACGCGTGCTCTAGGGCCTGATTGCCGCAGATCAAGTCAAGTCGCCTATACTTTGCCCTGCTCCGGGGTGCACGTAATGGCGTGCTGAGATGGCGGACCACGACCGCCAGAACCGCGAACTTGATCTGGTTAGTACCAGCGTAAGAAGAGCTGCAGTGGGATGGGGGGTCGCGCGTGCCGTGGTGCATGCGCGCCGGCCGTCCTGCCGATTGCGGAGCATTCCATCCAGAACCTTTGAGGAATGCCCGCCATGAACGCCCCCGATTCGTTTTCCCAGCTGCTGGCCCGCACGCGCGAGCCTTTTCCCGCCTCGGCCAAGTCCTTCATCACCGGCAGCCGCCCTGACCTGCGCGTGCCGGTGCGCGACATTCGCCTGACCAACGGCGAGGTGGTGAGCGTCTACGACACCTCGGGCCCCTACACCGATCCCGCCGCCACGATCGACGTGCGGCGCGGCCTGCAGAGCGTGCGCGGCGCCTGGATCGAGGAGCGCGGCGACAGCGAGGTTTACGAAGGCCGCAAGCCGGTGGCGCTCGACGATGGGCAAAGGAGCGAGGACGCCGCCCGACTGGCGGCCCTGCGCCTGGAGGCCGCCGCCCTGCAGCGCCAGCCGCGCCGCGCCAAGGCCGGGGCCAACGTCACGCAGATGCACTACGCGCGCCGCGGCATCGTCACGCCCGAGATGGAGTACGTGGCGCTGCGCGAGAATGGCAGGCGCGAGTGGATGGCGCAATACCTGCAGGACGCCGCCCGCGAGAAGCGCCTGGCCGGCAACCCGCTGGGCGCCAGCATCCCCCAGGTCATCACCCCCGAGTTCGTGCGCGACGAGGTGGCGCGCGGCCGCGCCATCATCCCGGCCAACATCAACCACCCCGAGGTGGAGCCCATGGCCATCGGGCGCAACTTCCTCGTGAAGATCAACGCCAACATCGGCAACTCGGCCGTCACCTCCAGCATCGAGGAAGAGGTGGAAAAGCTCGTCTGGGCCATCCGCTGGGGCGCCGACAACGTGATGGACCTGTCCACCGGCAAGAACATCCACACCACGCGCGACTGGATCGTGCGCAACTCGCCCGTGCCCATCGGCACCGTGCCGATCTACCAGGCGCTGGAAAAAGTGGGCGGCATCGCCGAGGACCTCACCTGGGAAATCTTCCGCGACACCCTGGTCGAGCAGGCCGAGCAGGGCGTGGACTACTTCACCATCCACGCGGGCGTGCGCCTGGCCTACATCCACCTCACGGCGGCGCGGCGCACCGGCATCGTCTCGCGCGGCGGCTCCATCATGGCCAAGTGGTGTATGGCGCACCACAAGGAGAGCTTCCTCTACGAGCACTTCGAGGACATCTGCGACATCATGAAGCAGTACGACGTGGCCTTCAGCCTGGGCGACGGCCTGCGCCCCGGCTGCGCGTCCGATGCCAACGACGAGGCCCAGTTCGCCGAGCTGCACACGCTGGGCGAACTGACCCAGGTGGCCTGGAAGCACGACGTGCAGACCATGATCGAAGGCCCCGGCCACGTGCCCATGCACATGATCCAGGCCAACATGACCGAGCAGCTCAAGACCTGCCACGAGGCGCCGTTCTACACCCTCGGCCCCCTGACCATCGACATCGCGCCCGGCTACGACCACATCGCCTCGGCCATCGGCGCCGCCATGATCGGCTGGATGGGCACGGCCATGCTGTGCTACGTGACGCCCAAGGAGCACCTGGGCCTGCCCGACCGCGACGATGTGAAGCAAGGCATCATCGCCTACAAGATCGCCGCGCACGCCGCCGACGTCGCCAAGGGCCACCCGGGCGCGCGCGCGCGCGACGACGCGCTCAGCCAGGCGCGCTTCGACTTCCGCTGGCAGGACCAGTTCAACCTGGGCCTGGACCCCGAGACCGCGCAGGAGTACCACGACGAGACCCTGCCCAAGGACGCGGCCAAGGTGGCGCATTTCTGCTCCATGTGCGGGCCGAAGTTCTGCTCCATGAAGATCACGCAGGAGGTGCGCGAATTCGCCCAGCAGGGCCTGCAGGAAAAAGCCGCGGAGTTCAACCGCGCGGGTGGCGAGCTCTACGTGCCCATCCATCCGGTCCGGGGCTGACATGACGGCGCTCAGGCGCCGCGCGTGATCACCACTTCCAGGTAGGCGCCGGGCACCAGCAGCGCCCGTGCGCTGCCGCGGTTGAAGCGCTCCAGCAGCGCGAGGATGTCGCGCGCCAGCAGTTCCTGCCGGTCCGGCGCCAGCGCCGTGAATGCGCGGTGCACCGGCCCGTAGCAGGCGCGGAACACCTCCAGCCAGTGGCGCGGCGACTCGTAGCGGAACATGAAGTCGCGCGGCGTGGCCCGCACCTGCTGGCCCGGGAACAGCTCGCGCAACCCCTGCGGCGTGCCCCAGCGCACCGGCGGCCGCAGGCCGGCCGGCGGCGGCATGTGCTGGCCGACGGTCTTCAGCAGCAGCCCGACGAAGCCGTCGGGCGTCCAGTTGGCCAGCCCTATGCGCCCGCCGGGGCGCACCACGCGGACCAGTTCGGCGGCGGCGCGCTCCTGGTCGGGCGCGAACATCACGCCGAAAGTGGACAGGGCGGCGTCGAAGCTGGCGTCGGCAAACGGCAGGGCCTCGGCGTCGGCCGCGCGGAACTCGATCGCAAGGCGCTCGGCGGCGGCGCGCTCGCGCCCGCGTTCGAGCAGGGCGGGAACGTAGTCGGTCGAGGTGACCCGCGCGAAGCGCCGGGCGGCGGCGAGCGTGGCGTTGCCATTGCCGGCGGCCACGTCCAGCACGGCGCTGCCGGCGCGCAGGTCCGCGGCCTCGCACAGGTTCTCGCCGACGATCTGCAGGGTGGCGCCGATGACGGCGTAGTCGCCCGAGGACCAGACGGCCTGCTGGCGCTGCTTGATGGCCGCATAGTCGATGGCGGGTGCTTCGAGAATGGTCATGAGAGTCTCCGGTAGTTGCCCTAGGGCGAATCGACATTCAAACACCCCCGTCGTTGCCCATAGCGGCCCGCCAGGCCAGGCGCGAGGAGGACGCTGGTGGCACCAGCAACCGAGGAGCAACGACGCATGGCGGGCCGCTATGGGCAACCCTTCGGGCCAAGGCCCTGGGCAGCCTCCGGCGTCGTTGCTCGCCGCTGGTGTATCCCGATACACGGCGCGTCTCGCGCCTAGCCGTTGGCTGCCCAGGACCTTGGCGACGGGGGTGTTTGAATGTCGATTCGCCCTAGCGCGCCGGTTCACCCGCGCGGGTGGTGCTGCGCATGCAGCTGCTTCAGGCGCTCGCGCGCCACGTGGGTATAGATGGTGGTGGTGGAGATGTCGGCATGCCCCAGCAGCAACTGCACCACGCGCAGGTCCGCCCCATGGTTGAGCAGGTGCGTGGCGAACGCATGGCGCAGCGTGTGCGGCGACAGCGGCGCGGTGATGCCCGCGAGCTGCGCGCATTTCTTGACGATGACCCAGAACATGACGCGCGACATGGCGCTGCCGCGCTGGGTGACGAACAGGTCGTCGGTCTGCCGGCCCGCCAGGATGGCGCCGCGCCCCTCGGCCAGGTAACGCTCCAGCCAGCGCCGCGCCTCCTCGCCGAAGGGCACGAGCCGCTCCTTGCCGCCCTTGCCGGTGATGCGCAGCACGCCCTCGGCCAGCCCCAGTTGGAAGGTCTTGAGCGTGACCAGCTCGCTCACGCGCAGGCCGCTGGCGTACATCAGTTCGAGCATGGTGCGGTCGCGCAGGCCCAGGGCGGTAGCCGTGTCCGGGGCGTGCAGCAGCGCCTCCACCTGCGCCTGCGTCAGCGTCTTGGGCACGCGCAGCGGCTGGCGCGCGGCCAGCAGGCGCACCGTGGGATCCTGCGCGATGCGCCGCTCGCGCAGCGCCCAGTGGAAGTAGCGGCGCAGCACCGTCAGGCGCCGGTTGGCGGAGGTGGCACGCGTCTGGGCATGGCGCGCGGCGAAGTAACCGCTCAGATGGTGCTCTGCCGTGGCGTCCAGCGCCAGAGGCGGCTGCTGCGCCGCCAGCCAGCCGGCATACAGCGAGAGGTCGCGGCGGTAGGCGGCCAGGGTGTTGCGCGACAGGCCATCCTCCAGCCACAGGGCGTCTAGGAACGAGTCGATGGCGTTCTGGCTTTCGGGCAGCATGTGAAAAAGCCGCCCGAGAGCGGCCTTGATCCATAGAAAGGAGCAGCTTACTCCAGCGTGAGTTTCTGCTTTTGCACCACCTGCTTGTAGATCTCGAACTCGGCCTTGATCTGCTCGGCGAACTGCTCGGGCGTGTTGGCGACGATGATGGAGTCGGTGTCCTCGATGCGCTTGCGCACGGCGGGGTCTTCCAGGGCCTTCTTGGTGCCGGCGCTGATCTTGTCCACCACGTCCTTGGGCAGGCCCTTGGGGCCCAGGATGCCGTAGTAGGCCATGCGATTGACGGGCTCCAGGCCCACCTCCTTGAAGGTGGGCACGTTGGGCAGGGCCGCCACGCGCTGCGGCGCGGACACCACGATGGGCACGAGCTTACCGCTCTTGATGAACGGCAGCGCCGAGGGCAGGTTGTCGAAGATGATGGGCACCTGGCCGGCCACCGTGTCGTTGAGGGCCGGGCCCGCGCCGCGGTAGGGGATGTGCGTGACGAAGGTGTTGGAGAGGCTCTTGTAGAGCTCCATCAGCAGGTGGCCGATGCCGCCCGTGCCCGACGAGGCGTACGAATACTTGCCCGGGTTCTTCTGGAGTTCCGCCAGGAAGGACTTGTAGTCCTTGGCCGGGAAGCTCGGATGCACCGCGATGATGTTGGGCGTGGCCGCGATGTTGATGATGGGGGTGAAGTCCGTCAGCGGGTTGTACGGCACCTTGGTGTTGATGGCCGGGTTGGCGGCCGTGGTGGACACGGTGGCGATGCCCAGGTTGTAGCCGTCGGGCGTGGCGCGCGCGGTTTCCTGCGCGCCGATGATGCCGCCGCCGCCGCCGCGGTTCTCGACCACTACCGACTGCCCCAGCGCGCGCGACAGCGGGTCGGCGATGACCCGCGCGATGATGTCCGTCGTGCCGCCGGCGGCAAACGGCACCAGCAGCTTGACGGGCTTGTTGGGGTAGGCCTGCGCGAAGGCCGTGCCGGCCGTCGCCGCCAGCAGGGCCAGGGCCAGGCAGTTGCGTCGTTGCATGTGAGATCTCCTCATCCCAATCGTGTTGGGTAAAAAATGCCAGAAAGGGGTAGGCGGCGATCCTAAGGCACCCGGGCGCCCGAGTGGGCCCTTCCGGCACCCCGATCTGCCAGTGATTTCCCGCGTTTTTCCGCCCGGACGCCCCATGGCCGCGTGCCGCCGCGTCGCCTGCGCGACACGCGTCGTCACGGTATGCTGCGCGCCGTGAATTACGCGCAGCTCCTTTTCCCCGACTTCTCCCTGATCCTGTGCGGCTACCTGATCTGCCGCTACACGCCCCTGAACCGCAGCGTCTGGCAGCCGGTGGAAAGCCTGGTGTACTACCTGCTGTTCCCAGTGCTGCTATTCCAGTCCATCGTCAAGAGCCCCATCGACGTGGGCGAGGCCGCGAGCCTGGTCGCCGCGGGCCTGGGCACCGGCCTGTGCGGCGTGGCGCTGGCCTACAGCCTGCCGCACCTGCCCTGGCTGGGCCGGCACATCGACCGGCGCGACCACGCGGCGGCGGCCCAGGTGGCGTTCCGCTTCAACTCCTTCATCGTGCTGGCCCTGGCCGACCGCCTGGCCGGCGCCCAGGGCCTGCTGATGGTGGCCGTGCTCATCGGCGTGTGCGTACCCGTGCTGAACGTGGCGGCCGTGTGGCCCATGGCGCGCGGCAGCCAGCAGGGCTTCGTGCGCGAGCTGCTGCGCAACCCGCTGATCATCGCCACGGTCACGGGCCTGGTGGCCAATCTGCTGGGCTTTCGCATACCGCCGTGGCTGGAGCCCTCGGTCAGCCGCATAGGCGCCGCCTCGCTGGCCCTGGGGCTCATGGCCGCGGGCGCGGGCATGCAGTTCGGCCTGCTCACGCGCAGCAAGCTGCTGTCGGCGTCGGTGCTGTTCATACGCCACCTGGCCCAGCCCCTGATCGCCTGGGCCTTTGCGCGGCTGCTGCGGCTCGACGCCACGCAGACCACCGTGCTGATGGCCTTTTGCGCCGTCTCCACGGCCTCCAGCTGCTACGTGCTGGCGGCGCGCATGGGCTACAACGGCGCCTACGTGGCGGGGCTGGTGACGCTGTCCACCGTGCTGGGGGTGGCGAGCCTGACGTTCGCGCTCGGCATGCTGCGCTGATGCTACCCTATTGATAGCTGCTTACGCCTGATACACGGGCGCTAGAGCCAATTTTCTTTCAAATTCCTTGCGCCAGCGCCCAGGCCACGTGCTCGCGCACCAGGGCGCTCGCGTCGTTGGCGCGCGTTGCCAGCGCGGCGCGCAGGGCACCGGCCTCGCCGGCATCGCGCGTGGCGCGCAGCGCATTGCCCAGCGCTACGGCGATGTTGCGCAGCCAGCGCTCGTGCCCTATGCGGCGTATGGGCCCGCCCTCGGTCATGCGCAGGAACATGGCCTCGTCCCATGCGAACAGCTGCGCCAGCTGCTGCCCCTCCAGGGGAGCGCGCGCGTCGAAGTCGGGCAGGCTGCTGGGCTGGGCGAACTTGTTCCAGGGGCAGATCAGCTGGCAGTCGTCGCAGCCATAGATGCGGTTGCCCATGAGGGGGCGCAGCGCCGGGGGGATGGGCCCCGCGTGCTCGATGGTCAGGTAGGAGATACAGCGGCGCGCGTCCACGCGGTGCGGCGCCACGATGGCCTGCGTGGGGCACACGTCCATGCAGGCCTGGCAGCTGCCGCAGTGCGCGGTGACGGGCTCCGTGGGCGCGAGCGCCATGTCCAGGTAGATCTCGCCGAGGAAGAACATGGAGCCCGCCTCGCGCGAGAGCACCAGCGTGTGCTTGCCGCGCCAGCCCTGGCCGCTGCGGCGCGCCAGCTCGGCCTCCAGCACGGGGGCCGAGTCGGTGAACACGCGGTGACCGAACGGGCCCACGGCCTCGGCGATGCGGTCGCTGAGCTTCTGCAGGCGCGCGCGCAGCACCTTGTGGTAATCGCGCCCCCGGGCATAGACGGAGACGATGGCCTCCTGCGGGCGCCGCAGCCGCTCGAACTCCACGGCCTGCCAGCCTTCGGGCGTGGTGCGCGGCAGGTAGTCCATGCGCGCGGTGATCACGCTCACCGTGCCCGGCACCAGCTCGGCCGGGCGCGCGCGCCTGAGGCCATGGGCGGCCATGTAATGCATCTCGCCATGGAAACCTTCGGCAAGCCATTGCATCAATCCAGGCTCGGCGGCGGACAGGTCCACGCCGGCCACGCCGATTTGGGAGAATCCCAGCTCGCGCGCCCAGCCCTGGATCCGAGGAACGAGTTGACTGCTGCACACCATCAACACCCGATTGTAGAAACGCCCCGCCGCCTGTCGCTGCGCTGGCAGGACGAGGACGACACGGCGCGCTTCGCCGCGCGGCTGGCCGCGCAGCCGGGCCTGGCCAACGCCTTCATTGCCCTGCACGGCGACCTGGGTGCGGGCAAGACCACCCTGGTGCGCCACCTGCTGCGCGCCCTGGGCGTGGCCGGGCGCATCAAAAGCCCGACCTATGCCGTGGTCGAACCGCACCAGGCGCCAGGGCTGTTCATATGGCATTTCGACTTCTACCGCTTCCACGACCCGCGCGAGTGGGAGGACGCCGGCTTTCGCGACATCTTCGCCAGCCCCGGCCTGAAGTTGGCCGAATGGCCGGACAATGCCGGTTCCCTTGCTCCGCCAGCGGATATTGCTCTTTACATTGAAGCAGAGGATGATCTGGCCCGGCATGTGACTCTGCAGGCGCACACGCCCCTGGGCAGCGCCATACTGCAAGGACTCGACACCCCATGAGCGACGCGCCCCTCCCCCACCCGCTCCACACCCGCCGCACGCTGCTGCAGGCGGGCAGCCTGGTACTGCTGCTGGGCCGGCAGCAGATCGCACGCGGCGCCACCATCGTGGCTGTGCGCGTGTGGCCCGCGCCCGAGTATTCGCGCGTGACCATCGAATCCGACCGCCAGCTCGTCGCCAAGCAGTTCTTCGTGCCCACGCCGCCGCGCCTGGCGGTGGACATCGAGGGACTGGACCTTGACCCCTCGCTGCGCGAACTGGTGGCCAAGGTGCGGCCCGACGACCCCAACATCGCCGGCATCCGCGTGGGCCAGTACGCGCCCGGCGTGGTGCGCCTGGTGGTGGATCTCAAGCAGGCGGCGCGTCCCCAGGTGTTCACGCTGCAGCCCGTCGCCGCCTACCAGCACCGGCTGGTGTTCGACCTCTACCCCGCAGTGCCGCCCGATCCGCTGGAGGCCCTGATCGCCGAGCGCCTGCGCGACGCCGGATCTTCCGCCGGCGCCCCGCAGCCGGCCGCGCCGGACATTGCCAAGGCGCCCGCCCCGGACCCGCTGGACGAGCTGATCGCGCAGCACAGCCTCAAGCCGGGCATGCCAACGCCGCCCGCGCCGGGGAACGCGCCTGCGCCGGCCGCGCCGCCCCGCACGCGCGGCGCGGCGCCCGCCACGGCGCGCGCCACCGACCGCCTCATCATCGTCGCCCTGGACCCCGGCCATGGCGGCGAGGACCCCGGCGCCATAGGCCCCGGCGGCACGCGCGAGAAGGACGTGGTGCTCAAGGTGGCGCACCAGCTGCGCGACCGCATCAACGCCACCCAGGTGGGCGGCAACCCCATGCGCGCCTTCCTCACGCGCGACGGCGACTACTTCGTGCCGCTGGGCACGCGCGTGGAGAAGGCGCGGCGCGTGCAGGCCGACCTATTCGTTTCCATCCATGCCGATGCCTTCACCACCCCGTCGGCGCGCGGCGCCAGCGTGTTCGCGCTGAGCCAGAGCGGGGCGTCGAGCTCCGCCGCGCGATGGCTCGCCAACAAGGAGAACGAGGCCGACCTGATCGGCGGCGTGAACGTGGGCAGCCAGGACCGGCACGTGCAGCGCGCGCTGCTGGACATGAGCACCACGGCGCAGATCAACGATAGCCTCAAGCTCGGCAGCGTGCTGCTGGGCGAGATCGGCGGCATGGCCCGGCTGCACAAGCCGCGCGTGGAGCAAGCCGGCTTCGCGGTCCTGAAGGCGCCGGACATCCCCAGCGTGCTGGTGGAGACGGCCTTCATCAGCAACCCCGAGGAGGAGGCCAAGCTGCGCTCGGCCGCCTATCAGGAGCAGCTGGCCGACGCGCTGATGCGCGGCATCATCCGCTACTTCGCCAAGAACCCGCCGCTGGCACGCAGCCGGTCGGTCTAGGCATGGGGCTCAGGAGGACTCGCCATGGCACTGCCCCACGTCGCCCCGGGAGAAATCACCCGCCTGGAGCCGCTCGGCGAGCGGCTGACCGACACCGTCTCCACCGCCCTGTTCAAGGCCGCCCAGCTGGAGGTGGTGCGCCTAGTGCTGCCGCGCGGCCACACCATGCGCGAGCATCGCGTACAGTGCGAGATTACGCTGCAATGCATGGAGGGCGCGCTTGACCTCACCGTCGATGGCCGCACCCAGCGTATGCAGGCCGGCGACTTGGTGTACCTGGCCGCGGGCCAGCCCCATGCGCTTGCCGCCGTGCAGGACACCTCCCTGCTGCTGACGATCTGCCTGCTGCCCGCCGCATAGGTCCGGCGGCAGCGCCCGGCGGCCCTTGGATGGCGGCCGCCCGCTCCGCGGCGCCCCGTTCCGGGGCGTTTTCATGCGGGTTAACCCAGGTCTTATAAGACTCATTGCATATCGAATATTGCGCGGCGGGAATGCTCGGGGGCGCCGCCTGCGTGCACCATAGAAGCAATGACCGCGCACTGCGCCCCGCTGCACGCCTGGACCGTCCCATGACACACGCCACACCTTCCTCCGCCGACGCCCGCCCCATCCGCTTCTACCACCGCGGCGCGGTGGTCAGCATCCAGGGGATGCACACCACGCGCACGGTGCTGGACTGGCTGCGCGAGGACGTCCGCTGCACGGGCACCAAGGAGGGCTGCAACGAGGGCGACTGCGGCGCCTGCACCGTGGTGCTGGGCGAGCTGGACGCGAATGGCCAGCTGCAGCTCGCCAGCGTCAACGCCTGCATACAGTTCCTGCCCACGCTCGACGGCAAGGCCCTGTTCACGGTAGAGGACCTGCAAGCCATGACCCCCGCACAGTCCTGCTGCGGCGGCGCGGCCCAGCCCCTGCACCCGGTGCAGCAAGCCCTGGTGGAGTGCCACGGCTCGCAGTGCGGCTTCTGCACGCCGGGCTTCGCGATGTCGCTGTGGAACACCTACGAGCAGCACCGGCAGGCAGGTACCCGGCCCACGCGCCAGCAGCTCGCGGACGACCTCTCGGGCAACCTGTGCCGTTGCACGGGCTACCGCCCCATCCTGGACGCGGGCCAGCGCATGTTCGACCTGCCCGCGGCCGCGTTCGACCGCGCCGCCGTGGCCAGGGCGCTGCAAGCCCTGGCGCAGGAACCCGCCCTGGCCTACGGCGCCGCCCACCACACGATCAGCGAGCGCACTGACCACTTCCACGCCCCGCGCACGCTGGAGGACCTGGCGCGGCTGCGCCTGGAGCAGCCCCAGGCGCGGCTGCTGGCGGGCTCCACCGACATCGGCCTGTGGGTGAACAAGCAGTTTCGCGACGTGGGCGACCTGATCTACCTGGGCGGCGTGCGGGAGCTGCGCGCCGTGGAGGAGCGAGACGGCGCGCTCTGGATAGGCGCTGGCGCCACGCTGGAGCAGGCCTGGGCCGCGCTCGCCGCGCGCGCCCCGGCGCTGACCGACGTATGGCTGCGCTTCGCCTCCACGCCCATACGCCACGCCGGCACCATGGGCGGCAACGTGGCCAACGGCTCGCCCATCGGCGACTCGGCCCCCATCCTGATGGCGCTGGACGCGCAGGTCGAGCTGCGCCGCGGAGCCGCCGTGCGCCGCCTGCCGCTGCCCGACTTCTACCTGGACTACATGAAGAACGCGCTGCAGGAGGGCGAGTTCGTGCAGGCCATCGTCGTGCCGCTCGCGGCCTTTGCGCGCCAGGTGCGCGGCTACAAGATCAGCAAGCGCTTCGACTGCGACATCTCGGCACTGTGCGCGGGCATGGCCATCGCGCTGGATGGCGAGACCGTCGCCAGCGTACGCCTGGCCTATGGCGGCATGGCGGCCACCGTGCAGCGCGCGGCCCGCGCCGAGTCCGCGCTGCTCGGCCAGCCCTGGACCGAGGACAGCGTGCGCGCCGCGCAGCAGGCGCTGGCGCAGGACTTCCAGCCCCTGACCGACATGCGCGCCAGCAGCGCCTACCGCCTGCAGGTGGCGCAGAACCTGCTGCAGCGCCTGTGGCTGGAAACGCGCCCCCAGGGGCCGCTGGACGCGGGCCGTACCAGCGTGTTCAGCGTGCTGCCGCACGGCGTGTAAGGAGCCATCATGAACAAACCCGTCCCCGGCCATGTGCTGAACCACCCCGCCGCCTTCGCGCCCTACCAGGACAACCAGCGGCTACGCCTGGACCCCGGCGCCGAGGCGCGCGCGCACCAGGCGGGCGCGCGCGTGGGCATCAGCCAGGCGCACGAATCGGCGGTGCTGCACGTCTCCGGCAGCGCCACCTATACCGACGACATTCCCGAGCTCGCCGGCACGCTGCACTGCGCGCTGGGCCTGGCGCCGGTGGCCGCGGGCCGGCTGCTGGGCATGGATCTGGATACCGTGCGCGCCATGCCCGGCGTGGTGCGCGTGTTCACGGCGGCGGACATCCCCGGCGCCAACGACTGGGGCTCCATCGTGCACGACGACCCCATCCTGTGCGACGGCGAGATCCGCTACCTGGGCCAGCCGGTGTTCGCCGTGGTCGCCCGCACGCGCGAGCAGGCGCGCCGCGCCGCCGCCCTGGCCAGGCAGGCGCTGCGCGTGGAAGCCGCGCCGCCCGTGCTCACACCCCGGGAGGCGCACGCGCGCGGCCAGTACGTGGTGCCGCCCATGCACCTGGTGCGCAGCAGCAGCGGCCTGGACGAAGCCGGCATACGCGCGCGCATCGCCGCGGCGCCGCACCGCCTGCAAGGCAGCCTGGACGTGGGCGGGCAGGAGCAGTTCTACCTGGAGGGCCAGATCAGCTACGCCATCCCGAAGGAGGGCAACGCCATCCACGTCCACTGCTCCACCCAGCACCCGAGCGAGATGCAGCACCTGGTGGCGCACGCCCTGGGCGTGCACGCGCACGCGGTGCAGGTGGAATGCCGGCGCATGGGCGGGGGCTTTGGCGGCAAGGAGTCGCAGTCGGCCCTGTTCGCCTGCATGGCCAGCGTGGCCGCGCGGCTGCTGGCGCGCCCGGTGAAGCTGCGCGTGGACCGCGACGACGACTTCCTCATCACCGGCCGGCGCCACTGCTTCTGGTACGAGTACGACGTAGGCTACGACGACGCGGGCCGCATCCTGGGCGCCGCCGTCACCATGGTCTCGCGCGCCGGGCATTCGGCCGACCTGTCGGCCCCGGTGATGACGCGCGCGCTGTGCCACTTCGACAACGCCTACTGGCTGCCCGAGGTGGCCATGCACGGCTTCTGCGGCAAGACCAACACGCAGAGCAACACGGCGTTCCGCGGCTTCGGCGGGCCGCAGGGGGCGATCGCCATCGAATACATCCTCGACGGCATCGCGCGCGCGCTCGGGCACGACCCGCTGGCCGTTCGCCGCGCCAACTTCTACGGGCGCGGCGAGCGCAACGTCACGCCCTACCTGCAGACAGTGCGCGACAACGTGATCCACGAACTGGTCGACCAACTGGAGGAGCGCAGCGGCTACCAGGCGCGCCGCACCGCCGTGGCCGCGTTCAACGCCACGAGCCCCGTGCTCAAGCGCGGGCTGGCGCTCACGCCGGTGAAGTTCGGCATCAGCTTCAACGTCAAGCACTTCAACCAGGCCGGGGCGCTGGTGCACGTCTACACCGACGGCTCCATCCTCGTGAACCATGGCGGCACCGAGATGGGCCAGGGCCTGAACACCAAGGTGGCGCAGGTCGTGGCGCACGAGCTGGGCGTGGCCTTCGAGCGCGTGCGCGTCACGGCCACGGACACCAGCAAGGTGGCCAACACCTCGGCCACCGCCGCGTCCACGGGCACGGACCTGAACGGCAAGGCCGCGCAGGACGCGGCGCGCCAGATCCGCGCGCGCCTGGCCGCCTGCGCCGCAGCGCGCCATGGCGGGAGCGCCGAGGACGTGCGCTTCGCCAACGACCAGGTGTGGGTGGGCGGCAGGCAGCTTGCCTTCGACGCCCTGGTGGGCGAGGCCTACCTGGACCGCGTGCAGCTGTGGTCCGACGGCTTCTACGCCACGCCGGGGCTGTCGTGGGACAAGGAGCGCATGCAGGGCCACCCGTTCTACTACTTCGCCTACGGCGCCGCCTGCTCCGAGGTGGTGGTGGACACGCTCACGGGCGAGTGGAAGCTGCTGCGCGCCGACGTGCTGCACGACGTGGGCCGCTCGCTAAACCCGGCGGTGGACATCGGCCAGGTCGAGGGTGCGTTCATCCAGGGCATGGGCTGGCTGACCATGGAGGAGCTGGTCTGGCACCCCACGAGCGGCCTGCTGCTGACGCACGCGCCCAGCACCTACAAGATCCCCACGGCCAACGACTGCCCGCCGGAATTCAACGTGCAGCTGTTCGAGGGCGAGAACGCCGAGGACTCCATCCACCGCAGCAAGGCCGTGGGCGAGCCGCCGCTGCTGCTGCCGTTCTCGGTGTTCTTCGCCATCCGCGATGCCGTGGCCGCCGCGGGCGCGCGCCGCAAGCTGCCGCCGCTGCAGGCGCCCGCGACCAGCGAGGCCATCTTGCGCGCCATCACGGCGGTGCAGGCGCCATGAAGCCGCACGCTGCGCCGCCCCACATCCCCGCCGACGCGCCCGCGGCGGCGGGGGCGGGGGCACCGTCCGAGCGCAACCTGTTCGACCGCATCGACCTGCACCTGATCCGCGTGCTGCACCAGGTGCTCAGCGAACGCAGCGTGTCGCGCGCGGCGCTGCGCCTGGGCATGCACCAGCCAGCGGTGTCCACGGCGCTCAAGCGCCTGCGCGAGCTCGCGGGCGATCCGCTGCTGGTCAGGAGCGGCGCCCACATGGTGCCCACCGAGGCCGGCGAGCGCATGCTGGAGCCCGCGGCCAGCGTGCTGCGCGCGGCCGAGACGCTGTTCACCGAGGCGCGCAGCTTCGACGCGCGCACCAGCTGCCAGACCTTCCGCATCGCGGCGAGCGACTACCTCGACCCGCTGTTCCTGCCGCGCCTGGTGGCCGACGTCAAGCGCCAGGCGCCGCTGGCCAGCGTGGAGATCCACGCCCTGACGCGCGAGGCCGACTACCGCGCCCAGCTGGCCCTGGGCGAGATCGACCTGGTCATAGGCAACTGGCTGCAGCCGCCCCAGGAGCTGCACATGGCGCGCCTGTTCAGCGACGAGGTGGTGTCGCTCGTCAGCCGCCACCACCCCGCCGTGCGCCGCGGCTGGGACGCGGCCGCCTGGCTCGCCGCCGAGCACATCGCCCCCATGCCCACGCACCCGGGCGCGCGCGGCATCATCGACCAGATGCTCGACGGCCTGGACCTGCGCCGCCGCATCGCCGTGCGCAGCGCGTATTTCGGCCTCATCCCGGACATGGTCGCCAACACCCAGCTGGTGCTGACCACCGGGCGCCGCTACTGCGAACGCGTGGCCGCCGGCCTGCCGGTGGTGATCCTGCCCTGCCCGATCACCCTGCCGCCGCTGCAGTACTACCAGCTGTGGCATGCGCGCAGCCAGCATTCCAGCGCCGCGCGCTGGCTGCGCGAGCGCACGCGCGAGGCCATCGCGGGCCTGCAGCAGCAGGCGGCAGCCTCCCCATCGCCCCGACCCCCGACCACGACCAACCAGGAGACAAGCACATGAGCGCAAAAGACCTTTCGGGCGTGCCGGCCACGCCGCCGCAGGCCGCATCCACGGGCCTGGCGGAGCGCCTGTTCCAGCTGCGTGCGCACGGCACCACCATGCGCACGGAGCTGATCGCGGGCCTGACGACCTTTCTGACGATGGCCTACATCATCTTCGTCAACCCCTCCATCCTGGGCGACGCTGGCATGCCCAAGGACGCGGTGTTCGTCGCCACCTGCCTCATCGCGGCGCTGGGCTCGGCCATCATGGGCCTGTACGCCAACTACCCCATCGCCATGGCCCCGGGCATGGGGCTGAACGCCTACTTCGCCTACGCCGTGGTGCTGCACATGGGCTTCACCTGGCAGGCCGCGCTGGGCGCGGTGTTCATCTCGGGCTGCCTGTTCCTGGTCGTCACGCTGTTCGGCCTGCGCGGGCTCATCATCAAGGGCATCCCGCAGTCGCTGCGCAACGCGATCACCGTGGGCATAGGCCTGTTCCTGGCGCTGATCGCGCTCAAGAGCGCGGGCATCGTCGTGGGCGACAAGGCCACGCTGGTGACGCTGGGCGACCTGCACTCGGCCCCCGTCATCCTCGCCGTGCTCGGCTTCATCGCCATCGTGGCGCTGGACAAGGCGCGCGTGCCGGGCGCCATCCTGATCGGCATCGTCGGCGTCACCGTCGCCTCTTTCTTCTTCGGCGGCAACCAGTTCCGCGGCCTGTTCTCGGCGCCGCCCTCGATCGCCCCGACCTTCCTGCAGCTGGACATCCACACCGCGCTCACCAAGGGCTTCCTCAACGTGGTGCTGGTGTTCTTCCTGGTCGAGCTGTTCGACGCCACCGGCACGCTGATGGGCGTGGCCAAGCGCGCCGGCCTGCTGGTGCCCGGGCGCATGGAGCGCCTGAACAAGTCGCTGCTGGCCGACAGCAGCGCGATCTTCGCCGGCGCCCTGCTGGGCACGTCCAGCACCACCGCCTATGTGGAGAGCGCCGCCGGCGTGCAGGCCGGCGGGCGCACCGGCATGACGGCGCTCACCGTCTCGGTGCTGTTCCTGGCCTGCCTGTTCATCGCCCCGCTGGCCGGCGTGGTTCCCGCCTACGCCACGGCGCCCGCGCTGTTCTTCGTCGCCTGCCTGATGCTGCGCGAGCTCACCGAGCTCGACTGGGACGACTCGACCGAGATCGTCCCCGCCGCGGTCACCGCGCTGATGATGCCATTCACCTACTCCATCGCCAACGGCCTGGCCTTCGGCTTCATCACCTACGCCGCGGTGAAGCTGTTCACCGGCCGCGTGCGCGAGGTGCACCCCATGGTGTGGATCATCGCCGGCGTGTTCCTGTTCAAGTTCTTCTATATCGGCGGACACTGACACCATGACCCTGCAAGCCTACCGCGCGCAACTGCTGCGCTTCGACGCCGACGGCCAACCCTTGTACGACAGCGACGGCCTGCTGGTGACCGGGCCGGGCGCCGACGGCGTGCGCCGCGTCGTGGACGCGGGCGCCCACGGCGCGGTGGCCGCGCACCATCCGGGTGTGCCGGTGGAGCGCCTGCCCGGCCGGCTGATCGCCCCGGGCTTCATCGACATGCACGTGCACTACCCGCAGACGGACATCATCGGCTCGCCCGCAGAGGGCCTGCTGCCCTGGCTGGAGAACTACACCTTTCCCGCCGAGGCGCGCTTTGCCGACCCGGCGCATGCGGCCGAAGTGGCGCGCTTCTTCTTCGACGAGCTCGCGCGCAACGGCGTGACCACGGCGCTGGCCTTCGCCACCTCGCACCCGGCCTCGGTGGATGCGTTCTTCAGCCAGGCTCGGCAGCGCGGCCTGCGCATGATCGGCGGCAAGGTGCTGCAGGACCGCCATTCGCCCGACGGCGTGCGCGACCAGACGGAGCAAAGCCTGCTCAACACCGAGGCGCTGATCACCCGCTGGCATGGCAAGGGCAGGCTGGGCTACGCCATCACGCCGCGCTTCGCCCCCTCGTGCTCCGACGCCCAGCTGCGCGGCGCGGGCGAGCTCGCGCGCCGCCACCCCGGCACCTGGATCCAGTCGCACGTGGCCGAGAACAAGGACGAGGTGCGCTGGGTGCGAGAGCTCTACCCGCAGGCGCGCTCCTACCTGGACGTGTACCGGCGCTTCGGCCTGCTGCGCAGCCGCGCCGTGTACGCCCACTGCATCTACCTGGACGACACCGACCGCGCGCTGATGCGCGAGACGGGGACCGCCGCCGCCGTCAGCCCCACGAGCAACCTGTTCCTGGGCAGCGGCTTCTTCGATTACGGCAGCGCCGCGCGCACCGGCATGCTGCACGGCCTGGCGAGCGACGTGGGCGGCGGCACCAGCTTCTGCCCGTTCCACACCATGCTCGCGGCCTACTACGTGGGCCGCGAGGGCCAGAGCAAGCCGGGCCTGAGCCTGGCGCCCTCGCAGCTGTGGTGGCGACACACCGGAGGCGCGGCGCGCGCGCTGGGGCTGGACGGGGTGATCGGCACGCTGCAGCCCGGCACCGAGGCGGACTTCGTCGTGCTCGACCCGCGGGCCACGCCGCTGCTGGCGCGCAAGATCGCGCAGGCCAATGGCCTGGAGGAGCTGCTGTTCGCCCTCATCGTGCTGGGCGACGACCGCGTGGTGGAGCGGACCGTCACGGCATGAGGATCACGCGGCCTGCTGCTTGCGCCCCGCGCGCCAGGCGCCGAAGATGGCGATGAGCCCGGGCACCAGGATCAGGCCCCAGATGATTTTCTCCAGGTGCTGGCGCACCCAGGGCAGGTTGCCGAAGAAGTAGCCCGCGGTGGCGATGCCCAGCACCCAGATCAGGGCCCCCGCCACGTTGTAGGCCGTGAACTTGGCCCGTCCCATGGCCGCCACGCCGGCCACGAAGGGCGCGAAGGTGCGGATGAAGGGCATGAAGCGCGCCAGCACGATGGTGATGCCGCCGTAGCGCTCGTAGAACGCGTGGGCCTGGTCGAAGGCCTTCTTGTTGAACCAGCGCGAGCCCTCCCACTGGAAGACCTTGGGGCCGAAGTAGCGCCCGATCTGGTAGTTGCACTGGTCGCCCAGCACGGCCGCCGCCAGCAGCAGCGCGCAGGCCAGCGGAAAGTTCAAGAGCCCCGCGCCGCAAAGCGCGCCGACGATGAACAGCAGCGAGTCGCCGGGCAGGAACGGCATGACCACCACGCCGGTCTCCACGAACACGATGATGAACAGCAGCGCGTACACCCAGGCGCCGTAGCTGGCGACGAAGGCCTCCAGGTGCTTGTCCACATGCAGGATGAAATCGATCAGAAACGCAATGATGTCCACGGGCCGGGCCTCTTCGTTGTCGGGTTGCGGCGCGTACTGTACCCGCGTACATGCCCGCGTGCCGCCCGCGGCGGGCACTGGCAATTGCTCACACTTGCTCGCAATCGGCAACCCAAACGCCACGCACACTTCACACCTTGCCGGCACAGTGCAGACATGCGCTCGTGCATCCTGCGCATATCACCGACCACTACATACGAAGGAAACCGTCTCATGACCCCGCAACGCACCCCAACCCTCCGTGCCCTGACCGTCGCCACCGCGCTGGCAGGCGCGCTGGCCCTGGGCGGCTGCGCACATCGCCCCACCAATGCCCAGGTCGGCACGGGCGTGGGCGCCGTGGCCGGCGGCCTGGTGGGCAACGCCGTGTTCGGCTCCACGCTGGGCACCGTGGGCGGCGCAGCCGCCGGCGCCCTGATCGGCAACGAAGTGGGCAAGAACAACGACCGCGGCTACCGCCGGCGCTGATCGAAAGATGGGCGGCACCTACAATCGCCGCGTGACCGCCCCGCCCCCCGACTCCGCCACGCCGTCCGTCCCCGCCCCGCGCCGCCCGATACGCGACCTGCCCGATGAGCTGATCAGCCAAATCGCCGCGGGCGAAGTGGTGGAGCGCCCCGCCTCCGCCGTGCGCGAGCTGGTGGACAACGCGCTGGACGCGGGCGCCACCCAGGTGACGGTGCGCCTGCTGGCCGGCGGCGTGCGCCTGATCGCCGTGGAGGACGACGGCATGGGCATCCCCCGGGACGAGCTGCCCATCGCGCTGCGCCGCCACGCCACCAGCAAGATCGGCAACCTGCACGACCTGGAATCGGTCGCCACCATGGGCTTTCGCGGCGAGGCGCTGGCGGCGATCGCCTCGGTGTCCGAGATGGCGCTGCTCTCGCGCACCGCGCAGCAGGCCAGCGCCTTCATGCTGGACGCGCGCAGCGGCGAGCTGCGCCCCGCGGCGCGCAGCCAGGGCACGACGGTGGAGGTCAAGGAGCTGTTCTTCTCCACCCCCGCGCGGCGCAAGTTCCTCAAGACCGACGCCACCGAGCTCGCCCACTGCGTGGAGGCCGTGCGCCGCCACGCGCTGGCCCGGCCCGACGTGGGCTTCGCCATCTGGCACGAGGGCAAGCTCGTCGAGCAGTGGCGCGCCACGCTCGCGCACGGCGAGCCGGCCGATGCACAGGCGCTGGAGCGGCGTCTCGCCGACGTGCTCGGCGAGGACTTCATCCGCGAATCCGTGCCCGTGCACCTGCGTTCCGGCGCCATCACCGTCACGGGCCGCGCCGGCCTGCCGGACGCCGCCCGCTCGCGCGCCGACCAGCAGTTCTGCTACGTCAACGGCCGCTTCGTGCGCGACAAGGTTCTCACGCACGCCGCGCGCAGCGCCTACGAGGACGTGCTGCACGGCCAGAAGCAGCCCGTGTACGCGCTGTACGTGCAGATGGACCCGCAGCGCGTGGACGTGAACGTGCACCCGACGAAGATCGAGGTGCGCTTCCGCGACAGCCGCGAAGTGCACCAGGCCGTGCGCCACGCCGTGGAGAACGCGCTGGCCGCGCCGCGCGCGCAGGCGCTTGCTTCGGTTCCTGTAGCTGCTGCCGCAGCACCTGCAAGCGATTCAGGTAGAAAACAGTTTCAACTACCCATCTGGCAAGCACAAGCAGCTATCAGGTTTGAAGAACGCGCAGGGCACAAGGTCTCCGACCTGCAGGCGCTGTGGGGCACGCCCGCGGCAGCGCCGCAACCCGCCATGCCGGCGGCCGCCACGCCGCCCGCGGCGATCGAAGCCCCGCCCCTCCCCGCCGCCGCCGCCGCCGCCGCCGCCGCCGCCGCCAGCGTGCCCGCAGCGCCCACCGAAAGCGCCTGGCCGCTGGGCCGCGCCGTGGCGCAGATCCATGGCGTGTACATCCTGGCCGAGAGCGCACAGGGCCTGGTGGTGGTGGACATGCACGCGGCGCACGAGCGCATCGTCTACGAGCGGCTCAAGGCGCAGGTGGACCAGGGCGCGCGCCTGGCCAGCCAGCCCCTGCTGATCCCCGCCACCTTCGCCGCCACCCCCGAAGAGGTGGCCACGGCCGAGTCCCATGCCGACACGCTGGCCCTGCTGGGGCTGGAGATCGTGCCGTTCTCGCCGCGCACCCTGGCCGTGCGCGCCGTGCCCAACACGCTGGCCCAGGGCAACCCCGTGGAGCTGGCGCGCAGCGTGCTGGCCGAGCTGGGCCAGCACGACGCCAGCACCGTGGTGCAGCGCGCGCGCAATGAGATCCTGGCCACCATGGCCTGCCACGGCGCGGTGCGGGCCAACCGCAAGCTCACCATCGACGAGATGAACGCCCTGCTGCGCCAGATGGAAGTCACGGAGCGCAGCGACCAGTGCAACCACGGCCGCCCGACCTGGCGCCAGCTCACGGTGAAGGAACTGGACGCGCTCTTCCTGCGCGGCAGGTAGAAGTACGACCGCCCCGCCCGGCGCCAGCCCGCGATGCAGGCGCTGGACGCGCCGCTGCGGGATGCATCCCCCGAATCCCGGCGCCTGCGCCACGCTGCAGGCCGGTGCCGGAACGCACCACGAACGCCCTCTGCACGTCCCATTCATGGGCATGAACCACCCTTTTCTGGTGCATGCGGCACCAGAACGTGGCAAACATGCCGCATTCCTCACCAGAACGGTGCAACTGGTTATGCATGAGGGCATACGCTTTTGGCATAATCTCTTGCTGCACTGCCACATAACTTTTTCCATCGAAAGCTTTTTTATGAAGTACGCGTCCGTAGGCCAATTCCTCGAATACGTTGCACAGCGCAACCCCGGCCAGCCCGAATTCCTGCAAGCCGTGACCGAGGTCATGGAAAGCCTGTGGCCCTTCATCGAAAAGCATCCCAAGTACGCCGAGAACAGCCTGCTGGAGCGCCTGGTCGAGCCCGAGCGCATCATCCAGTTCCGCGTGAGCTGGCAGGACGACCACGGCACCGTGCACGTCAACCGGGGCTTCCGCATCCAGCACAGCATGGCCATCGGCCCGTACAAGGGCGGGCTGCGCTTCCACCCCTCGGTCAATCTCTCGGTGCTGAAGTTCTTGGCATTCGAGCAGACCTTCAAGAACGCGCTGACCACACTGCCCATGGGCGGCGGCAAGGGCGGCTCTGACTTCGACCCCAAGGGAAAGAGCCCTTCCGAAGTCATGCGCTTCTGCCAGGCCTTCGTGACCGAACTGTTCCGCCACGTGGGCCCCGACACCGACGTGCCCGCCGGCGACATCGGCGTGGGCGGCCGCGAGGTCGGCTTCATGGCCGGCATGTACAAGAAGCTGGCCAACAACTCGGGCAGCGTGTTCACGGGTAAGGGTCTGAGCTTCGGCGGCTCGCTGATCCGCCCCGAGGCCACGGGCTATGGCTGCGTCTACTTCGCCCAGGAAATGCTCAAGACCCGCGGCCGCTCGTTCGACGGGCTGCGCGTCTCGGTGTCCGGCTCGGGCAACGTCGCGCAGTACTCGGTGGAGAAGGCCATGGAGCTGGGCGCCAAGGTCATCACCGTCTCCGACTCCAGCGGCACCATCATCGACGAGGAAGGCTTCACCCCTGAGAAGCTCGCCATCCTGATGGACGTCAAGAACCACCACTACGGCCGCGTCAGCGACTATGCCGAGCGCACCGGCGTCAAGTTCCAGGCCGGCATGCGCCCCTGGCATGTGCCGGTGGACGTCGCCCTGCCCAGCGCCACCCAGAATGAGCTGGATGAGAATGACGCCCGCACGCTGATCAAGAACGGCGTGCTCTGCGTGGCCGAGGGCGCCAACATGCCCTCGACCATCGAGGCCGCCAAGGCGTTCGAAGAAGCCGGCGTGCTCTACGCCCCCGGCAAGGCCAGCAACGCCGGCGGCGTGGCCACCTCTGGCCTGGAGATGAGCCAGAACGCCATCCGCCTGTCGTGGTCGCGCGACGAGGTCGATGCCCGCCTGCTCATGATCATGCAGGGCATCCACGCCGCCTGCGTCGAGTACGGCAAGCGCGCCGACGGCAGCGTCAGCTACATCAACGGCGCCAACGTGGCCGGTTTCGTCAAGGTCGCCGACGCCATGCTGGCGCAAGGCGTGATCTAACGACGACCACGCATACGGGCCCATGCCGCCATCCGGAAACAGCATGGGCCTGCACTTCCTGAGTTTCGACTACAGCGAAGACAGCGAGGGCACGGCCACCTGGGATGCCGTCGCCAGCGTGCCCACGGCCCGGCTGCCGGAACTGCAGCGCGAGATCGTCGCCCTGCTGGCCTGGGCCCATTCGGAGTTCGGTGCCGTGCGGGGGCCGGTCGAAGACGGCGGGCTGTGGGACTACGATCTGCAGTTCGAGCGCGATAGGCACCCTCTGCAAGCCCTGGGCTATGACGTCGATGCGCGGCAATTACAGCCAGCGCCGCATGCCCTGCCCGGCGAGCGCGTGACCCTGACCCTTTCGCTCAGCGGCGGCCTAAGCTTCGGCGAGGCCTTTGCCGCACGCTTCGGCGACCCATAGCCCGGCCTACTGCAGCGTCTCTTTGGCAGCCTCGGGGATCGGCAATGGGAGCACGACAATGCCTTCGTCCAGCAGTTCGGCCGTCTCCTGCGGCGTGGCCTGTCCGCGGATGGCGCGCTCCTCTATCTCACCGTAATGCATGCGCCGCGCCTCGGCGGCGAAGCGGCCGCCGACGTCCTCCGTGCGCGCCATGATCTGCCTTGCCGCATGCAGCCAGACTGTCTGCAGGGCTTGGAGCGCGTCCTCCCTGCTGGCGGGCGCAGGCCGTGCGGCGACCTGGGCGGGCGCAGGCGCGTCTGGAGACGCGCGCAGATTCAGGCGCGGGGCACTCAGGCCCTTGCGTATGTCGGTGCTGCCGCACATGGGGCATTGCACCAGTCCGCGTGACTGTTGCTGCTGGAAATCTTCCTCGCTCGCAAACCAGCCCTCGAAGACATGCTGATGGACGCAAAAGAGGTCAAGAACCTTCACGACGCCCCCTTCAGTGCCCCCGTCGCCCGCCGCGCCGCATGAGGTAGCGGTATACAAAGCCCGGGAATGCCAGGGTGATGAACAAGGCGGCGGTGACGGCGTAGAACTCCCAGCCCTGCGGCGCGGCCTGCCCCGCACGCTGCTCGATCAACCGCGCCAGCGCACCCACCGCGAAATAGAGCAGCAGCAGCTCCAGCGCCCGCGCCAGAAACGGCTTGCCGCCGGGCGCCTGCTTCCCGACGATCAGCCAACGGTCGTTGACGAAAGGCAGATTGGCCGCCACGAGGGCAGCCACGATCACGAGCCAAATGGCCGCTGTCTGGGTCATGGGGATGGCAGCCGGCCCATCAGGTGGCCAGCGCGCGCACGATGGCATCGGCGCACAAGGCCATCAGGCCTCCGGGCACCAGGCCCAGGATCAGCACCAGCGCCCCGTTGACGGTGAGCACGACACGGGCATCCAGCGGTGCGGACACGGTGGTCGCCGTCAGCGGCGTGTCGAAATACATCACCTTCACCACGCGCAGGTAGTAGAACGCGCCGATCAACGACATGAGAACGGCAAACACCGCCAGCGCGACATGCAGGCCATGGCCCGAAGCGACCAGCGCCTGCAGCACGGACAGCTTGGCATAGAAGCCCACCAGCGGCGGAATGCCGGCCAGCGAGAACATGCACACGGCCATCACGCCTGCGTACAGCGGGCTGCGCTGGTTCAGGCCGGCCAGGTCGGCGATCTCCTCGCTCTCGAAGCCCTCGCGTGCCAGCATCGCGATCAGGCCGAAGGCCGGCAGCACGGTCAGCACATAGGTGACGATGTAGAACATCGCGGAGCTGTAGGCGGCTTCCGCCGCGTTGGAGTCCACCGTGCCGTTGACCACGCCGGAGAGCAGGCCCAGGAACAGGAAGCCCATGTGCGAAATGGTCGAGTAGGCCAGCATGCGCTTCAGGTTGGTCTGCAGCACACCGGCGACGTTGCCCACGAGCAGCGACGCAATAGCCAGCACCGCCAGCATCTGCTGCCAATCGATCGCCAGGGGCAGCAGGCCATCGACCAGCAGGCGGATGGCCATGCCGAAAGCCGCGAACTTGGGCGCGCTGCCGATGATCAGCGTCACCACGGTGGGTGCACCCTGGTACACGTCGGGGATCCACATGTGGAAAGGCACGGCGCCGAACTTGAACGCCAGGCCGGCGACGATGAAGACCACGCCGAACACCAGCACCTGGTGGCGGATCTGGCCAGTGTTGATGGCCTTGAAGACCTGGCCGATGTCAAGCGAACCGGTGGCGCCATAGACCATCGACAGGCCGTAGAGCAGGAAGCCGCTGGCCATGGCGCCGAGCACGAAATACTTCATGGCCGCCTCGGTCGTCGTCGTATGGTCGCGGCGCAGCGCAACCAGCGCATAGCTCGACAGCGTGAGCAGTTCCAGGCCCAGGTAGATCACCAGGAAGTTGTTGGCCGAGATCAGCACGCAAATGCCCAGCAGGGCCAGCATGGTCAGCGTGAACAGTTCGCCGCCGCGCAGCATGTCGCGGTCGGCTGCATAGGGCCGGCCATAGACCAGCGTGACCATCAGGGACACGGTGGCGAAGCACTTGAGCCAGTTGCCCATGGCGTCGCTGACGACCATGTTGCTCCAGCCGTAGAAGGTGTTGCCGCTGCTCGCATACATGGCCTGCAGGATGGCCACCACGGCCAGCGTAAGCATGGTCAGGACATAGGTACCGGTGCGCCGCGCGCTGCTCACGCCCAGATCGACCAGGGCGATCACGCAGGCCATGACCAGCAGCACGATCTCGGGATAGATGGCCAGCCAGCTGATGTTGTCAATCATCATGTATCTCTCGGTTCAGTCTGGTCAGTTCAGCTTGGATTGCGCCACATGCCTGAGCAGTTCGGTCACGGACGCATCCATCACATCGGTAAACGGCTTGGGATAGATGCCCATGTACAGCACGGCGATCGCCAGCACGCCCAGCACCAGGAACTCGCGCGCGTTGATGTCGCTCATGCCGCGCACGTTGTCGTTGACCACGGGCCCCAGGTAGACGCGCTTGTACATCCACAGCGAATAGCTGGCGCCCAGAATCAGGGCCAGGGCGGCACCCAGGCCGATCCAGAAATTGAAACGCACCGAGGCGATGATCACCATCCACTCACCGATGAAGCCGGCCGTCGCGGGCAGGCCGCAGTTGGCCATGGAGAACAGCAACGCGAACGCTGCAAACTTGGGCATGGTGTTGACCACCCCGCCGTAGTCCGCGATCTGGCGCGAGTGCACGCGGTCATAGAGCACGCCGATGCACAGGAACATGGCGCCCGACACGAAACCGTGCGCGATCATCTGCGCCAGGCCGCCCGAGACACCCAGATCGTTGAAGATGAAGAAGCCCAGGGTCACGAAGCCCATGTGAGCCACCGACGAGTAGGCCACGAGCTTCTTCATGTCCTTCTGCACGATGGCGACTAGGCCCACGTAGATCACGGCGATCAGCGAGAGAGTGATCATCAGCCAAGCCCACTCGTGCGCGGCATCGGGAGCGATGGGCAGCGAGAAGCGCAGGAAGCCGTAGGCGCCCAGCTTGAGCATGATGGCGGCCAGCACGGCGGAACCGCCGGTCGGCGCCTCGACGTGCACGTCCGGCAGCCAGGTGTGCACCGGCCACATCGGCACCTTGACCGCGAAGGCGGCGAACAGCGCGAAGAACAGCAGTGTCTGCGCCGTGGAGCCCAGCGGCAGCCTGTGCCAGGCGGCGATGTCGAAGCTACCGCCCGACTGGTTGTAGAGATAGATGAAGGCGACCAGCGTCAGCAGCGAGCCCAGCAGCGTGTACAGGAAGAACTTGAACGCCGCGTAGATCTTGTTCGGTCCGCCCCACATGCCGATGATCAGGTACATCGGAATCAGCGTGGCTTCGAAGAACACGTAGAACAGCATGCCGTCCAGCGCCGAGAACACGCCGATCATCAGGCCCGACAGGATCAGGAACGCGGCCATGTACTGGTAGACGCGCTCGGTGATGGACTCCCAGGAGGCGATCACCACGATCACGGTGATGAAGGCCGTCAGCGGCACGAACCACATCGAGATGCCGTCCACGCCCAGGTGGTAATACATGTTGAAGCGTGCGACCCAGGGCGCCTTCTCGACGAATTGCATGGCCGCCGTACCGGTGTCGAAGCCGCCGATCAGCGGAATGGTCACGGCCAGGCCCAGCAAGGCTCCAATCAGCGCCAGCCAGCGCACGGCACCCGCGTGCCTATCGCTGCCGAACGCCAGAAGCAGGACGCCAAAAACGATGGGCGTCCAAATGGCAAGACTCAACAAACCCATTTGTTATTCGCTCCTATTTGTTGAGCCATACGAAATACGTCATGAGTGCAAACACACCCAGGATCATGAACAGCGCATAGTGGTACAGGAAACCGGACTGCACGCGCCGCACCACGGCCGAGATGCGCGCCACCAGCTTCCACGAGCCATTGACGATAGCGCCATCGATCACGCCCTGGTCGCCGCCCTTCCACAGCGCGACGCCCAGGCAGCGCGTGCCGGCGGCGATGATGTTCTCGTTGATCCAGTCCATGTAGTACTTGTTTTCGAGCAGGGCGTAGATGGGCTGCAGGCCGCGCTTGATCGCCGCCGGCAGCGCCGGATTGACGATGTACATGTAGTACGACAGCGCGACGCCCGCCAGCGCCAGCCAGAACGGTGCCGTCTGCAGCGCATGCACGGCCATGGCCACGGGGCCGTGGAATTCATGCGCCAGCTCCGCCATCGCGCCATGCCTGGCGACGTCGACGAAGATCACGTCCTTGAAGAAGTCGCCGAACAGCATCGGCTGGATGTACATGAAGCCGATCACCACCGAGGGAATGGCCAGCAACACCAGCGGCACCGTCACCACCCAGGGCGACTCGTGGGGCTTGGAATGATCGGCATGGTGGTGATGCGGATCAGGTTCATCGTGTTCGTCATGGTGCGTATCGGGGTTCTGGTCGTAGCGCTCCTTGCCGTGGAAGACGAGGAAGTACATACGGAACGAATAGAACGCCGTGACGAAAACGCCCGCCAGCACGGCGAAATGGGCGAAGCCCGCGGCCGGCAGCTGGCTGAAGCGCGCGGCCTCGATGATGTTTTCCTTGGAGTAGAAGCCCGAGAACAGCGGCGTGCCGATCAGCGCCAGGGAGCCCAGCAGCGAGGTGATCCAGGTGATGGGCATGTACTTGCGCAGGCCGCCCATCCAGCGGATGTCCTGGTTGTGGTGCACGCCCATGATGACCGATCCGGCGCCCAGGAACAGTAGCGCCTTGAAGAAGGCGTGTGTCATCAGGTGGAACACGGCAACCGAGTAGGCCGACACGCCCAGCGCCACCGTCATGTAGCCAAGCTGGGACAGCGTCGAGTACGCGATGACGCGCTTGATGTCGTTCTGGATGATGCCGAGGAAGCCCATGAACAGCGCGGTGATGGCGCCGATGACCAGCACGAAGTTCAGCGCCGTGTCGGACATCTCGAACAGCGGCGACATGCGCGAGACCATGAAAATGCCTGCCGTCACCATGGTGGCGGCGTGGATCAGCGCGGAAATAGGCGTCGGGCCTTCCATGGAGTCGGGCAGCCAGACATGCAGCGGCACTTGCGCGCTCTTGCCCATCGCGCCGATGAACAGGCAGATGCAGGCCACGGTGATCAGCTGCCAGTCGGTGCCGGGCAGCAGCAGGCCGCCCAGTTCCTGCCTCTTGGCGAAGATCTCGCCATAGTTGAAGCTGCCGGCATAGGCGGCGATTAGCCCGATGCCGAGAATGAAGCCGAAGTCGCCCACCCGGTTGACCAGGAAGGCCTTCAGGTTGGCGAAGATGGCCGACTGCTTGTTGAACCAGAAGCCGATCAGCAGATAGGACACCAGGCCCACCGCTTCCCAGCCGAAGAACAGCTGCAACATGTTGTTGCTCATGACCAGCATGAGCATGGAGAAGGTGAACAGCGAGATGTAGGAGAAGAAACGGTTGTAACCGTCGTCCTCCTCCATGTAGCCGATGGTGTAGATGTGCACCATCAGTGACACGAAGGTCACCACGCACATCATCATCGCCGTGAGGCTGTCGATCAGGAAGCCGACCTCCATCCTGAGGCCGCCCACCACCATCCAGGTGTAGATGGTTTCGTTGAAGCGTGCGCCGTCCAGCACCACGCTGCTGAGCGTCAACGCCGACAGCACGAAGGACACCAGCACGCCCAGAATTGTCAGCGAATGCGAGGCGCGCCGGCCCAACCAGTTGCCGCCGAACGCCGTGCCGAATATGCCGGCCAGCGCGGAACCCGCCAGTGGCGCCAGCGGCACCGCCAGCAGCATCGAAGCAGAAAGGGTTTGACTCATTCTTGAGAACCTTGCAAGTACCGGTTAGCCCGTCACCCCTTGAGGGTGTTGAGATCTTCCGCATTGATGCTGGTCTTGTTACGGAACAGCAGCACCAAGATGGCCAAGCCAATGGCTGCCTCGGCAGCCGCCACGGTAAGGATGAAGAACACGAACACCTGGCCGTGCATGTCGCCCAGGTAGTACGAGAACGCGACGAAGTTGATGTTGACGGCGAGCAACATCAGTTCGATCGCCATCAGCAGCACGATCAGGTTCTTGCGGTTGAGGAAGATACCCACCACCGCCAAGGCAAACAGCATCGCCCCCAGCGACAGGAAATGGCCCAGGGTCAACGTCATGCTTTCTTCTCCTGTGCGCCGGCATCGTCGTCGGCCGGGGGTTGGGGCGCTTGCGTGGTGGGCATCTTCAGCACCACCAGGCGGTCGCTGGCCCGCGCGCGAAGCTGCGCCGTGGCATCGCCGGCCTTGACGTCCTTGCGCTGGCGCAGCGTCAGGGCGATCGCCGAGATCATGGCCACCAGCAGGATCACCGCAGCGATCTCCACGGGGTACAGGTACTCGGTGTACATCAGCCTGCCCAGAGCCTGGGTGTTGGAGTACGGCAGGACCTGGCCCGCGGCGTTGACCAGGGCCGGCACGGCCTTGGGCTCTTCGACGCCACGGAAACCCGTCATCAGCACTGCGGCCATTTCGAACGCCACCAGGGCGCCGATGAAGGCCGCCAGAGGGAAATGCTTCCAGAAGCCCCGGCGCACGGTGTCGAAGCGGATGTCAAGCATCATCACCACGAACAGGAACAGCACCATCACCGCTCCCAGGTACACCAGCACCAGGGTAATGGCCAGGAACTCCGCCTTGAGCAGCAGCCACACGCCGGCAGCCTGGCTGAAGGCCAGAATCAGATGCAATACGGCATGCACGGGATTGCGCGCCGTGATCACCCGGAAGGCTGCGTAAAGCAGCACTACCGAGAACAGGTAGAAGAATCCGGTTTTGACGTCCATGAATCGGGTCTTTTCAAAAGTTCAGGTGATGCGGCACCCGATCAACGGTATTTGGCGTCCGCCGCCTTGGCGGCAGCGATCTCGGGCTCGTAACGGTCGCCCACGGCCAGCAGCATCTCCTTGGTGAAGTACAGGTCGCCGCGCTTTTCCCCGTGGTATTCGAGGATCTGCGTCTCCACGATCGAGTCCACCGGGCAGCTTTCCTCGCAGAAGCCACAGAAGATGCACTTGGTCAGGTCGATGTCGTAGCGCGTGGTACGGCGCGTACCGTCGGAACGCACGTCGGACTCGATGGTGATGGCCATCGCAGGGCACACGGCCTCGCACAGCTTGCAGGCGATGCAGCGCTCTTCGCCGTTGTCGTAACGGCGCAGCGCATGCAGGCCGCGAAAACGCGGCGACAGAGGTGTCTTCTCTTCGGGAAACTGAACCGTGACCTTGCCACGGAAGGCGTAGCGGCCAGTGAGCACCATGCCCTTGGCCAGTTCCCAGAGCATGAAGCTCTTGAAAAAATCCTTGATCGAAAAGGATGCAGGAGCAGCAACAGCAGCCATGAATGGAGGTCCCCGCTTATTTCCAAATATTCCAGGGCGACAACAGCCATGCGCCCACAACCAGCAACCACACCAGGGTCACCGGGATGAAGATCTTCCAGCCCAGACGCATGATCTGGTCGTAGCGGTAACGCGGGAAGGTGGCACGGATCCAGATGAACATGGATACGACCACGAAGGTCTTGATGCCCAGCCAGATCCAACCCGGAATGAAGCCCAACGCCTCGACCGGCGGCAGCCAGCCCCCGAGGAACATCAGCACCGCCAGGATGGACACCAGCCACATGGCCGCGTATTCGGCCAGGAAGAAGATGGCAAAGCCCATACCGGAGTACTCCACCATGTGCCCCGCCACGATTTCGGCTTCGCCTTCGACCACGTCAAACGGATGGCGGTTGGTTTCCGCCACGCCGGAAATCAGATACACGAGGAACACCGGCAGCAGGGGCAGCCAGTTCCAGGACAGGAAGTTGAGGCCCATGCCCGCCATGGCACCACGGGCCTGCCCCAGAACGATGTCGGTCAGGTTCATGCTGCCGGTCACCATGATCACGACCACGAAGCAGAAGCCCATGGCGATTTCATAGCTGACCATCTGCGCGGAAGCGCGCAGTGCCCCCAGAAGAGCGTATTTGGAGTTGGATGCCCAGCCGGCGATGATCACCCCATAGACCTCGATCGAGGCGATGGCCATGACCAGCAGCAGGCCCGCGTTGATGTTCGCCAGGGCCGTTTCGGGTGCAAATGGCACCACCACCCAGGCCGCGAGCGCCGGCATGATGGCCATGATGGGCCCCAGGATGAACAGGCCCTTGCTGGCAGCGGTGGGCTGGATCACTTCCTTGGTCAGGAGCTTGAGGCCGTCGGCCAGCGGCTGCAGCAGACCCAGGGGGCCGACGCGATTGGGCCCGAGGCGCACCTGCATGAAGCCCAGCAGCTTGCGTTCCCACAAGGTCAGATAGGCCACGGCGCCCATCAGCGGAGCCAGCACGCAAACGATCTTGATCAGGTTCCAGATCACCGGCCATGCCAAGCCGGTCCACCAGCTTGCCGCGACCAGATTCAGGCCGCCGTTGTAGATGGCGTCGATCATGCGGCGGCCCCTTCTTCACGTGCCCTGCGGGCATCGGCGGTCTGCTGCAGCGCGGGCGCGCGGCGCACCAAGCCGTCGAGTTGGTAAATACTGGCAACGACGGGAGCGGCAGCCGGCCCCCGGGCGACGGTGATCGCAGCCCCGGTGGCGTTGCTCAGCTGCTCCGCGCCGAGCTGGGTTGCACTGCCCACGACATGGGTCAAGACGTCCTGCGAGGAGTTGAAGTCCACGCCCTCGAGGCCCATGATGTTGGCCAGTACGCGCAGCACCTTCCAGGCGGGGCGCGTCTCGCCCAGCGGACGCACAACGGCGTGGAAGCTCTGCACCCTGCCTTCGGCGTTGACGAAGCTGCCCGAGGTCTCGGTGAACGGTGCGATCGGCAGCAGCACGTCGCTGAATTCCATGTTGGTCTTGAAGGGGCTCAAGGTCACCACCATGTCCACGTCGGCCAGGCCCTGGGCGACCTTGGCGCCGGCGACGGAGTCGAACGCAGGCTCGGTGTTCAGCAGGAACAGTGCCTTGACCTGCCCCTCCAGCATTTGCGCGGCGTTCAGCCCGCCCTGGCGCGGCTGGGCTCCCACGAACTGGGCGCCCACGGTGTTGGCGGCCTCGGTCAGATAGCCGAATGCCGCGCCGGTCTGACCCGCGATCCACTGGGCCAGCGCCAGCAGGATGGATGCCTGGGTATGGTGGGCGGCCGCATTGCCCAGCAGGATGGCCTTGCTGTCGCCCGAGAGCAGCGCACGAGCAATGGCGACGGCCTCTTCACTGGCCTGGCCTTGCGCGGGTGCGGCAACGCCTTTTTCCTGCGCCACGGCGGCAGCCACGTCGGCCAGGGCCTGCGCCCAGTCAGCGTGGGAAACCACGGAATGCGTCGCAGGCAGAGCCCAGTCGTAAGCCTGGGCGTTGATCGCGTGCACCGTGCAGCCCTTGCGCGCCGCCTGGCGGATGCGCTGGGCGAACAGGGGATGGTCCTTGCGCAGGTTAGAGCCCAGCACCAGCACCGATTGCAGCCCGGACAGCGCGGCGATGGGCATGCCCAGCCAGCGCACGCCCTCGGGCGCGGCAAACTCGGCATGGCGCAGGCGGTGGTCGATGTTGTCGCTGCCCAGGCCGCGCACCAGGGCGCCAGCCAGGTACAGCTCTTCCAGCGTGCTGTGCGGGCTGACCAGGGCGCCGATGGCCGAGGCGCCATGCTTGTCGCGCACGCACTTGAGGCCGTTGGCCACGTATTCGAGGGCCGTCTGCCAATCGACTTCCTGCCACTGGCCACCCTGCTTGAGCATGGGGCGGGTCAGGCGGTCTTCGCCATTCAGGGCCTCGTAGGAGAAGCGGTCGCGATCGGCGATCCAGCATTCGTTGACGGCCTCGTTCTCCAGCGGCACGACGCGCATCACCCTGTGGTTCTTGACCTGCACGATGAGGTTGGCGCCGGTGGAGTCGTGCGGGGAGATCGACTTGCGCCGCGACAGCTCCCAGGTACGGGCGCTGTAGCGGAAGGGCCTGCTGGTCAGCGCACCCACGGGGCAGATGTCGATCATGTTGCCCGAGAGCTCGGAATCGACGGTGTCACCCTTGACCGTGGTGATCTCGGAGTGCTCGCCCCGGTTGACCATGCCCAGTTCCATGTCGCCGCCGATTTCCTGGCCAAAGCGTACGCAGCGCGTGCAGTGGATGCAGCGCGTCATCTCTTCGGTGGAGATCAGCGGGCCGATGTCCTTGCGCAGCACCACGCGCTTTTCCTCGCCGTAGCGCGAGGCCGACGCGCCGTAGCCGACGGCCAGGTCCTGCAGCTGGCATTCGCCGCCCTGGTCGCAGATCGGGCAGTCGAGCGGGTGGTTGATGAGCAGGAACTCCATCACCGACTGCTGCGCCTTGAGAGCCTTGTCGCTCTTGGTGCGCACGATCATGCCCTGCGTCACCGGCGTGGCGCAGGCAGGCATGGGCTTGGGCGCCTTCTCCACGTCCACCAGGCACATGCGGCAGTTGGCCGCGATGGAAAGCTTCTTGTGGTAGCAGAAGTGAGGGATGTAGACGTTGGCCTTCTCGGCGGCATGCATGACCATGCTGCCCTCGGCGACCTCCACCTTCTGACCGTCCAGTTCAATTTCAACCATATGCTTTTCTCGCGATCAGGCAGCGGATGCCTTGGCTGCAGCCTCGATCTTGGCCACGAACTCGTGGCGGAAATGCTTGATCATGGCGCGCACGGGCATCGCGGCGGCGTCGCCCAGCGCACAAATCGTGCGGCCCATGATGTTGAAGGCCACCGAATCCAGGACCTCGATATCCTCGACACGGCCCTGGCCATGCTGGATGCGGTGCACCACGCGCCAGAGCCAGCCCGTGCCCTCCCGGCAGGGGGTGCACTGGCCGCAGGACTCGTGCATGTAGAAGTAGGACAGGCGCATCAGCGATTCCACCATGTCGCGCGAGTCGTCCATCACAATGACGGCACCCGAGCCCAGCATGGAGCCGGCCTTGGCGATGGAGTCGTAGTCCATCGTGCATTCCATCATGATGGAAGCGGGCAGCACGGGTGCAGACGAGCCGCCCGGGATCACGGCCTTGAGCTGGCGGCCCTTGCGCACGCCGCCCGCGAGTTCGAGCAACTTGGCGAACGGCGTCCCCAGCGGGATCTCGTAGTTGCCGGGACGCTCCACGTCGCCCGAGACCGAGAATATTTTGGTCCCGCCGTTGTTGGGCTTGCCGCATTCGAGGTAGGCCTGGCCGCCGTTGCGGATGATCCAGGGCACGGCCGCGAAGGTCTCGGTGTTGTTGATGGTCGTGGGCTTGCCGTACAGGCCGAAGCTGGCCGGGAACGGCGGCTTGAAGCGCGGCTGGCCTTTCTTGCCTTCCAGCGATTCGAGCAGCGCGGTCTCCTCGCCGCAGATGTAGGCGCCAAAGCCATGGTGGGCGTGCAGCTGGAAGCTGAAGTCGCTGTCCATGATGTTGCTGCCCAGGTAGCCCGCCGCGCGCGCCTCTTCCAGCGCCGCCTCGAAACGTTCGTAGACCTGGAAGATCTCGCCATGGATGTAGTTGTAGCCCAGCGAGATGCCCATCGCGTACGCGGCAATGATCATGCCTTCGATCACGATGTGCGGGTTGTACATCAGGATGTCGCGGTCTTTGCAGGTACCGGGCTCGCCCTCGTCGGAGTTGCACACCAGGTGCTTCTGCCCCGGGAACTGGCGCGGCATGAAGCTCCACTTCAGGCCCGTGGGGAAGCCTGCGCCGCCGCGGCCGCGCAGGCCCGACTCCTTGACGGTAGCGATCACCTGGTCCTGCGTGAGGCCCTCGCCGCCATCCTTGCCCAGGATCTTGCGCAGCGCCGCATAGCCGCCGCGCGCCTCGTAGTCCTTGATGCTCCAGTTGCTGCCATTGAGGCCCGCATAGATCTGCGGGTTGATGTGGCGGTCATGGAAACAGGTCTGTACGCCCGTGGCCTGGAACTGCGACAGGACTTGTGCGGCCGTGGTCATTGCTTACCCTCCGCAGCGCGCAGGCCATCGACCAGTTGATCGAGCTTGTCGTTTTCCATGAAGCTGCACATGTGACGATCGTTGACCAGCATGGTCGGCGCATCGGCGCAGGCGCCCAGGCACTCGCATTGCTGCAGGGTGAACAGGCCATCCTGCGTGGTCTCGCCCATCGTGATGCCCAGCTTGGCCTCCAGATGGTGCAGCGCCTGGTTGCCGCCGCGCAGCTGGCAAGGCAGGTTGGTGCAGACGGCCAGCTTGTACTTGCCCACCGGCTGTTGGTTGTACATGTTGTAGAAGGTCGTGACCTCGTGCACGGCTATCTGGGGCATGCCCAGGTACTCGGCAATCGCTGCCTCGCTTTCCTGGCTGATCCAGCCCTGCTCCTGCTGCACGATGGACAGGCAGGCCATCACGGCGGACTGCTTCTGCTCAGGCGGGTACTTGGCCACTTCGCGCGCAAAGCGCTCCTTGGTCGCTTCGGTAATCATCGGTCAATCTCTCCGAACACGATATCCATGGTGCCGATGACGGCGACAGCGTCGGCGATCATGTGGCCGCGCGTCAATTCGTCGTACGCCGCCAGATGGGCAAAGCCCGGGGCGCGAATCTTCAGGCGATAGGGCTTGTTGGCGCCGTCACTCACGAGGTAGATGCCGAACTCGCCCTTCGGATGCTCGACGGCGGCATAGGCTTCGCCCTCGGGCACGCGGAAGCCCTCGGAGAACAGCTTGAAGTGGTGGATCAGGTCTTCCATCCCCGTCTTCATGCGCTCGCGCGGCGGCGGCGCAATCTTGTAATTGTCGACGATGACGGGGCCGGGATTGGCACGCAGCCAGTCCACGCACTGCTTGATGATGCGGTTGGACTGCCGCATTTCCTCGACGCGCACCAAGTAGCGGTCGTAGCAGTCGCCGTTCTTGCCCACGGGAATGTCGAACTCGACGCGGTCGTAGGCGTCGTAGGGCTGCTTCTTGCGCAAGTCCCAGGCCACTCCCGAGCCGCGCAGCATCACACCCGACATGCTGAGATTCAGGGCACGCTCGGCCGAGACGACGCCGATGCCCACGGTGCGCTGCTTCCAGATGCGGTTGTCGGTCAGCAGGGTCTCGTACTCGTCCACGTAACCGGGGAACTTGGCGCAGAAGTCGTCGATGAAGTCCAGCAGGCCGCCCTGGCGGTTGCGGTTGAACTCCTCCAGGGCCTTAGCGTTGCGCACTTTGCTCGGCTTGAGCTGCGCCATGGTGTCAGGCAGGTCGCGGTACACGCCGCCGGGACGGAAGTAGGCCGCATGCATGCGCGCGCCGGAGACCGCCTCGTACATGTCGAACAGGGTCTCACGCTCGCGGAAGGTGTACATCAGCACCGTAGATGCGCCCAGGTCCATGCCATTGGAGCCCAGCCACATCAGGTGGTTGAGCAGGCGGGTGATCTCGCCGAACATGGTACGGATGTACTTGGCGCGCAGGGGCACCTCGACGCCCAGCATCTTCTCGATCGCCAGACAGTAGGCCTGCTCGTTGCACATCATGGACACGTAGTCCAGGCGGTCCATGTAGGGCAGCGACTGGATGTAGGTCTTGTACTCGGCCAGCTTTTCCGTGGCGCGGTGCAGCAGGCCCACGTGGGGGTCGGCGCGCTGCACCACCTCGCCGTCGAGTTCCAGCACCAGGCGCAGGACGCCGTGCGCGGCGGGGTGCTGCGGTCCGAAGTTCAGGGAATAGTTCTTGATTTCAGCCATGATCGAACACCTTGGCGGACAACCGCCTCAGTGCAGGCCTCCGTAGTTGTCTTCTCGGATGATGCGTGGCGTGATCTCACGCGGCTCGATGGTCACGGGCTCGTAAACGACGCGGCGCTGCTCGGCGTCGTAGCGCATCTCCACATGGCCCGAAAGCGGGAAGTCCTTGCGGAAGGGGTGGCCGATGAAGCCGTAGTCCGTCAGGATGCGGCGCAGGTCGTTGTGGCCGTCGAACACGATGCCATAGAGGTCGAACGCCTCGCGCTCGAACCAGTTGGCGCCATTCCAGATTCCGGTGACGGAAGGAATGACCGGGAAGTCATCGTCCGGACAGAACACCTTGACGCGCAGCCGCTGGTTCAGCGACAACGACAGCAGGTGCGTCACCACGGCGTAGCGGGGCCCGTCCGTCCCCACCTCGCCATAGGTCGAATAGTCCACGCCGCACAGGTCGATCAGCTGCTCGAAACGGCATTGCGGCGCATCGCGCAGGATCTCCATGGCCGCCAGGTAGTCCTCCGCGGCGACCACCACGGTGACCTCGCCGAGCGCCAGCCGGATCTCGCGCAGCTTGTCGCCCAAGGCACCGGCCACGGCGTCGCGCAGCTTCTCAGGGTGAATGGCAATGTCGGTCATCGAATCCCCTCAAACGCGCGCAATGGTGTGGGTGCGGCGGATCTTCTGCTGCAGCTGGATGATGCCGTAGATCAGCGCCTCGGCCGTCGGCGGGCAGCCCGGCACGTACACATCCACCGGCACCACGCGGTCGCAGCCGCGCACCACCGAGTAGCTGTAGTGGTAATAGCCGCCGCCATTGGCGCACGACCCCATGGAGATCACCCAGCGCGGCTCCGCCATCTGGTCGTAGACCTTGCGCAGAGCGGGGGCCATCTTGTTGCACAGCGTTCCGGCCACGATCATCAGGTCGGACTGGCGCGGGCTGGCACGAAACACCTCGGCGCCGAAGCGCGCCAAGTCATAGCGCGCCGCGGCGGCGTGCATCATCTCCACCGCACAGCAGGCCAGACCGAAGGTCACAGGCCAAAGGGATCCGGTCTTGGCCCAGTTCACCACGGCGTCATAGCTCGTGGTGACGAAGCCCTCCTTCATCACACCTTCAATCATCGTGTCATTCCTTGTATGGCGCCTGCATGGCGCCGCTCATTCCCAATCCAGGGCGCCTTTTTTCCACTCGTAGGCAAAGCCTATGACCAGGATGGAGAGGAAAATCACGACGGCTACGAAGCCCGTCGCCCCCACGTCCTGCAATGCCACGGCCCAGGGAAAGAGGAAGGCGATTTCCAGATCGAACAGGATGAACAGGATGGCCACGAGGTAGTAGCGCACGTCGAACTTCATGCGCGCATCGTCGAAGGCCTCGAAGCCACATTCGTAAGGGGAATTCTTTGCCGGATCCGGGCGGTTGGGCCCCAGTACATAGCCCAGCAGGAGCGGCACGACGCCAACACCGATGCCGACCAGAATGAACAAAAGGACTGGGAGGTATTGATCGAGGTTCATCTGGAGGATGTACTCATCGCTGGAGACCACCTCGCATGCCCCGCTTTGCGGGCCAGGAGGTGGCCTCTTGTGATTGGTGCCGTCGGCGAGACTCGAACTCGCACAGCTTTCGCCACTACCCCCTCAAGATAGCGTGTCTACCAATTTCACCACGACGGCTGCTGTATGCATCTGGATGGCATGAGGACCGGAAAAACGGTTTTGGCTTTCCAGACAGACTAAGATTCTACCCCGGAAAAACCCTGTCACAAAGCGGAGAAGCGGTTTTTTATGACGCCCCTCGTCCACTCACTTCGTGGGGATTTGCGCGGCGCCCGATGCAGGCTCCGCGGCAGGCGCGGGCACCGCCGTGGAGGCGCCGGCGGCAGGTACGGCGGCGGCCGGCGTTTCCAGCACGCTGCCGCTGCTCGCGGGGCGTTGATTGCCGAAATAGGCCAGGGCCAGCGTGGCCACGAAAAAGATCGTCGCCAGGACGGCCGTGGTGCGCGACAGGAAGTTGGCGCTGCCGCTGGCGCCGAACAGGCTGCCGGAGCTGCCGCTGCCGAAGGCGGCACCCATGTCGGCGCCCTTGCCATGCTGGATCAGGATCAATCCGATCATGCCCAGCGCCGCCAGCATCTGGATCGCCAGGATTATGTTCACGACTGCATTCATGCTTTTTCAGCTCCTAATTCCGTAGCTGCTTGCGCTTGTATAGCATGCGCTGCAGCAATAATTTGCAGAAAATCTGCGGCCTTGAGCGAGGCCCCGCCCACCAGGCCGCCGTCGATGTCGGGCTGCGCCAGCAGCTGCGCCGCGTTGGCGGCATTCATGCTGCCACCGTACAGCAGGGACACGCGGTCGGCGCGCTCGGTCGCCGCCGCCAGCTGGGCGCGCAGCACGGCGTGCACCTGCTGGGCCTGCTCGGGGGTCGCCGTGCGGCCCGTGCCGATGGCCCAGACGGGCTCGTAGGCGACCACGATTTCGCTGATGCACTGGCCATTGGACTGCACCACCGCCGCCAGCTGACGCTTGACCACGGCCTCCGTCTGCCCCGCCTCGCGCTCCGCCAGAGTCTCGCCCACGCACACGATGGGCGTGATGCCAGCCGCCAGCGCGCGCTGCGCCTTGGCCGCCACCACGGCATCTGTCTCGCCGTGGTACTGGCGGCGTTCGGAGTGCCCCACGAGCACGTAGCGCGTGCCGAAGTCGCGCAGCATGGCCGCGGAGACCTCTCCCGTGAACGCGCCCGACTCATGCTGCGACACGTCCTGGGCGGCAAGCGCGATCGCCGAGCCGGCGACCAGCCCCTGCACCTGCGCCAGGTACGGCGCCGGGACGGCCACGGCCACGGCGCAGGCGGCCTCGCCGAGCCCGTCGCGCAGCGCCTGCAGCAGGGCCGCGTTGGCCTGCAGGCTGCCGTTCATCTTCCAGTTGCCGGCAATGAGTTTCTTTTTCTGAGTCATGTCGTCCATGTCAAAACAATCTTGCCCACATGTTGGTTGGACTCCATCAGCGCGTGCGCCTGGGCCGCATCGGCCGCAGCGAACGTGCTGTGGATGACCGGCTTCACCGCGCCCGACGCCAGCAGCGGCCAGACCTGCTCGCGCAGGGCCTTGGCGATCGCCGCCTTGAAGGCCACGGGGCGGGGGCGCAGCGTGGAGCCCGTGATGGTCAGGCGCTTGCGCAGCACCAGGGCGGCGTTGAATTCGGCCTTCACCCCACCCTGCACGGCGATGATGACCACGCGCCCGTCCTCGGCCAGGCATTCCACCTCGCGCGCCACGTACGGGCCCGCCACCATGTCGAGCACCACGTCCACGCCCCGCCCTTCGGTGATGCGCTGCGCTTCGGCCACGAAGTCCTGCGATTTGTAGTTAATGGCGTGGTGCGCGCCCAGCGCCAGGCAGGCTGCGCATTTCTCGTCCGTGCCCGCGGTGACGATGACCGTGGCGCCGCGCGCGCGCGCCAGCTGGATGGCCGTGACGCCGATGCCGCTGCTGCCGCCCTGCACCAGCAGGGTCTCGCCCGCCTGCAGGCGCGCGCGGTCGAACACGTTGCTCCACACGGTGAAAAACGTCTCGGGCAGCGAGGCCGCCTCCACATCGCTCAGCCCCTCGGGCACCGGCAGGCATTGCGCCACGGGGGCCACGCAGTACGCGGCGTAGCCGCCGCCGGCGACCAGTGCGCAGACGCGATCGCCCACGCGGATGCCCGCCTGCGCCATGGCGGCGGCATCGCCGGACTCCACCACGCCGGCCACCTCCAGGCCCGGCAGGTCGGACACGCCCGGCGGCGGTGCGTAATGCCCCTTGCGCTGCAGCACGTCGGGACGGTTCACGCCACTGGCCGCGACGCGGATCAGCAGCTCGCCCGCACCGGGCTGCGGCAGCGGGCGTTCGGCAAGGCACAGCCCTTCGGGCGGGCCGAACGCTGAGATTTCTACCGCTTGCATCACATTCTTCATTGCAATATTGGAATGTTTCAAGGCTCCAGCACTTATGGAGTAAGCGCCAGGAGCTCTTATTTCAATAGCAACACCATGCGCCGGCCCCGGGGCGCGGCGCGGCCTTACGGTTACTGCTGCTCCGGCGCGCCATTGTCCCGGCGCTCACGGCGTTCGCCACGGGGCTCACGCGGTTCACGGGGCTCGCGCGGCTCGCGTTCCGGCAGGCCCGCGGGGCGCTCGGCGAGCGCCTTCATGGACAACTTGACGCGGCCCTTGTCGTCGGTCTCCAGCACCTTGACCTTGACGATCTGGCCTTCCTGCAGGTAATCGCCGACCCTCTCCACGCGCTCGTGGGCGATCTGGCTGATGTGCAGCAGGCCGTCCTTGCCAGGCAGCAGGTTGATCAGCGCACCGAAGTCCAGGACCTTGGTGACCGGGCCTTCGTAGACCTTGCCGATCTCGACCTCGGCCGTGATCTCCTCGATGCGGCGCTTGGCCTCGTCGGCCTTGGCAGCCTCGGTAGCGGCGATGGTGATGGTGCCGTCTTCCTCGATGTTGATCTGGCAGCCGGTCTCGTCGGTGAGCGCACGGATGGTGGCGCCGCCCTTGCCGATCACGTCGCGGATCTTCTCGGGGTTGATCTTCATCGTGAAGAGCTTGGGCGCGAAGCTGCTGATCTCGGTCTTGGCCTCGCCCATGGCTTCCTGCATCTTCCCGAGGATGTGCATGCGCGCTTCCTTGGCCTGGGCCAGCGCGACCTGCATGATTTCCTTGGTGATGCCCTGGATCTTGATGTCCATCTGCAGGGCGGTGATGCCGGCCGTGGTACCGGCCACCTTGAAGTCCATGTCACCCAGGTGGTCCTCGTCGCCCAGGATGTCGGTGAGCACGGCGAACTTGTTGTCTTCCTTGATCAGGCCCATGGCGATGCCGGCCACGTGCGCCTTCATGGGCACGCCCGCATCCATCATCGACAGGCAGCCGCCGCAGACGGAGGCCATGGACGAGGAGCCGTTGGATTCGGTGATCTCGGACACCACGCGGATGGTGTAGGGGAACTCTTCCTTGCTCGGCAGGCAGGCCACCAGGGCGCGCTTGGCCAGGCGGCCATGGCCGACCTCGCGGCGCTTGGTCGAGCCCATGCGGCCCACTTCGCCGGTGGCGAACGGAGGCATGTTGTAGTGGAACAGGAAGCGGTCCTCGAACTCGCCGGCCAGCGCGTCGATGCGCTGCGCGTCGCGCTCTGTGCCCAGGGTGGAGACGACCAGGGCCTGGGTCTCGCCACGCGTGAACAGGGCCGAGCCATGGGTGCGCGGCAGCACCGAGGTGCGGATCTCGATGGGGCGCACGGTGCGCGTGTCGCGGCCATCGATGCGCGGCTCGCCCGCGAGGATCTGCGAGCGCACGATGCGCGCCTCGATGTCGAACAACATGTTGTCGACCTTGACGGCGTCGAACTCCACGCCCTGCTCCGTCAGGCCAGCCTTCACGGCGGCATAGGCCTCGCGGCAGGCCTGCGTGCGCAATTGCTTGTTGCGGTTCTGGTAGGCGGCGCGCAGCGTGCCTTCGCCCAGCTCGGCCACCTTGGCGATCAGGGCCTCGTCCTTGGCCTCAGGCTGCCAGTCCCACACAGGCTTGCCCGCGTCGCGCACCAGTTCGTGGATGGCGTCGATGGCGATCTTGCCCTGCTCGTGGCCATAGACCACGGCGCCGAGCATCACGTCCTCGGGTAGTTGCAGGGCCTCGGACTCGACCATCAGCACGGCGGTCTCGGTGCCGGCGACGACCAAGTCCATCTGGCTGTTCTTGCGCGCCGTCTGGCCGGGGTTGAGCACGTACTCACCATTGATGTAGCCCACGCGCGCGGCGCCGATGGGGCCGTTGAACGGAATGCCCGACACCGACAGGGCGGCGCTCGTGGCGATCATCGCGGCGATGTCGGCGTCCACCTCGGGGTTGAGCGAGATGGTGTGGATGACCACATGGACTTCGTTGTAGAAGCCTTCGGGGAACAGCGGGCGGATCGGGCGGTCGATCAGGCGGCTGGTCAGCGTCTCCAGCTCGCTGGGCTTGGCCTCGCGCTTGAAGAAGCTGCCGGGGATCTTGCCGGCGGCGTAGGTCTTCTCGATGTAGTCCACGGTCAGCGGGAAGAAGTCCTGGCCCGGCTTGGCGTTCTTGGACGCCACCACGGTAGCCAGCACCACGGTGTCGTCGATATTGACCAGCACGGCGCCGGATGCCTGGCGGGCGATCTCGCCCGTCTCCATGGTGACCGTATGCTGGCCCCACTGGAAGGTCTTGGTGACTTTGTTGAACATCGTCATGCGTTTACTCCTGAAAAAATAGCTACTGGCGCGCCAATAGCATAGGTTTGGAGGTAAAACAGATCGCGATGCCATTCCAGACAAGCGCTAGTAGCTATTTAATCAATAGCAAACCGAACGCCAACGCCGGCGTGGAATGACACAGCTTCGCTCTGTTTCTCTCCGAAAGAAAAAAGTAAAAAACGCCTGAGCTAGCGAGCTAACTCAGGCGTTTCGATCTTGCACCGTGCTTACTTGCGCAGGCCCAGCTTGGCGATCAGGGCCGTATAGCGGTCGGCGTCCTTGGCCTTGAGGTAGTCCAGCAGCTTGCGGCGGCGGCTCACCATGCGCAGCAGGCCGCGGCGGCCGTGGTGGTCCTTGGCGTGTTGCTTGAAGTGGGGTGTCAGCTCGTTGATGCGGGCCGTCAGCAGGGCCACTTGCACTTCGGGGCTGCCGGTGTCGTTTTCGGCACGTTGGTTGGCCTTGACGACTTCGGCCTTGATGGAGGCAGCGATCATGTGAATTTCCTTGTAGGCAGGCGGCGCGCGGCCGCCCTGGGTTACTTGCGCCGTGGGCTGGAAGGGCCTGCGGCGTGCGTCTTGCACCATGCAAAACCTGTCGATTATATCTCGCACCGGCTTCGGCGCCCACCCGGGCGGCCCCGGATGCCCAGGAGCGCGCCATCGATCCCATGATGCGAAGGCACGAACAACACACCCAGGGAGGCGCACCATGAGAGCTTCACACACGCCCGGGCGCACTGCCGCATGGGCCATCGCCCTGTGCATCTTCGGCCTGTGCTCGGCCACCTGCAGCCACGCAGCCACCGCCAGGCCGCACCAGGAAGCAGGCGCCGCCGCGCATGCGCCCGCCAAGAAGTCCCGGTCGACCAAGGTCAAGCACCAGCAAAACCATTCCGGCGAAAGCACCGCGGAACGCGACCGGCGGCTCTACCGCGAATGCCGGGGCCTGCCCAACGCAGGAGCCTGCCTGGGCTACACGCGCCGCTGACGCCCGGGCGCCCCTTTTCCTGAAATCGGGGCAAAACTCGGCTATAATCCGCTCTTCGCCACGAGGCTGAACAGCAGATTCCCGATCTGCTCTTTCAGAAAAGCGGCGATTTTTGAAGAAGCATGAAAATTTCATGCTAGAATTCAAAGCTTAGCGGCTGTAGCTCAGCTGGATAGAGTACTTGGCTACGAACCAAGGGGTCGTGGGTTCGATTCCTGCCAGCCGCACCAAACGGTAAGCCCTGGAACTGCAAGGTTCCGGGGCTTTTTCGTTTCTGCCGCATTGACGAGTCCGTGAACCGGACGCCGCATTCAGGCACCATAAACGCATGAGCAAGGCTTTCACCAAGGAAACCGATGCCGGCGACGACGAGCCGGCCCTGCCGGCCGTCATTCCCGCCGGCGGCAAGAACTACATCACGCCTCAGGGCTATGCGCGGCTGCGCGCCGAATTGCTGTCGCTGATCGACGAGGAGCGCCCCAAGGTGGTCGACATCGTCCACTGGGCCGCGAGCAATGGCGACCGCTCGGAGAACGGCGACTACCTGTACGGCAAGAAAAGGCTGCGCGAGATCGACCGGCGCATCCGCTTCCTCACCAAGAGGTTGGAGATCGCCGAGGTCGTGGACCCGTCCGTGCACGCCGGCAGCGATCAGATCTTTTTCGGCGCCACCGTCACCTACGTCGATGACGAGGGCGTGGAGCGCACGGTGACCATCCTCGGCGTGGACGAGGCGGACAACGGCCTGCAGCAGATCAGCTGGATCTCACCCGTCGCACGCGCCTTGCTCAAAGCCCGCGAGGGCGATGAGGTCTCGCTGCAGACGCCTGCGGGCACGCGCACGCTGGAAATCCTATCCGTGCACTACCCCGATCCGCAGCGCGGGGAAGGCTGACGCGTTTCAGAGCGGCTGCGGCAACACGCGGAACGCGCGCAGCACGGAGTGCGTGCGGCGCAGGTTGCGCAGCACCGCCTCGACGTGGGCGAGGTCGCGCACGGCAACGACGAAGCGCAGGTCGGTGGTGCCCATGGCATCGTCCATGTCCACGCGCACGATGTCCGCCTCGCAGTCCGCCAGTTCCGACGCGACCCGTGCCAGGACGCCCTTGCCATTGGTCACGGTGACGGTGATGCCCGTCTCGAACGTGCGCGTGGGCTCCTCCGCCCAATCGACGGCGATGAAGCGTTCGCCGTCCTTGTGCTGCAGCTTCTTGGCCACTCCGCACTGCGCGTGGTGCACGACCAGTCCCTCGCCGCGCCCCAGATAGCCCACGATGGCGTCACCGGGAACGGGGCGGCAGCAGCTCGCGTACTGGACCGATGCGTTCTCGCTGCCATCGAGCGTGATGCTGCCCTGCGACACCTTCTCGTGGGCGCTGTAGCGCTCGCGCGTGAGCAGGAGGGCGTCGGGCCGCTGCCCGCCCTCGGACAGCAGCAACACCAGCCGCTTGGCCACGATGCTGGCGATGCGCTTGCCCAGCCCCACGTCGGTCATGAGCTCCACGCGGGTCCGGTTGCCCGTGAAACGCAGCAGTTTTTCCCAGATCGCCGCATGCGCCTGTGCGTCGGGCAACTGCTCCATACCCTCGGCGCGCAGCGCCTGGGTCAGCAGCTTTTCACCCAGGCCCGCGGACTCGTTCTGCGCCAGGGTCTTGAGGTAATGGCGTATCTTGGAACGCGCGCGGCCCGTGCGCACGAAGGCCAGCCAGGCTGGGTTCGGGTGGGCGCCCGCCGTGGTGATGACCTCCACCACGTCGCCATTCTTGAGCTCCGTGCGCAGGGGCACCTGCTCGTCGTTGATCCTGACCGCGGTCGTCCTGTCGCCCACGTCGCTGTGGATGGCGTAGGCGAAGTCCACCGCCGTCGCCCCCCGAGGCAATGCCAGGATCTGGCTCCTGGGCGTGAACACGTAAACCGCGTCGGGGAAAAGGTCCACCTTCACGTGATCCCAGAACTCGGCGGCGTCGCGGGTCTCGTTCTGGATGTCGAGCAGGGACTGCAGCCACTTCGTGCCCAGGCGCTCGGCCGCGGCGCCTTCCGCGTTCTGGGCCTTGTAGAGCCAATGCGCCGCCACGCCGGCCTCGGCCACGATGTGCATTTCCTCGGTGCGGATCTGGAACTCGATGTTCAGGCCCGCCGGCCCCACGAGCGTCGTATGCAGTGACTGATAGCCGTTGAGCTTGGCAATCGCGATATGGTCCTTGAACTTGCCCGGCACCGGCTTGTACATCTGGTGCAGCACGCCCAGCGCCGTGTAGCAGTCGGTCACCGAATGCACGATGACGCGGAAGCCGTAGAGATCGGTCACCTGGGCAAAGCTCAGGTGCTTGAGGTTCATCTTCTGGTAGATGGCGAACAGCGTCTTCTCGCGCCCCGCCAGGCGCACAGCCATGCCCAGGCGGGAGAAGGCGGCGTCCACGTCGGTCTGCACCTTCTGCACGATGTCGCGGCGGCGGTTGCGCGACTTGGTGACCGCCTTGGACAGGGTGGCGTAGCGCCAGGGATGCAGATGGCGGAAGGCCAGGTCCTGCAGTTCGCGGTAGGTCTGGTTCAGCCCCAGGCGGTGCGCGATCGGAGCGTAGATCTCCAGCGTCTCGGACGAAATGCGCCCCCACTTGCTGCGCGGCATGTCGGAGAGCGTGCGCATGTTGTGCGTGCGGTCCGCCAGCTTGATGAGGATGACGCGCACATCGCGCGCCATGGCCAGCAGCATCTTGCGAAACGATTCGGCCTGGTTCTCCTCGCGCGTGTTGAACTGCAGCTTGTCGAGCTTGGTCAGGCCATCGACCAGGTCCGCCACCTGGGGGCCGAAACGGTCGATGAGGTCCGCCTTGGTGATGCCGCAGTCCTCCATGGCGTCGTGCAGCAATGCGGCCATGAGCGCCTGGACATCCAGCTTCCAGCTGGCACACAGGGCCGCCACGGCGATCGGGTGCGTGATGTAGGGCTCGCCGCTGTTGCGCAACTGCCCCAGGTGTGCTGCGTCGGCGTAGCGATAGGCCTGGCGCACCTGTTCAATGCCAGCGCTGTCGAGGTAATCGAGTTTCTCCATGAGCGCGGCAAAGCTCGCTGCCGCAGCATTGGCTGCCGCCGCGGAAGGGTTGGCCGGCGCCGCAGGTTGCACCTGCGCGCTGGCGACAGTTGCTTTGTTCGACCCAAGGTTCATGGCTCAAATGTAACTTGCTCGGCCGATCATGTTGCGGGCGCAAAAAAAGCACCGACAAGCGGTGCTTCTTTGGCGTTGCGGGCCAGGTGACGCCAAGCGGTCAGCCAGGCACCTTCTTGAGCATCTCCAGCCCCACCTTGCCTGCTGCGATCTCGCGCAGGGCGGTCACCGCCGGTTTGTTGCGGCTCTCGATCTTGGGGGCATGGCCCTGGCTGAGCATGCGGGCGCGGTAGGTGGCGGCGAGCACCAGCTGAAAACGGTTGGGAATTTGCTCGAGGCAATCTTCCACGGTAATGCGGGCCATGGGGGTCTCTCCAGGGGAATCAGGGGATGTTGAGCGATTCAAAGGTGTCGGCCCGGGCGCGGCGCTGGGCGGCGTACTTGAGACGCTGGGCGTGAACAATGGTTTTCAGATCGAAAAGCGCTCGTTCAAACACCTCGTTGATTATAACGAAGTCGAATTTGCCGGCCTGCGCCATCTCCTCCTCAGCGTTCTTCAGCCGCAGATCGATCACGTCGGCGGCATCCTCGCCGCGCCGCTCCAGGCGCGAGCGCAACTCCTCCCAGCTGGGCGGCAGGATGAAGATCAGCACCGCGTTGACGAAGGCCTGCTTGATCTGCAGCGCACCCTGGTAGTCGATCTCCAGCACCACGTCCGCGCCCAGGGCCACGCGCTCCTCGATGGCCTTGCGCGAGGTGCCGTAGCGCCGCCCGTGCACGTTCGCCCACTCCACGAAGCCGTTGGCCGCCACCATGGCGTCGAACTCCTGCTCGGAGACGAAGAAATACTCGCGCCCGTGCTTTTCCTGGCCACGGGGCGCACGCGTGGTGTGCGACACCGAGGGCTGCACGTGCGAGTCCAGCTCCAGAAGCGCCTTCACCAGGCTCGACTTGCCCGCCCCGCTGGGAGCAGAGACTACGAACAAATTTCCGGGGTAATCCATATGGGGCGTGCGTTAATCGCTATCAAAACCGGATTATCGACTGGATGCGGCGGCAGGCATGGGTCCGGCGGGAAGAAGTCTATCAGCCAGCCCGCCGGCCAAAGCCGCACGCGCGGCCCGGTGGCCTGCGCAACCCACCCCGCGCCAGCCACAAGGCAGCCGGCAAATTCAAATTGTTAAGCACTGCCAATCGATGTTAGTAAATGCAAACTTCCGTTGATTGGGCCTTGAAACCACTACAGAATCAAAGCCACTGTTTCAAGCCGCTGCTGCGGCGCCGACGGTTGCCTCACATGGCAACAAAACGCAAAGCACGCGACACAGAACGAGCACCAGGGGGGATGAGCGAGCCACACGGCTCTCGATCGTCGACTGACCGATTGGAGGTTGTATGCCCAGTACCCTGAGTTATCCGGGTGTCTACGTCGAGGAAATATCCAGCGGCGTGCGCACGATCACCGGTGTGGCGACTTCAGTGACCGCGTTCGTGGGCTATACGCGCATGGGCGTGCCCGACAAGGCCGTGCCCATCACCAGCTTCAGCGATTTCGAGCGCGCCTACGGCGGGCTGGACCGGGACAGCCCCGTCTCGTATGCGGTCCGGCAGTTCTTCGCCAACGGTGGCAGCCAGGCCATCGTCGTGCGCGTGGCCACGGGCTACGCATCGGCCGCCTGGACACTGCAGGACAGCACCCCCGCGGCAGTACTGGACGTGGCGGCGGCAACGCCCGGCGCGTGGGGCAACGGCCTGCGCATCACCGTGGACCATGCCGGCGCGCGCAACCCCGACGCCCAGTTCAACCTCGTCGTCTCGCAGCTCCAGGCCGACGGCGTGACGCTCAGGCCCCTCGAGACGCACCGCAACCTGGACATGAACTCCGCCTCGCCGCGCTATGTGGAGTCGGTGGTGAACAACGCATCCGCGCTCGTTACCGCCAAGCGCAAGGGCGGCCTCGTCTTCAACAGGGCGGGCTACGCGGTGAGCACCGCGGTGACGTTCCCGCTCACGGCCACGGATCTGGTCATCGCCGGCGTGGTCAACGGCGCCACGGCATTCAAGCTCACGCTGGCCGGGCCGGCGCCCGGCAACATGGCCGACCTAGCGAGCGCGGTGAACACGGCCATAGGCACGGCGGGATTGACCGCGGCGCTGCAGGCGTCTGAATCGGGCGCCGACGGCGGCGCCGGCACCGGCTGCCTCAAGCTCGCATCCCTGGCCAGCGGCGAATCGTCGAGCGTGGTGATTTCCGGTGGCGCCTTTGGAGGCCTGTCGGGCAGCATCCAGCTGGGCCTGGCCAATGGCGGGCGCGAGTTCACGGGCAATGCCCAGCACCGCCCGGCCGACGCATCGAACCTGGTGCCCCCCGTCAAGGGCGTCGATGGCGCGCGCGCCGGCGCGACGGAGATCGTCGGCACGCCGGGCAGCAAGACCGGCATGTATGCGCTGATGGACGCGGACCTGTTCAACATCCTCAGCATCCCCGAGACCTTCGACATGACGGACCTCCAGGCCGCGGCCGTCATCCCGGCGGCGGTGGACTTGTGCGAGAAGCGCCGCGCCTTCTACATCGTCGATGCGCCCTCGGGCAAGAACCTGTCCAACATCGCCACCTGGGCCAACGGCGTCACGCAGTCGCGCAACGCAGCGGTGTACTTCCCCGCCGTGAGCCTGGTGGATCCCCTGGACGAGCTGCGCCCGCGCGCCATGGCCCCCTCGGGCTCGCTCGCCGGCGTCTATGCGCGCACCGACGCGAACCGCGGCGTATGGAAGGCGCCCGCGGGAACGGACGCCACGCTCAACGGCGTGCTCGACCTCGCCTCTCCCCTCAACGATCTAGAAAACGGCCAGATCAACCCCAAAGGCGTGAACGCCCTGCGCAACTTCCCGGCCTACGGCCGGGTGGTCTGGGGAGCGCGCACGCTCAAGGGCTCGGATGCACAAGCCGACGAATACAAGTACATACCGGTGCGCCGCCTGGCACTGTTCCTGGAAGAAAGCCTGTACCGCGGCACGCAGTGGGTGGTGTTCGAGCCCAATGACGAGCCGCTGTGGGCGCAGGTGCGGCTGAACATCGGCGCGTTCCTTCAGGGCCTGTTCCGCCAGGGCGCCTTCCAGGGCCGCTCGCCGCGCGAGGCCTATTTCGTCAAGTGCGACAGCGAGACCACCACGCAGAACGACATCAACCTCGGCGTGCTGAACGTGATCGTGGGCTTTGCGCCGCTCAAGCCGGCCGAGTTCGTGGTCATACAGATCCAGCAGATGGCGGGCCAGATCCAGGCCTGACGAAGGAGATCCGAAATGGCACAGTTCAGCGTCAACGCCACCCGGTTCGACCCGTACAAGAACTTCAAATTCCGCGTCAAATGGGACGGCAAGTACGTGGCCGGCATCTCCAAGGTCGGCGCCCTGAAGCGCAGCACCGAGCCGGTGGAGCATCGCGAGGGCGGCGACCCATCGACCTCGCGCAAGTCGCCCGGGCGCACCAAGTACGAGGCGATCACGCTGGAGCGCGGCGTCACGCACGACACCGAGTTCGAGAAATGGGCCAACAAGGTCTGGAACTACGGGTCGGGCCTCGGCGCCGAGGTCTCGCTCAAGGACTTCCGCAAGGACCTCATCATCGAGGTCTACAACGAGGCCGGCCAACTCGCGCTGGCCTACAAGGTGTTCCGCTGCTGGGTGTCGGAGTACCAGGCGCTGCCGGACCTGGACGCCAACGCCAACGCGGTGGCCATCCAGCACATCAAGCTCGAGAACGAAGGCTGGGAGCGCGACTACGACGTGGGCGAACCCTCGGAACCCAGCTATACGGAACCGGCGTGACTGCGGAGATCCGGTCATGCGCGTGCTGGACGCCGCCGAACTGCTGTCGCTGTGGGAACGCGGCACGCCGCGCCACGCGCTGGACCGCGCCGCGCTGCTGGCCGCCGCCGCGCGCCCGGACTGGCCTGCCGACGCAATCGCCGACCTGCCGCTGGGCGCCATAGGCGCAAGCCTGCTGCACCTGCGCGCCGCGAACTTCGGCCCGCACATAGACGCACATGCCGACTGCCGCCACTGCGGCCAGCGGCTGGCCTTCGCGCTGGACGTGGCCGAGCTGCTGCGCGATGCGCCGCCCGAAGAAGCCGACGGACGCCCGATGCCCATGGCCGAGGCTGCCGGCCTGCGCATACGCGCCCCCAGCCTGCGCGACCTGGCCGCAGTCGCCGGCCTGGCGTCCGAAGACGCAGCCGATGCGCTGCTAGCGCGCTGCACGCTCGCGGGCCAGCCGGACGCCATCGACGCGGCCACACGCGCGCAGGTCGATGAGGCGCTGGAGGCGCTGGACCCGCAGGCCGATCTGGCGTTCGCCCTGACCTGCGTGGGCTGCGGCCGGCAGGACATGGCCCAGCTCGACACCGCCGCGCTGCTGTGGGACGAAATCTCCATACGCGCAGGCGCCTTGCTGCAGGAGGTGCACCGGCTTGCGAGCAGCTACGGCTGGAGCGAGGAACAGATCCTGGCATTGTCCGCCACGCGGCGCGCGCACTACCTGGCCCTGGTGGAGGGCGAATCATGAACGGCCTGCTGCAGCGCCTGGCCGCACGCGCCACCGGCAGCGCCTGGACGGTGCGCAGCGATGCGCGCCTGCCATTCGCCGGCGCGCTAAGCATCGTGCAGGCGCAGGCCGTCGAACCATCCGAACCAGCAGCCGCTCCACGCCCTGTGCAGGCGAGTGAGAGCCGTGCCGCCATTGAGCAGCAGGCCGTCCCCTCCGCCGCCGAACCGGCGCACAGCGCACGCCCCCCGGCTGCACGCACACGGCAAATGGCCACGGCGCAGGACAGCGCCACCACTGCGCCCCGGCCTGAGCAGAAGCCCGCCTCGGCGCCCCATGCCGAAGCCGATCCCGCCGGACCGACCGGACTGGATGACATGGCGCATACCACCGAAACCGTCGCCGCACCCACGACCGCGAGACACGTATCCCCGGCACATGCCCAGAGCCCCGCAGCCTATGCCGATCCGGCACCTCTACTACCCACGGGCAAGGCTCCCGAGGCCATCGCCACGCCTCACGTGCGCGCCGCGGCGGCGCATCCCGACACACTCCGCGCGCCCCATGTGCTCCCACCGCCGTGGACGCCTTCACCAACGCAAGCGGCCCCGGCGGAGCCAGCTGAAGTGCACGTGCACATTGGCCGCATCGAGGTCACCGCCATTGCGCAGCCGCGACCTCCCAGGCATGCAGCGCGCGAGCGCGCACAACCGCTGTCGCTGGATGCCTACCTCGCCCGGCGCAAGGAGCCATCATGAGCACGGCCCTGGCCATTGCCGGCGTGACCGCGGTGCTGCGCGACCTGCTCAACGACGGGCTGATCAACCACGACATCAGCAGCGTGCTGGGCTCCAGCGTCACAGTGAGCGTGCAGGCGCCGGACCGCGTGGTGGCGGCCAACGCAGCTGAGGCCTCGCAGCTCAACCTGTTCATGTACCTGGTCACGCCCAACCCGGGCTGGCGCAACGAGGGCCTGCCCGGGCGCGACGGCAGCGGCCGTACGCGTTTGTCGAACCCGCCGCTCGCGCTGGATCTTCACTATCTGCTGTCGGCCTACAGCGGCGCCGACCTGCATGCCGAAATCCTGCTCGGCTACGCCATGCAACTGCTGCACGAGACACCGGTGCTCACGCGCGCCGCCATCCGCGCTGCCCTGGTCCCCTCGCCCCCCGTGGGCAACACGCTGCCGCCGGCGCTGCGCGCGCTCGCCGATGCGGGCCTGGCCGAGCAACTGGAGCTGATCAAGATCACGCCCGTGATGCAGACGAACGAGGAGCTCTCCAAATTCTGGACCGCCACCCAGAGCCACCTGCGGCCCAGCGCCGCCTACACCGCCTCCGTGGTGCTGATCCAGGCGCAACAGCCCGCACGCAGCGCACTGCCCGTGCTCGCGCGCGGCCCGCGCGACGCCCAGGGCCGCGAGACCGGCATCGCGGTGCAGCCCGGCCTGGAGGCGCGCCTGCCGCTGCTGACCCGCGCAGAGCCGCCGGCCGGCCAGACCGTGGCCGGCATCGGCGACCTCGTCGCGCTGCACGGGCAGGCGTTGGACGGCGCGGACCGCCGCGTGCGGCTGGAGAGCGACGTGTGGCAGGTGGCGCTGGAGATCGCCGCCGAGCCCGCGCAGCCGCCGGACCGGCCCGTCGCGACCACGGCGGCGTTCTCGCTCGCCGGCCTGGCCGCGGCCCTGCCGGTGGGCATCTACCGGGTCACGCTCGACGCCACCCGGCCCGACATGCTGAACCAGCCCAGGCGCATGAGCAGCAACCGGCTGGCCCTGACGCTGGCGCCGCGCATCACCAACCTGCCGCAGACCGTGGCGCGCGCCGGCGACGGCTCGGCCACCATCACCCTGCAATTCACGCCCGAGCTGCGCAGCGGCCAGCACGCCACTCTGGTGCTGGGCAGCAATGAGGTGGCTCCGCTGGCGACCGGCGCCACACCCAGCTCGCTGCAGTTCCGCATCCCGGGCGCGGCACCCGGCAGCTACCTCGCGCGCCTGCGCGTGGATGGCATCGAGAGCCCCATCGTCGACATGGATCTCTCGCCCGGCGATACGCCTCATTTCCTGAACCTCGCGGTGAGCATCACATGAACGCCCCCGACCGCGTGACCGACTGGAGCACAGCCAACCAGCAGCTGCTGGTGGCCGAGTTCGCCCGGCTGCGCGCACTGCTGGGCGAGGAGGCGCCGCAAGGCGCCGCCTCCGCCGATGCGCAGATCGCCCTGGCACGCTCGCGCATGCCCGCGCCGGCGGCCATCGACACCCTGGCCGCGCTGTTCCAGCTGAGCCCGTTCGAGCGCGACCTGCTGCTGCTCGCCGCCGGCGTGGAGATGGACGCGCGCCTGGCCGCGCTGTGCGCACAGGCCGGCGCCGCGCAGCGGCCCTGGGCCAGCTTCGGCATCGCCCTGGCAGTGCTGCCCGACGCCCACTGGAGCGCCCTCTCGCCCGACGCGCCACTGCGCCGCTGGCGGCTGCTGGAGCCCGACGAAGGCGCCGGCCTGGTCAATGCACGCCTGAAGATCGACGAACGCGTGCTGCACTACCTGGCAGGCCTGAACCGCCTGGACCAGCGGCTGCAGGCCCTGCTGTACCCGGTGCCACACGATGCGCCGCCGCTGTCCGCCACCCAGAGTGCCGGCGTGCAGCAGCTGCTTTCCCTGTGGCAGGCCGTGCCGCAGACCATCGTGCTCGAGGGCGACGATGCCACCGGCCAGCGTGATCTGGCCTGCGCGCTGGCCGAGGGCCTGGGCGCGGGGCTGTACCAGCTCAATGGCATGGACATGCCCGCCGATGCCGCCGAACAGGCCGCATTCGCCGCGCTCTGGGGACGCGAGGCAGCACTGCTCGGCGCCGGCCTGCTGGTGCAGTGCGACGGCGCCGGCCCCGAACGGCAGGCCGCGGCGCTGCGCCTGGCCCGGCACCTGCCCGGCCTGGTGCTGCTGGCCGCGAACGCATGGCCGGCAAGCGATCTGCCCTGCCACCGCCTGCGGCTTGACCCGCCCGAGGCGCCCGAACGCCGCGCGCTCTGGCTGGCCGCGCTCGAGGAACTGGGCACGCCCATCGCCGCGCCGGCGCTGGACACGCTGGCTAGCCAATACCGCCTGGGCGCGCGCCGCATCGCCGAGATCACCCGGCAGGCGCACGCACGGAACCCGCGCGGCGATGCCGCCGCGCTGCACCACATCGCGCGCGAGGAGGCAGGCCGCCACGCCGCGCTGCCGGCCCTGACGCAGACCATCAAGCCGCATGCCAGCTGGGCCGACCTGGTGCTGCCTGCCGCCCAGCAGCAGCTGCTGCGCCAGATCGTGGCGCATGCGCGCCACCGGCTGACGGTGCACCACGCCTGGGGCTTTGCCAACCAGGACGCGCGCGGCCTGGGCCTGGCCACGCTGTTCTGGGGCGACAGCGGAACGGGCAAGACCCTGGCAGCCGAGGTCATGGCCAGCGAACTGGGCCTGAACCTGGTACGCGTGGACCTGTCGGCCGTGGTCAGCAAATACATAGGCGAGACCGAAAAGAACCTGCGCCGCGTGTTCGACTCCGCCGAACAGGCCGGCGCGCTGCTGCTGTTCGACGAGGCCGACGCACTGTTCGGCAAGCGCACCGAGGTCAAGGACAGCCACGACCGCTACGCCAACATCGAGGTCAGCTACCTGCTGCAGCGCATGGAGTCCTACTGCGGCCTGGCCATACTCACCAGCAACCACAAGGCCGCGCTGGATCCGGCGTTCCAGCGCCGGCTGCGCTTCGTGGTGCACTTCCCGTTCCCGGACCAGGAGCAGCGCGAAGGCATCTGGCGCGCCGTGTTCCCGCAGGCGGCCCCCCTGGCCGCCGACGTGGACTTCGCGCGCCTGGCGCGGCTGGACGCCACGGGCGGCAGCATCCGCAACATGGCCCTGGCGGCGGCCTTCCTCGCCGCGGAGGCCGGCACGGCCATAGGCATGGTGCAGCTGATGCAGGCAGCCCGCACGGAGGGCGCCAAGCGCGAGCGGCCGTTTTCCGAGGCGGAACTGAGGAGCTGGGCATGATCGCCGCCTACGCCGCCGCCAAGCCGGTACTGCAGCGCAAATGCGCCTGCGGCGGCAAGTCGCGCTGTCCGGCCTGCGAAGCCCGAAAGCGCCTCGGCACCGACCTGGGCCTGCAGCCGCGCAGCGCGCCCGCGCAGGACGGCGCCGCCACCGCCGAGGCCGCACAGAGCCTGGTGCAGGGCACGCTGCGCGGCCCCGGCCAGCCGCTGGACCGCGCCACCCGCCTGGCCATGGAGCCGCTGTTCGGCCACGACTTCGGCCGCGTGCGCGTGCATGCCGACGCGCAGGCCCAGGCCTCGGCCCAGGCCGTCGGCGCGCTGGCCTACACGGTGGGCCAGCACATCGTGTTCGGCCCCGGCCAGCGACCCGCCGCCGGCCCGCTGCTGGCGCACGAGCTGGCCCACACCGTGCAGCAGCAGGGCACGACGGGTAGCCTGCAGCGCCTGGCGATCGACGGCGCCGACAGCGCCATGGAGCACGAGGCCGAGGCCGCCGCGCAGCGCGTGGCAGCCGGCCGGCCGGCGCAGGTGCGGCTGCGCGCCGGCAGCAGCCGCCTGCACCGCGTTCCCGTCAGCAACGAAGCGGCGGGCGGCTGCGGCATCTGCTACGACACGGCCTACCCCGGCCAGGGGCCGGCCAACGCCGGCCGCGTGGCGCACACCGTGGTGCAGGCCGCGTTCCTGGGCCTGGGCACGGGCATGGCCGCCGCGCGCCTGGACGAGATGCCGTTCAGCGCGCCCGGCGACGAGAACGGCCGTCTCGATCTGGTGCAGGCCACCCCCACGGGGCTGGCCATCGGCGAGATCAAGCCTTCCACGCCGGCCGGGCTGGCCCAGGGCGTCAAGGACCTCGCGTACTACATGGAGCAGGTGCAGGCCGTCTATCCAGACCGCACCATCACGCCGCTGGTGGCGGCCATCCGGGTCGGCAACGGCCTGACCATGCCGGACCCGCTGGCCCAGGCCGCCGGCTGCGCGCAGCAGAAGCTCGGCGTGCACCTGATGGAGCCCGGCATCTTCGGCTACTTCTGCACGCCGCCGTATAGCCAGGCGCGCAGCCGCTGTCCCTGCCGCAAGCAGCCGCCCCCGCCCGTGCCGGTGCCGGTTGAGAAGGACGTCAAGGTCAAGGAAAGGAAGCCCGCGCGCAAGGACAGCCAGGAGCGCGCACCCGGCGGCAGCCTGGTGCCCGCCTTCGCCGCCGCGCTGGCGGCCACGGCCACGCTGGCCACCCTGGCCTCCAAGCTCAAGGGGCTGGCCAAGAGCCGCCTGCTGGCCGCGGCCTCGGCGGTGGCCATCGTGGCGCTGCTGGCCAAGGGCGCGGAAGCCAGCATCGGCCCGGGCGAGGACCCGATCGAAACGCTGATCAAGTCCGGCGACGCCACCGGCCAGCCCATCCCCGACGACATCAAGGAAGCCCTGCGCAAGGACGACCGCCTGCGCAAGCTGCTGACCGAGGCGGCCCGCACCGGCAACTACGATGCCGCCCGGCGCGAGGCGGCCGAGCAGCTGACGCGCGTGGTGGCGCAGAACCTGGACGCCTTCAGCGACGAGGAGCTGCAGGCGCTGCTGCAGGCCACCGACGGCGTGAAGGGCCAAATGCCGCAGGGCGAGGTGACGGTCGAGCAGATCCGCCAGCGCATCGCGGCACGCCAGCGCGGCGGCGGTGCGGGCAGCGGCGCCGGCCCCGCCGCGCCGGCCGGCGACAGCGGTAGTGGCAGTGGCAGTGGCAGTGGCAGTGGCAGCGCCGCCACGCACGAGGAGCCGGCCGCACCGGAAACTGCCCCCGATGCGGCGCCACCAGCCCGTCCGCAGCCCGCCCAGGCACCGGCCGAACGGCTGGTCGAGGGCATGGCACGCCCGGCCGCCGGCGGTCCGCGCTTCACCGAATCGGCCCGCAACAAGCTGCTGGAGGCGGCCCGCGCCATGCAGCCGCCGCTGACCGATGCCGAGGTCGACGAACTGCTGCGCCGCATGGGTCCGGCCACCGGCAAGACCGAGGACCAGGTCGTCGAATCGCTGCGCCAGGGCATGGCCGCGCTGCGGGCCGGCAAGGCGGCGCAGGACAGTCCGGCCGCCGATCCGGCCCCGGCCAGCCCGGACGCCACGCCCCCGCCGGCGGCCGACCAGGACAGCCTGGGCGATCCGCAGGTGGTGCCTGCCGACCCCGCCAAGCCGCCCACGCGCACCGACAAGGACGTGATCCCGATCTACGACGAGGTGCTCGCCAAGCTCGAATGGATCCAGCCCGGCAACAGCTACCTGCTGATGAACAAGCCGCCCTACCTGAGCCGCCACAGCTACCCGATGACGCACTTCGGCCGCGACAGCCAGGGCCGGCTGTTCGTCGGCTCGGTCATGGTGCGCATCGACAAGCAGGCCGGCAACCAGTGGACCGTCACGCTGCAGGCCGGCGCGCCGCTGTACACCACCGGCCGCCGCTACGGCACCACGCGCACGCGCTCGGCCACCGTCACGGCGCCGGCCGCAGCCCTGGGCACGGGTCCCGCCAAGCCGGCCAAGGGGGCGAAGCCATGAACCGCATCGTGCTGCACATCGACCGGCTGGTGTTGCGCGGCATCGATCCCGCCGACACCCCGGCGCTGGCGGCGGCGCTGCACGACGCGCTGGCGCAGCAGCTGGCCGCGCCGGGCGCGGCCGCCGTTCTGCCGAGCCTGCCGGCGGCGGCGCGGCTGCGGGCCGGCCGCGTCACGCTGGCCGCCGATGGCGACGCCGGCGCCCACGGCCAGGCGCTCGGCCAGGCCGTGGCACGCCTGCTCATGCCAGGAGTCGGCACATGAATCAACAGCGTCAGCGTGGAGCGGCAAGGAATCTCCGGCCGATGTGGACATGGGGCGCCGGAAATCATGAACACCGCCCACAGGCTTCGCTTTTCCCTCAAAGGGCACCACGAATGATCCGCCGGTGCCATGGTGCATGGCCGGGTACGGTTCCTTCCCGACGCGAGGCCCCGGCATGACTCATGAGCGCGATCACAAGCCAGCCGCCGACGCGGCCGTGCCGCGCAGGGACAGCCGGCCCGCGCGCGGGGAGGAGGCGGCCAACCGGCTGGTTGGCAAGCCGGGCGACGAACTGCCGGCTTCGGTGCGCCAGCCGATGCAGGCGCGTTTCGACGTCGATTTCGCCAACGTGCGCGTGCACAGCGACCGCGCCGCCGCCGAGGCCGCCAGCGCCCTGGGCTCGCGGGCCTTCACGATCGGCCGGCACATCGCCTTCAACCATGGCGAATACAAGCCTGCCTCGCCGGCCGGCCAGCGCCTGCTCGCGCACGAGCTCGCGCACGTGGCGCAGCAGCGCGATGCGGACTCCGGCCGCGCCACGCTCAGGCGCGATGCGCACGACGAGCACGAGGCCAACACCGCCGCCGACCGCGCGGTGAAGGGCCTCCCGGCCAAGGTCGGCGGCGCGCCACGCGCCGGCTCCCCGCACATCCAGGCCGACGACGGCAAGGGCGCGGTGGCCCAGGACAAGGCCGACGACAAACCGGCCGGCCAGGCGCCCGCAGGCACGCGCATCACCTTCGTCATGCGCGCCCCCGACGACGCTTACACGCAGGACGTGACCGACTACGTGCAGAACACGCTCGGCGAAAAAGTGGTCGTCGTGGACAACATCCAGGAAGCCGCCGAATACGCGGCCAAGTACGCCAAGGACAACAAGACCAAGGTCGGCGAAATCCGCATCATCGGCCATGGCAGCACCACGGGCGGCATCAAGATGACACCCAAGGGCGAGGCCGACCGCCGCTTCGTCACCGCCCAGGAGCTGAGCGACATGGCGGCCGACCAGAAGGTCGCCTCCATTGCCAAGGACGCCATGGCTCCCGGTGCGACCGTGGAGTTCTACGGCTGCTATGTCGGCCGGTCCGAGGAAACCGGCAAGGCCGTGGGCACGATCTTCGGCGGGGCGCAATTCAAGGCCATCGACTCCACGCTGCGCACGAGCAACGAGCGCTTCGCACGGCGGGCAGACAAGGACGAGGACGGCGAAGAGGTGAACACCCGGCACGGCAAGGAAAGGGTCGTCGAGGTCAAGTCCAGCCAGGAGATCGACGACCGCGTCGCCAAGGGCGACAAGGCACTCGGGAAAACCTTCGACAAGTGGCTGCTCGACCGGGCCAGGCAGATGGAAGCCGACGGCGACCTGCCCCCGCAAAAGGACGACGCCGCGCGCATCGCTGCGATGCGCGAGGTGTTCGACCGCTCCGGGGGAAAGATCAAGCGGCTCGAAATCCACACCGACAAGGAAACGCTCCACAAGAGCGACAAGCGGAAGTGGGTCCGCAAGTGGAAGACGACAAAGGTGAACTAGCCGAGAAGGCCTTGTCATGACGATCAGCTCCTCACCCAAACTCACCAAGGGCGGCATCGTGCTCATCGACCCCGAGACCGCCCAGGTGCAACGCGTGATCGCACTGCAGTACAACGCCGAATCGCTCAAGCGCGAGCTCAAGTCGCAGGAAAGCGGCGGCGATGCCGGCGCCGACCGCGCCGAGCCCACGCGCTTCAAAGGACCGGCGGTGGAGACCATCAGCTTCGAGGCCGACCTGGACGCGACCGACCAGCTGGAGTTTCCCGACCAGAACGCCGCCGCCGTGGCCTACGGCATCGCGCCGCAGATCGCACTGCTGGAATCACTCTCGCAGCCCAGCAGCGCACAGCTGGGCAAGGTCAACAGCCAGGCCAGCTCGGGCACGCTGGAGATCGCGCCCATGCTGGCGCCGCTGCTGCTGCTCGTGTGGGGCGCGGGGCGCGTCATCCCAGTCAAGCTGACCAGCTTCTCGGTGACCGAAGAGGCCTTCGACCCGGCGCTGAACCCCATCCATGCCAAGGCCTCGCTCAGCCTGCGCGTGCTGACGGTGGACGACCTGGGCTTCGCGTCCAAGGGCGGCTCGCTGTTCATGACCTATCTGCAAAACCGCGAGCAGCTGGCCGCCAAGGCCCAACCGGCCTCGCTTTCCACGCTGGGCGTGACGGGAGTCTGACCATGGCCGACCCCATCGCCGCCTTCCTGCAGGCCAACGGCCTGGCCCAGCCGGCATTCGCGCCCGATAGCCGGTACCACGGCCTGCCCACGGCGCAGGCCCGGCTGCCCGACGGCCGCACCGTGGCCTATGTCACGCGCCGCTTCCTGCCGCCGCCCGAGAGCTTCGCCACCGTGCAGACCGTGACGCTGGCCGCCGGCCAGCGCGCCGACCAGCTGGCGGCGCAGTACCTGGGCTCGGCCGAGCAATGGTGGCGCCTGGCCGATGCCAACGGCGCCATGCTGCCCGAGGCCATGGTGGCACGGCCCGGCAGCGTGCTGCGCATCACCCTGCCCGAGGGCGTGCCGCCCCCCGCCGAGAGCTGACCATGTTCGCCCAAGGCATTCAGCTCACACTGCTCGTCGGCCCCATCGTGCCGCTGCCGGTGCCGCGCGCGGTGCTGGACGCGCTGCAGAGCGTGGAGGTGCGCACGGCGGCGGGCAATGCCTCGGGCTTTCAGCTCACGTTCACGATCACCGCGCGCTCGGAGCTCAACACCATCTTCCTGCTCGCGGCCGGCACCAACACCGGCATGGCCACGCCGCCGCTGCGCGTGCTGCTGGTGCTCACGATGAACGGCAGCGCCCAGCCGCTGTTCGACGGCGTGATGACGCACGTCGAGGTGCAGCCCGGCGGGCGCGGCCAGGCAGGCACGCTCACGGTGACCGGCGAGGACGTGACCAAGGCCATGGACATGCAAGACTGGAGCGGCCTGCCGTTTCCGGCCGTGCCCGTGGAGGGGCGCGTGGCGCTGCTGTGCGCCAAGTACGCGCCCTTCGGCCTGATACCGATGGTGATCCCGGTGCTGTTTCCCGACGTGCAGATTCCCATCGACAAGATTCCGGCCCAGCAGGGCACGGACCTGGCCTACATCCAGGAGCTGGCGCGCCAGGTCGGCTATGTGTTCTACGTGGAGCCGGGGCCGGCGGCGGGCACCAACATCGCCTACTTCGGACCCGAGATCAAGGTCGGCGTGCCGCAGCCGGCGCTGAACCTGGACATGGACGCGCTGACCAACGTGGAGTCCCTGTCGTTCTCGTTCGATGCGACCAAGGGCGTGCTGCCCGTGGTCTTCATCCAGAACCAGTTCACGCGCGCGCCCATCCCGGTTCCCATCCCCAACCTGAATCCGCTGCAGCCGCCGCTGGCTGCGCTGCCAACGCCGATCGCCAACCTCAAGCCGCTCAAGGACACGGCCAAGATGAGCCCGATGCGCGCCATCTCGGCCGGCTTGGCCGAGGCCGCCACTTCGCAGGACGCCGTGAGCGGCACCGGCAGCCTGGACGTGCTGCGCTACGGCCGCGTGCTCAAGGCGCGCGGCCTGGTCGGCGTGCGCGGCGCGGGCGTGGTCTACGACGGCCTGTACTACGTCAAGAGCGTGACCAGCAAGATCAAGCGCGGCGAGTTCAAGCAAAGCTTCGAGCTCACGCGCAACGGCCTGGTCTCGATCACGCCCACGGTGCCGGTCTGAAGGAGGAGAAGATGAACGACAAGTTCTACGGCAAGTACCGCGGCATGGTGCTCAACAACATCGACCCCATGCAGATCGGCCGGCTGCAGGTGCAGGTGCCCGACGTGACGGGCCTGGTGCCGGGCACCTGGGCCATGCCCTGCGTGCCGGTGGCCGGCATGCAGAACGGCATGTTCGCGCTGCCCATGATCGGCTCGGGCGTGTGGATCGAGTACGAGCAGGGCGACCCCGACCACCCCATCTGGGTCGGGTGCTTCTGGGGCAGCGCGGCCGAAGTGCCGGCCCTGGCGCGCGCCACGCCGCCCGGCGTGCAGGCGTTCACGCTGCAGACCACGCTGCAGAACGGCCTGACCATCAGCGACCTGCCCGGCCCCACGGGCGGCATCATGCTCAAGAGCGCCACCGGCGCCACGCTGGTCGTCAACGACACCGGCATCTACATCCAGAACGGCAAGGGCGCCTCGCTGGTCATGACGGGCCCCACCGTGAACATCAACGCCGGCGCGCTGACGGTGGTCTGAGGAGCATGCCATGCCTGGCCCCCTGCTCCACCTAGGCGCCACCGTGCTGTGCGCACATGGCGGCCAGGCCACGCCCAGCGCGCCCGTGGTCCGCGTGCTGGTCTCGGGCCAGCCCGTGGCCACGCAGGCCGCACCCTGGCTGGTGGCCGGCTGCGCGTTCTCGCCGCCGCAGGGCAACGGCCCCTGCATCACGGCGCAATGGGTGGTGGCGGCCACGCGCGTGTTCGCCGCCGGCCAGCCCGTGCTCTTGATGAGCGGCCAAGGGATCTGCACGCCCACCGGCACGCCGCTCATTCCGGTCGCCGCGCAGACCCGTGTCTTGGGGGTGTGAACCATGAATACCTACGTCGCCTTCCCCTACCACACCGATGGGCGCGGCCGCACCGGCGAAGCCACGCGCACTGCCTGGCTGCATGGCCTCATCGAGCAGCTCCTGTTCACCGTGCCCGGCGAGCGCGTGAACCGGCCCGACTTCGGCTGCGGCCTGATGCAGCTCGTGTTCGCGCCCAACAGCCCGGAGCTGGCCGTGACGGTGCAGGCGCTGGTCCAGGCCTCGCTGCAGCAGTGGCTGGGGCATCTGCTGCGCATCGACGCGGTCGCCGCCAGCAGCGAGGACGCCACCCTCACGGTGGCCGTGCGCTACACCGTGCTGGAGACGCAGCAAGCCGGCGAGGCCAGCTTCACCAGGAGCCTCTCGTCATGACCACGCAGCAATACCTCTGCAAGAACCCGCGCCGCATCGCCGCCCTGCGCGCCGCGGCGCTGGAGACGCCCCCGCGCTGGTTCAACGGCATCGAGTACCTGGAGGTGATGCACGGCGAGCCGCGCCTGGTGCTGCACTTCGCGCACGACCTGTCCCAGGCGCCCGCCGTTCCATTGGCGGCCTCCAACGTCGAGGTGCGCGGCGGCCAGCGCGTGCGCGACCCGCGCGTGCTGAACGTGGCGGCCAGCGGCCGCCAGCTCGCGGTGGAGCTGGACGGCACCGGTGATTTCTCGCGCTACACCCTGCGCCTGGTGGCCTCGGCCGGATCGGACGCGCCCCCCGACGGCATAGACCCGGCGCTCGCGCAGATCGCGTTCGGCTTCAAGGTCGATTGCCCCAGCGACTTCGACTGCCGTGCAGCCGGCTCCTGCGCCCCAGAAATCCCGCACGTGCCCGACATCGACTACCTGGCGCGCGACTACCAGAGCTTTCGCCGCTTGGCGCTGGACCGGCTGTCGGTGCTGATGCCCGGCTGGCGCGAACGCAACCCGGCCGACCTGCTGGTCACGCTCGCGGAAGCGCTGGCCTACCGCGCCGACGAGATCGCCTACTTCCAGGACGCCGTGGCCACCGAGGCCTACCTGGGCACGGCGCGCCAGCGCGTCTCGGTCAAGCGCCATGCGCGGCTGCTCGACTATGCGGTGCACGAGGGCTGCAACGCGCGCGCCTGGGTCGCGTTCGAGGTCGATGCCACGGCCGACGGCCGGCAGCTCGCGGCCTGCGATGCCGCCACCGGCCTGGACGGCACCTTGCTGCTGACCCAGGCAGCCGGCGCAGGCAGGCGCCTGCTATCGCGCGCCCAGGCGCGCGACCTGGTGCGCTCCGGCGCCCAGCCCTTCGAGCTACTCACGCCGCTTACGCTCTACAGCGCGCACAACGACCTGCGTTTCTACACCTGGAGCGACGAGGCCTGCTGCCTGCCGCGCGGCGCCACGCGCGCCTTCCTGCGCGACGACACGGCCCATCGCCTGCGCCTACGCGCCGGCGACCTGCTGCTGCTGGAGGCACGCACCGGCACCACCAACGGCCTGGCGCAGGACGCCGCCCCTCTGCAGCGCCACGTGGTGCGGCTCACCCGCGTCGATCCCGAAGCCGGCGCCGACCGTACGCCCGCGCCCACGCCGCGGCACGATCCCGTGACCGGGCAGCCGCTGGTGGAAGTGCTATGGGCGGCAGGCGATGCGCTGCCGTTCGACCTGTGCCTGTCCAAGGTCATAGGCGGCACGCTGGTGCAGGACATGGCCGGCGCCTGCGCCAACATCGCGCTGGCCGACCACGGCATGAGCCCCGAGCACAGCCAGCCCTTGCTGCCCGTGCCCGGCGGCCGCGTGCCGCGCATGCGGCCGGCAGATGGCAGCCTGTTGCCGGCCACGCGCCAGGGCCTGGTGCGCGATGCGCTCGGGCAGTTGACGCTGGTCGACGCCGCCGCGCCGGCCACCGCAGCACTCGGGCGCGAGCCGGCCGACACGCGCGAGGCCATGCAGGTCACCAGCGACGGCGACGGCCGCACCTGGTCCGCACGGCGCGACCTGCTGGGCAGTGATGCGCAAGCGGCCGACTTCGTGGTCGAGACCGGCGACGACGGCGGCGTGCTGCTGCGCTTTGGCGACGGCGTCAACGGCAGGCGCCCCGGCGCGCTGGAGCGCCTGTCGCTGCGCATGCGCGAGGGTAGCGGCAGCGCCGGCAACGTCGGCGCCGGCACGATCGCCCATGTGCTCTGCGGCTTCGACGGCATCACGCGCGTGCGCAACCCGCTTGCCGCCAGCGGCGGCGCCGCGCCGCTGGCACTGGCGCGCGCGCGCATGGACGCGCCCCAGGCCTTCCGCCGCCAGGAGCGCGCGGTCACGCCCGAGGACTACGCCACCGTTGCCATGCGCGACCCGCGCGTGCAGCGCGCCGTGGCCACGCGGCGCTGGACGGGCAGCTGGCACACCATGTTCGTCACCGTGGACCGGCGCGGCGGGGAGGGCGTGGACCCAGCCTTCGAGGACAGCATCAACGCCTTCATCGACCGCTTCCGCCTGGCCGGCCACGACGTGGAGATCGACGCACCGGCCTATGTGGCGCTGGACATCGCGCTGCATATCTGCGCCAGGCCGGGCTACTTCGCGGCCGACGTCGAACAGCGGCTGCTGCAGCGGTTCGGCACGGCGCCCGGCGGATTCTTCGACCCCGACCGGTACAGCTTCGGCGAGCCGGTCTACCTGAGCGCCGTGGTCGCCGCCGCCATGGCCGTGCCGGGTGTCGCGTTCGTAAAGCCGCTGCGCTTTCGGCGCCTGGGCCACGCGGACGCGGGCGAGATCGGCGCCGGCCGGATCACCATGGCGCGGCTGGAGATCGCACGGCTCGACAACGACCCGAATGCGCCGCAGAACGGAAAGATCGCGTTCCAGGTGCATGCAATGGGAGGCACGCCATGAGCGACGACACCCTGGCCGGCTGCCACTGCTGCGAGGGCCAGCAGCCGCGCGAGCCCATATACAACGCCCCCGGCCTGCCGGCGCTCGCCTGGCGCGTGGACACCCAGCCCGGCTTCCACCAGCGCATGCTGGCCGGACTGCCGCTATGGCACCCGGGCGAACCCGACCCCAGCGCGCCACGGCCGCTGGCGGCACTGGGCACGCGCGAGACCGACGACGCCACGGTGGCCCTGGTGGACGCCGCCGCCTGCATGGCCGACGTGCTGAGCTTCTACCAGGAGCGCATCGCCAATGAAGGCTTTCTGCGCACCGCGACCGAACGCCGCTCGGTGCTGGAGCTGGCGCGGGCCGTGGGCTACGAGCTCAGGCCCGGCGTGGCCGCCGGCGTGCACCTGGTCTTCACCGTGGAGGACGCGCCGGGCGCGCCGGGCGTGTGCACCATCGCCGCCGGCACCCCCATCCAGAGCGTGCCGCCACAGGACAAGCTGCCGCAGGTATTCGAGACTTCCGAGGAGCTGCTGGCGCGCGCCGAATGGAACGCCCTGCGCCCGCGCCTGGCCAGGCCGGCCGACATGGCCTTGCTGGACGTCGCCGGCGACTCCAGGCGGCTGGTGCTGCTGCTGCCGCAAGGCAGCATGCCCTCCGGCACCGACGGCCTGCACCCCGGCCTCGCCAGCGGCGACCTGTACCGCCTGGACCCGGGTCTGCCGGTGGACGCGACGGTCGATGCGCTGGAGGTCGCCCGCGTCTACCTAGGCGCGGACGCCAACACCATCCAGGCGGGCGATCTGCTGCTGTTCGTGGGCAAGAACGGCGCCGCCTTGCGCCAGATGGTGTTGCGCGCAACCGAGGTCGAGGATGAGAAGGCGCTGCAGCGCGTGCGCATCGGGCTGGAACCCCTGCCCGACCCGGTCGCGCCGGCCGCGCCGCCGCGGCTGCAGTGGCATGTGCCGGTGGGCGTGCTCTCTTTCGGCAACTTCGCGCAGGCGCAGCTGGAAAGCGTCTCCTTCACCAGCGGCAACATCGCCAACACCATCAGCGGCCATGCCTGGCAGGAGAGCGAACTGCAGGCCATGGTCACCATCCAGGGCTGGAGCAGCCTGCAGTTGGTGCAGGCGGTCGCCGCCAGCCTGCATCCGCCGGCCACGCCGGTCGCGCCCGAGGCCGGCGCCTTCAGCTTCGGCGCGCGGCTGGGCTTCTTCGGCAACAACGCACCGCAGTGGAATTCCCTGCCCGCCAGCAACACCAAAGGCAGCGCGGCCTACTACCCGACCAACTGGGACAGCACCAACCCGAGCGTCTGGACCGACTCGCAGGGCGCCGCGCTCACGCCCCAGCATGCCTACCTGGAGCGGCCGGTGCCCGGGCTCGTCCCGGGCAGTTGGGTGGTGCTCGACTCGCCCTCCGTCAATGCCGGCACCTATGCCCTGTACGACGCCCGCGAAGCGGCGCGCGCGGACTACGGCCTGTCCGGCCGTGCGATGGCGTTGCGCATGGCCGGCAGCGACGGCAAGCCCCTTCCCGCGCCTCCCGCGGAAGCCTTCAAGTTCCGCGACACCACGGCCCATGTGGCCAGCCGGCGCCAGCCGCTGGTGGACCTGCCGATCGAGGCGCCCGTGGCGGCCGGCACCGTGCGCGTGGAGCTCTCGACCATGGTGCTGGGCCTTGCGCGCGGCAAGCCGCTCGCCTTCGTCGGCCCGCGCAGCGACATTCCCGGCGTGGACGCGGCGGAGATCGCGGTGCTCGACGACGTGGTGCACGCCAACGGCCGCAGCACGCTAGTGCTCAAGGACAAGAACGGCCTGCAGTTCAGCTATGTGCGCGAGGGCCTGCGCATCCACGCCAACGTGGTCGCCGCCACACATGGCGAGAGCGTGCAGGAGGTGCTGGGCAACGGCAATGCGGCCCAGGCCTTCCAGCAGTTCACGCTGCGCCGCCCGCCCACCACCCATCTGTCGGCCGCCAGCGCCGCCGGCGCGCAGAGCACGCTGGCGCTGCGCGTCAACGGCCTGCTGTGGAGCGAGCGCCCTTCGCTGTACGGCGCCGGCCCCGACGAGCACGTGTTTGCCACGCGCATTGACAACGAGGCGCGCATGAGCCTGCTGTTCGGCGACGGCCGCCAGGGCGCGCGCCTGCCCACCGGGCAGATGAACCTGCGCGCCAGCTACCGCACCGGCCTCGGGCGCGACGGCGAGGTAGCGGCCGGCACCCTGACCATGCCGCGCGCCATGCCTCTGGGCCTGCGCAGCGTGACCAACCCGCTGCCGGCCGGTGGTGCCCAAGACCCGGAAAAGCTCGAAGACGCGCGCCGCAATGCGCCCCTGACGCTGCTGGCCTTCGAGCGCGTGGTCTCCCTGCCCGACTACCAGGACTACGCGCGTGCCTTTCCCGGCATAGGCAAGGCGCGCGCCGACCTGGTGAGCGCGGGCGGTGCCCTGCGCGTGCTGGTTTCGGTGCTGGGAGCGACCGGCGGCGCCCCCGATGGCGAGGTGCTCGGCAACCTGCGCAAGGCGATCGCCGACCAGTCCGACCCTTCGCAGCAGTTCGAGCTCGCCGCCGCGGCGCTGCGCTACTTCCGCTGCTCGGCCAGCCTGGTGATAGACCCGCAGTACGAAACCGACGCCGTGCTCGCCGATGGCCGCGCGCAGCTGCTGCAGGCCTATGGCTTCGATGCGCGCGACCTGGCGCAGCCCGTCACCGCCGCTGCCGTGCAAGCGCTGCTGCACCAGGTGCCGGGCGTGGTGGCCGTGGAGCTGCAGATGCTGCAGCCCTATGGCGAAGGCGCGGCCAGCGACGGCGCGCTGCAGGTGCTGCCGGCCTTCGGCGCACGCTGGGATGCCGGCGCCATGCAGCCGGCCGAACTGTTGCTGATCAACCCCGCCGCCGTTCAATTATTGGAGGCCAAGCCATGAGCCTGCTCACCCCCGAACGGCTGTACCAGCTGCTGCCGGCCATCCACCGCCTGCGCGACGCCGAGCAGGGCCAGCCGCTGCGCGCCCTGCTGGCCGTGATCGAGCAGGAGCTCACGGCGCTCGAGACCGACACCGCGCGCCTGTACGACAACTGGTTCATAGAGACCTGCGACGAATGGACCGTGCCCTATATCGGCGACCTGGTCGGTGCGCGGCCCATCCGCCCCGTCCCCTCGGCGGGCGTCAGCGCGCGCGCCTGGGTGGCCAACACCCTGGCCTACCGGCGCCGCAAGGGCACGGCCCTGGTGCTGGAGCAGCTGGCGCGCGACGTGACCGGCTGGCCGGCCTCCGCCGTGGAGTTCTTCCAGCGCCTGGCGACCACGCAGCACATGAACCACGTGCGCCTCGCATCCGCGGCCACCGCCTCGGTACGCGACGCCGCGCGGGCCGACCTGGCGCGCGCCAGCGCCGGCGCATTCGACCCCTTCGCGCACCTGCTGGAGGTGCGCAATGCCGACACCGCCGGCGGGCGCTTCAACATTCCCAACGTAGGCATCTTCCTATGGCGGCTGCGCGCCCAGCCGCTGGGCCGGGGCGCGCCCGGCGATGCAGACGCCGATTTCATCAGCGCGCGCCGCAACGCCGCGGGCTGGTGGCACATGCACCCGGCCGGCGTGGACGCGCCGCTGTTCAACCTGCCGCGCACCGAGACCGGCGGCGCCGTGACCCAGGCCGCGCGCGAGGAGAACGCGGGCGCGCCGCTGCGCCCGCTGGCCCTGCATGCGGAGCTCGAACGGCTGCGCGCCGGCGATGCCGGTACCACCCCCGTCTTCATGACCGGGCACGACCCCGTATTGCGCGTGTTCGTCCGGCTCGCGGGCGAGGCGCTGCCCGTGGAGATCGCGCGCGAGGGCCTGTGGATCTGCGACATCCCAGACGCGGTGACGCTGCCCGTCCCGCCACGCGTGGCCGCCATCGACGTGCAGCGCGGCCGCATGGCCTTTCCCGCGGCGCTCGACGTGCAGCAGGTCTGGCTGCATGCCGCGCATGGCAGCGCGGCCGACATCGGCGGCGGCCCCTACGACCGCGGCGACGCCTTGCGCGCGGCCAGCGCCAGCCTGTCCGAAGGCACGGCGGCGCAGGGCGATGCGGGCGGCTTCTTCGACCCCGCGGTCTGGCAGGTGGGCGTGACGCACCTGCTGCCGCTGGGCGCCACGGGCACGCTGTTCGCCACGCTGCGCGACGCGGTCCAGGCCTGGAACGCGCTGCCCGCCGGCCGCACCGGCGTGATCGTGCTGATGGACAGCCTGACGGAGAGCGATGCCGCGCCGCTGGCCGTCAACATCGCCGAGGGCTCGCGGCTCATGATCGTCTCGGGCCAATGGCCGCCCACGCCCGTCGCCAATGCGCTGCCGGGCACCATGGCACGCCAGCCGGGCCGCTTCGAGGCGCGCCAGACGCGCGCCCACTGGCAGGGCCGCCTGCAGGTACTCGGCACGGCCGCGGCCGATGCGCTCGACCCCGGCGCGCTGTTCCTCAACGGCCTGCTGCTGCAGGGGCCGCTGGACATCTCCGGCCCCCTGGGCCAGGTGGAGCTGGCGCACTGCACCGTGCTGCCCGGCGGCACCCACATCACGGTCGGCAGCGACAGCCCGCGCCTGGCGCTGCGCGTGCTGTCCAGCCTGGCCGCGCCGATAACCGTCGCCGGCCCGGTCGGCAGCGTGGCCGTGGCGGACAGCATCGTTGGCCTGCAGGACGCGGGCGCCGCCGCGCTTTCGGCGCCCCAGGCCCCGCTGGACCTGCTGCGCGCGAGCTTCCTCGGCGCCGTCCATGGGCTCACGATCTCGGCCAGCGACTGCATCTTCGACGCGCCGGCCGTGGCCGAGCGGCGCCAGACCGGCTGCGTGCGCTTTTGCTACGTGCCGCCCGCGTCGGCCGTGCCGCGCCGCTATCGCTGCCAGCCGCAGCTGGAGACCGATGCGCGCATTGCCGCGCTGCGCGCGGCGGCGCTGGCCGCCGGCCTGCCGCCGCCCACGGCGGCCGAGGAAGACGCCGTGCGCGCAGAGGTCGAGGCCACGGTGCGGCCGCTGTTCACCTCGCGCCGCTATGGCGCCCCGGGGCTTGTGCAGCTCGACCTGCGCTGCGCCGCGCAGATCCGCACCGGCGCCGAGAGCGGCGCCGAAATGGGCGCCTACGAGCGGCTGCGCCAACCCCAGCGCGAGGCCAACCTGCGCGACGCGCTCGCCGAATACCTGCGCCTGGGCCTGACGGCCGGGGTGTATTTCGCCAACTGACGAGGCAAAGAGGTACCACCATGCAAGGCGATCTCTCCCGCGAGACCTTCGACCCACGCAGCCATTACACGGCGGTGCGCCTGCAGCAGGGCCGCGTGCTCACCGACGCGGACTTCAACGAACAGGGCGACATCACGCGCCACCGCCACGAACGCCTGGCCCGGGACGTGATAGGTGCCAGCGGCGGCCCGGCCGAGGGCGCGGGCTTCGCGCTCACGGGCGGCATGCGCGCGCTGGCCGTGCACGCGCTGGATGCGAACAATGTCTGGATCGCGGGCGAGGACGGCGTGCTGCTGGTCAGCAGCAACGGCGGCGGCGCCTGGACCGTCGCCGACACGGGCAGCACGCGCCACCTGCGCGCCATCGCACGCGCCGCCGCCACCGGCTGGGCCGTGGGCGACGGTGGCACCATAGCGCGCACCACCGACGCCGGCGCCACCTGGGCGGCGCAAGGCAGCGGCACGCTGCAGACGCTGCGCGGCGTGGCCGCGTTCGATGCCCAGCGCGCCTGGGCCGTGGGCGACGGCGGCCTGGCGCTGGCCACCACGGACGGCGGCGCCACCTGGACGCAGCACGCCACCGGCGTGGCGCGGCTGTACGCCGTGGCCTTCACCAGCGCGCAGAACGGCCTGGCCGTGGGCCAGGGCGGCGCCATCGTGCGCAGCAGCGACGGCGGCCAGAGCTGGGCGCGCGTGGACGGCGGCACCACGGCCACGCTGCGCGCCGTGATGCTCAACGGCGCCCAGGCCCTGGCGGCGGGCGACGGCGGCACGCTGCTGGTCAGCAACGATGGCGGCGCCACCTGGAGCGCCGCAACCAGCGGCAGCACCGCTCGGCTGCGCGCGCTACGCATGCGCAATGCGACGACCGGCTGGGCGGCGGGCGACGGCGGCACGCTGCTGGCGACCAATAACGGCGGCACGACCTGGACCGCGCAGCCCGTGGCTGGCGGCCCCATGCTGACGGGCCTGTCGGTGGCGGGCAGCGCCGATGCCTGGCTGGTCGGCGCCGGCCAGGTCTGGCGCGTGGCGGCCGGTGGCGCTGGCGCACCCGCCACGCTGCCCGCGGCCAGCCTGCTGATAGGCCCCGGCTGCTACTACGTGCAAGGCCAGCACTGCGTGTGGGAGCAAGGCGCGTCGCTGGCCAACCAGCCCGACGGCGGCGTGGCCCAGCGCCTGGCGCCGGGCACCTACCTCATCTACCTGCGCGCCTGGCAGCGCCACATCGGCGCGCTGGAAGACCCGGCCATGCGCGAGGTGGCCCTTGGCGGGCCGGACACGGCCACGCGCGCGCGCCAGGTCGCCCAGGTGCGCGCCCTGGCGCTGCCGGCGCCGCCCAACAACACGCCCTGGACCTGCGGCGCAGCGATCGCGGGCTGGGACGCCCTCGCCGCGCCACCCGGCGCGCGCCTGGCCGCGCGCGCCACGCCACAGCTCGCCGCCACGGGCGTGTGCGACATAGCGGCCAGCGCGGGCTACCGCCGTCTCGAAAACCAGCTGTACCGCGTGGAGATCCACAGCGTGGACGCGAACACGGGGGCCGCCACCTTCAAGTGGTCGCGCGAAAACGGCTCGGTGGCCTACGCCGTGCAGTCCATCGCCGTGGACACCGTGGCCCAGCTCACCACCGTGCGCGTGGCCGCGCGCGGGCGCGACGCCAACCTGGACCTGGCGCCGCACGACCGCGTGGAACTGGTGGACGACGCGGCGGCACTGCAACAGCGCGCGGGCCAATTGTTCGAATACCTGAACGACGGCGACGATGCGCTGGAACTGGTGCTGGCCGGCGTGCCCACGGGCAGCCTGGGGCAGGACACCGGCCTGCACCCCCTGCTGCGGCGCTGGGACCAGCGGCCCACGGCGGCCGGCCAGAACGCGCTTGCCGTGGTGGAAGGCAGCTGGATCCCGCTCGAGGACGGTGTCGAGGTGCGCTTTGCGCCGGGCGGCAGCTACCGCGTGGGCGACTACTGGCAGATACCGGCGCGCACCGCCACGGCGGACGTCGAATGGCCGCTCGATGACGATGGCGCGCCGCTGGTACGGCCGCCCGCCGGCGTGCAGGACGGCTGGGCACGGCTGGGCCTGGTGACGGTGAACGCCGCAGGCCTGATCGGCGCCGTGACCGACTGCCGCGAATGGTTTCCCCAGCTCACCCGGCTGACCCAGCTGCTTTACGTGGGCGGAGACGGCCAGGAGGCCATCCCCGGCGCCGCCGTTGCCGAGCCGCTGCGCGTGCGCGTGGTGCGCGGTGCCCTGCCCGTGGAAGGCGCGCGCGTGCGCTTCACGGTCGAAGCCGGCGGTGGCACCGTGGGCAGCCCCGCCGCCGGCGTGACCGATGCCACCACCGATGCCGCGGGCCAGGCCGCATGCCCCTGGACGCTCGGCGCGGCGGGCCCGCAGCGCGTGCGCGCCCATCTGCTGGGCAGCGACGGCGACCCCGTGGCCGGACAGACCCTGGTGTTCGCCGCCATGGCACAGGCGAACGTGCAGGCCGGCGGCGGCTGTGCGGTCACCATAGGCAAGGGCGGCAACTTCGAGCAACTGAGCACCGAGCTGCTGCAAAAACTGCTCAAGGAACGCGGCGGCCAGCTGTGCATCTGCTTCCTGCCGGGTCAGCATGCGCTGGACGGCCTCTCCATCAAGCAGAGCGACGCCCCCATGCGGCTGTCGCTGCACGGCTGCGGGCCCACCGCCGTGGTGGACGTGGCCGGGCCGATCGCGCTGGGCGGCTTCGCCGCGCTGGAGCTGCGCGACCTGCAGCTGGCCATGGCGCCGAAAGCCATGCTGCAGCTCACGAACAACGCGCAGCTGGGCCTGCATGGGCTGCGCATCGACGGCAAGCAGGAAGCACCCCAGCCCTGGGTCGTCGTGGACGGCACGGCGGAGCTGCGCATGCACCAATGCGAAGTGGCCGCCGCGGCGCCGGCCTCGGTGGTGGTGCAGAACGCCCAGGGCCTGTGCGAGATCATGCACAGCCAGATCGCCGGCGACCTCGCCTTCTACGGCATGCCCGGCACCGACGCGGCCGGCGCGGCCCCTCCCGCAGCGGCGCTGGTGAACGCCCTGAACAACGGCGACTTCCAGGTACCCGCCGGCCGCGGCCAGCTGGTGGTGGCGCACAACCAGCTGGCGCGCCTGAACCTGGGCCAGGACATGGTGAAGCAACTCATCGCCAGGAAATTCGACGGCCTGTTCCACACCGTGGTGCTGCAGGGCAACAGCCTCGGCGCGGCCCCCAGCCTGTGCGCGGGCGTGTTCATGAGCGTGACCGGCAATCACTTCACGGCCACCAAGTCGACAGGCAACCTCTATGGCGCGATGGTGGGCAGGCGCGCGGCCGCCAGCGGCAACGTGGGCGAACTGGTCGGCGACACGGCAACCCTGTACTTCCTGGTGACGAAGGGCCAGTTCCGCGGCGCGGCCAACATGGTTTTCACGCTGCCGCAATCGACGGCCTGACGGAGCAGCGGCGCGGCCGGTGCTGCCGCGCCTATTCGATGTTCTGCACCTGCTCGCGCATCTGCTCGATCAGCACCTTCATGTCCACGCTGATGCGCGTGAGGTCCATCGCGGCGGACTTGGAGCCCAGGGTGTTGGCCTCGCGGTGCAGTTCCTGGATCAGGAAGTCCAGGCGCTTGCCGACCTCGCCGCCCTTCTTGAGCAGGCGCTCGATTTCGTCCAGGTGCGACTGCAGGCGCGTGATTTCCTCGGCCACGTCGATGCGTATGGCGAAGGCCGTGGCCTCGCTGAGGGCGCGGTCCTGCGCTGCCTCGGGCACGGCGGTGCCCTCGGCCAGCTGCATGGCCTCGCGCCAGCGCTCCATGAAGCGCTGGCGCTGCTGCTCCACCAGCTGCGGCACCAGCGGGGCCGCCTGCCGGGCCAGAGCGCGCAGCTGCGCCAGGCGGTCTTGCAGCATGGCGGCCAGGCGCTCGCCCTCGCGCTCGCGCGCGGCCACCATGTCGTCGAGCGCCCTCTGCGCCAGCTCCAGCATGGGCGCGCTCCAGTCCTGCGCGGGCGCTCCCGCGTTCGCGCACAGGCGCAGGGCCTCCGCGACGGTCAGGGGCGCCGCATCGGGCAGCCATGAGCGCACGGCATCCTGCACGGCACCCAGGCGCTGCAGCAGCCGGGGCGTGGGCTCGGCCAGGGCGGCGGATTCGTCGGTGTCCACGAAGGCCCGCACTTCGACCTTGCCGCGCTTGAGCTGCTGCGTGAGCAGGGCGCGCAGCGCAGGCTCCTGGGCGCGCAGTTCGTCGGACAGGCGCAGCGAAAGGTCCAGGAAGCGGCTGTTGACGGAACGTATTTCCAGGCCCAGGCGGCGCGCGCTGCCGGCCCTGCCCTCGGCCTCGGGGGCCATGGCGAGCTGCACGCTCGCATATCCGGTCATGCTGTAAACTGGCATTGGACTTTTCGGTGGTTGGTAGCTTGCAATCCGGCGATTATCCGGGCTCCCTCCCGCGCCCGCGTCCGCACCTGCTGTCTATGTCAAAAGTCAAACCGGCCCCCCTGCTCCCCGATACCGTCATTGGCGGCTACCGCGTGGTGCGCAAGCTGGCGGCGGGCGGTTTCGGCGTGGTGTACCTCGCGATGGACGCCGAGGGCCAGCAGGTGGCCATCAAGGAATACCTGCCCGCCTCCCTGGTCACGCGCGAGCCCGGCGAGCTGCTGCCCAAGGTTCCGCCCGAGAAGCTGTCGCTGTACCGCCTGGGTCTCAAGAGCTTTTTCGAGGAGGGGCGCTCGCTGGCGCAGATCTCGCACCCGTCCGTCGTGAGCGTGCTCAACTTCTTCCGCGAGAACGAGACCGTCTACATGGTGATGAACTATCTGGAGGGCGCGTCCCTGCAGGATTTCATCATCACCGCGCGCGACCTCAAGACGCAGAAGGTGTTCCGCGAGTCCACCATCCGCTCGCTGTTCGACGAGGTGCTGCGCGGCCTGCGCATCGTGCACCAGCACAAGATGCTGCACCTGGACATCAAGCCGGCCAACATCTTCATCACCGACGACAACCGGGCCGTGATGATCGACTTCGGCGCCGCGCGCGAGGTGCTGTCCAAGGAGGGCAACTTCATCCGCCCCATGTACACGCCGGGCTTCGCCGCCCCCGAGATGTACCGCCGCGACGCGCAGATGGGCCCGTGGACCGACATCTACGCCATCGGCGCCTGCATCTATGCCTGCATGCAGGGCTTTCCGCCCAACGAGGCGCCGCAGCGCCAGGACAAGGACCGCCTGACGCTGGCGCTGCACAAGCTGCGCGGCATCTATTCGGACAACCTCATCGAGGTGGTGGAGTGGTGCATGGCGCTCGATCCGCTGTCGCGCCCGCAATCAGTGTTCGCGCTGCAGAAGGAGCTCTCGCGTGAAGGCGAGCGCCGCTACACCAAGCTGACGGTAGCCGAGAAGATGCGCATGCAGTTCGATTCCCTGGTGGCGGACACGCGCAAGAGCCTGCAGAAGACCGGCGAAGCCACCCACCCCGGCGCGCGCTCCAAATGAAGTTCTCCGTCTTCCAGCTCAGTCGCCGCGGCGGGCGCGAGAAGAACGAGGACCGCATGGGCTACTGCTACACGCGGGCGTCGGCGCTCTTCGTGCTGGCCGATGGCATGGGGGGCCACCCCAGGGGCGAGGTGGCCGCGCAGATCGCCATCCAGACCGTGTCCGCCATGTTCCAGCACGAGGCCAGGCCGGTGCTGCATGACGTGCCCGAATTCCTCTCGGCCGCGCTGCTGGCGGCGCACCACCAGATCCTGAGCTACGCCAACCACAAGGGCATGCTGGACACGCCCCGCACCACTCTGGTCGCGGCCGTGACGCAGGGCGGCTGCGCCCACTGGATCCACTGCGGCGACTCGCGCCTGTACCTGGTGCGCGGCGGCGAACTGCTCATGCGCACGCGCGACCATTCCTACCAGGAGCTGCGCAGCGCCGCCATGGCCGGCCTGGGGCATGCCAACCGCAACGTGCTGTTCACCTGCCTGGGCTCGCCCACCAAGCCGCTGTTCGACACCGCCGGCCCCGTGCCGCTGCAGGAGGGCGACCGCCTGCTGCTGTGCTCCGACGGCCTGTGGAGCCAGCTGGACGACGCCGCCATCGCGCGCCAGATCACGCGCCAGGCCGTCTCCCACGCCGTGCCCGACCTGGTCGAGGACGCCCTGCGCCGGGGCGGCGACGCGAGCGACAACGTCACCGTGGTAGCCATGGAGTGGGAGACGCCCAACACCTGCGAGCCCGCGCAGGCCGTGACCACCGACAGCATCAGCGACGAGGTGTTCGCCTCCACCATCCAGGCCGGCCCGCTCGAAGGCTTCACGGACGACCTGGACGACGCGGCCATCGAGCGCTCGATCGCCGAGATCAACGAAGCCATCAGGCGCACCGCCGCGCGCAAGGCGTAGGCGGCGCGCGCTTGGCCGGCACGCATCCTGCCGCAGCGGCAGCCCATTTCCGACTGGACCCGACCCCATGGACCCCACCACCCCCTTCGCCCGCAGCGGCGGCCGCGCCCCCGACGAGCTGCGCCCCGTCCGCATCACGCGCCGCTACACCATGCACGCCGAAGGCTCGGTGCTCATCGAGTTCGGCAACACCCGCGTGCTGTGCACCGCCTCGGTCGAGGAGAAGGTGCCCCCGCACAAGCGCGGCTCTGGCTCCGGCTGGGTGACGGCCGAATACGGCATGCTGCCGCGCTCCACCCACACCCGCAGCGACCGCGAGGCCGCGCGCGGCAAGCAGAGCGGGCGCACGCAGGAGATCCAGCGCCTCATAGGCCGCAGCCTGCGCGCGGTGTTCGATCTCAAGGCCCTGGGAGAGCGCACCCTGCAGATCGACTGCGACGTGATCCAGGCCGACGGCGGCACGCGCACGGCCGCCATCACCGGCGCCTGGGTGGCGGCGCACGACGCCGTGGGCACGCTGCTGGCCGCCGGCAAGGTCGCCGCATCGCCCATCACGGGCGCGGTGGCGGCCGTGTCGGTGGGCATCGTGCAGGGCCAACCGCTGCTGGACCTGGAATACGTGGAGGACGTGGCCTGCGACACCGACATGAACGTCGTCATGACCGGCACCGGCCACTACGTGGAGGTGCAGGGCACGGCCGAGGGCGCCGCCTTCTCGCGCCGCGAAATGGACCAGCTGCTGGCCCTGGCCGAGAAGGGCATCGCCGAACTGATGCTGCTGCAACAGGAATCGCTGCGCAATTGATAGCTATTGACGCTTGATACACAAGCGCTGGAAGCCATTTTTACCATGAAACTCGTTCTCGCATCCAACAACCGCGGCAAGCTCGCCGAGCTGCAGGCCATGCTGGCGCCGCTGGGCGTCGAACTCGTCGCCCAGGCCGAGCTGGGCGTGGGCGAAGCCGAGGAGCCCTTCCACACCTTCGTCGAGAACGCCCTGGCCAAGGCGCGCTTCGCCAGCGCCCACACGGGCCTGCCCGCGCTGGCCGACGACGCCGGCCTGTGCGTCGAGGCCTTCGGCGGCCAGCCCGGCGTGCAGACGGCCTACTACGCCACGCAGTTCGGTTACGACAAGGGCGACGCCAACAACGTGCGCGCGCTGCTGGAACAGATGGAGGACATCAAGGACCGCCGCGCCGCCATGGTCAGCACCCTGGTGGCCGTGCGCAGCCCGCAGGACCCCGAGCCGCTGATCGCCGTGGGCCGCGTGGCCGGCGAGATCGCGCGCGCGCCGCGCGGCGCGGGCGGCTTCGGGTTCGATCCGGTGATGTACATCCCCGCCTTCGAAAAGACCTTTGCCGAACTGCCCGCCGAGGTCAAGAACGCCCACAGCCACCGCGGCCGCGCGGCGCAGCAGATGCTGGCGCTGATGCGCGAGCACTGGTTTCCAGACGCATCAAAAAGATGAGCGCCTTGCGCTTTCTGCACAAGGATTTCAAACAGTTTTCAGCTGAAACCCTTATGCAGCAAGCGCTAGCAGCTATGTTTTCCATACCGCCATGAGCATCCCCATCACCCCCGCCGCACAGCCGGGCTCCGCCCTGCACGACGTGCAGCACTACATGCGCCCCGGCCTGCTGCAGCTCACCAGCCTGCCGCCGCTGTCGCTGTACGTGCACCTGCCCTGGTGCCTGCGCAAATGCCCGTACTGCGATTTCAACTCGCACCACGCGCCCGGCGGCGAACCCCTGCCCGAGGCGCGCTACACGGCCGCGCTGGTGGCCGACCTGGAGGCCGCCCTGCCCCTGGTCTGGGGCCGCACGGTGCAAACCATCTTCATCGGCGGCGGCACGCCGAGCCTGTTTGCGCCGCAGTCCATAGACCGGCTGCTGAGCGACATACGCGCGCGCCTGCGGCTGGAGGCGGACTGCGAGGTCACGCTGGAGGCCAACCCCGGTACCTTCGAGAAAGAACGCTTTCGCGCCTACCGCGACGCGGGCGTGACGCGCCTGTCCATCGGCGTGCAAAGCTTCAACGACCGGCACCTGCAGGCCCTGGGCCGCGTGCACGACCGCGCCCAGGCCCTGGCCGCCGTGGAAGAGGCCGCGCAGGCGTTCGAGACCTTCAACCTCGACATCATGTACGCCCTGCCCGGCCAGACGCCGGCCGAGCAGGAGCAGGACATGCGCCAGGCCCTGGCATTGGCGCCGCCCCACATCTCCATCTACCACCTGACGATCGAGCCCAACACCTACTTCGCCAAATACCCGCCGCGCCTGCCCGAGGACGACCAGGCCTACGCCATGCTCGACCGCATCACCGAGCTGACCGCGGCCGCGGGCCTGTCGCGCTACGAAGTCTCGGCCTACGCGCGCGAGGGCCACCAGTGCCTGCACAACCGCAACTACTGGCAGTTCGGCGACTATCTCGGCATAGGCGCGGGCGCGCACAGCAAGCTCAGCTTCGCGCACCGCATCGTGCGCCAGGTGCGCCTGCGCGACCCGCAGCTCTACATGGCCGGCGCCCTGTCCGGCCGCGCCATCGCGCAGGACGAGGACGTGCGCCGCGCCGACCTGCCGTTCGAATTCATGCTCAATGCGCTGCGCCTGCGCGAAGGCTTCGCGCTGCAGGACTTCACGGAGCGCACCGGCCAGCCGCTCACGGCTATCGCCCAGGGCCTGCAGCAGGCCGAGGCCCGGGGCCTGATCGCGCGCGACATGGGACACGTGCGCCCCACCGAGCGCGGGTTCGACTTCCTCAGCGACCTGCAGGCCCTGTTCCTCGCGGATTGAGGTCCAGCCTCAGCCGCAGCGCGCGGCGGTCACCTTGCCGCCGCCGTCCACCTCCAGGCTCAGGCGCTGGGCGTCGAACACCTGAGTGACCGGCTGCCCCTGGCGCACCACGCGCGCCATGCGCGCCCCGGCGCGCACGCGCGCCTCCTCCACCACCCTGGCCGTGCCGCTCTTGCCGATGGCCCACTGCGCGCCCTGGGCATCGCAGGTGCCGCCCACTGGCGCCGTGCTCGCGCCGATCGGCTGCGCGGGGCCAGCCCCCGGCCCCAGCGCCGAACACCCCGCCAGCAGCGCCAGCGCCGCCATGCCTGCCACACCACCCGCGCGCGAGAAATACCGCATGTCCATCCCTCCACGAAAGCCGGCACCATAACGCGGCCCGCGCGCCACCGCCGTCACCATCGGTAACCGCCCGTCACTGCGCCGCGGCCACCGCCTCCAGCCCCATCGCGCGCACCTTGGTCGCAGCCGCATTGGCCTGCGCCGCCGAGCTGAACGGCCCCACGCGCACGCGCTGCAGGCGTCGGCCGTCGGAACGCACCAGTGGCTCCACAGCGCACGGCAGGCCCGCCTGCCGCAGGCGTGCCTGCGTGCGGCGCGCATTCTCGGGGTCTGCGAACAGGCCCACGTTGATGTACAGCCTGCGCTGTGCGGCCTTTTGCGGCGGCCGCGCCGGCGCGGGGTCTTTCGCCTGGGGCGGCTCCTCGGCCTGCGCCTGCGCCACCTCAGGCTCCGATTCGGCCTCGGGTGCCTGCAGCAGAGGCTGGGCCGATGCCTGGTCAGTGGAGAGCGATTCGGTGGCCGCCGGCGATGGATCGGCGGCTGGCGCAACAGGCCGCTCGCCACCCACGACTGGCAGCCGCGGCGCGGGCTCGGGCGCCGACAGTGCGACGGGCGCGGGCTCGCCGGCATCCGGCAGCCGCCGATCCCCCATCGCACTGGCGAAGGCCAGCCACGCCGCGGCAGCCGCCAGCGCCGCGCTCGCCACCGCCACCCACAGCAGCCGGCGCCGGCTGCTGGCCTGGCGCTGCAGCAGCCCCATGGCCTCGCGCATGGTGGAGGCGGCCGACACCGCGCCGTCGATGCGCCGCCGCACGTCGGCATGCACCAGCGCATCGCCATACAGGCCCAGCCCGCCACACAACACCGTCAGCCCGGCCAACGCCAGGCCGGTCAGCATAGGCCACGGCAAGGCCAGCCACCGGTGCCCCACGGCCCACAGCAACAGCGCACCCGACGCCAGCGCCGCAAACGCCAGCAGCGCCTGCCGCCACAGCCGCCGGAACGCAAGCCACCCCAGCGGGCACAAGGCCGCCGCCAGGTTCCACCCGGGCAGCACGCGCCCCGTCGCGTCCAGCCGCTCGAATGCGGCCAGGTAGTGCTCCAGGTTCACGGGCCCCAGCGCCGCCCGGTACAGCGCCGGCGCGACGCTGGTGTACTGCGCAGCCGCGCCGGGCTGATCCGCGGCATGCGCCGCATGGGCGGTGTAGGTTGGCATGCGCGCCATTCTGGCATGCGGCCCCGCACGCTCCCACGGGCGGCAGAAACGGCGCGCTGTGGATCGTGCAGAACAAGACCGGCGCGCGCCTAGGCATCGAGGTCACGGGCGAACTGGCGACCGTCATCGACAGGATCAACCAGCGGCCCCGAAAGGCGATCAGCGCATTCCTGATCCAGGACCAGAACGGCCAGCCCTTGAGCCAGTTCGCGTTGCGCTCACGTGTATTGACCCAGCAGAACCTGCACAGGTCAGGCCGCTAATGCAAATGCCTCAGCGGGTGTCCGCATGTTCAGCGCCTGGTGCGGGCGCCGATGGTTGTAGAAATGGATCCAGTCCCCGATCAGGCGACTGGCATGATGCAGCGATTCGAAGCGGTGCCGATGCACGCATTGCTCCTTGAGCGTACGGATCACCCGCTCGACCAGACCGTTCTGTTCAGGGCTGTGTGGCGTGATGAATTCCTGGCGCAGCCCATAGCTTCTGACCAGTGACCTGCCCCCCACCAGCCGTACCACAGTAAACGAGAGAAGCCCGTCAACCCAGGAGAATGACGGACATGAAGAAGAGCAGGTTCGGCGACGAACAAATCATTGGCTTCTTGCGACAGGCCGAAGCCGGCATGGGCATCCCCGAGTTGTGCCGCAGCGGCGGCTTCAGCCAGGCCACGTTTTACAAATGGCGTGCCAAGTTCGGCGGCATGCAGGTCTCAGAGGCCCAGCGCCTGCGCGAGCTTGAGAGCGAGAACGCAAAGCTCAAGAAACTGCTGGCCGAAGCCCACCTGGACATCCACGCCCTCAAGAGCGTCTTCGGGGTAAAGCGCTAGCCCCACAGGCGCGCCGCGATGCCATCCGGCAGATGATTGAGCAGCATCACCTCTCGGAGCGGCACGCCTGCCGCCTTGTGGGGCTATCCCGAGACAGCTACCGCCACCCACCGCAGCCCAGCGAGCTCAACGCCACCCTGGGTGAACAGATTCGGCAAACGGCCTTGGTGCGCCGCCGATTCGGCTACCGGCGCATCCACGACATGCTGCGCCAGCAGTTTCCGGGGGTGAACCACAAGCGCATCTATCGTATGCGGCTGGCGAACCCATCTTGAATGAGGTGGTAAGGCTGAGCAAGATCGTGTGCACGCAACATTGGCGTGGACACGATGCTCAAAGACCCTCAGACCCCGCGCTATGCGCAGCGGCGCACGCACCGCACCTACACCCCGCAATTCAAGGCCGAGCTGGTGGCTGCCTGCCGACAGCCAGGCGCATCGGTCGCGGCGGTGGCCCTGCAACATGGCATGAACGCCAACGTGCTACACCGCTGGCTCAAGGAATGGGCGCAGGGATTTCACCGTCTTGAAGCTGGCGTCAGCACTGCAGTCGTTGCTTCCCCACCCCCGGCCTTTATCCCCATCGACCTGAGCGCAGTACCGCCGGCGTCTGCTGGTGAGCTGCCATCCGCGTCCTTGCCAACGCCAGCGGACGGCATCCGCATCGAATGCCAGCGCCCCGGCATGTCCGTGACCGTGCACTGGCCCTTGTCTGGCGCCGCCGAGTGCGCCCAGATGCTGCGGGAGTTGTTGCGGTGATCCGTATCGATGAGGCCTGGCTGGCCACCACCCCGCTGGACATGCGCGCGGGCACGGACACGGCCCTGGCGCGGGTGATCGCCACCTTCGGCGCGGCCCACCCGCACCATGCCTACGTCTTCGCCAACCAGAGAGCCAATCGCCTGAAGGTCCTGGTACATGACGGTGTGGGGCTGTGGCTGGCCGCGCGCCGGCTGCACCAGGGCAAGTTTGTCTGGGCACCTGCGGGCAGTCCGAACGTGGCGTTGGAACACGCCCAGCTCAACGCCCTGGTGCTGGGCCTGCCCTGGCAGCGTGTGGGCTCGCAAGGTGCCATCAGCGTGGTCTGAATCGTCGGCGCAAGGGCGTGGCCGTGGCAATCGGGAGATGCGTCAATGGCTGGACCCAGGGTGAGCGGGCACACTGCCAGCCATGGTGATCGACGAGCAAGCCCTGAGCGAACTGGACGCAGAGCAACTGCGCGAAGTGACCCAGCGCCTGCTGGCCGAACTGCGTCACCAGCGCGCGCTCAACGAGAAGCTCACCTATGAGTGCGCGCTGCTCAAGCGGCTGAAGTTCGCCGCCCAATCCGAGCGGCACAGCGCCGATCAGAAGAGCCTGCTGGAAGACGAGATCGATGCCGACCTGGCGGCGGTCGCTGTCGAGATTGAGCAACTCCAGCCGCCTGCGGCTGCGCCCGAAGCCAAGCAACAGCCCAAACGCCAGCCGCTGCCGGCCCACCTGCCGCGCCGCGAAATCCGCCACGAGCCTGAGTCGACCACCTGCGCCTGTGGCTGCCGGATGCAGCGCATCGGCGAAGACGTGGCCGAGAAGCTGGACTACGTGCCCGGCGTGTTTACCGTGGAGCGCTACATCCGTGGCAAGTGGGCGTGCACCCAGTGCGAAACTATCACCCAGGCGCCGGTCGAGGCCCATGTGATCGATAAAGGCATCCCGACTGCCGGCCTGCTGGCCCAAGTGCTGGTGGCCAAGTACCAGGATCACCAGCCCTTGTACCGGCAGGAGAACATCTTTGGTCGCGCCGGCCTGGCGATTCCAAGATCCACCCTGGCGCAGTGGGTAGGCACCTGCGGTGCGCGGCTGCAACCGCTGGTCGATGCCCTGAAGGCCGAGGTGCTCGGCCACCGGGTGTTGCACGGTGATGAGACCCCGGTGGCCATGCTCAAGCCGGGCAGCGGTAAAACGCACCGGGCCTACCTGTGGGCCTATGCCCCGGGAGCGTTTGAAGCCACGCGGGCCGTGGTCTATGACTTCTGCGAGTCCCGCGCCGGAGAACACGCCCGCGCCTTTCTGGGGGACTGGCGCGGCAGCCTGATCTGTGACGACTATGCCGGCTACAAGGCCAGCTTTAGCCAGGGCGTGACCGAAGCCGGTTGCCTGGCACACGCCCGGCGCAAGTTCTTCGACCTGCACGCAGCGGGCAAGAGCCAGATCGCCGAATTGGCCCTGATGCAGTTCGCCCGGGTCTATGAGATCGAACGGCAAGTTCAGCCCCTGGCGGCACCAGAGCGGTTGCAGGTGCGCCAGCAGCACAGTCGGCCCATTCTGGACGCGTTGCACCAGTGGATGGTGCTGCAACGCCAGCAGGTGGCGGGCAACTCGGCGACGGCCAAGGCGCTGGACTACAGCCTCAAGCGCTGGGCAGCGCTCACGCGCTTCGTCGATGACCCGCAGCTGCCGCCGGACAACAATTGGATCGAAAACCAGATCAGGCCTGTGGCCCTGGGGCGCTCGAACTGGTTGTTCGCCGGCAGCTTGCGCGCGGGCCAGCGGGCGGCCGCCGTGATGAGCCTGATCCAGTCAGCGCGCATGAACGGGCACGACCCATATGCCTATCTCAAGGATGTGCTGACCCGGCTGCCCACGCACAAGGCCAGCCGGATTGAAGAACTGCTGCCGCATCGCTGGCAACCCATCGATATCTGATCATCAGCCATGGCCGCCAGCGGCGGTCAACATGGGTTTGCCGTGCGCTTACCAGATTTCAACGTGAACGCGTCCCGAAATGGCCCAGATTTGGAAATGAATCAACAGAGAGTTGCTACAAGCGGCTGCTTGACGGTTGCCGGCAACGGTTGAGCTCGGCGAGGGAAATCACGAAGGCGAGCAACGACTAAGTTCGCTTGGCGGTACTCATCGACGCGTAAAACGTGAGCTCGATGATGGTGCAGGAGATAGTTGAGACAGTAGTGTCAAGCCGAATGACTGGTGTCGATGGATCAGCCGCCGCTCAAGGCTATAGACGCCGAGTGTTAGGTCATCACGGGAACGGTTCTTCCGTTCAGCGACCTCGAGTGATAGCTAGCAGCCTGAAGCAGCCATGCACTCGAATCCTTGGTGGTAGTGATCTGCGCACTCAGGTGCTGAGCAGCCCCCAGAACAGACTCCGGCCAGAACAGACAACCCTCTCCAGCCAAGCCCGACCCCAAAAGAACAGGCGCATGCTTCGCCTGCACCCCACCGTTCCTAGGCTTGGCTTCCTCATTCTGAAGGCTAGCCCGGTCTGACCCGCCCCCCGAGCCAAAGCGGCCAACGGAGTCTCAAGGCTAGAGGTGTTTTGAAAATTTGCTCAAAATTTAAGCAAAACACTATTCATAAAGCTGCACCGTCAAGAAAAAAACCATTGAAATTCATAGAGTTAGCGACGCCACGACACACGTCAGAAGTACAAAACTCAGTGAAAAAAGTACAAAACTCAGCGGAAATCGACAACACCATGAACGGCCGCTTCGTCCTTATCCATATCCAGGGAACTTTGGTTTTAGCACTCCCTCCAACAGAGTGCTAATATAAACCCCATGCAAGAAAGGACCACTGACATGGCATTCCAGTCTGCATCTGCCACGACGGCGCTAGCACCCGCGAACCCATGGGCGCTGGTTCCGCCATTGGGCAACCTGGATGCCTATATCTCCGCCGTCAACCGCCTGCCCCTGCTCACTCTGGAGGAGGAGCAGCGCTATGCGCAGCAGTTCAAGAAGGACAACGACCTGGAGGCCGCAGGCCGCCTGGTGCTTTCGCACCTGCGCTTGGTGGTGTCCATCTCGCGCCAGTACCTGGGCTACGGCCTGCCGCATGGCGACCTGATCCAGGAGGGCAACGTGGGCCTGATGAAGGCCGTCAAGCGCTTCGATCCCGACCAGGGCGTGCGCCTGGTGAGCTACGCCATGCACTGGATCAAGGCCGAGATCCACGAGTACATCCTGAAGAACTGGCGCATGGTCAAGGTGGCGACCACCAAGGCCCAGCGCAAGCTGTTCTTCAACCTGCGCTCCATGAAGCAGGGCTTCAAGGCCGACGCCATCGACGCCGATACGCACCGCGAGACGCTGTCCGACCATGAGATCGACATGGTGGCCGAGCAGCTCAACGTCAAGCGCGAGGAGGTCATCGAGATGGAGACGCGCCTGGCCGGCGGCGACGTGCTGCTGGACCCCGCCCCGTCGGACGACGGCGAGCAGGCCTTCGGCCCCATTGCCTATCTGGCCGACACGGCCCACGAGCCCACGGCCATGATCGAGTCGCGCCAGCGCGACGCGCTGGCCACCGACGGCATCACCTCGGCGCTCGCCAGCCTGGACGCGCGCAGCCGCCGCATCGTGGAGCAGCGCTGGCTGCAGGTGAACGACGACGGCTCGGGCGGCATGACGCTGCACGAGCTGGCCGCCGAGTACGGCGTGAGCGCCGAGCGCATACGCCAGATCGAGGTGGCTGCGATGAAGAAGATGAAGAAGGCATTGGTCGAGCACGCCTGACCCCTGCCCTGCCTGGCTTCCAGTGCGTGCGCACGGGGTGTACAGGCGGATAATCGAGGCGCGCGGCCCGGGTGGGCCGCGCGCTTTTTCATGCCGGCGGGCGCAGCGCCGCCCGCCCGCCCCCGATCAGGAGGTTCCCCCCATGTTCCGCCATTCCCCCGCCCGCCGCGGCCTGCTTGCCCTGGCCCTGGCTTCGGCCTGCGGCGCCGCCGTGGCCGACAAGAGCGCCGCGCCCGCCACGCCGGGCTGGCCCGCCAGGCCCCTGCGCATCATCGTGGGCTTTCCGCCGGGCTCCTCGCCCGACCTGACGGCGCGCACCTTCTCTGAACCGCTGGCGCAGGCCCTCGGCCAGCCGGTGATCGTGGAGAACAAGGTGGGCGCGGGCGGCAACATCGGCGCCGACGCGGTGGCCAAGGCGCAGGACGACCACACCATCGGCCTGTTCATCAACGGGAACCTGACCATCGCCAAGCTGCTCAATCCCCAGGTGCCCTACGATCCCGCGCGGGACCTGGCTCCGCTGTCGCTGATCGGCGTTTCGCCCCTGGTACTGGCCGCGCCGGTGAACCAGCCCGGCGTGCCCGCCGGCGCCGACGCACGCGCCTTCCTGCAGGCTGCGCGCCAGGCCGGCGACCGCTGGAGCTATGGCACGCCCGGCGTGGGCACAGTGGGCCATCTGGGCACGGAGCTGCTCAAGGCGCGCACGGGCATCGCCCCCGTGCACATCCCCTACCCCGGCTACCCGCAGGTGGCGACCGCCATGCTGGGCGGCCAGCTGCAGATGGCGCTGCTGCCGCCGGCGCTGGCACAGGCCCAGGAGCGCGCGGGCAAGCTGCGCCTGATCGGCGTGACGTCGGCCGGGCGCAGCGCGCTCGTGCCCCACGTGCCCAGCCTGTCCGAGGCCGGCGTGCGCGACTTCCAGCTGGAGATCTGGAACGCCTTCGCGGCGCCCGCCTCCATGCCCGCGCCGGTGCGCGCGCGGCTGTCCGCCCTGATCGGCGAGACGGCCCGCAGCCCCGAGGTGCGCGCCAAGCTGTTCCAGCAGGGCTGGCAGGCCGTGGGCTCCTCGGCCGAGGGCCTGGCCAACCGCATGCGGGCCGACACGGCCACGATGAGCCGCGTGATCCGCGAGCAGGGCATTCGGGCCGAGTGAACTGCGCGGGGGCGCCCTGCCCCTGGAGGGCGTTCAGCGCGCCTCGTCCAGCAGCGCGCGCACGTCGGCCGCCAGGCTCTGCGCGCCGCTGCCGTAGCGGTGGTACACGCGCAGCCGGCCCGCCGTGTCGTAGACATAGCTGCCGGCGGAGTGGTCCATCGTGTAGCTCGTGGGCGTCTGGCCGTCCACGCGCTTGTAGTAGATCTTGAAGTCCTTGGCCACGGCGGCCAGCTGCTCGGGCGTGCCGCGCAGGGCCAGGAAGCCCGGGTCGAAGCTGGCCATGTAGGCCTTGAGCATCTCGGGCGTGTCGCGCTCGGGGTCCACGGTGACGAAGATGCCCTGCAGCTTGTCGCCGTCGGCGCCCAGCGCGCGCTTGACCTCGGCCAGCTCCGACATGGAGGTGGGGCACACGTCCGGGCATTGCGTGTAGCCGAAGAACACCACCACCACCTTGCCCGCGAAGTCCTTGAGGCTGCGGAGCTGGCCGTTGTGGTCGGGAAGCGGCAGGTCGCGCGCGTACTCGGCGCCGGTAAGGTCCACGCCCTGGAACTTCGGCCCCTTCGGGGTACAAGCAGAAAAAATGCCTGCAGCGCCCATCCAGAGGGCGCCAGCAGCTATCTTTTTAAGAGTTTCACGTTTAAGCATGGCCTCGCATCACAGTACGTAGTGGTCCACCAGCAGCGCCGCGAACAGCAGGCTCAGGTGGATCAGGGAAAAGCGGAAGGTCTTGCGCGCGAGCGCGTCGGAATAGCCGCGCCAGAGCCAGAAGCCGTAGAGGCAGAAGCCGGCGCCGAGCAGCACGGCGGCGGCCAGGTAGATCCACGAGCTCATGCCGTAGATGAAGGGCATGAGGCAGCCCGCGAACAGGATCAGGGTGTACAGGAAGACCTGCAGCCGCGTGTACTCGTTGCCGTGCGTGACGGGCAGCATGGGCAGGCCGGACTTGCGGTAGTCTTCCACGCGGTACAGCGCCAGGGCCCAGAAGTGCGGCGGCGTCCACAGGAAGATGATCAGGAACAGGATCAGCGCCTCGGGGCCCACGCTGTCCGTCATGGCGGACCAGCCCAGCACCGGCGGCATGGCGCCCGAGGCGCCGCCGATCACGATGTTCTGCGGCGTGAGCGGCTTGAGGATCACCGTGTAGATCACCGCGTAGCCCACGAAGGTGGCGAAGGTGAGCCACATGGTCAGGGGATTGACCCAGAAATACAGCAGCGCCGAGCCGGCCGCGCACAGCAGGGCGGAGAACAGCAGCGTCTGCGCATTGGACAGCTCGCCCCTGGCCGTGGGCCGCCAGGCGGTGCGCTTCATCCTGGCATCGATGCCCCGCTCCACCAGGCAGTTGAAGGCCGCGGCCGCGCCGGCCACGAGCCAGATGCCCGCACTGGCCACGGCCATCTGCCACCACTGCGCGCCGCTGGGCAGGCCGGGCACGGCCAGCACCATGCCTATGAAGGCGCAGAACACGATCAGTTGCACCACGCGCGGCTTGGTCAGCGCGTAGAACTGGGACACGCGCGACGGCAGCGCATGCGCCGCCGCCATGGCGGGCGCGGGGGCGGGGGCAGGAGCGGCGCTCATGCGGAAACTCTCCTGGGGATGGAAGGTGCCCGCGCGGTATCGGCCATGCTGCGGCTGGCCGCCAGCGCCCAGGTCAACACCACGATCAACGCCGCGGCGCCCCCCGTGTGCAACACGGCCGCCACCAGCGGCCAGTCCAGCACCACGTTGGACAGGCCCGTGACGAACTGGAGCAGCGACAGGCCCGCCAGCCAGCGCGCCTGGTCGCGCAGCTGGCCCGCGCGCGCCAAGCGCCACACCAGGAGCCCGAGCACCAGCAGCACCCCGTAGGCCGCGAGCCGGTGCACGTAGTGGATGGCCGTCAGGGCGGCGAAGCTGATGTGGCTACCGTCCTGCAGCACCCCCAGCGCGCGCCAGATCTGGAAGCCCTCGGCGAAAGCCATGTCGGGCCACCAGCTGCCCTGGCACTGCGGGAAGGTGGTGCAGGCCAGCACCGCGTAGTTGGTGCTGACCCAGCCGCCGAGCACGCTTTGCAGCGCCACCAGCACGGCCGCTCCGCCCAGCAGCCAACGCAGGCCACCTTGCAGCGCCACGGGCGCCGCGCCCTGGGTCATCTGCGTCTGGCGCACGGCCTGCACGCACAGCAGCACCAGCAGCACCAGCCCGCCGATGAGGTGCAGCGTGACGATGGCCGGGAACAGCTTCATGGTCACCGTGAGGGCGCCGAACGCCCCCTGCAGGCAGACCCAGACCAGGGTGGCCGTGGGCCACCACGGGCTCAGCGCGGGCGTGCGTCCGCGCTGGCGCCATGCGCCCACCGTGAGCACGATGATGAGCACGCCCACGCCGGTGGCGAGGTAGCGGTGGATCATCTCCACCCAGGCCTTGCCGTGCGTGACCGGGCCCGTGGGCATGGCCTGCTGCGCGGCGGAGATCTCGGCCACCGCCCCCACGGGGCTGGCGTTGCCGTAGCAGCCGGGCCAGTCGGGGCAGCCCAGGCCCGAGTCCGTCAGGCGCGTGAAGGCGCCGAACATGACCAGGTCGAAGGTAAGGAACAGCGTCAGCACGGTCAGCGCCTGCAGGCGCCGAACGGGCGTGCCGCCGCGCCCGCGCCACCAGACCCAAGCCAGCGGCCCGAGGGCGATCGCCGCGCCCAGCGCCATGACCTCGATGAGCGGCGCCAGGTCGTAGAGAGACTGCTGCGTGCTGGTCATGGGCGCTCCTCCTGTTCACGGCCCGCAAGATCCCACGACGACGAGGCGCGCAGCAGGCGCTCCAGGTCGCGCTTGGCGTTGGCCGCGCCCGATCGGTCCAGGTGCGCGGGGAAACGCATCATCCAGTGGCCCATGGGGTCCACCACGTACAGGTGCTCGGCCAGCGCATGGCCGGCCGCGGGCGCGAGCCAGGCATCCAGCGTGGCGCCGTCTGCGCGCAGCACCGTGGCCTGGGCGAGCGCCGGCGCGATGTCGGCGGGGGGCTCCGCGTCGTCGGAGACCAGCCATACCCAGTCCACGCGCTCCTTCTCGCGGCCCATGCTTTCGCGCAGCTGGCGCTGCAGGTAGAGGTTGTTGCGGCAGTCCGCGTCGCAGGCGCCGCCCGCCACGCTCACCAGCAGCCACTGGCCGCGCAGCGCATCGAGGCGGAGCGGCGTGCCGTCCAGCGCGTGCACCCGGGCCTGGGCCGGCATGGGGCGCTGCGGATCGATGAGCTCGCCATAGCTGCGCCGGCCTTCGGGCCGGATCACGTAGTAGGTGAAATACGAGGCGATCACGGGCGCCGCGCACACCAACAGCAGCGCCAGCATCTGCCAGCGCCCCTTGCCGCGCGTGCGCTGCATCGCGGCCATGGCGTCGCCGGCGTGCGGCAGGCTGTGCACCGTGAGGCCGAGCGGCTGCTCGGCGCCCTGCTCAGGCCCGAGGCCGGCGGTTCGGGGGGAATAAGCGTCGGACAAATTGGAACCAGACATAAAGGATTACAACCAGGCCGCAAAGCCCGAACCATTGGAATGCATAGCCGTAATGCTTGCCGACACCGCTGTCGACGGGCGCCCAGTCGCGCCGCAGCCCGTCGCCGGCGGCGCCGGTCTGCATCACGGTCAGGGGCAGCAGGTCCAGCCCGGTCTCGGCCCCATAGGCGGCCAAGTCCAGATTCTGCCGGATGCGCGAAGACCCCTGGCCTTCGCCGGACGGCTGGAACTCGTACAGCCGAGCGGGCGGGCCTGCCAGGCGCCCCTCGACCAGCACCTCGCCGGCCGGCGTGGCGATGTCCGGCAGGCGCGTGCGCTCATGGAAATCGCGCGCCGCCCAGCCTCGCTGCACCAGCACGGCGCGCTGGCTGGCGTGCAGGCGCAGCGGCGTGAGCACGAAGAAACCCGGGCGCCCCTGCATCTGGCGGTTGTCCAGGAACACCGTGGCCTCGGGCAGCCACTGCCCGCGCAGCCGCACGCTGCGGTGCAGCACCTGCGCGCCGCCGCGCTCCTGCGCCTGCAGCAGCCCGGCTCCCTCCAGCGGTGCCATCGCCTGGCGCTCGTCGATCGCTGCCTGCATCGCGCGCATCTGCGCGGCGCGCGACAGCTGCCAGCGCCCGAGCGAGCCCGTGGCCACGATGGTGGCCAGGGCGGCCAGCGTGACCAGCCAGAAGCGCAGGCCGAAGGAACGTCGTGCGGGATGGTTCACCGGATAATGGACTCCATGAAGATTCTCGTGGCCTTGGCGTTTCTCGCCATCATCGCAAGCCTGGGCTCGGCGCTATTTTTCATGATGCGCGGCAGCGGCAACGACAAGGAGCGCGGCCAGCGCATGGTGCGCGCCCTGGCGCTGCGCGTGGGGCTGTCGATCGTGCTGTTCCTGTGCCTGCTGCTGGCATGGAAGCTGGGCTACATCCAGCCCACCGGCCTGCCCGCCGGCGCGCACTGAGAGATTCTCCCCCTACCCAAGAAAAAAGCGCCTCACGGCGCTTTCTTCATGGGCTGCGCGTCGTGGCGCGGCGTCAGAGCCAGTACACCAGGACGTACAGGCCCAGCCAGACCACGTCCACGAAGTGCCAGTACCAAGCCGCCCCCTCGAAGCCGAAATGCCGCTCGGCCGTGAAGTGGCCGCTGTGCAGGCGCAGCGTGATGAAAAGCAGCATCAGCATGCCCACGAACACGTGGAAGCCGTGGAACCCGGTGAGCATGAAGAAGGTGGAGCCGAACACGCCGGAGTGGAGCGTGAGGTTCAGCTCGGTATAGAGGTGGAAGTACTCGTAGCCCTGCACGCACAGGAAGGCGATGCCCAGCAGCACGGTGGTCCACATGAAGCCGATGGCCTTGCCGCGCTGGTCCTCGCGCAGCGCATGGTGGGCGATGGTCAGGGTCACGCCCGAGCTCAGCAGCAGGGCCGTGTTGATGGTGGGCAGCCAGAACGGCCCCACGGTCTGGAACGGCTCGACGATGTTGCCCGGCGAGGCCGTGGCGCCGGCCGCAAGGCTGGGCCAGACGGCCTTGAAGTCAGGCCACAGCAGAGCGTTGTCCAGGCTGCCCAGGGCCGGCACGGAATGCGCGCGCGCCCACCACAGCGCGGTGAAGAACGCGCCGAAGAACATCACCTCGGAGAAGATGAACCAGCTCATGCTCCAGCGGAAGGAGATGTCGATCTTGCGGCCATAGAGCCCGCCCTCGCTCTCATGCGCCGCCTCGCGGAACCACTGGTAGAGCACGAACAGCCACCACACCAGGCCCAGCCCCAGCGAGTACTTGCCCCATGCGTAGCCATTGATCCACAGGGCCGCGCCGAGGATGACGAAGAACAGCCCGGCGGCCGCCAGCACGGGGTGGCTGGACGGCGCGGGGACGTAGTAGTACGGCAGCGTCGTGCCTTGGGTCGTTGTGCTCATGTCAGCTCCTCGGTCTCCTGTTTATTCATTCGATTCGTCGTCGTGCATTGGCCGGGCCGTCAGGCCACCCAGTGCACCAGCCCCATCAGCAGCAGCACCAGCAGGAAAAGCGCCACCAGTGCGATGCCCACGACCTGCAGCGGCCGCAGCAGCGTCTGGTCCTTGCGGTATTCGTCGCCATTGCGCAGGCCGATCATGGCCCAGGCCACGGCCCGCACGGCGCGCCAGAGCGACCCGCCGCCCTCCTGCGCCGGCTTGCTGCTGCCCGCCATCACGAACCGGCCTCCCTGGCCGGCGCCTGCACCGCACCCGCCGTCGATTCCGGCGCCTGCGGAATCTTGCCGCCCACCTCGAAGAAGGTGTAGGACAGCGTGATCGTCGTGACGTCCTTGGGCAGGCGCGGGTCGATCACGAACACCACGGGCCACTCCTTCTTTTCGCCCGGGTCCAGCGTGTACTGACTGAAGCAGAAGCATTCGAGCTTGTTGAAATGCGGCGCCGCCTGGCGCGGTGCGTAACTCGGGATGGCCTGCGCCGACATGCGGCGGTCCTGCACGTTCTGGAACTCGTAGAGGACGGTCGCCATCTCGCCCGGATGCACCTGCATGGTCCGCTGCGCGGGCTTGAACTGCCAGGGGCCGCGGGCATTGGCGTCGAACTCGACGGTGATGAGCCGGCTGGTGTCCACCTGGGTGTTCTTCGCCAACGCGCGCGCCTCGGCGCCCGCCACCCCGTTGCCCGGCACCTGGCGTTCGTTCAGGGACAGGATGTTGATGCCGGTGGCCTCGCAGATCGCCTTGTAGGCCGGGATCAGGAGATAGCCGAAGGCGAACATGCCGCTGGCCACGACGGCCAGCTTGCCGAGCATCCTGAGGTTTTCGCGGCGCAGCCCCATGACACCACCCGGCTTTCAGCCGCCCAGCAGCGAATATCGGAACACGACGAAGCCCGCATACAGCGCCACCACCACGGCCGCCAGGACCAGGCCCAGCCGGAGGTTGCGTCTGCGTTGTTCCTGCGTCGTCATGCCACGGCCCCGGCCATTCACCCGACGACCCGGGTTGCCGTCGCGTCCAGCTTCGGCGGGTTTTCGAAGGTATGGAACGGTGCCGGCGACGGAACCTCCCACTCCAGCCCCTCGGCCGCCTCCCAGGGGCGCTGCGGGGCCTTCTCGCCCTTGCCGCGCAGCATGGGCAGCACCACGGCGAAGAAGAAGTACAGCTGCGCCGCGCCGAAGAAGAAGGCGCCGATCGAGGCGATCATGTTGAAGTCGGCGAACTGCATCGGGTAGTCGGCATAGCGGCGCGGCATACCGGCGAGCCCCAGGAAGTGCATGGGGAAGAACGCGACGTTGAAGGAGATCATGGACCACCAGAAATGGATCCTGCCGCGCGTCTCGCTGTACATCACGCCGCTCCATTTGGGCGCCCAGTAGTAGTAAGCGCCGTAGATGGCGAACAGGGAGCCGGCCACCAGCACGTAGTGGAAGTGGGCGATGATGTAGTAGGTGTCTTGGATCTGGGTGTCGATGGGCACCACGGCCGGTATCACGCCGGTGAAGCCGCCGATGGTGAACACGAAGATGAAGCCCACGGCCCACAGCATCGGGGTCTCGAAGGTCATGGAGCCGCGCCACATGGTGGCGGTCCAGTTGAACACCTTCACCCCGGTCGGAATGGCGATCAGCATGGTGCCGTACATGAAGAACAGCTGGCCCGTGACCGGCATGCCGGTGGTGAACATGTGGTGCGCCCAGACGATCATCGACAGCGTGGCGATCGCCGCGATCGCATACACCATGGACGTGTAGCCGAACAGCCGCTTGCGCGCGAAGGTCGGCACGATCTGGCTGATCATGCCGAAGGCCGGCAGGATCATGATGTAGACCTCGGGGTGGCCGAAGAACCAGAAGATGTGCTGGTACATCACCGGGTCGCCGCCGCCGGCGGGGTTGAAGAAGCTGGTGCCGAAATGGCGGTCGGTGAGCGTCATCGTGATGGCGCCGGCGAACACCGGCATCACGGCGATCAGGAGGTAGGCGGTGATCAGCCAGCTCCAGCAGAAGATCGGCATCTTCATCAGCGTCATGCCGGGCGCGCGCATGTTCAGGATGGTGACGATGATGTTGATCGCGCCCATGATGGACGAGGCGCCCATGATGTGCAGCGCGAAGATGGCCGCGTCCAGCGACATGGGCATCTGCGCCGACAGCGGCGCGTAGAGCGTCCAGCCGCCTGCGGGCGCCCCGCCCGGCATGAAGAACGAGGCCGACAGCATGATGCCCGCGGGCACCAGCAGCCAAAAGCTGAAGTTGTTCATGCGCGCGAACGCCATGTCGGAGGCGCCGATCTGCAGCGGGATCATCCAGTTCGCAAAGCCCACGAAGGCCGGCATGATGGCGCCGAACACCATGATCAGCCCGTGCATGGTGGTGAACTGGTTGAACATCTCGGGGTTCACGATCTGCAGGCCGGGCTGGAACAGCTCGGCGCGGATCAGCATCGCCAGCAGGCCGCCGACCATCAGCATGGTGAAGGAGAACAGCAGGTACAGCGTGCCGATGTCCTTGTGGTTGGTGGCGAACAGCCAGCGCCGCCAGCCGGTGGGCTGGTGGTGGTCCGCGTGACCGGCGGCATGGCCTGCCGCGTGCCCATGGTTGTCCAGAACTGCGCTCATGGTCGAATCCTCAATACGTTGCTTTGGGCCTGGGTTCTCACTTGCCACGCTGGGCCACGATCTCGGCGGGCTGCACGAGCTGGCCGGTCTTGTTGGACCAGGCGTTCTTGGTATAGGTGACCACGGCCGCCAAGTCGGTGTCGCTCAGGGCCGCCCAGGCGGGCATGGCGCCATTGGCCGCACCCTTGAGGACCACCTGGATCTGCCGCGCATGGTCGGCATCCTTGACGATGGCCGAGCCATCGAGCGGCTTGATCGGGCCCGCGCCCTTGCCGTTGGCCTGGTGGCAGGCCGCGCAGTTGGCGGCGTAGACCTTGGCGCCGCGTGCCTCGAGGTCGGGCAGCGCCCAGACCTTATTCGGGTCATCGAGCTTGGCCGCTGCCTTCTTCTGTTCGGCAGCGACCCAGGCCGTGTACTCCGCCTGCGACAGCACCTTCACATGGATGGGCATGTAGGCATGCTCTTTGCCGCACAGCTCCACGCACTGCCCGTAGTAGTCGCCCGGCTTCTCGGCGCGGAACCAGGTGTCGCGCACGAAGCCCGGGATGGCGTCCTGCTTGACGCCGAAGGACGGCACCATCCACGAGTGGATCACGTCGTTGGCCGTGGTGATGATGCGCACCTTCTTGTTGACGGGCACCACCAGGGGGTTGTCCACCTTCAGCAGGTAGTTGTCGCCCTCGGGCGTGCCGGCGCTGGAGAGCGCGCGCTGCGAGGAGTCCAGCGTGGACAGGAAGCCGATGCCCTGCCCCTCGCCGTTGAGGTAGTCGTACCCCCACTTCCACTGGTAGCCGGTGACCTTGATGGTGAGGTCGGAGTTGGTCGTGTCCTTCTGTGCCACGATCACCTTGGTGGCCGGCGCGGCCATGGCGATCACGATCAGGAACGGGATCACCGTCCAAGTGACCTCGATGGTCGTCGATTCGTGAAAATTGGCCGCCTTGGCGCCGCGCGACTTGCGGTGGTGCCAGATGGAATAGAACATGACGCCGAACACGCCGATGAAGATGACCGTGCAGATGATCAGGAGCATCCAGTGCAGGTCGTGCTGCGCCTCGGCGATCTTGGTGACGGGCGGATGCAGGTTGAGCTGCCGCACCGCGGGGCCGCCTGGCAGGTCCTGCACCGCATGGGCGGCGGCGCTCAGCGATGCGAGCGGCGCCAGCAACAGGGAGGCCAGCTTGTTGGAAATGCTTGTCATGGTTCTCTCTTGTCTCTCAGCTCCAGTTGACCAATCCCTTGCCACATCCGCCCGGCGACAGGCAGTGCGCAAAGCCGCATGCATTCACACCCATGCCGGCCGGGGCCGGACAGCGCATGACCGCCGCTTTCCCAATCAGTCCAGACTGCTCTCCTTGGCAGCCTGTTGTCTCCACGATCCGCGACACGGACCCTCTCGATCACATTCAGCATGCCCAGCCCGAAACCTCGCTGCAATACGCGTTAGTCCCGAGGAAAGACGGCCGACAAGTGACGCAGAAGGGAGGCCCGACGGCGCCGTGGCGCCCTCAGAACTCCAGAAGTTGCGGCGGTGAAGGCCTGACAGCTGCCAGGCTTGCATGCGCCAAGAGAAGTTCCGGATCTGCAATCGCAATTCATTGTAGCCTGCATTGATAAAGATCATTGACGACGCAGATAGCGCCGCCGCAGGCTCAACGTGCCGATGTGCGCCCCGATTTCAGCATGGAGCGCATGTCCTGCAGGGACACCGCGCTGCTGCCCTCCACGCGCACGCGCGGCGCGGGCTTGAAGGCATGGCCGTAGACGATTTCGAAGGTCAGCGCCAGCTGCCCGTCATGGCGCGGGTCGGCCAGGCGCTGCGCCAAGGCCTGTTCCAGCTGCGTGCGCCAGTTGCGCCCGCGCAACGCCGCGAAGCGCCGGGGGTGCAGGTTGCGTCCCAGGCCGCGCAGCTCCTGCAGCAGGCGCTGCGGGGTGGCGAACGTGAGCGTGATGCGCTCCATGTCCATGATGGGCTCGGCGAACCCGGCCTGCACCAGCATGTCGCCCCAGTCGTGCATGTCGGTCATGGCATGGCCCGGCGCGGGCCACCCCAGGTCAGCATACAGGGCGTGCAGCTCGCGCAGCGTGTCCGGCCCCAGACAGGAGAACATCAGGTAGCCGTCCACCGCCAGCGCGCGGTGCCATCGGGCGATCAGCGCCTGCGGCTCGGTCGCCATGTGCAGGGCCATGTTGGACCAGAGCATCTGCTGGCTGCCGTCCTGCGGCAGGCCGAAGCGCGGCGCGGCCGCCGACCAGCGCGCCGGGCTCCACCAGGGCCTGGCAAGGCGCGCGCGGACCGCCGCCTCCCCCTGGGGCGAGGAGGTCTCCGCGATCTGGCTCACGGCCTGCGCGAAGCGCTCGCCCACCAGGGCATGGCCCTGCATGCCGCCGCGCAGCGGGTCCCAGTCGCACCATGCCGCGGGCGCCTTGACGATCCACTGCAGCCGCTCCTGCATGCGCCGTGCGACCTCCTCGTGCAGCCAGGGCGATTCATCGGGCACCAGGGCGTGCCAGCGCGCGGCGGCGACCGGGTCGATGGTTGGCGGGAGGGATTCAGGCATGGCGGGCCGCAAATGGCCGCGAGTATATTGAGCCCATGGCCGACACGCGCCCCGCAGGGATATCGCAGCACTGGCGCCGCGGGCTGCATGCCCTGACGGGCCTGGCAGCCGGGCTGCCCAGCCAGTGCGCCGTTTGCCACGCATGGCCCGCGCGCCGCCTGTGCGATGCCTGCCGCGCGCAATTCGCCCGGCCGGGCGCGCGCTGCAGTACCTGCGCGGCCGTGGTTCCCGACGGCGTGGCGCAGTGCGGGGAATGCCTGCGCCACCCGCCGCCGCTCGACGCCTGCCTGGCCGCCGTGAGCTACGGCTTCCCGTGGGCCCATCTCCTGGCGCAGTTCAAGTTCCAGGCCGACCCGGGCTGGGCTGCCGCGCTGGCCGAGCTCATGCGGCAGGCCCCGGGCGCGCAGACCGCCATCGCGCAGGCCGACCTGGTGCTGCCCGTGCCGCTGTCGCGCGAGCGGCTGCGCCAGCGCGGCTACAACCAGGCGCTGCTGCTGGCGCGCCGGCTGGGCAGCCCGCACATGCACCCGCATCTGCTGCTGCGCACACGCGACGCCGAGGCGCAAAGCCACCTCACGCGCGCGCAGCGCCTGCGCAACCTGCGCGGCGCGTTCATGCTCGACCCGCTGCTGGCGGCGCAAGCGTCGGGCCGGCGCGTGCTGCTGGTGGACGACGTGATGACCACGGGTGCCACGCTGCACGCGGCCGCCGCGCCCCTGCGCGAGGCCGGCGCGCGCCACGTCGCTGCCATCGTGCTGGCGCGCACGCCATGACCGGGTCGCACCGGCGGGGCGCGGGCAGGCGCCATACCGGTTGACAATAGCACGATGTTCCACATCGTCCTCGTCGAGCCCGAGATCCCGCCCAACACCGGCAACGTGATTCGCCTGGCCGCCAACACCGGCTGCATGCTGCACCTGGTAGAGCCGCTGGGCTTTTCCATGGAGGACCGGCTCATGCGGCGCGCGGGCCTGGACTACCACGAGTACGCCGAGGTGCGCCGCCACAGCGGCTGGACGGCGCTGCTGCGCGACATGCGGCCCGACCCCTCGCGCATGTTCGCGCTGACCACGCACGGCACGCGCTCGGTCTACGACGCGGGCTTCCTGCCTGGCGACTGGATGGTGTTCGGCGCCGAATCGCGCGGCCTGCCGCCCGAGCTGCGCGAGACCTTCCCGCCCGCGCAGCGCCTGCGCCTGCCGATGCTGCCCGGGCAGCGCAGCCTGAACCTGTCGAACGCGGTGGCCGTGACGGTCTACGAGGCCTGGCGGCAAAACAGCTTCCTGGCGCCCGCACCCCGCTAATCCCCGGCCTCGCCGCCCAGCGCCTCGCGGATGCGCTTGCGCGTGTGCTCCGACAGGAAGTCCAGGAAGGCCCGGGTGCGCGTCGGCATGAACTTGCGGCTGGGCAGCGCGGCGTAGAGCGTGTAGTGGCCGCAGGTCCAGGGCGCGAGCACGCGCACCAGCCGGCCGCTCTGCAGGTGCTCCGCCACCAAGTCAACGGACAGGACGGCGATGCCGGCGCCGCCGAGCGCAATCCCCATGAGCGTGTCCGAATGGTTGACCACGCACACCGGACGCACGGCCACCTCGGTCAAGCGCTCGCCATGCGCCGGATGGCTGAGCCGCACCACGCCGTGGCGCATATCCGCCATGTGGTCCGCCAGCAGGCAGTCATGCTCCGACAGTTCCTGCGGCGTACGCGGCGCGCCGCGGCGGCCCAGGTAGGCTAGCGAGGCGCACAGCACGCCCACCGTGGACGCGAAGGGCCGCGCGATCAGGTCGGCGTCGTAGTCCGAAGGCGTGCCGAGCAAGGTGATGTCGTGGTCGGCGATCGGCAGGTCGTCGCCTATCCGCACGTGGATGTCCAGCAGCACGGCCGGATGCCGCTGCCGGAACTGCGCCACCAGCGGCGCCAGGATGTGGGTGGCCAGCGCCGGGCTGGCGCACACCCGCAGCACGCCGCCCATGCCCCCGGTGTATTCCTGCGCCATGGCCCGCGCCTCGCCCACCTCGGCCAGGATCGTGCGCACGCGGGCCAAATAGGCCGCGCCCACCTCGGTCAGCGATACCCGGCGCGTGGTGCGCTGCAGCAGGCGCGCGCCCACGTCGCGCTCCAGGTCGGCGACGAAGCGCGTCACCGTGGCGGGCGCCATGTCCAGCGCGCGCGCCGCGGCCGCAAAGCCGCCCTCGTCGGCCACGGCCTGGAATACACGCATCGTCATCAGCCTGTCCATGTCCGGTCACCCCTGTCTGCAATGGCCGCGATTATTTCAATTTCATGAACCAATCGTTGCAGGAATGCGGCTTTTTCCAAGGGTTATCCCTCGATAAAGTGCACTCCATGGACGGCATTGCATTCATCTTCGAGCGCAACCGCCCACAGCCCCGGGGAGACCGGCAGCAGCCCGAGCCCGGGAAAGGACAACCCTGCCAAGGAAGGAACACACCATGAACAAGACCCTGATCGCCGCCGCGCTGGCCTTGGGCGCCATCGCCGCCGCGCATGCCGACGCCCCCGTCCAGTACGGCGAGGGCACCTACCCCGCCAACCTCATGCAGACGCAACCGAGCACGCTCACCCGCGAGGCCGTGATCGCCGACCTGGTGGCCGCGCGCGCCAACGGCACCATGCCCCGCTCCGGCGAGTGGGACGACATGGCCGCCGCCCCATTGGGCGGCACGGCGAGCGCGCGGACGCGCGCCGAGGTGCGCAATGAGGCGATCGAGGCCACCCAGGCCAGCGCCCACTCCCACGCGAGCAACTTCAACTGATCCGCTTCCACGGGCACGCCAAGCCGCTCGCCCCTTGCAGGGGGCGAGCGGCCTTTTCATGGCCGGCCGTGTTATGGAATCAAGCCTCGTCGAGCCAGGCGCAGATGCCCTGCCACTGCTCCAGGTCGCGCGCCACGCGCGAGGCGGTCACGTCGAACACCGACTGGCCCTGCGCCGCCAGCTGGATGTAGTTCTGCGTGTTGCGCAGGTAGCCGAGCACGGGCAGGCCCAGGCCGTCCACGAAGTTGCGCAGCTTTTCGGCGGCGATGGTGCGCGGGTCCACGCGCATACCGACGATGGCCACCCGCGCCAGCCCGCCCTTGCGCTGCGCGGCCAGCTCGTCCAGGTACTGGCCCGTGGCGAAGATATCGAACAGACTGGGCTGCAACGGCACGATGATCCTGTCGGCCAGTTTCAGCGCGTCCTTCAGGCGCCAGCCGCCCAGGCCCGCGGGGGTGTCGAGCACGGCGTGAGTGGCCTGCCTGGGCGGGGCGCTGATCCAGTCGGCATCCACCTCCCACACGCCTATGGGCCGCGCCGCCTGGGGGCGCTGCTGCAGCCACAGGCGCGCGGACTGCTGGCGGTCCGCGTCGCCCAGCACGACCTGGTGGCCGCGGCTGGCGAAGTAGCCCGCGATGTTGGTGGCCAGCGTGGACTTGCCCACGCCGCCCTTGGGACTGGCAACAGCGATGACCGGCATGCGACCCCTCTACAGTTTTGAATGAAAACCGGCTTCAGCGCCCATCCAGCAAGCGCTTGTAACTATTAATTCGAAAGCATCAGGCGTGCTGCGTGCCACGCTTGACGAAGAACAGCCCCGTGCCCACCAGCATCAGCAAGCCGCCGAACACGCGGTTCTGCGCGCGCATGGCGCCGGCGTTCTGCATCAGGCGGCGCAGCGCGCTGGCTCCGGCGGCATAGCCGTTCATGACGATCAGGTCCACCGTGATCAAGGTCGCGGCCATGACCAGCAGCTGGCTCCACAGCGGGCGCGCATCGCTCATGAACTGCGGCAGCACGGCCACCATGAACAGGATGCCCTTGGGGTTAGTGGCGTTGGTCAGCGCCCCGGTCAGCACGCGCCGGCGCCAGCTCGCGGGCGCGGCCACGAGGTCGCCGCCCAGCGTGCCGACGGAGCCCGCGCGCCACTGGCACAGGCCCAGGTAGATGAGGTAGCACGCGCCCAGCACCTTGACGATGCCAAAGGCGAGCTCCGATGCGATGAGCAGCGAGCCCACGCCCGCGCCCGCCACGACGAGGATGAACAGCAGGCCCAGCTCCAGCCCCAGGATGGTGGCGCCCGTCTTGCGCACGCCGTAGGACAGGCCATGGCTCATGGACAGCACGGCGCCCGAGCCCGGCGAGATGGCGATCACCCACGATGCCGCAAAAAAAGCCATCCAGGTATGCCAGTCCATGTCGCGCCGCGTAAGAAGAGAAAGGAAACGGCCGATTCTATCGACGGACGGCGCCTGCGCCGATGGACGCGGGGTGTCACAATTTCGGACCGCTTCCCGCCCCGCACCCCGTCCCACCATGGCCCACGCCCCCGTCTGGCTCACCTACGGATTCACCTACCTTGCCGCGGCCGTGATCGCGGTGCCCATCGCCCGCGCGCTGGGCCTGGGCGCCATCATCGGCTACCTGGCCGCGGGCATCGCCATCGGGCCCTGGGGCCTCTCGCTCGTCAGCAATGTACAGGACATCCTGCACTTCGCCGAGTTCGGCGTGGTGCTAATGCTGTTCCTCGTGGGGCTGGAGCTGCAGCCGGCCCGCCTGTGGAGCATGCGCCGCCCCATCTTCGGCCTGGGCTCGGCGCAGATGCTGGGCTGCGCCGCGCTGCTGTGGGCTGCGGCCTGGACCTTCGGCCTGCCCTGGCGCGTGGGGCTGGTGGGGGCGCTGGGGCTGGCGCTGTCTTCCACCGCGATCGCGCTGCAGGTCATCAACGAACGCAACCTCATGCGCACCGATGGCGGACAGAAGGCGTTCTCCATCCTGCTGTTCCAGGACGTGGCCGCCATCCCCATCCTGGCACTGCTGCCGCTGCTGGGTGTGGCGGCGGCCGATGCTGCCCACCCGCATGCGCCGCAGGACCTGATGGCCGAGGCCTTCAAGATCGTGGCCGTGGTGGGCGCCATCGTGCTCGGCGGGCGCTGGGTGCTGCGGCCGCTGCTGCGCTGGATCGCCAGGAGCAAGACGCCCGAGATCTTCACCGCCACCTCGCTGTTCCTGGTGGTGGGCATCGCCATGCTGATGCTGTCGGTGGGCCTTTCCATGGCGCTGGGTGCCTTCCTGGCCGGCGTGCTGCTGGCCGACAGCGAATACCGGCGCGAGCTGGAGACCGACATCGAGCCCTTCAAGGGCCTGCTGCTGGGTCTGTTCTTCATCGCCGTGGGCATGAGCATCGACTTCGGCGTGATTCTGCGCCAGCCCTTGGTCATGCTGGGCCTGCTGCTGGGCTTCCTGATCGTCAAGGCGCTGGTGATCTGGCTGCTGGCGCGCGTGACCGCCATGCCCTACCAGGAGCGGCCCGTGTTCACGCTGATGCTGGCGCAGGGCGGTGAATTCGCCTTCGTGGTGTTCCAGGCCGGCGCCACGTTCGGCGCCATTCCCCCCGAGACAGCCTCGCTGCTGATAGGCGCGGTGGCGCTGTCCATGCTTATCAGCCCGCTGCTGCTGGCGCTGCTGGACCGCGTGCTGCTCAAACGCTTCGCCACGCTCAAGAGCGCGCCGCAGGTGCGGGAGATCTCCGAGCCGCAGAGCGCGCCGGTGATCATCGCCGGCTTCGGGCGCTACGGGCAGATCGTGGCGCGCCTGATGCTCGCCCAGGGCGTCCCCGCCACGGTGCTGGACCACAGCGTGGAGATGCTGGAGGTGGCCCATACCTTCGGCTACCGCGTGTTCTACGGCGACGCCACGCGCGCGAACCTGCTGCGCATGGCCGGCGCGGAGCAGGCCCGCATCCTGGTGGTGGCGGTGGACGCTCCCGACCAGTCGATCAAGATCGTGCAGCTGGCGAAGAAGCATTTTCCGCACCTGCAGGTGGTGGCCCGCGCGCGCGACGTGACGCACTGGCACAGCCTGCGCGACCTGGGCGTGACCCATGTGGAGCGCGAGCTGTTCGAGTCCAGCCTGCGCACGGCGCGCACGGTGCTGGAGCTCACGGGCCTGCCGCCCCAGGAAGCCGACCGGCTGACCGAGCGCTTCCGCGCCCACAACATCGCGCTGTCTGAGCGCATGTACGAGCACCACAACGACCGCGAGGCCATGATCGCCGTGGCCAAGCAGGGGCGCCAGCAGCTCGTGGAGCAGATGGCCAAGGAGCGGCAGGAACGCGAAGCGCAGGAGCACTCGGCCAAGAAGGCGGTGCACGAACCGCTGCCGTGATCCAAGCGCCCGCCCCTGCATGGGCGGCAGTAGCGCGGCACGCGCCGCTCGCGCCTACAAATCCGGGTCGTGCACGATCTGTCCGGCCCCCGTGGTGTTGACCGCGTCAGCCGCCACGTCCATCAGGATGCGGCTGCGCTCGCCCGTGAAATGGATCGTGATGTATTGCACCGGCCGCTTGCGCCTGTCGTGCAGTAGCCGGACCAAGCGGACCAGCGGCGCCCCCACGTCGACCTGCAGCAGATTCGCCAGCACCGGGTCCGCAGCGACCGCAGTCATCTCCTGGATCACGCGGCCGAACTTCACACCCTCGGCTATCAGGATTTCGAACAGCGCACGCTTCTTGAGCTCCGCCTCGCTCACGTGCTGACCCACCGCGCGCGGCACCCAGGCGTCGGTGGCCATCACCGGCACGCCATGCACCGAGCGCAGGCGCACCGCATGCACTGCGACCTCGCCATCAGGCAGTTGCAACTGCTGCGCCACCACGGATGGGGGCGAGACCATTTCCACTTTCTGCACAGTCACCTCGGTCTCGCGGGCCTGCCGGCCCAGTGAGTCGAGCAAGCCGAAGCTGGCCTGCGGCCGCAGCGGCCGGGGCGCCGCCCGCACGAAGGTGCCGCGGCCGGGACGCTTTTCCACCAGGCCCAGTTGTTCGAGGTCGGAGACGGCTCGGCGCACCGTGATGCGCGAGACGTCGAACTGCGCGCACAGCGCATCTTCGGGCGGAATCAATCCGCCCACCGGGTAAATGCCCTGGGCGATCTGGTCGCGCAGAACCATGAAAAGCTGGCGGTGCAGGGCAGTGCCGGGCTTGCGGCTCAGCAGGGGGGCAATGGCAGTGTCCATGGAACTTCGATCGGTGCTCGGGCGGCAAGGCGCTAACTGAACGTGATTGTGCCTGCCATCCGGGCATATCCCATCAACAACATAACATCATAGTGTTATGATGTTGTTACGTTGAGATTTTTACTGCAGCGCACTGCGATCTTCCAGCCTCGGCTCTTCCAACATGACACCTGCCCGCACACTGCGCGACCTGCTCGCGCGCCCCGAGATCACCGTCGCCCCCGGCGCCTACGACGGCATGACCGCCAAGATGGTGGAGGCCGCCGGCTTCCCCTGCGTCTACATGACCGGTGCCGGCGCGTCGGCCGCGCGTGGCTTTCCCGACTATGGCCTGCTCGGCATGAGCGAGATGGCCGATGCCGCCGGCGTGCTGGCGCGCTCGGTCGCCATCCCCCTGGTCGCCGACGCCGACACCGGCTACGGCAACGAGCTCAACGTCACGCGCACCGTGCGCGAGTACGAGATGCGCGGCGTCGCCGGCCTGCACATCGAGGATCAGGTCGCGCCCAAGCGCTGCGGCCACCTCGACGGCAAGGAGGTCATCCCCTGCGAGCAGTTCGTGGCCAAGATCCGCGCCGCGCTGCACGCCCGGCGCGACCCGGACTTCCTCGTGATCGCGCGCACCGACGCGCGCGCCATGCTCGGCCTGGACGAAGCCGTGCGCCGCGCCCGCGCCGCCCTGGCGGCCGGCGCCGACATGGTCTTCGTGGAAGCCGCCCAGTCCCTCGAGGAACTCGCATCCATCCCCCGCCTCGTGCAGGGGCCGTGCCTGCTCAACATCGTGCGCGGCGGCAAGACGCCGGACCTGGGCCTGGCCCAGGCGCAGGACATGGGCTACCGCTTGGCCATCCTGCCCAGCCTGCTGATCGGCGCGGCCGCCTCGGCGTGCGAGCAGGCACTGTCGGCGCTCAAGGCCACCGGGCAGCCGCCGGCCTCGGCAGGCACGCCCGGCGTGGCCGAGCGCTTTCGCCGCCTGGGCGCGGCCGAGTGGGATGCACTGCGCACCCGCTTCCAGACGGCGCAGTGAGGACGGCATGGACACGCCCCATCCACGCACGCTGTTCGACAAGGTCTGGGACGCCCATGTGGTGCAGTCCCTGGCCGACGGCTGGGACCTGCTGCACATCGACCGCCACCTGCTGCACGACCTGTCGGGAACGGCCGGGCTGCGCCAGCTGGCCGAGCGCGGCCTGCCCGTGCGCAACCCGGGGCTGGCCTTCGCCACGCCCGATCACGCCGTCTCCAGCGCGCCGGACCGTACCGGCGAGACCTTCGCCGGCGGCGCGCGCCTGTACCAGGGCCTGAAGCTGCTGACGCGGCAGGCGGGCATCCGCATGTTCGACCTCGGCGAGCCCGGCCAGGGCATCGTGCACGTGATGGGGCCCGAGCTGGGCATCGTCCAGCCGGGCATGACGCTGGTCTGCGGCGACAGCCACACCTGCACCAATGGCGCGCTGGGCGCCATCGCCTTCGGCGTGGGCTCGTCCGAAGTGACGCACGTGCTGGCCAGTCAGACGCTGGTGCTGCGCCGCCCGCGCACCATGCGCGTACTGCTCGACGGGCTGCCCGGCCCTGGCGTGGGCGCCAAGGATCTGGCCCTGGCCCTGATCGGCTGGCTCGGCGCCAACGCCGGCAACGGCTTCGCGGTGGAATACGCGGGCGCGGCCGTCGAGGCCATGGAGGTCGAGCAGCGCATGACGCTGTGCAACCTGTCGATCGAGCTCGGCGCGCGCATCGGCATGGTCGCCCCCGACGTGAAGACCGAGGCCTATCTGCGCGGCCGGCCCTTCGCGCCGCAGGGGGACGCCTTCGCGCAGGCCCTGGCCCACTGGCGCACGCTGCCCAGCGACCCCGGTGCCCGCTACGAGCAGGAGTGGCACGTCAACGCCGCCGCCGTGGCGCCCACGCTGACCTGGGGCACCAGCCCCGAGCATGCGATGGCCGTCGACACGCGCGTTCCCGACCCGGCCGACGCCGCCAGCCCGGCGCAGCGCCAGGCCTGGCAGGCAGCGCTCGCCTACATGGGCCTGAAGGCGGGCGCGCCGCTGCAGGGCACGCGCATCGACCGCGTGTTCATCGGCTCATGCACCAACTCGCGCCTGTCGGATCTGCGCGAGGCGGCGGGGCTGCTGCGCGGGCGGCGCGTCGCGCCGCATGTGCAGGCCTGGGTGGTGCCGGGCTCGGAGAACGTCAAGCGCGCCGCGGAGCGCGAAGGCCTGCACGAAGCCTTCCGAGCCGCAGGCTTCGCATGGCGCGAGCCCGGCTGCAGCATGTGCGTGGCCGCCAATGGCGAGCAGGCCGCGCCGGGCGAGCGCGTGGTTTCCACCTCCAACCGCAACTTCGTCGGCCGCCAGGGGCCCGGCGCGCGCACGCACCTGGCCAGCCCGGCCAGCGCCGTGGCCGCCGCGCTGGCGGGCGCCATCGCCGATCCACGGAGCCTGTGAGCATGCAGCCCTTCACCATCCTGCGCGGCGCTGCGGCGCCGCTGCCGATCGACAACGTCGACACCGACCTCATCATCCGCATCGAGCGGCTGACCAGCCTGCAGCGCCACGAGCTCGGCCCCTGGGCCTTCGAGTCGCTGCGCTACCGCGGCGACGGCAGCGAGAACCCGGACTTCGTGCTGAACCAGGCGCCATGGCGCGAAGCGCCCATCCTGGTGGCCGGCCGCAACTTCGGTTGCGGCTCTTCGCGCGAAGGCGCCGTGTGGGCCCTGCTGGCGCGCGGCATCCGCTGCGTGGTCGCCGAGAGCTTCGGCGACATCTTCCACGCCAACTGCTTTCAGAACGGCGTGCTGCCAGTGCGCCTGCCCGCCGACGCACTGGCGCGCGCGCGTGCAGCCTGCACGCCGCAGGCTGCCTGGGAGATGGACCTGCGCGCCCAGCGCATCCTGCTGCCCGATGGCACCGCCCTGGCCTTCGAGGTCGACCCGCTGCGCCGCACGGCGCTGCTGGAAGGCCTGGACGACATCGGCCGCACGCTGCAGTTGCACGAAAACATCGACGCCTGGCAGGCTCGCGACCGCACCGCACGCCCCTGGATCTGGCGGCCCGCCCCCGGCGCAACCACCGAAGCCTGAACCCATGCACCAACCACACGCCATGACAACCACGACGAGACGATCCCCCATCCACGTGCGCCGCCCCGGCCGCGCATCGCTGGCCCTGCTGGCAGCCGCCAGCCTCTTCGGTGCGGCCCGGGCTGCTCCTGCGGCCGCGTGGGCGCCCACCCGCCCCGTGACGCTGGTCGTGCCCTACAACCCCGGCGGCGGCACCGACGCCACGGCGCGCGCCGTGGCCAGCCGCCTGGCCGTGCTGTGGAAGCAGCCGGTGCTGGTGGAGAACCTGGGCGGCGCCGACGGCCTGATCGGCACGCGCCGCGTCATCGAGGCAGCGCCGGACGGCTACACACTGCTGTTCCAGGTGCCTTCGATCCTGCTCATGAAGTACCAGCGCAGCCTCAAGGGCATCGACCCGGTGGCGCGGCTCACGCCGGTGACGGCCGTGGCCACCTCGCCGACCGCGATCGTGGTGACGGCCACGCTGCCGTTCAAGACCCTGCCCGATCTGGTCGCGTATTGCCGCAGCAAGCCCTGCAACGCGGGCAGCGGCGAGAACAGTTCCAAGGTGCGTGCCCAGAAGTTCGCGGCAGATTACCAGTTGCCGAATCTGGCCGTCGTGAACTACAGGGGCACCGCCCCCATCGTGGGCGACCTGGTCTCGGGCAACCTGACCATGGCCTTCACCGGCATCACCGCGGCCATACCGCTGCACAAGAGCGGGCGCCTGCGCGTCCTGGTAACCAACGGCCGCGACCGCGCCCATGCCCTGCCCGAAGTGCCCACGAGCATGGAGGCGGGCTGGGCCGATTCGTATTCGGTCACCTGGTACGGCATGTTCGCGCCCCAGGGCACGCCCCCGGCGGTGGCCCAGGCCATCGCCGATGCCGTACGCGAGGCCGGCAAGGACCCGCATGTGCGCGAGGCGCTGGCGACGGCCGGGGCCGAACCGGCCTTCACCAGCCCGGCGGCCTTCACCGCGATGGTGCGCGACGACGACGCGCGGCTGGGCGCGCTGGTGAAGCGCTTTCCCCTCGAAGACTGATGGAGCGAAACATGCAGACATCGAATGAACAAATCGGCGTGCCCTGCGCCATCCTGCGCGGCGGCACCAGCAAGGGCATCTACTTCAAGGCTGCGGACCTGCCGCCGCCCGGCGCGCAGCGCGACCGCCTGCTGATGGCCGTGCTCGGCGCGCAGGACCTGCTGCAGATCGACGGCCTGGGCGGCTCCCGGCTGGTCACGGCCAAGCTGGCCATCGTAGGCCCGCCGACGCATCCGCAGGCGGACGTGGACTACACCTACGGTATCGTGCCGCCGGGCCAGGGGCGGGTGGTCTACACCAGCAACTGCGGCAACATCTCCGCCGGTGTCGGGCCGTTCGCCATCGATGCCGGCCTGGTCGACGCCCGGGGGGCCGACACGCCCGTACGCATCCACAACACCAACACCGGCAAGCTGCTGGTGGCCCACGTGCCGGTGGCCGATGGCGGGGCGCGCGTGGCCGGCGATTTCGCGATCCCCGGCGTGCCTGGCACCGGCGCGCGCATCTTCATGGACTACCGCGGCACCGTGGGCGCCAAGACCGGGCGCGGCATGCCCACCGGACGCGCGCAGGACCGCATCACGCTGTCGGACGGTCGCGCCTTCGACACCAGCCTGTGCGACGTGGGCAACCCCTGCGTCTTCGTGGCCGCCCAGGCGCTGGGCCTGTCGGGCAGCGAACTGCCCGACCAGATCGACGCCAACGCACCCCTGCTGGCCACCCTGAAGGAGCTGCGCGCCCGCGCCGCCGCGCTGCTGGGCCTGTGCGGCGGCTGGCGGGAGGCGGATACCGCCTCGCCCGCGCTGCCGCTGGTGGTGCTGGTGGCGCCGCCGGCCGGCTATGCCGATGCGCAGGGCCGCACCGTGCCCGCAGAGGCCATGGACCTGCGCGCGCGCCTGGTCTTCTATGGCCGCTGCCACGAAAGCATGGCCGGCACGGGCGCGATTTGCACATCGGCCTGCGCCAGCGTCGCGGGCTCGGTCGTGCAGCAGGCGACCCGACCCGAAGGGGAGCGCGTCGCGCCCGCGAGCCTGCACATCGGCCATCCGCTGGGGGCCATGCGCGTCGAAGTGCAGGGCCATGCCCGGGCCGACGAGCCGCTGGTGTTCGAAGCCCTGGGTTTCGCACGAACCGCCCGCCGACTCATGGACGGTGTGGCCTGGGTGCCGCGCAGCGTGCTCGAAGGGTAAGGCCGTGCCGTCCGCATCCAACGCCCCATCGGTGGCGCAGCGCATCGCCCGGTTCGCCACCACGTTCGACGCCAGCACCCTAGAACCGGCGCACCGGGACATTTGCGCCCGCACGCTGGCGGACACCTATGCCGTCGCATTCGCCGGACAGGGAGAGCCCGCAGTCCATGCGGCGCTGCGCTACCTGCACGGCGGCGGCCTGCTCCATGACGACGGTGGCCCCGGCCGGGCCCGGCTGTGGGGGCGCGGCGCCTGGGCGGCAGCAGAAACCGCCGCCTGGTTCAACGGTGTGGCCGGCCATGTGCTGGACTACGACGACGTGAACGTGGCGCAGCGCGGCCATCCGAGCGTCGTGCTGTGGCCGGCTCTGCTGGCACTGGCGCAGGCGCGCGGCCTGGACGGCGAGCGCCTGCATGCCTCCTACGTGGTGGGACTGGAGGTGCTGGTCAAGCTGTCGCGTGCCTTCGCACCGGAGCACTACGCCGCGGGCTGGCACTCCACCGCCAGCATCGGCGTGCTGGGCGCCACCGCGGCCTGCGCCTATCTGCTGCGGCTCGACGCTGGCCAGATCGCGCACGCGCTGGGCCTGGCCGTGGCGCAGGCGGCCGGCTCGCGCGAGAACGTGGGCACGCAGGCCAAGTGCTTCCAGGCCGGGCAGGCCGGCGGCGCGGCGGTGCGCGCGGCGCTGCTGGCGGCCGCCGGGTTCGAGGCCGGGGCGCATGCCATCGACGGCCCTCATGGCTACCTGCGCACTTACGCAGACGGCGCATCCGCCGACGCCTGGCTGGCCCGGCTCGGCGAGGCGCCGCTGGAGATCGAGCGCAGCGGGCTGGACATCAAGCAATACCCCATGTGCTACGCGACGCACCGCGCCATCGACGCCATGCTGGATCTGCGCGCCGCGCACGACCTGCGGCTGCAGGACATCGCGCGTGTGGACGTGCTCGGCAGCCCGGGCGCCTTCGTGCCGCTGGTGCACCCGCGGCCGGCCAACGGGCTGCAGGGCAAATTCAGCCTGCCCTATGCGATGGCTGCGGCCGCCGAGGACGGCGCGGTGCGGCTCGCCAGTTTCACGGATACGGCGGTGCGCCGCCCGCAGATCCAGCGCTTCTTCGACCGCGTGCACTGGCAGGAAGAAACGGGCGACATCGGAGCGCGCATGGCAGAGGTGCGGCTGCTGCTGCGCGACGGACGCCGGCTGGCGCAGCGCGTGGAACTGCTGCGCGGCTCGGCCCAGCGCCCGCTGGACGAGCCCCAGTTCGTGGCCAAGCTGGGCGACTGCCTGCACTGGGGCGGCGCCCAGCCGGACGGCCAGGCCGGGCTACGCCTGCTGCGCCATTGCGAGGCGCTGCCCGGCATGCGCGTACAGGCATGGGCGCAGGCGCTGGACGCGCTGCACCCGGTACAGGAATCACATCAAGGAGAGACGAACCCATGAAACGCTTGCATGCAACCCTGTTGGCCGCCGTGGCGCTGGCCAGCATCCCCATGGCCGCGCAGGCGGCCTACCCCGACCGGCCCATCAGGCTGGTGGTCGGCTTCGGCGCCGGCGGCGGCGCGGACAACGTGGCCCGCGCGCTGGCCGATGCCATGGGCCGCAGCCTGGGCCAGACCGTGATCGTGGACAACAGGCCGGGCGCGGGCACCACGCTGGCGGCGGGCACCGTGGCGCGCGCGCCGGCCGACGGCTACACGCTGATGATGCTCACGTCCACCAACACCATCTCGCCGAGCATGTACAAGTCGCTGTCCTACGACGCGGCGACCGCCTTCAGCATGGTCAGCACGGTGGCGCGCGGCCCGCTGCTGATCGCCGTGCCCAAGGACTCCGGCATCCGGACGCTGGCCGATCTGCTGGCGCGCGCCCGCCAGGCGCCCGGCAAGCTCAACTACGGCGCCGGCGGCGTGGGCACCACGCCCCACCTGGCTGCCCTGGTGCTGCAGCGCGACGCCGGCGTGCGCATGGCGCACATCCCTTACAAGGGGGGCAGCGAGACGGCCACTGCGCTGGTGGGCGGGCAGCTCGACGTGCAGTTCGGCACTCCGCCCGCGGTGGCACCCATCGCCTCACGCGCGAATGTGCTGGCAGTGGCCACGGCCCGGCGCACGCCGCTGGCGCCCGGCGTGCCGGCCGCCGCCGAAACGGTCAAGGGCTACGAGGTGACGAGCTGGTACGGCATCGGCGGGCCCGCCGGCATGCCGCCGGAGGTGGTGGGCACGCTGTCCAGGGCCGTGCACGCCGCGCTGGCTGACGAACGGCTGCGCCAGCAGTTCACGCTGCTGGGCGTGGAGGCGGCCCCCAGCTCGCCCGCGCAGGCCGACAGGCTCTACACCGAAGAACTGGCGCGCTGGGCCGAGGTGGTCCGCAGCGAAGGCCTGCAGTCCGACCAGTGACACCTATCCATCCTCCAGGAGACTCCATGCCCTCGCTCACCACCCGCCGCCGCTTCCTGCAATACGCCGGCACGGCCGCCACCGCTGCCCTGGGCGCGCCCCTGGCCCTCGCGCAGGGTGACGCCTTTCCTTCCAGGCCTATCCGCATCGTCGTGGGCTATCCACCGGGTCAGACCGTGGACAGCAGCGCCCGGGCGCTCGCCATCGCGCTGTCGGACATCCTGGGCAAGCCGGTGTACGTCGAGAACAAGGCCGGCGCCAATGGCATCCTGGGCGCCCAGGAGGTCAGGCAGGCCGCGCCGGACGGCCATACGCTACTGCTGGGAACGTCCGGCCAACTGGCGATCAACCCGGCGATCTACAGCAAGCCGGGCTATGACCCGCTCAAGGATTTCGAGCCGGTCATGCTCAACGGCGTGGGCCGCCTCTATCTGGTCGTGCCCGCTGCCTCGCCCTTCAACAGCCTGGCGGCGCTCGTGCAGTACGCCAAGGCCAACCCGGGCAAGCTCAACTACGGCTCGGGCGGGCGCGGCATCACCGCGAACCTGGCGATGGAGCTGCTCAAGAAGGCCGCGGGGCTGGACATCCTGCATGTGCCGTACAAGGGCTCGTCGGCAGCCCTGACGGACCTGATCGGCGGGCAGATCGACGTGATGATGGACGCTGGCGGCCTGGTGCTGCCGCAGGTGCGCCAGGGCAAGCTGAAGGTGCTGGCCGTCTCCAGCACGGCGCGCTACAAGGAGCTGCCCCAGGTGCCGACCATCGCGGAGCAGGGCTACCCCGGCTTCGAGGTGGCTTCGTGGACGGCGCTCGTGGCGCCGGCGGGCACTCCGCCCCAGGTGGTGGACCTGCTCAACAAGGCCGCGCTCAAGGCCCAGGCACGGCCCGACGTGATCAAGGCATCGGCCACCACGGGCAGCGAACCATCCGGCAGCTCGCCGCGGCAGCTCAGGGAATTCCTCGCGTCCGAGAACCGGAAATGGGCCGAGGCCGCGCAGGCCGCGGGGGTGGCGCCGGAGTGAGGCATGCGCCCCGAGGCTCCGAGGGTGCAGTGCAGCGTGTGGTGGTTTACATATGGAAAGTGCCGCCAACGCTTGTCCAGCAATCGCAGGCAGCTATCAATAGGATTGCAGACTCAATCCACGAGGTAGCGTTCCACCAGCAGGCTCCAGTACGCCGCCCCGGTGCGCAGGTTGTCGTCGTTGAAGTCGTACCGGGGGTGGTGCACCGGATGGCAGGGCTCATTGAACAGGCCATTGCCCAGGCGCAGGTAGCAGCCGGGCCGCCGCTGCAGCATGAAGGAGAAATCGTCGCCCGCCGTGACCAAGCCGAAGTCCGGATCCACGCGCTCGGGGCCCAGCAGTTCGCGGGCCACTTCCACAGCGAAATCCACCTCGCGGTCCGTGTTCACCAGCGCGGGGTAGCCCGTCTGGTAGTCGATCTCGGCCCGCGCGCCATAGCTCTGCGCCTGTCCATGCACCGTGGCCTCGATGCGCTCGCGCAACAGGTCGCGCACCCCGGGGTCGAAACAGCGCACGCTCAACTCGACGCGCGCCTCGTCCGGGATCACGCCGTAGAAGCCGCCCGACTGCAGCGTGCACACCGAGAGCACTGCGGTCTGCGTGGCATCCACGTTGCGCGAGACGATGGTCTGCAGCGCCATCACGATGCTGGCGGTCACCACGGAGGGGTCCACCGTCAGGTGCGGGCGCGCCACGTGGCCGCCCTTGCCGATGACGCGGATGCTCACCTTGTCCGTGGCAGGCTGGGACGCGCCCTTGCGCGCCATGATCGACCCCACCTCGGCGCCCGGATGGTTATGCAGGCCGAACACGGCGTCGCAGGGAAACCGCTCGAACAAGCCATCGGCCAGCATGCGCTCGGCGCCACTGTCGTAGCCTCGCTCCTCGGCGGGCTGGAAGTACAGGTGCAGCGTGCCCGAGAAGCGGCGCGTGCGCGCCAGGTACCTGGCGGCCCCGAGCAGGATGGAGGTATGGCCGTCATGGCCGCAGGCGTGCATCTTGCCGGGCACGGTGCTGGCATAGGGCAGGCCCGTTCTTTCCTCGATGGCCAGCGCATCCATGTCCGCGCGCAGGCCGATGCGCCTGGAGCCGCTGCCGGCCTTGAGCGTGCCGACGACGCCCGTCGTGCCCACGCCCGTGGCGACCTCGAAGCCCCACTCGCGCAGCTTGCGCGCCACCAGGTCGGCCGTGGCCGTCTCCTCGAAGGCCAGCTCCGGGTGGCGGTGGATCTGGTGCCGGATGGCGGTGATCTCCGGCAGGTCCTGGGCGAGCTCCTCGAGCCTCGGGTGCGGTGCGGGCATGGGTGCCCCTCTTTCAGTTGACGGTGATGTTGAGCTGCTTCACGGCATCGGTCCACTTGGCGTATTCGCCCTGCATGAACTGCTGGAACTGCGCGGGCGTCCCCGGCAGAACATCGTTGCCGGTGGCCGCCAGGGTGCGTTGCGTCTCAGGGTTGAGCAGCACTTTCTGGAGCGCGGCGTTGAGCTTCTGGACAACGGCGTCCGGTGTTCCCTTGGGCGCCACCAGGCCATACCAGGACGTGACGTCGAAGCCCGGGTAGCCCGACTCGGCCACCGTCGGAATCTGGGGCAGCATCTTCAGGCGGCTGGCGCCGGAAACGGCCAAGCCCCGCAGCCTGCCTCCCTGGATCATCGGGCCCGAGGACGAGGCGATGTCGAACGCCACGTCGATGTCGCCCGAGAGCATGCCCGTCAGCATGGGGGCCGTTCCCTTGTAGGGAACATGCGTCATGGCCACGCCGGCCTTGGCATTGAGCATTTCCAGGGCGACCTGCGGGCTGACGCCCGCGCCCGTGGAGCCGTAGTTGATCTGTCCAGGCTTGGCCTTGGCCGCCGCCATCAGCTCCTGGACGCCGCGCACCGGCGAGGTCAGTATATGGTCCGGGTATTGATTCAACAAATCGATACTGACGATGACACACATCGATCATTTCAATCTACGATCCTTCGATCATCAAGCAGCCGGCCATGAGCCATGCCCTCTCGGTCCTGCGGGTACTGCTGGACGACGATCTGTTCGTGCGCGTGGGCTACCGGATGGAGCCGACCCTGCGAGCGCGCGCGCTGCACGAGCCGGTGCGCGAGCTGCTCGGCGCCTCCCAGAAGCTGCTGCTCTCGCACCGCAGCTTCGACCCCGCCGTGGACGAGCGGGTCTTTCGGATCGGGTTGTCCATCCAGTCCGAGTCGATGCTGATCGCCGAGCTCTTCGCTGACCTCGCGCTGTCGGCGCCCCGGGTCAAGCTGCTGCTGAGCCCCACCAGCCGCGAGAAGGCCTACGGCGCGCTGGACACGGAGCAGATCGACCTGGCCATTGGCTACCTGCCCGGCGGCAGCAACTGGCACCACCGCGCCGAACTGCACGACCTGGGCGTGGTCTGCTGCTTCCATCCAAAGCTCCTGCCCTACCAGACGCCCATAGGGCTGAACCAGTACCGAGCCAGCCGCCATGCCCTGATCTCCGCCAAGAACAACCTGCACGGATACATGGAGGAAGCGTTCAACAAGGCCCGGGTGGACATCGAGCCGGTGCTCGCGGCGCCCAGCTTCCTCACCCTGTTCGCCACTGTGGCGCGCGCGCCGCTGGTCACCACCGTGCCGGCCATCGTCGCACAGCACTACGCGCCGATGTTCGGGCTGGCGACGAGCCCGCTACCGTTCGCGTTCCCATCGTTTCCGGTACAGCTCATCTGGCATGCGCGCAGCCATGAAGACAGCGCGCACCAGTGGCTTCGGCAGCGGATCGAGCGGAGCGCGGCGGCCATCGTTTCGCCGGGTCTGTTTCAGCCGGGATGATTGAATGCGCTCCACCTATTGCGAACGTATAGCCGCCCAAGCTCGCGCTTCCGATCACACCGGACGTATACGTCACCGACCCGGACTTCAGCGCTATCGGTGGTGAATTGGAGCGCAGAGGCATCATGGTCGAGTATGTCGACTATCGAATCAGTCGCTCGTTTGGCGGTGCGTTCCGCTGCAGCACGCAACCCCTGTGGCGCGCATAGGGCAGGATGGCCAAGGAAACCCAGCCCCAGCATTTGGAGCACCTGCGTGATGCTCAAGGACATGGCCCGCTGCTTGATGCGGATGCGCCAGCGGATCGCGCAGGATTGAACATGAAAATAGCCACCAACGCTTACCCAGTAAGCGCTAGCAGCTATTTTTTGATGCGCAATATCAATCGACCGTCGCGCCCGACTCCTTCACCACCTTACCCCACTTGGCGCTCTCGGCCTTGATGAAGGCGGCGAACTGCGCGGGCGTTTCGGCCACCACGTCGCCGCCCTGCTCGGCGATCTTCTTCTTCACGTCGGGCTGGTTCAGCACCTTGACCAGGGCGGCGTTGAGCTTGTCCAGCACGGGCTTGGGCGTGGCGGCCGGGGCGAACATGCCGAACCAGGACATGGCCTCGTAGCCGGGCACGCCGGCCTCGGCGATGGTGGGCACGTCGGGCAGTTCGGGCGAGCGCCTGGCCGTGGTCACGGCGATGGGGCGCAGCTTGCCCGAGCGCACGTGCTGGATGGCCGAGGGCATGTTGTCGAACATGATGGAGATCTGGCCGCCCAGCAGGTCGGTCATGGCCGGCGCGCTGCCCTTGTAGGGCACGTGCAGCAGGTCGGTGCCGGTCATGCTCTTGAACAGCTCGCCCGACACGTGGGGCGACGCGCCGCTGCCCGGCGAGCCGAAGGTCACCTTGCCGGGGTTGGCCTTGGCGTAGGCGATGAGTTCCTTCACGGTCTTGTACGGCTGGCTCGGGTGGGCCACCAGCAGGTTAGGCACCGTGGCCACGCGCGAGATCGGCGCGAAGTCCTTCACCGGATCAAAGGGCATCTTCTTGTACAGGGCCTGGTTGATGGCGTGTGTGCCCACCGTGCCCATGAACAGTGTGTAGCCGTCGGCGGGTGCCTTGGCGGCCAGCGAGGCGCCGATGTTGCCGCCCGCGCCGGCGCGGTTGTCCACCACGAAGGGCTGGCCCAGCTCGGTCTGCAGGCCCTGGCCCACGATGCGCGCCAGGATGTCGGTGGTGCCGCCGGCCGAGAACGGCACGATGATGGTCACGGGCTTGGCGGGGTAGTTCTGCGCGGCGGCGCCCAGGGGCAGCGCGCCGGCGGCGGCCACGGCCATGCCGGCCAGCAGGGTGCGGCGTGCGATGCGGTGTTTCATGGTCATTTGCGTTTCCTCGCTTGGATAGTGAATCAAAAAAAAGGGGGGGGTCAGACGCCGGCCACGCCCACGGTCATGCCGCCGCAGACGTAGAGCACCTGGCCGGTGACGAAGCCGCTGCGCGCGTCGAGCAGGTAGGACACGGCGTGCGCCACGTCCTCGGGTGTGCCCACGCGCCGCACGGGCACGGCATCGACGATGGCCTGCGTGCGCGGCGCGCCGGGCGGGTTGGCGCGGTCGAAGAGTTCGGTGCGGATGGGGCCCGGGCCGATGGCGTTGGCTGTGATGCCGTGGCGCCCCAGCTCCAGCGCCCACACGCGCGTCATGCCGATCAGGCCAGCCTTGGTGGCGGCGTAGGCGGTGCGCAGCTCCTTGCCCAGCGCCGCACGCGAGGAGATGTTGACGATGCGCCCGAAGCCCGCCTCCCGCATGCCCGGCAGCAGCGCCTGCATGCATTGCAGCGCGCAGCGCAGGTTCAGCGCGACGGCCAGGTCGAACTGCTCCAGGGTCTGCCGGTCGGCCTCGGCGGGCACCACGATGCCCACGTTGTTCACCAGGCGTGTGATGGGCCCGCCCGCCAGCGCCTGCTGCAGGGCGCGCGCGGTCTCCGCGGGGTCGGACAGGTCGGCCTGGATGCCGCCGGGCACATGCGCGGCCGAGCGGTCGATGACCACCGGCTCGTAGCCATCGGCACGGCAGCGCTCGGCGGTGGCCGCGCCGATGCCGGCGCCGCCGCCGGTGATGAGCACGCGTTCGCGGGAGTGGGATGCGGTCATGGTCATTCCAGACAAGGACGTGGCGGGCACGCGCGGGGTCAGCGGCGCAGCGGCCGCGCGCTCATACGCGCTCCAGCACCACAGCGATGCCCTGGCCCACGCCGATGCACATGGTGCACAGCGCGTAGCGCCCGCCCAGCTCGTGCAGCTGGCTCACGGCCGTGGTGGCCAGGCGCGCGCCCGAGGCACCCAGCGGGTGGCCCAGGGCGATGGCTCCGCCCCACTGGTTGACGCGCCGGTCGTCGTCGGCCAGACCCAGGTCGCGCAGCACGGCCAGGCCCTGGGCGGCGAAGGCCTCGTTGAGCTCGATCACGTCCATCTGCTCCAGCGTCAGGCCGGTCAGAGCCAGCACCTTGCGCACCGCCGGCGCCGGGCCAAAGCCCATGATGCGCGGCGCCACGCCGGCCACGGCCATGCCGACCACGCGGGCGCGCGGCGTCAGGCCGTACTGCCGGGCGGCCTCTTCATTGGCCAGCAGCAGGGCGCAGGCGCCGTCGTTCACGCCGCTGGCGTTGCCGGCAGTGACAGTGCCATCAGGGCGCACCACGCCCTTGAGCTTGGCCAGCGCCTCCAGCGTGGTGGCGCGCGGGTGCTCGTCCTGGCTCACGACGATGGGGTCGCCCTTCTTCTGCGCGATGTGCACGGGCACAATTTCCTTGGCCAGGTGGCCGGCGGCGATGGCGGCAGCGGCCTTTTGCTGGCTCGCCAGGGCCATGCGGTCCTGCGCCTCGCGCTCGATCTGGAAGTCGTCGGCCACGTTCTCGGCGGTCTCGGGCATGGAGTCCACGCCGTAGTGCTGCTTCATGAGCTTGTTCACGAAGCGCCAGCCGATGGTGGTGTCGTACACCGCGTTGCTGCGGCTGAAGGCGGACTCTGCCTTGGGCATGACGAAGGGGGCGCGGCTCATGCTCTCCACGCCGCCGGCGATCAGCAGGCGCGCCTCGCCGGCCTTGATGGCGCGCGCGGCCGTGCCCACGGCGTCCAGGCCCGAGCCGCACAGGCGGTTGATGGTGGCGCCGGGCACGGCGATGGGTAGCCCCGCCAGCAGGGCCGCCATGCGCGCCACGTTGCGGTTGTCCTCGCCGGCCTGGTTGGCACAGCCGTAGAGCACATCGTCCACGGCCTTCCAGTCCACGCCGGGGTTGCGCTCCATCAGCGCCTTGATGGGCACGGCCCCCAGGTCGTCGGTGCGCACGCCGCTCAGGGCGCCGCCGTAGCGGCCGAAGGGGGTGCGGATGGCGTCGCAGATAAAGGCTTGGGTCATGGTGTCTCCAGGGATGATGCTTCCAAAAAGTGAGCTTCCAGCACTTGCTGGACGGGCGTCACGGCCCGTTTTTGCATTTATTGCCGGATGGGCAGGCCGACTATGCGCTCGAGCTCCGCATGCGTGAGGCCCGGCACGGTGTCGATGAGCACCAGGCCATCGGGCGTGCATTCCAGTGTGCACAGGTCGGTGTAGATGCGCTTGACGCAGGCCAGGCCCGTGAGGGGGTAGCTGCATTCCTTGACCACCTTGCATTCGCCGGTCTTGGTCAGCAGGTCCATCATCACCCAGGTGGACTTGGCGCCCACGGCCAGGTCCATGGCGCCGCCCACGGCGGGGATGGCGCCGCTCTCGCCCGTGCTCCAGTTGGCCAGGTCGCCCGTGCTGCTCACCTGGAAGGCGCCCAGCACGCAGATGTCCAGGTGGCCGCCGCGCATCATGGCGAAGCTGTCGGCATGGTGGAAGTAGCAGCCGCCGGGCAGCAGCGTCACGGGCTGCTTGCCGGCGTTGGTCAGGTCATAGTCCTCCTGGCCCGGGGCGGGCGCCGGGCCCATGCCCAGGATGCCGTTTTCCGAGTGCAGCACCACCTCGCGGCCAGCCGGCAGGTGGTTGGCCACCAGGGTGGGCTGGCCTATGCCCAGGTTCACGTAGGCGCCGTCGAAAATGTCCTGCGCCACACGCGCGGCCAGCTCGGTCTTGCTTCGTTTCTGATAGTTGCTCACGCTTCGTATCTCCTGCGCTGTATTACTGCCTGATGCCACCGGCCTGGGTGGCGACACGCGGCACCTTCACCACGCGGCTCACGAAGATGCCGGGCGTGACCACGGCCTCGGGGTCGAGTTCGCCCAGCTCCACCAGCTCGTGCACCGTGGCCACGGTGTACTTGGCGGCCATGGCACACACGGGGCCGAAGTTGCGCGCTGACATGCGGTAGGTCAGGTTGCCCCAGCGGTCGCCCTTCTCGGCCTTGACCAGCGCCACGTCGCCGTGGATGGGGTACTCCAGCACGTAGTGCCTGCCGTTGATCTCGCGCGTTTCCTTGCCCTTGGCGAGCTCCGTGCCGTAGGCCGTGGGGCAGAAGAAGGCGCCGATGCCCGCGCCTGCGGCGCGCATGCGCTCGGCCAGGTTGCCCTGGGGCACGAGCTCCAGCTCGATCTTGCCGCTGCGATACAGCTCGTCGAACACCCAGCTGTCGGCCTGGCGCGGAAAGCTGCAGATGATCTTGCGCACCTGGCCGCTCTTGAGCAGCGCCGCCAGCCCCGCGTCGCCATTGCCCGCGTTGTTGTTGACCACGGTGAGCTCGCGCGCGCCGTGGGCGATCAGGCCGTCGATCAGCTCAATCGGGTTGCCCGAGGTACCAAAGCCGCCAATGAGCACCGTGGCGCCGTCCTGCACGCCGGACAGCGCCTGGGCGACCGAATCCGCAATCTTGTTGATCATGTCTTGCCGTTGAGTGGAGGAAAGAGAAGCCGGCCCGGAGGCCGGCATTGCTGTTCGAATAACGAACAAATGTTCGTATAATGAATTCTAGGACAAATCGCCATGAATGACACCCCCCTTTCCGCAGGCATAGGTAATACCCACAGGCCGGGGGACAACTACGTGCAGTCGTTCGCGCGCGGCCTGGAGGTGATCCGCTCGTTCAGCGCCGCAGCGCCGCAGCAGACGCTCAGCGAAGTGGCCGCGCGCACCGGCCTGACGCGCGCCGGGGCGCGGCGCATCCTGCTCACGCTGCAGACCCTGGGCTACCTGGAGAGCGACGGTCGGCTGTTCCGCCTCACGCCGCGCATCCTGGACCTGGGCTTCGCCTACCTGAGCTCCATGCCGATCTGGGACCTGGCCGAACCCATGATGGAGGCGCTCACCGACCGCGTGCGCGAGTCCTGCTCGGCCGCCGTGCTCGACGGGCTGGACATCGTCTACGTGCTGCGCGTGCACACGCACAAGATCATGAGCACCAACCTGGCCGTGGGCTCGCGCCTGCCGGCGTTCTGGACATCGCTGGGCCGCGTGCTGCTGGCCGCCCTGCCCGAGGACGAGCTGCGCGCGCGCCTGGCCACGCTGCCGCGCCAGCCGTTCACGCGCCACACGGTGCTCGACGACGAGACGCTGCTCGCGCGCATCGCCCAGGCGCGCACGCAGGGCTGGTGCCTGGTGGACCAGGAACTGGAAGAGGGCCTGATCTCGGTGGCCGCGCCGCTCAAGAACCGCGCCGGCGATGTGGTAGCCGCGCTGAACATCAGCGGCCAGGCCAACCGCACCAGCACCGAGATGCTGCGCGAGCAGCTGCTGCCCGAGCTGCTGCAGACCGCGCAGGCCATCTCGCGCACACTGCGCACACGTTAAGCTCGGCCCCATGTTCAATCCCACCCAAGCCGATGTGAGGCGCTTCTTCTGCGCCGCGCACGCCAAGCAGCAGGCCGGCCAGCCCATGGAGGCCATAGAGACGCTGGCCGGCCTGTGGATCGCCGAGCACCCCGAGTACCACACCGACCTGGCCGACGTGGACGCCGCCCTCGCGCGCAACTACGACGAGACGCCCACGCGCACCAACCCTTTCCTGCACCTGTCCATGCACCTGTCGATCAGCGAGCAGTGCAGCATCGACCAGCCGCGCGGCATACGCCAGGCCGTGGAGCTGCTGGCCGCGCGCCTGGGCTCGCTGCATGACGCCCACCACGCGGCCATGGAATGCCTGGGCCAGATGCTGTGGGAGGCGCAGCGCTCAGGCCGCCCGCCCGACGGCGACGCCTACATCGCCTGCGTGCAGCGCCGCGCCACGCGCGACTAGCTCACCGCCCGCCTGCTGCGGCCGGCACACCAGCACATCGCAATCGACCCCGCCCAGGAGGCGCCGCACCCTGCGCCCCTGCCACCAGCTGCGCACCAGCCCAGGGGGCAGGCCTCCCAGCACGAGCAGGTCGGCGCCGGTGCGCTGCTGCTGCACCACCAACTGCTGCACCGCATCCTGCGTGCCGGTGGTCATGGCGACGCGGTTGCGCCGGGCGTGGAAAGCGTCCGACAGGCGCACGCGCCGCTGGCGCGCCTGGAGCCGCACGTCCTGGCGATAGGCCTGCGCCACCGACGGCTCGCGCCGGTCCGCGCCATGGAAGAGCTCTATCGTGGCCGAGTCCTGCAGCTCGCCCGCGTAGCGCACCACGGCCCGCGAGGCCAGCGAGAAATCCACGTCCACCAGCACATGGCCATACGCGCCGCAAGGCGCCTCCCGCACCACGAGCACCGGGCAGGGGCTGCGGCGCAGCATCCGCATCAGCAGGCTGCCGTGCCACAGCGACCGCCAGCCCCGGCGCATGCGCGCGTCGAGCACCAGCAGGTCGGCCTGCGCCGCGGCACGCAGCACGCCATCGGCCGCGCCGTCCGGCTCCGGCGGCAGCGCCTGCACCGGCAGGCCGTGACGGCGCGACAGATGGCGCGCTCGCTGCACGAGCCGCGCCTGCGGATCGTCGAACCGGGCCACCGGACCATCGGCGGCGAACAAGATGCGCAGCTGCGCGCCATGGGCGCTGGCCAGCAGCGCAGCGCGTTCCAGCGCATGTTCGGTAGCCGGGGAAAAATCGGTGAGGGCGACGATGGTGTGCAGACGCATGTGCGGGACTCCTTGTGTTTTCTGGCGGCGAGGGTCGGCAAGGGCGGGCGCCGACGGCGGCAGCGTCGTCGGGCCGTGGGCGCATGCAGCGGACATGCGCGCGCCCCTGCCCGGAAGCACAGGGCCGCAGTACGGGCAGTGAAGACGCTAGGGGAGGATGTGCGAGGCGCGCGTGCGGGAGACGCCGGGCCTGGCGGGCTTGGCGATCAGGCCGAGTATGCGGGCTGCCAGACGCCCTGCTTGCGCAGCGCACGCGCCTGCGCGGCCGTGGCACAGGCCAGCCGGGCGGTACGAATGCAGGGGATGGAAGCAGGGAAGCGCATGGGCGTCACTGTAACAAATGACCCTGTTGCGGGCAATGATGCCCCTCGGATGGATGCCGGCTTTCGCGATTGGAAAAAGAAAACCCGCAGCGCCTGCGGGTTCGCCGCCTGACCGGACGAAGGTCAGCGGAAGCGCGACTCGGGCACCACCTGCAGATCGCCCTGGAGCGAGCTCACGTAGCCCGCCAGCGCCTTGAGCTCGGCGTTGGTGAACTGCTTGGCGATGCCGCCCATGATGGCGTTGGAGCGACCCACGTACGCACCCTGGTCGTTCTTGTACTGCTTGAGGGCTACGAACAGGTAGTCCGCATACTGGCCCGCGATCTTGGGGTAGGACGGGTCTATGGGCTTGGCGAAGTTCTCGCCGTGGCAGGACACGCAGGCACCCTTCTGCAGCAGCTGCGCCACCTGGGCATCGGGCTCGCGCGCGGGTTTGGCCGGCAGCTCGCCCTGCTTGCCATGCTCCGAATAGTAGGCAGCCACGTCGGCGATGTCCTGCTCGGTCAGCGTGTCGGCGATGCCGCGCATGGTGGGGTGCTTGCGCTCGCCTTTCTTGTAGGCCTCCAGCGCCGAGGCGATGTACCTGGCGCCCTGCCCCGAGATCATGGGCACCTTGTGCACCTGTGGAAAGCTCGCCTGGTAGCCCGGAATGCCATGGCAGCCGATGCACATGGCGATCTTGCCCGCCCCGGCCTTGGCGTCTCCCTTGATCTCCTCGGCATGGAGCAAACTGGTCGCACAGGCGACGGACAGGCCGAATAGCGTGGTCAGTGTCTTTTTCATTTTGCGCGCACAATCAATCGATTGGTTGTGGTTGTCTCCGTCTTCTGCATCGCAGACGATTATAGGCAGCGCCTGTCAAGCCCATTCATCAACGATTTCCCTATTTTCAAGCCAAGGCCCATGAAATTCCAAGGTTCACAGAATTACGTTGCCACGCAAGACCTGATGCTGGCCGTCAACGCCGCCATCAAACTGCAGCGTCCGCTGCTCGTCAAAGGCGAGCCCGGCACGGGCAAGACCATGCTGGCCGAGGAGGTCGCGCAGGCGCTCGACATGCCGCTGCTGCAGTGGCACATCAAGTCCACCACCAAGGCGCAGCAGGGCCTGTACGAGTACGACGCGGTGAGCCGCCTGCGCGATTCGCAGCTGGGTGACGAGCGCGTCAAGGACATTCACAACTACATCGTCAAGGGCGTGCTGTGGCAGGCCTTCACGGCCGAGCAGCCCGTCGCGCTGCTGATCGACGAGATCGACAAGGCCGACATCGAATTCCCAAACGACCTGCTGCGCGAGCTCGACCGCATGGAGTTCTACTGCTACGAGACGCGCGAGATGGTCGCTGCCCGCCACCGCCCGCTGGTCTTCATCACCTCGAACAACGAAAAGGAGCTGCCCGACGCCTTCCTGCGCCGCTGCTTCTTCCACTACATCAAGTTCCCCGAGCCCGAGACGATGAAGAAGATCGTCGACGTGCACTTCCCCACGCTCAAGAGCGAACTGCTCACCGTGGCGATGAAGACCTTCTACGACGTGCGCGGTCTGCCGGGCCTGAAGAAGAAGCCCTCGACCAGCGAACTCATCGACTGGCTCAAGCTGCTCGTGGCCGAGGAGATCCCGCTCGAAGCGCTGCAGAGCGCCGACAACAAGGTCTCCGTGCCGCCGCTCGTGGGCGCGCTGCTCAAGAACGAGCAGGACGTGAGCCTGTTCGAAAAGCTGGTGTTCATGAACCAGCGCAACCGCTGAAGGCGCGCGCCATGACCTTCGTGGAACCCATCATCCTGCGCGGGCGCGGCGTGCGCTTGGAGCCGCTGGCGCTCGAACACGAGGCGGGCATCGCCGCAGCCGCCGCCGACGGCGAACTATGGAAGCTGCGCGTCACCTCCGTGCCCGAGCCGCAGGACACGCGCGCCTACATCGAGACCGCGCTGAAGATGCGCGAGGAAGGTAGCCGCTTCGCCTTCGCCGTGATCGACGAGGCCACGGGCCGCGTGCTCGGCAGCACGAGCTACCACGACATCCTGCCCGCCGTGCGGCGCGTGGAGATCGGCTGGACATGGTACGCCAGGAGCGTGCAGCGCAGCCACGTGAACACCACGTGCAAGCTGCTCATGATGGGCCACGCGTTCGACACGCTGCAATGCCACGTGGTGGGCTGGCGCACCGACAACTACAACTTCGCCTCGCAAAAAGCCATCGAGCGCCTGGGCGCGAAGAAGGATGGCGTGATCCGCGGCCACGCGCTGCGCCGCGACGGCACCATCCGCGACACGGTGATGTACAGCATGCGCAGCGGCGAGTGGCCCGAGACCAGGGCGCAGTTGCTCTACCTGCTGGGGCGCCACGAGAGCGCCTGACGAAAGCGCCGCAGGTCAGTCCACCACCAGGTTCAGCTCGCGCGTCAGGCGCCGGTAGCTCGGCCAGGTGCGCTGGATGAACTGGCGCAGCGGGTCGCCCGTGAGTATCGGGCCTTCCTCGTGCAGCGTTTCACGCACTGCCTTGATGCGCGGAGACTCGTTCACCGACGACGTGAACAGATCGGCCAAGCGCCGCACCACCTCGGGCGGCGTGCCGGCCGGGGCGAACAGCATGTTGCATTCGGCAAGGTCTTCATAGGCCGGCCCCTTGAAGCCGGCATCGACCCATCGCGGAATGCCCGGCAGCCGGCGCGACTTGTCGCCGACGGTGATCACCACCGGCCTGACTGCGCCCTTGTCCAGGCCCGCGCCCATGCCCGCCAGCGAGCCTGCGCCCATATCGATGGTGCCGGCGTACAGGTCCATCAGCATGGCGCCGGTGCCCTTGTAGTTGACGACGTTGAACTGCCCGCCGGTGTCCTTGGCCAGTTGGGCCAGCATCAGCTGCCAGCCCGACCCGATGGAGTAGTTGCCGACATTGATCGGCTTTTTCTTGGAATAGGCGATCGCCTGCTCCAGCGTCTGCACGGGAAAGTCCTTGTTCACCACGGCCACGACCGGGCCGACGCCCATGGCCGCGATGGGCAGCAAGTCCTTGTCGGTGTCGATCGGCAGCTTCTTCAGCAGGGCCGGCGCCTGCGCGGGCTGGCTGTGCAGCGACAGCAGCAGCGTATAGCCGTCAGGGGTCGACCGGGCAACGCTCTCGGCGGCGATCATGCCCAGGCCGCCCGGCTTGTTTTCCACCACCACGGGCACGCCCAGCTTCTGCGCAGCGTAGTCGGCGAACGCCCGCGCCGTGGAGTCGTTGGACGAGCCCGGCGCCTGCCCCGCAATGATGCGGATGGGCTTGGCGGGCCATGCCTCGCTGGCGCGCGCCGACAAGGCATGGGCGGCCAGGGCAGCGGCGCCCAGGGCCAGCAGGTCGCGGCGACCCATCGCCCGGCGGGATTGTTCGAGATCGAGGGACATGGAAAGCTCCTGAAAAGCCGCATGGCTCGCGCCATCGGCCGTTGTCTCTGTTGTATATGGCACCTCGTCCGCAGATGTGTGGCCGGGCCTGGAACAGGCCTCCGTCGAAGCCCAGGGCAGTATAGAAATCGGTTTTTCGCCTCCCTTGCGGGACAACCCCGACTTGTACGGCGGCTACCGGACAAGACCGGGTTACCCCGAACCTCATGAAACGGCACAAGCCGCGAAGCTTGTCCGTACAAGCAGCGCCCCTCTTCCCGATGTCCGTACCTCATCCACCGTCCCATGCAGGCAAACGCGGCCACGTCCGCGCGCACATCCTGCGCGGCATCGAATGCGGCCTGTGGCCCGTCGGCGCCATGCTGCCGGCCGAATCCTCCCTTTGCGCCGAACTGGGCGTGAGCCGGCACACGGTGCGCGCGGCGCTGGCGGACCTGCAGTCGATGGGGCTGGTGGCCAGCCATCAGGGCGTGGGCACGCGCGTGCTGCGGCGCAAGCCGGAGCTGACGCCATCGCACTCGCTGCAGAACATCTCGGAGCTGGCCCTGTACGCCCGCAACACCATGGTGCGCATCCTCGGCGTCAAGGACGTCACGCTGGACGAGGCCACGGCCGAATGGATCGGCGCAGGCGCCGGCGAGACCTGGTGCATGGCCCGCACGCTGCGCACGGCCGCGGACCAAGATGCGCCGATCGTCCTGTCCTCCGTCTGGGTGCCGCAGGCCAGCAAGCCGGCCATCGAAGCCTCCGGCCGCTCCGGCCTGCCGGTGTTCATCGAGGTGCAGCGGCTGCACGGCCGCATGGTCAGCGAGGTGCGCCAAGTCATAGGCATCAGCATCGCCACGCGCGAGCAGGCCACGCTGCTGCGCTGCAAGACGCGCGAGCCGCTGCTGCGCATCCAGCGCTGGTACTACGGCCATCAGCGCGCCCTGCTGGAGGTGACCGATTCGCTGCATCCGCAGGACCGCTTCCAGTACGCCGTCACGCTGCGCCACGTATCGAGCGGCGGCATCACGCAATCCTCACCACACCAGGAATGAAAGCCCCATGAAGCCCTTGGCAGGACAACGCGTCATAGACCTCACGCAGAACGTCGCCGGCCCCTACTGCACCCAGGTGCTGGCCGACCTCGGTGCGGACGTGATCAAGATCGAGCGCCCCGGCGCCGGCGACGACACGCGCCACTGGGCCCCGAACATCGGCGAGGCCATGTCACCCACCTATGCCACCTTCAACCGCGGCAAGCGGAGCCTGGCGATCGACCTGGACCACCCGGATGGGCAGGCCCTGCTGGCCAGTCTGCTGCGGCCCGACGACGTCTTCGTGCACTCGCTCAAGCCCGGCAGCGCCGAGCAGCGCGGGCTGGGCTACGAGGCCCTGGCCGAAGGCCGCCCCGGCCTGATCTACTGCGCCATCAGCGCCTACGGCACGAGCGGACCGCGCGCGGCCTTTCCCGGCTACGACCCGCTGATACAGGCCTACTCGGGCATCATGTCCGTCAACGGTCACGAGGGGCTGCCGCCCGCCCGCGTGGGCGTGTCCATGGTCGATATGGGCACGGCGCTGTGGTCGGCGCTGGGCATCGCCGCGGCCATCTCGCAACGCAAGGACAGCGGCCGCGGCTGCCGCATCGACACCTCGCTGCTGGAGACCGGCCTGGCCTGGATGACCAACCCCATCGCCAACCACAGTGCCAGCGGCAAGCTGCCGCGCCGCATGGGCTCGGCCACCGCCATGCTCATGCCCTACGAGGTGTTCCAGTGCGCGGACGGCCAGGTGTTCATCGGCTGCGGCAACGACCGGCTGTTCCACAAACTGCTGCATGGGCTGGAGCGCAGCGACCTGGCCGGGGACGCGCGCTTCGCCACCAATGCCGAGCGCGTGAAGCACCGGGACCTGGTGCACGACACGCTGGAGGCCGCCACGGGCAGGCTGAAGGTGGCCCAGATCATCGAGCGGCTGGAGGCGCAGGGCGTGCCGGTCAGCCCCGTACACGACCTTTCGCAGGTGATGCAGGACCCGCAGATCCAGGCCGTGGACATGGCGCGCCCGCTGGACTGGGACGATGGTCCGGCCCAGCCCCTGAACGCCATCGGCACGCCCATCCGCTTCGACGGCACGCGCGAATTCGCCGGCCACCTGAGCGCGCGCGTCGGCGCCGATTCGCAGGCCCTGCTGCGTGCCGCCGGCATGAGCGAGGCGCGCATTGCGCAGCTGGTGCACAGCGGCGCCGTACAGATTTGACCGACAAGGAGACATGATGGATTTCGCGTATTCGAGCACCCAGCAGGAGATCCGCGCCGCGGTGGGCGAGCTGGCCCGCCGCTTCGGCGATGCGTACTGGCGCGACTGCGACGCGCGCGAGGCCTACCCCGATGCGTTCGTGGCGGCCATGACCGAGGCCGGCTGGCTCGCTGCCCTGATCCCCGAGCAGTACGGCGGCTCCGGCCTGGGCCTGCTGGACGCCTGCGTGATCCTGGAGGAGATCAACCGCCAGGGCGGCAACGCCGCCACCTGCCACGCGCAGATGTACACCATGGCCAGCGTGCTGCAGCACGGCAGCGCGGCGCAGAAGCAGGCCATCCTGCCGCGCATCGCCACGGGAGACCTGCGCCTGCAGGCCTTCGGCGTGACCGAGCCCGACGCCGGCTCCAACACGCTGCGCATCAAGACCTTCGCGAAGAAGGTCAATGGCGGCTACGTCATCAACGGCCAGAAGATCTGGACCTCGCGCTTTCGCCAGTCCGACATGTACCTGCTGCTGGCCCGCACCACGCCCTACGAGGACGTGGCGCGCAAGACCGACGGCCTGAGCCTGTTCCTGGTGGACATCGCCAAGGCCGGCCGTGCGCTGCAGCCGCGCACCATCGACACCATGCTCAACCACCACACCAACGAGGTGTTCATCGACAACCTGGAGGTGGCCGACGAATGGCGCGTGGGCGAGGAAGGCCAGGGCTTTCGCTACCTGCTGTCCTCGCTGAACGCGGAGCGCCTGCTCGTCTCCAGCGAATGCGTGGGCGACGGCAAGTGGTTCGTCGAGCGCGCGCGCACCTACGCCACCGGCCGCGTGGTGTTCGACAAGCCCATCGGTGCCAACCAGGGCGTGGCCTTCCCCATCGCACGAGCGCACATGAACCTCAGCGCGGCTGAACTCATGCGCAACCAGGCCGCCACGCTGTTCGACCAGGAGCAGCCCTGCGGCGGCGAAGCCAACATGGCCAAGTACCTGTGCTCCGAGGCCTCGTGGGAGGCCGCCGAGGCCGCCATGACCACCTATGGCGGCTACGGCGTGGCTACCGAGTACGACATCGAGCGCAAGTGGAAGGAAACGCGCCTGCTCCGCACCGCGCCGATTTCCAACAACCTGGTGCTGGCCTACGTCGCCCAGCATCTGCTGGACATGCCACGTTCTTATTGAGAGAAATCCACCATGGAAACCCTGCTGTTCGAGAAAGACGCCAGCCCCGGCGTCGCGGTGCTGACGCTGAACCGCCCCGAGGTGCTCAACGCCTTGAACACCGCCATGTGGCGCGAGCTGTGGGCGCTGCTGCGCGAGCTGGCCTACGACACGACGCTGGCATGCCTCGTCATTCAGGGCGCCGGCCCGCGCGCGTTCTCGGCCGGCGGCGACCTCAAGGAGCGCAACGGCATGAGCGACGCGGACTGGGCAGCGCAGCACCAGCTCATCGAGGACGTGCTGCTGCAGATCCGCGACTTCCCCCGGCCCGTGATCGCCGCCATGCACGGCATCGCGCACGGCGGTGGCATCGAGCTGGCGCTGATGTGCGACTTCATCATCGGTGACGACACCTGCGACATCGCCCTGCCCGAGGTCAAGCGCGGCTTCCTGCCCGGCGGCGGCGGGCTGCAGAACCTCACGCGCGCCATCGGCGTGCGCAAGACCAAGCAGATGCTCTTCAGCGGCGCGCGCGTGCATGCGCGGCAGGCGCACGAATGGGGCGTCCTGAACGAATGCGTGGCCGCGGGCATGCACCTGCCGCGCGCGCTGGAGCTCGCGCGCGAGATCGCCCGCGCGGCCCCCATGGCCATCCGCACCGCCAAGGTCGCGCTACAGCAGGGGGCGGACTGCGACTTCCGCAGCGGCTACGCCCTCGACCTGGCATTCCACAACCTGCTGGTGCGCTCGGAAGACCGGATCGAAGGCATACGCGCATTCAACGAAAAAAGGGAGCCGAAATGGACTCAAAGGTGAACACCGATTTCTGGAGCCTGGCCGAGACGATCTACGCGCGGCGCGCCCCGGCCATCGAGGTGGCCGCGATGGAACATGCCCGCCGCGCTTGGCTCGACACCCTGGCCTGCATGGTGGGCGGCGCCGGCGAGCCCGCCGCCCGCGCCGCCGCGCAGGCCGCCGACACGGCCGGCGCGGAGCACCGGGCGCTCGTGCTCGGCGCCGCATCGCATGCGCTGGACTACGACGACGTCTGCATGCTCGCCACCTGCCACCCCAGCGCGCCCGTGGTGTCGGCGCTGCTCGCGGGGATCGACCGCGCGGAGGGCGAGGTCACGCTGGCCGACCTGCTCGCGGCCCACCTCGTGGGCACGGAAACCATGCTGCGCCTGGGCGCCTGGCTGGGATTCGGCCACTATGCGCTGGGCTTTCACGCCACCGGCACGCTGGGCGTGGTGGGCGCGGCCGCCGCCTATGCCTACCTGCTGCGCCTGCCCGTGGCGCAGTGGCGCACGGCGCTGTCGATCGCGGCCAGCTCGGCCTGCGGCCTGCGCGCCAACTTCGGCACCGACACCAAGCCCCTGCACGTGGGCTTCGCGGCCAGCGCCGCCATTCGCGCCGTGGGCCTGGCACGCGCGGGCGCCACTGCGAGCGACGATGCCCTCGCCGGCTTCGCACAAGCATTTGCCGGCGGGGCCAGGCTCGATCCGCCACGCTGGGACGCCCTGACGCCCTGGGCCGTGCTGGCGCCGGGGTTCGAGGTCAAGCGCTATCCCAGCTGCTACCTGACGCACCGCATGATCGCGGGCATCCAGCGCCTGCGCGAGCGCCACCCGCCGCAGGCGGGCGACGCGCCCGTGGCCATCGACCTGCTGCTTCCCCATGGCAGCGTGGCGCCGCTCAAGTACCCACAGCCGCGAACCGGCCTGCAGGCCAAGTTCAGCGCCCCCTATTGCGCCGCCGCGGCATGGGTGGACGGACACGTCGGCCTGGCCAGCTTCAGCGATGCCGCCGCCAACCGCGGCGCGCTGCTGCCCCAAATGCGCCAGGTCCGTGTTGCTGAGCGGCCCGGCCCGCACGAGCCGCTGGAGACGGCGCCAGTACGGGTGACGATCACCGGCCCGGGCTGGAGCGACGCCATCCTGGTGGACTGGGCGCCCGGCTCCCTGCAGGACCCGGTCACCGACGAAGACCTGCTGGCCAAATGGGTCGACTGCGCCGCCAACGGCCAGGTCGCGGCGCCCGCGACCATTGCCACCGGCTGGCTCGCCGCGGGCATGGACCAGCCCATGGGCTCCCTGCTGCATTCCCTGCGCCGGGCGATTCTGGCGCGCAGCGGCAATGCCGGGGGGTAGCCGGCGGCGTCCTGCGCATGACAAGCGCCGCTTGCCGCTCGGTCCCATAATGGGAAGATCAAGGTTGTCTTCCCATGCTGATCGACTTTTTTTACACCATGCGCGCCGGCAAGCTGCCGGTGTCGGTCAAGGAATTCCTCGCGCTGCTCGAAGCGCTGCAGGCCGGCGTGGTCGGCCCGCGCTCTGACGACGCCTGGAGCCTGGACGATTTCTACTACCTCGCGCGCACCGCGCTCGTGAAGGACGAGAAGCATTTCGACAAGTTCGACCGCGCGTTCGCCGCCTACTTCAAGGGCGTGGAGATGCTGACCGACTTCCGCCAGGAGATCCCCGCCGACTGGCTGCGCAAGATGCTCGAACGCGAGCTCAGCCCCGAGGAGAAGGCCGCCATCGAGAAGATGGGCTGGGACGAGCTCATGGAGACGCTAAAAAAGCGCCTGGAGGAGCAGAAAGAGCGCCACCAGGGCGGCAGCAAGTGGATCGGCACGGGCGGCACCAGCCCCTTCGGCCACGGCGGCTACAACCCTCAGGGCATCCGCATCGGCGGCGCGGGCAAGAACCGCAGCGCCGTGAAGGTCTGGGAGCAGCGCGCCTACCGCGACTACGACGACCAGCAGGAACTGGGCACGCGCAACATCAAGGTGGCGCTGCGGCGCCTGCGCAAGTTCGCGCGCGAGGGGCACGAGCTGGAGCTCGATCTGCCCGACACCATCCGCGCCACGGCCGCGAACGCCGGGTACCTGGACATCAAGATGGTGCCCGAGCGCCACAACAACGTGAAGGTGCTGCTGCTCATGGACGTGGGCGGCACGATGGACGAGCACATCCAGCGCGTGGAGGAGCTTTTCAGCGCCGTGAAGAGCGAGTTCAAGCACCTGGAGTTCTACTACTTCCACAACTGCGTCTACGACTTCATGTGGAAGAACAACCGCCGGCGCTTCGCGGAGAAGTTCGCCACCTGGGACATCATCCGCAAGTACAACAAGGACTACAAGCTGATCTTCGTGGGCGACGCGACCATGAGCCCCTACGAGATCCTGCAGCCCGGCGGCAGCGTGGAATACAACAACGAGGAGCCCGGCGCCGAGTGGCTGCAGCGCCTCACGCACGCGTTTCCGAAGTTCGCCTGGATCAACCCCGAGCCGCAGGGCGTGTGGCAGTACCGCCAGAGCATCGCCATCGTCCAGCAGCTCATGGGCAACCGCATGTACCCTTTGTCACTCAAGGGCCTGGAGGAGACGATGCGGCTTTTGTCAAAATAGCCGCATGTTCCACAAGCCTCCAGCGCCGGCCGGATGGCCGGCGTTGCTGTTTCTGTCCATCGCCGTCGTACTGATGCAAGGCTGCAGCGTGCTGCGCGGCACACCGGACGAGCACGACGCAAGCACCGCCCAGACACGGCCCGCCGACGCGGGCGGCCCCGACGCCTTCGCGCTCGACGTCCAGTCGGACGACGACGCCGTGCGCGAATACCTGTCCCGCCACATGGAGCTGCAGCGCTTTCGCCAGTTGCCCGACCTGCAGGCCCAGGAGCTCACGCGCCTGCTGGGCGCGGCCGACGCCAACGTGCGCGACCTGCTGGCCACTCTGGGCTACTTCAGCCCCGACATCACCATCACGCTGAACGACACCCCCGTGCCGGACAAGAACACGCCGGCGCACACCGTGCAGGTGCGCGTGCTGCCGGGCCCGCGCACGCACATCGCCAGCGTGGACATCGCCGTGTCCGGCGACGGTGGCGCCGGCGCGCAGGACCTGGCTCGCCGCCAGGCCCAGCTGCGGCGCGGCTGGGGCCTGCCGCCGGACGCTCCCTTCACCCAGCAGGACTGGGACGCGGCCAAGGCCCAGGGCCTGCGCCAGCTGCAGGAGCGCCAATACCCCACGGCGCGCATCGCCGAGAGCCGCGCCGACGTGGACGCCGATCAGGCCCGGGCGCGCCTGTCGGTGCATTACGACAGCGGCCCCGCCTACCGCTTCGGCCCGCTGCAGATCAAGGGCGGCGAGCGCTACGACGCTGAAGGCATGCGCCGCATCGCGCGCCTGCCCACGGGCGAGGACTACAGCGAGACCAAGCTGCTCGACACCCAGCAGCGCCTGGCCAGCAGCGGCTACTACGACGCGGTGTTCCTCACGCTCGACACCGGGCACGGCGACCCGCAGGCCACGCCCGTGGTCGCGCAGGTGCGCGACGCGCCGCTGCAAAAGCTCATCTTCGGCGTCGGCATCTCCACCGACAGCGGGCCGCGCCTGTCCATGGACCATACCCACAACCGCCTGCCGGGCCTGGGCTGGCGCGCCGTCACCAAGGTTGCGCTGGACCGCGAGCGCAGGCTGCTGTCCACCGACTGGACCGCCCTGCCCGCCGCCGACGGCTGGCGCTGGTTCACCGGATTGCAGCTGCAGCGCGAGGCCACGGGCAGCTTCGACGTGGACAGCACCCGCCTGCGCGCCGGGCGCACGCAGAGCGGCAACCACATCGATCGCAGCTACTTCCTGCAGCACGACACGGCCAAGAGCCATGGCGTGGGCGCGCCCGCATCAAGCAGCGCCATCAGCGCCAACTACAGCTGGACGGGGCGCTACTTCAACAACGCCACCGCCCCCACGCGCGGCTGGGGCCTGGCGGGCGAGTTCGGCGCGGGCACCACGCTGCGGCCCGCGCGCGACCCGTTCCTGCGCGCGCTGCTGCGCTGGCAGTCCTTCATCGACCTGGGGCGCGTGGAGATGGGCAACAACCTGCGCCGCAGCAGCCGCCTGTCGCTGCGGCTGGAGGGCGGCGCCGTACTGGCGCGCGAGGGCGCCGACATCCCCGTGACCCAGCTGTTCCTGACCGGCGGCGACACCACGGTGCGCGGCTACGGCTACCGCAGCATAGGCGCGCGCATCAACAACGGCGAGCTCTTCGGCGGCCGCTACATGACCGTGGGCAGCATGGAGTGGCAGCGCCCCATCACCGTGCGCGGCAACCGCACCGACTTCGAAAGCGCCATGTTCATCGACGCCGGCGCCGTGGCCGACAAGCCCGGCGACCTGAGCGCGCGCGTGGGCGTGGGCGCGGGCCTGCGCTGGCGCAGCCCCGTGGGCCCGCTGCAGGCCGACCTGGGCTATGGGCTGCAATCGCGCCAGCTGCGGCTGCACCTGCGGTTGGGCTACACGTTCTGACATCAAAAAAGTGAGCTTCCAGCGCTTGTCCATCCTCAAATTCAGATTGATTCGATACTCAAAGCCAATAGGTACCAGCACAAGCAGCTATCGTTTTCATAAAGCATGACATCGCCCTACAACCCCCAGCCCTACGCCGCGGCCGCCGCGCAGCCACCCCGGCCGCCGCGCCGCAGCCGCGGGCGCCGGACCCTGGGCTACCTGGCCGCGCTGCTGGTCGTGCTGCTCGCGCTGTTGGGCGCGCTGTGGTGGTGGGCCGGCACCGGCACGTCCCTGGCCGCCACGTTGGCGCGCGTGGCGCAGTACCTGCCCGAGGGCCAGAGCCTGCAGGCCGGCGAGGTCAGCGGCTCGCTGCGCGCGGGCGGGCGCATCGGCTGGCTGCGCTGGAGCAGCCCCACGCTGGCCGTGGAGGTGCGCGACGCGCGCATCGCCTGGCAGCTGGCGCCGCTGCTGCGCCGCCAGCTGCGGCTGGGCACCGTGGAGGCTGCGCAGGTCACCCTCACGCCGCAGGGCGAGCCCAGCCACGGCGAGTCGCCCGCCGAGCCCCTGCAGCAGCTCGTGCTGCCGCTGCACGTGGAGCTGCCCTTCCGCGTGCAGCGCATCACCTGGGCCGGCACCAGCCCCGTCACCATCGACGGCCTGGCCGGCTCGTACCGCTACGACGGCGCGCAGCACCGCCTGGCCATCAACCAGGTCACGCTGGCCCAGGGCCGCTACGCCCTGCTAGCCACGCTGCAGGCGCACGCGCCCATGGCGCTCACCGCAACCCTCAACGGCAGCGTGCACACCAGCGTGCCGGGCAGCACGCACGCGCTGCAGGCCCTGGCCCAGGCCAGCGTGCAGGGCCAGCTGGCCACGGCCGACGCGCGGCTGAACCTGACGGCGCAGCTGCGCGGCACCGAGGACGGCGGGGCCAAGCCCCCCCCGCTGCACGCCGACCTGCAGGCCCGCATCGCCCCCTGGGCCGGCCAGCCCCTGCAGCAGGCTACGGCCGAGCTGCAGGCGCTGGACCTCGCGGCCCTGTGGCCGCAGGCGCCCGCCACGCGGCTCAGCGGCAGCGCCCGCCTGGAGCCCGCCACCGACGGCACCGGCGGTTGGCGCATGCAGGCCACGCTGCGCAACACCGAGCCCGGCCCCTGGGACCGCCAGCGCCTGCCCCTGTCCACGCTGCAGGCCAGCGCCGCCTACGACGGCCGGCAATGGAACGTGCCCGAGGCCCTGCTGCACGTGGGCCGCGGCAGCGTGGCCCTGCAAGGCAGCTTCACGCCCGCCACGCGCGCGCTGCAGGGCAGCGCGCAGGTGCGCGCGCTCGACCCCGCGGCCCTGCACACGCAGCTGGACGCCGCCCCCCTGAGCGGCACGGCCAGCGCCGACACGCGCGAGGACGGCGCCGTGCGCTTCGCCGTCCAACTGCGCGCAGCCGGCGGCCGGCCGGCGCGCGGCACGGCCAAGGCGCCCGCCCCCCTGCGCGTGCAGGAACTCGCCGCGCAAGGCCTGTGGCAGGGCGACCACATCGCCATCGACCGCCTGCTGCTCGATGCGCTGCAGGCCCAGGTCCGCGCGCAGGCGCTGCGCATCGACACGGCCAATCTCTCGGCACAAGGCCGGCTGCAGGCCACACTGCCCGGCGCCACGGCGCAGTTCGACGGGCAGGTGGCGACGCAGGGCGGCCAGGGCACGCTGGCGCTGCGGCTGGCCGATGCGCGGCGCACCCAGCGCTGGCTGGACGGCCTGCCGGGCCTGTCCGGCGCGCTGGCCGGCTGGAGCCTGGACGGCAGCGCCGAGCTGAACGCCCAGTGGCGCGGCGGCTGGCAGACGCTGCAGCGCCAGCTGCAGGCCGCGGGCATTCCTGCCGGCGCGCCGGTGGCGGCAGCCGCGCAGGGCGGCGGCTTCACGCTGCAGGCGCGGCTCGATGCCCCGCGCCTGCAGATCGCGCGCGCGGCGCAGCCGGGCGGCAACCCGGCCCCGTTCACGCTGGAACTGCTGCGCGGCACGGCAGCGCTGGACGGCACGCTCGCGCAGGCCCGATTGCAATGGGACGGCGAGCTGCGCCAGCCCGCCGCGCCCGGCCAGCCCGGCTGGCGCGCCCAGCTGCGCCTGCGCGCCGACGGAGGCAGCCGCGGCGCGGGCGGCTGGCAGGCCCGGCTGGGCGAGCTGCGCGTCCAGGCATCGGCCGACGGCCAGCCCGGCCCGTGGACGCTGAGCATGGCCGAGCCGCTGGCGCTGGACCTGCGCCAGTCGCCGCGTCTGGCCGTGGACGCATCGGCCGGCCAGGTGCGCATCACCGGCCCGCAGCCCGGCGAGGCCCTGCTGCGCTGGCAGCCCCTGCGCTACGCGCAAGGCGCGCAGGGCGCTGCGCAGCTGCGCAGCCAGGGCGAGCTGCTGGGCCTGCCGCTGGCCTGGGCCAACGCCTGGCGCACGGACGGCCAGGGCCTGCTCACGCGGCTGGGGCTGGCCGGCAACCTGGTGCTGGAGGGCCGCTGGGACATAGACGCCGGCGAGCGCCTGCGCGCCAGCGCCAGCCTGCGGCGCAGCAGCGGCGACCTGAACATCCTCACGGACGAAGTGGCGTCCGGCACCGCCGTGCACAGCAGCGGCCAGGGCAAGGGGGCGCAGGCGCCCCAGGCCGTGGCCGGGGCGGGCACGCCCGCCGGCCTGCGCCAGGCCGAGCTCACGATAGGCGCCGACGGCGACGGCCTGCGCGCGCAGCTGCAATGGGACAGCGAGCGCGCCGGCCGCGTGCAGGCGGACGCCAGCACCCGCCTGGCCCGCGCGGACGGCGGCTGGACCTGGCCCGAGGACGCCCCGCTGGCCGCCACGGTGCGCGCCGAGCTGCCCGACGTGGGCGCATGGTCCGCCCTGGCGCCGCCGGGCTGGCGCGTGAGCGGCACGTTGAGCGCCGACGCGCGCCTCTCCGGCACGCGCGCCGCGCCGCAGTGGCGCGGACAGCTCGCGGCCGACCGGTTCGGCGTGCGCTCGCTGCTCGACGGCGTTCAACTCACCGACGGCCGTCTGCGCGCCACGCTGCAGGGCGACCGGCTGGAGATCACCGAACTGCTGGTGCACGGCGGCCAGGGCAGCCGTGCCCGCATTGCCGGCTACAGCGGCAACCGCACACCCGCGCCGCAGGACGGCGGCACGCTCAGCGGCAGCGGCAGCCTGTCCTGGGGCGCAGCGGGCGGCACCGGCGCATCGGGCATCGCCATGGACCTGCGCGCCCGCGCCCAGGCCCTGCAGCTGCTGGTGCGCGCCGACCGGCAGCTCAGCGTCTCAGGCGACCTGCAGGCGCGGCTGCAGGGCGGGCAGTTCCAGCTGCGCGGCAAGCTCACCACCGACCGCGCCACCATCATCCTGCCCGAGGCCGGCGCGCCCACGCTCGGCAGCGACGTGGTCGTGCACTCGGCCGCCCTCGACCGCGCGGCCGCCGCCCAGGCCGAGCAGGCAGCCCAGGCATCGGGCCGCGTGCAGGCCGCCACGCCGCCGGACATTGCCGTCGCGCTCAACCTGGGCGAAGACTTCGCGCTGCAAGGCCACGGCATCACCACGCGCCTGACCGGCGAGCTGGAGATCCGCAGCAGCGCCGCGACCGGCGGCCAGCCGCGCGTGACCGGCGAAGTGCACACCGTACAGGGCCGCTACCGCGCCTGGGGCCAGGCGCTGGACGTGGAAACGGGCCTGCTGCGCTTCTCCGGTCCCTACGACAACCCGTCGCTGGACATCCTGGCCCTGCGCCCCAACATCAGCGTGCGCGCCGGCGTGCAGGTCACGGGCACGGCGCACGCGCCGCGCGTGCGCCTGTACGCCGACCCCGACCTGCCCGACGCCGAAAAACTCTCCTGGGTGGTGCTGGGCCGCAGCACCAGCGCCGGCGGCGCCGAAGCGGCGCTCCTGCAGCAGGCCGCCCTGGCGCTGCTGGGCCGCGGCTCGGGCGGCGGCACCGACGGCATCGCCAAGCGCCTGGGCCTGGACGAGATCGGCTTCAAGGGCCCCCAGGCCGGAGACGACGCCAGCGAAGCCGCCCTCACCCTCGGCAAGCGCCTGTCCGAAGACCTGTACGTGACCTACGAACGCAGCCTCTCGGGCGTGCTGGGCACGCTCTATATCTTTTACGACCTGTCCAAGCACCTCACGCTGCGCGGGCAGACGGGCATCCAGAGCGCGGTGGACCTGATCTATACGGTGCGCTACGACTGAATACAGGCAAAATTCGATTGCAGAGCACATCCACAAAGCGCTGATAGCTATCAGGGAAATAGCAAAAATGCCATGCTGCAGCGCCCTTACAATCGTGCCCGTCCTCCCCGTAGTTCAATGGATAGAACGAGCGCCTCCTAAGCGCTAGATACAGGTTCGATTCCTGTCGGGGGGACCATCTCCTCGCGGCGCCCCGCGCCCGCCGTCGCTCACCACGGAGCGGCGTGGCGCGGCCGGCGCAGCCCCATCAGCACCGCCAGCAGCAGCGCTGCGGCAGCGTTGTGCGCCAGCACCAGGGGCAGCGGCAGGCGCAGCCAGACCTGCACCAGCCCCAGCGCCACCAGCAGCACCGGCAGGACGACCAGCCAGGCGGCCACGGCCCGCCGCCCCAGGCGCCACGCCTGCCAGGCCAGCACCAGCAGCACCAGGGTCAGCGCCATGCCGCTCCAGCGGTGCAGCATGTGCACCAGAGCACCTTCGGAATGCGTAGGCAGCACGTCGATGGCCGGCATCACCCATGGATCGAGCGCCTGCCACGATCCGGCGCGCCAGTCGCATGCGCCCAGGGCCGGGCAGCTCAGCCCTGCCTGGCCGGCGCTGACCAGCCCCCCCAGCGCGACCTGGACCCACGCCAGGACCGTCGCCACGCCCAGCCACGGTGCCGGCACCGGCCGCCAGCCTGCCGCGCCGGTGCGCCCCGCCACCAGAGCCAGGCGCACGCTGACCGCGAACATGGCAAAGCCCCCCAGCAGGTTGCCCAGCGTCACCGCCGGAAGGCGCGACTGCCCGCTCCAGCGGCCCAGCACCGCCAGGAATAGCGCCAGCCCCAGCAGCACCAGCGCCAGGCGCGCCTCGGTCCGCAGGACCGCGCCCGAGGCGAGCGCCAGCCCCGCCATCGCAAGCACTAGCAGCAGGGTCGTCGACGCCACCACCCTGTGGCCCACGCGTGCCATGGCCACGCTGTCGCCCAGGCCTGGCTGCGCGGCCTCTGCGGCCGCGATGCCCTGGCACTGCGGCCAAGGCTCGCAGCCCTGCCCGGCCCGGGACAGGCGGATGAAGGCGCTCAAGCTGGCGATCACCAGCACCAGGGCCGCACACAGCCAGGCCATGCGCTGCAGTGCCAGACGCCTGCGTGGTTGTGAAGCGGGGAAAAACATGGTGGTGACGGGGTGATGCCAGAGGGCGCCAGTGTTCCCGGTAGATGAGGCATGTCAAGGCAATGGCGCCCGATTAGTGTCGCCAAGACCGTATTTTTTATACAAAGCAAAGGGTTTACCCAAGACCTTCAACGCCAAAGATTTGACATAGCGCATGTTTTAACCGACCTTCAAAGTCAAGAATCCAAAGGACCGAGAAGCGTGCCAAGGAGAAAGCTATGCACCACGACGATGAAGACGAGAAGGTTCCACTCATACAGCAGCTGCTGGACAGCCCGTTTCTACTGCTGTTTTTGGGCGTGATGATTCCCATGGTTGTCTACAACCTGTGGGGCGTGATCGACATCTTGACCATTCCATTGGCCAAGTAAAAGGAGCTACACCATGAGCGCAATACTGCCCCCTTCGGAGCGGCTGTGGTGGAAGCATCCACTCGATCGCGTGGAAGGCATCTGGATCGCCATTTCCTTCATCTGGTGCATGGTCATGTTCTTCATGATGGTGTTCTGGCACATCTACGGCAAACAGAACCTGGCCACCGAGACCTACAAGACGACGCCCGAGAAGTTCACCGCCCAGACGCAGGCTGCCGTGGACAAATGGACGGTGCGCACGGAGACCGAACAGAAGGTTCCCGTGGTCGCCCCGCCCGAAGGTGCCGACGTCTACATGATCGGCCGCCTGTGGAACTGGTGGCCGATTCTCGAGCTGGAAAAAGGCAAGACCTACAAGCTGCACCTGACCTCCATGGACTACAACCACGGCTTCTCGCTGCAGCCGACCAACATCAACATCCAGGTGGTGCCGGGCTATGAGCACGTGATCAAGGTCACGCCCAATGAATCGGGCACCTTTTCCGTCATATGCAATGAATACTGCGGCATCGGCCACCACGAGATGCTCGGCCGCATCTACGTGAAGTAAGGGGAGTATTGTCATGGCCGTCTCTACCACTTACCGTACCTGCCCGCGCACGGGCCTTCAATTCGAGGCCCAGGCCGAAAAACTCATGATGGCCAACGCCTTCATGGCCGTGGTGGCCCTGCTCGTCGGCGGCCTGCTGGCCATCGGCGTCGTGCTCACGCGCTGGCCCGCCGTGCACTGGCTGCCCGCCGACACCTTCTACATGGTGCTCACGGCCCACGGCATCGACATGCTGATCTTCTGGATCATCTTCTTCGAAGTCGCCGTGCTGTACTTCGCCTCATCGACGCTGCTGCGCTGCCGCATCGCCACGCCCAAGATAGCCTGGGCGGGCTTCGTGCTGATGCTGGTGGGCGCGGTGTGGAACAACATCACGGTGTTCCAGGGCGAGTCCAGCGTGATGATGACCTCCTATGTGCCGATGATGGCGCACTGGTCGTTCTACCTGAGCCTGATCCTGTTCGCCGTCGGCGCGCTGGTCGCCTGCGGCGTCTTCTTCGGCACGCTGGTCGTGGCCAAGCGCGAGAAGACCTACGAAGGCTCCATCCCCCTGGTCACCTTCGGCGCCCTGACGGCCGCGATCATCGCGGTGTTCACCATCCTGTCGGGCGCCTTCATCCTGGTGCCGACCTTCCTCGTCTCCGTGGGCCTGCTCAAGAGCGTCGATCCGCTGGTCTACCGCGTGGTCTGGTGGGCCTTCGGCCACTCCTCGCAGCAGATCAACGTGGCCGCGCACATCTCCATCTGGTACGCCGTGGCCGCCATCGCCTTCGGTGCCAAGCCCATGTCCGAGCGCGTCAGCCGTGGCGCCTTCCTGCTGTACATCCTGTTCCTGCAGTTGGCCAGCGCCCACCACATCCTGGCCGACCCCGGCGTCAGCACCGAGTGGAAGATTGTCAACACCAGCTACTTCATGTACTTCGCCGTGCTCGGCTCCATGATCCACGCCCTGTCCATCCCCGGCGCCATGGAAGTGGCCCAGCGCGCCAAGGGTTACAACAAGGGCCTGTTCGAATGGCTGCGCAAGGCCCCCTGGAGCAACCCCACATTCTCCGGCGTGTTTATCGCGCTCATAGGCTTTGGCTTCCTGGGCGGCATCTCCGGGGTGATGATGGGCACCGAGCAGCTCAACCTGCTGATCCACAACACCATCTACGTGCCCGGTCACTTCCACGCCACGGTGGTGGTCGGCACCACGCTGACCTTCATGGCGCTGACCTACTTCCTGATCCCGGCCCTGTTCAAGCGCGAGATGATCGCGCCCGGCCTGGCCAAGCTGCAGCCCTACCTGTTCGGCTTCTCGATGTACTTCTTCTGCCTGGTCATGATGGGCGCGGGCACGCTGGGGGTATCGCGCCGCCACTGGGACATGGCCTTCAGCGGCAACGCCCTGGCCTATGAATGGCCCGGCGCGGCCTACCTGATGATGGGGCTGGTCGGCATCGCCGGCGTGGCGGCCATCGCGGGTGGCGCGATCTACATCTACGTGACCGTGGGCTCGCTGCTGTGGGGCAGGCGGCTGGACGCCGGCGCACCCAGCCCGAGGTTCACCCCGGTCTCGCGCGCGGCCCCCACGGCAGCTGCGCAGACCTATGGCTCGGCCGGCTTCGTCGCACCCGGCACCTTCGTGCTGGCGATGTTCTTCCTCGTGGCCTTCGTGCTGTACTACTTCGTCAACTGGAAGTACCTCGGCCAGCTGTGGAGCCTGAGCTGACACGGAGCGCAGCCGCCATGCACACCACAACGCTCAAGCCCGCCACGCGCAACGCGGCGCAGGTGACACGCGACGTCATCTCGCTGTTCAAACTGCGTATCGGCATGCTGATCATGATCACCGCGCTCGTGGGCATGGCCATCACGCCGGGGCCCGCGCCCAGCTGGGCGGAGACGCTGGTGCTGGCGTTGTCCGTGCTGCTGGCCTCGGCCAGCGCGGGGGCCTTCAATCAGTACGTCGAGTACGAGAGCGACCGCCTGATGAAGCGCACCAGCCGGCGGGCCTTCGCCACCGGCGCACTGCCCCACCATCCGGTCTGGCTGGTCCTGATGGTGGCGCTGCTGGCGGCGGCGGTGGCGGCGGCCTGGCTGGTGCTCAACGGTGCGGCGGCGCTGCACGTGTTCCTGGGCGCCTTTTTCTACGGCGTGGTCTACACCCTGTGGCTCAAGCGCCGAACGACCATGAACATCGTCATCGGCGGCCTGGCTGGCAGCTTTGCCGTGCTGGCCGGCGCAGCTGCGGTCGATCCCGACCTGGGCCCCCTGCCCTGGCTGCTGGCGCTGGTGCTGTTCCTGTGGACGCCGCCGCATTTCTGGAGCCTGGCGATCGCCAACCGCGCCGACTACGCACAGGCGGGCGTCCCCATGCTGCCCGTGGTCGTGGGGCCGAAGCGCGCGGCGCGCACCGTGCTGCTCTGCACCACGCTGCTGTTCATCGCATCGCTCACGCCGCTGACCTATGGCGCCGGCCCGGTGTACGGCCTAGGCGCGCTGGCGGGGGGCGTGCACTTCGTGTACAAGTCCTGGCAGCTGGCGCGCAGGCCCGAAGACCGCGCCGCCGCCATGGGATCGTTCTTCGCATCGCTGGTGCAACTGAGTGTCCTGCTGGTCGCCGCCTGCCTGGATGCCGCGCTGCGGTGACATAGAGGGTGACCGCCATGGTCTGGTCGCTGCCGCCACGTCTGCTCCGGGGAGTCGCTTCATGCGCTCTGGGGCTGGCTCTGGCTCTGCCGGCCATGGCATCCACCGACGGCTCTGCCGATCTGGGGCTCGACCGTGAGGCGGCGCTGCGCGCCAGCCAGGCAGCCATCGGCCGCAAGGTCGGCGAGCACATCCTCCTGAACCGCGAAGGCCAGCCCGTATCCCTCGCGTCGTACCGTGGCAAGCCGCTGCTGGTGAGCTTCATCTACACCGGGTGCTTCCAGGTCTGCCCCACCACCACGCGCTCGCTGCAGGAAACCGTGGAGGGCCTGCAGAAAAGCGTGGGACCGAACCAGTTCAACGTGGTGAGCATAGGCTTCAACCAGCCGGCCGACTCGCCGCAGGCGCTCAAAGCCTTCGCCACGCAGTACGGCATCCGCCAGCCCAACTGGGAGTTCCTGAGCCCGCCCGGGGCCATCGTACCCGCCCTGGCGCAGGATTTCGGCTTCGTCTTCCAGGCCACGCCTGCCGGGTTCGACCATGTGCTGCAGGTCTCCATCCTCGATGCCGAGGGGCGCATCGTGCGCCAGGTCTATGGCGAGAGCCTGGTCCCGGCTGAACTGGGCGAGCCCCTGAAGATGCTGCTGGCGGGCACGCCCGTCGAGTCCAACGAACTGGTCGACCAGCTGCTCGACCGCGTGCGCATCCTGTGCACCGTCTACGACCCCAAGACCGGCGCCTACAAGGTGGACTACACCCTGCCGATACAGATCGCCGGCGGAGTGACCTTCTTCATCGCGATGATGATCTTCTTCATCAACGAATGGCGTTCCAGCCGCAAGAGCGCCCGCCACAAGGGAACGCGCAACGCCTGACGCGCCCCGTAGTCATGTCTTTGCCAGGTTCAGCCCTCGACCCCACGGGGCACAGCACGTCACCGCCACCGCTGCCACGCCTTGCCAATGCCTACCGTGCGTTGGAGCATGGCTTCGACGCGGCCTTTGGCAGCGCGGGCAATCCCCTCAAGCAACTGGGCGCACTGGGCTTTCTGCTGCTGTGGCTTCTGGTGGCCAGCGGCAGCATCCTGTTCATCGTCCTGGACACTTCGGCGGCCGGGGCCTACCGGTCGATCGCGTCGCTGGCGGACGTGCCGTGGATGCTGGGCACCGCCCTGCGCGGGCTGCACCGCTACGCGGCCGACGCCTTCGTGCTCGTGATGGGGCTGCACATCGTGCGCGAATGGCTGCTGGGACGCTACCGGCACTGGCGCAGGATGATCTGGTGGACGGGCGTGCCGCTGGTCGGTCTGGTCTTCGTCAGCGCCGTGGGGGGCTTCTGGCTCAACTGGGACCGCCTGGGCCAGTACTCGGTGGTGGCCACGGCCGAATGGCTGGACGCGCTCCCCTTCCTCGCCGCGCCCCTGGCACGCAATTTCCTGGGCGACGCGAGCCTGAGCGACCGGCTGTTCACCCTGTTCATCTTTATCCACATCGGGGTCCCGCTGCTGGCGGTCTTCGGCCTGTGGTTCCACATCCAGCGCATCAGCCTGGCCAAGGTGTTTCCACCCCGGCCCCTGGCAGGCAGCACCCTGGCCGTATTGCTGGCACTGGCGCTGGCGCTGCCGGTGCACAGCCAGGGCCCGGCGGACCTGGGCAGCCTGCCCACCACGCTGGCGCTGGACTGGTGGCTGCTGTTCATCCATCCGCTGATGGATGCCACCTCCCCGACGACGGTCTGGGTGCTGCTGGGCCTGGCCTTCGTGCTGCTGGCATTACCGCCATTCCTGCCCACGGCAACGCGCCAGGCGGTCGCCGTGGTCTACCCCGAGCACTGCAGCGGCTGCGCGCGCTGCTTCGATGACTGCCCCTATTCGGCCATCACCATGGTGGCGCACCCCAACGGCAAGCCGGGCATGCGCCTGGCGCAGGTCCGCGCCGACCTGTGCGCGAGCTGCGGCATCTGCGCCGGCTCCTGCCCTTCGTCCACCCCCTTTCGCAGCGCCGAGCAGCTGGTGACGGGCATAGACATGCCGCAATGGCCCGTCCACGCACTGCGCCGGCAGCTGGTGGACGGCCTGCGCGCCCTGCCCGGGCCCATGCGCCTGGTGGTCTTCGGCTGCGACCAGGGGGCACGAGGTCGACTGGATGCGCCCGACGTGCTCCATTTCAAGCTGGTATGCGCCGGCGCCCTGCCCCCTTCGTTCATCGAATACGCCCTGCGCGCCGGAGCCGACGCCGTGCTGGTCAACGGCTGCCGCGCCGGCGGCTGCGCGTTCCGCCTGGGGCAGCGCTGGACGGAGCAGCGCCTGACGGGCGAGAGAGAGCCCCACCTGCGCCAGTCGGTGCCGCACGACCGCTGGGATGTGGCCTGGACCGACACGGGCGACGAACCCGCGCTGGCCGCGGCGCTGGACGCCTTGCGCCAGCGCTGCCAGCCCGGCGCACACCCTGCTTCTGAGGAGAGCCATAGATGAACCGCGCACTCAACTGGACCGGCCAGGCACTGCTGTACGGCAGCTTCGCGCTGGCGCTGGGCGTGTTTTCACGCTGGCCGGTCTACCATCCGCTGCCAGACGGGATGGCGCAGGTCAAGGTCAGCTTCATCCACCATGGCGCGCGCCTGGCCGAATGCCGCCCCTACACGGCCGAGGAACAGGCCAAGATGGCCCCCAACATGCGCAAGGCCATGAAGTGCGAGCGCGAGCGTTCGCCCGTGCACATCGCGGTGGACATCGACGGCCAGACCGTGCTCGACCAGAACGCCCCTCCCGCGGGCCTATCGCGCGACGGCGCCTCCACGCTGTACCAGCGGTTCAACGTTGCCGCGGGCGAACACAGGATCGCCGTGCGCCTCAAGGACAGCCAGAGCGCCTCTGCGCAAACCCACCAGCTGGAACGAACCGTTACGCTGCAGCCCGCGCAGGTGCTGGTGATCGACTTCAACCCGGACAAGGGAGGCATCGTTCTGCAATGAGTGCCAACACCACCTTCCCCGGCCGGACCGCCAAGCCCGCCGCCAGCCCGCCGGCGGCGCGCCCCGGGGCCAGCTACCAGCTCAGCCTGCCGCACGACGGCCGCCTGCCCCTGGCGCGTGGCTGGCTGTGGCTGGGCCTGGCGGCCTTGATAGGGTCCGGCCTGTTTTCCGTGCTGCTCGTGGTCTCGCGCACGCCCTACGTGAACCAATGGCTGCCGGCGGCCAATTTCTTCCATATCTCCCTGGTGCTGCACGTGGACCTGTCGGTGCTGGTGTGGTTCGTCGCCATGGCCGGGCTGCTATGGAGCCTACATGGCCATCCGCGTGCGCAAGGCCTGGGCTGGCTGGCGCTGTGGGTGACCGGCGGCGGCACGCTGGCCATGGCACTGTCGCCCTTTGTAGACCCTGGCGAGCCCATCATGGCGAACTACATCCCGGTGCTGGAATCGCCGCTGTTCCTCGCCGGTCTGGTGGTGTTTGCCCTGGGCACGGCCCTGCTGGTGCTGCGCGGACTGCTGGCGGCACCGCGGCTGGGGCTGGGCTATGACGGCCGCGGGGCGCTGCATTTCGGCCTCAGCGCGGCCGCCATCGCCACCGCAGTGGCGCTGCTGTGCTTTGCCTGGTCATGGCTGGTGCTGCCCATCAGCCTGCACGGCAAGGCGTATTACGAAATCCTGTTCTGGGGCGGCGGCCATGCGCTGCAGTTCACCTGGACGCTGCTCATGCTGGTGGCCTGGCTGTGGCTGGCCAGCGCCTGCGGCGCGCGCATCGTCCTGAGCCCGCGCGTCACGCTGCTGCTGTTCCTGCTGGCACTGGCCGGCGTCTTCAGCACGCCCTATGCCTACCTGGCGCACGACGTGGCCTCGGTCGAGCACCGCAACCTGTTGACCTGGGCCATGCGCCTGGGCGGCGGCCCGGCCATCGTGCCCGTGGGCCTGGCCGCGGTGCTGGGCGTGCTGTCGCTGCGCCGCCTGGACACCGCCTTGCGCCCGCTGCGCGCGGCACTGCTGTCCTCTGTGCTGCTGTTTGCCGCCGGGGGCATGATTGGCGTTTTCATCCAGGGCAGCAACGTGCGCATCCCGGCGCACTACCACGGCTGCATCGTGGGCGTGACGCTGGCGCTCATGGGTGCCGTGTACCGCATCCTGCCCGCCCTCGGCTACCAGGCGCCGCAAGGCCGCCTGGCCACCTGGCAGCCCTGGCTGTACGGCATGGGGCAGCTGATGCACATCGTCGGGCTGGTCTGGTCGGGCGGCTACGGCGTGCAGCGCAAGGTGGCCGGCGCCGAGCAGGTGCTGCGCAGCACGGCCGAGATCGCCGGCATGGGCCTGATGGGTCTGGGCGGCCTGATCGCCATCATCGGCGGACTGCTGTTCGTCGTCGTCGTGCTGCGCGCCATGCGCCAAGCCGCAAGCCTGGAACGCATGAAGGAGCCCCGCTCGTGATCAAGAAATTCCAAGAACTGCTGCAGTGGCTTTTCCTGCGCGCCGAGGGCCTGTTCAACGCCGCGTTCGGCGACCGCATCAACCCCTTCTACCACCTGGGGGCCATCACCTTCTTCCTGTTCTGGATCGTCGGGGGCAGCGGCCTGTACCTCTACATCTTCTTCGAGACAGGCATCTCCGAGGCCTACACCTCGGTCGTCGACCTGAGCACCAAGCAATGGTGGCTGGGCGGCATCCTGCGCAGCGTGCACCGCTATGCGTCGGACGCCATGGTGCTGACCATGGTGCTGCACATGCTGCGCTACTTCGCCTTCAACCTCTACCACGGCTTCCGCTGGTTCTCGTGGATCACGGGGGTGATGCTGATCTGGATGGTCTATGCCTCGGGCGTCAACGGCTACATGCTGCCCTGGGACCACCTGGCCCAGTACGTCACGGTCACCAGCTTCGAGTGGCTGGACTGGCTGCCCATCTTCAACGGCAGCCTGATGCGCAACTTCCTGTACTCCGAGCATGTGGGGGCGCGCTTCTTCACGCTGCTGTCGTTCATGCACCTGGGCCTGCCGCTGGTGGTGCTGATGGTGATGTGGATCCACGTGCAGCGCGTGCCCAAGGCGCGCACCACGCCGCCCCGCCCCATCGTCATCGGCCTGATGACAACCCTGCTGGCGCTCTCGCTCGTTGCGCCCGTGCACAGCCAGGGAGGGCAGACCGATCTGGCGCGGGCCATCACCCGGATAGAGCCCGACTGGTTCTACATGGCCGTCTTCCCGCTGCTGACCGAATGGCCGCTGGGCCGCGTGTGGGCGCTGGTGGTGGGAGCCTCCGTCCTGGTGGCCCTGCTGCCGTGGTGGCCGCCCCAGTTCAGGCGCGGGGAAAAGCGCATGCACCAGGTGCAGGTACAGGGCGAGCAGGGTGCCAGCGCGGCGATCAAGGTGCGCGAGGGCGAGACCATCCTGGACGCCGGCCTGCGCCAGGGCCTGGCCCTGCCCTATGAATGCCGCAACGGCGGCTGCGGCCTGTGCCTGTGCTCGGTCGAGCAGGGCCAGTTCGAGCACCGTCCTTACCAAAGGAGCGCGCTACCCGACGCCGACAAGGCGCGCGGCAAGGCGCTGATGTGCTGCGCCGTGCCGCGCGAGGACATGGTGATCGACGTGGCGGGCTTCACTGGCGCCGCGGCCGAGGCCCAGGAGGTCTACAGCGCCACGGTCACCCAGATGGAGCGCCTGGCGCCGGACGTAATGCGCGTCTCCCTGCAGTTGCCCGAAGGCCAGAGCCTGCCCTTCGTCGCGGGCCAGTACATCAACATCCTGCTGGACGACGGCCAGCGCCGGGCGTTCTCCTTTGCCAGCCGTCCCGGCGCCGGCAGCCAGATTGAGTTGCACGTGCGCCTGGTGCCCGGCGGGCGCTTCACCACCCATGTGTTCGAGGCCATGAAGGTGGGCGACACCGTGCGCTTCGAAGGGCCGCTGGGGCAGTTCACCCTGCGCGAGAGCACGCACCCCATCCTCTTCATCGCCGGGGCCACGGGCTTCGCACCCATCAAGAGCATCGTGGAAGACGCCTTCGCGCGCGGCGTGCAGCGTCCCATGCGCCTGTACTGGGGGGTGCGCCAGCCGCAGGACCTGTACCTGCTGGCGCAATGCGAGGAATGGCAGCGCCAGCACGGCAACTTCACCGTGGTGCCCGTGGTCTCCGAGCCCGCGCCGGACGATGGCTGGACCGGCCGCACCGGCCTGGTGCACGAGGCCATGCTGTCGGACTTCCCCGACCTGAGCGGCAACGAGGTCTACCTGTGCGGCTCGGTGCGGATGGTGGAGACCGCCGTCCCGGCCTTCATAGCCCAGGGGCTTGACGAGAACTTCTGCTTCTCCGATGCCTTCGTGATGGCCGCGCCCGCGCAGGCGCAGCAGCCGGCCGGTTGATCTGCGGGCGCGCGGCTACAGCTGGAACCCCACCGAACGCACCACCCCTTCTGCGATGTCGCGCACCAGGGAGGGGCGGCGCGCATGGTAGGGGCGCGCGGCGGCGATCTGCCGCGCGCACCATTGCGAGAGCCAGCGCAGTTCCTGGGCGCCATAGAAGGCCGTCATGGCCTCGTAGTTGAGGAACAGGCTGCGCGCGTCGAGGTTGAGCGAGCCCGCGAGGGCCAGCTCGTCGTCGATGAGCACTGCCTTGGCATGAACCATGGCGGGGCTCAGCCAGACCTGCGCGCCGGCGGCGCTGAGCTCGCGCAGGGCGCGCTCGCGCGCGATATCAGCCAGGCGGTGGTTGGAGCGCGCGGGCACCAGCAGGCTCACGCGCACGCCGCGGCGGCAGGCCAGGCACCAGGCGTCGAGCAAGGCCTCGTCGGGCACGAAATAGGGGGTGACGGCCACGATGCGCCGCTGCGCATGGTAGGCCGCAGCCAGCAGCAGCGCGTGCACGGTGTCGTCGGCATGATCGGGGCCACTGGGCAGCCACTGCGCCAGCGGGCCATCCTCGGGCCCGGCAAGCAAGTCCGGCGCGTGCACATGCCGCGCCCTGCGCCCCTTGCGCAGCGCCAGGCCGTGGGCCACGCGCCAGTCGGTGGAAAACTGGGCCTGCGCCAGCTCGGCCAGCGGACCGCACACCTCGTAGCTCAGGTCGATCCACGCGGGCCGGCCCGGACGGTCCACGAAGTATTCGCTGGCCAGATTGCGCCCGCCGCTCCACAGGCGCAAGCCATCGGCCACGGCGAGCTTGCGGTGATTGCGCAAATTGGTGCGTCCGCGCAGGGGGTTGTGCAAGAGCGGCATAAAGCGGCGCACCTGCACGCCCCGGCGCCTGAGCGCGCGCAGCATGCCGGGGGGCGTGCGCATGCTGCCCATCGCGTCCACCAGCAAACGCACGTTCACGCCGCGCCGCGCGCAGGCCAGCAGCGCCTGCGCCACCTGGCGGCCGACATCGTCATGGCCGAGCACGTAGGTGCAGACATCCAACCGGTGGCGTGCCGATGCGATGGTGGCCAGCAGGCCCTGCAGCGCCTCGCCGCCATCGGCATGCAGCACCACCTGCCGGTTGCGCATGGCGGGCGCCAGCTCCATGCTGGCCAGCAGCCGCGCGGCCCAGGCGGGCGCACCGTCCGGCACCAGCAGCGCCTGGCCACGCGTGCGGCGCGCGGGACGCGCGAACTTGCGCGTGCCGAACAGCAGGAACAGCGGCACGATGAGGTAGGGGAAGGCCACGATGCCCAGCACCCAGGCCACGGCCGCCGAAGGGTGGCGGCGCTGGTGGCCGATGCGCGTGCCCATCACATAGACCAGCAGGCCCGCGGCCACGAACACCGCATGGCCCAGACCCGAAAGCACGGCCACGCGGATCATGCGTGCGCGCCCTCCCCCCGCTCTGCGGCGCGCGCCAGCCGCACGCACACGCGCAGCCCTCCCAGGCGGGGAGCGCTGCTCAGCTCCAGCCGCGTGCCGTGCATGCGCGCAATGCTCTCGGCGATGGCCAGGCCCAGGCCGCTGCCGGCCACCGCCGTACCGCCGTCCTGCGGGCCGCGGTGGAAGCGCTGCAGCACGCGCTGGCGCTCATCGGGCGCAATGCCCGGACCGCTATCGTCCACCACCAGCGCCAGGTGGCCGGGCTCCGCCTGCAGTTGCACGTCCACCACGCCGCCCTGCGGGGTGTATTTGATAGCGTTGTCGACCAAGTTGCGCAGCAGGATCTCCAGGGCTTGGGGCTGGCCGGGCACGCTGGCATGCTCCGCCTCGGGGGCCAGCGCCAGCCCCAGGTCCACGCCGCGCTGTTGAGCCGCAGGCGCCGCGTCGGCCACGGCCTGGCGCGCCAGATCGGCCAGCACCACGGGCTTGGGCGGAGCGCCTGCGGTGGCCTGCGCCTCCTGGCGGGCCAGGACCAGCAGTTGCTCGACCAGGCGCGTGGCGCGGTCTATGCCGCCGGCCAAGCGCTCCACGGCCAGCATGCGTGCGCCGGCGTCGCTGGCGCGCTGCAGGCCCTGCACCTGCAGCTTGAGCGCGGCCAGCGGCGAGCGCAGCTCGTGCGCGGCGTCGGCCACGAAATGCTGCTGCGCCTCGAAGGCATGCTGCACGCGCGCCAGCAGGCCATTGAATTCACGCACCAGGGGTTGCAGCTCGCTGGGCAAGCCGGCGTCGCTGACGGGCACCAGGTCATCGACCTGGCGCCGCGCCAATTGGCCGCGCACGCGCTCCACGGGCGCGAGCAGGCGGCCTACGGCCCACCACACGGCCAGGGCCAGCAGCGGCGCCATCGCCGCCAGCGGCAGCAGCGAACGCAGCGCGAGCGCGCGCGCCATGGTGCGGCGCGCCGCCATGTCCTGCGCAACCTGGATGACCTGCGAGCGCGTCTGCAGCGAAAACACGCGGTAGGTGGTGCCGCGCGCCTGCACCTGGGTGAAGCCCAGCACCGCGATCTGCGGCAGCGCGACGCCCACGGCGGACTCGAAGATACGCAGGCCCTCGTTGGTCCAGACCTGGACGATGAGCTCGTCGTGCTGGTATTCGGGGCGCGCACCGCCGCCGGCCCGCGCATCGGGCGGCAGGCCGGCGCGCAGCGCGAACGCGGTCTGCTGCATCTGGTAGTCGAACAGCGCGTCGGTCTCCGCCAGCGCATGACGGTAGGCCAGCACGCCCTGGACCAGGGCGGTGACGGCGATGGCGGCCAGCAGGAACACCAGCAGCCGCAGGCGCAGCGAAGAGGGACGGCGCAGGACGCTCATTTGGGCACCATGTAGCCGAGGCCGCGCACGTTGAGCACGATATGAGCCCCGAGCTTCTTGCGCAGGCCGTGCACGTAGACCTCGACGGCGTTGCTGCTGACCTCGTCGCCCCAGCCGTAGAGCTTGTCTTCGATCTGCTGGCGCGACAGCACCATGCCCGGGCGCGCGATCAGGGGTTCGAGCACCGCCCATTCGCGCGCCGACAGCACCACCGGCCGGCCCTGCACCGTGGCCTCGCGCGTGCCGGGGTTGAGCGTGACGCCCTGGTGCTCGTACACCGGCTCGGCCCGCCCGCTCGCGCGGCGCAGCAGCGCGCGTATGCGCGCCAGCAGCTCGCCCGCGTCATAGGGCTTGAGCACGTAGTCGTCGGCGCCGGCGTCCAGCCCCTCGACGCGCTGGGCCACGCCGTCGCGCGCGGTGGCGATCAGGACGGGCGTGCGGTCCTTGCGCGCGCGCAGCGACCGCAGCACGGCCAGGCCATCGCGGCGCGGCAGGCCCAGGTCCAGCAGCACAAGGTCGTACTGCTGGGTGGCGAGCGCGGCGTCGGCCATGTCGCCGTCGGTGGCCCAGTCGACGGCGTAATGCTCGGCGCGCAGCAGGTCGCGCACGGCCTCGCCGATCATGGTGTCGTCCTCTACAAGCAGCAGGCGCATGGGGTGCAGCATAAGCCAATCCCCCGCGCCCGCGGACTCCTCAACCCAGGCGCACCGGCACGAAGATCTTGTCGCCGTCGCGCTCGATGAGCAGGGCCACCGACTTGCCCGCATGGGCCATGGCGGCGCGCACCTGCTCCACGCCCTTGACCGGCATGCCGTTGATGGCCAGCAACACGTCGCCGCCCTGCACGCCCGCCATGGCGGCCGGGCCGCGCGCGTCCTCAATCAGCAGGCCCTGCCCATTCTCCACGCCCGCGGCGCGAGCCTCGTCGGGCTGCAACGGGCGCAGCGTCAGGCCCAGCTGGCCCTTGCCCACGGCATCGTCGCCTCTGGCGACCTTGGCGGCCTTGTCGTCGGCGTTGCCCAGGGTGGCGGCCAGGGTCTCGGCACGACCCTGGCGCCAGACCTCCATCTGCACCTTGTCGCCCGGGGCCTGCTGGCCGACGAAGGCGGGCAAGTCGCCCGAGGCGACGATGGGCCGGCCATTGATCTTGAGGATCACGTCGCCCACCTTCAGCCCCGCCTTGTCGGCCGGGCCGCCGGCATCGACGTTGGCCACCAGCGCTCCTGCAGGCCGGGGCAGCTTGAACGAGTCGGCAAAGGTCTGGTTGACCTCCTGCACGGCGACGCCCAGGCGTGCGTGCTCCACACGGCCGGTGGCCACGATCTGCTGCTCCACGCGCGTGGCCACCTCGATGGGGATGGAGAACGACAGGCCCTGGAAGCCCCCGGAACGGCTGTAGATCTGCGAATTGATGCCCACGACCTCGCCGCGTGCGTTGAACAGTGGGCCGCCGGAGTTGCCGGGGTTGACGGCCGCATCGGTCTGGATGAAGGGCACGTAGCTGTCGTCGGGCAGCGAGCGGCCCTTGGCGCTCACCACGCCGACGGTGACGGAGTTCTCGAAACCGAAGGGCGAACCGATGGCCAGCACCCAGTCGCCGACCTTCAGGTCGTCCGAGCTGCCCAGCTGGACGGTGGGCAGGTTGCTGGCATCGATCTTCAGGACGGCGACGTCAGTCTTGGGATCCGCACCGAGCACCTTGGCGCGGAACTCGCGCCGGTCGGTGAGCTTCACGGTCACGTCGGTGGCGCCCTTGACCACATGGGCGTTGGTCAGGACGATGCCGTTGGGGTCGATGATGAAGCCCGAGCCCTCGCCGCGCACGGGCACGCTGCGCTGGCCCTGCCCGCCCATGTCGGGCATGGGGATGCCGAAGCGGCGGAAGAACTCGTAGAACGGGTCGTCGGGGGTTATGCCCGGCATGCCGCGCTGGCGCGCCGTGGGGCTGTTGGCGCCATCATCATCCGAGACCTTGCGCATGCCGCTGACACTGATGTTGACCACCGCCGGGCCGTAGCGCGCGGTGATGGCCGAGAAATCGGGCAGCGCGGCGGCGGCCGGCGCCGTGGCGGGCGCCGCGGCAGCCGCCACCGGCTGCGCCAGCTGCGCGCGTGCCTCGTGCGCCGTGATCAGGCCCGCGCCCGTGGCGCCCAATGCGCCCGCGGCCACTAGGGCCAGGACGAGGCGGCGGGGAGTGGCGAGTAGTGTGTTCATGGTCTGCCTTTCCATAGCATGTAGTGCCGATGGAAGGCAGTGTGGGAGTGCCGGCTTAGGCGATTCTTAAAGCAGATCCAGCACCAGCTGCGGCGGCCGGCACAGCCGGGCGCCCTTGGGGCTTACGACGATGGGGCGGTTCAGCAGCACCGGGTGGGCGGCCACGGCCTCTATCAGCTGCCGGTCGCTCACGCTTGGTGCGTCCAGGTTCAGCTCCTGGTAGATCGCTTCCTTGCTGCGCAGCAGCTCGCGCACGGGCACGCCCAGGCGGGCCGCCAGGGCCGTCAGTTCAGCCACGCCCAGGGGCTCCTTGATGTAGTCCACGATGGTCGGCTCGATGCCGCGTTCGCGCAGCAGTTCCAGGGCGCCGCGCGAGTTGCTGCAGCGGGCGTTGTGGTAGATGGTGATGTCGCTCATGCCCGGCAGTGTGCCTCAGCGCGAAGAGCCGCGCAGCGTTCGGCTCAGCAGGATCACCGGCACCAGGCCCACGGCCACCAGCGCCAGCGAAGGCAGCGCCGCCTCGCCCAGGCGCTCGTCGCGCGCCAGCTGGTAGGCCACCACGGCCAGGGTGTCGCTGTCGAAGGGGCGCAGCACTATGGTTGCCGGCAGCTCCTTCATCACGTCCACGAACACCAGCAGAGCGGCCGCCGCCGTGGAACGCTTGAGCAGCGGCCAGTGCACGCGCGCCAGCAGCCCCATGCCGCCCACGCCGAGCATGCGCGCCGAGTCGTCCAGGCTCGCGGGAATGCGCGCATAGCCGCTCTGCACCGACTGCAGCGCCACGGCGCAAAAGCGCACCAGGTACGCCCAGACGATGCCCACGGCGGTGGTGGTCAGCAGCGCGCTCAGGCCCCAGCCGGGGGCCGCGGCCTGCAGCCAACCCACGGGCAGCAGCAGGCCCACGACGATCACCGCGCCCGGCACGGCGTAGCCCAGGCCCACGAGCTGCACCACCGCGCGCGTGAGCGCCCCGCCCCGGCGGCGCACGGCGAACGCCAGCGCCAGCGCGATGCCCATGGCCAGCACGGCCGTGATGCCCCCCAGGCGCACGCTGTTGCCCGCCCATTGCACGAAGCGGTCCCAGGGCAGCACCGACCAATCCGCCGCCAGCGGCCGCAGCATGAACAGCACCGGAGCCACGAAGCCCATCAGCACCGGCAGCGCGCACACCAGCCAGGCCGCCGCGCAGCCCGGGCCGCGCAGGCGCGTGGGCTGCGCCTCGGCCGAGCCGGCCCGGCCCACGCCGCCCGTGGCGAAGCGCATGCGCCGCTGCGCGCGCAGCTCCAGCTGCAGCAGCAGCGCCACCAGGGCCAGCAGGAAGGTGGCCAGCTGCGCCGCGGCCAGCCGGTCGTCCATGGACAGCCAGGTCTTGTAGATGCCCGTGGTGAAGGTCTGTATGCCGAAATAGGACGCCACGCCGAAGTCGGCCAGGGTCTCCATGAGCACCAGCGCCACGCCCGCCGCCACGGCCGGGCGCGCCAGCGGCAGCGCCACGCGGCGCATGCGCCGCGCCGGCGATGCGCCGAGCAGGCGCGCCGCCTCCATCAGGTGCGCGGCGCGCTCGCCCAGCGCCGTGCGCGCCAGCAGGTACACGTAGGGGTAGAGCGAGAAGATGAACACCCACACCGCGCCACCCAGGCTGCGCACCTCGGGCAACAGGCGGCCTTCCAGCCCGAAGGTGGCGCGCAGCCAGACCTGCAGCGGGCCGCTGAACTGCAGGAAGTCGGTATAGGCGTAGGCCGTCACGTAGGCCGGCATGGCCAGGGGCAGCAGCAGCAGCCATTCCAGCTGACGCCGGCCGCGGAAGTCGAACAGCGTCACCGCGGCTGCCGTGGCCGTGCCCACCACGGCCGCGCCCACGGCGACGGACAGGCCCAGCCACAGCGTGGTCCACAGGTAGTCCGGCAGTACGGTGGCTGCCATATCGCGCAGGATGGCACCGGACTGGGCGCCGCCCTCCGCCTGGGGCAGCCACGCGCCCAGCACCGCCAGCACGGGCAGAGCCAGCAGCAGCGCCAGCACGATGGGAGCGAGGGAGCGCAGGGCGCGTTGGATCGGAAGCAAGGGATAGCCCGTGGCGGGAAGCGTCGGCATGCGCCAATGGCTGCATGCGGCCATGATGCAAATCGGAATGATTCTACGCAACCGGCTTCTAGAATCCTCCCATGTTTCTCGAAGTCTCTCAGCTGGAAGTACGCTACGCCAACCGCCCACAGGCCGCCGTGCAGGGCGTGACCCTGGGGCTGGCGGCGGGCGAGATCGGTGTGCTGATCGGCCCCTCGGGCTGCGGCAAGACCACGCTGCTGCGCGCCGTGGCGGGCCTGGAGGACGTCGCGGGCGGCAGCATACGCCTGGGCGGCGAGGTGGTGGGAGCGCCCGGCCGCAGCGTGCTGCCCGAGCAGCGGCGCATCGGCATGGTGTTCCAGGACTACGCGCTGTTCCCGCACCTCACCGTGGGGCGCAACGTGGCCTTCGGCATTCACGACCTGCCGCGCGGCGAGCAGGCCCAGCGCGTGCGCGAGGCCCTGGACCTGGTGGGCCTGGCGGGCAGCGAGGCGCGCTTTCCGCACGAGCTATCGGGCGGGCAGCAGCAGCGCGTGGCCCTGGCGCGCGCGCTGGCGCCGCGCCCGCGGCTGATGCTGCTGGACGAGCCGTTCTCCAACCTCGACGTGGACCTGCGCGAGCGCCTGGCGCACGAGGTGCGCGGCATCCTCAAGACCGCGAACGCCACGGCGCTGTTCGTCACGCACGACCAGCTGGAGGCCTTCGCCATCGGCGACCGCATCGGCGTGCTGGAGAGCGGCCGCCTGCACCAGTGGGACGACGCCTACGCGCTCTACCACCGCCCGGCCACGCGCTTCGTGGCCGACTTCATCGGCCACGGCGTGTTCGCACCCGCCACGCTGGTGCAGCAGGGCAGCCACGTGGTGGCCCGCACGGCCCTGGGCGACCTCACGGACATCGACGGCTGCCTGCTGCCCTCGAGCTACCCGCGCGGCGAGTGCGATGTGCTGCTGCGCGCCGACGACGTGGTGCACGACGACGCCGCGCCCGTGCGCGCGCGCATCGTGCGCAAGGCCTTTCGCGGCTCGGAGTTCCTCTACACGCTGGAGCTGGAAGGCGGCCTCACCGTGATGGCCCACGTGCCCAGCCACCACGACCACGCCATGGGCGACTGGATCGGCATCCGCCCGCAGGTGGACCATGTGGTGACCTTCCCGCGCGGGTGAGTTCAGCGCCGCCTGAGCTCGTCCACCGCCGCGTGCAGCGCCTGGCCCCAAGCGCGCCGGTCGCGCCCCTGCGCGCGCTCGGGCGTGCCGAAGTGCACCACGGCGGTGATGCCCGGGGCCGATAGCGTCCGCCAAATGGAGCCCAGAAGGCTTTCGTCGCCGACGAAGCTGGGGGCGAAGCTCGTGGCGCCGCTCTGGCCATCGACGAAGCGCAGGCCCACGGGCTGCACGGGCACGTCGGCGGCCAGCGCGGCCTGCAGCAGGTTGGCATGGAAGGGCAGCAGCTCGCGCCCGTCGCCCGTCGTGCCTTCGGGGAACACGGCCAGCACCTCGCCGCGCAGCAGGGCCTCGTGCATGCTGGCCACCATGCGCAGCGCGTCGCGGCGCGATTCGCGCTGGATGTAGAGCGTGCCCGCGGCCGTGGCCAACGTGCCCACGATGGGCCAGTCCTGCACGTCGGACTTGCTGATGAAGCGGCAATAGCGCGCCGCGTGCATCACGGGGATGTCGAGCCACGAGAGGTGGTTGGCCACGAGCAGCACCGGCCCCGTGCGCGGCGGCCGGCCGTGCAGCTCCAGCGTGACGCCTGCGCAGCGCAGCAGGCCCAGGGCCCAGGCCTGCACACGCGCCTGCTGCTGCTCCTCGGCCAGGCGCGGGAAGCGCAGCGCCACGACCCACAGGCCCAGCAGGGCGTGCAGCAGCATGCGCGGCACGCGCCAGCAGGCGCGCAGGACTCGCAGCATGGATCGGCGTTCAGCCGCGCTCGAAGGCGACCTGGCCGCCAACCAGGGTGCAGCGCACGCGGCCCGGCAGCTCGTAGGACGAGAACGGCGTGTGCTTGCCCTGGCTGGCCAGCGCGTCGGCCTGCACGGTCCAGTGCGCGTCGGGATCGACCACGCACAGGTCGCCCACGCCGCCCTCGACGATGCGGCCCACGCTGGCCTGCAGCGTGCCCAGGGCGCTGCCCAGCACGCGCGCCGGCTCGCTGGTCACCGTGGCCAGCGCGCGCGCCAGCGGCACGCCGCCGTCACGCGACCATTTCAGGGCGATGGACAGCAGCAGCTCCAGCCCGGTGGCGCCGGGCTCGGCCTCTGCGAAGGGCAGGGCCTTGGCGTCCTCGTCCACGGGCGTGTGGTCGGAGACGAGGGCGTCGATGGTGCCGTCCGCCAGGGCCGCCGCCAGCGCATCACGGTCGCGCTGCTGGCGCAGCGGCGGGGTGAGGCGCGCGCGACTGTCGAAGTAGCCGATGTCCACGTCGGTGAGCATGAGGGAGTTGATGCTCACGTCGCAGCTGACCGCGAGTCCCTCGGCCTTGGCCTGGCGCACCAGCTCCACCCCCGCGCTGCTGGAGAGGCGGCACAGGTGCACGCGTCCGCCCGCGGCCTTGAGCAGCTCGAAGATGGTGTGCAGGGCGATGGTCTCGGCCGCCACCGGAATGCCCGACAGGCCCATGCGGGTGGCCAGCGGGCCGCTGGCGGCCACGCCCTTGCCCAGGTGCAGTTCCTGCGGGCGCAGCCACACGGTGTAGCCGTAGGTGGCGGCGTACTGCAGCGCGCGCTGCAGCACCTGGGTGCTGGCCAGCGCCACGTCGGCCTGGCTGAAGCCCACGCAGCCCGATTCGGTGAGCTCGGCCATCTCGGTCAGCACCTCGCCGGCCAGGCCGCGCGTGAGCGCGCCCAGCGGGAACAGGCGCGCCTGGTGCAGCTTCTCGGCGCGGAACTTGAGCATCTCGACGAGGCCCTGCTCGTCGAGCACCGGGTCGGTGTCGGGCGGGCAGACCAGGCTGGTCACGCCGCCCGCGACGGCGGCGGCCATTTCGGATTCCAGCATGCGCTCGTGCTCGTGGCCGGGCTCGCGCAGGCGCGCCGCCAGGTCCACCAGACCGGGCAGCACGAGGCAGCCGCCGGCGTCGATCACGCGGCTGGGCGTGAAGTCCTTGGGCTCACGGTCCACCGCGATGATGCGGCCCGCTGCCAGGGCCACGTTGCATACCTTGTCGAGCCCGCTGGCCGGGTCGATCACCCGACCGTTCTGGATGAGTATCTTCATTTTTTCAAGTCAAATTAGCCTCTAGCGCCCGCCCATCAAGCGCTATAAGCTATGAAAATAGCAGCATTCAAGCCTCGTTCCCCGCCACGATGGACATGACCGCCATGCGCACAGCGATGCCGAAGGTGACCTGCGGCAGGATCACGGCCTGCGGGCCGTCCACCACGGCGGAGTCGATCTCCACGCCGCGGTTGATCGGGCCCGGGTGCATGACGATGGCGTCGGGCTTGGCGTGCAGCAGCTTCTCGGGCGTGAGGCCGAAGCTCTTGAAGTATTCCTGGCTCGACGGCAGCAGCGCGCCGCTCATGCGCTCGTTCTGCAGGCGCAGCATGATGACCACGTCGCAGTCCTTGATGCCCTCCTCCAGGTTGTGGAACACGCGCACGCCCATCTGCGCCATGTCGGCCGGCACCAGCGTGCGCGGGCCCACCACGCGCACCTCGGCCGCGCCCAGCGTGGTCAGGCCGTGGATGTCCGAGCGCGCCACGCGCGAGTGCAGCACATCGCCCACGATGGCCACCGTGAGGTTGGAGAAGTCCTTCTTGTAGTGGCGGATGGTGTACATATCCAGCAGGCCCTGCGTGGGGTGCGAGTGGCGGCCGTCGCCGGCGTTGACCACGTGCACGTGCGGGCCCACGTGCTGGGCGATGAGGTAGGGCGCGCCCGACTCGCTGTGGCGCACGACGAAGATGTCGGCCGCCATGGCGGTCAGGTTGTCGATGGTGTCCAGCAGGGTCTCGCCCTTGGCCGTCGAGGAGCGCGCGATGTCCAGGTTGAACACGTCGGCCGACAGGCGCTTGGCCGCGATGTCGAAGGTGGTGCGCGTGCGCGTGCTGTTCTCGAAGAACAGGTTGAACACGCTCTTGCCGCGCAGCAGCGGCACCTTCTTGACCTCGCGGTCGTTGACGCTGGTGAAGTTGGCGGCCGTGTCCAGGATGTGCGTGACGATCTCCCTGGGCAGGCCCTCGATCGAGAGCAGGTGGATCAGCTCGCCGTTCTTGTTGAGTTGGGGGTTGCGCTTGTACAGCACCGTCAGACCTCTTTGACGTCGAAATGGAATGCGCCGCCCTCGGCGCGGGCCAGCGACAGCAGCTGCGTGTGCGGCAGCAGCACGCGCGCCGCGGCGAAGTCGGCCTGTATGGGCAGTTCGCGCCCGCCACGGTCCACGAGCACCGCCAGGCGCACGCAGGCCGGGCGGCCGTAGTCGAACAGCTCGTTGATCACGGCGCGGATCGTGCGGCCGGTGTAGAGCACGTCGTCGAGCAGCAGGATGTCGGCCCCGTTCACGTCGAACGGCAGCGCCGTCTGCGCGCTGCTAGCCAGGCCGCGCTGGGCGAAGTCGTCGCGGTGCATGGCCGACGACAGCACGCCCGCTTGGCCGGCCAGGCCCAGGTCGCGCTGCAGCCGCTCTGCCAGCCAGGCGCCGCCCGAGGCGATGCCCGCCAGGTGGGTATGGGGCCCGCGCAGCGCGCGCACGCCGCGCAGCAGCTCGGCGTAGAGCGCCTCGGCGTCCAGCGCCAGATGGCCCTGGCGTACGGCGCCCGGCGCCGCGGAGGGAGCAGAACTCATGGCAGATTCCTCAAAAACTGTTCCAGGATGATGCAGGCCGACGCCGCATCGGCATCGGCATCGCCCGCGCCGGCGGCCAGGGCCTCGGTGGTGCTGTAGCGCTCGTCCACCTCGAAGACCTGCAGGCCGAAGCGCCCGCGCAGCTGGCGCGAGAACTTCAGGGCCCGGGCCGTGTTCTCGTGCGGCGCCCCGTCCGGGTGGCAGGGCACGCCCACCACCAGGGCATCGGGCTGCCATTCGCGGATGCGCTCGGCCACCGCGGCGAAGCGCGCATCACCCTCGGCGCGGATCGTGCCCTGCGGCGTGGCCGTGCGCAGCATGCGCGTGCCCACGGCGACGCCCGTGCGCTTGAGCCCGAAATCGAAGGCGAGAAAGGATTGGAAATGCGCGGGAACGGCGGCGGCGGGGCATGTCATGCGTGCCCCGCGTCGCGCGACAGCATCCACGACTGCAGGCCCAGCAGCCCCAGGGCGCGCTCGTAGCGCTCGTCCACGGGGGTGTCGAAGATGATGGAGGCATCGGCATCCACCGTGAGCCAGCTGTTCTCGGCCAGCTCGGATTCGAGCTGGCCCTCGCCCCAGGCCGAGTAGCCCAGGGTCACGAGCACGCGCCGCGGGCCCGCGCCGTGCGACAGCGCCTCCAGCACGTCCTTGGAGGTGGTCATCTCCAGGCCGCCGGGAATGCTCATCGTGGAGGCGTAGGGGGATTCGTCCCCTCCCCCTCCCTCGCCCTCGCCTTCGCGGGGCGCACCCTCGGGCGTGCCGCGCACGGGGTCGTGCAGCACGAAGCCGCGCTCGGTCTGCACGGGCCCGCCCAGGAACACGGGCTGGCGCGTGAGGTCCTCGCGCCCCAGGGTCAGGTCCACCTTCTCGAACAGCCCTGCCAGGCTGATGTCCGTGGGCTTGTTGATGATCAGGCCCAGGGCGCCGCGCTCGTTGTGCTCGCACAGGTAGACCACGCTGCGCGCAAAGGACGCATCCTCCATGCCCGGCATGGCGATCAGGAAATGGTGCGTCAGATTCATGGGCGCGGGCGGGGCAGGCATGCCGCGATTTTACGGCCAAGCCGGCAAGTCAAATGGCCCGGCGGGCGGCAAGCCGGCCGGGCCAGGCGCGTACCTCTGACACCTGTTGTCAGGCGTTTTCCATGGGCGCCGCCAGCCGGGCGTAGTGGCGCACCAGGCTCATGAGCTCCTCGTCGGAATAGGGTTTTCCCAGATAGTGGTTCACACCCAACTGGGCCGCGTGGTCGCGGTGCTTCTGCGCGATGCGCGAGGTGATCATGATGATGGGCAGGTCGCGCAGCGCCGCATCGCCGCGGATGTTGCGCGCCAGGTCGAACCCGTCCATGCGCGGCATCTCGATGTCGGACAGCACCACGGCCGGGCGCTCCTGCTGCAGCCGCTCGAGCGCCTGCAGCCCGTCGGCCGCCAGGGCCACGCGGTAGCCCTCGCGCTGCAGCAGGCGCTGGGTGACGCGGCGCACCGTGATGGAGTCGTCCACCACCAGGACCAGCGGCACCTGGTGGTCCTGCGCCGCGGGCGCCTGCGCCGGCACGCCCGCCTCGGGCTGGACGGCGGCAGGCGCGCGCATGGCGGCGCGCGCCTGGTCGCCATACACCGTTGCCAGGGCCACGGGGTTGTAGATCAGCACCACGGCGCCCGAGGCGAGCACGGACATGCCCGTCAGCCCCGGCAGGCGCGACAGCTGCGGCCCCAGGTTCTTGACCACCACTTCCTGGTTGCCCAGCACCTCGTCGACGTGCACGGCGATGCGCTGCGCGGCGCTGCGCAGGATGAGCACGGGCCGATACTTGCCCGCCGCCTCGGTGCTGCATGCGGACGATTGCAGCAGCGCGCCGGCCCAATAGAAGGGCAGGTTCTCCTGCCCGTCGGAGAACGCGTGCGTGGCGTAGGCGGCTTCCAGCTCGGCGGCGGAGCCGCGGCGCACGATCTCCACCAGGCTGGCCGGAACGCCCAGCGTCAGCCCGCCGGCACGCAGCATGACCACCTGCGTGACGGCGGTCGTGAGCGGCAGCACCATGCGGAAGGCACTGCCCTTGCCGGCCTCGGTCCAGGTCTCGATGCGACCCCCGAGGGCGTGGACCTCGGAGCGCACCACGTCCATGCCGATGCCGCGGCCAGACAGGCCCGTGACCTCAGTGGCCGTGGAGAGGCCCGGCAGGAAGATCAGGTTGGCCGCTTCGGCATCGGAGAGCTGCGCGTCCGCGGGGGCCAGCCCCTGGGCCACGGCCTTGGCGCGGATGCGGGCGATGTCCAGGCCGGCGCCGTCGTCGCGGAACTCGACCGACACATCGTTGCCCTCGTGGCGCAGGGCAATGGTGATGGTGCCCACCGCGGGCTTGCCCGCGGCCGTGCGCACCTCGGGGGCCTCGATCCCGTGGCCCGCGCAGTTGCGCAGCAGGTGCTCGAAGGCCGGCGTCATGCGGTCGAGCACGCCGCGGTCCATTTCGATGGAGCCGCCGGAAATGTCGAGCTTGATCTGCTTGCCGGTTTCCTTGCTCACCTGGCGCACCACGGCGTAGAGGCGCTCGGAGATGCCCTCGAACTCCACCATGCGGGTGTGCAGCAGGTCGCGCTGCAGTTCGCGCGCCTGGCGCCCCTGGGCCACCAGGTCGTCCTCGGCGCCCTCCAGGGCGCGCTGCATGTTGCGCTGTACCGTGGCCACGTCGTTCACCGACTCGGCCATCATGCGCGTGAGCTCCTGGACGCGCGTGAAACGGTCGAACTCCAGCGGGTCGAAGCCCGCCGCCGAATCCTTGGACAGCGCCAGGCGCGACTGCATCTGGGACTCGGCCTGCACCTCGATATCGCGCAGCTGCTGGCGCAGGCGCTCCAGGTTGTCCGTCAGGTCGCCAAGCGAGGCCCGCATCTGCGACATGCGCGCATCCAGGCGCGAGCGCGCGATCACCACCTCGCCCGCCTGGTTCACCAGGCGGTCGAGCAGCTGCGCGCGCACGCGCACCGACTGCCCGCCCGCCACGCGCGGGGGCATGGGCGAGGAGCCCGCAGGGGCAGCCCAGGCAAGCGGCGCGGCCACCGGCGCCCTGCCCTGGCCCGGCGCGGCGGCGGCCGGCGCCGCGGCCGTGGAGGCAGCGGGCGCCGCCGGCGGCGGCTCCACGGTCACGGGCCCGGGCAGCGGCTGCGCGCCGATGGTGCGCAAGGCGTCGAAACCGGCCTGCAGGGCGTCGAAGCTCGACAGCAGGGGCTCGATGTCGGCCGCGGTGACGCCATCGGCGCCGATCTGCTCCACGGCCGTTTCCATGCGGTGGGCCAGCTCGCCCAGCCGCATGGCGCCGGCCAGGCGCGCGCTGCCCTTCAAGGTGTGCAGGGCACGCAGCAGTTCGTTGCGTGCGCCCAGGTTCTCCGGGCGCGCCGACCATTGGCGCAGCGCGGTTCCCAGCGCGGGCAGCAGCTCCAGCGCCTCTTCCTCGAAGATGGGGAAAAGGTCGGGGTCGATGATGTCGAGCGCATCGATGTCGTCGTCGATATCCACCGAGGCCGCCACGGCGCGGGCGATGGCCTCGTCGACCTGCAGCTCGCGTTCGAGGATGCTGCCCAGCGCGCCCTGCTCCGCCGCAGTCCCTGCGTCCGCCTCCTCGCCCGCGGATTCCTCCAGGGGCACCCTGCCGCTGCTGCTCACCTCGATCAGCAGCAGCGCCTGCAGGCGCTCCAGCACCAGGGCATTGGGCTCCTTGAGGAAGCCCGCCGCGAACTGGTGCAGCAGCCGGCGGATGTCGTCGGCCGCCGCATTGAAGACCTGGGCGTGCTCGGGCAGGCCGTGCGGCAGCAATTGCACGTGCTGCAGGGCGTGCTCCAGCGTGCGCGCCATGCCCGACAGGGCGGTGAAGCCCACGGTCGCCGAACTGCCGGCCAGCGAGTGCGCCAGCGCCACGGCCGTGTCCGGCAGCGGCTGATGCAGTTCCAGCGACCATTCCTGCAGCGACGTACACAGGCGGCGCGACCATTCGTCGGCCTCGTTGAGATAGACGTTGTACAGCGGGATGCCGATGCGCAGGTGCTCGATGACCTTGACCGCCTCGTCCGCCGGCGACGGCACGTCGGGCTCCACGCTCCCGGCCGCATCAGCCCATGCGGGCGATGGCTCGAAGGCCGGCTCCGCCGCGGGCTCGTCGGGCTCTGCAATGGGCGCAGCCTCGGCCTGTTCGATGTCGAAGGCATGCGCGGGCGGGGCCTGCGGCTGGTCGTCCGCCAAGGCCTCTTCTGCAGCCACCCCGGCAGGCTCCTGCGCGGGCGACTCCTGGACATCGGCGCCGACCTGCATGGCCTGCTCGAAAAGCGCGAAGTCCACCTCTTCGGCCAGATCCGGTGCGGGTGCGGGCGCCTGCGCGTCGCGCCCGGGGTCGTAGGCGTCGATGCAGGTGTCCGCGAAATCCTGTTGCGGCGCGTCTTCGGCGTCGGGCAGCAGCAGGTCGAAACTTGATATGGCTGCGTCTTCGGGTGCCTGGGCAATGGCCTGCGGCCCGGCCGCGGCGGGCGGCTGCTCCCGTGGCAATTCGCCGGGCATGGCGGCGTCGATCGGCGCATCCGGCGCGACGCCAGCCTCCTCCTCGGCGAGCGGCTGCGCCGCGGTGGGTGCGGCCAATGGCACGAGCGTGCCGTCCTGGCGCATGGCATCGGCCGCTGCGCGGAAGGCCTGGACCTGCCAGTGATCGGCCGTGCCGGCAGCAATGTCGTCCGCCCAGCGGGCGAATGCCTGCAGCGCATCGGCGGACAGCTGCAGCAGCGGCGCCTGCATGGGCTTTTGCTCGGCCAGCCAGGCATTGAGCACCTGCTCCATCGACCAGGCGGCTTCGCCGAATTCGCTCAAACCAACCATCCGCGAGCTGCCCTTGAGCGTGTGGAACGCCCGGCGCAGCGTGGTCTGCTCGCTCAGGTCGCCGGGTTCGGCGTGCAGCGCATCGATGGCTGCCTGGCCGGCGGCGACCACTTCGCGCGCCTCTTCGAGGAAGATGTCCAGGAGCTCCTGCCCGTCGTCGGCATCGGACGCCACGGGCGCTGACGCAGCCGCGGGGGTGGGCAGCTCCAGTGCGGGCGCGGCAGGCGGTTCGGGCACTGCGGGCTCGGGCGGCAGTTCCACGGCCTGTACGCCCGCCTCGGCCTCCGGGGACGCCAGATCTGCCAGCGGGGGTTCTGCCTGGCCCTCGGCCCCGGCGGCCTCGGGCGCGCGCACGCGCCCCATGAGGATCCGCAGCTCGCCGAGCTCCTCGTCATAGACGAAGAGCTTGCGCGCCATGGCACGCTGGTAGCTCAGCATGTCCACCAGAAAGCCCAGCGCGCCCATGCTGTTGCCCAGCTTCTCGAAGACCTGCTGGCGCTCGCCCTCGGCAACCGCGTCGATCAGCAGGCGCTCCACCATGTCGCGCATGCGCACCACCGCCAGCGACGCCTGGTCCAGGCCCAGCACTGACAGCACGCCCCGCATCTGCTGCAGGCTGCCGGGCACGGAACGCAGGACCTCTGGGTTCTCCAGCTGGCGGAAATACTGGTCCATGGACTTTTCGGCTTCCGACAGGGTGGCGCGCAACTCGCCCACCACGCTGCCCATGGTCTGGTGGTCGCTGACACGGCGGTACAGCTCCTCCATCCACGGCTCCAGGGGCTGGGATTCCCCGCCCGCAACTACGCCGTCCAGGCGTTCGGCCAAGCGCGTGGCCCGCTGCGCCATGGCGTCCCCGGCGCCGTCGAGCTCTTCGAGCGACGCCTGCAGGTACAGGACGGCGGTGGCGACCTCCATGGCCAGCGCCGCCGACGGGGGCTCGCCCGAGCGCAGCGTGGCGTCCATGGCGCGCGTCAGGGACTGCGCCAGGCTGTCGCTGTCGGGGTGGAGCTTGCGCAGCGAGTCGCACACCAGGCTGAATTGGTCCGCCGCGGGCTTGAGCTTGTTGCGGTCGCCGCCGGCCAGGGCCGACCAGGTTTCCGTGGCCGCGGCGATGCGCTTGCGCGCCTGCGCCAGGACGGCCGGATCGAACCGGCCGAAGCGCGGCTGGTCATAGTCCACCGGCCGGTGGCCCTGCAGGCCGAAGGCCTCGCGCACAGCCTGCAGGGCAGGCATCCTGGCCGCATCCGCGGCGGCCTGGGCGCAAAAAAACAGCAGGTCCTGCACCAGGCGTTCGCCGATGCCGTCGTCGCCCTTGGCCAGGGTCGCATACTGCATCAGCACGCGCGATGCCACGCGCTTGGCATAGACGTCCGGTTTGAGCGCACCCTGCGCCAGGGCCTCGAAAAACCCGGCGCAGATGCCCCAGAACGCGCGCACCTCGGGCTTTGACTGCGCCGCGGCGAACCCCTGGCAGACGGTCCGCATGTCGGCCGCCGCCGCCGGGTCGGCATTCTTGACGATGCGCAGCACGGCAGAGTCCAGGCGCGCCCGCGCCTCGGGTCCATAGGCCAGGGGCTCCGCCACCCCGGCCGCCAGCTCGATCTCGCGCGGGCGGCGCTCCACCGGCCACAGGTCGGCCGGGTGCACGCGGTCGGCCCCCGCGAGCGCCTGGGAATCCCGGTATTGCGGAAACAAGGCCACCGGCGACACCGCCTTGCCGGCCAGCACGCATTCCAGATACTCGATCAGCGCAAAACTGGCGCGCTCTATCGTCGCCGCGGCCTCGTCGCTGCACAGCTCCGGGCGCTGCACGAAGCGCTGCACTGCACTCTCCATGGCGCGCAGCAACAGGGCCGGCGGCGCCATGCCCACCATCTCCAGCGCCCCGCTGGCCTGGTGCAACTGCTGGCGCGCGATCCGCAGCGGTCCCGCGTCGAGGGCCGCCAGGTCCGATTCGCGGGCGATTTCGGCATCGCGCACGAAGCGGCGCATGGCCTTGACGGCGCTATCCAAGGATTTGCGCAGCTCGTCGAGCACCCATGCCAGCGGCCCGAGGTCTTGCTCGTTCTGGGCCCCGTCGGCGCCTGGTGTGATTACGGCGTCAAGAGATGACATGGATTAGTCCCCGGCTGCTGCCGAGCCAGTTCGTTGATGGAAGTCAGGCGATCTTGAACCGGGCCACCGACCGCCGCAGCTCCTCGGCCATGTGGGACAGCTCGCGCACCTGCTGGGCTGTCGTGCGGGTCCCTTCTCCGGTCTGTTCCGTCACCGCGAAGATGTGCTGGATGTTGTCGGCCACGCCGTTGGCCAGCTCCGCCTCGCGCGATGTCGAGACGGAAATCTGCTCGATCAGCTCGGCCAGACGGCGCGACACGCGGTCGATCTCGGTCAGGGCGGTGCCGGCGCCGTCGGACAGGCGAGCCCCCTCCACCACGCCCTGCGTGGAGCGCTCCATGGCAGCCACGGCGTCCTGGGTATCGGTCTGGATGGCCTTCACCAGCGCGGAGATCTGGCGCGTGGCATCGGCGGAGCGCTCGGCCAGGCGCTGCACTTCCTCGGCCACCACCGAGAAGCCGCGGCCCGCCTCACCGGCGGACGCGGCCTGGATGGCGGCGTTCAGGGCCAGCACGTTGGTCTGCTCGGTGATGTCGGAAATCAGCTCGGTGATTTCGCCGATCTCCTGCGACGACTCGCCCAGGCGCTTGATGCGCTTGGAGGTGTCCTGGATCTGGTCGCGGATGGCGTTCATGCCGCCGATGGCGTTTTGCACCGCCTGCAGGCCCTGGTCCGCCGCCAGCAGCGACTGGCGGGCCACCGAGGCCGATTCCTGCGCCTGGGAGGACACTTCGTTGATGCGCGCGGCCATGTCCAGCACCGAGCGGCCGGTCTCGCGGATCTCGCGCAGCTGCTCTGACGACGTCGCCAGCAGCTCCGTGGACGTGTTGTCCACCTGTTCGGTCGTCTGCGCCACCCGGGCCGCGGTGTTCTGCACGCTGCCCACGAGCACGCGCAGCTCCTCCACCGTGTAGTTCACCGAGTCGGCGATGGCGCCCGTGATGTCCTCCGTCACCGTAGCTTCCTGGGTCAGGTCCCCCTCGGCGACCGACTGCAGCTCGTTCATGAGGCGCAGGATGGCGGCCTGGTTGGCATCGTTGACGCGCTTGGCCTCCTGCTCCTGGCGCCGGGCGTCGCGCTGCAGCGCCTCGGCGGCGTTCTGGCGGTTGCGGCTGTCGAGCAGCTGCACGCGGGCGATGCCCACACCGCACAGCAGCACGAAGAGGCCCGCGACCACCAGGGCCGCGAACTGTCCCGCGCCCACGCCCGACTGCGCGGACAGCTTGCCCTGCAGGCCCTCCAGCTGGCGGCGCAGCGGCTCGCTGTCGGCGACGATGGCCGCCTGGGCCTCACGCGCCGACACCAGCCCCTGCAGGTTGCCCAGAATGGCGCCGGCCTGGGTGCGGGTCTGGTCGAAGAGCTTGATCAGCGCCTGCAGCTGCTCTCGGACCTGCGCGTCGCGCGTAGTGGTCAGCCGCAGCTCGGCGCTGCCGTCGAGCATGCCCTGGGCGATCTCCTTGAAGGAATTCAGATCCTTGCCCAGCAGGAACACAGCCTCGGGGCTTCCCCCCTGGGAGCTCTGGAATTCGTTGGCGGACTTGCCGATGCGCTGCGTCAGCATCACGAGCTGGCCCGCGGCGGAGATGTCGGCCGCGGGAGCGTTGTGCTGCAGCTTCAGCGACGCGATGGTTTCAGCGATCTCCAGCAGGTCGGACGACTGGCTGTTGATGGTGCGCAGCGCATCGCCCACCTGGGTCAGGATCTTCTTCTGCCCCATCACCGCGCCAGCATTGCGCTCGGCACGCTCGACCAGGGGCATGATGGCGTCGAGGTCGGGCCCGAAGGCCTCGCCCAGCGCCTGCACGTCCAGCTCGCCGTCGCCGTTGCGCAGCGCACGCGCGTTGCGCACCAGCACGCCGGAGCTCTCCGCCACGTCGGCAAAGGCCTGCGGGCTGCCCGCCAGGGCCTGCGTTACCGACTTCGCCAGGCGCTGCGACTGCATCAGCGACTGGCCGGTGGCCGTCAGCTGCTGCGCAGAGCGGTTGGCCTGCCGCAGCACCCAGCCGGCGACCAGCGCCAGCGCCAGCAGGCCGATGCCGAGCAGCAGCAGCAAGCGGCGCTGGTGCGCGGTCGCGGTGGCGCTACCCAGCAGGGGCAAGGCCACTAGGTCGTCCTCGGACGCCCCTTCCTCGTAGTACTGCGAGACCCCGCCCACGCCCTGCGCACTGCCCATGCCGTCCGCCTGGTATTCCTGCGACAGCGGGCCGGCGATCATGGAGTCCGCCGCCATGTAGGACGGGTTCAGGTCGGCATCCGGTTCGGCGGGCTTGCGGTGGAATAGTTTTCCAAAGGGATTGACGACGGACATGGTGCAGCCTTACAGAAAAATCAAGCGCTGATGCTGAGAAACGCGGGGTGCCGGGACAGTGCCTGCAGGTCGAGCTCCTGCCAGCGCATACCCTGCTCATCGACATAGGCGCTGCCGAAATACACCGGCGACCCTTGCGCGGACGGCTCGGACGCGACGAACGCCTGCACGCCGCGCAGGCCCGCCAGCCGGTCCACGAGCAGCGCGGCGTTCACCTCCAGGGCGCCATTGAGGGCCAGCACGCTGGACTCGAGCAGCGCCTGCTCGGAACGCGGCTGTACGGCGCCCAGCAGCCCCGCCAGGTCCACCACGCCCGTGAGCGTGCCGCGCAGGCTGGTCACCCCCATGAACCAGGACTGGGTATAGGGGACGGACTGCGCGCCGCCCCACGGGAAGATCTCTCCCAACTGCGCCAGCGGCAGGAGGAAATGCCCTCCGGCGGACTCCACCGCCAGCCAGGACGAAACGGACACGCCCTCGTCCCTTGCCTCCTGCAGGCGCACGGCAAGCCGCGCCTGGAAATCCTTCAGGGCTTCGCGATTGGCCATGGCAGACGCGGCATCCTCAGTTCAGCGCATCGATCTTGGCCTGCAGCTCCGCAGGATCGACCGGCTTGGTGATGTAGCCGCGCGCGCCCTGGCGCATGCCCCAGACGCGGTCCGTCTCCTGGCTCTTGCTCGTGCACATGATGATGGGCACGTCAGCGTACTCCGGGTTGCGGGTGATGGTGCGCGTCAGCTGGAAGCCGTTCTGGCCGGGCATGACGACATCCATGAGGATCAGGTCGGGCTTTTCCTCGGTCAGGCGGCGAAAGGCTTCCTCGGCGTTCTCGGCCGTGCGTACCTGCATGCCTTTTTTCTGCAGCAAGTCGGTCAGGTACATCAACTCCGTTTTCGAGTCGTCCACAACCAGGACTTTCCGGATCGGCATCACATGGCTCCTTGTTGCGCATTTCCGAATTGCTGTACGGCCTGCAGCAACTGGTCTTTGGTGAATGGCTTGGTGAGGTATTCCTGGCAGCCGACCATGCGGCCGCGTGCCTTGTCGAAGACGCCGTCCTTGGACGACAGCATGACCACCGGCGTATCGGCGAAACGGGCGTTGCGCTTGATGATGGCGCAGGTCTGATAGCCGTCGAGCTTGGGCATCAGGATGTCGCAGAAGATCAGCTGGGGCCGGTAATCGTTGACCTTGGCCAGGGCGTCGAAGCCGTCGTCCGCGAGCAGCACCTCGTGGCCGCCCTGCTTGAGGAAGATCTCGGCGCTGCGCCGGATGGTGTTGCTATCGTCCACCACGAGGACCTTGAAAGTGGAACCGGTTGTCGTCGTAGCCAATTTCTCACTGCTCCTGAGGGAACGAAAAACAACGCAGGCCGCGGCCGCGCCTCATATTTCGACCATCTCGAAGTCCTCTTTGCGTGCCCCGCATTCGGGGTATGTCCAGCTCTCGGGGACATCCGCCCAGCGGGTGTCGGGCGCAATGCCGTGTTCGGGCGAGCCCACGGCCTCGTCACATACCCAACCGCAAATCAAGCACATCCAAGTTCGTGGGTCGGTCACGCCACAGCTTAAGGGGCCTTCACATAGAATGCAACGATTGTATCTAGTCATGACTGCGGAGCGCAGCTTTCGTGCCACCGGTTACGCTGGCGCCCTTCCATGAAACCACACAACTCCTTCATCACCGGGTACCCCAGACATGGCCGCGGATGATGACGACACCGTCGCGCCGGCCATCTGCGTCATGGTTTTCAACGCCAACGACCCCAGCGGCGCGGGGGGGCTTGCGGGCGACGTCGCGGCCGTGGCCTCGGTCGGCGGGCATCCCGTTCCCGTGGTGACCGGCGCCTATGCGCGCGACAGCGCCGAGATCTTCGACCACTACCCATTCGACGACGACATGGTCTCCGAGCAGGCACGCGCCGTGCTCGAGGACATGGCCGTGCAGGCCATCAAGGTCGGCTTCGTGGGCAGCCCGGAGAACCTGAGCGCCATCGCCGGGATAGCGACCGACTATGCCGACATACCCGTGATCGCCTACATGCCCGACCTGTCGTGGTGGCGCGACGATCTCATCGACCAGTACCACGACGCCTTCCGCGAACTGCTGCTGCCCCAGGCCTCGGTGCTGGTGGGCAACCACAGCACGCTGTGGCGCTGGCTGCTGCCCGACTGGAGCAGCGAGCGGGCGCCGTCGCCGCGCGACCTGGCCATGGCGGCGTCGGAGAGTGGCGTTCCCTACCTGCTGGTGACGGGCATTCCGGCGGCCGACCAGCACATCGACAACGTGCTGGCCTCGGCCCAGTCGGTGCTCGGCAGCGGCCGCTTCGAGCGCTTCGAGGCCAGCTTCATCGGCGCGGGCGATACCTTGTCGGCGACGCTCGCGGCCCTCGTGGCCAGCGGCTGCGACCTGGGCGAGGCCACGAAAGAGGCGCTCACCTACCTCGACGGCGCGCTGGAGCACGGCTTTCGCCCCGGCATGGGCCATGTGCTGCCCGACCGCATGTTCTGGGCCCAGCCCGACGATGAAGACGACAATGACGACGAGCCCTCCAGCGGTCCGCAGGGCTTCGACATGCCACCTCATGACACACAGCACTGACAGCAACCAGACCCTCTTCGAACGCGCCAAGGCGCTGATCCCGGGCGGCGTGAACTCGCCCGTGCGCGCCTTCAGGGCCGTGGGCGGCACCCCCCGCTTCATCCAGCGCGCCCAGGGCGCCTACATGTGGGATGCCAACGGCCGGCGCTACATCGACTACATCGGCTCCTGGGGCCCCATGATCCTGGGCCACGGCCACCCTGCCGTCCTGGAGGCCGTGCAAAAGGCCGCGCTGGAGGGCTTTTCCTTCGGCGCCCCCACCGAGCGCGAGGTGGAGCTGGCCGAGGAGATCATCCGCCACGTGCCGTCGATGGAGATGATCCGCCTGGTCAGCTCGGGCACCGAGGCGGGCATGAGCGCCATCCGCCTGGCGCGCGGCGCCACGGGCCGGGCCAAGATCATCAAGTTCAACGGCTGTTACCACGGCCATGCGGATTCGCTGCTGGTCAAGGCCGGCTCGGGCCTGGCCACCTTCGGCCACGCGACCAGCGCCGGCGTGCCGCCCGAGGTGGTGCAGCACACGCTGGTGCTCGAATACAACGACGTGGCGCAGCTCGAGGAGGCCTTCGCGCTGCACGGCAAGGATGTGGCCTGCGTGATCATGGAGCCCATCGCGGGCAACATGAACTTCGTGCGCGCCGGCGTGCCCTTCATGCGCCGCGCGCGCGAGCTGTGCACGCAGCACGGCGCGCTGCTGGTCATCGACGAGGTGATGACGGGCTTTCGCGTGGCGCTCGGCGGCGCGCAAAGCCTGTACGCGCAGCAGATTCCCGGCTTCAGGCCCGATCTCACGGTGCTCGGCAAGGTCATCGGCGGCGGCATGCCGCTCGCGGCCTTCGGGGGCCCACGCGCCATCATGGAGCAGCTCGCGCCGCTGGGGCCGGTCTACCAGGCGGGCACGCTCTCGGGCAACCCGGTGGCCACGGCCTGCGGCCTGGCAACGCTGCGCGAGATTGCTCGGCCCGGCTTCTACGAGGCGCTGGCCGCGCGCACGCGCGCGCTGACCGATGGCCTGACGGGCGCCGCCCAGGCCGCGGGCGTGGACTTCTGCGCCGACAGCGAGGGCGGCATGTTCGGCTTCTTCCTGCTGCCCCGGCTGCCGCAGAACTACCCCGAGGTGCTCACGACCGACGGCGCGCGCTTCAACCGGCTGTTCCACGGCCTGCTCGATGGCGGCGTGTACATCGCGCCGGCGCTGTACGAGGCGGGCTTCGTGAGCGCGGCCCACTCGGCGCAGGACGTTGCCGACACCGTGGCGCTGGCGCGCGAGGTGTTCGGCAAACTATGAAAACCATTGCTTCCAGCGCTTGATGGGCGGGCGCTAGAGGCCGATTCAATGCCCCAACAAGAAAGGCCCCCGCGGGGGCCTTTCTCTTTGGTGCCGTGGCGCGTCAGTGGCGGAAGTGGCGCACGCCCGTGAACACCATGGCCACGCCGCGCTCGTTGGCCGCGTCGATGACCTCCTGGTCGCGCATGGAGCCGCCGGGCTGGGCCACGCAGGTGGCGCCCGCATCGACCACCACGTCCAGGCCGTCGCGGAAGGGGAAGAAGGCGTCGCTCGCGACCACGGTATTCTTCAGCGACAGGCCCGCGGCCTGGGCCTTGATGCTGGCGATGCGCGCGGAGTCCAGGCGGCTCATCTGGCCCGCGCCCACGCCCATGGTCATGCCGCCCTTGCAAAACACGATGGCGTTGCTCTTGACGTACTTGGCGACCTTCCAGGCGAACATCAGGTCCTGCATCTCTTCCTGCGTGGGCTGCTTGATGGTCACGACCTTCACGTCGGGCAGCTCCAGCTCGTGGTTGTCGGCCGTCTGCAGCAGCAGGCCCGAACCCACGCGCTTGGCGTCCATGGCGTTGCGGCCCTGCTTCCAGGCCGTGTCGCCGCCGGGCGGCAACGCGATCTTCATCAGGCGCACGTTGGCCTTGGCCTTGAACACGTCGAGCGCCTCGGGCGTGAAGTCGGGCGCCATGAGCACCTCGACGAACTGCTTGGAGATCTGCTGCGCGGCCGCGCCGTCCACCGCGCGGTTGAGCGCGATGATGCCGCCGAAGGCGCTCGTCGGGTCGGTCTGGAAGGCCTTGCCGTAGGCCTCCAGCGCGTTCGTGCCCACGGCCACGCCGCAGGGATTGGCGTGCTTGACGATCACGCATGCGGGCAGCTTGAAGCTCTTGACGCATTCCCAGGCGGCGTCGGCGTCGGCGATGTTGTTGTACGACAGCTCCTTGCCCTGCAGTTGCACGCCCGCGGCGATGGAGCCGGGCGCGGGGTGCAGGTCGCGGTACCAGGCGGCCTGCTGGTGGCTGTTCTCGCCGTAGCGCAAGTCCTGCACCTTGACGAAGTGGCCATTGCTCTGGCCGGGGAACAGGCTGCGCTCGGGCACGTAGGCCTCGGAGAGCTTTTCCTCCTCGAACTTCACCGACGAGAGGTAGTCGCTGATCGCGCCGTCGTACTGCGCGATGCGGTTGAACGCGGCCACCGACAGGGCGAAGCGCAGCTTGTCGGAAAGCCTGCCGCCGGCCTTCAGCTCGGCCAGCACGGCCTCGTACTGGTCCGCGCTCGTCACCACGCCCACGTCCTGCCAGTTCTTGGCGGCGCTGCGCACCATGGCGGGGCCGCCGATGTCGATGTTCTCGATGGCGTCGGCCAGCGTGCAGCCGGCCTTGGCCACCGTGGCCTCGAACGGGTAGAGGTTCACGACCAGCAGGTCGATGGTGTCGATGCCGTGCTCCTTCAAAGCTGCCATGTGCGCGGGCACGTCGCGGCGCGCGAGCAGCCCGCCGTGCACCTTGGGGTGCAGGGTCTTGACGCGTCCGTCGAGCATCTCGGGGAACTGCGTGACCTCGGCCACCTCGGTGACGGGCAGGCCCTCCTTGGCCAGCAGCTGGGCGGTGCCGCCCGTGGAGAGCAGGCGGATGCCCAGCGCGTGCAGCGTGCGCGCGAATTCGACGATGCCGGTCTTGTCGGAGACGGAGATGAGTGCGTTCATGGCGATTGGTATGGTTTAGATTGAGATCGGGCCCTAGCGCTTTCTGGACAAGCGCTTGGAGCTATGTTTTCCGAAGCATCGTCAGAGCAGCTTGTGCTCCACGAGCTTCTTGCGCAAGGTATTGCGGTTCAGCCCCAGCCATTCGGCGGCGCGGGACTGGTTGTTGTCGGCGTGGCTCATCACCACTTCCAGCAGGGGCTTCTCCACCAGGCGCACGACCATGTCGTACACGCCGTCCGGCGCCTCGCCGTCCAGGTCGCGAAAGTAGCTCTGCAGGCTTTCGCGCACGCATTGCTCAATGCTGTTGTTCCTGCTCATGCATCCGTTCCCTCTGCTGCGGGTCCGCGTCGTCGCGCGCCGGCGGCAACCGGTCCATTCGCTCGCCCAGGGCGTCGAAGAAACCGGCCACCGCCTGCCACTGCGCCGCGCAGTCCTCGATGGTGTTGATATGTTGTCTGAAGGCCTCGCCGCCCGGCAGGTCGCGCACGTACCAGGCGATGTGCTTGCGCGCGCTGCGCACGCCGCTGGCCTGCCCGTACAGACCGTAGTGGTCCTGCAGGTGTTCGAGCAGCAGGCGCCGCACCTCGGCCACCAGCGGCGGCGCCAGATGCTCGCCCGTGGCGAGGTAGTGGCCGATCTCGCGGAAGATCCACGGCCGGCCCTGGGCCGCGCGGCCGATCATGACCGCGTCGGCCCCCGTGTGGGCGAGCACCGCGCGCGCCTTCTCGGGGCTGGTGATGTCGCCATTGGCCACCACGGGCACTGCCACCTGCGCCTTCACGGCGGCGATGGTGTCGTACTCGGCCTGACCCTTGTATCCCTGCTCGCGCGTGCGCCCGTGCACGGTGAGCATCTGCACGCCCACGCCCTCGAACGCGCGCGCCAGCTGCACGGCATTCTTGTGCCGCTGGCACCAGCCCGTGCGCATCTTGAGCGTGACGGGCACGCCGCGCGGCGCGCATGCGGCCACCACGGCCTCGGCGATCTGCACGGCCAGCGCCTCGTTCTGCATCAGCGCCGAGCCCGCCCATTTGTTGCACACCTTCTTGGCCGGGCAGCCCATGTTGATGTCGATGATCTGGGCTCCGCGGTCGATGTTGTAGACCGCCGCCTCGGCCATCATGGCCGCGTCGGTGCCGGCGATCTGCACGGCGATCGGGCCCGGCTCGCCCTCGTGGTTGGCGCGGCGGCTGGTCTTGAGGCTGGCCCACAGGTCCTTGCGCGAGGTGACCATCTCGCTGACCGCATAGCCCGCGCCCAGGCGCTTGCACAGCTGGCGAAACGGCCGGTCCGTCACCCCCGCCATGGGGGCGACGAACAAACGGTTCGCCAGAGGGATGTGGCCGATGTGCATGGAAAGCCGGGGGTGTGCGCGGGAGAAGGGCGGGCGAAGGGAAGGATTTTACCTGCTCAAAATTTCAGCAAATGAAAACGCGGCGCGTCCGGCCGGCGGCCACCGGCATCGGAGCCCCTACACTTGCAGCCCTGCTATGGAAACCTGGATGCAACAACTGCTGGACCTGCTGGCCTTGCCGCAGTTCGGTCTCAGCACGGTGTTTCTGGTGGCCTTCGTCTCGGCCACGCTGCTGCCGATGGGGTCCGAGCCCGCGGTGTTCGGCCTGGTCAAGCTCAACCCCGACCTGTTCTGGCCGGCCGTGCTCGTGGCCACGGCCGGCAACGCGCTGGGCGGCGCCGTAAGCTGGTGGATGGGGCTGGGCGCCCACCGGGCCTGGGACGCGGCGCGCCGCCGCCGTCGCGCCGGCCAGCCCGCAGCCCCCGACGCCAAGCCCCCGCGCGCGCTCAGCCGCACCGAGCGCCGCGCCCGGGTGTGGCTGCGCAGATGGGGCGCCAAGACCTGCCTGCTCTCCTGGCTGCCCGTGGTGGGTGACCCGCTGTGCGCCGTGGCCGGGTGGCTGCGCCTGCCGTTCTGGCCCTGCCTGATGTACATGGCCATCGGCAAGTTCTTCCGCTACCTGGTCATGACCGCCGGCCTGCTGTACCTGGTGGGCTGAGCCGGCTACGCGGCAGCCGCGCCGGCTCCACGCGCTCGAAGATGTCGCGCACGGCGATGCTGGACGTGGGCAGCAGCGCCGGTTGGCGGCAGAACACGGCATCGAGCCCGCCGCCGATCAGGAACGGCAGCAGACGCGCGCCGAGGCGCGGTACTCCGTTCGCGCCGCGCGCAACCACGAGGCCGCCGAGATGTACGAGCACGTGCAGAACGTGGCCCGCGGCACCGCGCTGATGACTGATGACCGGCTGCCGGGTCGAGATCGTGTTCGGCAAGGCCAAGGCCGAGCTGCTGCGGCGCCGCCAGGGCAAGCCCTGCGAGTGCCCCATTCCAGCCGACGTGCCGCTGCCGTTTCTAGGTTTGATGCTGCAGCATGAGCCCGCCCAGGATCAGGCAGGCCAGGAACACGGTGTCCACGACGAGCATCAGCACCGGGCGCCAGCCGAGCGCGGCGAGCTGCTGGAACGAGGTCTTGACGCCGAGCGCGGCGATCGCCACCACCAGGCACCAGCGCGACAGGCCGGAGAAGGCGTGCACCACCGGGCCGGGTATCCAGCCCATGCTGTTGATCAGGATCAGCACCCCGAAGCCCGCCAGGAACAGCGGCAGCACCGGCGGCTTGGCCCCCTGCCCGCCGCCCTGGCTGCGAAACAGCAGGGACAGCACCACCACCACCGGAAGCAGCATGGCGACGCGCAGCAGCTTGACGAAGGTCGCGGCATCGCCCACTTCGGGGGAAATGAGGTAGCCGGCCGCCACCACCTGCGCGACGTCGTGGATCGTGCCGCCAATGAAGACCGCTGAGGCGCTGGGGCCGAGTTCGAGGAACCTGGCGATGCTCGGATAAGCGATCATCGCCACCGTCGACAGGGCGGTGACGCCGACCACGGTGAACAGCGTGAAGCGCTGGTTTTCCTCGTTTTTCGGCAGCACGGCCGAAATCGCCAGCGCCGCCGAAGCGCCACAGATGGCCACGGCGCCGCCGGTGAGCACCCCTTCGGCCACCGGCCGCTGCAGCAGCCTGCCCAGCGCCACGCCGAACAGAATGGTCAGGAAGACGCCGGCGATCACCATGTAGATGGAGACGCTGCCGATCGAGGCGATCTGCTCGAAGGTGATCCTCACGCCGAGCAGGGCAACGCCGAAGCGCAGGATCTGGCGCGACGAGAACTCGATGCCCGCCTTGACCTTTTCGCCCTGGGCCGCGAAGTTGAACGCCATCCCGAAGAACAGGGCGTACAGCAGCTGCGGCCCGCCCTGCTGGTCGGCCACGAAAGTGGCCGCCATGGCGATGGTGATGGCGGTGAGGATGCCCGGCCAGAGGGCTTTCCAGTGGGGTATGCGCTGCGCAAGGAATGAGGACATTTTTCTTGTTCTTGCCTATGGGATTACGGCTTCAGGCGGGACGCGTCAGCGCCGCGCCATGCCCAGGAACGGCAGGCTGAAGCGCGCGCTCTTGGCCGGGCTGCCCAGCAGGAAGTGGGACAGCGCGGGAATCAGCACCAGCGCCCCGACCATGTTCCACACGAACATGAAGGTCAGCAGGATGCCCATGTCCGCCTGGAACTTGATCGGCGACCAGACCCAGGTGACCACCCCCGCGGCCAGGGTCACGCCGACCAGGGCGACGACCTTGCCGGTGAACTGGATGGAGCGCTTGTAGGCCACCGCCAGCGAGGCCCCCGCGCGCTGCTGGGCGAGCTGGATGCTGAGCAGGTAGAGCGCATAGTCCACGCCGATGCCCACCCCGAGCGCGATCACCGGCAGGGTGGCGACCTTGACGCCGATGCCGAGCATGACCATCAGGGCTTCGCACAGGATCGAGGTCAGCACCAGCGGCACCACCGCCACCACCACCGCGCGCCAGCTGCGGAAAGTCACGAAGCACAGCACGATCACCGCGGCATAGACGTACAGCAGCATCGTCCGGTTGGCCTGGTGCACGACGATGTTCGTGGCCGCCTCGATGCCGGCATTGCCGGCAGCGAGCAGGAACTGGCGCTCCGGGGTCGAGTGTTCGCCGGCGAAGCGTGCCGACTCGTCCACCACGCGGCTCAGCGTTTCGGCGCGGTGGTCGCTCAGGTAGGCGATGACCGGCATCACCGAGCAGTCGTTGTTGAACAGGTCTGGGTTGTTCACCGATGCCTGCTGCGCCCCGTAGTTCAGGATGTCCTGGTTGCGCGCCAGCGTGAGCCACTTCGGGCTGCCTTCGTTCGAGCCCGCGGTGATCTGGCGCACGGCATTGCCCAGGAACACGGTGGTCTGCACACCGGGCAGCTGCTGCAGATTCCACGCCAGGCGATCCGCCTCGACCAGGGTCTGGTAGTTCAGGCAGCCTTCCGCCGGCGTCTTCACGATGACCGCGAACTGGTCGCTGGACAGCGAGTAATTGCCGGAGATGTAGGCGTTGTCGCGGTTGTAGCGCGAATCGGCACGCAGTTCCGGGGCGCCGGCCTCCAGGTCGCCGATCTTCAGGTGCAGGCTGACGGCGAAGCCGGCCACCGCCATCACCGCCGACGCCAGCACGGCGCCCAGCGCCCAGCGCCGCTCGGTGAAGCGTTCCAGCCAGATCCAGAACCTGGCGGCCTCGCCCTGGCCGGACGGGGTCTGCTCCGCCTGCAGGCTGCGCGCGGCGGCCTTCGGGCTGACGCCGGTGTAGGAAAGCAGCACCGGCAGCAGGATCAGGTTGGTGAAGATGAGCACGGCCACCCCGATGCTGGCGGTCAGCGCGAGGTCCTTGATCACCGGGATGTCGATCACCATGAGCACGGCAAAACCCACGGCGTCGGCCAGCAGGGCCGTCATGCCGGCCAGGAACAGGCGGCGGAAGGTGTACCGGGCGGCGATCAGGCGATGCGTGCCGCGGCCGATGTCCTGCATGATGCCGTTCATCTTCTGCGCCCCGTGCGAAACCCCGATGGCGAAGATCAGGAAGGGCACCAGGATGGAAAACGGATCGAGCTCGAAGCCGAGCAGCGCCACCAGGCCCAGCTGCCAGATCACCGCGATCACCGAGCAGGCGATGACCAGCGTGGTGCTGCGCAGGCAGCGGGTGTAGCCGAAGATGATGCCGATGGCGATGAGCGCGGCGACGGCGAAATACACCATCACCTGGGTCATGCCGTCGATCAGGTCGCCGACCAGCTTGGCGAAGCCGATCATGTGGATGCGGATGCGCGGCGCTCCGTCGGCGGGCTTGGCCCCTTGCGCACCGGCGGTCTCGAAGCGGTCGCGGATGTTTTGCTCGAGGGAGTGCGACAGGGCGCGGTAGTCGATCTTCTCGCCGGTCGATGCGTCCTGGTCGAGCAGGGGCACGAAGATCATGCTCGACTTGTAGTCGTTGCCGACGAAGCGCCCCACGATGCCCGAACGGGCGATGTTCAGCCGCAGCTGCTCGGTCGCCTTGGGTGAGCCGTCGTAGGACTCGGGCATCACCGGGCCGCCCTGGAAACCCTCTTCCGTGACCTCGGTCCAGCGCACGGCCGGAGTCCACAGGGACTTGAGCCAGGCCCGGTCGACGCCGGGCATCAGGAACAGCTCGTCGTTGATCTTGCGCAGGGTCTCCTGATACTTCGGATCGAAGATGTCGCCGTCCACGTTCTCGACGACGATGCGCAGCACGTTCCCCAGCCCGCGCAGCTCCTTGCGGTTGTCGAGATAGTTCTTGATGTAGTCCTGGCTCTGCGGAATCATCTTCTCGAAGCTGGCATTCAAGGTCAGCTTGGAAAAGGCGCCGAACAGCAGCACCAGGGTAATCAGGGCACAAACGACCAGTACCGCCGACCGGTTGTTGAAGATGATGCGCTCGAGCCGGGTGCCGGAATTGCGGTTGAACTCATCGAGCGTCTTGACGACCGGCATGCGGTCCGTCAGATCGGTTGGGGCGGCCATTGCTGCAGTCTCCTGTGATCTTGTCTTAGTTGGGCTTTTGCGCGCGTATGCCACGCACCCCGCCGACCAGAACTTCATCGCCATCGCCGCACAACACCGCCGATGCCGGAACCGGTTGCGCCAGCTTGAGCGTGCTGAAATGCTCAGCGCCGCTGTCGCCCTTCAGGATGCGGCCGGACTGGCTGGCCAATACCAGGCTGCCATCGCGGCACACCGCGCCGGCGGTCACGCCGTCCTGCAGGCCGGTTTCGACCTTGGTCCAGTGGGCGCCGGCATCGGTACTGCGGAAGGCATTGCCGCGCAGGCCGAAGACGACCACCGCCGGGCCACTCCCGAGCACGCCGAAGAACGTCCCGCGGTACGCCGTGTCCAGCGCCTCGAAGCGCTTCCCGGCGGCATCGAGCTTGAGCACCAGCCCCTGCTCGCCGACGATGAACCACCCCGCCGCCATCTGGCGCACGGCGTACAGGTGCAGGCGATTCGGGTTCACCGTGCGATGGAACCATGGCTCCCACGACTGGCCGCCATCCTGGGTCCTGAATATCAGATTGAAGGCCCCCACGGCGAAGCCCGTTTTCTCGTCCGCGAACCAGACATCGAGGAACGGGTTTTCCGCCCCCTGTCCGGCGATGCGATTCACTTCGTCCAGCAGCTTCGCGGACTCATCCGCCGGCCCCAGCGCCCCACTGGCAGCCAGCTGCGCGTAGTAGGCGGGCATGCGCTGCCCGGCCATCCGGCCGTCGAGCTGCTTGACCCAGGTCTTCCCCGCGTCCTGGCTGTGCAGGATGACCCCGTCGTGACCGACGGCCCACCCTTTTTGCGCGCTCGGGAAATGCACCGCCACCAGATCGGAGCTCACCGGAACCGCAGCCTGCTGCCACGTCTTGCCCGCATCGTCGGAAAAAAGAATGTGTCCGCGCTGGCCCACGGCGACGATCCGATCGCCGGCCCTGGCGAGCGCATTGATGGGGCTCTTGGCCGCCAGCGCGCTGGCCTGCGCCGGGGTATCCAGAACGTCCTGGAACGGGGCGGCCAGACCGGCCAGCGGCATCCACAGCGATGCGGCCAGCAGCACGGGGAGAATCTTGGGAATAGTCATTGGCCTACCTTGCACGTCGGAGGAAGCGGACAAAACCACTTCCCCCGGTTCGACTCAGAGGGTGTGAATGAATCCGGCGTGTTCGAGCGGGCCGCACAAACATGCCCCACCAAGGCGCAAAGCGCAGCCATAGCTCGGGCTATGGCGAGTACTTGCAACGCGGAGGGGGTGCGTTTTTGCGGTACGAGCGGGCATGACGGATTCGTTCACACCCTCTCAGACGTGATTACCGAATACCGCTGCCAGCCAGCGCATCCGGAGACCAATCGCGGTCCGGCGCCGGTTTCGCCGGGCGCACGCCGCCAGTCTCGGCGGTGTAGCCGCTCAGCGAGTAGGAGCCGGCGATCAGGTCATAGAAGCCGTGCATGTCGGTGAACGGCGCGGGCACTTCGTAGCTCGGCGTCAGGTAGGAAAAGCCGGTGCGGAACAGCTGGCCGCGCGCGTCGTAGGACTCGGAGGCGACCGCCGCCCAGGAATCCTCGTCGAGATAGAAGGTCCGCTTGCTGTAGACGTGGCGCTTGCCCTCGCGCAGCGTTGCCTCCACCACCCAGACACGGTGCTGCTCCCAACGCACGACATCCGGATTCAGGAACTTCGGCTTGAGCAACTCGTCCTTGGTGGAGTTGTAGGCCATCCGGTAATCGTTGTACGGAATGAAGGCCTCCTTCTTGCCCACCAGCTTGAAGTCGAAGCGGTCCATCGAGCCCAGGAACAGGAAGACGTCGTCGAAGGTCGAAGTGCCGCCCGTACCCGGGTTCGGCGTATCGTGCGACAGGTCGGGCGCCACCTTGACGCGGCGCTGGCCCGGCAGATACAGCCATGCGCGGCGATCCTTTTCGGCGTAATCGAGCGGGTCGATCAGCATCATGGCCTCGCCGGCGCGCCGCGCCGGGCCGGTATAGTTGATGCGCTGCTTGAAATAGACGCCCGAATCGGGCTTGGAAGTGTCCCAGTACGGGAATTCCTGGGCGATGGTGCCCTCGGTGGATACCGAGGGGCGGCCCGAGGCGTCGATATTCCAATTGCGGTATTTCACCGAATAGGCAACCCCCTGGAAGCGCACCAGGTGGTTCCACATGGCCTCGAAGCCGGTCTTCGGGATCGGGAACGGGAAGCCGGCGTGGCAGCCCTCCATCGAGCGGCCGCCATTCGTCGTCTTGGCATTCACCGCGCACTTGGCGGTGTTTTCCTCGACGAATTTCGGCATCGCCACGGTGCGATGGGTCTTGTAGACGTCGATCCGGTAGTCCGGGTATTTCTTCATCAGGGCCTTGGTCCCTTCGGTCAGCTTGTCGGCGTATTTGTCAGCCGTCTTGCCGTCGATCGAGAACAGCGGCTTTTCACCCGCAAAAGGGTCCGGGCGCAGGCCATCGCCCGGTTTGAAGCCCGTCGGCACCGTCGTCAGCCCGCCGGTGTAAGCCGGGATCGAGCCATCCTTGTTCGCGCCCTTCTCGGCACCCACCGCCGTCAGCGTGGTACCGAGCTTCTTGGCTTCGTCGGCCGAAACACCGGCCAGGGCACTGCCACCGACAGCCGAGGCGACGGCCAGAACGATAATCGTCTTATTGACTTGCATTGTCTGTCTCCTTAAAAGCTGGCCTTGAACGTCAGACTCAGGAATCCGCGATCGGAAAGCACCGACGTAAATCCGTTCACCGTAGTCACGGTATTGCCTGCCGCATTCACGCGGTATTTACCAACGTAGTCGATGTACTTCAGGTCGACGCGGTACTTCTGGTAAATATCCGCACCCAGACCGATGCTGTAGTTGCCCAGGCCCTGGTTGCCGCCGAAGGTCGTCGGCGAATTACCCTTCAGGCCAATCGAATAGGTAATCGGCATGGAAAGATCGACGCCGGGCATGACCTGGAACCAGGTTGGCGTGAAAGCGGCGCCGATGCCGACATAATTCTTGGTTGCGCAACCGTCCCACTTGTCGCCGCCAACCGCGCCCGCCGCATTTCGGCAACCGTCGTAACCAACCCCATTGAACAGATTTTCACCGCTGCGCACCTTGGCCAGATGCGCCCAGGTCAACTCGGTGGCCCAGCTCGCGGCGTCGAACAAAGGCGTCTTGGAAATCGTGCCCATCAGGTTCACCAGGCCATGCATGGTGTCGCCGCGCGGCCCGAAAGTCTGCCCACTGGCGGGCACCCCGAATGCCGAGGCATTACCCAGCGTCTGCGCGCTCAGGGGCGTATTGCGTCGATAGGACAATTCCGCACCGACACTCACGCCGCCAATATTCTTCGCCAGACTGACGCCGAACAGGTCGATTTTGTCGGGATAAATCAGGCGATAATGGCTGTCGTTCGCCAGAGGAAAGCCTGCGGCAGCCTTCAGTTCCGTCACCAGGGGCTGGGGCATCTTGTCGGCAAAGCGACGGTAATAGAAGCCCAGCGTGCCATCGAGCGGCTCCGGCGACCACTTCGCGCTCACGCCGAATTCGCCATTGTTCTTGGGGGTCACCGGCGCCGCCCTTGTATAGCCAAGAGGTCCGAGTACCGGGTGCACGGCCTGGACGATGCTGTCCGGGCCATTGAAGGCGAAGTCGGCCGGCCCAAGATAAGTACCCCCTTCGGGATAGCGATAGGGCTCCCATTCCAGGAAATACTGGGCAGCCACCGAAAGGGTATCGGTCAATTGCGCCTGCCCGGAAATCTGATTCAATGGACGAAACAGTTCCTTGGCCTCGACGCCCGGGGTCGCAAAGCCTTTCTGCAGATCGAGGGGCATTTGCGAATAAGACACGCCGTGCATAGCGCCGCCCAGCAGCAAGGCCTCGCCCCAGAATACCGTGTGACGGCCGACCTTCAGCTTGACCGGAACGTCTCCAGCATCGAAGTTCGTGAAAACGAAGGCATCGAGAATCTCACCGGAGGGTCCGGCATAATAGCGCTTGGTGTAATTGCTATATTGGCTGTTGTTATAGCTGGATGGAGAAGACAACGCCGGATTGCGCGTCACGCTCTTGCCGTCATAGGCATTGTCGTACCAGCCTGCCGCACTGATCCGCAACCCCATGTTTTTCTTGTAAACCATGTCGAGTTCGGTCAGCAGATCGAGTCGATTGGCAACCAGGTCACCCTTGTCGAAACTGTAGGTGCCTTCGTCGAACTTGTAGTTGTTGCCGATCCTGCTGTCACGCGCCGCGACGCGCTGGGCGGCGTTATAGCGAACCGTATTGTCCCAGCGGACCGCCAGATCCGGATTGCCCAGATCGAGTTCAAAAGCCGCCGCATTTCCCGCCATCAAGACCGCCGCCGCGGCCATTACCGTCGGGCGCTGGCGCACCCATGCCGGTGTTTGTCTCCTGCTTTTCATTGTCGTCCTTTCCTCGATTTATCTTTGGCCACAACAGCCAGACCGAGGCTTTTCTAGCCTCAGGCATCGAATTATCTGGAACGGGGAAAATTGCCACCCCCCCACAATCGGGGGGCAACGGGGAGACGAGAGGGGGTGTCGAGCGAACGCCGCGGGCGGCACCTCATCCGGCAGGCCTGCGGTCAGCGGGCGGCTGACCGGTACGACCGGCACCGGGCCCGGCTACTCCAGCCCGACCAGCAGGCCCAGCAGTTGCGCCCGGCGCACCACATGCTTGCGGGTGCCGGCATCGAGCTTGCCGAACAGGTTCTTGAGATGCCACTTGACCGTCTCTTCGCCGACCTCCATGGCCTGGGCGATTTCCTTGTTCGACAAATTGCGCGCCAGATGCTCGAGCACCTCGCGCTCCTTGGGCGTCAGCACCATGCTCGGCACTGCGCGCGGCGCACCTGCCGCGCGCTCGGGCAAAGGACGTGCAGTACGCGCGATCTGGATCCTGTGCCCCGCTCCGTCTTCCTCGGCCGTGCGGCGCACCCAATCGGCGAGGGCCGGGTGGGCATCGACGAAGGTTCTCGACAGACTGAAGGTCAGCGCCAGGTTCATGGCTTCGAGCAGCAGCGGCTTGCCGTTGCGGCCCGCGCGCTCCAGCGCCAGCGCGCGCAAGGCCATGATCTCGATCCGCGAACGCCCCAGCTTGGCCGATTCGACCAGGGGGAGCGCATTCGCCAGCGCCTCCGCCGCGGCAGACCAGTCCTGGGCCGCGATCAAGGTGTTGGCATGCGCCAGGCGCCGCGGCACTTCCAGCGAGGCACGCCATATCGGCCCTTCGGAAACGTCATGCCCGGCGACGATGTCATCGATGCGCTGCACCAGGGCCCGGCAGGTTTCGGAGCGAAAGCGCCCGGCATGCATCCGTATCTGCTCCCCCAGGCTCGCCACGCACAGCCGGGGCAGGTTGCGCGCCACGCCGACGGCATACAGCACTTCCAGCAGATCGAGCGCGCGATGCTCCACCCCCTTGGCGGCGGCGATTCTGGCCGCGGTTCGATAGCCGAGCAGCACCGTTTCCGGTATCCCCACCCGCTCCAGCACGTCGAGACGATTGGCGAGCAACTCCGCCGCCTCGTCGATACGGTCGCGCTCATAGACCGCCGCCGCCAGGAGGGCGGCAGTCATGCAGGAAAAGGGGGCGCGCCGGCCCAGTTCGGCATCCGCGCTGCCGAGCGCCGGCTGCAGCATCTCTTCGCCGAGCACCCCCTGGCCCTCCCACAGGTAGCTGAGGCCGGTGATGAAGCTTCCCCAGCGCACACCGTAGCTGTAGCGCTTGCCGAAGTCGCCATGGGGAACGGTCTGCAGATAACGCCGGGCCCGCGCCGGATCGCCGGCCAGAATCGCCATCGCCGCCTGCCGGTTGGCATGCATCTGGAGAAGCCGTGGATCCTGGCCCGGCGGGGGCGCCCCCATCCAGGGCTGGAACAAGGCCAGGCAGCGATCGGGCTGATCGGCGTAGTACGCCGCGCCGCTGGCGATCAGCGCGCATTCATAGCGCAGCGAGGGGTCGGCATCCTGGTCTTCCAGGATGTCGCGCACCAGGGACTCGGCCTCAGCATGCCGCTCGCTGAGCGCCAGCGCCCAGGCAGCCGCCAGGCGCAATCTGGGGCGCTCCAGCAATTGCGCCTCCGGCAGCAGGTCGAGCCAGCGCAGCACCGATTCCTGGTGTCCCTGTGTCACCGCCTCGTACAGGCATTGCTCGGCCAGATCGTAGGCGATTTCGTGCTGGCCGGCCTCATGGGCGTGGCGCGCGGCCTCGTGGATCATCCCGTGCTCGGCGAGCCAGTGCATGGCACGCCGATGGAGTTCCAGACGCTCATCGGCAGGCAAATTCACCAGCCGGCCGCGCAGGGCATCGCGCACCAGGTTGTGCAGGCGGCCCCATTCGCTGCCGTCGCTCACGACGAACACCGGCGTCTCACGCACCAGGCGCACGAGGATGTCCCTGGCTGTCTCCAGGCCCGTCAAGGCGCGGCAGAGATCGGGATGGACCAGATCGACGCAGGAAATGCGGACCAGGAAATCGACATCTTTCGCGGCAAGATTAGCCAGCAGGCCGCCAACGAAACCTTCGCCATTGCCGCCATTTTTGCCGGCCATCGAGGTCATCGCGACATGCAGATCGCCTCCCTTCTCCACGGCGGCGAGCATGATCTGCAGGCCGAGCGGCCACCCTTCGGTCTGTTCGTGCAGGCGCGCCGCGCTGTCGGCGTCGATCTTCTCGCCGCAGCGCTCGCGCACCAGGGCCATCGTCTCGTCCAGGCGGAAGCGCAAATCATCCGCACCCAACGACAGGGCCTGCCCGTAATCCACCAGATCCGCAATGGTCGCATCCACTCCGCCACGGGCACCCACCACCACGTGCAGATTGGGCGGCGTGTTGTGCATCAAATACGATAGCGCGGCAAAGTTTCCCGGCGCCAGGCGTTCAGCCTCGTCGACAACCAGCACCATGTCCAGCGACGTTTGGGCGACCTCCGCCAGCCAGGCCGTGATCCCCTCGAACTCTCCCGGCTTGGTCCCCTGCGTTTCCAGCAGCAGCCGCCCGAATGCCGGGCGCACGCAGCCCGAGCGAACCGCCATCACCAGGCAGTGCAGGAAGCGCTGCAGGTCATCCCCGGCATCGGCCGTGACCCAGGCCACCGCCGCCCCCCGGGCCAGGTACTCGCGCCGCCACTGGCCCAGCAGGGAGGTCTTGCCGAATCCGGGAGGCGCCTGCACGACGATCACCGAGCGCTCGCGAAACTGCTCATCGGCCAGGCTCAGGCGCGAGCGCACCAGTTGATGCCGAGGCGCCCGCGGCGGCATCGTCTTGAGCACCAGCTCCGAGTAGGTCGTCGCGCTATCGATGTTTAATAAAGTCATCAGCTGAAGCCCCAGAGAATCGCAACGAATGCCCCCCTTCATTGGCAGGGCACCTCGTCAGCCCAGGCATGCCATGGGTTGTACGATAAATCAAAACCCCCCGCTGCGAGCAGCTCCACCCCCCCTTTTTAGAGGGGGTGCTCCGCGACCATCATTCACCTACGATCTATCCACGGCCCATAGCCATGGATGAAAGCGTCAGATGAATTTCGTGGAAACATGCTCGCTGCAGGAAATAACGCCAGGCACGTCGCGTCCGATACGCATCGGCACCACGGATATTGCCCTTTTCAACGTGGAAGGGACGATTTACGCCCTGGAAAACTCCTGCCCGCATGCTGGCGCCGCCTTGAGCAATGGAAATCTGTGCGGCAAGGTGGTTACCTGCCGGTCGCACGGCTGGCGCTTCGATGTCACCAACGGCCAGTTGCTGGTCGCCCCGCAAATCGCGGCCAAAACCTTTCCCGTCATGATTACCGACGGCAAAGTCATGGTGCAGCTTGAAGCATGAATATCTTCCTTACAGCCAATTGACCGAGGAGTCGCCATGTATCGCCACCTGCTGGTCCCCATCGACAACACCGACCTGTCGATAGTCACGATTGGGCGTGCCGTCGAGTTCGCACGCGCCCTGGGTGCGCGCATCACCTTTTTCCACGCGGCATCGGACCCCTCCTCGTCCTTGCGCGGCGAGGCCGAAATCGTGCGCCTGACCTCGCCCGAGGACTATGCCTACAACTTCGAAGGGCGGGCCCGCGAACTGCTGACCAAGGCCGAATCCGCCGCCCGCGCCCAAGGCGTTCCCTGCGCCTCGGCAACCATCATCAGCGATTCGCCCTACACGGCCATCATCAAGGCGGCCCGCTCGGAAGGGTGCGACCTGATCTTCATGGCCTCGCATGGCCGGCGCACCACCCTGGGCATGATGCTCGGGTCGCAAACGCTGAAGGTCCTGATCAATTCCGAGATTCCGGTCCTGGTTTCGGCCATGGCCGCCCCCCCGGCTCCGGCACAGGCCATCGCCACCATCCGCGACGAGCACCGCTCCCTGGCCGCGGTCCTGCACGCCTGGCTGCACATCCTGAAGCCCGCGGCGGACGGCGCCGCGGCTCCCGACCCGGTACTGATGCAAGCCATGGTGCATTACATCCGGGAATTCCCGGTGGCCCTGCATCACCCCAAGGAAGAGGAATATCTTTTCCGCAAACTGCGCGAAAGGACCTCCGCGCTCAATCCCGAACTGGATGAACTGGAACGCCAGCATATCCGGGACGAACAGATGGTCCGCGACCTGACCGCCATCGTCCAGCAGTATGCGGATGGCGATAAATCCGCCCAGGATCTCGAAAAAGCGGTTTCCGCCTACGCCAAATTCATATGGGAACACATGGGCCGCGAAGAAGGCGTGATTCTTCCAGAGGCGCAGCATTATCTCACCGAGGCCGATTGGGACGAAATCAACGCGGCATTTTCACAAAACCGCGACCCCCGATTTGGCGGGGAAACCGATGCCGAATTCAAGCATTTATTCTCGCGCATCGTGAATCTGGCGAAAACCGATCGTTAAACAAGAACTGAAGCAAAGGGGATCAAATGGAACAGGCAATTCGTTTCTACAAGACCGGCGCACCGGAAGTCCTGACCCTGGAGAATGCGAACGTCGGCGAACCCGGCCCGGGCGAGGTCCGCCTGCGCCATGTGGCAGTTGGCCTGAACTTCGCGGACACCTACTTCCGCAACGGCACCTACCCGATTCCCCTGCCGGCCGGCATGGGCGTGGAAGCCGCGGGCGTGGTCGAGGCCGTCGGCGAAGGCGTAACCAACGTGACGGTGGGCGACAAGGTGACCTACACCGGCTTCATCAACACCCTGGGCGCCTACAGCACCGCGCGCATCATCGCCGCGGCCCCGCTGATCAAGCTGCCGGAAGGCATCGCCTGCGAAACGGCCGCCGCGATGACCATGCGCGGCCTGACCTCGGCCTACCTGATGCGCCGCATCTACGACTTCAAGGCGGGCGACACGCTGCTGCTGCATGCCGCCGCCGGCGGCGTCGGCCTGATCGTGTCGCAGTGGGCCAGGCTGCTCGGCATTCGCGTCATCGGCACGGTGTCCACGGAGGAGAAGGCCGCCATCGCCCGCGCCCACGGCTGCGATGAAACCATCAACTACAGCCATGAAGACGTGGCCAAGCGTGCCCGCGAACTGACCGGCGGCGTCGGGGTAAACGTGGTCTTCGACAGCGTCGGCCGCAGCACTTTCAACGCCTCGCTGGATTCGCTCAAGCGCCGCGGCCTGATGGTCTGCGTCGGCACCGCCTCCGGCACCATCCCGCCGTTCGACCCGCAGCTGCTGGCCATGAAAGGCTCGCTCTACCTGACGCGCCCCGCGCTTGCCGACTACATCGCCGACCCGGCGGAAAAGGCGGCGCTGGCGGGCGAGATCTTCGGTCACGTGGCCGCCGGCCGCATCAAGATCGAAATCAACCAACGTTATGCGCTGCGGGACGCAGTGCAGGCGCACCACGATCTGGAAGCCCGCAAGACGACCGGGTCATCGATTTTCGTCATATGAGGAGGCAGCACCAATGAAAGTGGAACAACTGACCTGCGCCGTCGGCGCGGAACTTCTCGACGTCAACCTCGGCGATGCCGTGCGCGACGACGGGCTGTTCAAGGAGATCTACGCCGCACTGCTCAAGCACCGGGTACTTTTTCTGCGTGACCAGACGCTGGACAAGCTGTCGCGCGTGGACCACATGGCCTTCGCCCAGAAGCTCGGCAAGCTCGAAGACCATCCGATGGCGCCGAGCCACCCGGAGGCGCCGGGCCTGGTCCAGATCTACAAGAACCCGGACAGCCCGATAGACCGTTACGAGAATGCCTGGCACGCCGACGGCACCTGGCGCGAAACGCCCGCCCTGGGCTGCGTGCTGCGCTGCATCGAGTGCCCGCCGGTGGGCGGCGACACGATGTGGGCGAACATGGTCCTGGCCTATGAAAAGCTGCCGGAATACATCAAGCAGGAGATCTCCGGCCTGATCGCCAACCACAGCTTCAATTCCTCCTTCGCCGCCGCCATGCCGCAGGAAAAGCGCCTGGCCATGAAGGCGCAGTACCCGGACGCCGAGCATCCCGTCGTCCGCACCCACCCCGAAACCGGCGAGAAGGTCCTGTTCGTGAATGCTTTCACGACCCATTTCGTGAATTACCACACCAAGGATCGCGTCCGCTACGGCCAGGACTACAACAAGAACGGCAGCGATCTGATGCAGTACCTGATCAGCCAGGCCTACAACCCCGAATACCAGGTGCGCTGGCGCTGGAAGCCCTACAGCGTCGCGATTTGGGACAACCGTTCCACCCAGCACTACGCGGTCATGGATTACCCGCCGTGCCACCGCAAGATGGAGCGCGCCGCCATCGTCGGCGACAAGCCCTTCTAGCCATCGAGATGGGTTGGCCTTGCACGGCCGACCCGAGAGCACACAGCCCCAAACCCGCCCAATACCCTTCAAGGAGTAACACATGAACTTCATCGACGGTTCCCTGCACGTTGAAAACATGCAAGACCTGGTCATCACCTGCGCCCCGTACGGCCCCGAGTGGATGCCCTCCGACTTCCCGGAGGACATTCCGGTTTCCATGGAAGCCCAGATCCAGAAAGCAGTCGATTGCTACAACGCCGGCGCCTCCGTACTGCACCTTCACGTGCGCGAAGAAAACGGCCATGGCTCCAAGCGCCTGTCCAAGTTCAACGAACTGCTGGCCGGCATCCGCGCCCGCTGCCCGGACATGATCCTGCAAGTGGGCGGCTCGATCTCCTTCGCCCCGGAAACGGAAGGCGAGACCGCGAAGTGGCTGTCCGACGACACCCGCCACATGCTGGCCGAACTGACCCCCAGGCCCGACCAGGTAACCATCGCCATCAACTCCAATCAGATGAACGTGGTCGAGCAGATGGTCCCGGCGGACGTTCGCGGCACCTCGCTCGACGTCGGCACCCCGGGCTACCATGCCTACCGCGAAATGACCATTCCGGCCGGGCCGGCCTGGGTCGAGGAACACATCAAGCGCCTGAGCGCCAACAAGATCCAGACCCACTTCCAGCTGGCCACCATCTCCCAGCTGGAAACCGTCGAACGCATGATGCGCCGCGGCGTGTGCAACGTGCCGCTGATCCTGACCTGGGTGGCCATCGGCGGCGGCTTCGACGCCCCGAACATCTACAACCTGGCGAACTTCGTGCGCGCCTGCCCCGACGGCTCCGTGCTGACCATGGAGACCTCGATGCTCAACACCCTGCCGCTGAACATGATGGGCATGGCCATGGGCCTGCACGTGCGCTGCGGCATCGAGGACAACATCTGGACCCAGGATCGTTCGCGCAAGATGAGCACGGTCGAGCAGATCGAGCAGCTGGTCCGCATCTCCCGCGAGCTCGGCCGCCCGATCGCCGACGGCAAGAAGGCCCGCGAGATCTACAAGATCGGCACCTTCTACGGCAGCGCCGACGAAACCCTGGCCAAGAACGGCTTCGCGCCGAACCGCAAGCCGGGCCAGAAGGGCTTCACGCAGTACGTGGCCTGAATAACGTAGTCAGACAGGTCGGGCCGCCACGCACGGTCCGGCCCGCATAAATGCCGGTCGGACGAGGTTTCTCCCCGCATGCGGCAATAAAAAAGGAGACAGCCTTGGCCGTTTACATAGCGACCTCGTCGAACGAGGATGCCGCGCCGACCGTTCCACGCGCCTATGCGTGGGTCGTTTTCGCACTGACCTTCGGGCTGCTCCTGTCGGACTACATGTCCCGACAGGTCCTGAACGCGGTCTTCCCGGTCCTCAAGGCCGAATGGAGCCTGACCGACACCCAGCTCGGCTCGCTGAGCAGCATCGTCGCGCTGCTCGTGGGCATACTCACCTTCCCGCTGTCCGTCGTCGCGGACCGCTGGGGCCGCGTGCGCAGCGTCACTCTGATGGCGGGCCTGTGGAGCCTGGCGACCCTTGGCTGCGCCCTGGCCGCCAGCTACAACCAGATGTTCGCGGCCCGCTTCTTCGTCGGCGTCGGCGAGGCGGCCTATGGCAGCGTGGGCATTGCACTGATCCTGAGCATTTTCCCCGCCCACATGCGTTCCACCCTGACCAGCGCCTTCATGGCCGGCGGTCCGGTGGGGTCCGTCGTCGGCATGGCCCTCGGCGGCATCGTCGCCGCCCATTTCGGCTGGCGCTGGTCGTTTGGCACCATGGCCGCGTTCGGCATGTTCCTGGTCGTCTTCTATGCCGTGATCGTCCGCGAGAGCAAGCTCCGCCCCGAGAGAAAGCCGGCGGCCGGCGCCGGCCCCACCGCGGCCGCCCAGCCCCTGAAGCTGCGCGCCATCTTCTCCGGGCTGTTCGCCTCGCGCTCGGTGGTTTCCGCCTATGTCGGCAGCGGCCTGCAGCTGTTCATCATGGCGGCGATGCTCGCCTGGCTGCCCAGCTTCCTGAACCGGTACTACGGCCTGCCCACCGACAAGGCCGGGGTTGCCGCGGCTGCCTTCATCCTGGTCGGCGCCATCGGCATGACCGTTTGCGGCATCGTCACCGACCGCATCAGCCGCTCCGCCCCGTCGAGAAAGTGGAACGTGGCCATCGTCTACTCGCTGCTGTCGGCAGGCTTCCTGCTGGCCGGCTTCATGATGCCCACGGGCACCGGACAGCTGGTCATGCTCGCCCTCGGCATGGCGATGGTCGCCGGCACCACCGGACCGGCCGGCGCCATGGTCGCGAATCTGACGCACCCGTCGATCCACGCCACGGCCTTCGCCACGCTGACCCTGGCGAACAATCTGCTCGGCCTCGCCCCCGGCCCCTTCGTCACCGGCCTGATCGCCGACCGGGTCGGCCTGATGGGCGCCATGCAACTGGTGCCGCTGATCGCCCTGGCCGCCACCGCCGCCTTCATCTTCGGCAAGCGCCATTACGCCGACGACCTGCGGCATATCCGCGGCCTGTCGACCTGAATCTCAACTCCCCCCAAAAACTACATGAGCCAATCCCCGACCATCCTCATCGTTCCCGGCCTGCGCGACCATGTCGAAGAACATTGGCAGACCATTCTGGAGCGCAAGCTGCCCAAGGCGTGCTCGGTCGCTCCGCTCGAGCACGACAAGCTCAGCTGCGCCGCCCGCGTCGAGGCCTTGCAGCAGACCATCGCCAAAATCGAGGGCCCGGTGATCATCGTCGCGCACAGTGCCGGGGTGATGATCACCGTGCATTGGGCGCAGAAATACCAGCGTCCGGTCCAGGGCGCCGTGCTCGCGGCGCCAGCCGATCTGGAGACCCCTCTTCCGGCCGGCTATCCGGCCCTGGACACGCTGCGCGACAACGGCTGGCTGCCCATCCCGCGCAGCCGCCTGCCTTTCCCGAGCATCGTCGCGGCCAGCACCAATGACCCGCTGTCCACTTACGAGCGCGCCAGCCAATACGCCAGCGATTGGGGCAGCGAGCTGGTCGACGCCGGCGCCGTGGGCCACATCAACCCGGCATCCGGCTTCGGCGCATGGCCGCTGGCGGAAGAACTGATCCGCCGCCTCGGCTGATGACGTTTCGAGGCCCGGCGAGAGCTGCGCCGCCGCCGGCAGCACTGGTCCTGCTGCTGGCCGTCATGGGGCTGCTGAACTCCCTGTGCTCGGACATGTGGATTCCCGCCTTGCCGGCGCTGCAGGCGGGCATGGGCGTGAACGGCTGGCAGGCGCAGCAGACGATTTCGCTGTTCTTCATCGCCAGCGCCTTCATGTCCCTCTGGTGCGGCGCCATCGCCGACGCCCATGGGCGCCGGCGGACGATTCTGGCGGCGATCTTCATCCTTGCCCTGTCGGCCGGCGCAAGCGCGCTCGCCACCAGCATCGAGGCCCTGTGGGCGCTGCGCATCGCCCAGGGGCTGGCGGCCAGCGCGGGCATGGTGATCAGCCGGGCCATCCTGCTCGATCTGTACCACGGCGCCGAGGCGCAGCACCTGCTGGGCCGCATCACGCTGCTCCAGATCGCCAGCCTGATCGCGACCCCGGTGCTCGGCGCCTGGCTGGCCACGCATCTCGGCTGGCGCTCGGTATTCATAGCCCTTGGCGTGGTTGCCGCGGCCATGCTCCTGGTCTACTGGCGCTGGCTGCCGGAAACCCTGCCCGCCGAACGGCGCCAGAGTCTGAGCCCCGGCGCGCTCGTCGGCAGCTACCTGCTCGCCCTGCGCACGCCCCGCTTCGTGCGCCTGTCGATCGCCCATGTCGCCAACTGGACGAGCATGGCCATCTACGTCGTGTCGGCACCGGCCATCGTCATCCACCTGCTCGGCAGGCAGGCGACCGACATCTACCTGATCTACGCCCCGATCACCCTCGGCCTGAGCGGCGGCTTTCTGGCTTTGCCGAAACTGCTGCGCAGCTTCGGCGGCACCCGGCTGCTGGCCATGGCCTACGGCATCCTGGGCGCGTCCATCGTCCTGAACTTGGCCATTGCCGGACTGCTGCCCGCCGGCGGGGTCAGCGTCCTGCCCCTTTTCATCTATTCGTTCGGCCTGGCCGTCGCCCTGCCCATACTGGTCAGCGAGGCCATCGAGCCGCTGCGGCAGAACGCGGGGGTCGCCAGTTCGCTCCAGACCTTCCTGCAGTTCGCCATGATCGCGCTGGCCTCCAGCGCCATCGCGCCCTGGCTGTGGGATTCGCTGTTTGCGCTGGCCCTCGGCACCGGGGCACTCACGCTCATCGGCGGGGTGGCGGTGCTGCTGGACCGCAACGCCCGGCGCCAGCCGCCCGCTACGCCACTTCCCATCGCTTCGCGCCACCCGAAATCACCATGAACCCCGGCTTGACCATTGACGTTTATTTCGACCTGATCTGCCCCTGGTGCCTGGTTGGCAAACGGCACCTGGCCAATGCCCTGCAACAACTGCGGGCCAGCCGGCCCGATCTGCAGCCCCGGGTGCACTGGCACTCGTTCCCGCTGCTGCCGGACACACCGCTCGACGGGCTGCCCTATCAGGAGTTCTACGAGCGCCGCCTAGGCGGAGCACAGGCCGTCGCCGCCCGGCGTGCGCAGGTCCGGGAAGCCGGGCGTTCTGCCGGCGTGGAATTCGCCTTTGAAAAAATCACCGTCATGCCGAACACCCTGGCCGCGCACCGGCTGGTCAACCGCGTCGCCCAGGCCAGCGACGATGCCCTGACGGAGCGCCTGATCGACAGGCTGTTCCAGGGCTATTTCATGGACGACCGGGATATCGGGGATAAGGCCGTGCTCATCGCGATTGCCGAAGAATGCGGTGCTGCGTTCGATGCCCGTCAGCTGTCCCAGGCCCTCGGGCAGGGTCGTCCACTCCCCTCAAACCACCACGTATCCGGCGTTCCCTACTATGTCTTCAACCATCGCCTGGCCCTGTCCGGCGCGCATCCTCCAGATGTGCTGCTGAGGGCGATGCTGCATTCGCTGGAATGAAACAACCCCCTGTGGCGCTGCGCGCTTTCCCCCTTCTCTGGCATCGCTGCGCGATGCGGGAAGGGGGACGCCACCCATGCGGCGGGGCGGCCCTTGCACGGTGGCCCTCGCTTGGGGTGCGCCAGTTTCATGCGATGCGGGTAGTGCGCAACGCTGTGGGAAATTGAATTCACAGACAAAAAAAAGAGGGGAACGTCCCCTCCAAGGCGAGAGCTGCGAAGAGAGAGTTTCGCAGCGTCCGCAGAGTGACCCCTGCCAGCACCCTTGCGAGTGCCGGCACCATCACCACCTCAATCGAACAATTCGGTGCCGATGCCCTCGATGGCGGCATCCCCGGCCATCACCGTTGCCGCCCAGGCTTCGACCTGGGGCAGGATCTGGTCGGCATAGAAGCCGGCCGTGGCGATCTTGTTCCGGTAGAACTGCACATCCCCCTGCCCCTGCTCCTGCAGGCGGGCCGCCGCGGCCAGGGCCGCCTTGCCCATCATCCAGGCACCGCAGACGCTCGTGGCCATGTGCAGATAGGGCACGGCCGCGGTCAGCACGCCGGAGATGCCGCTCTTGGCGTTCGCCAGCAGCCATTCGGTGCTCTCGATCCAGGCCGGCAGCGCGGTGCCCAGACGCTGGCCCATGGCCTGCAGTTCCGGGCGTTCCGATTCCGACAGCGCCCGCACCGTGGCCGCCACTTCGCCAAACACCACCTGGGCGGTGGCACCCTGGTCGCGCGCCAGCTTGCGCAAGATCAGGTCGTTGGCCTGGATGCAGGTGGTGCCCTCGTAGATGGTGGTGATGCGCGCGTCGCGCCAGTGCTGCGCGGCGCCGGTTTCCTCGATGAAGCCCATGCCGCCATGCACCTGGATGCCCAGGGAGGTGACGTCTATGCCCATCTCGGTGCTGCCGCCCTTGACGATGGGGATCATGAATTCCGCCAGGAACAGGTCACGCTGCTTCTGCCCGGCATCCGCCCCGGCGTGCGCCCGGTCCAGCAGGCCGGCCGTGTAATAGGCCACGGCGCGGCAGGCTTCGACGCGCGACTTCATCAGCATCAGCATGCGGCGCACGTCCGGGTGGCGGTCGATGGTGACCAGCGCCTCGCCGGTCACCGCATCGCGGCCCTGCTTGCGCTCGCGGGCATACGCCAGCGCCTGCTGGTAGGCGCGCTCGGCGAGGGCGATGCCCTGCAGGCCGACGCCGAGGCGGGCCTCGTTCATCATGATGAACATGTATTCGAGGCCGCGATTGGCTTCGCCCAGCAGATAGCCCACCGCGCCGCCGTTGTCGCCGAAGGCCAGCACGCAGGTCGGGCTGGCGTGGATGCCCAGCTTGTGCTCGATGGAGACGCAGTGGGCATCGTTGCGCGCGCCGAGCGAACCGTCGGCATTCACGAGGAACTTGGGCACCAGGAACAGCGAGATGCCGCGCACGCCGGCCGGCGCGTCGGGCAGGCGGGCGAGCACGAGGTGGACGATGTTGTCCGTCATGTCGTGGTCGCCGTAGGTGATGAAGATTTTCTGGCCGAAGACGCGATAGCTGCCGTCGGCCTGCGGCTCGGCGCGCGAGCGGATCAGGGCCAGGTCGGAGCCGGCATTCGGCTCCGTCAGGTTCATGGTGCCGGTCCATGCGCCGGTGATCATCTTTTCCAGATACACCGCCTTCAGCTCGTCGCTGGCGCAGGTCAGCAAGGCCGCGACGGCGCCGCCGGTGAGCATGGAGCACAGCGAGAACGACAGGTTGGCCGAGGCCGCCATTTCCTTCACGGCGATGCCGAAGGTTTCCGGCAGCCCCTGGCCGCCGAATGCGGCCGGCGAACCCAGGCCATTCCAGCCCCCGTCGCAGAACGCCTTGTAGGCCTCCTTCCAGCCTGCCGGGGTCACGACGCCGTTCGCTTCCAGCTTGCAACCCTCGGTATCGCCGAGGCGATTCAGGGGCGCGAGAACCTCGCCGGTGAACCGGGCTGCCTCCTCGAGGATGGCATCGGCCATGTCGGGCGTGGCTTCCTCGAAGCCCGGCAGGCTGCTGATCTCGGCCAGTCCCACGATTTCGTCCATGACGAAACGCATGTCCTTGACGGGTGCCTTGTAGTCGCTCATGTTGTTCCTTTGGGTGGCCGGTGTTCAGGCCGCCAGCTCTTCGCGGATGGCCTTCTTGTTGATCTTGCCGACGCTGGTGCGCGCCAGCGCCTGCACGAAGCGCACCTGCTCGGGGATCGCATAGCGCGAGATATGCCCGTCGTCGGCGAACTTCTTGACGATGCCCTTGATGTCATCCGGCGTGGCCTCCCGGCCGTCCTTGAGGACGACCAGCGCCATCGGGCGCTCACCCTGTTGATTCATTTCCAAATCTGGGCCATTTCGGGACGCGTTCACGTTGAAATCTGAGCCACGTTGCCGCTCTATCGTGCTGAATTTTTCAGCACGGGGGAGCAGGAGTGATCAACGTGAGCACATTGAGCAAGTTGCGCCGCCTCGTGCTGAGGCAGGACGTGTCGGTGCGCGAGGCCAGCCGCAGGCTGGGCATCTCGCGCAATACAGCCACCAAGTGGCTCAAAGACGGGCAGATGGCCGAACCCCGATACCCGCAGCGGGTGTCAGGCCCCAGCATCCTGGAACCGTACAAGGAACAGTTGGGCCAATGGCTCAAGGCCGATAGCCATCGCAGCAAACGCGATCGGCGCGGGATCAAGGCGATGTTTGAAGCGCTGCGGGCGCAGGGCTACAGCGGCAGTTGGGGGCCGGTGTACGCCTTTGCCCAGCGCTGGCAGCAAGAGCAAGGCAACGCGTCACGCGGCGCGGGGTTCGTGCCGCTGAGCTTCGAGTTGGGCGAGGCATTCCAGTTCGACTGGAGCTGCGAGTACCTCTTCATCGGCGGTCTGCGCCGCCGCCTGGAGGTGGCACACACCAAGCTGGCGGCCAGTCGCGCCTTCTGTCTGGTGGCCTACTACAGCCAGGCGCACGAGATGCTGTTCGATGCCCACGCACGGGCGTTCGCCCTCTTCGGTGGCGTGCCCCGCCGGGGCATCTACGACAACATGAAGACCGCGGTCGACAAGGTCGGCCAGGGCAAGCAGCGCAGCGTCAATGCGCGTTTCGAGGCCATGACCGGGCACTACCTGTTCGAGCCGGAGTTCTGTAACCGGGCCGCCGGCTGGGAGAAGGGCGTCGTCGAGAAGAACGTCCAGGACCGGCGCAAGGACATCTGGCGTGAGGCCAGTGAGCGGCGCTGGGGATCGCTTGACGAGATCAACGACTGGCTGGAGCAAGCCTGTGTGAAGGCCTGGGGCGAGATGAGTCACCCAGAGTGGGGGCACCTCACGGTGGCCGACGTCTGGCAGGACGAACGTGCACGCCTCATGCCCAACCCCCGGGCGTTTGATGGCTATGTGGAGCAGCCGGTGCGGGTCTCTGCCACTTCGTTGATCCACTTCCAGCGCAACCGCTACAGCGTGCCATGCGAGTGGATCCACGCGGTGGTCAGTCTGCGGGCCTACGCAGATGGCCTGCTGGTGGTCGGTCCCGATGGGCGACAGGTGCGCCTGCAGCGCAGCTTCGAGCGGGACCAGACGCTCTACGACTGGATGCACTACATCGCGCTGATCGAGCGCAAGCCCGGCGCGCTGCGCAACGGCGCGCCCTTCAAGACCATGCCCGAACCCCTGCAGGAGTTGCAGCGCCAGTTGCTGCGCCACAGCGGTGGCGACAGGGTGATGGCGCAGGTGCTCATGGGCGTGAGCCTGCATGGGCTCGAAGCCGTGCTTGTGGCGGTGGAGCTGGCACTGCAGTCGGGGCGGGTGAGTGCCGAGCACGTGCTCAACGTGCTCTCGCGCTTGCAGGAGCAGCGCATGCCTGAGCCACCGGTGGCCACCATGCTCACGCTCAACACGCCGCCACTGGCCAACCTGCAGCGCTACGACGCGCTGCGCAACGCCCAGCCTCAAGAGGCCTCACCGGAGTCCGAGCATGCATGACCTCATGGATGCCTTCAAGGCTCTGGGCTTGCACGGCATGGCCAGTGCCTGGCCGGAGGTGCTGGGCACTGCACGCATGAAGTCGCTGGATCACGAGGCCGTGCTGCACCAGCTCATCAAGGCAGAGACCGCGCAGCGCGAGGTGCGCTCCATGGCTTACCAGATGCGCGTGGCGCGCTTCCCATCGCACCGCGATCTCGCCGGCTTTGACTTCGCCCACGCGCAGCTCGATGAGGCGCTGGTGCGCCAATTGCACACCCTTCGCTTCGTGGAGTCGGCGCACAACGTGGTGCTGGTTGGTGGCCCCGGCACAGGCAAGACCCACCTGGCCACCAGCCTGGGGATCGAGGCGATCCGCATGCATGGCAAGCGGGTGCGCTTCTTCTCCACGGTGGAACTGGTCAACGCCCTGGAGCTGGAGAAGGCGCAGAGCAAGGCCGGGCAGTTGGCACACCGGCTGATGTACGTCGATCTGGTGATCCTGGATGAACTGGGCTATCTGCCGTTCACGCAGTCGGGCGGCGCCATGCTGTTCCACCTGCTCTCCAAGCTGTACGAGCGAACGAGCGTGGTGATCACCGTAAGCGCACGGCAAACCCATGTTGACCGCCGCTGGCGGCCATGGCTGATGATCAGATATCGATGGGTTGCCAGCGATGCGGCAGCAGTTCTTCAATCCGGCTGGCCTTGTGCGTGGGCAGCCGGGTCAGCACATCCTTGAGATAGGCATATGGGTCGTGCCCGTTCATGCGCGCTGACTGGATCAGGCTCATCACGGCGGCCGCCCGCTGGCCCGCGCGCAAGCTGCCGGCGAACAACCAGTTCGAGCGCCCCAGGGCCACAGGCCTGATCTGGTTTTCGATCCAATTGTTGTCCGGCGGCAGCTGCGGGTCATCGACGAAGCGCGTGAGCGCTGCCCAGCGCTTGAGGCTGTAGTCCAGCGCCTTGGCCGTCGCCGAGTTGCCCGCCACCTGCTGGCGTTGCAGCACCATCCACTGGTGCAACGCGTCCAGAATGGGCCGACTGTGCTGCTGGCGCACCTGCAACCGCTCTGGTGCCGCCAGGGGCTGAACTTGCCGTTCGATCTCATAGACCCGGGCGAACTGCATCAGGGCCAATTCGGCGATCTGGCTCTTGCCCGCTGCGTGCAGGTCGAAGAACTTGCGCCGGGCGTGTGCCAGGCAACCGGCTTCGGTCACGCCCTGGCTAAAGCTGGCCTTGTAGCCGGCATAGTCGTCACAGATCAGGCTGCCGCGCCAGTCCCCCAGAAAGGCGCGGGCGTGTTCTCCGGCGCGGGACTCGCAGAAGTCATAGACCACGGCCCGCGTGGCTTCAAACGCTCCCGGGGCATAGGCCCACAGGTAGGCCCGGTGCGTTTTACCGCTGCCCGGCTTGAGCATGGCCACCGGGGTCTCATCACCGTGCAACACCCGGTGGCCGAGCACCTCGGCCTTCAGGGCATCGACCAGCGGTTGCAGCCGCGCACCGCAGGTGCCTACCCACTGCGCCAGGGTGGATCTTGGAATCGCCAGGCCGGCGCGACCAAAGATGTTCTCCTGCCGGTACAAGGGCTGGTGATCCTGGTACTTGGCCACCAGCACTTGGGCCAGCAGGCCGGCAGTCGGGATGCCTTTATCGATCACATGGGCCTCGACCGGCGCCTGGGTGATAGTTTCGCACTGGGTGCACGCCCACTTGCCACGGATGTAGCGCTCCACGGTAAACACGCCGGGCACGTAGTCCAGCTTCTCGGCCACGTCTTCGCCGATGCGCTGCATCCGGCAGCCACAGGCGCAGGTGGTCGACTCAGGCTCGTGGCGGATTTCGCGGCGCGGCAGGTGGGCCGGCAGCGGCTGGCGTTTGGGCTGTTGCTTGGCTTCGGGCGCAGCCGCAGGCGGCTGGAGTTGCTCAATCTCGACAGCGACCGCCGCCAGGTCGGCATCGATCTCGTCTTCCAGCAGGCTCTTCTGATCGGCGCTGTGCCGCTCGGATTGGGCGGCGAACTTCAGCCGCTTGAGCAGCGCGCACTCATAGGTGAGCTTCTCGTTGAGCGCGCGCTGGTGACGCAGTTCGGCCAGCAGGCGCTGGGTCACTTCGCGCAGTTGCTCTGCGTCCAGTTCGCTCAGGGCTTGCTCGTCGATCACCATGGCTGGCAGTGTGCCCGCTCACCCTGGGTCCAGCCATTGACGCATCTCCCGATTGCCACGGCCACGCCCTTGCGCCGACGATTCAGACCACGCTGATGGCACCTTGCGAGCCCACACGCTGCCAGGGCAGGCCCAGCACCAGGGCGTTGAGCTGGGCGTGTTCCAACGCCACGTTCGGACTGCCCGCAGGTGCCCAGACAAACTTGCCCTGGTGCAGCCGGCGCGCGGCCAGCCACAGCCCCACACCGTCATGTACCAGGACCTTCAGGCGATTGGCTCTCTGGTTGGCGAAGACGTAGGCATGGTGCGGGTGGGCCGCGCCGAAGGTGGCGATCACCCGCGCCAGGGCCGTGTCCGTGCCCGCGCGCATGTCCAGCGGGGTGGTGGCCAGCCAGGCCTCATCGATACGGATCACCGCAACAACTCCCGCAGCATCTGGGCGCACTCGGCGGCGCCAGACAAGGGCCAGTGCACGGTCACGGACATGCCGGGGCGCTGGCATTCGATGCGGATGCCGTCCGCTGGCGTTGGCAAGGACGCGGATGGCAGCTCACCAGCAGACGCCGGCGGTACTGCGCTCAGGTCGATGGGGATAAAGGCCGGGGGTGGGGAAGCAACGACTGCAGTGCTGACGCCAGCTTCAAGACGGTGAAATCCCTGCGCCCATTCCTTGAGCCAGCGGTGTAGCACGTTGGCGTTCATGCCATGTTGCAGGGCCACCGCCGCGACCGATGCGCCTGGCTGTCGGCAGGCAGCCACCAGCTCGGCCTTGAATTGCGGGGTGTAGGTGCGGTGCGTGCGCCGCTGCGCATAGCGCGGGGTCTGAGGGTCTTTGAGCATCGTGTCCACGCCAATGTTGCGTGCACACGATCTTGCTCAGCCTTACCACCTCATTCAAGATGGGTTCGCCAGCCGCATACGATAGATGCGCTTGTGGTTCACCCCCGGAAACTGCTGGCGCAGCATGTCGTGGATGCGCCGGTAGCCGAATCGGCGGCGCACCAAGGCCGTTTGCCGAATCTGTTCACCCAGGGTGGCGTTGAGCTCGCTGGGCTGCGGTGGGTGGCGGTAGCTGTCTCGGGATAGCCCCACAAGGCGGCAGGCGTGCCGCTCCGAGAGGTGATGCTGCTCAATCATCTGCCGGATGGCATCGCGGCGCGCCTGTGGGGCTAGCGCTTTACCCCGAAGACGCTCTTGAGGGCGTGGATGTCCAGGTGGGCTTCGGCCAGCAGTTTCTTGAGCTTTGCGTTCTCGCTCTCAAGCTCGCGCAGGCGCTGGGCCTCTGAGACCTGCATGCCGCCGAACTTGGCACGCCATTTGTAAAACGTGGCCTGGCTGAAGCCGCCGCTGCGGCACAACTCGGGGATGCCCATGCCGGCTTCGGCCTGTCGCAAGAAGCCAATGATTTGTTCGTCGCCGAACCTGCTCTTCTTCATGTCCGTCATTCTCCTGGGTTGACGGGCTTCTCTCGTTTACTGTGGTACGGCTGGTGGGGGGCAGGTCACGCCGCCTCGCACTTCTCTCTGGCCTCGCCGAGCGTCACGCTGGGGTAGTCGCCAAGTGCGAACCATGATGCCTTGTCATTGAGCTTGAAGCGATAGCGCCAAGCCTTGATGCCGTTGGGTTTGATCTCTAGGTACAGCCCCTTGTAGTCATTGAGGCGGTAGATGCCTTCTCTAGGCTTGGCGGCTCGGCACTGGGCGTCTGTCAGCATCGTGAAGCTCTCCTGTTCGTCCTCAGGGCTTCATCGTATACACCTTCATCGACCTGGTGCAAGAACCATATACACGCCTGTATTCACTTGCGCAGCGCTATCAAGTGTCGTTGCATGCAACGAGCTGAAATGAAAAAGCCCCGTATCCACGGGGCTTTGCGTCGATTTCAACGATGCACCTGCAAGCAGGTGCAATCGCCTGAAATGGCTTGATCGAATCAGACGTTGAACAAGAAGTTCATCACATCCCCATCCCTGACCACGTATTCCTTGCCCTCCGCACGCATCTTGCCCGCGTCCTTGGCGCCCTGCTCGCCCTTGTACTGGATGAAGTCGTCGAACGCGATAGTCTGCGCGCGGATGAAACCGCGCTCGAAGTCACCGTGGATCACGCCGGCCGCCTGGGGCGCGGTGTCACCCTTGTGGATGGTCCAGGCGCGCACTTCCTTCACGCCGGCGGTGAAGTAGGTCTGCAGGCCCAGCAGGTCGTAGCCGGCGCGGATCAGGCGGTTCAGGCCGGGCTCCTCCAGGCCCATTTCCTGCAGGAACATGTCGCGGTCCTCGTCGCCCATCTCGGCCATCTCGGCCTCGATCTTGGCGCAGATGGCCACCACGGGAGCATTCTGCGCGGCGGCGTAGTCCTTGAGCTTGTCGAGCAGCGGGTTGTTCTCGAAGCCGTCCTCGGCCACGTTGCCCACGAACATCGCGGGCTTGGCCGTGATCAGGCAGAACTGCTTGAGCAGAGGCGCGTCCTCCTTGCCTACCGGCACGCTGCGCGCGGGCTTGCCCTGGTCGAGCGCGGCCTGCAGCGGCGTGAGCAGCGAGACGAGCTTGGCCGCCTCCTTGTCGTTGCCGCTCTTGGCGGCCTTGCTGTAGCGGTTCAGCGCCTTCTCGACGGTGGCCAGGTCCGCCAGGCACAGCTCGGTCTGGATCACCTCGATGTCGGCAATGGGGTCCACCCGGCCGGCCACGTGAACGACGTTCGGGTCCTCGAAACAGCGCACCACGTTGACGATGGCGTCCGTCTCGCGGATGTGCGCCAGGAACTGGTTGCCCAGGCCCTCGCCCTTGCTCGCGCCGGCCACCAGGCCCGCGATGTCCACGAACTCGACGATGGCGGGCACGGTGCGCTCGGGCTTGACGATCTCGGCCAGCTGCGCCAGGCGCGGATCGGGCACCTCCACCACGCCGGTGTTGGGCTCGATGGTGCAGAAGGGGTAGTTCTCGGCGGCGATGCCGGCCTTGGTGAGGGCGTTGAAGAGAGTGGACTTGCCCACGTTGGGCAGGCCCACGATGCCGCATTGCAGGCTCATGGCAGGGCTTTCGTTGGTTGGCGAGACAAACCTGTCATTTTAAGAGACACGGCAGGCCGTTCCCTGCCGGGGCCATCGCTGCGCGCGGCGCGCCGACCACCGCGGCGCAAGGGCCTGCGGCAGCGTCCCTACAATCCGGGGATGGCGCAGACTTTTGACGTATGTATCCGCGGTGCGGGCGTGGTGGGCCGCACCCTGGCACTTTTGCTGGCGCGCGAGCGCATGCGCGTGGCCCTCGTCGCACCGCCGGCGGGCACGCAGCCAGCGGCGGCCGACGTGCGCGCCTACGCGCTCAATGCCGCCTCGCGCGCGCTACTGGAGTCCGTGCGCGGCTGGCCCGATGCGCAGCACGCCACTGCCGTGCTGCAGATGCAGGTGCAGGCCGACCAGGACGGCATGGTGCGCTTCGACGCCGCGCAGCAAGGCTGCGACGCGCTGACCTGGATCGTGGACGTGCCGGCCCTGGAGGCGCGCCTGGCGGACGCAGTGCGCTTTCAGCCGCTGGTGGAGCAGGTGACCGAGCCCGTGGCCGCGCCGCTCACCGTGGTCTGCGAGGGCCGCGCCAGCAGCACGCGCGTGGAGTTCGGCGTGGAGTTCGACGTCACCCCCTACGCACAGCACGCGATCGCCACGCGCCTGGCGTGCGAGCGGCCGCATGGCCAGGTGGCGCGCCAATGGTTCGCGCCCGACGGCAGCATCCTGGCGTTCCTGCCGCTCGATGGCGCACAGGGGAACTCCGTGGCCGTCGTGTGGTCCGTCCCGCAGGAGCAGGCCGCGCACTGGCTGCAGGCCGGTGAGGAGGACTTCACGCAGCGCCTGCGGGAGATCAGCCGCGACAACCTGGGCGCGCTGCGGCAGACGGCCCCGCGTGCCAGCTGGCCGCTGCAACAGGCGCGCGCACGACACTGGTGCGGCGCCCTGCCGGGCCGAGGCGGCATGAGCTGGGCGCTGGCCGGCGATGCGGCACACAACGTGCACCCGCTGGCGGGCCAGGGTCTGAACCTGGGGCTGGGCGACGCGCGCACGCTGGCGCGCGTGCTGCACGAGCGCGCCGCTTGGCGCGGCGTGGGCGACCTGCGCGTGCTGCGCAGCTACGAACGCGAACGCAAGGCCGCGCTGCTGCCCATGGGCATGGCCATGGATGGCCTGCAGCAGCTGTTCACGCGGCGCGAGGGCGCGCTGGCCGCGCTGCGCAACTGGGGCATGAAGGGCTTCGAGCACAGCGGGCCGCTCAAGGCCTGGGTAGCACGAAGGGCCATGGGGACCGATTGATGGTGCCCGCCCGCACATAGAGATGAAAGAACGGAACGACGCAATGAAACTTCTCCCCTCCCTGCTGGCCGCCGCCACCCTGTGCCTGGGCCTGAACGCATCGGCGCAAGAGGCGGCGATCCGCAAGACCCTGGCCGAGCGCATCCCGCAGCTGCAGCAGATCGACGAGGTGCGCACCACGCCGATGAAGGGGCTTTACGAGGTGCGCATCGGCACGGACCTGTTCTACACCGATGCCCAGGGCAACTACCTGATCCAGGGCGAGCTGATCGACACCAAGGCGCGGCGCAACCTGACCGAGGACCGCCTGAACAAGCTGACGGCCGTGGACTTCAAGGCACTGCCGCTGCAGGACGCGTTCACCATCGTGCACGGCAAGGGCGAGCGCAAGCTGGCCGTGTTCGAGGACCCCAACTGCGGCTACTGCAAGCGCTTCGAGCGCGACATGCAGAACGTGGACAACGTGACCATTTACCTGTTCCTCTACCCCATCCTGAGCCCCGACTCGGCCGAGAAGTCGCGCAACATCTGGTGCGCCAAGGACCGCGCCGCCGCCTGGCAGGACCACATGCTGCGCGACAAGACCCCAACCGCCGCCAGCTGCGACACGGCAGCGCTGCAGCGCAACCTGGCCTTCGGACGCAAGCACAAGATCACCGGCACGCCCACGCTGATCTTTGCCGACGGCTCGCGCGTGCCCGGCGCCATCGGCGCGCAGGACGTGGAAAAGCGCCTGGCCTCGGCAGCCGCCGCCGACAAGTAGGCAGCCGGCCGCGCGCCGGCCTCTACTCCCGATACATGAGCTGCCAGCGCTTGCCACGCCTTCGTTTCAGGTCTTTTCCATGCTGAAAACAACGTATAGCAAGTACTGGCAGCTATTTTTTTGATACCGCTGCCCGCACCGCCCATGCCCCCCTCCCTGCCCGCCATCCACTACCGCATCGACCCCGGCGAGTGCCGCGCCCACCTGTACCGGGTTACGCTCACCGTGGCCGCGCCCGCCGGGCGGCAGGAGCTTTCGCTGCCCGTCTGGATCCCGGGCAGCTACCTGGTGCGCGAGTTCTCCAAGAACCTGCAGTCGCTGCGCGCCTGCCAGGGCGGTGCCGAGGTGCCGCTCGCGCAGCTGGACAAGCACCGCTGGGTGGCGCAGTGCAGGCCCGATGAGCCTCTGGTGCTGAGCTACGCCGTAGCGGCCTACGACAACTCGGTGCGCACGGCCTGGCTGGACGCCACGCGCGGCTTCTTCAACGCCACCAGCCTGTGCCTGCGCGTGCACGGCCAGGAGGATGCGCCGCACGGCCTCGAAGTGGTGCGGTCGCCGGAGCTGGCCGGCTGGTCGCTGGCCACGGGGCTCGCGCCCACGCAAGTGGACGCTTCGGGCTTCGGCAGCTACACCGCGCGCGACTACGACGAACTGGCCGACTGCCCCGTGGAGATGGGCCCGCTGTGGACCGCCAGCTTCAGCGCCTGCGGCGTGCCGCACCGACTGGTGGTGGCGGGCGCCGCGCCCTCCTTCGACGGCGAGCGCCTGGTGCGCGACATGCAGCGCATCTGCGAGGAGGCCATCCGCTTCTGGCACGGCGCGGGGCAGCCGCCGTTCGACGGCTATCTCTTCATGCTCAACGCGGTAAACGACGGCTACGGCGGCCTGGAGCACCGCAACTCCACGGCCCTGATCTGCAGCCGGCGCGACCTGCCGCGCCTGGGCCAGAGCGACATGGATCTGCGCGCGTCCGAGGGCTACACCACGCTGCTCGGGCTCGTCAGCCACGAATACTTCCACGCCTGGAACGTCAAGCGCCTGCGCCCGGCCGAGTTCGCGCGCTACGACTACGCGCGCGAAAACTACACCGAACTGCTGTGGTTCTTCGAGGGCTTCACCAGCTACTACGACGACCTGCTGCTGCGACGCGCCGGCCTGATTGACCACGCCGGCTACCTCAAGCTGCTGACCAAGGCCATCAACCAGGTGCTGCAGACGCCGGGGCGCCTGGTGCAGTCGGTGGCGCAGGCGAGCTTCGACGCCTGGATCAAGTACTACCGTCAGGACGAGAACACGCCCAATGCCACGGTGAGCTACTACACCAAGGGCGCGCTCGTCGCCCTGTGCCTGGACCTTGCGCTGCGCCGCGAAGGCCGCGCCACACTCGACGACGCGATGCGCGCGCTGTGGCAGCGCACCGGCGGCGGCCCCATGGCCGAGGCCGACGTGCTCGCCGTGCTGCAAGAGCTCTCGGGCCGCGACTGGTCCGGCGAAATCACGCAGTGGGCGCACGGCACCACCGATCTGCCGCTGGCCGAGCTGCTGGCCGCGCATGGCATCACCCTGCAGGCAGACCCCGCGCAGACCGCCCAGCGCCTGGGCCTGCGCGTGGCCGAGAACGGCGGCATCCAGGTCAAGACCGTGCTGCGCGGCGGCGCGGCCGAGGCCGCCGGCTTCATGGCCGGCGACGAATGGCTGGCGCTGGAGGCGCAGGGCCAGGCCTGGCGCCTGCTCAAGCTCGACGAGCTTCTGCTCTACGCCGGCAGCGCCACCGAGGTAACCGCCCTGGTCGCCCGCGACCGGCGCCTGCTGCGCCTGCCGCTCGCCCTTCCGGCCGCCGGCGCTGCGGCCGACACCGTGCGCCTGGACGTGCAGGACGCCGCCGCGGCGCAGCGCTGGCTGGGCGCCGCCGCAAGCCCGGCGTAGCGGCGTTGGGTATATTCAAACTTCGAGCCATCCACCCACTACACACAGGAGATCACCTTGGCCTACGAATGCATCGAAGTCCGCACCGAGGCGGACAAGGTCGGCATCATCACGCTGAACCGTCCCAAGCAGCTCAACGCGCTGAACGACCAGCTCATGGACGAGCTGGGCGCGGCCTCAAGGCGTTCGACGCCGACGAGAAGATCGGCTGCATCGTCCTCACGGGCAGCGAGAAGGCCTTCGCCGCCGGCGCAGACATCGGCGCCATGGCCAAGTACAGCTTCGCCGACGCCTACAAGGGCGACTACATCACGCGCAACTGGGAAGCCATCCGCTCGATCCGCAAGCCCGTGATCGCGGCCGTGGCCGGCTACGCCCTGGGCGGCGGCTGCGAGCTGGCGATGATGTGCGACTTCATCATCGCCGCCGACAACGCCCGCTTCGGCCAGCCCGAGATCAAGCTCGGCGTGATCCCCGGCGCCGGCGGCACGCAGCGCCTGCCGCGCGCCGTGGGCAAGGCCAAGGCCATGGACATGACCCTCACCGCCCGCATGATGGACGCCGCCGAGGCCGAGCGCGCGGGCCTCGTCAGCCGCGTCGTGCCCCAGGACAAGCTCATGGAGGAAGCCCTGGGCGCCGCCATCGTCATCAGCGGCTTCTCGCAGATCGCCGTGATGGCCGCCAAGGAATCGGTCAACCGCGCCTTCGAGGGCACGCTGTCCGACGGCGTGATGTTCGAGCGCCGCCTGTTCCACTCCCTGTTCGCCACCCAGGACCAGAAGGAAGGCATGGACGCCTTCGTGAACAAGCGCGCCCCGAACTTCACGCACCAGTAATTTTTTGATTTATAATTTGGGGCTCCGGTGGTATAGCTCAGTTGGTTAGAGCGCAGCATTCATAATGCTGATGTCCCAGGTTCAAGTCCCGGTACCACCACCAGACAACAAGAAACCCGCAGCGTCTCAAGCGCTGTGGGTTTTTTCTTGTGCTCTCTCGTCAACAGCCCCTGGATACACACCATGACACGCTGCACCCCATTGTCCGCCCTGGCGCTTGCCGCCGCGCTCGCCCTGCCCCTCGCGGCAGGGGCGCAACAGGCCCCCACGCCCGCCGGCCAGCGCCCCTTCCCCCCGGCCGCGCTGCGCGGCAGCCTCAAGATCGTGAACACGGCCGAGGCCGAGCTCAACGGCAAGGCCATCCGCCTCGCGCCCGGCCTGCGCATCTTCAACCCGCAGAACGCGCTGGTGTTCGCCCACAGCCTCGCCGGCCAAAGCGTGAAGGTGAACTACGTGACCGAGGCCAGCACGGGCATGCTGCTCACGGCCTGGATACTGACCGAGGCCGAGGCCCGCCAGCCCCGCAAGGGCGACGACGCCATCATCACCAACATCCGCACCGAGCCGGCCGCCACGCCGCGCTGATCCGCCCGCCACCCCGCCGGCCTCGCCCCGCACGGGCCGCGGCGCATCGCCTTTTTACGAGACCGCCATGTCCAAGAAAGTCTTCATCAAAACCTTCGGCTGCCAGATGAACGAGTACGACTCGGCCAAGATGGCCGACGTGCTGGGCGCCGCGCAGGACTACCAGAGCACCGACAACCCCGAGGAGGCCGACCTCATCCTCTTCAACACCTGCTCGGTGCGCGAGAAGGCGCAGGAGAAGGTGTTCTCCGACCTCGGCCGCGTCAAGCACCTCAAGGAAAAGGGCGTGCTCATCGGCGTGGGCGGCTGCGTGGCCAGCCAGGAGGGCGAGGAGATCATCAAGCGCGCGCCCTTCGTGGACGTGGTCTTCGGCCCGCAGACCCTGCACCGCCTGCCCGAGCTGCTGAGCGCCCGCGAGAAGCAGCACAAACCGCAGGTGGACATCAGCTTCCCCGAGATCGAGAAGTTCGACCACCTGCCGCCCGCGCGCGTCGAGGGCGCCAGCGCTTTCGTCTCCATCATGGAAGGCTGCAGCAAGTACTGCAGCTACTGCGTGGTGCCCTACACGCGCGGCGAGGAAGTGAGCCGCCCCTTCGAGGACGTGCTGGTGGAGGTGGCGGGCCTGGCTGATCAGGGTGTGAAGGAAGTCACGCTGCTGGGCCAGAACGTCAACGCCTACCTGGGCACCATGGGCGACACGGCCGAGAAAGCCGACTTCGCCCTGCTGCTCGAATACGTGGCCGAGATCCCGGGCATAGAACGCATCCGCTACACCACCAGCCACCCCAACGAATTCACGCCGCGCCTGATCGAGGCCTACGCCAGGATCCCGAAGCTGGTGAGCCACCTGCACCTGCCCGTGCAGCACGGCAGCGACCGCATCCTGATGGCCATGAAGCGCGGCTACACGGCCATGGAATACAAGAGCACGGTGAGGAAGCTCAAGGCCATACGCCCCGGCATGGCCATGAGCAGCGACTTCATCGTAGGCTTCCCCGGCGAGACCGAGGAAGACTTCCAGAAGATGATGAAGCTGATCCACGACGTGCGCTTCGACAACTCCTTCAGCTTCATCTTCAGCCCCCGCCCCGGCACGCCCGCCGCCAACCTGCACGACGACACGCCGCACGACGTGAAGCTGCGCCGCCTGCAGGAGCTGCAGGCCGTCATCAACCGCAACATCCTGGAGATCAGCCAGGAGCGCGTGGGCACGGTGCAGCGCCTGCTGGTTGAGGGCGTGAGCAAACGCGACGCCGGCGAGCTCATGGGCCGCACCGAGTGCAACCGCGTGGTCAACTTCCCCGGCCGCGAGCGCCTCATCGGCCAGATGATCGACGTGCGCATCACCGAGGCGCGCACCTACACGCTGCGTGGCGAGGTGGCGACGTCCGAAAGCGCAGAGCTGCTTTCAGTTTGATAGCTGTCAGCGCTTTCCAGTCAAGCGCCGGAGGCCATTTTTACTTAGAAGCGCGGCATGCCGCCCATGCCGGGCAGGCCGCCCTTCATGCCACCCATCTTCTTCATGAGCTTCATGAGACCGCCGCCCTTCATCTTCTTCATCATGCCCTGCATCTGCTCGAACTCGTTGAGCAGCCGGTTGACTTCCTGCACCTGAACGCCGGCGCCGGCGGCAATGCGCTTCTTGCGCGTGGCCTTGATGAGTTCGGGCCTGCGGCGCTCCTGCGCGGTCATGCTGCAGATGATGCCTTCCTTGCGGCGGATGTCGCGCTCGGCCTTGTCCATGTCCACCTGGCCGGCCTTGGCGGTGAGCTGCGCGGGCAGCTTGTCCATGAGGCTGGAGAGCCCCCCCATCTGCTTCATCTGCTGCAGCTGGGCCAGGAAGTCGTTCAGGTCGAAGCCGTCGCCGCTCTTGACCTTGGCGGCGAGCTTCTGCGCCGCCTCCAGGTCCACGCCGGCCGTGACCTGCTCGACCAGGGCCACGATGTCGCCCATGCCCAGCACGCGCCCGGCGTGGCGCTGGGCGTCGAACACTTCCAGGCCGTCGATCTTCTCGGACACGCCAGCAAACTTGATCGGCGCGCCGGTGATGGCGCGCACCGACAGCGCCGCGCCGCCGCGCGAGTCGCCGTCCAGCTTGGTGAGGACGATGCCGGTGAGCGGCAGCGCCTCCTTGAACGCCTTGGCCGTGTTCACCGCATCCTGGCCCTGCATAGCGTCCACGACGAACAGGGTCTCCACGGGGTTCAGCACGGCGTGCAGGTCCTTGATTTCCTGCATCAGCAGCTCGTCGATGGCCAGGCGCCCGGCGGTGTCAACCAGCAGCACGTCGAAGTAGTGCTTGCGGGCATAGTCCAGCGCCGCCAGCGCGATGTCGCGCGGCTTCTGGTCGGGGCTGCTGGGGAACCATTCGGCGCCGGCCTGCTTCGTTACGGTCTTGAGCTGCTCGATGGCGGCCGGGCGGTACACGTCGCCCGAGACGGTGAGCACCTTCTTCTTGCGCTTCTCGATCAGGTGCTTGGCCAGTTTTGCCGTGGTCGTGGTCTTGCCCGCGCCCTGCAGGCCGGCCATCAGGATGACGGCGGGCGGCTGCGCGGCCAGGTTGATGTCGGCCACGCCCTCGCCCATGGTGGCGGCCAGTTCCTGGTTAACGATGCCCACCAGCGCCTGGCCGGGCTTGAGGCTGCCCAACACCTCCTGGCCCAGTGCCTTTTCCTTGACGCGTGCGATGAAGTCGCGCACCACGGGCAGGGCCACGTCGGCTTCGAGCAGCGCCATGCGCACCTCGCGCAGCATGTCCTGCACGTTGGATTCGGTGATGCGGGCCTGGCCGCGCATCTCCTTGACGAGACGGGTGAGTTTTTCGGTGAGTGCGGAGGCCATGGCCCAATGCTCCAGATGCATCGGCCGGGGATACGCCGGCCGATGGCTCAGCCCCGGCGGCCAGGGGCGAAAGGCTAAACTTCAAACTTATGATTTTACCCAGTGCTTCCCCGCTCGCCTGGCTGCTGGCCCTGGCCACCGCCGTCGCCTATGCGCTGGCCGCGGCCGTGGCGTCGCGCGCCAAGGCAGAGCACGGCCACCTTGCCATGGCACCTGCCTGGACGCTGCATGCAGCCGCCCTGGCCTGGGGGCTGCTGGGCAGCACGCCGCATTTCGGCTTTGCCGCCGCCCTGTCGATGACGGCCTGGCTGGTGCTCACCACCTACGCCGTGGAGCGCCAGCTGTTTCCGCAGATGCGCACGCGTTGGGCGCTGTGCGCGCTGGGCGGCGTCTCGGTGCTCCTTGCGGCGCTGTTCCCCGGTCGGCCGCTGCATGTCTCGGCCTCGCCCTGGCTGCCGCTGCACCTGACGCTGGGCATCGCGTGCTACGGCCTGTTCGCCGCCGCCGTGGTCCATGCCGGGCTCATGGGCCGTGCGGAGCGGCAGATACGCCTGGCGGCCGATTCGAACAGCGGCATACCGCTGTTGACGCTGGAGCGCCTCACGTTCCGCTTCGTGTCGGCAGGCTTCGTGCTGCTGTCGGCCACGCTGGTCGCCGGCTGGCTGTTCAGCGAGCAGCTCTACGGCCGCGCCTGGCTCTGGGACCACAAGGCCGTGTTCTCCGTGCTGGCCTGGATCACGTTCGCCGTGCTGCTGCTGGGCCGCTCGCGCTTCGGCTGGCGCGGGCGCAGCGCCGTGCGCGTGCTGTACGCGGGCGCGGCGCTGCTGCTGCTGGCCTACGTGGGTTCGCGCTTCGTGCTCGAGGTGGTGCTCAGACGCGCGATATGAAGTACCTCGTCGTCCTGGCGGTGATCGCCGTCGTCTACGCCCTGTGGCGCAGCCAGCGCCGCCCGCCGCCGCGCCAGGGCGGCACGCCCCGCTCGCGCATCGCGCCGCCGCAGAACATGGTCCGCTGCGCGCATTGCGGCGTGCATCTGCCGCAGGGCGATGCTCTGTGGGCAGATGGCCGCAGCTACTGCTGCCGCGCGCACCAGGAGCAGGGACCGGCCTGAGGCGAGTCCGCCATGCCCACGTCCACCGTCACCGAACAGCCCCCGGGCCGCCCGCCATTCCAGCGCCTGTGGAAGGCTTTCCTGACGGCCCGCGTCATGGTGGCGCAGGCGCTGTTGCTGCTGCAGCTGCTGGGCATGGTGCTGAATCAGGCCATAGAGCCCGCGCTGCTGGCGACCAGCTTCGGCTACCTGATCGCGGCCACCCTGCTGCGGGTGTTCGGCGCCGGCACGCCGCCCGATCCGCGCCCGGGCATCCAGTGGCTGCCCTCGATCGGGGTGGACATCGCGCTCGTCGGCCTGCTGCAGGTATTGCAGCAGTCGGGCAGCATGAACTTCACGCCGCTGTTCGGCCTGCCCATCCTGATGGCCGGCGTGCTGGGCACGCTGACGCTGGCCCTGGGCACCACCGCAGGCGTGACCCTGCTGCTGCTGGCCTGGGCCTGGTGGCTGGGCAGCCAGGGCGGGGGCGACGCCACGCAACGCTATCTGCAGACGGCGGTGACGGGCACGGGCTATTTCCTGGTGGCCTACCTGGTGCACCTGCTGGCAGCCAGGCTCACCAGCGAGCAGCAGATGGCACGGCGCAGCCAGATGGATGCGCGCACGCAGACCGCCGTGAGCGCCCTGGTCATGCAGCACGTGGCCGACGGCGTGCTGGTGCTGGACCACCAGGGCCAGGTGCGCCTGGCCAACCCCGCGGCCCTGCTGCTGCTGGGCCCTGCGGCCAAGACCTCCACGCCCTTCGCGCTGGAGCACACACCGGCCTGGAAACCCCTGATGGACCTGGCACGGCAGACGTTCCGGCAGGAGCAGCCCCAGCACGCCGACGTGAACATCCTGCACGAAGGCCAAAGCCCCATGGGCCTGCGCATCCGCACCTGGCTCACCCGCGCGCAGCCGGCCTCCGGCGCGTCGGACGAGGAGCCGCTGTGCGTGATGTTCCTGCACGACCTGCGCGAGATGGAGGCGCGCTTGCGCACCGAGAAGCTGGCCGCGATGGGCCGCATGTCGGCCGCGGTGGCGCACGAGATACGCAACCCGCTGGCGGCCATCGTCCAGGCCAACGAGCTGCTGGACGAGGACCTGAGCGACCCCGGCCACAAGCGCCTGGCCCACATGGTCCGGCAGAACGCCGAGCGGCTGGTGCGCATCTCCGAGGACGTGCTCGACATCGCTCGGGTGCAGCACCAGATCGGCCATGCGCCCTCGTCCACGCTGGCCCTGGACGCCACGGTGCTGCAGGCCTGGAACGACTGGCAGGCGCACGACCCCGCCCGCCGGCAGGGGTGCCTGGAACTGAACGCGGGCACGGCCCAGGTGGAGTTCGACGCCGAGCATCTGCGCCGGGTGCTGGTGAACCTGCTGGACAACGCGCTGCGCTACATGGGGCAGGAGCCCGACTCGCTGTGCCTGAGCACGAGTGCCACGGCTGCGGGCCAGGTCAAGCTGCAGGTCTGGAGCGACGGCGCGCCGCTGGACAAGTCCGTGGAGCGACACCTGTTCGAGCCCTTCTTCTCGTCGGAGAGCCGCTCCAGCGGCCTGGGCCTGTACATCTGCCGACAGCTGTGCCAGCGCCACGGCGCGGCCATCGCCTACCAGCGCGCCAACCGGGCGCTGGCGCACGGCACCGTGGCGGGCAATGCCTTCAGCGTCACGTTCCGCAGTACCACGCGCCCGGCGGAGAGCTCCTCACTGTTTGACACAATCGTGGTCTGACACGCTCGCCGGTTCCATGAACGCCACTGCCTCCGCCGCCTCCATCCTCGTCGTCGACGACGAGCCCGACCTGCGCACGCTCTACGAGCTGACGCTGCTGCGCGAGGGCTACCGCGTGGAGACCGCTGCCAGCGTGGCCGAGGCGCGCGAGCAGTTGCAGCGCCGCAAGTTCGACGCCGTGATCACCGACATGCGGCTGCCCGACGGCCTGGGGCTGGACCTGCTGTACGACCTGCGCGAGCAGCAGCGGCGCGAGCGCTGCGTGGTCATGACGGCCTACGGCTCGGCCGAGAACGCCGTGGAGGCGCTGCGCTCGGGAGCGTTCGACTACCTGACCAAGCCCGTGGACCTCAAGCAGTTCCGCTCGGTCGTAGCCTCGGCCATCCAGGGCACGGGCGGCGTGCTGCCCGCGGCCACGCCTCCCCGCATGGCCGCACAGGAGCCGGACGCGGACAACCCGGTGCTCGCGCGCCTGATCGGCGAGTCCGAGGCCATGCGCAACGTCAAGCAGCGCATCGCCAAGGTGGCGCGCAGCATGGCGCCCGTGCTGATTCGCGGCGAATCGGGCACGGGCAAGGAGCTGGTGGCGCGCGCCCTGCATGCCAGCAGCCAGCGCGCCGACGGTCCGCTGGTCGCTGTGAACTGCGGCGCCATTCCCGAGAACCTGCTCGAAGCCGAGTTCTTCGGTGCGCGCAAGGGCTCCTACACCGGCTCGACCAGCGACCGCGAGGGCTACTTCCAGGCCGCCCGCGGCGGGACCTTGTTTCTGGACGAAATCGGCGACCTGCCGCTGCCCATGCAGTCCAAGCTGCTGCGCGCCATCCAGGAGCGCAGCATCCGTCCGCTGGGCTCCACGCAGGAAGAGACCGTGGACGTGCGCATCGTCAGCGCCACGCACCGCGACCTTGCGGCCGACGTACAGGCCGGGCGCTTTCGCCAGGATCTGTACTACCGCCTGAACGTGATCGAGCTCCTGATCCCGCCGCTGCGCGAGCGGCGCGAGGACCTGCCCGCGCTGTGCGAGGCGCTGCTCGCCCGCATCGAGCAGGAATCGGGCACCCCCGTGCCGCGCCTGGGCGCCGCCGCGCTGAAGCGCATCACCCAGCACCCGCTCACGGGCAATGTGCGCGAGCTGGAAAACCTGCTGCACCGCGCCGTGGCCCTGAGCGACGGAAACGAGCTACAGGTGGAACACCCCGCTGCCACCACCGCGGAGGTCGCCGCCGCCGTCCCCGCGCCCCCGCCTCCAACGCCACCGGAGGCCGGCACGCCCCCCGCGCCGCCACCCACTGCCGCCAGCGAAGAGCCCCCCCTGCCCAGCGACCTGCAGGCCTGGCTGGACCAGCATGAGCGCGAGATCCTCGTGCGCGCCCTGCGCGAGACGGGCTTCAACCGCACGGCCACGGCGGCGCGCCTGGGCATCAGCCTGCGCCAGATCCGCTACCGCATCGACCGGCTCAACATCGCCATGCCGCAGGACGGCGACAACCATGGCGAAGCGCAGTAGGCCGGGCACGCCATGGCAAGGCGGCTGGTACCTGCCCGCGCGCCGCATGCACTCGCCCAACCACGGCCCCCGGCCGGCGGGCGCCGTCATCGACCTGATCGTCGTGCACTCCATCAGCCTGCCACCGGGCCAGTACGGCGGAACGGCAGTGCAACAGCTGTTCACCAACCGGCTCGACTGGGACGCGCACCCCTATTTCCAGAGCATCCGCGGGCTGGAGGTCTCGGCTCATTTCTTCATTGCCCGCGACGGCCGGCTGTGGCAGTTCGTGGACGCCGATCGGCGGGCCTGGCATGCCGGGCGCTCGCACTACCGCGGGCGCGACGCCTGCAATGACGACTCCATCGGCGTGGAGCTCGAAGGCCTGGAAGGCCAGGCATTCGAAGAGCCGCAGTACCGCAGCCTGACCCGCCTGTGCGCCGCCCTGGCGCGGCGCTACCCCATCGGCTACATCGCCGGGCACGAACACATCGCGCCCCACCGCAAGAACGACCCCGGCCCGGGGTTCGAATGGCAGCGGCTGCGATCGGCCTTCGCGGGCTCGGGCATCCTGTTCCCTCCTTGAGGCCTGGCGCGCGCCTGCGCGCCAAAAACGCCGCAGACACGCGCCACCATTGGCATGCGCGCGCCCGGGCCCCATGCGGCAAGGGCCTGGCACGGCGTCGCCTTCCAGGAAGCAGTTCCGCCCGACACCCCTCGTACAGACATACACTACATGTAGTGTCTTGAGCACTTCAAGCACCATATGTATAGTGTGCGGAACAACATCGACCGCACCCCGCACCGACGCCCGCCGGCAGCCCTTCCCGGCGCGCCACACCCCCTGACGACACACCAAAGAGGAAACCCATGCAAGTTTCGTCCGTTCACGCCAACACCGCGCCTTCCACGCAGCCCCATGCCGCAGACGCGCCCGCCACCGACGCCTCGGGCGGCGTCTTCAGCCACTACCAGATCATCCGCCGCAACGGCGCCGTCGTCCCCTTCGAGCCGCAGAAGATCGCCGTGGCCATGATGAAGGCGTTTCTCGCCGTGCACGGCACGCAGGGCGCGGCGTCCGCCAGCGTGCGCGAGGTGGTGGACGAACTCACCCAGGCCGTGGTGCGCGCCCTGATGCGCTCGCGCCCGAGCGGCGGCACCTTCCACATCGAGGACGTGCAGGACCAGGTGGAACTGGGACTGATGCGCGGCAGCCACCACGAGGTGGCGCGCGCCTACGTGCTGTACCGCGAGCGCCGCGCGCAGGAGCGCGCGCAGAAGAAAGAGCAGCTGCTGCCCCAGATGCCGGCGCTGTACGTGCTGGACAAGGGCCAGCGCATCGAGCTCGATATCCTGCGCCTGCAGGCGCTCATCGAGTCTGCCTGCGCCAACCTGGGCTCAGACGTGCAGGCCGCGCCTATCGCCGCCGAGACCCTGCGCAACCTGTACGACGGCGTGCCCATGGACGAGGTCTACAAGGCCTCCATTCTTGCGGCCCGCACCCTGATCGAGAAGGACCCCGGCTACACCTATGCCACCGCACGCCTGCTGCTGCACACCATCGTGCGCGAGGTGCTGGGCCAGGACGTAGCGCCCGCCGGCATGGCGGCTGCCTATGCCGCCAACTTCCCGCAGTTCATCCGCAAGGGCGTGGACAACGAGCTGCTGGACCCGCGCCTGCTGGACTTCGACCTGCAGCGCCTGGGCCAGGCACTGAAGGCCGGGCGCGACCTGCAGTTCGACTACCTGGGCCTGCAGACGCTGTACGACCGCTACTTCCTGCACGTGAAAAAGACGCGCATCGAGCTGCCCCAGGCCTTCTTCATGCGCGTGGCCATGGGCCTGGCGCTACGGGAGGGCGACCCTAAAACGACGGGATCGGCGCGCGCCATCGAGTTCTACGAGCTGCTGTCCTCCTTCGACTTCATGAGCAGCACGCCCACGCTGTTCAACAGCGGCACGCTGCGCTCGCAGCTGTCCTCGTGCTACCTGACCACGGTGCCCGACGAGCTCGGCGGCATCTACGAGTCCATCAAGGAGAACGCGCTGCTGTCCAAGTTCGCCGGCGGCCTGGGCAACGACTGGACGCGCGTGCGCGCCCTCGGCGCGCGCATCAAGGGCACGAACGGCGAATCGCAGGGCGTGGTGCCCTTCCTCAAGGTGGTCAACGACACGGCCGTGGCCGTGAACCAGGGCGGCAAGCGCAAGGGCGCCGTGTGCGCCTACCTGGAGAGCTGGCACCTGGACGTCGAGGAGTTCCTGGAGCTGCGCAAGAACACCGGCGACGACCGGCGCCGCACGCACGACATGAACACGGCCAACTGGATCCCCGATCTGTTCATGAAGCGCGTGATGGACAAGGGCCAGTGGACGCTGTTCTCGCCCTCCGACGTACCCGACCTGCACGACCTGTACGGCCAGGCTTTCGAGCGCGCCTACACCGCCTACGAGGCCAAGGTGGACAGCGGCGAGCTGCAGCTCTTCAAGCGCGTGCCGGCCGTTGACCTGTGGCGCAAGATGCTCTCGATGCTGTTCGAGACCGGCCACCCCTGGATCACCTTCAAGGACCCCTGCAACATCCGCTCGCCGCAGCAGCACGTGGGCGTGGTGCACAGCTCCAACCTCTGCACCGAGATCACGCTCAACACCAGCGACACCGAGACGGCCGTGTGCAACCTGGGCTCGGTGAACCTCGCGCGCCACCTCAAGGACGGTGCCATCGACCACGACAAGCTGCGCAAGACCGTGAGCACGGCCATGCGCATGCTCGACAACGTCATCGACATCAACTACTACGCCGTGGACAAGGCGCGCGACTCCAACCTGCGCCACCGCCCCGTGGGCCTGGGCCTGATGGGGTTCCAAGACGCGCTGTACGAGCTGCGCATCCCCTACTCCAGCGACGCGGCCGTGACCTTCGCCGACGAGTCGATGGAAGCCATCTGCTACTACGCCTACTGGGCCTCGACCGAGCTTGCCAGGGAGCGCGGCACCTATTCGAGCTACGAAGGCTCGCTGTGGTCCAAGGGCATCCTGCCGCTTGACTCGCTGGAACTACTGGCCAAGGAACGCGGCGGCTACGTCGAGGTGGACCGCACCACGCGCCTGGACTGGGACGCCCTGCGCAGCAAGATCACGCAGGACGGCATGCGCAACTCCAACTGCATCGCCATCGCGCCCACGGCCACCATCTCCAACATCGTGGGCGTGGACGCTTCCATCGAGCCCTCGTTCGGCAACCTGTCGGTCAAGTCCAACCTGTCGGGCGAGTTCACCGTCATCAACCAGTACCTGGTGCGCGACCTGAAGAAGCTGGGCCTGTGGGACGACGTGATGCTCATGGACCTCAAGCACTTCAAGGGGTCGCTGCATGCGATCGACCGCGTGCCGCAGAACGTCAAGGCCCTGTACGCCACGGCCTTCGAGGTCGCACCCGCCTGGCTCGTGGAGGCCGCAGCGCGCCGCCAGAAATGGATAGACCAGGCCCAGAGCCTGAACATCTACATGGCCGGAGCCTCGGGCAAGAAGCTCGACGAGACATACAAGCTCGCCTGGGTGCGCGGCCTCAAAACCACCTACTACCTGCGCACGCAAAGCGCCACGCACGTGGAGATGAGCACCGTGAACACGCGCCAGCTCAACGCGGTTTCCGCGGGCACCGACTCGCAGTCCGGCGCGCTCAACGCTGCAGCCGCAGCAGCCCAGACGCAGGCAGGCGCATTGCCCGCCACCGACGTGAAGTTCTGCGCCATCGACGACCCATCCTGCGAGGCCTGCCAGTGAATTCGCCGCGCATGCGGGCGGGCGCGGGCCCATCCATCGCGTCCACCTGTGTGGTGAAGCAACAAATCACCGCCTGGCAACGCTTCAGTGCTTTTCATTTTGGAGCACTGCTCTCATAATCCAACCACGGGAAATCCTATGCTCACCTGGGACGACGAAGTCAAGCCCTCATCGCAAAAGCTCATGGACGGCAGCCGCGCAATCGGCCGCCCGGTCGAGCCGCCGCCGACGGCTCTCGATACCCCCGCGCTGCAGCCCGTCGAAAGCACCGCTGCGCGCACGCCGGCAGCCGCTCCCGCTGCCGCGCAACACCGCCGCGTGTCCGCGGTCGACAAGCGCATCATCAACGGCCAGACGGATGTGAATCAGCTGGTGCCGTTCAAATACAAGTGGGCCTGGGAGAAGTACCTGGCCACCTGCGCCAACCACTGGATGCCGCAGGAAATCAACATGACGCGCGACATCGCCCTGTGGAAGGACCCCAACGGCCTGACCGAAGACGAGCGCCGCATCGTCAAGCGCAACCTGGGTTTCTTCGTGACGGCCGACTCGCTCGCCGCGAACAACATCGTGCTGGGCACCTACCGCCACATCACGGCCCCCGAGTGCCGCCAGTTCCTGCTGCGCCAGGCCTTCGAGGAAGCGATCCACACGCACGCCTACCAGTACATCGTCGAGTCGCTGGGCCTCGACGAAGGCGAGATCTTCAACGCCTACAACGAAGTCGAGTCCATCCGCGCCAAGGACGAGTTCCTGATCCCTTTCATCGAAGCGATCATGGATCCGGCCTTCAAAACCGGCACGCCCGAGAACGACCAAACGCTGCTCAAGTCGCTGATCGTCTTCGCCTGCCTGATGGAGGGCCTGTTTTTCTACGTGGGCTTCACGCAGATCCTCGCCCTGGGCCGCCAGAACAAGATGACCGGCGCGGCCGAGCAGTACCAGTACATCCTGCGCGACGAGTCCATGCACTGCAACTTCGGCATCGACCTGATCAACCAGCTCAAGCTGGAGAATCCGCAGCTGTGGACGCCTGCGTTCAAGGACGAGATCAAGGGCCTTTTCCTCAAGGCCGTGGACCTCGAATACCGCTACGCCGAGGACACCATGCCGCGCGGCGTGCTGGGCATGAACGCCTCCATGTTCAAGGGCTACCTGCGCTACATCGCCAACCGCCGCGCCACGCAGATCGGGCTGGACGCGCTGTTCCCGAACGAAGAAAACCCCTTCCCCTGGATGAGCGAGATGATCGACCTGAAGAAGGAGCGCAACTTCTTCGAGACGCGCGTCATCGAGTACCAGACCGGCGGGGCACTGTCCTGGGATTGACTCTCGCTTGACCAGGCCATGATTTTTCAACCACGCTCCTCGCACCCAGCGCCGACCGGCGTTGCGGCCCTGGTGCGTCCCCGCATTCGTGGTGACGAGCATTGTGTCGTTGCCATGGATCGCTCCATGCCCAATGCAGGCACGGAGTGCTCTTTGCAAATCGACCCAAGGAGAAAATGATGGCAACTGCGAAGAAACCCGCTGCGAAGAAAGCAGCCCCTGCAAAGAAGGCTGCTCCTGCCAAGAAGGCGGCAGCACCTGCAAAGAAGGCCGTAGCGGCCAAGAAGGCAGCACCGGCCAAGAAGGCGGCTGCACCCGCGAAGAAGGCGGCACCGGCCAAGAAGGCCGTAGTGGCCAAGAAGGCAGCGCCGGCCAAGAAGGCCGCTGCACCCGCCAAGAAAGCGGCACCGGCCAAGAAGGCCGTAGTGGCCAAGAAGGCAGCGCCGGCCAAGAAGGCCGCTGCACCCGCCAAGAAAGCGGCACCGGCCAAGAAGGCCGTAGCGGCCAAGAAGGCAGCGCCAGCCAAGAAGGCTGCAGCGCCCGCGAAGAAGGCCACTCCGGCCAAGAAGGCTGCGGTGCCTGCCGCCAAGAAGGCCGCCGCGGCAAAGAAGGCCCCTGCCGCGAAGAAAGTCGCCCCCAAGGCCCCCGCCGCAGCGCCTGCGCCTGCCGCGCAAACCACGCTGAACCCCCAGGCTGCATGGCCCTTCCCCACAGGCGGCAAGCCGTAAAACCTGGCTTATCAGCAGCCACGACCCGGTGCTTTTGCACCGGGTTTTTTTATGGCCGCAGCCCAGCCGCGCTCCGCTCCTGTCAGTCCGGCGTGAAGTCCAAGGTGTAGTTCTGCGGGCCGCGCTGTGCGATCTTCAGCGCCCCCAGGCGGTTGCCCAGCTGCGCGCAGCGCACCAGGGGCCAGCCTTTTTCCAGGCCATGGAGCAGTCCGCCACGCCAGGCATCGCCGCAGCCCGTGGGATCGACCACCTGCGCGGGCTTGACCGGCGCCACCTCGGTCCGCGCGCCCTGCTCCCAGACCTCGCAACCCTCGGCGCCCAGCGTGACGACGAGCCCGCGCACCTGCCGGGACATCTCGGCCAGCGTCCAGCCCGTGCGGTCGCACAACATCTTGCCTTCATAGTCGTTCACGGCGATCCAGCTCGCCTGCTCTATGAAGCGGCGCAGCTCGTCGCCGTTGAACATGGGCAGCCCCTGCCCCGGGTCGAACACGAAGGGAATGCCCGCCGCCACGAACTCGGCGGCATGCTGCAGCATGGCCTCGCGCCCGTCGGGCGCAATGATGCCGACCTGCACGCCGGCGTCCTGCGGTATGCGGTTGCGGTTGCGGTGCGCCTGCATCATGGCCCCTGGGTGGAAGGCCGTGATCTGGTTGTTGTCGCGGTCGGTCATGATCATGGCCTGTGCGGTATAGGTGTCGCCGGCCTGGCCGATGAAGCGAGTATCTATGCCGAGCTGCTGCAGCCGGGCCAGGTATTCGCCGCCATCGGCGCCCAGCATGGCCATGGGCCTGGGATCGCCCCCAAGCAGCTTGAGGCCGTAGGCGATGTTGCCTGCGCAGCCGCCGAAGTCCCGGCGCAGCGTGGGCACGAGGAAGGACACGTTCAGGATGTGCAGCTGCTCGGGCAGTATCTGCTCGGCAAACCTCCCCTCGAAAGTCATGATGGTGTCGAATGCCAGGGAACCACAGATCAGCGCAGCCATAGGGTGAAAGCTTCGGATGGAAGGGTAAAAAGATTCAGGGATAGAAGGCCAGCAACCGGTAGCCGGCCACCTGGTCGGCGCCTTGTGCGACCTGCATGGACACCGTGGCGCTCCACGTGGACCCCGGCGCCAGCTCCGCGGGCGCCCCCAGGTCATTGCGCAGCAGCACGCGGCGCAAGACCGCCCGGTCCCGGACGTCGGTCAGCGTGAGTTCCAGCGCCGGCATGGCAACCGAGAGCGAGGAGATGTTCTTGAGGCTCATCTGCAGCTGATAGGCTGCGGCATCGTTGCGTTCCTTGAGGAAGGACGAGCTGTCGATGACCACGGAGGCAATGCGCTGCGGCGCCTGCAGCGTGCACTGCAGGGGTGCGCACAGTCTTTCCATCAAGGCATGCGCCGCCGGACTGCGCGCCGCGATGGCGTCGCGCTCCTGGACCACGACCTGCAAGCCCAACGCCAGGAGCAGCGCCAGGACCGCCACGGCCAATGCTCCACGCACCGCGGGCCTGCGCCAAAATGCGCTGCGCCGGGCGGCCGTCACGAATCCGGGCTCCGCCACGGGCGATGCCGCCGTCTCTTCCGGCGCATCGCTCTCATGGGCCGCGCCAGGCATGATCGCCGTCCCCTCCACCAGCACCGACTCCTGCTCCAGCGGCTGCAATGGCTCCAGCGGCTCGGATTCAGGCGGTGCGGCGGCCTGCGCTTCTTCATCAGGGGGTGGCTCGGCATCAAGCGTGTCCGGCGCGGGCTCCGCCTCCTGTTGATCATCGCCTTGCTCCGCTGCCTCTACCCCGGCATCGGGCTCCTGCGGCCAGGCGGAGTCGTCCACGGTGGCGCCCGGCAGTTCGTAGCCCTGGATCGCCGCCTCCGGCATGGCCTCGGGCTCTTCGGCCACGGCCTCGCGCCTGAGCAGCGATGACAGCGGAGCCACTTCCTCGCTCCCGCCGCTGGTCGTGACCGGCTTGTCCTGCGGCTGCGGCGCGTCGGCCGCGTGCCGGTCCGGCAGGCCTGGATCATCCAGCGGCATCTCCGGCAGCAGCTGGGCAGGCTCGGGCTGCAGCAGATGCTCGGACGCGTCGAACACCTCCTTGCACTGCCCGCAGCGCACCCATCCGTCGGAAATCCGCAGCTGGTCCGCGACCACCTTGAAGGTCGTTGCGCAGAAAGGGCAGCGGGTGATCTGGCTCATCGGCTGTGGATTGTAGGTGCCCGCCCGCGGCCCACGCGGGGCACGAACGCCGCTCAGCGGCGCGCGGTCATCAGGATCCAGCCGTCCTCGCTATCGGCCACCTGCAGGCTCAGCCACGGCGCATAGGCCTGCGTCAGTTCCTGGGCCTGGCGCTCCAGAATGCCCGCCAGCACCAGATGCCCCCCCTCCGCCACATGGGCACACAGCAGGGGCGCCAGGACCTTGAGCGGCGTGGCCAGAATGTTGGCAAGCACGGTCTGATACTGCCCCTGCGCCTGTTCCGGCAGGCCGGCGTTCAGGTACACACCATTGGCCAGCGCATTCTGGCGCGTGGCCTCCACGGCCGCGGGATCGATGTCCACGGCATCGATGTCCAAGGCGCCGAACTTGGCCGCGCCTATGGCCAGGATGCCCGAGCCGCAGCCGTAGTCGAGCACGCGGCCGAGCGCCTTGGCGCCGTTCTCGACGCCCTGGCGCGCAATCCAGCGCAGGCACATGCGCGTGGTGGGGTGGGTCCCGGTGCCGAACGCCAGCCCCGGGTCGAGGCGGATGCTGCGCCGCGCCGCGGCCGGCAGCTCGTGCCAGGTCGGCACGATCCAGAAGTCCGGCGTGATCTCCACCGGTTCGAACTGCGACTGGGTGAGGCGCACCCAGTCCTGTTCCTGCACAGTGGCAATACCCAGCACGCTGCAGCCTTCGAAGAAGTCCTGCGCCTGCAGCAGCCGCACGGCCTCGTCGGCCGCCTGCCGCGTGGGGAACAGCGCGGTGATGCGGCTGCGCTGCCAGCCTTCACGCGGCGCGGGCATGCCCGGCTCGCCGAACAGCGCCTGCTCGGCATCGGTTTGGGCATCGGCATCCTCGACCGACACGCTCAGCGCCTCGAGCGCATCGAACGCATCGCTCAGGGTCTCCACCCGGCCTTCAGGGCATAGCAGGCTCAGCTCAAACATGGGGGCACCTCGGTGTCGTGCTGTCAATGGAAAAAATGCTGGCATCCGTTACCGGATGCCAGCATCCCGGTGCCTTGCGCTACTCCGGCCCGTCAGCGCTTGCGCTGCGCCAGCCACTCTTCCAGGTAATGGATGTTGGTGCCGCCGGCGACGAAATTGGCGTCCACCAGCAGTTCGCGGTGCAGCGCTATGTTGGTGTTGATGCCCTCTATCACCGTCTCGGAGAGCGCCGTGCGCATGCGCGCCAGCGCCTGCTCGCGCGTGTCGCCATGCACGATGATCTTGCCGATCATGGAGTCGTAGTTCGGCGGCACGTAGTAGTTCGTGTAGGCGTGGGAGTCCACGCGCACGCCCGGGCCGCCCGGCGCATGCCACATGGTGATGCGGCCTGGCGAGGGGATGAACTTGTAGGGGTCCTCGGCATTCACGCGGCATTCGATGGCGTGGCCGTGGATCTGGATCTGGCGCTGGGTGAACGGCAACTTCTCGCCCGCGGCCACCATGATCTGCGTGCGCACGATGTCCACGCCCGTGATCCATTCGGTGACCGGGTGCTCCACCTGCACGCGGGTGTTCATCTCGATGAAGTAGAACTCGCCGTTCTCGTACAGGAACTCGAACGTGCCGGCGCCGCGGTAGCCGATCTTCTTGCAGGCGGCGACACAGCGCTCGCCGATCTTCTCGATGAGCTTGCGCGGGATGCCCGGCGCAGGCGCCTCCTCGATCACCTTCTGGTGGCGCCGCTGCATGGAGCAGTCGCGCTCGCCCAGGTAGACGGCGTTGCGGTACTTGTCGGCCAGGACCTGGATCTCGATGTGGCGCGGGTTCTGGAGGAATTTCTCCATATACACGGCCGGGTTGCCGAAGGCGGCCTGGGCCTCGGCCTTGGTCATCTGCACGGCGTTGACGAGGGCGGCCTCGGTGTGAACCACGCGCATGCCGCGCCCGCCGCCGCCGCCGGCGGCCTTGATGATGACGGGGTAGCCGATGGTCTTGGCGATGCGGCGGATCTGCACCGGGTCGTCGGGCAGCTCGCCGTCGGAGCCCGGCACGCAGGGCACGCCGGCGCGGATCATGGCCTGCTTGGCGGACACCTTGTCGCCCATCATGCGGATGGACTCGGGCGTGGGGCCTATGAACTGGAAGCCGCTCTTTTCCACGCGCTCGGCGAAGTCGGCGTTCTCGGACAGGAAGCCGTAGCCCGGGTGGATGGCCTCGGCGTCGGTGACCTCGGCCGCCGAGATGATGGCCGGCATGTTGAGGTACGACAGGGGCGACGGCGCCGGGCCGATGCACACGGCCTCTTCGGCCAGCTTGACGTACTTGGCGTCGCGGTCGGCCTCGGAATAGACCATCACCGCCTTGATGCCCAGTTCGTGGCAGGCGCGCTGGATCCGCAGGGCTATCTCCCCTCGGTTCGCAACCAGAATTTTCTTAAACATGAGCGCGGGCCCGCTTCATTCGATCACGAACAGCGGTTGGCCGTATTCGACGGCCTGGCCGTTCTCGCCAAGGATGCGCGTGACGGTGCCCGACTTGTCGGCCTCGATTTCGTTCAGGATCTTCATGGCCTCGATGATGCAGATCGTCTCGCCCTCCTTGACCTGGCTGCCCACCTCGACGAAGGGCTTGGCGCCGGGGCTGGACGCGCGGTAGAACGTGCCCACCATGGGCGACTTGACGACATGCCCTGTGGGCGCGGCGGCGGCCGGCGCGGGCAGTTCGGCCACGGGGGCGGCGGCCGCGGGCGCCGCGGCGGCAGGGGCGGCCTGAACGGGAGCGGCGACAAACTGCTGCACGACGGCTCCGCTGCTCTTGACGATGCGGACCTTGCCCTCGGCTTCGGTGATCTCGAGTTCGGAAACATTCGACTCGGAGACCAGATCGATGAGGGTCTTGAGTTTTCGCAAATCCATGGGAGCTCCAACGGCTAGAAACGGAATGGGGGGCGAATTTACCTTAATTTCAGACTATTTCGCCGAAACGAGCCCAAAAAGCCACCATCTCCATTAAGGAGACGCAATCTCTACAGACTCTTGGACCAGTTCTGCAGGTCCTGCGCCGTTAACTGCCCTATTTTACGCTTCGAAATGCTGCCATCTGCGGCAAACATCACCGTAAACGGCAACCCGCCCTTGTCATTGCCCAGGCTGCGCGACAACTCGGTGCCGCCCAGTCCCCCTAATGCGACGGGAAAGTCCAGCGGCACGCGCTGCAGGAATTTCTGCACGTTGGCGGGCTGGTCGATCGCCAGTCCGAGCACTTGCCAGCCTTTTGCGCGGTGCTCGCCATAGAAGGCGTTCAGCAAGGGAAGTTCCTGCACGCAGGGCGGGCACCAGGTGGCCCAGAAGTTCAGCAGCAGGGGACGGCCGCGCATGGAGGCCATGCGCAGCGGCTGGCCGCCCAGGTCCTCGAAGCTCGCATCCCACAGGGTCTCGTGCGCACCCTCTTTCACCGCCCCGGGCCGCAGGCGCCAGGCGGCCAGGCCCGCGCCGCCGAGGCCGGCCACGGCGCCCACGCCCAGCAGAAGCCAGCGGCGGCGCGCGGCGCTGGCGCTGGCCTGCGAAGTTTCGGGGGTCGGGTTTTCGGATGGATGGTTCATGGGATGGGGACGGAAGAAGAAGGCATGGGCTGCAGCAGGCGGCGCACGGCGCCCATGTCGCCGCGCGGCGCGCGGCCGCGCGAATCCAGGCGCAGGGCGCCACGCAAGTCGTCCAGGTCGTAGATCAGCAGGTGCACGCCGATCTCCTCGTTCAGCGCGGCAGAGCGGCAGCTCATGCTCAGCACGTCGATCAGCTCGCCGCGCAGGCCGGTCATGCTGCCCGGCTCGTAGTCCACATGGTGGTCTATGAGGGCGATCTCGGCGGACTTGGGGTCGTCGCAGAACAGCGCGATATAGATGTCCGACAGGCGCGTGGCCGTGCCGTGCCAGACGGCGCCGCCCAGATAGGGGCGGAACGCCTGCATGCGCTGCATCCACACCAGCGCCAGCTCGCGCAACGCGCGCAGCTCCAGCGGCTGGGTGTCGGCGCAGAACAAGCCGATGTACTCGCGCACCGCATCCTCGACGAGGTCGTTGTCGGGCAGAGGCGTGCGTGCCGGCAGGCCCAGTTGCCTGACGGCACGGCGCTTGGCCGGCCCCCACTCCAGCCCCTCCTCGACCACCAGGCGGGCTGCGGCATTGGCGATTTCGGTGGCGAGGGCGTTTTCCATGGCGGCGGCGATCCCGGACATATGCCGCGCATTGTGACCCCAACCGAGTGGCCCCGGCCGCCGCATGGCGCTGCCCGGGGAAACCGGGCGCGATTGGTTCATAGAATCGGTGCCCATGCATATACACATACTGGGCATTTGCGGCACCTTCATGGGCGGCCTGGCCGCCCTGGCCCGTGAGGCCGGCCACCGCGTCACGGGCTGCGACGCCGGCGTCTACCCGCCTATGAGCGACCAGTTGCGCGCCCTGGGCATAGATCTCATCGAGGGCTATGGCGCCGAGCAGCTGGCGCTCGAACCCGACATGTTCGTGGTCGGCAACGTGGTCAGCCGCGCCCGACTGCCCGATGGGAGCCCGAAATTCCCGCTCATGGAGGCCATCCTCGACGCCGGCGCGCCCTACACCAGCGGGCCGCAGTGGCTGGCCGAGCAGGTGCTGGCCGGCCGCCACGTGCTGGCCGTGGCCGGCACGCACGGCAAAACCACCACCACCTCGATGCTGGCCTGGATCCTGGAGTGCGCAGGCTTGGCGCCGGGCTTCCTGGTGGGCGGCGTGCCGATGAACTTCGGCATCTCGGCCCGCCTGGGGGCTCTGGCGGCGGGGCAGGCGCGGCCGCTGTTCGTCATCGAGGCCGACGAGTACGACACCGCGTTCTTCGACAAGCGCAGCAAGTTCGTGCACTACCGCCCGCGCACGGCCGTGCTGAACAACCTGGAGTTCGACCACGCCGACATCTTCGACGACCTGGGCCAGATCGAGCGCCAGTTCCACCACCTGGTGCGCACCGTGCCGCCCTCGGGCCGCGTGGTCGTCAACGGGCTGGAGGAGAGCCTGGCGCGCGTGCTGCATGCGGGCTGCTGGAGCGGCGTGGCGAGCTTCGGCGCCGCGGTGAGCGACTTCTGCGCGCGCGGCGAACCGCACGACTTCGAGGTGCTGCAGCGCGGCCAGGCGGTGGCCCGCGTGCAATGGGCGTTGACGGGCGTGCACAACCAGCTCAACGCCCTGGCCGCCATCGCCGCCGCGGAGCACGTAGGCGTGGCGCCCGCGCAGGCGGCCCAGGCGCTGGCGCGGTTCGAGAACGTGCGCCGCCGCATGGAGCTGCGCGGCACGGCGCGCGGCATCAGCGTGTACGACGATTTCGCACACCACCCCACGGCGCTGCGCACCACGCTGGACGGCCTGCGCCGGCGCGTGGGCGGCGAGGCGCGCATCCTCGCCGTGTTCGAGCCGCGCAGCAACACCATGAAGCTGGGCACGATGAAGTCGCAGCTGCCCTGGGCCCTGGAGCAGGCCGACCTGGCCTTCTGCCACACGGCAGGGCTGGACTGGGACGCGGCCGAGGCGCTCGCCCCCATGGGCGCGCGGGCACGTACGGCGGCGGACATCCCCACGCTCGTCGCGCAGGTGTCCACGGCGGCGCAGCCGGGCGACCACATCCTCTGCATGAGCAACGGCAGCTTTGGCGGTGTGCACGCCAAGCTGCTCGAAGAACTATCGAAAAAATAGCTATCAGCGCTTGATTGGCAAGCGCTGGAGGCCATTTTTATTGGAATTCAGAAGGTGACGGCCATCGCCTGCACGTCCACGCGCACCATGGGCCGGGCCAGCGCGGCCACGGCGGCACGCGCGAACTGAGCCGACCAGGCGGGGTCGGCCAGCAGCCGGGCACCCGCGGCGCTGGCGACGGTGAGCACCTTGTCGGCCAGCAGCACCTTGCCGCTGGCGCGCAGGGGCTCGCACTCCAGGCGCATGAATTCGTCGTCGAGCCAGCGGCGGGCCTCCTCATGCGTGAGGGGCTGTGCGTCCTGTGTGGACAGATGGAATTCCTGCCCAGGTGACAGGGTGACCAGTACTTCGCCGTGCATGTATTGCCTCGCCTTGAGATGGTTGAGCGCGGCGCCGGTTGGCGCCGCGCTCCGAGCTTACACCGGCCCGGGGTACGCAGAACCCCTAGCGCGCGCGGCGCGCCTGCACGGCGGACGCCAGCTCGGCCAGGCAAGCGACGGAGTCGTCCCAGCCCAGGCAGGCGTCGGTGATGCTCTTGCCGTATTCCAGCGCTGCGGGATCGTCCTTGCCCGGCGTGAATTTCTGCGCCCCGGGCTGCAGGTGGCCCTCGATCATGACGCCGAACACGCTGCGCGAGCCGCCCGCGATCTGCGCCGCGATGTCGCGCGCCACGTCGCGCTGGCGCTCATGCTGCTTGCTGCTGTTGGCGTGGCTGCAGTCCACCATCAGCGTGGCGGGCAGGCCGGCCTTTTCCAGGTCGGCGCAGGCGGCGGCCACGCTGGCCGCGTCGTAGTTGGGCGCCTTGCCGCCGCGCAGGATCACGTGGCAGTCCTTGTTGCCGGACGTGCGCACGATGGCCACCTGGCCGTTCTTGTGCACCGACAGGAAGTGGTGGCCGCGGCTGGCGGACTGGATGGCGTCGGTGGCGATGCGGATGTTGCCGTCCGTGCCGTTCTTGAAGCCGATCGGTGCCGAGATCCCCGAGGCCAGCTCGCGGTGCACCTGGCTCTCGGTGGTGCGCGCGCCGATCGCGCCCCAGCTGATCAGGTCGCCGATGTACTGCGGGCTGATCACGTCCAGGAACTCGCTGGCCGCCGGCACGCCCAGGCGGTTGATGTCGATGAGCAGCTGGCGCGCGATGCGCAGGCCCTCGTCGATGCGGTAGCTGCCGTCCAGATAGGGATCGTTGATCAGGCCCTTCCAGCCCACGGTGGTGCGAGGCTTCTCGAAGTACACGCGCATCACCACTTCCAGCTGGTCCTTGTACTGCTCGCGCACCACCTTGAGCCTTTGCGCGTATTCGAGCGCCGCCACGGGGTTGTGGATGGAACAGGGGCCGATGATGACCAGCAGGCGGTCATCCTCGCCGTTCATGATGCGCTGGATGCTGCGGCGCGTGCTGGAGATCAGCGATTCGACCTCGGTCCCGCGGATGGGGAAGAAGCGAATCAGGTGTTCGGGAGGGGGGAGCACGGTGATGTCCTCGATGCGTTGGTCGTCGGTCTGGCTGGTCTTGTCGACGTTGCGGTACCAGGCATCGCTGCTGGAGACGGTGGCGGTCATGGGGCGTCCTAGGAGGGTGGGTGAAGGTCGAAAAACAAAAAACCGCCGAGCTTTTCAGCATCGGCGGTTCTTTGGAGAAGGGACTCAGTCAGGGTGCGCGTCTACCTCTCTCATCCGCCAAGGACAGAGAACCAAAAGTAAAAATAGAACGCGCTGCGAACTGGCATACGCGCCAATGTAGCACGATTTGCCGCAGTGCAATATAGGGAAATCGTTGCCATGGCGCTACACAGCCCGTGGTTCAAGCCGTGCCGCCCACGGTGATGCCGTCGATGCGCAGCGTCGGCTGACCCACGCCCACGGGCACGCTCTGGCCTTCCTTGCCGCAGGTGCCCACTCCGCTGTCGAGCGCCATGTCGTTGCCGATCATGCTCACCTTCTTGAGCGACTCGGGGCCGCTGCCGACTATTGTTGCGCCCTTGACGGGGTAGAGGATCTTGCCGCCCTCCACCCAGTAGGCCTCGCTGGCCGAAAACACGAACTTGCCGCTCGTGATGTCCACCTGCCCGCCGCCGAAGTTGGTGGCGTACAGGCCCCGCTTGATGGAGGCGACGATTTCCTGCGGGTCCTTGTCGCCGCCGAGCATGTAGGTGTTGGTCATGCGCGGCATGGGGATGTGGGCGTAGCTCTCGCGCCGGCCGTTGCCGGTGGGCGCCACCTTCATCAGGCGCGCGTTCATCGCGTCCTGGATGTAGCCCTTGAGGATGCCGTCCTCGATGAGCACGTTGCGCTGCGTGGCGTGGCCCTCGTCGTCCACGTTGAGCGAGCCGCGGCGGTCGGCGAGGGTGCCGTCGTCGAGCACCGTCACGCCCTTGGCGGCCACGCGCTGGCCTATGCGGCCGCTGAAGGCGCTCGATCCCTTGCGGTTGAAGTCGCCCTCCAGCCCATGGCCCACGGCCTCGTGCAGCAGCACGCCGGGCCAGCCCGGGCCCAGCACCACGGTCATCTCGCCGGCCGGCGCGGGGCGCGACTCCAGGTTCACCAGGGCCGCGTTCACGGCCTCGTCCACGTACTGCGCGATCTGCTCGTCGCTGAAGTAGGCCAGGCCGAAGCGCCCGCCGCCGCCGGACGAGCCCACCTCGCGCCGGCCGCCCTGCTCGGCGATCACGGTGACCGACATGCGCACCAGCGGGCGCACGTCGGCCGCGAGCGTGCCGTCGGCGCGCGCCACGAGGACCACGTCGTACTCGCTGGCCAGGCCCGCCATGACCTGCGCCACGCGTGGATCCTTGGCGCGGGCACGCTGCTCGGCGCGCTCCAGCAGCTGCACCTTGGCCGTGCTGTCCATGGAGGCGATGGGGTCGATGTGGGGGTAGAGCGAACGGCTTTTCGCTATTTTTTTAGAAGCTACCCGCGCCCGCCCGCTCTGCGCTGTGGCCGAAATCGACCGCACGGTGCGGGCGGCGTCGAGCAGCGACGCCTCGGAGATGTCGTCGGAGTAGGCGAAGGCGGTCTTCTCGCCGCTGACGGCGCGCACGCCCACGCCCTGGTCGATGCTGAAGGAGCCGGTCTTGACGATGCCCTCCTCCAGGCTCCAGCCCTCGCTGCGCGTGTACTGGAAGTACAGGTCGGCGTCATCGACCTGGTGCGCGCGGATCTCCGCCAGGGCGCGGTAGAGGTGGGATTCGTCCAGGCCGAAGGGGGCGAGCAGCAGCTCGCGGGCCACGGCCAAGCGTTCGATGGTGGGTTCGCGGGAGATCATGCGGCGATTGTAGGCAGGCGCCGCGCCGCGTGCGGGACCTACAGCGTCTGCAGGGATTCCGGCGGCTCCCGCTCGGGCTGGTGGCGCGAGCGGGCCACCGACATCAGCACCCCCAGCGCCAGCCCCAGCGTGGTCATGGCCGTGCCGCCATAGCTCACGAACGGCAGCGGCACGCCCACCACGGGCAGGATGCCGCTGACCATGCCCATGTTCACGAAGGCGTAGGTGAAGAAGATCATGGCCACGGCCCCGGCCATGAGGCGGCCGAACAGCGTGCCGGCGCCGGCGGCGATGGCCAGCCCGCGCCACACCAGCAGCACGAAGCAGACGATGAGCAGCAGGTTACCGGCCAGGCCGAACTCCTCGGAGAAGGCGGCGAAGATGAAATCGGTGGTCCGCTCGGGGATGAACTCCAGGTGCGTCTGCGTGCCGGCCATGAAGCCCTTGCCCCAGACGCCGCCCGAGCCGATGGCGATCATGCCCTGGATGATGTGGAAGCCCTTGCCCAGCGGGTCGCGCGAGGGGTCCAGCAGCGTGCAGATGCGCTGCTGCTGGTAGTCGTGCAGCACCGGCCAGCGCACGCCGTCGGCGCACAGCTGGGGCTCAAACCAGACCACGAGGGCGATGCCGGCCACACCCAGCAGCACCGGCGGCGCCACCAGCTTCCAGGGCAGGCCCGCGAAGAAGATCACCGACAGCCCGGCAGCCATGACCAGCAGCGAGGTGCCCAGGTCGGGCTGCTTCATGATCAGCCCCACGGGGATCATGAGCAGCACGCCCGCCACGACGAAGTCCAGCGCGCGCAACTGGCCCTCGCGCTTCTGGAACCACCAGGCCAGCATCAGCGGCATGGCGATCTTCATGAGCTCGCTGGGCTGTATGACCACGCCCACGTTGATCCAGCGCTGCGCCCCCTTCTTGGTAATGCCGAACAGCGCCACCGCCACCAGCAGGGCCACGCCCAGCAGGTACAGCGGCACCGCCAGCGCCATCAGCCGCTGCGGCGGGATCTGCGCCACCACGAACAGGATGCCCGCCGCCAGCAGCATGTTGCGTCCGTGGTCGGCAAAGCGCGTGCCATGGTCGTAGCCCGAGGAATACATGGCCACCAGGCCGATGGACGACAGCACCAGCAGCAGGGCGATCAGCGGCCAGTCGAAGCCGCTGAACAGGGGCCATATGCGTTGCGGCAGCGAGGGTTTGTCGAATACGGCGGGCATGGGGGCGACATTATCGACGGCCGGATAATCCCCGCATGCGCGCCACCCATCTGCTCTACCTGCATGGCTTCCGCTCCTCGCCCCAGTCCGCCAAGGCGCGCCTGGTGGCCGGGCACGTGGCCAGCCACCACCCGGACGTGTTCCTCTGGTGCCCGCAGCTGCCGCCCTCCCCGCGCGAGGCCATGGCGCTGGTGGCGGACGGCATCGCCGCATGGCCCCAGGGGCCGGGCATGGCAGTGATCGGCTCGTCGCTGGGCGGCTACTACGCTAGCTGGGTGGCCCGGCAGGCGCGCTGCGCCAGCGTGCTGCTCAACCCCGCGGTGCGGCCGGAGCGCGACCTGGCGCGCCACATCGGCGAGCAGACGGCCTGGCACGACCCCGAGGCGCGTTTCTTCTTCCGCCCCGAGTTCATCGCCGAGCTGCAGGCGCTGGACGTGAGCGGCCAGCCCCCGGCCGGCCCCGAGCTGCTCATCGCCGCCCGGGGCGACGAGCTGCTGGACTGGCGCGAGATGGTGGAGCGCTACCCGCAGGCGCGGCAGATGGTGCTGGAGGGCGGCGACCACGCGCTGAGCGACTTCCCCGCGCACCTGGAAGAAGCGCTGCGCTTCTGCAACCTGGCCTGATTCCATTTCCAGATCAATCGAGTACGCGAAGGCGAAGCGCAGACAGTGCTGTAGCACGGCAAGCGAAGCCGACAAAGTAATCGATTGATCTGGAAATGGAAATTACTGCGCCAGCGGCTCGCCGCTGGCCTGCCCGCCGCCCTGCCAGCGCGCGAAGTCGCCCGGATAGGCGCGGCGGTAGCGGTCGGCGTGCAGGGCCGCCTCGTCCTCCAGGCCCAGCAGGCGGGCGCTGGCGATCAGCTTCTCGATCACGCGCGGCTCGGGCGAGAAGTGCAGCAGCCGCGACGCCATGTCGTGCATCTGCCGCGCATTGGCCGGCGTGACGGCCGTGGTGGTGAGCACGGCGAACTGCGCCGACGCCTGGAAGAAGCGCACCCGGCGCGCCAGCTCGGCCGCCGCCAGCGCGCGCAGGGCCTCGGGACGGTCGGCCACGGGGCGGTACAGCGCGCTCATGCGGCCGTAGTCGCGCACCAGCGCCAGCCCCAGCACCGGCGCGGCCAGCAGCGCAGCGGCCGCCAGCGCGCGCGCGGCGGGCCGCCAGCGCGCGCCCCGCGCGGCCGCCCATGGCGCCACGAGCACCAGCGCGGCCAGCGCCGTGGCGAGCTGGAACGGCCCGTACCACAGCGGAAACTCCAGCAGGCTGTGCACGCCCACGATGGCCAGCACGCCCCAGGCCAGCTGGCGCGGGGCCGCCGTCTCACGCCAGGGACGCGCGCGCAGCACGGCCCACAGCAGCAGGGCGCACAGCAGCAGCGCCACCGGCAGGCCCAGCTCCACCGCCAGCTGCAGCGGCAGGCTGTGGGCGTTGTCCAGCAGCATGCAAAAGCGCTCGCCCTCGAACGGCGTGATGTAGTGCGCGTAGTCCAGCTCGCCCCAGCCCCAGCCGGTCCAGGGCCGCAGGGCGATCAGCTGCAGCACGTTGGACCACAGCACCAGGCGGCTCGCGCAGGGGTGGGACGCGTCGGCCAGGCGCAGGAACAGGCCCTCCATGCGCACGCCCGTCCACTGCAGCAGCAGCTGGGGCAGGCCCCAGGCGGCCAGCAGGTAGACCAGCAGCCCCAGGCCGCCCACAGCCAGCGCCAGCGCGCCGCTGCTGCGCCGCCACAGCAGCAGCATGCCCAGGATCAGCAGCCACTGCAGCGCCCCCGTGCGCGACGCCGTGGCCGCGCCCGCCACGGCCAGCAGCACCAGGGCCCAGGGCACCAGCGCGGCCAGCAGCAGCGGCCAGAGGCGGCGTACGCCGGGCTGCTGCGCGGGCAGGCCCTCGCCATACGCCTGCAGGCGCGCCACCCACCACAGCAGCGCCCACGCGCCCAGGGCCAGCAGCGTGGCCTGCTGGTTGCGCTGGCGCAGGTTGCCGATAGCCTGGCCCGGCGTGGACGCATGGACCCAGGGCGCCCAGCCCATGTCGCCGCCGAAGAACTGCACGAGGCCGATGGCGCCCCCCGCCAGCGCCGCCAGCAGCAGCCCCGCCGCCAGGCAGCGGGCCAGCCCCACGCCGTCCGCGCGCCAGGCGCGCCACCAGGCCAGGGCGGCGATGAGCCAGGCGCAGGCGCCGCTCGCCATCAGGGGCCAGAAGTTGGCGTAGGGCGATTCGGTGAAGCCGAAGACGAAAGGCAGTGCGAGCGCCAGCGCGGCCAGCGGCGCCAGGTCAGGACGCATGGCGGGACGGGGGCTCAAGCGCGGGCGGGAACGTCATGGTGGCGTACATCATAGGCGCAGCCGCCCGGCCCATCGGGCCTCAAGCCAAATCGGCCTCCATCGCCCGCCCATCAAGCGCCAGCAGCTATCAAGATCGAAGCCCTTTCACCCTACCTGGGCGTGCAGGCCGCGCCGGGCCGCGTGGCATGGCGCAGCCAGGCGATGAGCGCGGCGCGGTCGCCGTCGTCCTTGACGCCGGCATAGCCCATGGCCGTGCCGGGCACGGTGGCCGGCGGGTCCTTGAGGAAGAGGTCCAGCGTGCGCGCGTCCCAGACGATGCCGCTGGCGCGCATGGCGCCGGAGTAGCCGTCGAAGCCCGGCGCCGTGCCCGCGCGGCGGCCGAACAGGCCGCAGTGCTGCGGCCCCGTGCGGTTGCCCTCGATGGCGTGGCAGGCCGCGCAGCGCGCATAGACCTGCTCGCCGCGCGCGAGCCGGGCCGCCTCGGGCGTAGAAAGTGCGGCTGGCGCCGCCGCGGCGGCCAGCGGCAGCCCGCAGGCCCAGGCCAGCAGGGCCAGGCGGGTCATGACATGAACGCCAAGGGCACCGGCGCCTCGCCCAGCGCCTGGCGCAGCACGGCCCAGTGCATGGCCTCGTCGCCGAGGATGCTGGCGGCCACCTGCGCCAGGTTGCGGTCGGCGAACAGCGGCACCGCGCCCAGGTAGGCGGACACGGCGCCGCGCTCCAGGCCGGCGGCGAAGCGCAGCACGTCGGCCTCGGCCTTGAGCTTGTCGGTCGGGAAGCTGTATTGCGCCTTGGCCTGCACGGGCGTGCCGCCCATCTTCTGCACGGCGGCGGCGATGGCCTGGGTGTGCTCCTTGTGGTGGCCCTGGAACTGCCGGGCCAGCGGCAGCGCGCCGCTGCCCAGCAGGCCGCTTTCGGCGCCCACCTGGTAGGCGGCGACGGCCTCGTACTCGGCCGCCAGCGCGGTGTTGAGGATGCGCACGTCGGCCTCGTGCTGCCGGGCGTCGGCCTTGGCGGCGGCGGCCAGCGCGTCGCGCCCGCCGAGCAGGGCCACGGCCGTGGCCGATAGCACGGCCAGGCCCAGGCCGCGGCGGCGCGCCAGCAAGGCTGGCGAGGGCAGGATGAGTGGTGAGCGGTTCATGGTCTTCTCCTGGGGGGTGGGGACAGGGACCGCGCCGGGCGGGCGCGGGGCAACGGGATACGGGCAGGCGGCGCGCCGCGCGGGCCGCTCAGGCCAGCAGCCCGCGCCGCCGCAGCTCGGCCAGCACCTGGTGCACGACCTGGTCGCAGCGCGCGCCGGCGAACGGGAAGGCGCTTTCGGCGCAGGCCTCGATGCGCGCGCCCAGCGCGTCGCGCAGCATGGCGCGCGAGCGCAGGTAGCGGGTGCGCACCAGCTCTTCGCTGATGTCCAGGCAGAAGGCCGTCTCCTGCACGCTCATCTCCTGCACCGCGCGCAGGATGAACACGCTGCGGTACGGCGGCGGCAGGCTCTGCACGGCCGACTCCAGCAGCGCGCGCAGCTGGGCGCGCGCCAGCGCCTGGTCGGGCGAATCGTCGGAAGGGGCGAAGTAGGGCATGGCGTGCTCCGGCTGCGGCTCCTGGTCGGGCGCCTGCGTGGCATCTATGGCCACGCTGCGCGTGCGCCGGCGCAGCACATCCTGCGCGGCGCGCACGCAGATGCGCGCCAGCCAGGTGCCCAGCGCCGCCTCGCCGCGGAAGTCCCGCAGCCGCGTGAAGGCGCGCAGGTAGGTCTCCTGCACCACGTCCTGCGCCTCGGCGTCGTCGTGCACCACGCCGCGCGCGGCGCGGAACAGCAGCCGGTTGTGGCGGCGCATGATGGCCTCGAAGGCCCGCGCCTCGCCGCCCAGGGCGCGCGCCACCAGGGCCGCGTCCTCGGCGCGGCCCGCGGCGGGCGCGTCCACGGGGGCGGCGCCGTGCGCCGCCGCCTGCCACAAGTCCTCGGGTGTGTGCATGGTCCGCCCTCGCTTTCCGTGATGAGACCTTCTGCCCATTGGACGCACGCCGCCGGCCCCGCGTGACAAACACCTGCCGCGCACAGGGTCGCCGGGGCGCCGCCATGGGAAAATCGCGCCCCTATGCATGCACTGTTCGACGACGCCGGCAAGTTCCTTGCCGGCCGCATCCTTTCCGAGGCCGAAAGCTCGGCGCAGATCGAGCTCGACTCGGGTAAACGCGTCAAGGTCAAGGCCGCCAACATACTGTTGAAGTTCGACAAGCCCGCCCCGGCCGAGCTGCTGGCGCAGGCGCGCGAGACCGCCGCCTCCATCGAGCTGCCGCTGGCCTGGGAGTTCGCGCCCGAGGACGAGTTCGGCTTCGCCGACCTGGCGCGCGAGTACTTCTCCGCGAGCGCCCCCGTGGCCGAGCAGGCCGGCATGCTGCTGGCGCTGTACGAGGCGCCGCACTACTTCCGCCGCGCGGGCAAGGGGCGCTTCAGGAAGGCGCCGGCCGAGATCCTGCAGCAGGCCCTGGCCGCCATCGAGAAGAAGAAGCAGGTCCAGGCGCAGATCGAGGCCTGGGCGGGCGAGCTGGCGGCCGGCCGCTGCCCGCAGCCCATCCGCGAGCAGCTCTACAAGATACTGTTTCGCCCCGACAAGAACGCGCCCGAGTACAAGGCCGTGGTCGAGGCCAGCCGCACGGCGCACCAGGCGCCGCTGGCGCTGCTGCAGGCGGCGGGCGCCATCGATTCGCCCTACCAGTTCCACTGGAAGCGCTTCCTGTTCGAGAACTTCCCCAAGGGCACGGGCTTTCCCCCGCTGGCCGCGCCGCAGCCGCCGCAGGATCTGCCGCTCGCGCCGGTGCAGGCCTACTCCATCGACGATTCGGCCACCACCGAGATCGACGACGCCCTCTCCGTGCAGGGCCTGGGCACGGGCACCGTCACGCTGGGCATCCACATCGCCGCGCCCGGCCTGGCGATCCAGCCCGGGGGCGACCTGGACAAGGTGGGCCGCCAGCGCCTGTCCACCGTCTACATGCCCGGCTACAAGATCACCATGCTGCCCGACGAGGTGGTGCAGATCTACACGCTGGACGCGGGCCGCGCCAACCCGGCCGTGTCGCTCTACGTGACCATCGACGAGGCGACGCTCGCCATCACCGGCACCGAGACGCGCCTGGAGCGCGTACCCGTGACGGTGAACCTGCGCCACGACCAGCTCGACCACATCGTCACCGAGGCCTGGCTGCAGGACGCCTCCGTTCAGCACGAAAACACGCCCCAGCCCTTGCTGGACCTGCGCGAGCAGCTATCATTCCTGCACCGCTTGGCAAAGCAGCTGAAGGCCGGGCGCGAGCAGGTGCGCGGCAAGCCCGAGACCTTCAACCGCCCGGACTACAACTTCCGCCTGGAGGGCAACGGCAAGGCCGAGCCGACGGGCAGCGAGACGGTGCGCATCACCACGCGCCAGCGCGGCGCGCCGCTGGACCTGATCGTGGCCGAGGCCGCCATCGTCGCCAACAGCACCTGGGGCCAGATGCTGGCCGAGCACGGCGTGCCCGGCATCTACCGCAGCCAGGCCAGCCTGGCGCCCGGCATCAAGGTGCGCATGGGCACCAAGGCCCTGCCGCACGCGGGCATCGGCGTGAAGAGCTACGCCTGGGCCACGTCGCCGCTGCGCCGCTACGTGGACCTGGTGAACCAGTGGCAGATCATCGCCTGCGCGCGCCACGGCAAGACGGCCGCGCTGGCCGCGCCCTTCAAACCGAAGGACGCCGAGCTGTTCTCCATCATTAGCAGCTTCGACGCCACCTACGGCGCCTACAACGGCTACCAGGCGGGCATGGAGCGCTTCTGGACGCTCAAGTACCTGCAGCAGAACCAGGTCGCCGAGCTGGACGCCACGGTCATCAAGGACGGCATGAACGGCGACTTCCTCGTGCGCGCCGACACCCTGCCCCTGGTGCTGCCCGTGCTGGGCGCCCAGGGCCTGCCGCGCGGCGCGCGCGTGCGCGTGAAGCTGGGCGCCATCGACGAGATCACGCTGGACGTGAACGGCACGCTGCTCGCGCGCCTGGACGACCCGGCCGACCAGAGCGACGACGGCCCCGTGGACGAGGACGAGGAAGAAGCCGTGGCAGGGCCTATCGCCATCGCGGTGGACATCGACGAAACCGATGGGACGGGTACCGAGGCCGGCGCCGGCCAGCCGGGATAATCCTGCGCCGTGAACATCGCCTCCACGCTCCGCCGCCTGAGCACCCTGCAGATCGCGCTGGGCCTGTCCATCGCCATCCACGCGCTGCTGCTCACGGTGCGCTTCGTCGACCCGGAGCGCTTCGACCGCGTGTTCCAGGACACGCCGCTGGAGGTCATCCTGGTCAACGCCAAGTCCGGCGAACGCCCGGACAAGGCCCAGGCCATCGCCCAGGCCTCGCTCGCCGGCGGGGGCGACGCCGCCAAGGGGCGCGCCACCAGCCCCCTGCCCTATTCGGCCCTGACCTCCATTGGCGACGACCTGGAGGAAGCGCAGCGCAGGATGGACCAGATGCTGGAGCAGCAGACCCAGCTACTGGCCCAGGTGCGCCAGCAGCTGGCCATCCTGCCCAAGCCCGACCCGCGCAAGGCGAGCGAACACGCTGAAAACCAGGCCCAGGAGGAAAAGCGCCGCCAGCTCGTGAAGCTGCTGGCCGAGATCGAAAAGCGCATCAACGAAGAGAACGCCCGCCCGCGCAAGCGCTACATCAGCCCCGCCACGCGCGAGGAGGTGTACGCCGTGTACTACGACCAGTTGCGCCGCAAGGTGGAGGACAAGGGCACGCAGAACTTCCCCGAGCAGGGCGGCAAGAAACTCTATGGCGAGCTGATCATGATCGTGACCGTGAACCACGACGGCCGCGTGCTCGAAACCGAGGTCGTGCAGGGCTCGGGCAACCGCCAGCTGGACCGCCGCGCCGAGGCCATCGCGCGCGCGGCCGGGCCGTTCGGCCACTTCGGCCCGGCCATGCGCGCCAAGGCCGACCAGATCGCCGTCGTCTCGCGCTTCAAGTTCACGCGCGAGCAGATCCTGGAAACCGCCGTCCGCTGACCATTCATGACGACCACCCCCGACCTCTATTGCGTGATGGGAAACCCCATCGCCCACAGCCGCTCCCCCTGGATACACGCGCGCTTCGCCGCGCTCACGGGCCAGCACCTGCGCTACGAACGCCGCCTCGTGCCCATCGACGGCTTCGCCCGGGCGCTGCGCGACTTCGCCGCCGAGGGCGGGCGCGGCTGCAACATCACCGTGCCCTTCAAGCTCGAAGCCGCGCAGCTGGCCACCCACCGCAGCGAACGCGTGCAGCTGGCCGGCGCGGCCAACACCCTCAGCTTGCGGGACGGCGCCATCCACGCCGACAACACCGACGGCCTGGGCCTGGTGGCCGACATCGAGCAAGGCGCCGGCGTGCCGCTGGCCGGGCGCGACGTGCTGCTGGTGGGCGCGGGCGGCGCGGCCGCGGGCGTGCTCGGGCCGCTGCTGCGGCGCCAGCCCCGCCGCATCGCCGTGGTGAACCGCACGGCCGCGCGCGCCCAGGCCCTGGTGGCCAGCCACGCGGCGCTCGCATCACTACAAAAAACAGAGCTGCTGGCGCTTGACATGCAAGCGCCAGCGGCCGATTTCGACATCATCATCAACGCCACCGCCAGCAGCCTGGAAGGCGCCGCAGCCCCCGTGCCCGCCAGCGTGCTGCGCCCCGGCAGCCTGGCCTACGACATGATGTACGGCCCCGCCGCGCAAGGCTTCCTGGACTGGGCCGCGCAGCACGGCGCCCAGCCGCGCGACGGCCTGGGCATGCTGGTGGAACAGGCGGCCGAGGCCTTCCTGATCTGGCGCGGCCTGCGCCCGCCCTCCGCCCAGGTGCTGGCCGAGCTGCGCGCGGCCATCGCCGCGGGCGCCTGAACCCTCTCCATCCATGCGAGCCCTGCTGCGCTGGATCGCCCTGGTGCTGCTGGCCCTGCTGGCGCTGCAGCTGTTCTTCGTGGCGCGCATCGCGGCCATGGCCGTGCTGGCCCCGGAATCGACCAGCTTCCAGCGCTCCGAGGCCTGGGCGCAGCTGCGCCAGGACGGCGGCCTGCGCTGGCGCCAGCAGTGGCTGCCCTACGCCCAGATCTCCGACCACCTCAAGCGCGCCGTGGTCACGTCGGAGGACGACAACTTCGTCAACCACGACGGCGTGGACTGGGACGCCATCGAGCGTGCCTGGGAGCGCAACGCGCGCGCCGAGGCCCTGGCCGCCAAGGCGCCCGCCACGCGCGCGCCGCGCATCCGCGGCGGCTCCACCATCACCCAGCAGCTGGCCAAGAACCTGCTGCTGTCGGGCGAGCGCAACTACGTGCGCAAGGGGCAGGAATTCGTGCTCACGCTGCTGCTGGAGCAGCTGCTGAGCAAACGGCGCATCCTGGAGATCTACCTCAACAGCGTGGAATGGGGCACGGGCATCTTCGGCGCCGAGGCCGCCGCCCAGCACTACTTCAAGAAAAGCGCCCGCCAGCTCACCGCCCCCGAGGCCGCCCGCCTGGCCGTCATGCTGCCCGCGCCCAAGCGCTTCGAGAAAACGCCGAACTCGGCATACCTGGCCGGGCGCACGCGCACCATCGTGGCGCGGATGGGGAATGCCGAGCTGCCTTGAACGGCAGGCGGATGAACCCTTCAATGCCCACCCAATCCCTGCGCACGATGTACGAAACCGCCGTCGCCGAGCTATCGAGTGCGGCGGCGTCGAGGCTTGCGTCGGGCGCGACCGAAGAGGACGTCGCCCGCTGGGCCGTGGCCGAACGAAACACCCTCAAGCAGACCTACCGCGCCCTCACGCCCAAACCGGTTCTGGCACGCATCGAGGCCAAGACCCTGGAGCGCTACGGCAACAAGATCGGGCCCACTGCCGACGACCTCAAGGCCGCCGGAAAGTCCTGGAAGGAAATCATCGATTCCGCGACGCGCGCGGGTGATCATGACGATGCTTTCTTTCGAGAGGGCTAGAGGGCGGTTGGGCAGGGTTCGGCCAGAAACAACCTATGACTTCAGGAAGGAATGATCACTCAAGGTTGAACCTACGAGAGGGAAGCCGGTTCGTCCACTTTCGCGGGAAAGTTGGTAACCCACATTTGAAGTCCCCTCGAATTTCTGAGCCAATCAGAAGTAGAGGTTGGGGAACAGTTTGACACGGTATTCGACCGGTGGGATTCGGCCGAGGGCTTCGTGGGGTCGATGGTGGTTGTATCGGTGCAGCCAGTCGGCCGTCATGTCACGCACCTCCTGCAGGCTGTCGAAGACGTAGCAATCGAGCACCTCGGTACGGTAGGTCTTGTTGAATCGTTCGACATAGGCGTTCTGCGTGGGCTTTCCGGGCTGGATGTGATTGAGAGCAATGCCCTTGCTCTGCGCCCATTGCGCTAAAGCATGGGCGATGAACTCCGGGCCGTTGTCCAAGCGAATCGACAGCGGTGCACCGCGTACTTCCACCAGTTCGTTCAAGGCCCGGATGACGCGAGCAGCCGGCAGGCTGGTGTCGACCTCGATGCGCAAGCCTTCGCGGTTGAACTCGTCGATGACGTTGAAGGTCCTAAACCGCCTGCCGGACCACAGCGCATCGGCCATGAAGTCGCAGCTCCAGCCCTGGTTGGGTTGGCCAGCGGCCTGTAGTGGCTGTTTGATGCGCGCGGGCAGCCGCTTCTTGCCGCGCCGTGGCAGGTTCAGCCGCAGTTCGCAGTACACACGCCAGAGCACCGTCTTGCCCCAGGGCTTGCCTTGGTGACGGGCACTGTCGTACAGCAGGCCAAAGCCGTGACGCGGGTTGAGCGCCATGTGCGTCTGGATGAAGGCGATGACCCCGGAGTCGTCGCGCGCAACGGCTCGGTAGCGCAGGGTGGAGCGGGCGATGCCGCTGGCCTGGCAGGCACGTCGCTCGCTCATGCCGTGCTCGTCCACGAGGGTTTGAACGACCATCTTGCGACGCTCCGGGGTCAGAGCTTTCGATCAACGACATCCTTGAGCGCGTGGTGCATCAGCGCCAGGTCGGCGTACATACGCTTGAGCTTGGCGTTCTCGTCCTGCAGTTGGCGAAGCTGCGCCAGGTGAGAGACCGTCATGCCCGAGAACTGACTCTTCCACTTGTAGTACGTCGGCTCGCTGATGCCGTGCTTTCTGCACGTCTCACCGACCTTGGCACCCATCTCGACTTCTTTGAGGATGCCCACTATCTGGGCTTCGCTGAATCTGGATTTTTTCACGTAGAGACTCCTGCCGGGGGAATTCTCTACTTCCGGGTGGTTCAGGTTTTCGAGGGGACTTCACTCGTGACTGCGCGTCCCGAAGACGGTTTTGGAACGTTGATATGGAGGGCAACTCAGGTCGGAATCTGCGGATACGCGGTCCACTCGTCCTCCGGCCACCAGCCCGTATCATCCCCTCCATGCCTGCCCAGTTGACGCACCTCCTTCTGCCGGGATCGGCACGTTTGTCGGTACGTGCTCCCTATACCCGGCACAGCCGGCGCTCTTTCATTCCATGCGCCGGCACCTTGACTCGAAACAGCCTCTAACGCCCACCCAACAGGCGCCAACAGCTCTATTTTCGATAGCAATGAGAATCCTGGGAATCGACCCCGGCCTGCAGACCACGGGCTTTGGCGTGGTGGACGTGGACGGCCAGCGGCTGGCCTACGTGGCCAGCGGCACCATACGCACGACCGGGCTGGCGCTGGGCGACCTGCCGGGCCGGCTCAAGCTGCTGTTCGACGGCATCACCGAGGTCGCGGCGCGCTACCGGCCCGATGCGGCGGCGGTGGAGATCGTCTTCGTCAACGTCAACCCCCAGTCCACCCTGCTGCTGGGCCAGGCGCGCGGCGCGGCGCTCACGGCGCTGGTGAACGCCGACCTGCCCGTGGCCGAGTACACGGCGCTGCAGATGAAGAAGGCCGTGGTCGGCCACGGCCGCGCGGCCAAGTCGCAGGTGCAGGAGATGGTGCGCCGCCTGCTCGCCCTGCCCGGCCTGCCGGGCACCGACGCGGCCGACGCGCTGGGCCTGGCCATCACCCACGCCCACGCCGGCGCGGCCATGGCGCGCGTGGGGGCGGTGGCGCAGCTCTCGCGGCGCCAGCACGCCATGTACAAGGGCGGGCGCAGCTATTGATTTCAGCCGACGGCCCGGGGCACGGCGGCAAACGTGCTCGTTCCCAGCCAGCGGCGCAACGCGCTCTGGCGCTCCGGCGTCCCCATGAAGCGGATGGCGCCGCTACCGCTGGCCTGGGCCCAGCCCACGTGGCCCAGCCACAGCGCGGTGAGGGTGCGCAGGTCGGTGCTCACGTACAGGTCGACCTCGAAGCCGGGGTCCACCGTGCACAGGTCCACGTCGCACGCGGGCTCCACGATCAGCCAGTAGTTGCGCTCGGACAGCGGGCGGTCGCAGAAGATAAACTCGATCGTGGTGCGCGCCGCCGGCGCCGGCTCCGGGTGGACGTGGCGGCGGATGTCCCACATCAGCAGGTTGGCGTCCAGGTGGCGCAACGTGGCCTCGGTCTTCACCCAGCGCTGGCCCCATGCGCCCACCGCCTCGACGATGGGGCGCAGTTCCCGGCCGGCCTGCGTCAGGCGGTAGACATGCCCCTCGGCCGCGCCCGCCGCCCGCGTGCGCTCCACGATGCCAGCCGCCTCCAGTTCCCTGAGGCGCTTGGCCAGCAGCGCCGACGACATGCGCGGCACGCCGCGGCGCAGGTCGTTGAAGTGGCTGGATCCCATCATCAGCTCGCGCACCACCAGCAACGTCCAGCGGCAGCACAGCACCTCCGCGGCCATGGCCACGGGGCAGAACTGGCGGTAGCTGGCTGAGGCCATGGGCTTGCCTTCCGCGCGGGGCGCGCCGCGCGGCAAACGCCCAATCTACGCCGATCGCGGGGCGGCCGCCAGTTCAGAGAGTGAACCGGCCGGCTTCACAAACAGAACTTGAGCCTCCCGGGCCCGTGGCGCAGCATGGTCCTAGGGCGAATCGACATTCAAACACCCCCGCCGCCAAGACCCTGGGCGGTCAACGGCTAGGCGCGAGCCGCGCCGTGTATCGGGATACACCAGCGGCGAGCAACGACGCCGGAGGCTGCCCAGGGCCTTGGCCCGAAGGGTGCCCATAGCGGCCCGCCATGCGTCGTTGCTCCTCGGTTGCTGGTGCCACCAGCGTCCTCCTCGCGCCTGGCCTGGCGGGCCGCTATGGGCAACGACGGGGGTGTTTGAATGTCGATTCGCCCTAGAGGGCGGCCTCCAGTTCGGGCATGGCGATCCGCGCTTTGGTGAGCGCCATGCCCAGGTTGGCGGTGCGGAGGCACACGAAGACGGCGACGTAGTCGGGCTGGGTCTTGCCGCGCAGGCACACGTGGATCAGGTTGTCGCTGTTGACGATGATTTCCTGAAAATAGTGGTGGTCGTCGTTGTCCTGCAGGCCGCGCGACTTCTTGAACATGCGCTCGATCAACGGCACGTTGGGACCGTTGAACAGATCGGCTGTGGCGGCGGCCACGAGGTCGATGACCTCGCGTGGATGGGAGTCCACCGTCTTGATGGCGAGCAGCATGCCCGATGCGGTGTCCACGTAGCCCGCGGCCAAGCATTCCGGAACGGATGCGGCGACCTTGTTGAGTGTTGTATTGATCGTCATGGGTTTTCTTTCTTGGGTCAAATGATCTTGCGCAGGATCGTGTCCTCGTACCGCTGCAGGAACTCTGCCGGCCAGGCAATGCACGACCAGCATCTCGCCCCGGCGCAGCAGGGTCAGGTCATGCTTCATCGCGTTGACCACGCTGGGCAGGGGCGCGGACACGTCGTCTGCCAGCGTGGCGGGATCGGCATCGGGCGCGGGCAGCGCGCAACTGCCCGTGCGCACGAACTGCTGGCCCGCCTCGGCCTGGGCGCGCATCGTTGCGTAGAGCGCCTGCACGGCCTGCACCTGCTCGTGCATGGGCTGCGTGCGCACCGACAGGAGGCCGGTGATGCGGTCGCCTTCGCGCATGGGCGTGACGTTGGCCTGCACCCAGTAGAAGTCGCCGTTCTTGCGCCGGTTCTTCACGAGGCCCGTCCACGGCCGGCCCGACGCGATGGTCTCCCACATGTCGCGGAAGGCCTCCGCGGGCATGTCGGGGTGGCGGATCATGTTGTGGGGCTGGCCCAGCAGCTCCTCGCGGGCGTAGCCGCTCACGTGGATGAACGCGTGGTTGCAGTAGGTGATGCTGCCGCTGGTGTCGGTGACCGAGACCAGGGTGTCGCGCTCGTCGAAGGTGAATTCGCTGGCGGTGACGGGCAGGTTGATGCGCATGGTGCGTCCTTGGGAATGCGCGACTGCGCGAGCGCCTCCTCCAGCCGCGCGCCGAGCGCGATGCGCCGCTGCAGCGCCTGGCCCCAACCCCACGCTCACCGTGCTGCACGGGCTGGCCGCGGGGCTGGGCGTGTCAGTGCTGGAACTGCTGTCTCCGCCGGAGGAGGGGATGGAGCGCGCGCGTGAAAAGCCTGCAGCCCGTCTCCCGTGGCCGGGTGAAGGGGTGACAATCCGGGCTTTCCCTTTTTTGCCCTCCGTGAAGGTACGCGCGATGACCGATTCCCTGCGCCGGCGCCTGCTGGCCGCCTTGCCCCTGACCCTGCTGCCCTGGGCCGCCAGCGCCCAGCCCGCCGCCCCGTGGCCCGCCCGGCCCATCCGCATGGTCGTCGCCTATCCCGCGGGCGGCGTCAGCGACGTGGTGGCGCGCGCGCTGGGCGAGAAGCTGGCGCAGCGCCTGGGTACGCCCGTGGTGGTGGAGAACAAGGCCGGCGCTGGCGGCACCATAGGCATGGACGCGGTGGCCAAGGCCGCGCCCGACGGCTATACGCTGGGCTTTTCCGCCATCAGCCCGCTGGTACTCAACCCGCACCTGGGCAAGTCGCCGTTCGATCCCGAGCGCGACATCGCGCCCGTGGCCAGCGTGATGTATTCGCCCGTGCTGCTGCTGGGCACGCAGGCCCTGCAGGCGCGTGATTTCCAGGGCCTGCTGGCCGGCGCCAGGGCGCACCCGGGGCAGGTGCGCTGGGCCACCTCGGGCCTGGCGTCGCTGGGGCACATCATGCTCGAACACATCATGCAGGGCGCGGGCGTGCAGATCACGCACGTGCCCTACAAGGGGGGCGGCCAGCAGCTCAACGACGCCCTGAGCGGGCAGTTCGAGGTGCTGTCCACCAACGCCGGGCCGGCCGTGATGCAGCACATCCAGGCGGGCAAGCTGCACCCGCTGGCCGTGGGGGCGCCCAGGCGCCTGGAGTCGCTGCCCGACGTACCCACGCTGCAGGAGCTCAAGCTGCCCGCGGCCAACCTGAACTCGGTGTTCGGCATCTTCGCGCCGGCCGGCACGCCCGCCCCCATCCTGGAGCGCCTGAATGCCGAGATCAACCGCGCCCTGGCGCAGCCGGACGTCAAGGTGCGCCTGGAGGCATCGGACAACGTGCCCACGGGCGGGACGGCGGCGCAGTTCCAGCGGCAGATCGCCGCCGAGTCCGAGAGCAACGCGCGCATCATCCGCGCGGCTGGCATCCGGCTCAACTAAAAAAGAAGAAAGAAGGCCGCTACGCCTCTGCGGTCATGCTGTCGGCCCAGGCCAGGGCCTGCAGATGGGCCCAGTTGACCTGGCGGTTGGACAAGTGCAGCGCCTCGGCCGTGCGCGCGAAGGCTTCGTCGTCGCCGCTCTCGCAGGCGCGCGTGAGCTCCAGGAAGGGGGCGAACACGCCCTGGTTGCGCAGCAGCGCGTCGAGCACCGGCTCGGGCAGAGCCACGCTCTCGAGCGCACGCTTCATGGGTATGCCCAGCATGGTGTCGAGCAGCGAGAACACGCCCACCACGAAGGCGTTGTCGCATTCCTCGGGCGGCAGCAGCTCGGCCGCGAGCAGTTCCATGAGGCGCCCGCGCACCACGGCGGTCTGGCCCACGGCGGGTGGCGCGCCGTCCTTGCGCGAGGTGGTCAGCAGCAGCGCCGCCCAGCGGAACATTTTCTTAAGCCCCAGGATCATCACCGCGTGGCGGAACGAGGTGATCTCGCACGACAGGCCGAACCCCGAGGAGTTGATGAAGCGCAGCAGGTTGAAGGACAGGGTGGGGTCCTTCTTGAGCAGGTCCTCGATCTCGGCCGTGCCGGCCTGCTGGCGCACCAGGTTGATGAGCTGGATGATGGTCGCCTGCGACGGGCGTATGGTCTGCGCCTTGACCAGCGCCGGGCGGGCGAACCAGTAGCCCTGGAACAGCTTCACGCCCAGGGCGGCCATGCGCTCGTGCTGCTCGGCCGTCTCCACCTTCTCGGCGATCAGGGTGGCCTGGGAATTGGCGCGTGCGAACTTCACCAGCGGCTCGGCCAACTCGGGCTTGAAGGCCTGCATGTCCAGCTTGATGAACGAGGCCAGCGGCAGCCAGCCCATGTAGGCGCGCCGCAGCACGTCCTGGCTGAAGGCCAGCCGGAAGCCACGCGTGCGCAGCGACTGCAGCGTGGGCAGCATCTGCTCGATCTGCTCGGGCGTGGCGCCCGCGGCCAGCGTGGGCACCTCCAGCACCACCTTGTCGGGGTGGATCAGCTCCAGGTGGCCGCCGGCCAGGCTTTCATGCGTGCAGTTGACGAAGACGATCGTCTTGCCGATCAGCGCCTCGGAGCCGGCGTAGGACAGGGCGTTGAACAGCAGCGACGCGTCGCTGGCCGCGGTGTGGGAGTCGGCGGCGGTGTTGCGGTCGAACAGCTCGTATCCGTAGACGGCACGCTGCTCGTCCAGGATGGCCTGGCGCGCGATGATCACGAGGTTGTCTGCATCCACCGGGCCGCTTTGCGGCACGGTGGACAGCGATGAGTCGGGGTCTGCGGTACTGGACATGGATGGGTGTGGTGCGTGAGTTGTCTGCGGAAAAGGTTCAGCCCTGCGTCATCTGGTCGGCCCAGGCCAGGGCTTGCAGGTGGGCCAGGTTGATCTGCTGGCTCGACAGGCGCAGCGATTGCGCCGCCTGGTCGAAGCGGCTGTCGTCGCTGGATTCACAGGCTTCGGCCAGGGTGAGCAGCTGGCCGTACGCGTTGTCGCGCCTGAGCAGCGCCGCGGCCAGCTCGTCGGGCAGGTGAAGCAGGCTCAGGGCGGGCTCGAGCGGCATGCCCAGCATCTGGTCGAGCATGGAGAAGACGCCGATCACGAAGGCCTGGTCCGCCTGCTCGGGCGACATGAATTCCCGGGCCAGCAGCTCCATGAGGCGGCCGCGCACCACGGCGGTCTGGCCCACGGCGGGGGGCGTGCCGCCGCTGCGCGCGACCGTGAGCAGCAGCGCGGCCCAGCGGAACAGCTTCTTGAGGCCCAGCAGCAGCACCGCCTGGCGAAAGGAGGTGATCTCGCGCGTCAGGCCCAGGCCGGCGGAATTGATCAGGCGCATCAGGTTGAAGGCCAGGCCCGCGTCCTTCTTGAGCGCCTCCTCGATCTCGGAGGTGGGTGCCTGGCTGCGCACCAGGTTGAGCAGCTGCACGATGCTGGCCTGCGAGGGGCTGAGCAGCCTGGCCTCGACCAGCGTGGGGCGCGAGAACAGGTAGCCCTGGAACAGCCGCACGCCCAGCGAGGACACCATGTCGTACTGCTGTGCGGTCTCGATCTTCTCGGCGATCAGCCGGGCCTGCGAGTGGCGCCCGGCGTAGCTGACGAGCACGGCCAGCTGGTCGGGCGCGAGCACCGCCATGTCCAGCTTGATGTAGTCCGCCAGCGGCAGCCACGGGGCATAGGCCGACTCCAGCACCTGGTGGCCAAAGGCCAGGTGAAAGCCCCGTGCGCGCAGCCCGGCCAGTATGGGCAGGCGGGCCTGCACCTCCTGCGCCGCCACGTGGCCCAGCGGGGGGATCTCCAGCACCACCTTGTCGGGGTTGACGAGCTCCAGGTGGCCGCCGGCCAGGCTCTCGTGGGTGCAGTTGACGAAGATCAGCATGCGGCCCACGAGCTCCTCGGAGCCGGCATGCGAGAGCGCCGTGAAGACCAGTAGCACGTCGCTGGCGGCCGTATGCCCGGTCTGCGTGCGCGAGCGGTTGAACAGCTCGTAGCCGACGACCGCTTGCCGGTCGTCCATGATGGCCTGGCGCGCGATCATGGCGCCGGCGCCCGGCGCGGGCGCGGACGGACCGAGGGCATGGGGAGCGGAAGGCGTGGACGGCATGGCTGGGTTGAGGCGAAGCAAGGGGAATGGGACGCCGCAGCAGCGGCCGCTCATTGTAGGCAAGAAGCCCCGGGCGCCCGTGGCGTATTCAGCCGTGCTGCAGCCACAGCAGCTCGGCCTCGCTGAAGCCGGCGGCGCGGCGCGCGGCCGCGTTGATCGGGGGCTTGGGGCGCGGCGCCTCGTAGCGCTTGGCCAGCAGGGCGTAGTGCGCCACCGGGTCCAGCCCCTGGCGCGCGCACAGCCAGGCGTACCAGTGGTTGCCTATGGCCACGTGGCCCACCTCCTCGGCGAGGATGATGTCCAGGATGCCCACGGCGGCCAGCGCGTCGGGCGTGCCCACGCTGCGCAGCTTGTGCTGGATCAGGGGCGTGGCGTCCAGCCCGCGCGCCTCCAGCGTGCGCGGCACCAGGGCCATGCGCGCCACGACGTCGTGCGCCGTCTTCTCGCACATGCTCCACAGCCCCTGGTGCGCGGGGAAGTCGCCGTAGTCGTGGCCCAGGTGTTCGCGCATGTGGTCCCGCAGCAGGCGGAAATGCCGGGCCTCCTCGGCGGCCACGCGCAGCCAGTCCAGGTAGAACCGGTCGGGCATGGCGGGAAAGCGCCAGATGGCGTCCAGCGCCAGGTTGATGGCGTTGAACTCGATGTGCGCGATGGCGTGGATCAGCGCCGCGCGTCCCTGCGGCGTGGCGGGCGAGCGGCGCGCCACCGCCTGGTGGTGCAGCAGCTCGGGCCGCGCCGGCCGGCCGGGCAGGGCGTATGCGTCCGGGGGCGGCACGGGTGTGTGGGATGCTATTGAAAAAGAAGCTGCCAGCGCTCGCATGTCAAGCGCTGCAGCTGATTTTTCTTCAGGATCCGGAAGGCACAAGACCTGCAGGGCGCGTTGGCGAAGCTCCATCTTTACAATTGTAGGTTTCCCTAGATGAAAAGACTGGAGGCACTGGCCCATGGCGATCTATGAACTCGATGGCGTTGCGCCGCAGGTGGCAGCCTCGGCCTGGGTGGCCGACAGCGCCGAGGTGATGGGCAACGTGGTGCTCGCCGAGGATGCGAGCGTGTGGTTCGGCACGGTGGTGCGCGGCGACTGCGAGAGCATTCGCATCGGCGCGGGCTCCAACGTGCAGGACGCGAGCGTGCTGCATGCCGACGTCGGCCAGCCGCTGGTCGTCGGCGACCGCGTCACGGTGGGCCACAAGGTCATGCTGCATGGCTGCACCATAGGCGACGAGTCGCTGATCGGCATCGGCGCCGTGGTGCTCAACGGCGCCAGGATCGGCAAGAACTGCCTGGTGGGCGCCGGCGCACTGGTCACCGAGGGCAAGGAGTTTCCCGACGGCTCCATGATCCTGGGCAGCCCCGCCCGGGTCGTGCGCCAGCTCTCGCCCGAGCAGATCGAGGGGCTGCGCCGGAGTGCGCAGCACTACATGGAGAACGCGCGCCGCTTCAAGGCGGGCCTGCGCAAGCTGGATTAGTACGACCGGATGTCCGAACTGCACAAATTCCTGTTCGATGGCCTGCCCGTGCGCGGGATGATCGTGCGCCTGACCGGCGCCTGGACGGAGCTGCTCGCACGCCGCGCCGGCAACACCGAGACGGGCGCCTACCCCGCGCCCGTGAGCGAGCTGCTGGGCGAGATGGCCGCCGCCGCCGTGCTGATGCAGTCCAACATCAAGTTCAACGGCGCGCTGGTGCTGCAGATCTTCGGCGACGGGCCGGTCAAGCTGGCCGTGGCCGAGGTGCGCTCCGACCTGAGCCTGCGCGCCACGGCATCGGTGTCGGGCGAACTGCCCGCCCATGCCGGCATGGCCGACCTGGTGAACGCAGGCGGCGGCGGGCGCTGCGCCATCACGCTCGACCCGCAGGACCGCCTGCCGGGCCAGCAGCCCTACCAGGGCGTGGTGCCGCTGCACGGCGACCGCAAGGAGAAGTTGCACCGCCTCTCCGACGTGCTGCAGCACTACATGCTGCAGTCCGAGCAGCTGGACACCACGCTGGTGCTGGCCGCCAACGACGAGGTGGCCGCGGGCCTGCTGATCCAGCGCATGCCCGCCAAGGGCGAGGGCAACCTGGCGGGCGCCGCGGGGCGGGGCGACGAGGACCAGATCGGCCTGAACGAGGACTACAACCGCATCGCCACGCTGGCCGCCAGTCTCACGCGCGACGAACTCCTGAGCCTGGACGTGGAGACCATACTGCGCCGCCTGTTCTGGGAGGAAAGGCTGCTGCGCTTCGTGCCCCAGCGCGGCGAGAGCGGGCCGCGCTTCGCGTGCTCGTGCAGCCGCGAGCGCGTGGGCAACATGCTGCGCAGCCTGGGCATCGACGAGGTGCAGGGCATCCTGGACGAGCGCGGCTCCATCGAGGTGGGCTGCGAATACTGCGGCCAGCAATACCATTTCGACGCGGTGGACGCGGCCCAGCTGTTCACGGCGCCGGGCCAGCAGCCGCCGGTGTCGTCCAGCGTGCAATAGGTGGAGCGTTGTCCGGCGCGGCGACAATAACGCCTTTCGCGCCTGATTTCCAAGGAATATCGCCATGCAAAAGAAAATCGCCGCCCTGGCCCTCGTGGGCCTGGCGGGTGCGGCCTGTGCGGCCGACCTGCGGGTGGGGCTGAACCCCGCCTACGAACCCTTCGAGTCCAAGACCGCCTCGGGCGAGATCGTCGGTTTCGACGTGGACATCGCCAACGCGCTGTGCGAGCAGATCAAGCGCAAGTGCGTGTTCGTCGAGTCCGAGTGGGACAGCATCATCCCCGGCCTGCAGGCCAAGAAGTTCGACGTGGTCATCAGCTCCATGTCGATCACGCCCGAGCGCGCGCGCGTGGTGGACTTCACCAATCGCTACTACAAGACACCCAGCGCCATCGTGGTGAAGAAGAGCGTCAAGTACGAGGGGCCGGCCTCGCTCAAGGGCATGAAGATCGGCGTGCTCAAGAGCAGCACGCAGGAGAAATGGGCGCTGGGCGAGCTCAAGCCCGCCGGCGTCACGGTCGTGCCCTACCAGTCGCAGAACCAGGTCTACCTGGACATACAGGCCGGGCGCCTCGATGGGACCGTGGCCGACAAGGTCGAGGTCAACGGCGGCTTCCTGCGCAAGCCCGAGGGCAAGGACTACGGCTACGTGGGCCCCGACCAGTACGACGCGAAGTACTACGGCGAAGGCATAGGCATCGCGCTGCGCAAGGGCCAGGGCGACCTGAAGAAGCAGCTCAACGAGGCGATCGACACCATCCGCGCCAACGGCACCTACGCCAGGATCGCCAAGAAGTACTTCGACTTCGACCCCTACGGCAAGTGAGCCGCGGGCCCTCCCGGCGCGTGTGTCTGAATGCGTGACTACTACCTGGCCATCCTGAATGGCTCGCTGCTCACCGTGGGCGTGTCCCTGGCATCGCTGGCGGTGGCCACGCTGCTGGGCCTGGCGGGGGCGGCGGCCAAACTCTCGGGCCGGCGCCCGCTGGTGTGGCTGGCTCAGCTCTACACCACGGTGGTGCGTGGCATCCCCGAGCTGCTCATGATGCTGCTCGTCTTCTACGGCGGCGCCATCGGCCTCAACAGCCTGGCGGAGCTCTGGGGCAACCAGGAGGGCGTGGACCTCGATCCCTTCGTCGCCGGCGTGCTGACCATAGGCTTCATCTATGGCGCCTACATGACCGAGACCTTCCGCGGCGCCATCCTGGCCATTCCCCGCGGCCAGATGGAGGCCGCCTGGGCCTTCGGCATGGGACGCTTGCGCACCTTCGTGCGCATCACCCTGCCGCAGATGGTGCGCTACGCGCTGCCGAGCTTCACCAACAACTGGCTGGTGCTCATCAAGGCCACGGCCCTGGTCAGCCTGATCGGGCTGCACGACATGACCTACCTGGCCAAGCAGTCGAGCGCCGCCGCGCGCGAGCCCTTCGCCTTCTTCCTGTTCACCGCGGCCATCTACCTGGCCTATACCTCGCTGTCGCTGTGGGCGCTGCGCGCCGTCAGCCGCCGCTACAGCCTGGGCACCGACAGGGTGCAGCTGCTATGAACTGGCTGGTGATCTTCGAGCCGGACACGCTGGCGCTCTATGGCGAGGGCCTGCTCGTCACCCTGCAGCTCACGCTCTACAGCCTGGGGCTGGGCGCCGTGCTGGCACTCGCCTGCGCGCTGGCGCTGGTCGGCAGCAATGCCTGGCTGCGCTGGCCGGCCCAGGCCTTCACCTATTTCATGCGCGGCACGCCGCTGCTGATCCAGGTGTATCTGATCTACTACGGCGTGGCCCAGCTCGAATGGGTGCAGGCGCGCTGGGACGACGTCTGGCCTTGGACGAACTTCAAGGAGCCGTTCTTCTGCGCCTTGCTGTCGTTCAGCCTGAACACGGCGGCCTACACGGCCGAGACGCTGGCGGGCAGCATCCGCGAGACATCCAAGGGCGAGGTCGAGGCCGCGCGCGCCATGGGCATGGGCCCGTGGATGCTGATGCGCCGCATCGTGCTGCCCAGCGCCATCCGCCGCATGCTGCCGGCCTACGGCAACGAGGTGGTGATGATGCTGCACAGCTCCAGCCTCGCCAGCACCGTGCCGGCGCTGACCGACCTCACGGGCGCGGCCAGCCGCGTCTACGCCGACTTCTACCTGCCGTTCGAGGCCTACCTGTTCGCGGCGGCCATCTACCTGTGCATCACCCTGTGCCTGATCGGCGCCACCAGGCTCGTGGAGCGGCGCTTCCTGGGCTACCTGGCGCCGCGCAAAGCATGACCTTTCCTTCATGAACCGCAACACCCCCGTCAAACTCCAGGCCCTGGACATCCACAAGCGCTACGGCGCCAACGAGGTGCTCAAGGGCGTGTCGCTCACGGCGCACGCGGGCGACGTGATCAGCATCATCGGCAGTTCGGGCTCGGGCAAGAGCACGCTCTTGCGCTGCATCAACCTGCTGGAGCGCCCGCAGCAGGGCCGCATCCTGGTGGCGGGCGAGGAGCTGCGGCTGCGTCCGGCGCAGGACGGCGCGCTGGAGGCGGCCGACCAGAAGCAGCTGCAGCGCCTGCGCACGCGCCTGGCCATGGTGTTCCAGCACTTCAACCTGTGGGCGCACATGACGGCGCTCGCCAACATCATCGAGGTGCCGGTGCACGTGCTGGGCCTGCCGCGCGACGAGGCCGTGGAGCGCGCGCGCAAGTACCTGCGCCTGGTGGGCCTGGAGGGGCGCGAGGACGCCTACCCCAACCACATGAGCGGCGGCCAGCAGCAGCGCGTGGCGATCGCCCGGGCGCTCGCCGTGGAGCCCGAGGTGATGCTGTTCGACGAACCCACCAGCGCGCTCGACCCCGAGCTCGTGGGCGAGGTGCTGCGCGTGATGCAGGTGCTGGCCCAGGAGGGGCGCACCATGCTCGTCGTCACGCACGAAATGGGCTTCGCGCGCGAGGTGTCCAACCACGTGATCTTCCTGCACCAGGGGCTGGTGGAGGAGCAGGGCGACCCGCGCGAGGTCATGGCCAACCCGCGCAGCGAGCGGCTGGCGCGCTTCCTGTCGGGCAACCTGAAATAGGTTGCTGCGAAAAAAAGAGCTGCCAGCGCTTGATGGGCAAGCGCTGGCAGCTCTTTTGGCTTGGGAAGTTCAGCGCTGTGCGGGGCGCACCACCTGGACGTAGATCTCGCCCTGCTTGACCATGCCCAGCTCGCCGCGCGCCTTTTCCTCCACCATTTCCAGGCCGCCCTTGAGGTCGTTCACCTCGGCGGCCAAGCGCTCGTTGGCCAGGCGTGCCTGGGCGTTGGCCGCCTGCTGCGCGGCGATCTGCTGGCGCAGGTCCTGTACGTTGCCGACGCTGCCGCGCCCGGCCCATAGCTGCGCGTGGATGGCCACGAGCAGCAGCAGCAGTACGAGGGGGACGATGCGCGTGACCATGGCGGCGGAGCGGTGGCGTGCTGGGGCTTAGCGCAGGTTGTAGAACGCGGCGCGGCCGGGGTATTCGGCCACGTCGCCCAGGTCTTCCTCGATGCGCAGCAGCTGGTTGTACTTGGCGATGCGGTCCGAGCGCGAGAGTGAGCCGGTCTTGATCTGGCCCGCGTTCAGGCCCACGGCGATGTCGGCGATGGTGCTGTCCTCGGTCTCGCCCGAGCGGTGGCTGATCACGGCGGTGTAGCCGGCGCGCTTGGCCATCTCGATGGCGGCGAAGGTCTCGGTGAGCGTGCCGATCTGGTTGATCTTGATGAGGATGGAGTTGGCAATGTTCTTGTCGATGCCTTCCTTCAGGATCTTGGTGTTGGTCACGAACAGGTCGTCGCCCACCAGCTGCACGTTCTTGCCCAGGCGCTCGGTGAGCAGCTTCCAGCCGTCCCAGTCGCCCTCGGCCATGCCGTCCTCGATGCTGATGATGGGGTACTTGTCCACCCAGGCGGCAAGCATGTCGGTCCACTGCTGGGCCGTGAGCTGGATGCCGCCTTCGCCTTCGAGCACGTACTTGCCGTCCTTGTAGAACTCGCTCGCGGCGCAATCGAGGCCGAGCACGATCTGCTCGCCGGCGGTGTAGCCGGCCTTGTCGATGGCTTCCAGGATGAGCTGGATCGCGGCCTCGTGGTTCTCCACGCTGGGGGCGAAGCCACCCTCGTCGCCCACGGCCGTGCTCATGCCGCGGTCGTTGATGATCTTCTTGAGCGCGTGGAACACCTCGGCGCCCCAGCGCAGCGCCTCGCGGAACGACGGCGCGCCCACGGGGATGATCATGAACTCCTGCAGGTCCAGCGTGTTGTTGGCGTGCGCGCCGCCGTTGATGACGTTCATCATCGGCACGGGCAGCTGGCAGCCGTTCATGCCGCCGAAGTAGCGGTACAGCGGCAGGCCGGCTTCCTCGGCCGCGGCGCGCGCCACGGCCATGGAGACGGCGAGCATGGCGTTGGCGCCCAGGCGGCTCTTGTTGTCGGTGCCGTCCAGGTCGATCAGGGTCTTGTCGAGGAAGGCCTGCTCGGAGGCGTCCAGGCCCAGCACAGCCTCGCTGATCTCGGTGTTGATGTGTTCCACGGCCTTGAGCACGCCCTTGCCCAGGTAGCGGCCCTTGTCGCCGTCGCGCAGCTCAATGGCCTCGCGGCTGCCGGTGGAGGCGCCAGAGGGCACGGCGGCGCGGCCCATCACGCCCGATTCGAGCAGCACGTCACACTCGACGGTGGGGTTGCCGCGGCTGTCCAGCACTTCGCGGCCTACGATGTCAACGATGGCACTCATGGTTTTCCTCTTTGCAAAAGTTTCGGGTCAAATTGGCATCAAAGGCTTGCAAGGCAAGCGCCTGCAGCTATCAAAAACAATGCATTGGCCGCAGCCACCGCGCCGCACAGTATGGGCGATGGCGCGGCGGCGATTGCGCGCATCGCGGGTGCAACGGCTTTGCCCGGGATGCGCCGTGCGCGTCACAGGCCCTCGACCACGACCATGCGCATGACGGCGGCGCCCTCGCGCGCGGCGCGCGCCTTGCGGTATTCGGCCGAGTCGTGGAAGGCACGGGCGGCCTCGAAGCTGGGGAACTTCAGCACCACGGTGCGGCCCGGGTTCCAGTCGCCTTCGAGCACCTCGACCTTGCCGCCGCGCACGCAGACCTCGGCGCCATGCGCGCGCATGGCCTCGGAGCTCCACTTTTTGTACTCCTCGTACTGCGCGGGGTCGGTGACGGTGACGGACGCAATGATGTAGCCGCTTGCCATGCTCAGGCTCCAAAGTCGTTTTCGAGAAAGCCGTTCTTCTTGGTGACGGCGTCGAGCTGCACCAGCGTCTCCAGCAATGCGCGCATGTGCTTGAGCGGCACGGCGTTGGGGCCGTCCGACAGCGCGCTTGCCGGGTCGGGGTGCGTCTCCATGAACAGGCCCGCCACGCCCACGGCCACGGCCGCGCGCGAGAGCACGGGCACCATCTCGCGCATGCCGCCGCTGCTCGTGCCCTGGCCGCCGGGCAGCTGCACGCTGTGCGTGGCGTCGAACACCACCGGGGCGCCCGTCTCGCGCATGATGGCCAGGCTGCGCATGTCGGACACGAGGTTGTTGTAGCCGAAGCTCGCGCCGCGCTCGCAGGCCATGAAGCGGTCTTCGGACAGGCCCGCCTCGCGCGCGGCGGCGCGGGCCTTGTCGATGACGTTCTTCATGTCGTGCGGCGCGAGGAACTGGCCCTTCTTGATGTTCACGGGTTTGCCCGACTGCGCCACGGCGCGGATGAAGTCGGTCTGGCGGCACAGGAACGCAGGCGTCTGCAGCACGTCCACGACCTGCGCCACGGCGGGGATCTCGGCCTCGGTGTGCACGTCGGTCAGCACGGGCACGCCGAGCTGCTTCTTCACCTTGGCGAGTATCTCCAGCCCCTTTTCCATGCCGGGGCCGCGAAAGCTCGCGCCGCTCGACCGGTTGGCCTTGTCGTAGCTGCTCTTGAAGATGAAGGGGATGCCCAGGGAGGCAGTGATCTCCTGGAGCCGGCCCGCCACGTCCATCTGCAGCTGCTCGGACTCGACCACGCAGGGGCCGGCGATGAGGAAGAAGGGGCGGTCAAGGCCGATGTCGAATCCGCAGAGTTGCATGGTGGTCAAGCCTTCTTCTGGTGTTCCACGGCCGCCTTCACGAAGGCGTTGAACAGCGGGTGGCCGTTCCAGGGCGTGGATTTGAACTCGGGGTGGAATTGCACGCCGATGAACCAGGGGTGCACCTCGCGGGGCAGCTCCACGATCTCGGTCAGGTGCTCGCGCTGGGTGAGGGCGGAGATCACCAGGCCCGCCGCGCGCAGCTTGTCCAGGTACTGGGTGTTGGCCTCGTAGCGGTGGCGGTGGCGCTCGGTCACCACGCTGCCATAGATGCTGTGGGCCAGCGTGCCGGGCTGCACGTCGGAGCTTTGTGCGCCCAGGCGCATGGTGCCGCCCAGGTCGGAATTGGCGTCGCGCGTCTTGATCGTGCCGTCCTCGTCCTTCCACTCGGTGATGAGGGCGATCACGGGGTGCTTGCAGTGCGGGTCGAACTCGGTGGAGTTCGCCCCCTCCAGGCCCGCCATGTGGCGCGCGTATTCGATGGTGGCGACCTGCATGCCCAGGCAGATGCCCAGGTAGGGCACCTTGCGCTCGCGGGCGTACCTGGCGGTGCTGATCTTGCCCTCCACTCCGCGCGAGCCGAAGCCGCCGGGCACGAGGATGGCGTCGTACTGACCGAGCTTGTCGGCCGCGTTCGCGTCGGTGATGGTCTCGGAATCGACGTGGGTGATCTTCACGCGCACGTGGCTTTGCATGCCCGCGTGCTTGAGCGCCTCGTTGACGGACTTGTAGGCGTCCGACAGTTCCACGTACTTGCCCACCATGGCGATCTGCACCTCGCCCTGCGGGTGCTCGGTCTCGTGCACCAGCGCGTCCCAGCGCTTGAGGTTGGCGGGCGGGGTGTTCAGGCGCAGCTTGTCGCAGATCAGGCCGTCCAGGCCCTGCTCGTGCAGCATGCGCGGCACCTTGTAGATGGTGTCCACGTCCCACATGCTGATCACGCCCCACTCGGCCACGTTGGTGAACAGGGAGATCTTCTCGCACTCCTCCTCGGGCACGGCGTGGTGCGCGCGGCACAGCAGCGCGTCGGGCTGGATGCCGATCTCGCGCAGCTTCTGCACCGTGTGCTGCGTGGGCTTGGTCTTGAGTTCGCCGGCCGTGGCGATCCAGGGCAGGTAGGTCAGGTGAACGAAGGCCGAGTTGTTGGGCCCGAGCTTGAGCGAGAGCTGGCGCACGGCCTCCAGGAAGGGCAGCGATTCGATGTCGCCCACCGTGCCGCCGACCTCGCAGATGGCCACGTCCACCGCGTCGGGCGTGCCTATGCCCGCGCCGCGCTTGATGAACTCCTGGATCTCGTTGGTGACGTGCGGGATCACCTGCACTGTCTTGCCGAGGTAGTCGCCGCGACGCTCTTTTTCGAGCACGCTCTGGTAGATGCGGCCCGTGGTGAAGTTGTTGGCCTGCTTCATGCGCGTCTCGATGAAGCGCTCGTAGTGGCCCAGGTCGAGGTCGGTCTCTGCGCCGTCGTCGGTCACGAAGACTTCGCCGTGCTGGAAGGGAGACATGGTGCCCGGATCGACGTTGATGTACGGATCGAGCTTGATGAGGGTGACTTTGAGACCCCGCGATTCGAGGATCGCGGCAAGGGAGGCTGAGGCGATTCCCTTGCCCAGGGAAGACACCACACCGCCGGTGACGAAGACGAATTTGGTCATGTCTTTTTTGGTGGTGGGAAATCGGGATTATAGAAGTCCCATCCATGCCCGGCCGCTCTGCCAAAATGCCGTTCCATGAATGCACTCGTTGGCAAACACATCGTCCTGGGCCTGAGCGGAGGCGTGGCCTGTTACAAGAGCGCCGAGCTGACCCGGCTGCTCGTCAAGGCGGGCGCCACCGTGCAGGTGGTGATGACCGAGGCGGCGGAGCAGTTCATCACGCCCGTCACCATGCAGGCTCTGTCCGGGCGGCCGGTCTATACCTCGCAATGGGACGCGCGCGAGGCCAACAACATGCCCCACATCAACCTGAGCCGCGAGGCCGACGCGATCCTCATCGCGCCATGCAGCGCCGACTTCGCCGCGCGCCTGGTGCAGGGGCGCGCCGACGAGCTGCTGAGCCTGTTGTGCCTGGCGCGGCCCGTGGACCGCGTGCCGCTGCTGGTCGCACCGGCCATGAACCGCGAGATGTGGGCTCACCCCGCCACCCGGCGCAACCTGGCCCAGCTGGCGCAGGACGGCGCCGCCGTGCTGGGCGTGGGCAACGGCGACCAGGCCTGCGGCGAGACCGGCGACGGCCGCATGCTCGAACCCGCCGAGATCCTGGAGGACCTGGCGGCCTTCTTCGCGCCGAAGCTGCTCGCGGGCCAGCGCGTGCTGATCACGGCCGGCCCCACCTTCGAGGCCATGGACCCGGTGCGCGGCATCACCAACCTGTCCTCCGGCAAGATGGGCTTCGCCATCGCCCGCGCGGCGCGCGAGGCCGGAGCCGAGGTCACGCTGGTCGCCGGCCCCGTGCACCTGCCCACGCCGCGCGGCGTGCGGCGCATCGACGTGCGTTCTGCGCAAAACATGCTCGAAGCGGTCGAGGGGCAAGTGCCGGGTGCTACTGTCTTCATAGCTACCGCGGCCGTGGCCGACTGGCGGCCAGCCAGCAGTGCCGAGCACAAGATCAAGAAGGACGGATCGGGCCAGGTGCCCGCGCTGGCCTTCGTCGAGAACCCCGACATCCTGGCCACCGTGGCGCGCTCCGAGCGCGCACGCTCGGGCAGCCTGTACTGCGTGGGCTTCGCCGCCGAAAGCGAGAACCTGCTGGAGCACGCCAGCGCCAAGCGCGCGCGCAAGGGCGTGCCGCTGCTCGTGGGCAACATCGGCCCGGCCACCTTCGGCCAGGACGACAACGCGCTGCTGCTGGTCGATGCGCAGGGCCACCAGGAACTGCCGCGCGCTCCCAAGGCCGAGCTGGGCCGCCAGCTCGTGGCGGAGATCGCGCGGCGCCTGGGCGTGGCGGCTGCGCCATGAACGGGCCGAACCTCGGCCCGGGCGGTCCCGAGGGGCCGCCGGACGGGGACTACGCGCGCTACGTCGAGCGCCTGATGCAACGGGCGGACCAGCAGCGCGGGGCGGCGCAGGCGGCGGCCAAGGCGGGCGACGCCCGCGCCGCGCCCGCGCCCGCGCAGGCCGCATCCGCGCCTTCCGCCGCCGCCATCGCGGGCGGGCAGCCGGCAGGCAAGGCGCGCGGCAGGGCCGCCGCCCGCCAGCTGCCGGCCAAATGGCCCCTGCTGCTGTGGATCCTATTCGTGCTGCTGATGTGGTTCGCGCCCTCGCTGCTGCCCTTCGTCGTCGTGGGCCTGGTGCTGGCGGGCGTGGGCTACAGCCTCTGGAAGGCCCGGCGCAAGTCCGGCGGCGAACGCCGCTGACTCCCTCTTTTGCGCGATGATCGCAGGCTTTGCACACTGCGGCGCCCCATGAAGGCCCCGCACCCATCATGAAGATCGACGTCAAGATTCTCGACCCGCGCATGGCGGACCAGCTGCCCGCCTACGCCACGCCCGGCAGCGCCGGGCTGGACCTGCGCGCCTGTCTGGACGCGCCGCTGCTGCTGGCGCCCAACGCCTGGCAACTGGTGCCCACGGGCATCGCCATCTACCTCAAGGACCCGGGCTACGCGGCCCTGATCCTGCCGCGCTCGGGCCTGGGGCACAAGCACGGCATCGTGCTGGGCAATCTGGTGGGGCTGATCGACAGCGACTACCAGGGCCAGCTCATGGTCAGCGCCTGGAACCGCAGCGACACGGCCTTCACGCTCCAGCCCATGGAGCGGCTGGCCCAGCTGGTCATCGTGCCGGTGGTGCAGGCGCAGTTCAACGTGGTCACGGACTTTCCCGCGAGCGAGCGCGGCGAGGGCGGCTACGGCTCCACCGGGAAGCACTGAGCCGGGTCAGTGCAGCAGCTCGTTGCCGGGCGCCTGCGGCTGTATGCGGAAGAACCCCGTCCCGGCCGTGCCGCGGCCGATTTCCTCCTCGGTGGCCTCGCGCACGCCGTGCACCTTGAGCTGCAGGCGCAGGGCGATGCCGGCCAGCGGGTGGTTGCCGTCGAGCACCACGTGCTCGGGATAGATCTGCGCCACGGTGTAGAGCGCGTCGCGCGGCGCCTCGGGGTTGACGCCCTGGGGCAGGGCCGTGCCGTCGAAGGTCATGCCTTCCTCGATGTCGGCCGGGAACAGCTGGCGCGGCTCCAGGAACAGTAGCTTGTCCTGGTAGTCGCCGAAGGCGTCCTCGGGCTCCAGGTGCAGCGCCAGCTCCGCGCCCACGCCATGGCCCTGCAGCGCCTCTTCGATGCGCGCGAGCAGGTCGTCGCCGCCGACCAGGAACTCCACGGGATCGTCAAGCACGTCCAGCTCGTCGCCCAGCGTGTCTTTCAAGACCCAGGTCAAGGCGACCACACATTGTTCGGTTATTTCCATAGGACAATTGTCGCAGTTCGTTGCCCTGCCGCCCGCGCGGCCCCGTCGATTCCATGGATGTAGAACAACCGCTGGCCCTGCTCGGGGGCCTGAGCCCGGCGCAGTTCATGCGCCGCCACTGGCACAAGAAACCCCTCCTGGTGCGCCAGGCCATGCCCGGCTTCAAGCCGCTCCTGACCCGCGCCGAGCTGCTGGAGCTGGCCGGGCGGGACGGCGTGGAGTCGCGCTTCATCCAGGACAAGGCCGGCCGATGGGTGCTGCGCCATGGGCCGCTGGCGCGCCGCTCCCTGCCGCCGCTGGGCACGCCGCGCTGGACCGTGCTGGTGCAGGGCGTGGATCTGCACGACGACGCCGTGCACGCGCTCATGCAGCAGTTCCGCTTCGTGCCCGAGGCGCGGCTCGACGACTTGATGATCAGCTACGCCACCGACGGCGGCGGCGTGGGGCCGCATTTCGACAATTACGACGTGTTCCTGCTGCAGGCCCATGGGCAGCGGCGCTGGCGCATCGGCCGGCAGAAGGACAAGACGCTGCGCCCCGGCCTGCCGCTGAAGATCCTGGCGGCCTTCGAGCCCGAGGAAGAATACCTGCTGGAGCCCGGCGACATGCTCTACCTGCCCCCGGGCTGGGCGCACGACGGCATCGCCGAGGGCGAGTGCATGACGTATTCCATAGGCTTTCGCTCGCCCAACGGCGCGCAGCTGGCCCACGAAGTGCTCCAGCGCATGGCGGAGGCCGCGGCCGACGAGGAGGGCGCCATCTACCGCGACCCGCAGCAGCCGGCCGTGGCCGGCCCCGGGGCCATTCCCGCCGGACTGCAGGAGTTTGCGCGCAAGGCCGTGCAGCGGGCGCTGGAGCAGCCCCAGGCGCTCGAATGCGCCCTGGGCGAGGCGTTGACCGAGCCCAAGCCGAACGTCTGGTTCGAGCCCGCGCAGGCGGGCGTGATGCTCGAGAGCGTGGCGCTCGACAGGCGCACCCGCATGATGTACGACGACAAGCATGTCTTCATCAACGGCGAGAGCTACCGCGCCGCGGGGCGCGACGCCGCGCTCATGCGCCAGCTGGCCGACGAGCGCCGGCTGGGCGCGCGCGAGCTGGCACGCGCCAGCGATGCGGCGCTGGAGCTACTGTCGACGTGGTGCGAAGCGGGCTGGGTCCATGCGGGCCCCGCGGTCTGATATGAGCGACGCACCCATGCCAACGGCGCCGCAGCTGCCCGGCGGCCGATTTGAGGGCCGCGAGGCCTTCCAGCAACTGGTGCGCGACGCCTTGGCCTGCGCCGCGCGCGAGGGCTGGTCTGAGCTGATGCTGTGCGACGCCAGTTTCCACGACTGGCCCCTGGGCGAGCGCGCGGCGGTCGAGTCGCTGCAGCAATGGGCGCGCACGGGGCGGCGCCTGACCCTGATCGCCGCCGGCTACGACGAGGTCGTGCGCCGGCACGCGCGCTTCGTGCAGTGGCGCGTGCGCTGGGACCACATCATCGTGTGCCGCCGGGCCGGCGCGGCAGACCCGCAGGACCTGCCCAGTTCCATCTGGTCGCCGCATTGGGTGTTGCATCGGCACGACCCGCTGCGCTGCCGCGGCGTGACGGGAACGGAGCCCGAGCGGCGCATTCTGCTGCGCGAATCGCTGCTCGAATGGGTGGAGCGCAAGAGTTCTCCGGGTTTTCCCGCTTCGACGCTGGGTTTGTGACGGCGCAAATCCTTTGTGGTAACAAAGGTCGCGATTTCTTCGCGTTATCCACTATTGACGAAATTTTTCTATAATCGCCAGTTGGTATTGCCGCTGGTGTTTTGCTTTATATCAAGTAAAGCACCGTCGCCGGGGCCATCGCTGCAAGAGGCGGCGCCACGGCTTTCCGAAACTGTCGTCTGTCCCATAGGAAATTGAAATGAAGAACTCCGTCGTTCTGGCTGCCCTGATCGCTGCCGCTGCCCTCGCTGCCTGCGGCAAGAAGGAAGAACCCGCGCCGGCACCGGCTCCCGCTCCCGTGGAAGCCCCCGCTCCTGCAGCTGCTCCCGCCGAGGCCCCTGCCTCCGCCGAGGCTCCTGCTGCCGCAGCCACCGACGCCGCTTCCGATGCCGCCAAGGCTGCCGCCGACGCTGCTGCCGGCGCTGCCGCCGGTGCCGCTTCCGAAGCCAAGTAAGAAGCACGCCTGCAGCGGGCCTCGGGCCCGCAGTAAAAAAACCCCGTACCGAGAGGTCGGGGTTTTTTGTTGCCGGCCCGGGGAGGGCCGGCGCGTTTGCGGGAGGGCTGCTTACTTGAGATCGTCGGCCAGCACGCGCACGATGCGCTGGGCGTTGGCCGAGGTTTCGGGCGCGCCAGCGGCGTTCAGCACCGAGACCGTGCTCTGGTTGCCTTCGCTGCGCACCACGATGCGGTACTTGAGCGGGGCCGAGGCGTCGGGCGAGCGCGAGAACAGCTTGCTGAAGAAGCCCTGCTCCTTCTTGTCCGTGGGCGCCACGTAGCGCACGAAGTACACGCCCTTGCTGCGGTCGCGGTCCTCGACGGTGAAGCCCGTGCGGTCCAGCGACACGCCCACGCGGCGCCAGGCGCGGTCGAAGCCCTCGTCGAGCTGCACCACGGGCACGTCGTTCACCGTGGCCATGCGCGCGCCGGGCGTGACGGGCATGGGAGCGGCCGCGGCGGCCTTGGACTGTTCCTCGCTCACGCCCAGCGCGACCATCAGGCGGCGCAGGAACTCGGTCTCCAGCTCCGGATCGGCCGGGCGCGGCTGCCACACCGTGCTGTCCTTCTGGGTGTTGGTGTAGACCTCGGCCATGCCGCGGTGCGTGATGAAGATCTCCGTGCTGCCATTGGCGGTGCGTTCCAGGCGGGTGCGGAACTTGTCGCGCTCGCCCGTGGAATACAGCGAGTCGAACACCTTGCCGATGGTCGAGCGGATGATGTCCTGCGGCAGCTTGGCGCGGTTCTCGGCCCAGTCGGTCTCCAGGATGCCCAGCTTGGGCTGTTCCGTGGTGAAGACGAAGCCGTTCTCCAGCCAGAAGTCGCGCACCGGCTCCCACAGCTGGTCGGGCGCGCGGTTCACCACCAGCCAGCGCTGGTTGCCGTCGCGTTCTATGCGCACGTCTCCGATGGACTGCGGCGCCGCGCTGGCGGCGCCGCGCGGCTGCTGCGCCTGGCCGGCCTCGAAGGCGGCGGCCGACACGGCGCTCCCGGGCACGGTGTAGCGCGTCTCGCGCGAGAGCTGGCTCAGGTCCGGGGGGACTTCCAGCGTCGGGCCCTTGGTGGCGCTTTTGTAGTCGATCTTGTCGCTCTCCAGCACGGAGCAGGCGGACAGGGTCAAGGCAAGGCCAAGCAGGCCCAGGCGGGTGGTAGCGTTCACGCGAAAATCCTTTGGGATGTCCGGGGAGAGGGGGTCAGAGCAGGCCCGCGGCGCGCAGGGCCGTCTCGACCACGGCCTCGTTGCCCTGGGAGAGCGGCGTCATGGGCAGGCGCATGGCGCCGCCGCACAGGCCCATGCGCTGCATGGCCCACTTCACGGGGATGGGGTTGGCCTCGACGAACAGGTGCTTGTGCACGGGCAGCAGGCGGAACTGGATATCCATGGCGCGGCGCGCGTCGCCCGCGATGGCGGCCACGCACAGCTCGTGCATCAGGCGCGGCGCCACGTTGGCCGTGACGCTGATGTTGCCCTGGCCGCCGCACAGCATCAGGGCCACGGCCGTGGGGTCGTCACCCGAGTACACGGCAAAGCCCTTGGGCACGTCGCGGATGAGCCACTGCGCGCGCTCGATGTTGCCCGTGGCCTCCTTGATACCCACGATGCCGGGCACCTGCGTGAGGCGCAGCACGGTCTCGTGCAGCATGTCGGCCACCGAGCGGCCGGGCACGTTGTACAGCACCATGGGCAGCTCGCCCACGGCCTCGGCGATCGCCTTGAAGTGGCGGTACTGGCCCTCTTGCGTGGGCTTGTTGTAGTAGGGAACGACTTGCAGCTGGCTGTTGGCGCCGACCTTCTTGGCGAAGCGCGCCAGCTCGATGGCCTCGGCCGTGGAGTTGGCGCCGCAGCCGGCCATGACGGGCACGCGCCCCGCGGCCTGCTCCACGGACACGCGGATGATCTCGCAGTGTTCGTCCACGTTCACCGTGGGCGACTCGCCCGTGGTGCCCACGACGCCGATGCAGTCGGTGCCTTCCTGGATGTGCCAGTCGATGAGCTTGCGCAGCGTGGGATAGTCCACGCTGCCGTCGTCGTGCATGGGGGTGACGAGGGCGACGATGCTGCCGGTCAGGGGGGCGCTGGGAGAGGTCATGTCCGCGTTCAAAAACGGTAAAGGGGCATTCTAACTAGCGGCGATGGCGGCTCGCGCACGGCGGCGATGCGCTGCACGAAGCGCGCGGGAGCGTCGAGGAAGCCGTCCTCGTAGGCCACTATGCGCAGACCCTCGCAGGCGCGCAGAAGTTCACTGGGGCGCAGCAGGAATTCGGGCCGCGCGGGCCGGCCCACGGTCTCGTTGCCCTGGGCGAAGGTCTCGTACAGCAGCACGCCGCCGGGCGCCACGCTGTCCACGATGGTGGGCAGCAGCGGGCGCCACAGGTAGTTGGTCACCACCACGCAGTCGAAGCGCCGGCCCGGCAGGGGCCAGGGGCCGTTCTCGATGTCGGCCTGGACCGCCTCGCCCAGGGGTGCTACTGCTTCGATAGCTTCCAGCGCTTTATCCACGCCAGTTACGGGGTGATTTCTTTCGGAAAACCAGCGCATGTGGCGGCCCGCGCCGCAGGCCACGTCGAGCACCGTGCCGCCCGCGGGCACGAGGTGCGACCAGCGCTGGATCCAGTCCGAGGCTTCCATTAGAAGCAGGCCCAGATCTGGTCGGCCAGCGTGCGCATGAACTCCGGCTGCAGGTACAGGGCGAACACGGCCAGCAGCACGGCCAGCGCGAGGGCGGCCGCGATCCAGCGCTTGTGTGCGGCGCGCATGTCTTCAGGCCGCCTGCGGCGTGGCGCGCGCGATGGCGCCTTCGCGCACCGGCAGGTTGATCAGGCCGGCGGCCACGCCCAGCACGATGGCCATGTACCAGACGATGTCGTAGCTGCCGGTGGTGTCGTACAGGTAGCCGCCCAGCCATACGCCCAGGAAGCTGCCGATCTGGTGGCTGAAGAACACGAAGCCGCTGAGCATGGACAGGTGCTGCACGCCGAAGATCTGCGCCACGGCGGCGTTGGTGGGCGGCACGGTGGACAGCCACAGCGCGCCGATCACGGCCGAGAACACGTAGACCGACAGCGGCGACAGCGGCACGAGCAGGAAGACGCTGATGACCACGGCGCGCGCGAAGTAGATGAAGGCCAGGATGTGGCGCTTTTGCATGCGCTGGCCCAGCGTGCCGGAGATGTAGGTGCCGAACACGTTGAACAGCCCGATCAGCGCCAGCGCGTAGCTGGCCACCTGGGGCGACAGGCCGTGGTCGCGCAGGTAGCTGGGCATGTGCACGCCGATGAACACCACCTGGAAGCCGCAGACGAAGTAGCCCGCGGTGAGCAACAGGAAGCTCTTGTAGCGCAGCGCCTCGGCGAACGCGTGGCGCGCGGACTGCGTGCGCCGGATGGGTGCGCTGCCGTGGAAGCCCGGCTCGCGCAGGCCGAAGGCCAGCGGCACGATCAGCAGCACCATGGCCGAGAGCACGAGCAGCGCGTTCTGCCAGCCCAGGCGCAGGATGAGCTGGCCCTCCAGCGGCATCATGAGGAACTGCCCGAACGAGCCCGCGGCCGCTGCCACGCCCATGGCCCAGGAGCGCCGCTCGGCCGAGATCTGCCGGCCCAGCACGCCGTAGATGACGGCGTAGGTGGTGCCCGCCTGGGCCGCGCCTATGAGCACGCCCGTGGTCAGCGAGAACAGGAGCGGCGTGGGCGACAGCGCCATGCCGGCCAGGCCCATGGCGTAGAGCAGGGCGCCCAGTATCAGCACGCGGAAGGCGCCGAAGCGGTCGGACAGCATGCCGCCGAAGATGCCGAACACGCCCCAGGACAGGTTCTGGATGGCCATGGCCAGGGCGAAGGTCTGGCGCGTCCAGCCCATGTCCTGCGTGATGGGCTGCAGCCACATGCCGAACCCGTGGCGTATGCCCATGGACAGGGTGACGATGGTGGCGCCGCAGATCAGCACCTGGGCCATGGAGAGTTTTCGGGTCGTGTCGTGCATCCGGCGAATGTAGCGAAAACCCGCGGCGGCTGCCTGCCGGACGCGTCGTATGGCCGAAAGACTGGCTTTATATCCAGCTACTACAATGCGCCGCCATGGCAGTCAAACCCAGCTCAGCATCCGCGTATTCCGAGGGCTCGATCCGCGTTCTCAAGGGCCTGGAGCCCGTCAAGCAGCGCCCGGGCATGTACACCCGCACCGACAACCCCCTGCACATCGTCCAGGAGGTGCTGGACAACGCCGCCGACGAGGCGCTGGCGGGCTACGGCAAGAAGATCAAGGTCACGCTGCACGAGGACGGCTCGGTCAGCGTGGAGGACGACGGCCGCGGCATTCCCTTCGGCCTGCACCCCGAGGAAGGCGCGCCTGTGGTCGAGCTGGTGTTCACGCGCCTGCACGCGGGCGGCAAGTTCGACAAGGGGCAAGGCGGCGCCTACAGCTTCTCGGGCGGCCTGCACGGCGTGGGCGTGTCGGTGACGAATGCGCTCTCGACCCGGCTGGAGGTGTCCACGCACCGCGAGGGCCAGATCGCGCGCCTGGCTTTCGCCGCGGGCGACGTGGCCGAGCCCCTGTTGGCCCGGCCCCTGGCGGCGGGCGAGCGCCGGCAGGGCACCACGGTGCGCGTGTGGCCCGACGCGAAGTACTTCGAGTCCGCGCAGCTGCCCATGGGCGAGCTCACCCACCTGCTGCGCAGCAAGGCCGTGCTCATGCCCGGCGTGTCTGTGTCGCTGGTGAACGAGAAGACCCGGGACCAGCAGGCCTGGCAGTACAAGGGGGGGCTTGCGGACTACCTCGCGCAGAGCCTGCCGGCCGACCCGGTGATCCCGCTGTTCAGCGGCGAGGGCTTCGCCGACGCGGGCCACGACAGCTTCGCCGAGGGCGAGGGCGCGGCCTGGGCCGTGGCCTTCACCGAAGAGGGATCGCCCGTGCGCGAGAGCTACGTCAACCTGATCCCCACGTCCGCCGGCGGCACGCACGACAGCGGCCTGCGCGACGGGCTGTTCCAGGCGGTCAAGGGCTTCATCGAGCTGCACGCGCTGCTGCCCAAGGGGGTCAAGCTGCTGCCCGAGGACGTGTTCGCCCGCGCCAGCTACGTGCTCTCGGCCAAGGTGCTGGACCCGCAGTTCCAGGGCCAGATCAAGGAGCGGCTGAACTCGCGCGACGCCGTGCGCCTGGTGAGCAGCTTCGTGCGCCCGGCGCTGGAGCTGTGGCTCAACCAGCACGTGGACTACGGCAAGCGGCTGGCCGAGCTGGCCATCAAGGCCGCGCAGACCCGGCAAAGGGCAGGCCAGAAGGTCGAGAAGAAGAAGGGCTCGGGCGTGGCCGTGCTGCCAGGCAAGCTGACCGACTGCGAGAGCCGCGACACCGCGTACAACGAGGTCTTCCTGGTGGAGGGCGACAGCGCCGGCGGCAGCGCCAAGATGGGCCGCGACAAGGAGACCCAGGCCATCCTGCCGCTGCGCGGCAAGGTGCTCAACACCTGGGAGGTGGAGCGCGACCTGCTGTTCCGCAACAACGAGGTGCACGACATCTCGGTCGCCATCGGCGTGGACCCGCACGGGCCCCATGATTCGCCCGATCTCTCGGGCCTGCGCTACGGCAAGGTCTGCATCCTGTCGGACGCCGACGTGGACGGCGCGCACATCCAGGTGCTGCTGCTCACGCTGTTCTTCCGCCATTTCCCCCGGCTGATCGAGGCCGGCCGCATCTACGTGGCCCGCCCGCCTCTGTACCGCGTGGACGTGCCCGCGCGCGGCAAGAAGCCCGCGGCCAAGCTCTACGCGCTCGACGAGGGCGAGCTGGAGGCCATCCTCGACAAGGCCGCCAAGGACGGCGTGCCGCGCGAGAAATGCCAGATCAGCCGCTTCAAAGGCCTGGGCGAGATGAACGCCGAGCAGCTGTGGGAGACCACGCTCAACCCCGACACGCGGCGCCTGCTGCCCGTGCAGCTGGGCGCGCTGGACTTCGCCGCCACCGAGGGGCTCATCACCAAGCTCATGGGCAAGGGCGAGGCCGCCTCGCGCCGCGAGCTCATGGAGCTGCACGGCGACGCGGTGGAAGTGGATATTTGATGTTTTGGCCTCCAGGCCTTGCTGGAAAAGCGCCAGCAGCTCCTATTTTTAAAGCATGAGCGACCAACCTGTTCTCGATTTCTCCGGCGCCGACGCGGGCGACGCCCTGGGCCTGGGCGGCTACGCCCAGCGCGCCTACCTCGAATACGCCCTCTCGGTCGTCAAGGGCCGGGCGCTGCCCGACGTGTGCGACGGGCTCAAGCCCGTGCAGCGGCGCATCCTCTACGCCATGGACCGCATGGGCCTGTCCTACAGCGGCAACGCGCCAGCCAAGCCGGTCAAGAGCGCGCGCGTGGTGGGCGACGTGCTCGGGCGCTTCCACCCGCACGGCGACCAGTCGGCCTACGACGCGCTGGTGCGCCTGGCGCAGGACTTCAGCCAGCGCTACCCGCTGATCGACGGCCAGGGCAACTTCGGCAGCCGCGACGGCGACGGCGCGGCCGCCATGCGCTACACCGAGGCGCGGCTCACGAAGATCGCCGGCCTGCTGCTGGGCGAGATCGACCAGGGCACGGTGGACTTCGTGCCCAACTACGACGGCAGCACGCAGGAGCCGCGCCAGCTGCCCGCGCGCCTGCCGTTCGCGCTGCTCAACGGCGCGAGCGGCATCGCCGTGGGCCTGGCGACCGAGATCCCCAGCCACAACCTGCGCGAGGTGGCCGACGCCTGCGTGGCGCTGGTGAAGAACCCGCGCCTGTCCGACGAGGAGCTGTTCGCGCTCGTCCCCGGCCCGGACTACCCTGGCGGCGGGCAGATCATCAGCAGCGTGGCCGACATCCAGGACGCCTACCGCGGCGGGCGCGGCAGCCTGAAGGTGCGCGCGCGCTGGAAGATCGAGGACCTGGCGCGCGGCCAGTGGCAGATGGTGGTGACCGAGCTGCCGCCCGGCGTGTCGGCGCAGAAGGTGCTCGAGGAGATCGAGGACATCACCAACCCCAAGGTCAAGGCCGGCAAGAAGGCGCTCACGCAGGAGCAGCAGCAGCTCAAGGCCAGCATGCTCGCCGTGCTCGACGGCGTGCGCGACGAGTCGAGCAAGGACGCGCCCGTGCGCATCGTCTTCGAGCCCAAGACGGGCAGGGTGCCGCAGCAGGAGCTGGTCACCGCGCTGCTGGGGCACACGAGCCTGGAGACCTCCGCGCCCATCAACCTGACGATGGTGGGGCTGGACGGCAGGCCGGTGCAGAAAAGCCTGCGCCAGATGCTGGCGGAGTGGGTGGAGTTCCGCCAGCAGACCATCACGCGGCGCAGCCAGCATCGCCTGGCGAAGGTGCTGGACCGCATCCACATCCTTGAAGGCCGGCAGCTCGTGCTGCTCAACATCGACGAGGTGATCGCCATCATCCGCGCGGCCGACGACCCGAAGGCCGCGCTGATGGCGCGTTTCAGCCTGTCGGAGCGCCAGGCCGAGGACATCCTGGAGATCCGCCTGCGCCAGCTCGCGCGGCTGGAGGCCATCAAGATCGAGCAGGAACTGTCGGAGCTGCGCAAGGAGCAGGGGCAGCTGGAGGACATCCTCGCCAACCCCGCCTCGCTGCGCCGCCTGATGGTCCGCGAGATCGAGGCGGACGCCAAGCAGTTCGCCGACGCGCGCCGCACCCTGATCCAGGAGGAAAAGAAGGTCGTCGCCGAGGTCAAGGTGGTGGACGAGCCGACCACCGTGGTCGTCTCGCAGAAAGGCTGGGTGCGCACGCGCCAGGGCCACGGCCACGCGGCCGACAGCTTCGCCTTCAAGGCGGGCGACGGGCTCTACGGCACCTTCGAATGCCGCACGGTGGACCAGCTCATCGTCTTCGGCAGCAACGGGCGCCTGTATTCCGTGCCCGTGGCGCAGCTGCCCGGCGGGCGCGGCGACGGCCAGCCGGTGACCACGCTCATCGAGCTGGAGCCGGGCACGCAGATCGCGCACTACTTCGCGGGGCCGGTGCAGGCGCAGCTGCTGCTGGCCGGCTCGGGCGGCTATGGCTTCGTGGCGCAGGTCGAGCACATGGTCTCGCGCAACAAGGGCGGCAAGGCCTTCGTCGCGCTGGGCGAGGGCGAGACGCTGTGCGCGCCCTCGCACGTGGCGGGCACCAGCGCCAGCCAGCCGCTCGCGGCCGCCACCCACGTCTGCTGCGCATCGGCGGGCGGGCGCATCCTGACGTTCGATATCGGCGAGCTCAAGCAGATGGACAAGGGCGGGCGCGGCCTGATGCTCATCGCGCTGGAGGACAAGGACAGCCTGGCCGGAGCGGCAGCCTACACGCGCAGCGTGCGCATCGCCGGCGTGGGGCGCGGGGGCAGGCAGCGCGAGGAGCAGCTGGAGATCCGCAGCCTGAACAACGCCCGCGGCACGCGCGGGCGCAAGGGCAAGGCGGCGGACCTGGGCTTCAAGCCGGCCGCCGTGCTGCGCGTGGAGTAATTCAAAAAAGAGAGCTGCTAGCGCTCATTATCATTGGGTTTGATGGTTGAAACCATCGCAACCCATTGTGTGCCAAGCGCTGGCAGCTCCTGTTTTTGCGGGTTGCTTCAGTCGATTTCGGCCATCAGCTCGATCTCGACGCAGGCGCCCAGGGGAATCTGCGCCACGCCGAACGCGCTGCGCGCGTGCTTGCCCTTGTCGCCGAACACCTCGCCCAGCAGCTCGCTGGCGCCGTTGGTGACCAGGTGCTGCTCGGTGAAGTCGCCCGTGGAGTTCACCAGGCTCATCACCTTCACGATGCGCTGCACGCGGTTCAGGTCGCCGCCGGTGGCCGCGTGCAGCGTGCCCAGCAGGTCGATGGCCACGGCGCGCGCGGCGGCCTTGCCTTCCTCGGTCGTGATGTCCTTGCCGAACTGCGCCGCCCAGGGCTTGCCGTCCTTGCGCGCGATGTGGCCGCTCAGGAACAGCAGGTTGCCGGTCTGCACGTAGGGCACGTAGGCGGCGGCGGGCACTGCCAGCGGGGGCAGGGTGATGTCGAGTTCCTTCAGCTTGTCGTAAACGCTCATGGCAGTTCTTTCAAACACATGGATGAGAATCGGTCCGCCTAGGGCGGGCGCGTACCTTAGCATGCGCCCATGTCTGCGCAGCATCCACATCGAGGGAACACGTTCTTGCTGGGCGCTGTGCTCGGCGTGGCCCTGCAACTGCAGCAGGCGCAGCTATGGCCCTGGCCGGCCTACGCGGGCACGCTGGCGCTCGCCCTGCTGGGCGCCGGCCTGGCCTGGAAGGCGCCCCGGCCGGGCGCGTTCGCCTGGCTCGCGGCCGCGCTGCTGACGTGGAGCGTGTGCGGCCTGCGCGCTGCGGCCTTTCTTGCCGGGGCGCTCGCGCCGCAGCTCGAAGGGCGCGATCTGCGCGTCACGGGCGTGGTCGCCGCCATGCCGCAGCCGCGCGAGACGGGGCTGCGCCTGCGGCTGGAGGTGGAGTCGGCGCTGCTCGACGGCGCGCCCGTGCGCGTGCCCGGGCTCATCGACCTGTCTTGGTACGCCGGCGCCCCGGGCGGTGGCGCGCAGGACGAGGCGCGCCCCCCGCCCGCGCTGCAGGCGGGCGAGCGCTGGCGTCTCACCGTGCGGCTTAAGGCGCCCCATGGCGGGCGCAACCCGCATGGCTTCGACTACGAGCTGTGGCTCTGGGAGCAGGGCGTGCAGGCCACGGGCTACGTGCGCACCGGCGCGCGCCTGGACGCGCTCCACGGCCCGCCCGAGCGCCTGGGCGCCACCTGGCGGCACCCCGTGGAGCAACTGCGCCAGCGCGTGCGCGACGCCGGGCTCGCGCCCGGGGCCGACGCAGCCGGGCAGCGCGCCATGGGCGTGGTGGCGGCCCTGGTCACGGGCGACCAGCGCGCCATCGAGCGCGAGGACTGGGATCTGTTCCGCGCCACGGGCGTGGCCCACCTCATGAGCATCTCGGGCCTGCACATCACGCTGTTCGCCTGGCTGGCGGCGGCGCTCGTCCAGCGGGCCTGGCGCCGCTCGCGCCGGCTGTGCCTGGCCCTGCCCGCGCCCACGGCGGCGCTGGCGGGCGGCGTGCTGCTGGCCGGGGCCTATGCGCTCTTCAGCGGCTGGGGCGTGCCGGCCCAGCGCACGGTGTGCATGCTGGCCACGGTGGCGCTGCTGCGCCTGTCGGGGCGGCGCTGGCCTTGGCCCCAGGTGTGGCTGCTTGCCTGCGCCGTGGTGCTGGCGGCCGACCCGTGGGCCCTGCTGCAGCCGGGGTTCTGGCTCAGCTTCGTGGCTGTGGCGGTGCTGTTTGCTACGGATATGGGAGCTGCTGGCGCCCGCCCAACAGGCGCTGCAGGCCGTTTTCTTGGATTGCTGCGCGAGCAGTGGGTGGTGACGCTGGCGCTCACCCCGCTCACGCTGCTGCTGTTCGGGCAGGTCTCGATCGTGGGCCTGCTGGCCAACCTGCTGGCCATTCCGTGGACCACGCTGGTGGTCACGCCGCTGGCGCTGCTGGGCGTGCTGTGGGCGCCGCTGTGGCAGGCGGCGGCCTGGTGCGTGCAGTGGCTCACGGTGCTGCTGCAATGGCTCGCCGCCTGGCCCTGGGCTCAGGTCAGCCTGCCCATGGCGCCGCAGTGGGCCGGCGCGCTGGCCGTGGCCGGCGGCGTGCTGCTGGCGCTGCGCCTGCCCTGGGGCGTGCGCGCCCTGGGGCTGCCGCTGCTGCTGCCCGCGCTGTGGTGGCAGCCGCCGCGCCCCGCGCCGGGGCAGTTCGAGCTGCTGGCGGCCGACGTGGGCCAGGGCCAGGCCGTGCTGGTGCGCACGGCGCGCCACGCGTTGCTGTACGACGCCGGCCCGCGCTACCACCAGGACAGCGACGCCGGCGAGCGCGTGCTGGCGCCGCTGCTGCGCGCACTGGGCGAACGGCTGGACCTGCTCGTGCTGAGCCACGGCGACACGGACCACACCGGCGGCGCCGCGGCCGTGCTGGCCCGGCAGCCGCAGGCGCGGGTGCTGGGCTCCATCGGGGCCGGCCATCCGCTGCAATCGCTGCGGCCCATCGAGCCCTGTCTGGCGGGCCGGCGCTGGGAATGGGACGGCGTGCGCTTCGAGGTGCTGCACCCGCCGCGGGGCGTGGATGCCACCGCGCCCGGCCCCCGCGCGCCCAGGCCCAACGCCCACAGCTGCGTACTGCGCATCTCGGCCGGAGCGCCGCCGGGCGCATCGGCCCTGCTGGCGGGCGACGTGGAGCGCGCCCAGGAGCAGTCCCTGGTGGCCGGCGGCGCGCTCCTGGCGGCCGATGTGCTGCTGGTGCCGCACCATGGCAGCAAGACCTCGTCCAGCGAGGACTTCGTGGATGCCGTGCGCCCGCGCCTGGCCCTGGTGCAGGCCGGCTACCGCAACCGCTTCGGCCATCCCGCGCACGAGGTGGCGGCACGCTACCAGGAGCGCGGTATCGCCCTGGTGCAGACGACCCGGTGCGGCGCGGCGCGCTGGTCGTCGGCCGCGCCGCAGGAGCCGCGCTGCGAGCGCGAGGCCGCGCGCCGCTACTGGCACCACGCCGTTCCCTAGGGCCTGTTCACCTAAGAAACGGGAGTGCGCCGGGATGCAGTGCAGGGCGCGGTGCGCGCCAATAGCGGTAGCTATTGGCAAGCCGCGCGACAAAGCAGATGCCCCCACGGCGGGGCAACGCATCTCCCGTTTCTTAGGTGAACAGGCCCTAGCGAATTCCCGCGTTCGCGCCCGGGTGCGTCCGCCGGCCTATAGTCGAAGTCTCGAATTCACGCTGGACACACAAGGAGCAACAGCATGCGCTATCCCGACACCCGCCTCTTCATCGCCGGCCAGTGGCAGGACGCCGCCGACGGCAAGACGCTGCCCGTCGTCAATCCCGCCACGGGCGAGGAGATCGGCCGCGTGGCGCACGCGGGCATCGCCGACCTGGACCGCGCGCTGGCTGCGGCGCAGAAGGGCTTCGAGGCCTGGCGCGACGTGCCTGCCATCGAGCGCGCGCGGGCCATGCGCCGCGCCGCCGCGCTGATGCGCGAGCGCGCCGACGCCATCGCCGCCATCCTCACGCAGGAGCAGGGCAAGCCCCTGGCCGAGGCGCGCGTCGAGGCCATGGCCGCGGCCGACATCATCGAATGGTTCGCCGACGAGGGCATGCGCGTCTACGGCCGCATCGTGCCCTCGCGCAACCTGGCCGTGCGCCAGATGGTGGTGAAGGACCCCGTGGGCGTGGTGGCCGCGTTCACGCCCTGGAACTTCCCTATCAACCAGGTGGTGCGCAAGCTGGGCGCAGCGCTGGCCGCGGGCTGCTCGGTGCTCGTCAAGGCGCCCGAGGAAACGCCGGCCAGCCCCGCCGAGTTGATCCGCGCGTTCGCCGACGCGGGCCTGCCCGCCGGCGTAGTGGGCCTGGTCTACGGCAACCCGGCCGAAATCTCCAACTATCTGATCCCGCACCCCATCGTGCGCAAGGTCACGTTCACCGGCTCCACGCCCGTGGGCAAGATGCTCGCGGGCCTGGCCGGCCAGCACATGAAGCGCGTGACCATGGAGCTGGGCGGCCACGCGCCGGTGATCGTCTGCGAGGACGCGGACATCGAGCTGGCAGTCAAGGCCGCGGGCGGCGCCAAGTTCCGCAACGCCGGCCAGGTGTGCATCGCGCCCACGCGCTTCCTGGTGCACGAGGACGTGCGCGCCGACTTCGTGGCCGCGCTCGCGCGCCACGCCCAGGGCCTGAAGGTGGGCGACGGCCTGGCCAAGGGCACGCAGATGGGCCCGCTGGCCAACCCGCGCCGCGTGGCCGCCATGAAGGAGCTGCTGGGCGACGCCGTCCAGCGCGGCGCCACCGTGCGCGCCGGCGGCGAGCGCATCGGCGAGGTGGGCAACTTCTTCGCGCCCACGGTGCTCGACAACGTGCCCACGAGCGCGCGCATCTTCAACGAGGAGCCCTTCGGTCCCGTGGCCTCGGTGCGCGGCTTCACCAAGCTGGAGGACGCCATCGCCGAATCCAACCGCCTGCCCTACGGCCTGGCGGGCTACGCGTTCACGCGCTCGCTCAAGAACGCGCACCTGCTCTCGCAGCGCGTGGAGGTGGGCATGCTGTGGATCAACCAGCCTGCCACACCCTCGGCTGAGCTGCCGTTCGGCGGCATCAAGGACTCGGGCTACGGCTCGGAGGGCGGGCCGGAGGCGCTGGAGGCCTGCCTGAACACGCGCGCGATCTCGATCACGAATGTGTGACAACCCCCTGAGCCGCTACGCGGCTTCCCCCTTCTCTCGGCTGGCGCCGGGAAGGGGGACGACGCCAGCGCGGCGGGGCGGCCCTTGCGCGGCGTCTGCTGGCCTGCGTTGCGCCGGATTCAGGCGTTGCGGCCACTGATCGCGGCGCAGCGAAGCTGCAAGCCCCGGTGATCGGCAAGGCCCCCGGGCTTTCCGTTGATGCGCTTCAGCCGCGCTCCACGGGCCGGGCCGGATCGCTGCACCACTCGCTCCAGCTGCCCGCGAACAGGGCCGTCGGCCCCAGGCCGGCGATCTCCATGGCCAGCAGGTTGGGCACGGCGCTCACGCCGCTGCCGCACTGGTGCACCACGCTGGCTGGCGGGCGTCCGCCCAGCAGATCCTGGAATTCGGCGCGCAGCTGCCCGGGGCTCTTGAAGCAGCCGTCGGGCCCCAGGTTCAGGCCGAAGGGGCGGTTGAGCGCGCCGGGGATGTGGCCCGCCACGGGGTCCAGCGGCTCGACCTCGCCGCGAAAGCGCGGCGTGGCGCGCGCGTCGACCAGGGTCTGGTGCGGCCGGCCCAGGTGTTCCAGCACCTCCTGCACGCCCACCAGGCGGCGCAGCGGCGCGCGCAGCTCGAAGTTGGACTGGAAGCGCGCGGGCCCTTCGCCGCTGGCCAGCTTGCCGCCCGCTGCCTGCCAGGCCTGCAGGCCGCCGTCGAGCACGGCCACGGCGTCGTGGCCCGCCCACTTGAGCATCCACCACAGGCGCCCGCAGTAGTTGGCGCCGTTGCGGTCGTAGACCACGGCTTGCATGTCGTTGGAGAAGCCGATGCTGGAGAGCCAGGTGGCGAAGCGCTCGCGGCCTGGCAGTGGGTGGCGCCCGCCCGAGGCGGGCTCGTCGGCCGCCGAGGCGGTGAGCGTGCCGCCGTGCCCGGGTGCGCCGTGCCGGGCGCTCAGGTTCTTGTCGAGGTCGGTGTGCAGTGCGCCGGGGAGGTGGGCCTCGCGGTACTGCGCGGCACCCAGCGAGGGCTGCGCCAGGTCGAAGCTGCAGTCGAACACCATCAGCGGCTGGCTGCTGCGCACGAGGGCCTGCAGTTCGGAAACGGAGATCAGCGTGGTGAATGGCATGGAAGTGCTTCGTCGAGGAATGTCGAAGCCTTCATTGTGGCCCTAGGCGGAACCTAGTGTTCTTCCGCCGGCGTGTCCGGCGCCGCCTGGGTGCGCAGCACGGTCGCCGCGATGCCGCTGGCGACGATGATCGCCATGCCGGCCCAGGCCGCCAGCGGCAGCTGGTCGCCGAACAGCAGCACGCCGTAGATGCCGGCGAAGACGATGCCCGAGTACTGCAGGTTGGCCACCACCAGCGTGCCGCGCGGCGTGAGGGCGCGCGAGTAGGCGCGCGTCATGCACAGCTGCCCCAGCGCCGCCAGCATGCCCAGCGGCAGCAGCCACAGCGCGGGCCAGCCGGGCCAGGAGGACATGCCCGTGACGGCCATGGCCGCCGCGCCCGCCACGGCCGATCCGGTGGCGAAGTAGAACACCGTGCGCGTCTCGGGCTCGCCCAGGCGCGAGAGCGCCACCACCTGCATGTAGGCGAGGGCCGCACCCAGGCCCGAGCCCAGGCCGATCAGCGCGGCGAAGCCCTGGCTGTCGCCCAGGCTGGGCCGCAGCATCAGCACCACGCCCGCGAAGCCCGTCAGCACCGTCAGCAGCAGCGGCACCTGCAGCGGCGGGCGCGGCTGGCGGCTGGAGGGGCGCCACGTGAACAGCGCGCCGCCCACGATGAAGGCCGCGACCCACACGCTGCTCATGTAGTTGAGCGTCATCGACGTGCCCAGCGGCAGGTGGGCGATCGCATAGAACCATGCGCTGATGGAGAGGACGCCGATCAGGCTGCGCCAGGCGTGCATGCCGGGGTAGCGCGTCGCCAGCGCCACTTGCTGCGAGCGCGCGAGCCACCAGAGCACGGCCATGCCGATGATGCCGCGGTAGAACACCATCTCGGCCGAATTGAAGTACGCCGAGGCGAATTTGACGCACACCCCCATGCTGGCGAACAGGAACGCCGCCAATACCATCCAGAGCGCTTGCATGGAAACCTTGGTTCTTATGCGGAAAAAGCTGCTGGCGCCTATGTGACAAGCGCCAGCAGCTATTTTTATGGTAGCAAATGACGTGGGCGTCGCTCAGGCCTTGGGCACGGCGTCGCCCAGCCGCTCGCGGTACCACTCGTGGAAGTGCTGCATGCCGTCCTCCATGGGGCTCTGGTAGGGGCCGACCTCGTTGTCGCCGCGCTGCATCAGGGCCTTGCGGCCCGCGTCCATGCGCTCGGCGATCTCGTCGTCCTCGATGCAGGTCTCCATGTAGGCGGCGCGCTGGGCCTCGACGAACTCGCGCTCGAAGGCCACGATCTCCTCGGGGTAGTAGAACTCCACCATGTTCAGCGTCCTGTCCACGCAGATGGGGTGCAGCGTGGAGACGGTGAGGACGTGCGGGTACCACTCCACCATGATGTGCGGGTAGTAGGTCAGCCAGATGGCGCCGCGCTCGGGCAGCTTGCCGCCCTGGTACTTGAGCAGCACCTCGTGCCACTTCCTGTAGACGTCCGAGCCCGGCTTGCCGAACGTGGGCGCCACGCCCACGGTCTGCACGGAATACTCCCTGGCGAACTCCCAGCGCAGGTCGTCGCAGGTGACGAAGTTGCCCAGGCCGGGGTGGAACGGGCCGACGTGGTAGTCCTCCAGGTAGACCTCGATGAAGGTCTTCCAGTTGTAGCTGCACTCGTGCAGTTCCACGTGGTCGAGCACGTAGCCCTCGAACGACAGGTCGTGCTGCGGGCCCATGCCGGCCAGGTCCGCGGCGATGTCGCGGCCGTTGTCCTCGAACAGCAGGCCGTTCCACTCGCGCAGCTGGTAGTTGTTCAGGTTCAGGCAGGGGTCGTGCGCGAAATGCGGCGCGCCCAGCAGCTCGCCGCTGCTGGAATAGGTCCAGCGGTGGATGGGGCACACGATGTTGCCGCCCGCATGGCCCTTGCCCTGGGCCTGCAGGTTGCCGCGGCCCTTGAGCATCACCGCCTGGCGGTGGCGGCAGACGTTGGAGACCAGCTCCACCCGGCCATTGGCGCCCCGCACCAGCGCGCGGCCCTCGCTCTCCTGGGGCAGGGCGTAGTAGTCCCCGATCTCGGGCACGCTCAGCGCGTGCCCGACATAGCGGGGGCCCTGCCGGAAGATGGTCTCCAGTTCGCGCTGCAGGAGCGCCTCGTCGAAATAGCTGGAAACTGGTAGTTGGCTTGCGGCCTGCTGCAGTCGAAGACTTAAATCAGACATGGGTGACCTGACCTAAAGACTCCCCACAGGGAGGGTGCGCGTGCGCACGGACAATAGAAAAAACGAAACCGGCCCAGGGAAAGACTCCATAGCCGGTTCGTATCGAAGGAATGGGATTATAGGCGGTGGGGTTATTTCCGCGGCGCCCGTACTGGTATTGGGCGGGCCCGCCATGCGTCCCCGGGTCCGCGGTCCGGGGGCGCGCCACCCGCGTGTTTGTGGAGCAGCGCCTAAAATTGCCCGTTTCCACTTGGCGCAAGGCGCCCCACCATCCCATGCCCAAGGCCCCCGCCGCACCCGCACCACAGCCCGATCCCGCGAGCTACGAAGCCGCGCTGGAGGAGCTCGAGCAGCTCGTGGCCCGCATCGAGTCGGGGCAGCTGCCGCTGGAGCAGATGCTGGCGGGCTACCAGCGCGGCGCGGCGCTGCTGAACTTCTGCCGCGCGCGCCTGGAGGCCGTGCAGGACCAGATCAAGGTGCTGGACGAGGGGGCGCTGCAGCCATGGACGCAGGAGTGATGCCTACCTCGGACTACGACTTCGCCCGCTGGATGCGCGGACAGCTCGCGCAGGTCGAGGCGGGGCTGTCGCTCTGGGTGCGGGCGGACGCGCCCGCGGGCCTGGGCGCCGCAATGCGCTACGCGGTGCTCGACGGCGGCAAGCGCCTGCGCCCGCTGCTGGTGCTGGCGGCCTGCGAGGCCGTGGGTGGGCTGGGCCAGGCCGCGCTGCGCGCCGCCTGCGCGGTGGAGCTGATCCACGCCTACTCGCTCGTGCACGACGATATGCCCTGCATGGACAACGACGTGCTGCGCCGCGGCAAGCCCACGGTGCACGTGCGCTTCGGCCAGGCGCAGGCGCTGCTGGCCGGCGACGCGCTGCAGGCCCTGGCCTTCGAGCTGCTGACGCCGGAGGACGGTGTGCCCCCCGCCATGCAGGCCCGCCTGTGCCGCCTGCTGGCCCAGGCCGCGGGGGCCGACGGCATGGCCGGCGGCCAGGCCATAGACCTGGCCAGCGTGGGCCAACAGCTCACGCAGGACCAGCTGCGCCACATGCACCGCCTCAAGACCGGGGCGCTGCTGCGCGCCAGCGTGGTCATGGGCGCGGCCTGCGGCGAGCCCGCCAGGGTGGCCGAGCAGGCGCTGGCGCAGTATGGTGCGGCCATAGGCCTCGCGTTCCAGGTGGTCGACGACGTGCTGGACGTGACGCAGGACTCCGCCACGCTGGGCAAGACCGCAGGCAAGGATGCCGCCAGCGACAAGCCCACCTACGTCTCGCTGATGGGGCTGGACGCCGCCCGCGACCATGCCGAGGCGCTGCGGGCCGAGGCGCATGCCGCGCTGGCCGCGAGCGGCCTTGCGGATACGCGCGCGCTGGCGGAGCTGGCCGACATGGTGGTGCGCCGTTCGCACTGAAAGGCCATTTTTTAAGCCAAATTGGCTACCAGCGCTTACTCATCAAGCGCTGGTAGCTAGGAAAAAAAGAGCATATGTCCACGACCAACTACCCGCTGCTCGAACGCGTGAACGACCCGGCCGACCTGCGCCGGCTGTCGCGCGCCGAGCTCAAGAGCCTGGCTGGCGAGCTGCGCGCCTTCGTGCTGGAGAGCGTCTCCAAGACCGGTGGCCACCTGTCGTCCAACCTGGGCACGGTGGAGCTCACCGTGGCGTTGCACGCCGTGTTCGACACGCCGCGCGACCGCCTGGTGTGGGACGTGGGCCACCAGACCTACCCGCACAAGATCCTCACCGGCCGGCGCGAGCGCATGGGCACGCTGCGCCAGCTCGGCGGCCTGTCGGGCTTCCCGCAGCGCGCCGAGAGCGAGTACGACACCTTCGGCACGGCGCACTCGTCCACCAGCATCTCGGCCGCGCTGGGCATGGCGCTGGCGGCCAAGCAGAAGGGCGAGGACCGCCGCGCGATCGCCGTGATCGGCGACGGCGCGATGACGGCCGGCATGGCCTTCGAGGCGCTCAACAACGCGGGCGTGGCAGACGCCGACCTGCTCGTCATCCTCAACGACAACGACATGAGCATCAGCCCGCCCGTGGGTGCGCTCAACCGCTACCTCGCGCAGCTCATGAGCGGCCAGTTCTACGCCAAGGCGCGCGACGTGGGCAAGAGCGTGCTCAGGAACGCGCCGCCGCTGCTCGAACTCGCCAAGCGCCTGGAGCAGCAGGCCAAGGGCATGGTGGTGCCGGCCACGCTGTTCGAGAAGTTCGGCTTCAACTACATCGGCCCCATCGACGGGCACGACCTCGACTCGCTCATCCCCACGCTGGAGAACATCAGGAGCCTCAAGGGCCCGCAGTTCCTGCACGTGGTCACCAAGAAGGGCCAGGGCTACAAGCTCGCCGAGGCCGACCCCGTGGCCTACCACGGCCCCGGCAAGTTCGACCCGCGCGTGGGCCTGGTCAAGCCCGCCACGCCGCCGAAGCAGACCTTCACCCAGGTCTTCGGCCAATGGCTGTGCGACATGGCCGCCAAGGACCAGCGCCTCGTGGGCATCACGCCGGCCATGCGCGAGGGCTCGGGCATGGTGGAGTTCCACCAGCGCTTCCCCGGCCGCTACTACGACGTGGGCATTGCCGAGCAGCATGCCGTGACCTTCGCCGCGGGCATGGCCTGCGAGGGCGTGAAGCCCGTCGTGGCCATCTACTCGACCTTCCTGCAGCGCGCTTACGACCAGCTCATCCACGACGTGGCGCTGCAGAACCTGCCCGTGGTCTTCGCGCTCGACCGCGCGGGCCTCGTGGGCGCGGACGGCGCCACGCACGCGGGCGCTTACGACATCGCCTTCGTGCGCTGCATCCCCCACATGAGCATGGCCTGCCCCGCCGACGAGCGCGAGTGCCGCCAGCTGCTCACCACCGCCTACGAGCAGGATCACCCCGTGGCCGTGCGCTACCCGCGCGGCGCCGGCGTGGGCGTGGCGCCGCTGGCCGGCCTGGAGGGCCTGCCCTTCGGCAAGGGCGAGGTGCGCCGCCAGGGCCGGCGCATCGCCATCCTGGCCTTCGGCACGCTGCTGTACCCGGCGCTGCAGGCGGCCGAGAAGCTCGACGCCACGGTGGTCAACATGCGCTGGGCCAAGCCGCTGGACACCGAGCTGCTGCTGCGCGTGGCGGCCGAGCACGAGGCCCTGGTCACCGTGGAGGAGGGCTGCATCATGGGCGGCGCGGGCAGCGCGGTGGGCGAGGCGCTCAACGCCGCGGGCGTGCTGCGCCCGTTGCTGCAGCTGGGCCTGCCCGATGCATTCATCGAGCATGGCGACCCCGCCAGGCTGCTGGCCCTGCAGGGCCTGGACGCCGAAGGCATGGAGCGCGCCATCGCGCAGCGTTTCTGCGCCAGGCCGGCGGCCGTGCCGTCGCGCGCCGTGGCATGAGGGTGGATACCCTCGGTCGGTATCCAGGCTGCAATAACTAATTACACTTGGACGGCTCTAGGGGCAGTGCCGCGCTGCGCCGCCTGCCGGAGTTTCGTCTGCGGATCAAACATTGGAGATATCACTCATGGATCGTCGCTCTCTCATCAAAAATGCGGGCTTGGCTGGTGTGCTGGCTGCCGGTGTGGCTCCGGCCGTGCATGCCCAGGCGGCAGTGCGCTGGCGCATGGCCACCTCGTTCCCGAAGTCGCTGGAAACCCTGCACGGCGCGGGCGTGAAGTTCGCCGAGACCGTCAAGGCGCTCTCGGGCGGCAAGTTCGAGGTTTCGGTGCACGCGGCCGGCGAGCTGATGCCCGCGTTCGGCATCGTCGATGCGCTGTCCGAGGACACCATCGAGATGGGGCTGACGGCGGCCTACTACTACACCGGCAAGGACCCGGCCTTCGCCTTCAGCTGTGCCGTGCCGTTCGGCCTGACCGCTGGCCAGAACCAGGCCTGGAAGGAGCACGGCAACGGCCGCAAGCTGCTCAATGAGCTGTTCGCCAAGTACAACTTCCAGACGCTCAGCGCGCTCAACACCGGCACGCAGATGGGCGGCTGGTACCGCAAGGAGATCAAGTCACCCGCGGACTTCAAGGGCCTGAAGATGCGCCTGGGCGGCGGCGTGTTCGGCGAATCCATGGCCAAGCTGGGCGTGGTGGCGCAGAACATGCCCGCCGGCGAGGTGTACCAGGCGCTGGAGAAGGGCACGCTGGACGCGGTGGAGTTCGTCGGTCCCTACGATGACGAGAAGCTGGGCTACAACAAGGTCGCCAAGTACTACTACTACGGCGCCTGGTGGGAAGGCGGCGCCGACCTGGAGTTCTTCGTCAACAACAAGGCGCTGGCCAAGCTGTCGCCCGAGAACCAGGCCATCGTCAAGGCGGCCGCCGCCGTGGCCAACCAGGACGGCACTTCCAAGTACCTGATGCTCAACCCGGTCTCGCTCAAGCGCATGGTCGGCTCGGGCACCCAGCTCAAGCCGTTCCCGAAGGCCGTCGTCGAGGCCGGCTTCAAGGCCGCGCAGGAGGTCTATGCCGAGCACAGCGCCAAGGAGCCCGCCTTCAAGAAGATCTACGAGGACCTGCGCGCCTTCCAGCGCGACCAGATTCTGTGGAGCCGCATCTCCGAGCTGCCGTTCCTGCAGACCATGGCTTCCGTGAAGATCTGAGGTCCATCCTGGCGGGCACCGTGCCTGCCGCCCATGGAAGAACCGCGGCCCCGGCCGCGGTTTTTCGTTTCTGCGGAAGTCACCCGTACCAGCTGAGCCCCTTGGGCACGCGGGAAAAGCCCGCCTCGCGCAGCAGCCCGAGCAGCGGGTACCTGCCGACCGGCTGTTCGTCGACGGTTTCGATGGTGAAGCGGCCGCGCTTCTCGCGCTCCAGCGCGTGGACCAGCGCCTGCAGCGCATGCGCGAGCGCCGTGCGCTCGTCCGCGCGCTCGGCGTCCAGCCAGGTCAGCAACTGGCGCCTGCCCGGCGTGAGGTAGAGCGCCAGCCTGCCGCCGCAGAGCACGACGATGCCGCCGCTGCGCCGCTGGGGGCGTATGCCCAGGCGGTGCGCGGGCCAGGCGAGGGCCGCGCCGAACGGGTTGGCCGGGTCCAGCACCGAAAGCGCGACGGCCAGCGGCTGAGCTGTCTGCAGCTGCGTCAACTCGCGCAGCCGCTCGATGGCCGCCTTGTCGGCGAACTGGGCCGCGCCCAGGCCGTCCACGAACCTGCCCCGCAGCACGCGGCCCGCGTCCTCCATGGCGTGCAGCACGGGCCGCAATGCCGGCAGTCCGCCCGGCACGTTCTCCGCCATGACGGCGGAGCGCGTGACGATGCCGTGGCGGTCGAGCAGGCCCTCGGCCAGCGCGAAGGCGCGCTCGGTATCGCTGGATGCAGGGCGCTGCACGAGGGACCAGCGGCCCGCGAGCGTGAGGTCTCCCAGCGCAATGCCCGAATGGCCCGCATGTTCCGGCGCATCCGGTGGCTGCGGCCGGCCTCGCATGCGCCACGAGCGGCGCTGTGGGCGCATGGTCTCGGCGCGGCGCGATCCGTGCGGGGACGTCAACGCGCGCAAGGGCTGCCAGCCGTCGCTGGTGACGTAGCCGCTCCAGGCCAACTGCCAGAGCGCGGCATGCAGCTGCGCGGGATCGGCGTCCACATGCTGGGCGATCTGGCGCGCGAAGAAGGCGCCGCCGCGCCCCAGCACGTCGAGAATGGCCTGCCGCAGCCCGGTGGGCGCATCGCCGCCCGCCTCCGGCTGCGGGGCAAGCGTGTCGGCTGCCATCTCGCTCAGGTGCAGCGACACCAGGCCGTCGCCATCGCCCGCCGCGCCGTGGCCGGCCCAGACCGCCTCGCCGGACGCCAGCAGCTCGTCCAGCATGAAGGGCCGGTAGTCGCGCACGCGCGCCGGCAGGACAAGGCTCTCCCATTGCGATGCCGGCAGCGGCAGCCCCGCCAGCTGCTCCAGCACGCGCGCCACGCCGGCGGTGCCCTCCAGCGTCCCTTGCGCGAAGGGCGGCGCGTCGTTCGCCGCGCGGGCCGTCAGCTCCGGCACCAATGCCTGCCGCTCCAGCACGAGCTGGACGTAGGCGTGCTGCGTGGCGGGCTTCGCGGCCTCCCGCGCCGCCTGCAGCGAGCGCTGGCGCAGGCGGCGCAGCACGTCCTCGGCCACCCATTCGTGCCGCGCGACGGGGCCTTGCGCAAGCCTGTGCGCATCCTGCGCGCGCAGGTGGCGCTCCACGCCGAAGCTGCCCTTGAGCACCTTGCCCTGGGCCTGCAGCCGTTCGAGCGCCTCGTCGGCCACGGCGGCGCCCAGCCCGAAATGCTGCGCCACCTCACTCGTGGTGAAGGGCCCGTGGGTGCGCGCATACCGGGCGACGAGGTCCCGCAGTGGATCGGGCACGGGCTCGCGGAACGCCTTCGGTACGCCCGCGGGCAGCCTGGCGCCCAGCGCGTCGCGAAGCCGCGCCGCGTCCTCGATGGCGGCCCAGCGCTCTTCGCCCGCCACCGTGGCGCGCATGGCGCGGTGCGCCGTTTCGAGCCCGCTCAGCCATACCGCCACGGCGGCCGGGTCCTGCTGCGCCGTTCTTTGCACGATGGCGTCCGGCGCGAGCGGGCCGAGCTCGCGCAGCAGGTCCGCCACCCCTTCCATGCCGGATGCCCTGCGCTGCACGGCGATGCGCTGCAGCTCCAGGCCCGCCTGTTCCACTACGACGGGGTCGAGGATCTCGCCCATGTCCACCTGGCCCAGCAGGTCCGCGAGCAGGCTGCTGTCGAGCGAGAGCACCGAGGCGCGCCGCTCCGCCAGCGGCGCGTCGCCCTCGTACATGAACTCGGCCACGTAGCCGAAGAGCAGGTCCGCGGCGAAGGGGGAGGGGACTTCCGTGGTGACTTCCAGCATGCGTATGCCGCCGTCCTGCAGCCGCCGCATGAGCGCGCCCAGGGCCGGCAGGTCGTAGACGTCCTGCAGGCATTCCCGCGCCGTTTCGATGAGGATGGGGAAGTCGGGATACCCGCGCGCGATCTCCAGCAGCTGCCCCGCGCGCAGGCGCTGCTGCCACAGCGGCGAGCGCTTGCCCGGGCTGCGCCTGGGCAACAGCAGCGCGCGGGCGGCGCACTCGCGAAAGCGCGCGGCGAACAGGGACGATGCGCCCACGGCCTCGGCCACGATGCGCTGCACGGCCTCGGCGTCGAAGAGGAAAAGCTCGGCGCCGGGCGTGCGCCCCTCCATGTCCGGGATGCGCGCGATGATGCCGTCGTCGCCCGCCACCACGGACGGGTCCACGTTCAGGCGCTGGCGGATGCGCTGCGCGATGGCCAGCGCCCAGGGGGCATGCACGCGCTGGCCGTAGGGCGAATGCAGTATGACGCGCCAGTCCCCGCCCTCGTCGCGGCAGCGCTCGATGACCAGGGTGCGGTCGGTGGGCAATGCGCCCGTGGCCTCGCGCTGCTGCGCGGCGAGCTGGAGGATGTTGGCGATGGCGTTGGCGTCCAGGCCCGCAGCCTCCAGCGCGGCATGGGCGTCGCGGGGCGCGGCATCCACCTCGCGCAGGAATGCGCCTATGGCCTCGCCCAGTTCCGCGGGGCGCCCCAGCCCCTCGCCGCGCCAGAACGGAAGCCGCGCGGACCGGCCGGGCGCGGGAACGACGATCACCTGGTCGTGCGTGATCTGCTGGATGCGCCAGGAGGTCGCGCCCAGGGTGATGATGTCGTTCACCCGGGATTCGTAGACCATCTCCTCGTCCAGCTCGCCCACGCGGCGCGCGCCCGCCTTTTCCTCGCCCTCGGGCAACATGACGGTGAACATGCCGCGGTCGGGAATGGTGCCGCCGCTGATGACGGCCAGGCTCTTCGCGCCCGGGCGTGCGCCGAGTTGCCCGCCGATCCGGTCCCAGACGAGGCGCGGGCGGAACTCGGCGAACTCGTCGGACGGGTAGCGCCCGGCCAGCATGTCCAGCGTGGCATCGAACGCGCTGCGCGGCAGCGCGCGGAACGGATCGGCCCTGCGCACGAGGGCGTACCAGTCGTCCACGTGCATGGCGTCCATGGCGACGGCCGCCACGGTCTGCTGCGCCAGCACGTCGAGCGGGTTGCGGGGCGGCTCGATGGCTTCGAGCTCTCCCGCCAGCATGCGGCGCACGGTCACGGCGGCATCGACCAGCTCGCGCCGCGTGCGCGGATAGACCAGGCCGCGGGACGTCCCGCCTACCTGGTGCCCCGCACGCCCCACGCGCTGCAGGGCGCTCGCGACCGAGGGCGGCGCGGCCACCTGGATCACCAGGTCCACCAGGCCCATGTCTATGCCCAGCTCCAGGCTGGAGGTGGCCACCACGCACCGCAGCGCCCCGGACTTGAGCGCGTCCTCGATGTCGCTGCGCTGCTCCTTGGAGACCGAGCCGTGGTGCGAGCGCGCGATCAGGGGCGCGGCACCGTCCGTCCGGTTGCCCGTGCCGCCGCTGGAGGACGCGTACTGCACCGCCGCGGGGGCGTCGCCTTGCTGCGGGATCTGCATGCGCTCGGCGTACAGCGCGTTCAGCCGCGCCGTCAGCTTCTCCGCGGCGCCGCGGGAGTTGGCGAACACGATGGTCGAGCGGCGCGAGAGCACCTGCTCCAGGATGCTGGCCTCCACGTGCGGCCAGATCGATCCCATGGTGCCGGACTCGTCGCGCGCCGGGATGTCCGCCATGTCCCGCACCGGCAGCACGATCCTGAGTTCCAGCCTGCGGCCGGCCGGCGGGTTCACCACGGTGGTCGGCCGCGCCCCGCCCAGAAAGGCCGCCACGCGGTCCACGGGCCGCACGGTCGCGGAGAGGCCCACGCGCTGCGCCGGCCGGTCGAGCAGGGCGTCGAGCCGCTCCAGGCTCAGCGCCATGTGCGACCCGCGCTTGGTGCCCGCGACCGCGTGCACCTCGTCGACGATGACCGTGCGCACGTCGCGCAGCGTTTCGCGCGCCTTCGACGTGAGCATGAGGTAGAGCGATTCGGGCGTGGTGATCAGGATGTCGGGCGGCCTGCGCAGGAGCGCCGCGCGCTGCGCGCTGGGGGTGTCGCCCGTGCGCATGCCCACCGTGATCTCCACGGCCGGGTCCCCGCGGCGTACCCGCTGCGCGCCCACGCCGTCGAGCGGCAGGCGCAGGTTGCGCTGCACGTCGGCGCCCAGCGCCTTGATGGGCGAGATGTAGAGCACGCGGGTGGCCGCCCCGGGCGCGGCATCGGCCGTGGCCCCGTCCTTCTCCGCGAACAGCCGGTCTATGGCGTGCAGGAACGCCGCGAGCGTCTTGCCGGAGCCCGTCGGGGCGATGACCAGCGCGCATTCGCCGCCGCGTATCACGTCCCACGCGGCCTCCTGCACGGACGTGGGCGCGCCGAAGGCCGACGCGAACCAGGCGCGCGTGGCGGGCGTGAACTGCTCCAGCGCCCGTGCCGCCCTCTGTCTGCTGCCTGTACCCGTGCGAGCCATTTGTCTGTCAACCGCCGATCACGCCATGGATGCGAAGTGCCGATGGTCGCGCACCCGGCGCATGTCCACAACCATCGCGGCCCGCAAACGCGAACGCCCGATGCGGTGCACCGGGCGTCGTCGGCGGAGGCCGGTCAGCGCTTGCCCGCCGCTTCCTCCAGGGCCTTGACCGGGTCGTCGGCCTCGGCCGCGCCGGGGGTGGCGGCGGCGTCGCTCGCGGGCGGCTCCAGCTCCGGCGCGGGGGCGGCGCCGGCGTCGTCCTTGTTCTCTTCGGCGCCCTCGGCGCCGGGTTCGCCGAAGTTCAGGTCCTGCTGGTTCAGGTTCTCCAGCATCTGCGTGCCCACGGCGTTCATGTCCACGTCCACCTTCTTGTCGAGCTGGCTCGTCACCAGGCCGGGGAAGGTGATCAGGATGGCCACCATGGTCAGCTGCAGGATCAGGAAGGGAATCGCGCCCTTGTAGATCTGCATCGTCGTCACCGGCGCTATGGTCTTGCCCGTGACATGGTCCACGTAGGGCTTGTCGGGCGCGACCGAGCGCAGGAAGAACAGCGCGAAGCCGAAGGGCGGGTGCATGAACGAGGTCTGCATGTTGACCGCCAGCAGCACGCCGAACCAGACCAGGTCGATGCCCATCTTGTCGGCGATGGGCGCGAGCAGCGGCACCACGATGAAGGACAGCTCGAAGAAGTCCAGGAAGAACGCCAGCACGAAGATCATGATGTTCACGAACACCAGGAAGCCCACCTGGCCGCCGGGCAGCTGCGCCAGCAGGTGCTCCACCCACACCGGGCCGTCGGCGGCCTGGAACACCATGCTGAAGAAGGTGGCGCCGATCAGGATGAACATGACGAAGGACGACAGCCTGGTCGTCGTGGCCAGCGCCTGCTTGAGCAGCGACATGTTGAGGCGCCCGCGCGACGCGGCCATGACGATGGCGCCCATGGCGCCCATGGCGCCGCCCTCGGTGGGGGTGGCCACGCCCAGGAAGATGGTGCCCAGCACCAGGAAGATCAGCAGCAGCGGCGGGATCAGCACGAAGGTCACGCGCTCGGCCAGCCTGGACAGCAGGCCCAGGCGGGTGACGCGGTTGGCCAGTGCGATCAGCCAGGCCACGAAGGTGCCGCCGCACATGGCGACGACGATCTTCTCGTCCGTGGGCACGGACTCCACCAGCTCGCCCTGCCACCAGGTGTGCACGGCCTCCATGTTCTGCGCCAGCACCACGGCCACCGCGGTGGACAGCAGGGCCAGCAGGGCCAGCGACGTGTAGCCCGCGCTGCCGTTGGGCTCGCGCAGGGTGCGCGCCTCGGGCGGCAGCGCCGGCGCCATCTTGGGCTTGAAGATGGCCAGCGCGATCACCCACAGCACGTACAGGCCCACCAGCGCGAAGCCGGGCACGAAGGCGCCCTTGTACATGTCGCCCACGCTCTTGCCCAGTTGGTCGGCCAGCACGATCAGCACCAGCGACGGCGGGATGATCTGCGCCAGCGTGCCCGATGCGGCGATCACGCCGCTGGCCAGGCTGCGGTCATAGCCGTAGCGCAGCATGATGGGCAGCGAGATCAGGCCCATGGAGATCACCGACGCGGCGACCACGCCCGTGGTGGCCGCCAGCATGGCGCCCACGAGGATTACGGCCAGCGCCAGGCCGCCGCGCAGGGGGCCGAACACCTGGCCCACGGAGTCGAGCAGGTCTTCGGCCATGCCGCTGCGCTCCAGTATCAGGCCCATGAGCGTGAAGAAGGGAACGGCCAGCAGCGTCTCGTTGGCCATGATGCCGATCAGGCGCTGCGGCAGCCAGGCCAGGGTGGAGGCGGGAAAGACGCCCAGCTCGATGCCGAGCAGGCCGAAGAACAATCCGCAGGCCCCCAGGCTGAAGGCCACGGGAAAGCCCAGGATCAGAAAGCACAGCAGTCCCCCGAACATGAGCGGGGCGAAATTGGCGGCGATGAACTCCATGATCTAGGTCGCTCTCGTTCAGTGTGCGTGGGGGGCGGGGTTGCGTGCGGCAGCGGCGGCCTGCTGGCGCAGGAGTTCGGCGAGTTCCTCCTCGGCGCTTTTCTCTCCGAGCTTGACCGTCGGGTCCGGCCCCTGGCCCCTGAGGAAGGCGATGCACTTGATCAGTTCGGACCAGCCCTGCAGCAGCAGCAGCACGAAGCCCACGGGCAGGGCCGCCCACACCGGCCAGCGCAGCAGCCCGCCGGGGTTGGGCGACATCTCGCCCGTTGCGAACTTCTCGCCCAGCATGGGAATGCACAGCCACAGCACCAGGATGCATATGGGGGTCAGGAAGAAGATGAGCCCGAGGATCTCTATCCACAGCTGCACCTTCTTGGGCAGCCGGCTGTTGAGCACGTCGATGCGCACATGCTCGCGGTGCAGCAGGGTGTAGCCGGCGGCGACCAGGAACGACCAGGCGAACAGGTACCACTGCACTTCCAGGAAGCCGTTGGAGCTGTAGTTGAAGACCTTGCGGACGATGGCGTTGATGGCGCTGATGACCGTGGCCGCAAAAATCAGCCAGATGCTGTATTTGCCGACGAAGGCGTTGAGTTTGTCGATGGCCCGCGATAGGGCGAGTAAGGCCTGCATGGTGTCTCCAAGATGAGGGCTGGGCACGCGGCTTTGGCCGCACGCGGGGTGGGCATGCGCCAGATCCGGTCGCAGAACGCGGGTGCCGCCCCGGCGGGAGCTGGGCGCATATACACGTTCTTACAAGAGCCGCATTCTACGGAGTTGCAGAGGACGATGCAGGAAAGCACGGACGGCGGCGTGCCCGGGTTTGTACCGCTTTGGTGCTATTAAATTTGGTGACGCCGGGGGCTACCGGGCGGCGCGCGCCGCGCGCCGGGGCCGGGTGTGGGTTTGTATGGAAAAACGGCCTCCAGCGCTTTATGGAAAAGCGCTAGATGCTATTGTTTCTGTAGTGCGGCTCAGGGGGCGGCGCCTGGCCGGGTCTGCGTGTCCTCGGCCGCGCTGTCCGGGTGCGTGGTGGCGTCCGCTGCGGGGGCTTGGCCATCGGCGGCAGCGTCCGGCGCGTCGGCCATGGCCTGGCGCACGGAGGCCTTTTCGCCGGCGCTGGCGAACTTGCTGTACTTGCCCAGCAGGCCCACCAGCTGGCCGTAGATGCGCGGCGCGCCGGCCAGGCATTCGCGCTGCTCCAGGTAGTCGGCCTCGCCCGTGAAGTTGCCCACCAGGCCGCCGGCCTCGGTCACCAGCAGGCCGCCGGCGGCTACGTCCCAGATCGACAGGCCGGCCTCGAAGAAGCCGTCGCAGTAGCCCGCGGCCACGTAGGCCAGGTCCAGCGCGGCGGCGCCGGGGCGGCGCAGGCCGGCGGTGCGCGGCATCAGCTCGGCCATCATGGCCATGTACTGCTTGAAGTTGTCGCCCGGGCGGAACGGGAAGCCCGTGGAGATCAGGCAGTCGCCCAGGCGCGTGCGCTTGGACACGCGGATGCGCCGGTCGTTCAGGAAGGCGCCGCGCCCGCGCGTGGCGGTGAACAGGTCGTTGCGCGTGGGGTCGTAGACCACGGCGTGCTCCACCTTGCCCTTCACCGCGAGCGCGATGCTCACGCAGTAGACGGGGAAGCCGTGGATGAAGTTGGTCGTGCCGTCCAGCGGATCGATGATCCAGACGTACTCGGAATGCTTGGAGCCGTGCTGCGAGCCCGATTCCTCGGCCAGGATGCCGTGGCCGGGGTAGGCGGTGAGCAGCGTCTCGATGATGGCCTGCTCGGCCCCCTGGTCCACCTCGGTCACGAAGTCGTTGATCTGCTTCTGCGAGATGCGCACCGCCTCCACGTCGAGCGCCGCGCGGTTGATGATGGCGCCGGCGGCGCGTGCGGCCTTGATGGCCACGTTGAGCATGGGGTGCAGATTGGACGACATGGATTGTGATGAAGGAACAGGGCGGCCACTCGGCCGGAAGGCGCGCGGCCGGCGATGCGGGCGCAAAGCGCGCATTTTACTTGGCCGGCGCGCTTGCGCGCTTGCGGCGACAATCGCAGGCATGCCCGCATGCCTGCGGCCCACGGTGCCCCCGCTTTCATGAAAACCCGCTTCATCCTCATCCAGACCAGCCATGCCGGCAACGTGGGCGCCGCCGCGCGCGCCATGAAGACCATGGGTTTCGACGACCTGGTGCTGGTGGCGCCGCGCTGGCCCAACGTGCTGCGCAAGGAGGAAACCATACAGCGCGCCAGCGGCGCCCTCGACGTGCTGGAGCGCGCCCGCATCGTCGCCACGCTGGACGAGGCGCTCGATGGCATGAGCCACCTGTGCGCCACGGCCATGACGCCGCGCGACTTCGGCCCGCCCACGCGCACGCCGCGCCAGCATTTCGAAATGCTACTGAAAAACGAGCTGCAAGCGCTTGGTGGACGGGCGATAGAGGCCGATTCGGCTATAAATCCTGAGCCCGAGTCGGGCGTGGCCTTCCTGTTCGGCTCCGAGCGCTTCGGCATGGCCAACGAGGACGTCTACCGCTGCCACGTGGCGCTTTCCATTCCCACCAACCCCGGGTTCGGCTCGCTCAACCTGGGCGCGGCCGTGCAGGTCGTCGCCTACGAGTGGCGCCAGGCGCTCGGCGGCTTCGCGGTGCAGGAGTCCGCGCCCCAGGGCGAGCGCGCCGACGCCGCGCAGCTGGCCGGCATGCTGGCGCACTGGGAGCAGGCGCTCGCCGCCATCGGCTTCCTGGACCCGGCCGCGCCCAAGAAGCTCATGCCGCGCCTGAACCAGCTCTTCAACCGCGCGCAGCTGACGCAGGAGGAAATCCACATCCTGCGCGGTGTCGCCAAGTCCATGCTCCAGGCGGCGCGGCCGAGCCGCTAGACTGCAAAGCCTTTTTTCGTTACATCCGTTGCCCTTCATGCTTGCCCGCCTGCGATCCGACATCCAGTGCATCCTCGACCGCGACCCTGCCGCGCGCAGCCGCTTCGAGGTGGTCACCTGCTACCCGGGCCTGCACGCCATCTGGCTGCACCTGCCCGCGCACTGGTGCTGGAGGCACGGCCTGAAGTGGCTGGGGCGCTTCATCTCGCACCTGGCGCGCTGGTTCACGGGCATAGAGATCCACCCGGGCGCGGTCATAGGCGAGCGCGTCTTCATCGACCACGGCATGGGCGTGGTGATCGGCGAGACCGCCGTGGTGGGCGACGGCTGCACCATCTACCACGGCGTGACGCTGGGCGGCACGTCGCTGTACAAGGGCGCCAAGCGCCACCCCACGCTGGGCCGCGACGTGGTGGTGGCCGCCGGCGCCAAGGTGCTGGGCGGCTTCGAGGTGGGCGACGGGGCAAAAATAGGCAGCAACGCCGTGGTCATCAAGCCCGTGCCCGCGGGCGCCACGGCCGTGGGCATCCCGGCGCGCATCATCCCCTCCAGGGAGGGCCACAGCGCCGACGTGACCGAGTCGCACAAGCCCGAGGGGACCACCTTCAGCGCCTACGGCGTGACCGCGCAGCAGGACGACCCGCTGACCCAGGCCATGCGCGGCCTGATCGACAGCGCGGGCGCGCAGGAGCACCAGATCACGCTGCTGTGGCAGGCCATAGAGAAGCTCTCGCAGTCCACACCCCAGGGCAAGGACTGCGTGCCCGGCGACGCCGCCTTGAGCGAGCAGTTCCCGGCCGCCCGGCTCAACGACATCATCGGCAAATAGCGCCGCCAACGCCGCCGCGCGCGTGCCGGCGCGCCGGCCGCCAATTCTTGAAGAAGGGAGATTTCCATGGATGTGACCCAGGCCCTGCGCAAGCGCCGCTCGGTGCGCGCCTTCCTGCCCGACGCGCCGCCCACCGAACTGGTGCAGACCGTGCTGCAGGAGGCGGCCCAGGCCGCCTCGGGCGGGAACCTGCAGCCCTGGCGCGTGCTGGCGCTGACGGGCGAGCCCCTGCGGCAGGTGCTGGCCGCGGTGGCCCAGGCCCGGGCCGAGGACGGCCCCGCCAACCAGTCCTATCCCCCGGGCCTGTGGGAGCCCTACCGCACGCGGCGCTTCTCCAATGGCGAGGACCTGTACCGCGCCATCGGCATCCCGCGCGAGGACAAGGCCGCGCGCCTGGAGCAGCTGGCCAGGAACGCCGAGTTCTTCGGCGCCCCCGTGGGCATCTTCGTGTGCGTGGACGAGCGCATGGGCCTGCCGCAGTGGGCGGACCTGGGCATCTACCTGCAGTCCCTGATGCTGCTGGCCGTGCACCACGGGCTGACCACCTGCGCCCAGGGCTTCTGGCGCCGCTACGCCGGAACGCTGCAGCGCCAGCTGGCCCTGCCGGAGCCCTACCACGTGGCCTGCGGCGTGGCCCTGGGCTACGAGGACGAGGCCGCGCCCATCAACGCGATGCGCTCCACGCGCGCGCCCTGGGCCGAGTGGGGCGAGCTGCGCGGCTTCGCGTGACGCGCGCGGGCCGTATCAAGGCTTGATGGCGATCTTGAGCACCCCGTCGCGCTGGTGCGAGAACAGGTCGTAGGCCTCGACGATCTCGTCCAGCCTGCGCTGGTGCGTGACCAGCACCCCCAGGTCCAGGCGGTTGGCGGCGATCACGTTCATCAGCCGGCGCATGCGCTCCTTGCCGCCGGGGCACAGCGCGGTGCGGATGGTGTGGTCGCCCAGGCCGGCGGCGAACTGCGCCAGCGGGATCGACAGGTCCTCGGAATACACGCCCAGGCTCGACAGCGTGCCGCCGGGCTTGAGCACCTGCATCGCCTGCGCGAACGTGGCCTGGGTGCCCAGGGCCTCGATGGAGCTGTCGGCGCCCTTGCCGCCGGTGAGCTTCATCACCTCCTCCACCACGTCCACGTTGCGGAAGTTGAGCGTCGCGTCGGCGCCCATCTTCTTCGCGATGCCCAGGCGGTGGTCGTTGCCGTCCACGGCGATGATGGTCGTCGCGCCCAGCAGGCGCGCGCCGGCCGTGGCGCACAGGCCTATGGGCCCCTGCGCGAACACGACCACGGTGTCGCCGATGCGGATGTTGGCGTTCTCCGCGCCCTTGAAGCCGGTGGACATGATGTCCGGGCACATCAGCACCTGCTCGTCGGTCAGCCCGTCGGGGATGGGCGCGAGGTTGGCCTGCGCGTCGGGCACCAGCACGTACTCGGCCTGCGTGCCGTCGATCAGGTTGCCGAAGCGCCAGCCCGCCGTGGCCTTGTAGCCGTGGCAGCCGCACAGGCCGCGCGCCGCGAGGTAGCTGCCGTCCTGGCTGGGGAAGCCGTCCTGCGCGGCGTAGCTGTTGAAGTTGGGGCAGATGGCGCCGGCGATCACGCGCTGGCCCTCCTGGTAGCCCTGCACGGCGCTGCCGAGCTTCTCGATCACGCCCACGGGCTCGTGGCCCACGGTCAGGCCCTTGGCCACCGGGTATTCGCCCTTGAGGATGTGCACGTCCGTGCCGCAGATCGTGGTGGTGGTGATGCGCACCAGCGCGTCGTTGGGGCCCACGTCGGGGATGGGCTTGTCGGCAAGCTCGATGCGGCCCTTCTCGACGAAGACGGCGGCCTTCATCATGGCGGTCATGGCGTACTCCTTTCGCGTGAAAACGCCACCATACGCCACGGGTGCGGCCGCGCGGGCACGCGCCGCAGTAACCCGCTCGGGTATGGGCCGCGTCAGCTGCGCACGGCCGTCTTGGGCCGGAAGGCCTTGCAGACCTCGGGCCGCGTCTCCAGGTAGGGCCCGTCGATCAGGTCGATGCAGTAGGGCACGGCGGTGAAGATGCCCGGCACCTGCGGCGTGCCGTCGGCATTCTTCAGCCCTTCCAGCGTTTCCGCGATGGCCTTGGGCTGGCCCGGCAGGTTGATGATCAGGCTCTTGCCCCGGATCACCGCGACCTGGCGCGACAGGATGGCCGTGGGCACGAACCTGAGCGAGATCTGGCGCATCTGCTCGCCGAAGCCCGGCATTTCCTTGTCGGCCACGGCCAGCGTCGCCTCGGGCGTCACGTCGCGCAGCGCCGGGCCGGTGCCGCCGGTGGTCAGCACCAGCGAGCAGCCCAGGTCCACCAGCTCGACGAGCGTGGCGCTGATGCGCTCCTTGTCGTCGGGGATCAGCCGCGGCTCGAAGCCGATGGGGTTGTGCAGCGCGCGCTTGAGCCAGTCGTGCAGCGCGGGCAGGCCCTTGTCCTCGTAGCCGCCGCTGCTGGCGCGGTCGCTGATGGAGACGATGCCGATCTTGACCGGCGCGTACTCGTGGGCGGTGTTCGTCATGGCCTTGGCTCCTCGTGGTGTGTTTCGGACGAGGCCTCATTGTGGGCCTGCGCGCGCGCCATGTGTTCGCGCACCAGCTGGAACAGCTCGCGGTAGGCGCGGCCCTTGCGCGGCGCCAGGCCCTGGGAGACGGCAGCCTTGTCCTCGGGCGGCGCGTCCTTGCGCGCCTGGCGGATCAGCGCGCGGACCTGCTGCGTGTCGGTATCCGGGAACTGCTCCAGCCACTGGGGCAGGGCGTCGTCGGCGGCGATCAGGCGGTCGCGCCAGTGCTCGGCCTGGTGCAGCGCCAGCTTCTCGGCTGCCGAGCCGCTGCGCTGCTCGTCCAGCGCCGCCCGGATGGCGGCCACGGTGTCGTCCTCGAGCTTGCGCATCAGCTTGCCCACGAACTGCATCTGCCGGCGCTTGCCCTCGAAGTTGGTGATGCGCCGGGCCTCGTCCAGCGCCTCCTGCAGCTTCTCGGGCAGATCGAGGCGCGCGAGCAGGTCCGCGCGCAGCGTGAGCAGCTCGGTGCCCAGCGCCTGCAGCGCTTCCATCTCGCGCTTGAGGTCGGTCTTGGTGGCGCCGGCCGTGCCTTTGAGCTCGGCCTTGAGCTGCAGGTCCAGCTCGCTGCCCTCGGCAACGAAGTGGCCCTTCACAAAATAGCCTTTTTGGGGTTTGCGTGACATGGTGGGGCAGGGGCGGAAACAGGCCCTGGCAAGGGCGTATGCCGCGCAGGAGCGCGGGGCGGCAAGTATCATAGCCGCCGCTATGAACACACCCAGCACCCGCGCCAAGAGCGCCGCCCCGGCGCAGCACGCAGCCCGGCCCGAGAGCGGCTTCAGCTACACCCGTGAATTCTTCGAAGGCCTGGTGGACCATGCTCTGGCCCACGCCAGGAAGCTGGGCGCCAGCGACGCGGGGGCCGATGCATCCGAGGGCTGCGGCCTGTCGGTCAACGTGCGCAAGGGCGAACTCGAAACCGTGGAGCGCAACCGCGACAAGTCCCTGGGCGTGACCGTGTACCTGGGCCACAGGCGCGGCAATGCCAGCACCTCGGACTTCTCACCCGCCGCGGTGGAGCGCACCGTGCAGGCCGCCTACGACATCGCCCGCTTCACGGCCGAAGACCACGTGGCCGGCCTGCCCGACGAGGCCGACATCGCCCCCGCGGGCACCCACCGCGACCTGCAGCTTTTCCACCCCTGGGCCATCACCAGCGAACAGGCCGCGCAGCTGGCGCTGCAGTGCGAGGCCGCGGCCTTCAAGACGCACAGGCGCATCACCAACAGCGAGGGCGCGGGCGTGTCGGCGCAGCAAAGCCACTTCTTCAGCGCCCACACGCGCGGCTTTCGCGGCGGCTACGCCAGCTCGCGCCACAGCATCTCGGTGGCGCCGATAGCCTCCATGCCCGGGCGCAACGCCGAGATGCAGCGCGACGCCTGGTACTCGTCGATGCGCGACGCGCGCGATCTGGCCGCGCCCGAGGCCGTGGGCCGCTACGCCGCCGAGCGCGCCCTCTCGCGCCTGGGCAGCCGCAAGATCCCCACCACCGAATGTCCGGTGCTGTTCGAATCGCCCCTGGCCGCCGGCCTGCTGGGCGGCTTCGTGCAGGCCGTGAGCGGCGGCGCGCTCTACCGCAGGAGCAGCTTCCTCGTCGATTCGCTGGGCAAGCAGGTCTTCGCCGATCACATCGACCTGGCCGAAGACCCCTTCATCCCGGGCGGCAAGGGCAGCTCGCCGTTCGACGAGGAGGGCGTGCGCGTGGCGCCGCGCCAGGTGGTGGAGGCGGGGCGCGTGCAGGGGTACTTCCTCAGCACCTACTCGGCGCGCAAGCTCGGCATGAAGACCACGGGCAACGCGGGCGGCTCGCACAACCTGCTGCTGTCATCGCGCCTCACCCAGCCGGGCGACGACCTGGACGCCATGCTGCGCAAGCTGGGCACGGGCCTGTTCGTCATCGAACTCATGGGCCAGGGCGTGAACTACGTGACGGGCGACTACTCGCGCGGCGCCAGCGGCTTCTGGGTGGAGAACGGCCGGATCGCCTACCCCGTGCACGAGATCACCATCGCCGGCAACCTCAAGGACATGCTGCGCGGCATCGTGGCCGTGGGCGCCGACGCCTACAACTACGGCGCCAAGACCGTGGGCTCCATCCTCATCGAGCGCATGAAGGTGGCGGGCAGCTGACCCGCCCCGTCAAGGCCACGCGGCCCTGGTGCGCCTGAGCCACTCCTTGCGCTCGGCCAGGCTGTCCTTGCCCGTCAGCTGCAGCAGGCCGCGCCCGCGGTAGGCGAAGCCGTCGCCCGGCGCGGTATTGCCCATGCGCCTGCCGTGCACCTCGTTGGCCAGCTTCTGCGGGTTGTGGGCATAGGCGCTGGGGTTCAGCGGCCCCGTGGGCCGGAACCTGCTGGGCCACACCTTGGGCGTGGTTGCCGCGCAGGCCAACAGGCTATGCAAAAAGCGTGGCGTTGGAAAGCCCTCCTCCAGTGGCGCGCGGAGGCCAAGAAAAAACCGCCCGAAGGCGGTTTTGTTTTCATGTCCGGGCGGCGGCGCGCTTATGCCGAAGCCACCTCGATGCCCTTGAATTCCCCCGTGGCGATGCGCTTCTGCCATTCGGCCGGGCCGGTGATGTGGGCGCTGGTGCCGCCCGCGTCCACGGCCACGGTGACGGGCATGTCCACCACGTCGAATTCGTAGATGGCTTCCATGCCCAGGTCCTCGAAGCCCACCACCTTGGCGGCCTTGATGGCCTTGCTGACCAGGTAGGCGGCGCCGCCCACGGCCATCAGGTAGGCGCTCTTGTGGCGCTTGATGCTCTCGATGGCGACGGGGCCGCGCTCGGCCTTGCCGATCATGGCGATGAGGCCGGTCTTCTCCAGCATCATGTCGGTGAACTTGTCCATGCGCGTGGCGGTGGTCGGGCCTGCGGGGCCCACGGCCTCGTCACGCACGGGGTCCACGGGGCCCACGTAGTAGATGACGCGGTTGGTGAAGTCCACGGGCAGCTCCTCGCCCTTGGCCAGCATGTCCTGGATGCGCTTGTGCGCGGCGTCGCGGCCGGTGAGCATCTTGCCGTTGAGCAGCAGCGTGTCGCCGGGCTTCCAGCTCGCCACTTCGGCCGAAGTGAGGGTGTTCAGGTCGACGCGCTTGGACTTGTTGTAGTCGGGCTCCCAGTCGATCTTGGGCCACAGGTCGAGGCTGGGCGCCTCCAGGTACACGGGGCCGCTGCCGTCCATGACGAAGTGGGCGTGGCGCGTGGCGGCGCAGTTGGGGATCATGGCCACGGGCTTGCTGGCGGCGTGCGTGGGGTACATCTTGATCTTGATGTCGAGCACCGTGGACAGGCCGCCCAGGCCCTGCGCGCCTATCCCCAGGGCATTGACCTTCTCGTACAGCTCCAGGCGCAGCTCCTCGACCTGGGTGAGCTTCTCGCCCTTGGCGGCCTTGGCCTGCAGCTCGTACATGTCCAGGTCTTCCATCAGGCTTTCCTTGGCCAGCAGCACGGCCTTTTCCGCCGTGCCGCCGATGCCTATGCCCAGCATGCCCGGCGGGCACCAGCCGGCGCCCATGGTGGGCACGGTCTTCAGCACCCAGTCCACCAGGTTGTCGCTGGGGTTCATCATGATCATCTTGGACTTGTTCTCGCTGCCGCCGCCCTTGGCGGCCACGGTCACGTCGAGCTTGTCGCCGGGCACGATCTGCACGTTGATGACGGCGGGCGTGTTGTCCCTGGTGTTCTTGCGCGCGAAGTGCGGGTCGGCGACGACCGATGCGCGCAGCGTGTTGTCCGGGTGGTTGTAGCCGCGTCGCACGCCTTCGTTGATGGCGTCTTCCAGGCCCTGGTCGGCGGCGAAGCCCTCGAAGCGCACGTCCATGCCCAGCTTCAGGAATACGTTGACGATGCCCGTGTCCTGGCAGATCGGGCGGTGGCCCGTGGCGCTCATCTTGCTGTTGGTGAGGATCTGCGCCATCGCGTCCTTGGCGGCGGGGCTCTGCTCGCGCTCGTAGGCGCGGGCCAGGTGGGCGATGTAGTCGGCGGGGTGGTAGTAGGAGATGTACTGCAGCGCTGCAGCGACGGACTCCACGAGGTCGTCGTACCGGATGGTGGTGGTCATGGTGGGGTGTGTTGTAGTAAGAAAGCGAACCCCGGGATTATCGCCGCCCGCCTTGCACGGGGCTGAAGCCCGGCGGTGCTTGCCGCCCCGTCGATGAGAATGGTTTTCATCTGCGGGTATGCTTGCCGGTTGCCCGCATTCCTCCACTCCTTTTACTGCTGCACCACCATGACCACACGCATCGAACGCGACACTTTCGGCCCCATCGAAGTCCCCGCCGGCAGGCTCTGGGGCGCGCAGACGCAGCGCTCGCTGCAGAACTTCGACATCTCTGGCGAGCGCCAGCCGCGCGAGATCATCAAGGCGCTGGCGCAGGTCAAGCGTGCCTCGGCCACCGTCAACCACGCGCTGGGCCTGCTCGACGCGAAGAAGAAGGACGCCATCGTCGCAGCCGCGCAGGAGGTGATCGACGGCAGGCATCCGGATGAATTCCCGCTCGTGGTCTGGCAGACCGGCTCCGGCACGCAGACCAACATGAACCTCAACGAGGTCATCGCCAACCGCGCGAGCGAACTGCTGGGCGGCGAGCGCGGCGAGGCCCGCCTGGTGCACCCCAACGACGACGTGAACAAGAGCCAGTCGTCCAACGACGTGTTCCCCACCGCCGCGCACGTGGCGGCCGTGGATGCGCTTACCCACAAGCTGTTGCCCGCCATCGAAGTCCTGCGCAAGACCCTGGCGCAGAAGGCGAAGGACTTCGACGGCATCGTGAAGATCGGCCGCACCCACCTGCAGGACGCCACGCCGCTCACGCTGGGCCAGGAGATTTCGGGCTGGGTCGCGCAACTCGAGCACGGCGCCAGGCACGTGAAGGACGCGCTGCCGCACCTGTACGAGCTGGCGCTGGGCGGCACCGCCGTGGGCACGGGCCTGAACGCGCCCAAGGGCTACGCCGAGGGCGTGGCCAGGGAGCTGGCCGCCATCACCTGCCTGCCCTTCGTCACCTCGCCCAACAAGTTCGAGTCGCTGGCCTCGCAGGACGCGCTGGTGCACGCCCACGGCGCGCTCAAGACCCTGGCGGCCAGCATGAACAAGATCGCCAACGACGTGCGCTGGCTCGCCAGCGGGCCGCGCAGCGGCATCGGCGAGATCACCATCCCCGAGAACGAGCCCGGCTCGTCCATCATGCCCGGCAAGGTCAACCCCACGCAGAGCGAGGCCGTCACCATGCTGGCTGCGCAGGTCATGGGCAACGACGTGGCGATCAACATCGGCGGCATGTCGGGCAACTTCGAGCTCAACGTGTTCCGCCCCGTGGTGGCGCACAACTTCCTGCAGAGCGTGCGCCTGCTGGCCGACGGCATCATCAGTTTCAACAACAACTGCGCCGTGGGCATCGAGCCCAACCGCGAGCGCATCGGCTACCTCGTCCAGCAGTCGCTGATGCTGGTGACCGCGCTGAACCCGCACATCGGCTACGACAAGGCCGCCTACATCGCCAAGAAGGGCCACAAGGAGGGCACCAGCCTGCGCGAGGCGGCCATCGCCTCGGGCTACGTGACGGCCGAGCAGTTCGACCAGTGGGTGGTGCCCGAGAACATGGTCGGGCGCTGATCAGCCGTCGGGCTTGCCTTGGGCGGCGGCCGCGGCCTGGGCCACCAGCGCCTGCAGGCCCTGCACGTCGTGCAGCTCTATGCCGCGCGGGCGCACGCTGATCAGGCCCTGGCGCTCCAGCCATTTGAGCTCGACGTTCACGCGCTGGCGCGAACCGCCGAGCAGGCCGGCCAGCTCGTCCTGCGCCAGCGACAGGCCCAGGGGGCGGCTTTCCCCCGGCGCCACGTGGTGCGGGCCGAAGCGCTCCTGCAGGTGCAGCAGCTGCTTGGTCAGGCGCGCGCGCAGCGGCATGGTGGCCACGTCTTCCATCATCAGGTACAGCGAGCGCATGCTGTGCGCCTGCAGGGTGAGCAGGGACTGGCCGAACGAGGGGTGCTGCTGCAGCAGCGCGCGCAGGGCGGCCTCGGGCACGCTCAGCAGCGTGGTATTGCCGTGGGCGTGCGCGTCGTAGGTGCAGGGGCGGCCGTAGAGCACCTCCGCCTCGCCCACCCAGATCCCGGGCTCCACGTAGGCCAGGGTGACCCGCCGGCCCGCGGTCGTGGTGCGGCGAAAGCGCAGCGCGCCGCTGGCGCAGGCAAACCAGTTGCGTATGGGCTGGCCCTGCTTGGCGATCAAGTCGCCATGTGCGTAGCGCGTGACGTGGCCCAGGCGGAAGATGTCATGGCGCAGCGACGGGGGGAGCGACGAGAACCAGGGGCTTTGGTCGATAGCCTCACGCTCCTGCGCGCTCAGCAGGGGACGCTGGAGCGGTGGATCGGCACTGGGGCGCGGGGATGCATGCATGGGTCTGGCAGGACGGAAGGCGCTGCTAAAAAGTTCATTCTAGAACTGCATGCCTGGTGCGCAAAGACGATATCCATGCTATCCGCGGCGCGCCGCGCGCGCATTGTCAACTACTGTATCCATGGCCGGAGGCGTTCGTCGGCAGCGCGCCGCGGCCATGTTTCCATGCCGCCGCTTGGGCCCGGATCAGCGCGCTGCGGCGAGGGCCTGCTCGATCCAGCCGTCAAAGGTCTTGCGGTGCGCCGCGATCCAGCCGTTCGCATGGCGCTCGATGTCGGCGTTCTTGTTCTGGCCCTGGCTCATCAGGTGGTTCTGGGCGTTGATGTCGGCCACGGACAGCTGCATCACCTCGAACAGCCTGGCGGCGGCGGGGTTCTTCTCGGCCCAGGCCTTGTTGGCCACGATCTGCTGGTTGTTCACCACGAAGCCGTAGTTCTTGTCGTTGGGCAGCTTGGTGTCCATGCCCTTCTGCTCGCCGGGCAGCGAGGAGAACGGCACCTCCAGCCAGACCACATCCTTGCCCGGCTTCAGCTCGTTGCTGACCCAGTAGGGCGTCCAGGTGTAGTAGAAGACCGGCTTGCCCGCGCGATAGCGGGTGATGGTGTCGGCGATCAGCGCCGAGTACGAGCCCTGGTTGTGCGTGACGGTGCCGCGCAGCTGGTAGGCGTCCAGCTGGTGCTCGATGACCGCCTCGCAGCCCCAGCCGGGGTTGCAGCCGGTCAGGTCGGCCTTGCCGTCGCCGTTGCTGTCGAACAACGCGGCGATCTTGGGGTCCTTGAATTGCGCGATGTTGGTGATCTTGTATTGGTCGGCGGTCTTCTTGTCGATCAGGTAGCCCTGGGCGGCGTTGGCCGAGAAGATGCCCTTGCGGTAGAGCTTGGCGTCGCCGCCGGCGTTCTTGTAGTAGTCGGCGTGCAGCGGGTTCCAGTGGTCGGCCATGAAGGTGGCGTCGCCGTTGGCGATGGCGATGTGGGCCGTGGGGTACTCCACTTCCTTGATGGGCTGCACCTCGTAGCCGAGCTTCTGCAGGGCCTTCATGACCAGCAGGGTCTGGAAGGTCTCCTCGGCGATCGAGCTCTTGAGCGGCTGCACCGTGATGCCCTTGCCGGGCAGGTCGGCGGCCTGGGCGGTCAGGCCCAGCAGGGCCAGGCCGGTGGCGGCCAGCAGCGGGCGCAGGGTCTTGCATGCGAATGTCATGGCGAGTCTCCGTGGTGAAAAAATTGGTTAAATCGGCCGCCAGTCCTTGTGTGGAAAGCGCCATCAGCTATGGTTTCAGGACTTCTGGCGCAGCCTGCCGAACAGCAGGCCCAGCGGGCCGGTGTGCCACCAGCGCTGGCCGCCGCGGCGCGGCGCCCCCATGGCCTGGGTGATGCGGTCGAGCACGACGGCCAGCAGCACGATGCCCAGGCCGCCGATGCTGGCCAGGCCCATGTCCAGCCGGCCTATGCCGCGCAGCACCATCTGGCCCAGGCCGCCCACGGCGATCATCGAGGCGATGACCACCATCGACAGGCTCAGCATCAGCGCCTGGTTGATGCCGGCCATGATCGAGGGCAGGGCCAGCGGCAGCTGCACCTTCCACAAGAGCTGCCAGGGCGAGGCGCCGTAGGCGCGGCTGGCCTCGATCAGGTCCGGGCGCACCTGGCGCAGCCCCAGGTTGGTCAGGCGCACCAGGGGCGGCAGCGCGAACACGATGGTCACGATGACGCCGGGCACGTTGCCGATGCCGAACAGCATCACCACCGGCACCAGGTAGACGAAGGCCGGCGTGGTCTGCATCGCGTCCAGCAGCGGCCGCGTGAAGCGCTGGGCGCGGTCGCTGGCGGCCAGCACGATGCCCAGGGGCAGGCCGAGCACCACGCAGAACAGCAGCGAGGTGAGCACCAGCGCCAGCGTGACCATGGCGTCGGGCCAGATGCCCAGCAGCACCACGACGCCCAGCGATACGGCCGTGGCCAGCGCCAGCATGCGCCCGGCGAACTGCCAGGCCAGCAGGGAGATGAGCAGCAGCATCACCGGCCAGGGCAGGGCGAGCAGGGCGTCGGTGACGCCGCTGAGCGTCGCGTCGATGGGCGCGCGCACGGACTGGAAGAAGGGGCGGAAGTTCTCCACCGCCCAGTGCAGGCCGTCGTTGATCCAGCCCTGCACGGGCAGGCCGTCGGTGCTGATCTGGTGCCATAGGGCTTGCAGGCCGCCCGCATCGGCGTCGGCGGGCGCGGGGCTTGCCGACGGGCTCGACAGCCAGTCGGGGGCGGACTGCGCCGGGTCGGCGGTGCCCGCGCCCCAGGGATCTGCGCTGCCCGTGGCGGGGCCGTCCGCGGCGGAGCTGGCGGCGGCCCAGGGGTCATCCAGGCCGGCGGGAGTGTCGTTGTTGTTCTCGTTCATGCGGTGGCATCTCCTTCAATTCGGGCGGCGGGTGCGGCGCCGTCGTGGGGGGGCTGGCGGTCGAGCTGGACGGGGGGAAGCTCGGCCTGCGGCGGCGGCACGGGTGGCGTGTCGCGGTCCAGGAAGCGCATCAGCGTGGTGCGGCTGACCACGCCCAGGAAGCGCCCGTCGCCGTCCATCACGGGAAGCGGGCAGGGGGCGCTGGCCATGGGGCCGAAGAGTTCGGCCACCGGCGTGTCCGCGGCCAGCGTGGGCGCGTCGTCCAGGAAGGCGTGCTGCAGCCCCAGCGGGCCATGGTGGCCGTGCAGGGCGCGGCGCAGCGACTGCGAGGACACCACGCCCAGGAAACGCTTGCGGCTGGAGAGCACGTAGGCGTACTCGTGGTCCGAGTCCTCCAGCAGGCGCAGCGCGGCGCGGCAGCCCCGGTCGCTGCGCTCGGACACCATGGTGAAGGCTTGGCGCGCGATGTCGCGCGCCTTGAAGACGGCGGCTGCGTCCACGCCGCGCACGAAGTCGCGCACGTAGTCGTTGGCCGGTTCGCGCAGGATCTCGTCGGGCGTGCCAACCTGCACCACGTGGCCGTCCTTCATGATGGCGATGCGGTCGCCGATGCGCATGGCCTCGTCCAGGTCGTGCGAGATGAAGACGATGGTGCGCCGCTTGACCTGCTGCAGACGCAGCAGCTCGGACTGCATCTCGGTGCGGATGATGGGGTCCAGCGCCGAGAAGGCCTCGTCCATGAGCAGGATGGACGGGTCGGCCGCCAGCGCGCGCGCCAGGCCCACGCGCTGCTGCATGCCGCCCGAGAGCTCGTCGGGGTAGCTGGCGCCCCAGCCGGCCAGGCCGACCTGCTCCAGCGCCTCCTGTGCCGCCTGCTGGCGCCCGGCCTTGTCCATGCCCGCCAGCTCCAGGCCGAAGGCCGTGTTGTCCAGCACGGTCATGTGGGGCATGAGGGCGAACGACTGGAACACCATGGAGATGTCCTTGCGGCGCAGGGCGCGCAGTTGGCGCTGGCTCAGCTCGTTGATGTCCTGGCCGTCGACCAGGATGCGGCCGCTGGTGGGCGCTATCAGGCGGTTGAGCATGCGCACCAGCGTGGACTTGCCCGAGCCCGACAGGCCCATGACGACGAAGATCTCGCCGGTCTCGATGGTGAAGCTGGCGTCGAACACGCCGATCGAGTGGCCCGTGCGCTCCAGGATCTCCTGCTTGCTCAGGCCCTGCTGCACCAGGCGCAGCGCCTCTTGCGGCGCGTCGCCGAAGACCTTGAACACATGGTCGATGATGATTTGCTTGGCCACTGTCGGGGTCCTTCCTCGGTCGAGACGGGTTGAGCCAGCCCCGGCCGCACCAATGGCGGCAGGGGCACGAAGGCCGAAATACTGCGCAATGCACGCGACCCCGATGCGGCGGCCCCGCCGGGGGGCGCCCGTCCGCAATGGACACGCGCGGTCGGCAGGACCGGGAAGAGGGCGGACACGGAAAGTGACCAGATCGGCCCGAATGGCACGCGTGGAAAGGAGTGCGCAAGGGCCTGGGTGCGCGGCGCAAGAGGTCGGTTGGAGGACTTGCGCAATCACGCGGGTGCCATGGCGCCGCGCGGCGCTGGGACACCCAGGGCATCAGGGCCGAAAGCCTCGGCCTTTGCACCGGCGGCCGCCACCATGGGCAGGCTTCCGGCGCTGTGATTCACCCGGCGGCGGAACATGCCGGCAAGGGGCGAATTACCTGCGTTGCAGGTTACAAACACCGCGCTAGTGTATTTATTGATTGTTTTTAAGTCAAAAGAAAGGTTTTTCGCTATGTGCTATAGGCGCGCGAAGCGGAAAGCCGGGGGCGGCCGCATAGGGCGGGCATTGGCGTAAGCTGTGTGTCCCGGCTGCGTCAGTGGCTTGTAAGTAGCAGCACCGAAAGTACCGCCCGCTTATCCGTTCTAGCGTAAGGAGACAAATCCATGAGTGCTTCCCCGTCCGCGATCGAGTCCGTCCTGATCGAAAACCGTGTGTTTCCCCCGCCCGAGGGCCTGGTGAAGACGGCACGCATCTCCGGCATGGCCGGCTACGAGGCGCTGTGCGCCGAGGCCGACAAGGACTTCGAGGGCTTCTGGGCCCGCCTTGCGCGCGAGAACCTGCAGTGGACCAGGCCCTTCACGAAGACGCTGGACGAGTCCAACGCGCCGTTCTACCAGTGGTTCGCCGACGGCGAGCTCAACGCCAGCGCCAACTGCCTGGACCGGCACATGGGCACGCCGGTCGAGAGCAAGACCGCCATCATCTTCGAGGCTGACGACGGCGCCGTCACCAAGGTCACCTACAAAGAGCTGCTCGCCCGCGTGGCCCAGTTCGCCAATGCGCTCAAGGCGCAGGGCGTGAAGAAGGGCGACCGCGTCCTGATCTACATGCCCATGACCATCGAGGGCGTGGTGGCCATGCAGGCCTGCGCGCGCATCGGCGCCACGCACAGCGTGGTGTTCGGCGGCTTCTCGGCCAAGGCAGTGCAGGAGCGCATCATCGACGCCGGCGCCGTGGCCGTGATCACCGCCAACTACCAGCTGCGCGGCGGCAAGGAACTGCCGCTCAAGGCCATCGTGGACGAGGGCATCGCCATGGGCGGCTGCGAGTCCATCAAGTCGGTGCTGGTCTACGAGCGCACCCCCACCGCCTGGAACCGCGTGGACGGGCGCGACAAGAGCTTTGCCGAGGCCCTCGCGGGCCAGAGCACCGAATGCGTCCCGGTGGCCGTGGAGGCGGAGCACCCGCTGTTCATCCTCTACACCTCGGGCTCCACGGGCAAGCCCAAGGGCGTGCAGCATTCCACGGGCGGCTACCTGCTGTGGGCCAAGCTGACGATGGACTGGACCTTCGACCTGCGCCCCGACGACGTGTTCTGGTGCACGGCCGACATCGGCTGGGTCACGGGCCACACCTACATCGCCTACGGGCCGCTGGCCGCGGGCGGCACCCAGGTGATGTTCGAGGGCATTCCCACCTACCCCAACGCCGGGCGCTTCTGGCAGATGATCGAGCGCCACAAGGTCAGCATCTTCTATACCGCGCCAACGGCCATCCGCTCGCTCATCAAGGCGGCTGATTCCGACGAGAAGGTGCACCCGAAGAACTGGGACCTCTCCAGCCTGCGCATCCTGGGCAGCGTGGGCGAGCCCATCAACCCCGAAGCCTGGATGTGGTACTACAAAAACGTAGGCGGCGAGCGCTGCCCCATCGTGGACACCTGGTGGCAGACGGAGAACGGCGGCCACCTGATCACCCCGCTGCCGGGCGCCACGCCCCTGGTGCCGGGCTCGTGCACGCTGCCGCTGCCCGGCATCGCCGCCGCCATCGTCGATGAGACCGGCAAGGACGTGCCCAACGGCTCGGGCGGCATGCTGGTCATCAAGCGGCCCTGGCCTTCGATGATCCGCACCATCTGGAACGACCCCGAGCGCTTCAAGAAGTCGTACTTCCCCGAGGAGATGGGCGGCAAGATCTACCTTGCGGGCGACGGCGCCGTGCGCGACGCCAAGACTGCCTACTTCCGCGTCACCGGCCGCATCGACGACGTGCTCAACGTCTCGGGCCACCGCATGGGAACGATGGAAATCGAATCCGCCCTGGTCGCCAAGTCCGACCTGGTGGCCGAGGCCGCCGTGGTGGGCCGCCCCGACGACCTCACGGGCGAGGCCATCTGCGCCTTCGTCGTCCTCAAGCGCGCCCGCCCCACGGGCGAGGAGGCCAAGCAGATCGCCGCCGAACTGCGCAACTGGGTGGCCAAGGAAATCGGCCCCATCGCCAAGCCCAAGGACATCCGCTTCGGCGACAACCTGCCCAAGACCCGCAGCGGCAAGATCATGCGCCGCCTGCTGCGCAGCCTGGCCAAGGGCGAGGCCATCACCCAGGACACCAGCACGCTGGAGAATCCGGCGATCCTCGATCAATTGGCGCAGAACAATTGAGTTTCAGCGCACCCACGAAAAACCGCCTCATGACGAGGCGGTTTTTTTAGGTCATTGACTTCAAAAAGGATAGCTATCAGCGCTTTCCTGCAAAGCGCTAGGGCTGTAAAACACTCATAAAATCCTGCCGAACCACCACACCGACATCCCCGCCGCCAGCAGCATCAGCGCGGCCCCCGCCAGCGCCAGCAGCGCGGACACCTCGGTCTCCTTCTTCTCCACCGTGAGCCGCGAGCTCAGCGTCTCGTAGACCTTGCGCAGGTCCTGCGCCGTGGCGGCGTGGAAGTATTCGGCGTTGGTGCGCAGGGCTACGGCCTTGAGCGTGTCCTCGTCCAGGCGCACGCGCATGGACCAGCCCTCGAAGCCGATGAGCTCGCCCTGCACCGTGCCCACGCCCACGGTGTACACGCGCACGCCGCGGTCGGCGGCCCATTGCGCGGCCTCCAGCGGGTCCACGCCCGTGGTGCGCTGGCCGTCGGTGAGCATGATGATGGCGGCCGAGCGGTACGAGCCCGGCGCCACGGGCGTGAAGGGCTTCTTCGCGGGGTCGGCGCGGCCCACTTCGTCGATGGGCCGCACGCGCATGGACTGGCGCCCGCCCAGGGCGGCGATGTCTATGCCCGCATCGGGGAACAGCGTGGCCAGCGCCATCATGATGCCGTTGCCCGTGGCCGTGCCGCGCTGCAGCTGGAAGCTGTCTATGGCCTTGAGCAGGTCCTCGTGGCTCTGCGTGGGTAGCTGCGCCAGCTGGGCGGTGCCGGCGAAGGCCACCACGCCCACGCGCACGTGGCGCGGCAGGTCTTGAATGAAGGCCTTGGCGGCGTTCTGCGCGGCCGTGAGACGGTCGGGCTGCACGTCGGTGGCGCGCATGCTGCCCGAGACGTCCATGGCCAGGATGATGGTCTGCTGCTGCGACGGCAGCTGGAGCACGGCCAGGGGGCGCGCCGCCGCCACGAGCAGCGCGGCCAGGCCGAGCAGGAACAGCAGGGGCGGCACGTGGCGGCGCCAGCCGTGGCCCGGGCCCAGGGCCTGGCGCACCAGGGCCAGGCCGGGATAGGGCACGGCCGCCGCCTTGCGCCGGCGCAGCAGCCACAGGTACAGCAGCACGAGCAGGGGCAGGACGAGCAGAAGCCATAGCAATGTGGGCCAGAGAAACACCATGGTCGGCTCCTTCGTTTGCGTTCCGTCCGGGGTCAGCCGTGGGCCGCCAGTGCCGGGTTGGCTGCGGCCACGCGCGGGCGGTGCCCGCGCAGCTGCATGAAGCGCAGCAGCGCGGCCAGCAGGTCCTCGTCGGTGGACAGCTCCAGCGTGTCCACGCCGGCGTGCGCAAGGCTCGCGCGCAGATCGGCCTCGCGCTGCGCGGCCAGGCGCGCGAAGCGGTGGCGAAAGCCCCGTTCGTGCGTGTCCACCTGCAGCTGCTCGCCGGTCTCGGGGTCGCGCAGCAGCAGCAGGCCCACGTCGGGCAGTTCCAGCTCCAGCGGGTCGAGCAGGCGCACGGCCACCACGTCATGGCGCTGCGCCAGGCGCGCCAGGGGCTTGTCCCAGCCCGGGGCGCTCAGGAAGTCGGACACCACGAACACCGCCGAGCGCCGGCGCAGCAGGCCCTGGGCGCCGCCCAGCAGGCGCTGCAGCTCGGTGATGCCGGGGGCCGGGATAAGGCTGGAAGGGCGCGCGCTGGTCGCCAACGCGAGCAGCAGCTGCAGCACCTGGCGGCGCCCGCCGCGCGCGGGCAGCACCCGGCCCATGGCGGCGCTGCCGTCGTGCAGCACGGCGCCCACGCGGTTGCCGTGGCGCTGGAGCAGGCGCGCGAGCACGCCCACGAAGCCTTCAGCCAAGTCGCGCTTGGCCTGGCCCGGCGCGCCGAAGTCCACCGAGGGGCTCAGGTCGAGCAGGAACCAGGCGGTCATGTCGCGGTCCTCGGTGAACACGCGCACGTGGGGCGTGGCCAGGCGCGCCGTGACGTTCCAGTCGATGTGGCGCACATCGTCGTGCGGCTGGTATTCGCGCAGGTCGGCCAGGTCGATGCCGCTGCCGCGCAGCAGCGTGCGCGAGGAGCCTTGCAGCAGGCCGTCCAGGCGCCGGATCACCGTCCATTCCAGGCGCTGCAGCAGGCGCTCGGCCGCGGCGGGCGCGGCGGCTGGGGGCCGGACGGCTTCAGGCACGGCGGGCCTCCGCGCCGGCAGCCTCCTCGGCCGAATGGTGCAGGGGGCGCGCGGGCGCGGGCAGCTGGTTCATGATGCGCCCGATCAGCGCGTCGGCGTCCAGGCCCTCGGCCAGCGCTTCGTAGCTCAGGCTGATGCGGTGGCGCAGCACGTCGTGCGCCAGGTCCAGCAGGTCCTCTGGCAGCGCGTAGCCGCGCCCGCGCAGCATGGCCAGGGCCTGGGCGCCCTCGGCCAGCGCGATGGTGGCGCGGGGGCTGGCGCCGCAGGCGATGTGGGCGGCCAGGTCCTTCAGGCCATGCTGCTGCGGCGCGCGCGTGGCGGCCACCAGGCGCACGGCGTACTGGATGAGCGACGGGTCCACGTACACCTTGCGGCAGTCGGCCTGCAGCCGGGCCAGCTGTCCGGTCGTGGCCACGGCCGCCACCTGCACCGCGGGCGCGAGCGCGCGCTGGGCGATGACGAATTCCTCCTCCTCGCTCGGGTAGCCGATGAGCACCTTCATCATGAAGCGGTCCACCTGGGCCTCGGGCAGCTGGTAGGTGCCCTCGGTCTCTATGGGGTTCTGCGTGGCCATGACCACGAAGGGCTCGGGCACCGGGTGGCTCTGGCCGGCGATGGTGACCTGGCGCTCCTGCATCACCTCCAGCAGCGCGCTTTGCACCTTGGCGGGCGCGCGGTTGATCTCGTCGGCCAGCAGCAGGTGGGTGAACACGGGCCCCAGCGTGGTGCTGAACTCGCCCGTGCGCTGGTTGTACATGCGCGTGCCGACCAGATCGGCGGGCACCAGGTCGGGCGTGAACTGTATGCGCTTGAACTGCCCCTGTATGCACGCGGCCAGCGTCTTCACGGTGAGCGTCTTGGCCAGGCCCGGCACGCCCTCCACCAGCAGGTGGCCCTGGGCCAGCATGGCGACCATCACGCGCTCCAGGAAGCGGTCCTGGCCGACGACGACGCGCTTGACCTCGTAGAGGATCTGCTCCATCAGCGTGGCGGTGGAGTCGGTGGCGGCGGGGATGGTCTGCATGGTGCTTCTCCTGGTCAGAACGGCGGCATGCCGGCGGCCTGGGCCGCGTTCTCTATGGGCACGGCGAAGCCTATGCCGATGAAGGTGCGCGCGGGCGTGGGGTTGAGGATGGCGGTGACGATGCCCACCACCTCGCCTTCCAGCGTGACCAGCGGCCCGCCGGAGTTGCCCGGGTTGGCCGCGGCGTCGAACTGGATCAGGTTGCGCAGCTCCTGCCCGCCCTCGGGCGACTCGAACTCGCGCTGCAGGCCCGAGACCACGCCCGCCGACGCCGAGGGCCCGATGCCGAACGGAAAGCCGACGACCACCACGCCATCGCCCGCGCGCAGGTGCTGCGTGGAGCGCAGCGGCGCCGCCTGCAGGTCGTCCGGCACCTTGTGCGCCTGCAGCACGGCCAAGTCGTTCTCGGGCTGGGCGCCGGTGATGCTGGCGTTGGCCTCCGTGCCGTCGGCGAAGGTCACGCTCACGCGGTCGGCGCCGCGCACCACGTGCAGGTTGGTGAGGATGATGCCCGTGTCCACGATCACCACGCCCGTGCCCACGCTGCGCTCCACCTCCTTGCCCCGCTTGGTGGTCGTGAAGCCCATCACGCGCACCACCGACGGCACCACGGCCTCCGCCGCGCGCGCGGCGGCCGAGGGAAGGGTATGGTTCTCCAGCGTGTGCAGCACGGCTGCGTCGATGGCCTTCTGCGTGATGTGCGGCGCGGGCACCGGCCGCAGCCACCACATACCGCCGGCCAGCAGCATGGCCAGCAGCGCCATGGCCGCCCACTGCGCCTGCTGCGCCGATGGCAGGCGCTGACGCGGGGCGACAGGGGCGGGGCGCGGGGGCGGGCTTTCGGGCGCGGCGGGATCAGCGGACGGGCGCGCACGGTCGCTGCGGGAAGGGCTGTAGCGGACGGGCCGGGGCATGCGAGCACCTCCATGGAACAAGGGGCGGCAAGGCGCCCACAGTAGCACGGAACACGCCGGCGCGCATGGGCCCGCCCGCCGGGCCGCGCGCCCCCGTCATGGGCTCACGCAGGCGCCTGTTCGGGGGCGCACTGGTCGAACGCGGCCACCGCATTGGCGGCATACATGAGCGCCGGCCCGCCGCCCATGTAGACGGCAATGGCCAGCGTCTCGTGCACCTCGGCGCGCGTGGCGCCCAGGCGCGCCAGGGCCTGGGTGTGAAAGCCTATGCAGCCGTCGCAGCGCGCGGCCACGCCGATGCCCAGGGCGATCAGCTCCTTGGTCTTGGCGTCGATCGCGCCGGGCGCTAGCGCGGCCTTGCTCATGGCGTTGAAGCCCTGCATCACATCGGGCTGGCTGGCGCGCAGCTGGCCCACGTTGCCGGAAATTTCGCGGGTAAGGATCTTGTAGTCGGTCGATGAAGACATGCTGGACTCCTGTAGTGGAAGGACGAAAAAAAGGGGGGGAGACGAAGGCCGGGCGACCGCGCCGGCGCGCCGTCGTTGACATATTCTTTAGTTTTTACTAAATTAGGAAATGTTAATTTAAAGCGCCGCCAAAAGGAATACATCGTGGCCACTGCAGCCGACCGGGGGTTCATGCAGCAATGCACGGCCCAGGCCGCAGCGCTGCTGCGCACCGTGGGCAATGAGCAGCGGCTGCTGGTGCTGTGCCTGCTCATCGACCGGGGCGAGGCCTCGGTCGGCCAACTGCTCGAACAGATGGACCTGAGCCAGTCGGCCCTGTCGCAGCATCTGGCGCGCATGCGCGAGGAGGGGCTGGTGACCTTCCGGCGCGATGCGCAGACCCTGTACTACCGCATCGCCGACCCGGCGGTGGAAAAGCTCGTGGCCGCGCTCAAGGCCATCTATTGCCCCTGAGTCCGTTTTTTTCAACCAGGAGAAGTGTCATGAAACGCAATGTCGGAGGTCTGGATCGTGGGTTGCGCATCGTCGTGGGGCTGGTGCTGATCGCGCTGGCGGCCACGGGTACGGTGGGCTGGTGGGGCTGGATCGGCGTGGTGCCGCTGCTCACGGGCCTGGTGGGGGGCTGCCCCGCGTACTCGCTGCTGGGCGTGAACACCTGCCCAATGCGCAAGAGCGAATAGCCCCGGTGGCATGATCCGGCGCATGGACGCCTGGATCGACACCCACTGCCACCTCGACGAGTTCGCGGTCCACGGCGGCGCGGCCCATGCCGATGCTGAGCGCGCCCGGGCCGCGCGCGCCGGCGTCGTCCACTGCGTGCTGCCGGCCGTGGATCTGGCCAACCTGCAGGTCGTGCGCGCCATGGCGCACCGCTATGGCGACAGCTATGCGCTGGGCATCCATCCGCTCTACACGCCCCAGGCCCGCGACGACGACCCGCAGGCGCTGGAGCGCATGCTGGAGCGATGCCTGCCCGACCCGCGCCTGGTGGCCGTCGGCGAGATAGGGCTGGACTTCTTCGTGCCCGGCCTGGATGCGGCGCGGCAGGAGCGCTTCTACCGCGCGCAGCTGCAGCTGGCGCGCCGCTTCGATCTGCCGGTGATCCTGCACGTGCGCCGCTCGGCCGACCGGCTGCTGAAAGGCCTGCGCGAGCTGCCCGTGCGCGGCGGCATCGCCCATGCCTTCAACGGCAGCCTGCAGCAGGCGCGGGCCTTCATCGCCATGGGTTTCAAACTGGGCTTCGGCGGCGCCGTCACTTACGAGCGTGCGCTGCAGCTGCGGCGCCTGGCGGCCGAGCTGCCGCTCGATGCCCTGGTATTGGAGACCGACGCGCCCGACATTCCCCCGCACTGGCTCTACGTGACGGCCGCCGAGCGCGCCGCGGGCGCGGCCCCCGCGCGCAACAGCCCGGCCGAGCTGCCGCGCATCGCCGCCGTGGTGGCTGGCCTGCGCGGCATCGAGGTGGGCGAGCTGGCCCGCGCGAGCCGCGACAATGCCTGCGCCGCGCTGCCGAAGCTGCGGGCGCTGCTGGCCTGAGGGTTTCAGTGTTTTTGGCATAAAACGCTCGTCCATCAAGCGGTTGCAGCTATTTTGTTGATAGTATCCATCCCATGAATGCACTTGCCGCCTCCCGCCTCGTGGGCCTGCCGCCCGTGGTGGGCGAGGGCACGCGCGTGCTGCTGCTGGGCAGCTTTCCCGGCGCGGCCTCGCTGCGCGCGCAGCAGTACTACGGCCATCCGCAGAACCATTTCTGGCGCATCCTTGCGGCGCTGTGGCCCGGGCACCCGCTGCCGGGGCGCGAGGACTACGCCGCGCGCTGCGGCTGGCTGCTCGCGCGCGGCCTGGGGCTGTGGGACGTGTACGCCGCCTGCGAGCGCGAGGGCAGCCTGGACACCAGCATCCGCAACGCGCAGGTCAACGATTTCCGCTCCCTGCTCGCGCGCGTGCCGGCGCTTGCCGCCATCGCACACAATGGCGGCGAGAGCTTCCGCCACGCAAGGGCAGTGCGCGCCAGTCTGGGGGTGGACATCCCCTCGCTGCGCCTGCCCTCGACCAGCCCGGCCAACGCGTCGTGGAGCTTCGAGAAGAAACTGAATGCCTGGCGCGACGCCTTCGCGCCCTTTGGATTGCTGTGAGCCGCAAGAAAACCCCTTCTCCCGAATTGCCCGAGGTCAGCGTCAGCGACGATGGCGAGGTGCGCCACCTGCACCTGGGCACGCCCTGGATACAGGGCTCCATGCGCATCGACGACCCGTTCGCCCTCGAGCTCGAATACGTGCAGCGCATGATGGCCTGGCTGCTGTTCATGGAGCCTTCGAGCGTCGCCAGGCGCCACGCCATGCAGCTCGGCCTGGGCGCGGGCGCGATCACCAAGTTCTGCCGCAAGAAGCTGCGCATGTGCTGCACCGTGGTCGAGCTGAACCCGCGCGTGGAGGCCGTCTGCCGCGCCTGGTTCAAGCTGCCGCCCGACGGCCCCATGCAGCGCGTGGTGTTGGCCGATGCGGCCGCGGAGATAAAAAAGCCCGAATGGCACGGCACGGTGGATGCGCTGGCCGTGGACCTGTACGACCACGAGGCCGCCGCGCCGGTGCTCGACAGCGCCGAGTTCTACGCTGACTGCCGCGCGCTGCTCACCGGGGACGGCTGTCTCACCGTCAACCTGTTCGGGCGCGCGTCGAGCTACGAGCGCAGCGTCGCCAAGCTGGCCGAGGCCTTCGGTGCCGACGCGCTCTGGGCCTTCAAGCCTACGCGCGAGGGCAACACCGTGGTGCTCGCGCAGCGCACGCCCACGCGCCCGAAGCGCGCCGAGCTGCTGGCGCGCGCTGAAGGCCTGCAGGCGCGCTGGGACCTGCCCGCCACGAAGTGGCTGCGCGTCTTCAAACCCATCGCCTGATGCCATGAGCCCTACGCACAACTTGGCCGGTCCGCTGGAGTGGCGCCGCGTCGTCGAATGGCTGCGCGCCGATGGCGTCATCAGCGCCGAGCAGGCGCAGCGCACCATCGCGCGCTGCTCGCAGGCCGAGAGCAGCCAGCACCCGCTGGTGCGCCTGGGCAACGTGAGCATGGTGCGCGCCAGCGATGGCAAGCCGCTGGACGTGGATATGCTCGCCGAATACGTGGCGCAGCGCTGCGGCCTGGCGTTCCTGCGCATCGACCCGCTGAAGGTGGACGTGGGCCGCGTGGCCGATGCCATGAGCGCCAGCTACGCCGAGCGCCACAAGGTGCTGCCGGTGCAGGTGATGGCCAAGGAGGTGGTCGTGGCCACGGCCGAGCCTTTCGTGCAGGACTGGGTGGCCGAGGTGGAGCGCCAGGCGCGCCGCAGCGTGCGCCGGGTGCTGGCCAATCCCCTGGACATCACGCGCTACACGGCCGAGTTCTATGCGCTGGCCAAGTCGGTGCGCGAGGCGCAGAAGGCCGGCGGCAGCGCGGGCGGCAGCAGCTTCGAGCAGCTCGTCGAGCTGGGCCGGACCAACAAGCAGCTTGACGCCAACGACCAGGGCGTGATCCGCGTGGTGGACTGGCTGTGGCAGTACGCCTTCGACCAGCGCGCGAGCGACATCCACCTGGAGCCGCGGCGCGAGCAGGGCGTGATCCGCTTTCGCATCGACGGCGTGCTGCACACCGTCTACCAGATGCCCATGGGCGTGCTTAGCGCCATGGTGGCGCGCGTCAAGCTGCTGGGGCGCATGGACGTGGTCGAGCGCCGCCGCCCGCAGGACGGTCGCATCAAGACACGCAACCCGCGCGGCGACGAGGTGGAAATGCGCCTGTCCACGCTGCCCACGGCCTTCGGCGAGAAGATGGTGATGCGCATCTTCGACCCCGACAACGCCGTCAAGGACCTGGACGCGCTGGGCTTCACGCAGCACGACGCCGAGCGCTGGGAGTCGCTCGTCACGCGCCCGCACGGCATCATCCTCGTGACCGGGCCCACGGGCTCTGGCAAGACCACCACGCTGTACTCCACCTTGAAGCGCGTGGCCACCGAGGAGGTCAACGTGAGCACGGTGGAAGACCCGATCGAGATGATCGAGCCCAGCTTCAACCAGACGCAGGTGCAGCCGCAGCTCGACTTCAACTTCGCCGAGGGGCTGCGCGCCCTCATGCGCCAGGACCCGGACGTGATCATGGTGGGCGAGATCCGCGACCTGGCCACCGCCGACATGGCGGTGCAGGCCGCGCTCACGGGCCACCTCGTCTTCAGCACGCTGCACACCAACGATGCGCCGAGCGCGGTCACGCGCCTCATGGAGCTGGGCGTGCCGCCCTACCTCATCAACGCCACGCTGCTGGGCGTGCTGGCGCAGCGCCTGGTGCGCACGCTGTGCCGGCACTGCCGCCAGCTCGACGAGGCGGCCAACCCCGAGGCGCTGGCCGACATGATCCGCCCCTGGCGGCTCAATGGCGGTTACCGCGCCTACAAGCCCGTGGGCTGCGTGGACTGCCGCATGACGGGCTTTCGCGGCCGCATGGGGCTTTACGAGCTGCTCACGGTGACCGAGGCGCTCAAGCAGCAGATCCACCAGACGCCGTCCATCGACGCGCTGCGCCGCCAGGCGGTGCAGGACGGCATGCGCCCGCTGCGCTTGGCCGGTGCCCTGCGCGCGGCCGAGGGCGTGACCACGCTGGAAGAAGTCATCGCCGCCACCCCGCCGCTGGAATAGGCGGCCAACCCGGGAGTCGGACGGGCGGGCTATTGGGGAAAACTTGTATCTGACCGTAGGTGGAATCCACATCGCGAAGGCGTGTGCGCCACTTCACAATCGCCCGTCGCATTCCTTTTGGGAGACATTTGTGAAAATCAAGAGTCAGAAAGATTTCTTTGCCGGCCTGATGTTCCTCGTCGTAGGTGTCGCCTTCGCCTGGGGCGCCACCACCTACACGGTGGGAACGGGCGCCCGCATGGGCCCGGGCTATTTCCCGCTGCTGCTGGGTGTTCTGCAGGCCATCATCGGCGCAGCCATCATGTTCAAGGCCGTCGTCGTCGAGACGGTGGACGGTGACAAGGTCGGCCCCTGGGCCTGGAAGCAGATCGTGTTCATCATCGGCGCCAACCTGCTGTTTGGCATCCTGCTCGCGGGTCTGCCCAGCTTCGGCGTGCCGGCCATGGGCCTGATCGTCGCCATCTACGGCCTGACCTTCGTGGCCGCCCTGGCGGGGCACGAGTTCCACTTCAAGGAAGTATTCATCCTGGCGACCGTCCTGGCCGCCGGCAGCTACGTGGCTTTCGTGTGGGCGCTGAATCTGCAGTTCCCCGTCTGGCCTAGCTTCATCGTGGGTTGAGAGGAAGACATAGATCATGGAATTGCTTGACCATCTCTCGATGGGTTTCGGCGTAGCGTTTACGTTCCAGAACCTCATCTACTGTTTCATCGGCTGTCTGCTGGGTACGCTGATCGGCGTGCTGCCCGGCGTGGGCCCCGTGGCCACCATCGCCATGCTGCTGCCCGCCACCTACGCGCTGCCGCCCGTGGCCGCGCTCATCATGCTCGCCGGCATCTACTACGGCGCGCAGTACGGCGGCTCCACCACCGCCATCCTTGTGAACCTGCCGGGCGAATCGTCCTCGGTCGTCACCGTGATCGACGGCTACCAGATGGCGCGCAAGGGCCGAGCGGGCCCGGCGCTGGCGGCTGCCGGCATCGGCTCGTTCTTCGCCGGCTGCGTGGGCACGCTGATCCTGGCGGCCTTCGCGCCCCCGCTGACCGAGGTGGCCTTCAAGTTCGGCCCGGCCGAATACTTCTCGCTGATGGTGCTGGGCCTGATCGGCGCAGTGGTGCTGGCCTCGGGCTCGCTGCTCAAGGCAGTGGCCATGATCCTGCTGGGCTTGCTGATGGGCCTGGTGGGCACGGACGTGAACTCCGGCGTCGCCCGCTACAGCTTCGACATTCCGGAACTGACCGACGGCATCAACTTCGTGGTGATCGCCATGGGCGTGTTCGGCTATGGTGAAATCATCGCCAACTTGTCCAAGTCCGACGAGGACCGCGAGGTCTTCACGGCCAAGGTGCAGGGCCTGTTCCCCACGGCGCAGGACTTCAAGCGCATGTTCCCCGCCATGCTGCGCGGCACGGCCCTGGGCTCGTCCCTGGGCATCCTGCCCGGCGGCGGCGCGCTGCTGTCGGCCTTCGCGGCCTACACGGTCGAGAAGAAGACCAAGCTGCACCCCGGCGAAGTGCCGTTCGGCCAGGGCAACATCCGCGGCGTGGCGGCGCCCGAGTCGGCCAACAACGCGGGCTCGCAGACTTCGTTCATCCCGCTGCTGACACTGGGCATTCCGCCCAACGCCGTGATGGCGCTGATGGTGGGCGCGATGACCATCCACAACATCCAGCCCGGCCCGCAGGTGATGACCAGCAACCCCGAGCTGTTCTGGGGCCTGGTGGCCTCCATGTGGATCGGCAACGCCATGCTGGTGATCCTGAACCTGCCGCTGATCGGCATCTGGATCAAGCTGCTCACCGTGCCCTACCGCTGGCTGTTCCCATCCATCGTGCTGTTCTGCGCGATCGGCGTGTACTCCACCAACAACAACACCTTCGACGTGTGGCTGGTGGGCGCCTTCGGCTTCGTGGGCTACCTGTTCTACAAGCTGGGCGTGGAGCCTGCGCCTCTGCTGCTGGGCTTCATCCTGGGTCCGATGATGGAAGAAAACCTGCGCCGCGCGCTGCTGCTGTCGCGCGGGGACTGGAGCGTGTTCGTCACGCGCCCTCTCTCCGCCGGCCTGCTGGGCGCCGCAGCCCTCCTGCTGATCATCGTGCTGCTGCCCGCGGTGAGCAAGAAACGCGAAGAGGCCTTCGTCGAGGACTGACCCGCGCTTCGCCGGCGCGCGCCGCACAGCGTCCGAGGCGCCCCGCATGGGGCGCCTTTTTTATTGAGTTGGCCGGTGCAGGCGCGCGCGCTTTACTATCATCGTTTCAAATTGTTTAACCTCCGGTCTCGTGCGGGGCATGTTTGCGGCGCTGCGCATGGGCAATGGGGATGAATGCCGCCAAGGCGGATGGAGCATGCAATGGATCTGGGCATCGCCGGTAAATGGGCGCTGGTCTGCGGGGCCAGCAAGGGGCTGGGGCGCGGCTGCGCCGAGGCCCTGGTGCGCGAGGGCGTGAACCTCGTGGTCAACGCCCGCAATGCCGATGAACTGCAGCGTACTGCTACATGTTTGATGGCTGAAGGCGCAGCTGCGGCGGGCGTAAGAGGCCAAAACTCCTCAAAACCGCAGGTGCTGGTCGTGGCCGCCGACATCACCACGCCCGAGGGCCGGGCGGCCGCGTTCGGCGTGGCGGGCGGGCCCGGCAGGGGCTTCGACATCGTCGTGACCAACGCGGGCGGCCCGCCGCCCGGCGACTTCCGCGGCTGGAACCGTGATGCCTGGATCAGCGCCGTGGACGCCAACATGCTGACCCCCATCGAGCTCATCCGCGCCACGGTGGACGGCATGGCAGGGCGTGGCTACGGGCGCATCGTCAACATCACCTCCAGCGCGGTGAAGGCGCCCATCGACATTCTGGGCCTGTCCAACGGCGCGCGCAGCGGCCTGACGGGCTTCGTGGCGGGCGTGGCGCGCAGCGCCATTGCGGCGCGCGGCGTCACTTTGAACAACCTGCTGCCGGGCAAGTTCGACACCGACCGGCTGGCCGGCACCATCGACGCCGCTGCGGCCAAGGCCGGCAGGAGCGTGGACGACGTGCGGCGCGCCCAGCAGGCGGCCATACCGGCGGGGCGCTACGGCACGCCGCAGGAGTTCGGCGCCATTTGCGCCTTCCTGTGCAGCGTGCATGCGGGCTACATCACGGGGCAGAACATACTGGCCGACGGCGGCGCCTATCCAGGCACCTTCTGATGGCCAGGCTTGGGCCGTTGTTGGGCGCCGCGTTGCTGAGCGCCGCCATGCAGGCGCCGGCCGCAGAGCCTGCGCCGCAGGCCGGGGCCGCGCTGCGGCTGCGCGTGGTCGGCGGCCTGGCCGGCATCACGCAGTACGCGCAGCTGGAGGCACCGTTCTGGACGCGTGACCTGGCGCGCCTGAGCCAGGGCCGTTTCGATGCCGACATCGTCCCCTTCGACCGCGCCGGCGTGCCCGGCATGGAGATGCTGCGCCTGCTGGAGCTGGGCGTGGTGCCCTTCGGCACGGTGTTCATGAGCTCGCTGTCGGACAGGTATCCGCAGTACATGGCCGCGGACCTGCCCGGGCTCAACCCCGACTTCGCGGCGCTGCGCCGCTCGCTGGCCGTCTTCCGTCCCTACCTGGAGCGGGCGCTGCGCGAGGAGCATGGCATCGAGCTGCTGGCCGTGTACGTCTATCCGGCGCAGGTGGTGTTCTGCAAGCAGCCGTTCGATGGCCTGGCCGACCTGCGCGGCCGCAGGGTGCGTGTGTCCTCGGCGGCGCAGGGCGACTTCGTCAGCGCCCTGGAGGCGCACCCCCGGCACGTGCCGTTCGCCCGGCTGGCGCAGAGCATGGAGGCGGGGACGAGCGAATGCGCGATCACGGGCGCCATGCCGGGCAATGCCATGGGGCTGCACATGTACGCCGCGTACCTGTACCCCATGCCCATCAGCTGGGGCATGGCCATCTTCGGTGCCAACGGGGCGGCCTGGAAGGCCCTGCCCGAGGAACTGCGCGCGCTGCTGCGGTCCGAGCTGCCGCGGCTGGAGACCGCCATCTGGCTCAGCGCCGAGCAGGAGACCCTGCAGGGCGTGGACTGCAACGTGGGCAGCCCCCGCTGCACCACCGGGCGGCGCGGCCGGATGGCGCTGGTGCCCGTGCGGCCGCAGGACGAGGCGCGCCGCGAGGACATCTTGCGCACCGTGGTGCTGCCGCGCTGGCTGCAGCGCTGCGGCGCCCGCTGCGCCGATCTCTGGAACCGCACCATGGGCCCGGCGCGCGGCCCTGCCGTGCCGGCCAAGCCATGACCATGGCCCCGCCCAGGCGCCTGTACCTGGCGGTCTGGGGGCTGGCCGGCACGCTCGTGCTGGGGCTGGCCGCGGCCGTGGCGGGCCTGCTGTGGCAAACCCGCGCCGATGGGCTGGCCGCTGCCGAGGCGCGCGTCACCCGCTTTGCCGCCGGTGCCGAGACGGGCATGAACCGCACCCTGCTGTCGCTGGACATGCTGCTGGCCAGCACCGGGGAATTGCTGCGCGTGGGCGAGCGCTCCAGTCTCGACGTGGACGGCGCCAACGCGCTGCTGCGCGCCATGGTCCGGCAGAACCTGATGCTGCGCCACGTGGCGCTGTTCGATGCGCGGGGGGAGCAGCTGGCCTCCTCGGCGCAGGGGCAGGAGCCGCCGCCGGCCAGGCTGCCGCCGGGGCTGCTGGCCACCGCCCTGGCCCCGGCCGTGGCCACGCTGACCGTGGGCCAGCCGCAGGCGGCCGCGCCCGGCCCCGGGCAGGTGCTGTACGCGGCGCGGCCGCTGCGCCTGGCGGACGGCATGTCGCTGCTGGCCGTGGCCCAGGTGCCCATGGACGTCCTGGTGTCGGTCCTGCTCCAGGGGGAGGGCGCGGCGCCCGAGGTGGAGGTAACGCTGGAGCGCGCGCAGGGCGAGCTGCTCATGGGCCTGCAGGCCCCCTGGGATGCGCCCGAGCGCCAGGGCCTGGCGGCGCCGCCGCTGCAGGAGATGGGCGCACGGGGCCGTCACACCGGGTTCTGGCAGGCGCGCGCGCGCCTGTCCGGCCAGCCGGCGCTGGTGGCCGCGCGGCCGCTGCTGTACCCGGACCTGTGGATCACGGCCAGCTTGCCGCGGTCCACGGCCCTGGCCGCATGGAAGCAGGATGCGGCCGCCGTGGGCGGGGGCGCGCTGCTGTTCGGGGCCTGCCTGGTGGCGGCCGGAATCCTGGCCACCGTGTACCTGCGGCGCATGCATCGCGCACGCCAGAGCGTGGCCGGCGCCAAGGCCACGCTGGACCAGGCGGTGGGTGCCATGGTCAGCGGCTTCGTGCTGCTCGATCCCGCGCGCCGCATCGTGCAATGGAACCGGCCCTTCGAGGAAATGTTCCCCTGGCTCGCGGGCACGGTTGCCGTGGGCCTGCCCTACCGCCGGGTGCTGGAGACCACGGTGCACTACCATCTGCCCGGCGCCAGCGCGCAGGACAAGCGCGCCTGGGTGGAGCGGCGCTTGCAGCAGCAGCGCGATCCCAAGGGCACGCACGAGCAGTGCCTGCCCAATGGGCACTTCATCCAGATCACCGAGCGGGCCACGCCCGAGGGTGGGCTGGTGATCCTCTTCCACGACGTGACCGACCTGCGCCTGGCAGCCGCCGAGATCGAGCAGCTGGCGTTCTACGACCAACTGACCGGCCTGTCCAACCGCCGCCTGCTGCTCGACCGGCTGGGCCAGGCCTGCGCGGCCGCGCAGCGTGCGGGGGAGCGGGGGGCGGTGCTGTTTATCGACCTGGATTACTTCAAGACCCTGAACGACACCCTGGGCCATGAAATGGGCGACCAGCTGCTGCAGCAGGTCGCCAGGCGCCTGCAGGGATGCGTGCGCGCCGGCGACACGGTGGCCCGACTGGGAGGCGACGAGTTCGTGGTCCTGCTGGCGGGCCTGCCCGCGGACGCCGCCGAGGCGGCGCTGCTGGCGCGCGGCGTGGCCGATAAGATCGTGCATCTGCTGGGCCGGCCCTACCAGATCGCCGGCCAGACCTACCACGGCAGCTTCAGCGTGGGCGCGACGCTGTTCGGCGAGCTGCCGCAGACCACCGCGGGCGAGGTGCTCAAGCAGGCCGACATCGCCATGTACCAGGCCAAGGCGCAGCGCGGCAGCACGCTGCGCTTCTTCGAGCCGGGCATGCAGGCCGCGATCAGCGAGCGCGCGCAGCTCGAAGCCGACCTGCAGCAGGCCATCGGCGCCGGGCAGTTCCTGCTGCACCTGCAGCCGCAGTACGACGGCGCCGGCGCCATGGTCGGGGCCGAATCGCTATTGCGCTGGCAGCACCCGGTGCACGGCCTGGTGCCGCCCGCGCGCTTCATCGCCGTGGCCGAGGACAGCGAGCTCATCGTGCCCATAGGCCGCTGGGTGCTGCGCAGCGCCTGCGAGCTGCTCGCGCGCTGGCGGCATGCGCCGCATCTGCGCGACCTGTCGCTGAGCGTGAATGTGAGCGCGCGCCAGTTCCGCCAGGACGACTTCGCAGAGCTCGTGGTCCGGCTGCTGCAGGACACGGGCGCCCCGGCGCACCGGCTGGAGCTGGAGCTCACCGAGTCGCTGGTGCTGGAGGACGTGGAGGATTCCATCGCCAAGATGCACCGGCTGCGCGTCAAGGGGGTGCGCTTCGCGGTGGACGACTTCGGCACGGGCTATTCGTCGCTGTCCTACCTGACCCGGCTGCCGCTGCACCGCCTGAAGATCGACAAATCCTTCGTGCACCACCTGGGCGAGAGCCACAGCGACGACGTGGTGGTGCAGACCATCCTGGGCATGGCGCGCAACCTAGAGCTGGAGGTGGTGGCCGAGGGCGTGGAGACCGAGGCGCAGCGCGCCTTCCTGGCGCGCCACGGCTGCGACCTGTACCAGGGCTACCTGCTGGCGCGCCCCATGCCGGTCGCGCAGTTGGAGGCGATGCGGCTGCCGCCCGGCTGAACCGGCCTTGGGCAGGCGCGCGCTATGCGCGCCGCGAGGACACCACGATGCCCCCCACGATGAGGACGAAGGCCGCCGCGTGGTAGAGCTGCGGCCGCTCGCCCAGGAAGGCCGCCGACAGCACGGCCGCGAACAGCGGCGTGAGGTTGATGAAGAACCCCCCGATCACCGGTCCCGCGCGCTGCACGCCCGCGCCCCAGAAGCGGTAGGCCAGGACGGCCGGGCCTATGGCGATGAAGGCCAGGCCCGCGGCCAGCGGCCAGCCCCAGTGGGCCTGCGCCTGGCCCAGCGACCACTCCACGCCCGCGAACGCGCCCGACCAGCCCAGGCCGAAGACCATCTGCGCCATCAGGAAGGCCGCCCAGTCCCCGCGCAGGTCCCGGGGCTCGGTGGTGCGCACCAGCAGCCAGCTGTAGAACGCCCAGGAGATGGTCGCCAGCACCATGTACAGGTCGCCCGGCACCAGGCGCAGCGCCAGCAGCTGCTGCCAGCTGCCGCGGCTGAGCACCAGCAGCACGCCCGCCACCGACAGCAGCACGCCCGCGACCTGCCGGCGCGTGGCCGGCACGCCGAAGAACAGCGCCCCCACGATGAGCATCCACACCGGCATGCCCGAGCCCACCAGCGTCACGTTCAGGGGCGTCGAGGTCTGCAGCGCCAGGTACTGCAGCGCGTTGTAGCTGCCTATGCCGAAGAGGCCCAGCAGCGCGTAGCGGCGCCAGTGCGGCCACAGGGTGCTGCCAGGGCGCAGCACCCGCCATGCCAGCGGCAGCAGCAGCGCGAAGGCCAGCAGCCAGCGGATGAAGTTGAGCGCACTGGGGGAGATCAGCGCATGCAGCGCGCGCCCCACCACGGCATTGCCCGCCCACAGTAGCGGCGCGGCCACGAGCATCGCGATGGTGCCCGGTTGAAGTCGTTGGGTCATAGGGCGTGCAACTGTAACCGGTGGCGGTGCCCCGCGTGCAGCAGGGGCCGGCAAAACATGGCACGATTCCGGCTGCTTCGCAGACCCATCCAGGAGACACACCCCATGACCCTCGCCGTACAGATCCGCCAGCATGGCGGCCCCGAAGAACTCCAGATCGTCGACGTGCAGGTGGGCGATCCCGGACCGGGCGAGGTGCGCATACGCCACCACGCCGTGGGCCTGAATTTCATCGACGTGTACCACCGCACGGGCCTGTACCCGCTGAGCATGCCCGCCGGCATCGGCATGGAGGCGGCAGGCGTCATCGAGGCCGTGGGCGAGGGCGTCACGCACCTGAAGGCGGGCGACCGCGCCGCCTACGCCAGCCAGCCGCCCGGCAGCTACTGCGAGGTGCGCGTGATGCCCGCCAAGTGCGTGTGCAGGCTGCCCGATGCCATCGGCTTCGAGACCGGCGCGGCCATGATGCTCAAGGGCCTGACGGCGCAGTACCTGCTCAAGAAGGCGCGCCCCGTCGAGGGGCTGGAGCCGGGCGACTACGTGCTGTTCCACGCGGCCGCGGGCGGCGTGGGCCTGATCGCCTGCCAGTGGGCGCGTGCGCTGGGCCTGCGGCTCATCGGCACGGCGGGCTCGGACGCCAAGTGCCAGCTGGCGCTGGACAACGGCGCGGCCCACGCCATCAACTACGCAAGGGAAGACTTCGCCGCGCGCGTGAAGGAGATCACCGGGGGCAAGGGCGTGAAGGTGGTCTACGACTCGGTGGGCAAGGACACCTGGGACAAGTCGCTCGACTGCCTGCGCCCCTTCGGCCTGATGGCGAGCTTCGGCAATGCCTCCGGCCCCGTGCCGCCGTTCGCGCCGGGCATGCTGGGGGCCAAGGGCTCGCTCTACGTCACGCGCCAGACGCTGTTCTCGCACATCGCCACGCGCGAGGCCACGCAGGCCATGGCCGACGACCTGTTCGCCGTGGTCGAGAGCGGCCAGGTCAAGATCCACATCGCGCAGCGCTACGCCCTCACCGACGTGCAGCAAGCGCACCGCGACCTGGAGGCGCGCAAGACCACGGGCTCCACCATCCTCACGCTGCCGTGACGGCTGCCACCGCCCCCGCCTGGGTGGCCGCCGCGCGTGCGCGCGCCACCTGCGGCCCGGCGGCGCCGCGCACGCCGCTCCTGCTGGGGGACGAGCGCGTGGGTTCGGTGGATGCAGAGGTTTTTGCCAAAATCGACCTCAAACGCTTGCTGGACGAGCGCTACCAGCTATTGATAGTAGAGCATGAGGGCGCCCCTGCCTGGGCCTTGCCGGCAGGCGAGGACGCCACGGCCGCGCTGAACGCGCTGGCGCGGGCGCTGCGCGCCGCCGGCCGCTGCGGCCCCTGGCGCGACGAGCAGCTGGCCGTCTGCGGCGCGGACGGGCGGCGCCTGGCCACCGTGGAGCGCGGCGCCGTGCGCGTGCTGGGCCTGGCCACGCAGGCCGTGCACCTGGTGGGCTGCACGGCGGACGGCGCCATGTGGGTGCAGCAGCGCGCCTTCGACAAACCCAACAACCCGGGCATGTGGGACACGCTGATGGGCGGCATGGTGTCGGCCGCCGACAGCCTTGCCAGCGCCGTGGAGCGCGAGACCTGGGAGGAAGCCGGCCTGCGCGTGGCCGCGTTGCAGGGCGTGGCGCATGGCGGGCACGTGGAGTTCGCCCAGCCCAGCGACGAGGCCGGCGGCTGCGGCTACATGGTCGAGCGCATCGACTGGTTCCGGGCCCAGGTGCCCGAGGGCATGGCGCCCGTGAACCAGGACGGCGAGGTGGCGCGCTTCGAGCTGCTCCCGCGCGCCGCGCTGCTGGAGCGCCTCGCGCGCGGCGCGTTCACGCCCGAGGCGAGCCTGATCCTGGCCGCGGCGCTGGGCTGGTGATGCGCTGGCGCGCGTGCGCCACGTCGCGCACCAGGTCCCACACGCGCTGCGCCAGCGGCGCGAGCGCGCGGTTGCGCCGGTGCACGAGCACGATGTCGCGATCCACGCGCGGCAGCAGCGGCCGTATGGCCAGGTGCGGCAGGCCCTCGGGCGGCAGGGCCAGCATGGGGATGACCGACACGCCCAGGCCCGCGTCGAGCATGCGGAAGATCGTGGTGGCATGGCCCACCTCCTGCGCCACCCGGGCCTGCACGCCCTGAGCGGCCAGCGCGCGGTCGATGAGGCGGCGGCTGCCCGAGGCGTGGTCCAGCAGCACCAGCGGCTCGTCCGCCAGATCGGTCCAGCGCACCTGGCGCCGGCGCGCGAGCCGGTGCGCGGGTGGGCAGGCCAGGCCGAATGGCTCGGTGTAGACGGGCTCGCAGTGCAGCGCCTCGCGGTCGCCGGGATCGATGACCACGCCGAAATCCACCTCGCCCGAGAGCACGCTGGACAGCACGTCGTTCTGCACGCGGTCCAGCAGCATGACCTGCACGCCGGGCAGCTCGCGCTGGCAGCGCGCGATGCAGTCGGGCAGCAGGTTGGCCGACAGCGTGGGGCTGCTGGCCACGCGCACGCGGCCGTGCAGCGCGGTGGACATGCCCTGCACGTCGAGCAGCGTGGCCTCCAGGTCTTCGAGCACGCGCGGCAGCCGCGCCGCGAGGCTGCGGCCCGCGTCGGTGAGGTCGACCTCGCGCGTCGTGCGGTTGAGCAGCTGCAGGCCGAGCTGCGCCTCCAGCTCGGTGATGCTGCGGCTCACGGCCGGTTGCGTCAACCCGACCTGGTCGCCCGCGCGGCTGAAGTTGCGCGTGGCGGCCACCGACAGAAACACCTGGAGCTGGCGCAAGGTCACATTCATGATTCACGATCATAGGTTCATCAGAGAAATTAATTTCTTTTTTGAATGCGCATGCGATCCAATCGGCACCTCGAACCTCCCCCAATCTCCCGCTTCGCACTCGCCATGGCCCGATCCCGCCTGCTCCCCGACAACTTCACCCTGGCGCTGGTCGCCACCGTCGCGCTGGCCAGCGTGCTGCCGGCCTCCGGCGCCGTGGGTGCCTTCTTCGAGAAGGCCACGGTGGCCGTGGTGGCGCTGCTGTTCTTCATGCACGGCGCCAAGCTCTCGCGCGAGGCCGTGCTCGCGGGCCTGGGCCACTGGCGGCTGCACGTGCTCGTGGTGGCCAGCACTTTCGCGCTGTTCCCGCTGCTGGGCTGGGGGCTCAGGCCCGTGCTGCAGCCGCTGGTGACGCCCGAGCTGTACATGGGCGTGCTGTTCCTGTGCGTGCTGCCGGCCACGGTGCAGTCGGCGATCGCCTTCACGGCGGTGGCGCGCGGCAACATGGCGGCGGCCATCTGCAGCGCATCGGCCTCCACGCTGCTGGGCATCGTGATCACGCCGCTGCTGGTGGGGCTGGTGCTGCCGCACACGGGCACGGCGCAGCAGGACATCCTGGGCAGCATAGGGCGCATCATGCTGCAGCTGCTGCTGCCGTTCGTGGCGGGCCACCTGCTGCGCCCCTGGATCGGCGGCTTCATCGCGCGCCACGCGGCCGCCCTCAAGTTCGTGGACCAGGGCTCGGTGCTGCTGGTGGTCTACACGGCGTTCAGCGCGGCCGTGGTGGCGGGGCTGTGGCGCCAGCTGCCGCTGCCGGCGCTGGCGGGCCTGCTGGTGGTGTGCGCGGTGATCCTGGGGGCGGCGCTCACGGCCACCACCTGGCTGGCGCGGCGCCTGGGCTTTCCCAAGGAGGACGAGATCACCATAGTGTTCTGCGGCTCCAAGAAGAGCCTGGTGAGTGGCGTGCCCATGGCCAAGGTGCTGTTCGCCTCGCAGGCGGCCGGCGCCATCGTGCTGCCGCTGATGGTGTTCCACCAGATGCAGCTCATGGTATGCGCGGTGCTGGCCCAGCGCTACGCGCGGCGCGGCTGACCGCAGCCGTCACTGCCGCTCGCCCTGCGGCGCGGCGGCCTCGCCTTGCGACTGCAGGGGGCGGATGGACGCGTTGGCTTCCAGCACCGGGTAGGCCACGGAGCACAGCAGCGAGTTGATGCGCTTGAGGTCGCTGATGATGTCGATGTGCAGCGAGCTCGTCTCTATGCTCTGGATGGTGTTGTCCGCCAGCCGGTTGAGGTGGGTGGCGGAGTAGGCCAGCTCCAGCTCGCGAAAGCGCGTCTTCTCTTCCAGGAGCTTCTGCGCGTCGCGCGCGTTGCTGGTCAGGAACACGCTCATGGCCAGGCGCAGGTTGGCCACCAGATGGTCGTGCATCTCGTTGATTTCCTGCAGCCCGGCGTGCGAGAACTTGCGCCCCTTCTTGATCTTCTTGTCCTCCACGTCCTGCAGCACGCGCTCGACCAGGTCGCCGATCTGCTCCATGTTGATGGTGAAGCTGATGATTTCCGTCCAGCGCCGCCCCTCGTTCTCGTCGAGCGAGGATCGTGAGATCTTGGTCATGTAGTACTTGATGGCCGAGTACAGGCTGTCCACCTGGTCGTCCATGGCGCGCAGTTCCGCGGCCAGCCGCTGGTCGTCGGTCTGCCACACGGTCTTCAGGCCATTGAGCATGGTCTCCACCAGATCGGCCTGGTGCAGCGCCTCGCGCGCGGCGCAGGAGATGGCCAGGGATGGCGTGGCCAGCGCGGAGGGATCGAGGTGGTGCGGCCGCAGCGGGTTCTTGGCCGGGTCGAGCGGAGGCAGCAGGCGTGTGATCACGTGCGCCACCCATTGCGTGAGGCCGATGAAGCCCACGCTGATGATGATGTTGTACGCCAGGTGGAACAGCACGACGCTGTGCGAGGTGGCGGGCAGGTGGGGCTGTACGAACCGGATCCAGCCGTCGATGAACGGCGCCATGAGCACCACGCCCATCAGCTTGAACACCATGTTGCCCACCGTGACCTGGCGCACTTCCACCGAGGACTTGGCCATGGTCAGCATGGCGGTCAGGCCGTTGCCCAGGTTGGCGCCCAGCACCATCCCGAGGGCCATGTCCAGGGGCACGACGCTCGTGTCGGCCATGGCGGCGATGAGCAGCACCACGGCCAGGCTGGAGTAGGAAACGATGGCCAGCACCGCGCCGATCAGGATCTCGGCGAACACGTCCGAGCCCATCGACTCCAGCACCACGTGGGTGATGGGGGAGGCCATCATCGGCTCGGTGGCCTGGGTGACGCGTTCGAGCGCCAGCAGCATCAGCCCCAGGCCGATGAGGACCCGGCCCACGCGGCCCGAGGTGGTCTCCTGCCGCGACAGATACAGGACGACGCCGACGAAGATGAACAGCGGCGAGAGCCAGGACAGGTCGGTGGAGAAGAGCACGGCCATGAGCGCGGTGCCGATGTCGGCGCCGCGCATCACGGCCAGCGCGGCCGGCAGGGCGATCAGGCCCTGGCCGACGAATGAGGCGGTCATCAGCGAGGTGGCGGTGCTGGACTGCACCAACGCCGTCACGCCGATACCCGACAGCGCCGCCGTGAAGCGGTTGCCCATGCTGCGCGCCAGCAGGCTGCGCAGGTTGGCCCCGAACACCCGCAGTACGCCCACCCGCACGAGGTGAGTGCCCCACACGAGCAGGGCAATGGCGGCTAGCAGGTTGAGCAGATGCTTCATGGAGGACGGTGGTGCAGTGCTATCAGTCTATGAGCATGCCATTTTCATGGAAAGGATAGGGGCCTTCGAAGATTCCCGCAGCCGCAAGGTGCGATACCAGCCGCTGCCCGTCCCAGGCATGGACGCGAAAGGCAGGCGGCTCCAGCATCCAGGCCGAGGGCGCGTCGGGCTGCAGGTCCAGCGCCACCTGGTGCCCCGGCGCGGGGCAGGTGGAGGCGATGGTGCCGCCGAAGCGCACGTCGATGGCGCGGTGCAGGTGCCCGCAGATGATGCGCTCCACGTTGGCGTGGCGCGCCACGATGGCCTCGAACTGCGCGGCGCCTTCGAGCAGGCCGATCCTGTCCATGTGGCCGATGAGCGTGCGAAACGGCGGGTGGTGCATGGCGATGACCACGGGCTCGTCCCGGCAGGCGGCGAGCTCGCGCTCCAGCCACGCCAGGCGCTGGGCGCACAGCGTGCCGTGGCTCTGGCCGGGCTCCACCGTGTCGAGCGCGATCAGTCGCAGCGGACCGACGCGGACGCTGTACTGCACGAATTCGCCGCCGCCCTGCAGGTAGGCGTGCCGAGCGAAGCTGCGGCGCAGCTGCGCGCGCTCGTCGTGGTTGCCGGGCAGCAGGTACACGGGCAGATCGCCGAGCGGCGCCAGCAGCCCGGCCAGGTGCGCGTATTCGGCCTCGCGGCCGAAGTCCGACAGGTCGCCGGTGATGACGACCGCGTCGGGCTTCTGGCGCAGGGCCAGCACGCTGTCCACCGTGCGCCGCAGGTAGGGCGCGGTGTCGATGCGGCCGTAGGCCAGGCGGCCGGGCTCGCGGATGTGCAGGTCTGTGATCTGGACCAGGAAGGTGTAGGGGGTGGAGTTCATGCGCTGGCCTCTGCGGTACTCATCAGGCGTTGCGGGTCGATGCGGATGCCCACCTCGTCGCCGCTGCGGTAGGGCGTGTCGCGTGCCGCGTCGGCCAGCAGCGTGCCGGGCACGCCGGCCGCGCTCAGGCGCAGCTGCACCCGGTCGCCGAGGAAGCTGCGCTGCTCGACCCGCGCCACGCCCCAGCCGTCCTGGCGCGGGCCTATCTGTATGTCTTCCGGGCGCACCAGCAGAGCGCTCTGGTCGAGCGCCGGCGGGCAGGTCAGCGTCGCGCCGCCGATCGTCAGCACGCCGCGTGCGAGCGACTCGGGCGAGCGCTCGATGCGGTTCACCCGGCCGAGGAACTCGGCCACGAAGGGGTGGGCGGGCGCGCGGTACAGGTCCTCGCCGTGGCCCACCTGCACGATGCTGCCGGCGCGCATCACGGCCAGGCGGTCGGCGATGGCCATGGATTCCTGCTGGTCGTGCGTGACGTGGATGGCGGTGATGTGCAGCCGCCGCAGCAGCTCGGCCAGCTCCTCGCGCAACTGCTCCTTGAGCTTGGCGTCCAGGGCCGCGAGCGGCTCGTCGAGCAGCAGAACGCGCGGGCGCACGGCCACGGCGCGCGCCAGCGCCACGCGCTGGCGCTGGCCGCCCGAGAGCTCGCCGGGGCGCTTGGCTTCGAGGCCGGTGAGGCGCGTGAGCTCGACCAGCTCGCCCACGGCGCGGCGCTCCTCGGCGGCCGATACGCCGCGGATGCGCAGGCCGTAGCCGATGTTGGCGGCCACGCTCATCTGCGGAAACAGTGCGTAGCTCTGGAACACCATGCCCACGCCGCGCTGCTCCACGGGGCGGTGGGTCACGTCCTGCTCGCCGAACAGGATGCGCCCGCCCGGGTCCAGCGTCTCCAGCCCGGCGATCAGGCGCAGCAGCGTGGTCTTGCCGCAGCCCGAGGGCCCCAGCAGTGCGAGCACCTCGCCGGGCTCGACGTGCAGGCTGGTGGGCTGCAGGCCGCGCGTGCCGTCGGCGTAGGTTTTGGAGCAGTGGTCGATCTCGACCGGGATGCGTTCAAGTTCCATAGCGTTTTTGCATGAGCTGGGCCAGGGCCTGCAAGGCCCACAGCACCGGGAGAATGACGATGAAGAACACCAGCGTGTAGGCCGAGCCGATCTCGATGCGCATGGACGCATAGCTGTCGGCCAGGCCCACGGGCAGGGTGCGGGTGAGCGGCGTGTGCAGCATCCAGGTCAGGTTGAACTCGCCGACCGAGAGCGTGAACACCATCAGGCCGCCCGCCACGATGGCCGGGAACACGGCCGGCACCAGCACGCCGAGAAAGCGCTGGGGAAAGCTCGCGCCCAGCGTGCGCGCGGCCTCTTCCAGCGCCACCAGGTCGTTGCGCTGGAAGGCCGAGGCCACGGTGCGCACCATGAAGGGCAGGGTGAAGACGATGTGGCCCACGAGGATGAAGGCAAAGCTCTGGCGGAAGGCCGCGATCTGGCCGTAGGCCAGGATCAGCGCCAGTGCCGTCGCCAGGCCCGGCACGGCCACGGGCAGGGTCAGCAGCTCCTCGAAGGCGCGTGCCAGGCGCGAGCGGCTGCGCGCCAGCGCGTAGGCGCAGGGCACGCCGATGGCGGCCGTGGCCGCCACGCTGGCCGCGGCGATGCCCAGCGACCAGCCGACGGTGCCGCCGTAGACGTCCCACACCTCCTGCAGCCAGCGTAGCGTGAAGCCGCTCTTGATGCCCACGCTGTAGTTGTTCACCAGCCCGGCCAGTACCGACAGCAGCATGGGCGCGATCATGAACAGGCTGGTGAGCGCGGTGACCGCGAACAGGAACGGCGCGCGGTTGTGCGTTGGTTGTCGCATGCGATGGGGTCCTTTCGTGCGGCTTTCAGCGCATGGCCTGGCTGCTGCCGAACTGGCGCGTCAGGAACAGCGCCAGCCAGGTGACGAGCCCCAGGGCGATGGACAGCGATGCGGCCAGCGCGAAATTGGCGTAGTTGGTGAACTCGTTGTAGATGGTGATCGGTACCACCTCGAACTTGCTCGCCAGCGTGAAGGCGGTGCCGAACGCGCCCATCGACGTGGCGAACAGGATGGCGCCGCAGGCCACGGTGGTGGGCGCGAGCTCGGGCAGCCACACGTCGCGCACGATGCGCAGGCGCGAGGCGCCCAGCGAGCGCGCCGCCTCCTCGAGCTGCAGGTCCATGGCCTCGGCCGCGGCCGCATAGGTGGCGATGGCGCGCGGCAGCGAGAAGTACAGGTAGGCCAGGAACAGGCCCAGCAGCCCGTAGGCGAAGGTGATGCGCTCGCCGAAGAGCTGGCTGGACAGGTCCGCCACCAGCCCCTGGCGCCCGCCCAGCAGGATCACGAAGAAGCCGATGATCACGCCGGGGAACGACAGCGGCAGCGTCAGCAGCGCCAGCAGCAAGCGCTTGCCGAAGAAGCTGCGCCGCGCCAGGTAGATGCCCACCGTGGCGCCGATCACGAGGGTGGCCAGCGTCACGGCCACCGACAGCAGCACCGTGTTGAGCATGCTCTCCATGTAGCGGCCGTCGGTCAGCACCACGAAATAGGTGCCCCAGCCCTTCTCGGCCGGCAGCGCCAGCAGGCGCAGCACCGGCAGCAGCCAGAAGGCCAGGAAGAACGCGCTCGCCGGAGCCGCGCAGCCGGCGAGCAGCAGGCGCTGGCGCGGGCTCAACGCACTTCCTTCAGGTAGCGGTCGGAGAAGTCGCGCTGCGCGGCGGCCATGCCGGCGTAGTCCACGGTCTTGGCGCGGGCGTATTCCGAGGCCGGCAGGAACTGGGCCTGCACCTCCTTGGGCATGGCGCCGGCGCGCACCGGGCGCAGATAGGCCTTGGCCCAGATGGCCTGGCCCTCGTCGGAGAGCACGAAGTCCAGCACCTTCCTGGCCTCGGCCGGATGGGGCGCTTTGTTCACCAGGCTCATCACGTAGGGCACGACCACCGTGCCTTCGGCGGGAATGACGAACTGCACGTTGGCGCGGTCCTTGTACTTGGCGCGGTAGGCGTTGAAGTCGTAGTCCAGCAGGATGGCGATCTCGCCCGACAGCACGCGCGCATACGAGGTCTGCTTGGGAACGATGGGCTCGTTCTTCTGCAGCGCCTTGAAGTAGTCGATGGCCGGCGCGAAGTTGGCGAGCGTGCCGCCGCGCGCCTCGTTCACTGCGACCGCGCCCACGTAGCCGACGAAGGCCGAGGCCGGGTCGAGATAGCCGATCAGCCCCTTGTAGTCGGGCTTGAGCAGGTCGGCCCAGGACTTCGGCACCGGCTTGCCCTTGAGCGCGTCCACGTTGACCATGAAGCCCAGCGTGCCCGAGTGGATGCTGAACCAGTTGCCGGCCGGGTCCTTCATTCCGTCGGGAATGTCCTTCCAGCCCGCGGGCTGGTAGGGGGCGACCACGCCGTCCTTCTGCGCCTGGATGGCGAAGGTGACGCCCAGGTAGGTCACGTCGGCCACCGGACTGCCTTTCTCGGCCACCAGCTGCGCCAGCGCCTGGCCCGAGTTCTTGTTGTCGGCCGGCACCGTGATGCCGGTTCTGGTCTTGATGGCGCGCAGCTGCGTGCCCCAGTCCGCCCATTCCGTGGGGCAGTTGTAGCAGATGGCGGTCTGCGCCCAGGCGCCGGTGGCTGCCAGGCCGGCGGCTGCCAGCACGCCGATGCGGGCGAAGCGTTGCAGGGTCGAGGTCATGGGGTTTCTCCTTGGGTTGGACAGAGGGTGGATGGGATTTCAAGCCGCGGGGCCCGCGGCGGCGGCGCAGGACTCGCCGCCGCAGAAGCGGTAAGGCAGGCACAGGCTGTCGCCGGCGCCGGGCGGGCTGCCGCGGGCGATGGACTGCACGAGCAGTTCCACGCCATGGCGGCCGATGTCGTGGTTGGGCTGGGCGATGGTGCTCAGGGCCGGGGTGAGGTCCTGGCCGATGGCGATGCCGTCGAAGCCCATGACGGCCAGGTCCTGCGGAACGGACAGCCCCGTCAGGCGCGCGGCGCGCATGCTGCGGATGGCCAGCAGGTCGTTGGAGCAGAACAGGGCGGTGGGCCGCGTGGGCGTCTGCAGGTAGCGCGACAGCGCCTCGACGGCGGTGGCGACGAAGGGCACCTCCACCAGGGGGGGCGCCTGCAGCCCCGCCGCGGCCATGCCGCGCAGGTAGCCGCGGTAGCGCTGCTGCGCACGGTCAGAGGCCGCCAGCGTGCCGCTGACCATGGCGATGCGCCGGTGGCCCAGCGCCGCCAGCCGCGCCACGGCCTCGGCCGATGCGGCCTCGCCGTCCACCGAAATGCAGGGATGGCCGGGGTGGGCGTTGTAGGCCAGCACGTACGGCAGGCCCGCGCCGCGCAGGCGCTCCAGCGCCCGCGAGTCCGACGGGCTGGAGACGACCAGGATCATGCCGTCCACGTTGGCGGCCAGCAGCTGCGCGACGGCCTGCTGCTCCTGCGTTTCCTCGTAGCTCGTCATGACGGGCACGATGGCGTAGCCGCTCGCCGCCGCCGCCTGGGAAATGCCCTGCAGGCACTCGGCAAAGACCGGGTTGAGCAGGGTGGGCAGCACCACACCCAGCACGCGGCTGCGCTGGGTGCGCAGCGTGCGGGCGCTGGCGTTGGGCTGATAGCCGAGCTCGCGCGCTGCGCGCTCCACCAGGTCACGCGTGGCGGGCGCCACCTTGTCGGGAAAGTTGAACGCCCGGGACACGGTCGCGGCCGAGACGCCGGCGCGCGTGGCGACGTTGTGGATGTTCAGGGGTTCCTTGGGCATTGGCGTGGTGATGAAATCGATTTCATTGCACCACGCGAGTATGACGCCGCGATGACACGCGGTCCGACCGGGTTAACCCTGGGGATTGGAGGTCAGCGCTCGCGCCGCACGCGCAGCAACTCGTCGAGGATCAGGCAGGCTGCGCCCACGGTGATCGCCGCGTCGGCGACGTTGAAGGCCGGGAAGTGCCAGCCGCGCAGGTGGAAATCCAGGAAGTCCACCACGTAGCCGTGCTGCAGGCGGTCCACCACATTGCCGATGGCGCCGCCCAGGATGCTCGACAGCGCGAAGCAGAACAGCTTTTGCCCCGGGTGGGCCCGCAGCTGCCACAGGATGAACGCGGCCGTTGCCACGGCGATGCCAGTGAACAGCCAGCGCTGCCAGCCGCCCGCATCGGCCAGGAAGGAGAAGGCCGCCCCGGTGTTGTGCGCGCGCACGATGTTGAAGAAGCTGGTCACGTAGGTCGCGTCGCCCAGGCGGTAGTAGCCCAGGATCAGCGTCTTGGTGAACTGGTCGGCGATGACGAGCAGCACCGCCCAGGCCAGCCAGGGCCACAGGCTGGCGCGCCCGTTGCCGTTGCCGCGCGCCATCAGGCGTGCGCCCGGGGCTCGCCCGCGCCGTAGAGGTTGCTCGTGCAGCGGCCGCACAGCGTGGGGTGGGCGGTGTCCGCGCCCACGTCCGCGCGGTAGTGCCAGCAGCGTTCGCATTTCTCGTTGGAACTGGCCGTAACGCTTATCTGGAGGGCGCTTCCAGCTACCAATGTAATAGTGGAGACAATAAACACGAACTTCAGGTCGTCGCCCAGGCTGGCCAGCAGCTCATGGTCCTCGGGCGCGGCGGCGAGCGTGACGGCAGCCTGCAGCGACGAGCCCACGGTGCCGGCGGCGCGCACGTTCTCGATCTCCTTGTTCACCGCGTCGCGGATCTGGCGCAGGCGCTCCCACTTGGCCAGCAGGGCTTCGTCGGCGGCGGGAATGGTCTGGTAGGTCTCCAGGTAGATGGACTCGGACTGGCCGAAGATCTTCCAGGCCTCCTCGGCCGTGAAGGACAGGAAGGGCGCCATCCAGCGCAGCATGGCGTGCGTGATCTGGTAGAGCGCCGTCTGCGCGCTGCGCCGCGCCGGGCTCTTGGCCGCCGTGGTGTAGAGGCGGTCCTTGAGCACGTCGAGGTAGAAGCCCCCCAGGTCTTCCGAGCAGTACAGCTGCAGCCTGGCGACCACGGGGTGGAATTCGTAGACCTTGTAGTGCGCCAGGATGTCCTGCTGCAGCTCGGCCGCACGCGTGAGGGCGTAGCGGTCGATCTCCAGCATTTCGCCGAACGGCACGGCGTCCGTGGCCGGGTCGAAGTCGCTCACGTTGGCCAGCAGGAAGCGCAGCGTGTTGCGGATGCGGCGGTAGGCGTCCACCACGCGCGCGAGGATCTTGTCGTCGATCGCCAGGTCGCCCGAATAGTCGGTGGCCGCGCACCACAGGCGGATGATTTCGGCGCCGAGCTTGCCGCTGACCTGCTGCGGCGAGACGGTGTTGCCCAGCGACTTGCTCATCTTCTTGCCCTGGCCGTCCACGGTGAAGCCGTGCGTGAGCAGCCCGCGGTAGGGCGCGCGGCCGAAGATGGCGCTGGCCAGCAGCAGCGAGCTGTGGAACCAGCCGCGGTGCTGGTCGTGGCCCTCCAGGTACAGGTCGGCCTCGGGGCCCTCGTCGTGGTGCATGCCGGCGTGCGTGCCGCGCATCACGTGCCAGAAGGTGGAGCCGGAGTCGAACCACACCTCCAGGATGTCGGTGCTCTTGGTGTAGTGCTTCGCGTCCTCGGCGCCCAGGATCTCCTCGGCCGTCACGCGGCTCCAGGCCTCGATGCCGCCCCTCTCCACGATGTCGGCCGCCTGGTCGATAATCTCCATGGTGCGCGGGTGCAGCTCGCCCGAGTCCTGGTGCAGGAAGAACGGGATGGGCACGCCCCAACTGCGCTGGCGCGAGATGCACCAGTCGGGCCGCCCGGCGATCATGTCGCGCAGGCGGGCCTTCCCGTTCTCGGGGTAGAAGCGCGTGTGCTCGATGGCCTCCAGCGCGATCTGGCGCAGGGTCTTCGCGGGCTTCTGGGCCGGGTCGGTGAACACGCCCTCGCCCTCGTCCATGCGCACGAACCACTGCGCCGCGGCGCGGTAGATCACGGGCGACTTGTGGCGCCAGCAATGCGGGTAGCTGTGCGTGATGCCGGACGTGCCCATGAGGCGCCCGGCCACCTTGAGCGCGTCGATGATCACGGGCACGGCCTTCCAGATGGGCTGGCCGCCGAACAGCGGGAAGTCCTGCGCGTACTGGCCGTTGCCCTGCACGGGGTTCAGGATGTCCTCGTATTTCAGGCCGTTGGCCACGCAGGACTGGAAGTCGTCCACGCCGTAGGCGGGCGAGCTGTGCACGATGCCCGTGCCGTCCTCGGCGGTGGCGTAGTCGGCCAAGTAGACGGGCGAGAGGCGGTCGTAGCCCTTGTCCACGTGCGCCAGGGGATGCCTGAAGTTGATGTGGTCAAGTTTCTCGCCCTTGGCCGTGGCGACGGCCCGGCCCGCGATGCCCCAGCGCTCCAGGCATTTCTCCACCAGGGCGCTGGCCACGACGAGCAGGCCGCGCTCGGTATCCACCAGGCTGTATTCCAGCTCGGGGTTGACGTTGAGCGCCTGGTTGGCGGGGATGGTCCAGGCCGTGGTGGTCCAGATGACGGCGAACGCGGGCTTGGACAGGGCGGGCAGGCCGAAGGCGGCGGCGAGCTTTTCGGGATCGGCGGCCGGGAACATCACGTCCAGCGTCTGGCTCTGCTTGTCCTGGTACTCGATCTCGAACTCGGCCAGCGACGAGCCGCAGTCGAAGCACCAGTACACGGGCTTGAGGCCGCGGTACACGAAGCCGCGCTCCATGACCTTCTTGAGGGCGCGCAACTCGCCGGCCTCGCTGGCGTAGTTCATGGTCTTGTAGGGGTTGTCCCATTCGCCGAGCACGCCCAGGCGCTTGAAGTCCACCATCTGCTGTGCGATCTGCTCGGTGGCGAAGGCGCGGCCGCGCGCCTGCATCTCGTCGCGCGGCAGGTTGCGCCCGTGCAGCTTCTCGATGGCGTTCTCGATCGGCAGGCCGTGGCAGTCCCAGCCCGGGGTGTAGAGCGCGTCGAAGCCTTCGAGCTGGCGCGCCTTGACGATCATGTCCTTGAGGATCTTGTTCACCGCGTGGCCGATGTGGATCTGGCCGTTGGCGTACGGCGGGCCGTCGTGCAGGATGAACTTCGGCGCGCCGCGCCGCGCGTCGCGCAGCTTCTTGTACGTGCCTTGCTCGTCCCACTCCTTGACCCAGAGCGGCTCGCGCTTGGGCAGGTCGCCGCGCATGGGAAACGGCGTGTCGGGTATGTTCAGCGTGGTGCGGTAAGCGCTGGCCGGGGCATTCTTGGGTGCGGATTCGGACATGGGGGAAACCTTCAGGTCAGGGGCATTCCAGGCGCGCTGCCTGGAATGGGAGCGAAGTGCAACGGCGGGACAGGGGCGAAGGCGGCCCCGTCAAATTCGGTCGCGGGTGGTCTGGCGACGGGTCTCGGCGTGCTGCGTGGACGCAAAGTACGCGCGAGCATCCTCGCAGTCCTTGGCGATGCCGGCCGTGAGGGCGGCGAGGCTGTCGTACTTCAGCTCGTCGTGCAGTTTGTGCAGGAGTTCCACGCGGATGATTTTACCGTAGGCCCCCTCGGCGCCCAGGTGGGCGGGCCAATCCAGGCAGTGCGTCTCCAGCAGCACGCGCCCGCCGTTCACGTCGCGCGGGTCCAGCGAGGGGCGCACGCCCAGGTTGGCCACGCCGGGCAGGGGCTGGTCGTGCAGGCCGTGCACCAGCACGGCGAAGATGCCGCTGGCGGCCGGCTTCCAGTGCGCGAAGCGCAGGTTGAGCGTGCGAAAGCCGTCCTGGTGCGCGCCGCTGGCGGCCGAGCGGCCGAGCTGGCGCCCGAGCTTGCGGCCGTGCACCACGTGGCCGGAGATGGCGTAGGGCCGCCCCAGCAGGCGCGCGGCCTCCTGCATGTCGCCGGCGGCCAGGGCCTCGCGCACGGCGGTGCTGGACACGCGCAGGCCGTGTACCTCGTAGCTGTTCATGCGCGCCACCTCGAAGCCGTGCGCGGGGCCGGCGGCGTCCAGCATGGCGTAGTCGCCCGCGCGCTGGCTGCCGAAGCGGAAGTCGTCCCCCACCAGCAGGTAGCGCGCGCCCAGGCCCCGCACCACCACGTCCTCGATGAAGGCCTGGGGCGACTGGCACGCCAGCCGCTCGTTGAACGGCAGCACGACGGTCTGCTGCACGCCGCAGCGCGCAAGTTCGGACAGCTTGTCGCGCAGCGTGCCTATGCGCGCGGGGGCGAGCTCGGGCCGCCTGTGCAGGCCCGCGAAGTAGTCGCGCGGATGCGGCTCGAAGGTCAGCACGCAGCTTTGCACGCCGCGGTGCTCGGCCTCGTTGTTCAGCAGCGCCAGCATGGCCTGGTGGCCCCGGTGCACGCCGTCGAAGTTGCCTATGGTGAGGGCGCAGGCCGGCGCCACCTGGGGATGATGGAAGCCGCGGAATATCTTCATCGAATTGCTTTTCTTTTGATAGCGATTGGCGCAAGTCCATCAAGCGCTTAGCGCAAATTTCGTCGAAAAGAGTATATTGTGCGCTACCGGCGGCCCCAGGTGCGGGGTGGCTGGCGAGACATGATTCTTGTGCATCGAGGCAGGAGGCGTGTGGTGAAGGTCTTGAAGCTGTCGGCCCAAGGGCTGCCGCAATCGTGGATATCGCTGGAGCAGGCGGTTACGCATTACGCCGCGGGCGAGGTGCGCTGGGAGATCGGCGCGCAGGTCGCGCTGTTTCGCGGCGGGCACAACGCCATCACGGGCGAGCAGTCGCAGATCGCGGTGAGCAGCATCATAGGCACGCGCGGCGTGCCCCACATCAACCCCTTCGACCTGCGCCCCAGCCTCACCAACGCCAAGCTGTTCGTGCGCGACCGCAACATCTGCGCCTACTGCGGCGGGCATTTCCCGGAGCACGAGCTCACGCGTGAGCACATCGTGCCCTATGCCAGCCAGGGCGCGGACCACTGGATGAACGTGGTCACCGCCTGCCGCTCCTGCAACCACCGCAAGGGGCCGCGCACACCCGAGCAGGCCCGCATGCCCCTGCTGTACGCGCCCTACGTGCCCAGCCTGTGGGAAGACTTCATCCTGCGCAACCGGCGCATCCTGGCCGACCAGATGGAGTTCCTGATGGCGCATGTGCCCAAGTCGTCGCGGCTGCTCAGCTGATTACAAGTAAAAAACCGCGCTGGGCGCGGTTTTCTGCATGGAGCCGGGGGCGCCTCAGGCGAACACGCCCGCCGTGTCCTGCATGCGCGCCGACACCTCGCCCAGGTGGTGCAGCGTGTCGCCCCAGGTCATCTCCAGCTGCGTGAGCGTCTTGAAGTAGTGGCTCACGATGTACTCGTCGGTCACGCCGATGCCGCCGTGCAGCTGCACGGCCTGCTGGCCGACGAAGCGCATGGACTGGCCGAGCTGCACCTTGGCGCGCGAGAGCGCGCGGCGGCGCTCGTCCCGCGGCGCGCCGAGCTTGAGGCTGGCGTAGTAGCTCATCGAGCGCGCGAGTTCGAGCTGCATCTTCATGTCGGCCGCGCGGTGGCGCAGGGCCTGGAAGCTGGCGATGGGCACGCCGAACTGCCTGCGCTGGTTCAGGTAGTCGAAGGTCACGGCGCAGGTCTGCTCCATGACGCCCACGGCGTAGGCGCATGCGGCGGCGATGCCGATGTCCACGGCCAGCTCCAGCGCGGCCAGGCCGTCCGCGGCGACGAGCGTGGCCGGGGCAGGGGCCAGCCGCACCTCGGCGGCGCGGCTGCCGTCCTGGGTGCCGTAGCCGCGCGTGGCGACGCCGCCGGCATTGCGCTCCACGAGGAACAGCGCGATCCGGCCGTCCAGCTTGGCGGGCACGAGGAAGGCGTCGGCCTGGTCGCCTGTGGGGACTATGCTTTTGGTAGCTGTAAGCGCATGCCCTGTGGGTGTTTTTCCCGCTCCTGCCTCGCAGACGTCGAGGCGGTAGCGCGCCTTGCGTTCCTGGTGCGCGAGCACGACGAGCGCCTCTCCGCCGGCGATGCGCGGCAGCCAGGCGGCCTGCACGGCCTCAGGGGCGTGCTGCGAGAGCACGCCGGCCGCGATGAAGGCCTGCGCCAGCGGCTCCAGAACGATGCCGCGGCCCAGTTCCTCCATGGCCACCATGGCGTCGATGGGGCCCTGGTCCAGGCCGCCGTAGGCTTCGGGCACGGTCAGGGCCGTCAGGCCCAGTTCGGCCAGTTCGCCCCAGGCCGCGCGGTCGAAGCCGCCCGCGGCCACGATGGCGCGACGGCGCTCGAAGGCGTAGCCCTTGTCCACCCACTTGCGCACGGCGTCGCGCAGGGATTGCTGGTCGTCGGAAAAATCGAAGTCCATGGTCTTGTCTCCTCTCAGCCCAGCACGGTTTGAGCCACGATGTTGCGCTGCACTTCGTTGGAGCCGCCGTAGATGGTGGTCTTGCGCAGGTTGAAGTACGTCGATGCGAGCGGGGCGTTGGCTGGCGCGCCGCCGGGGAAGTCGCCCTGCCAGCCGGCGTCCATGGCTTCCTGGATCAGGGGCAGGGCGAAGGGGCCGGAGGCCAGCATCATCAGCTCGGCGTAGCGCTGCTGGATCTCGCTGCCCTTGATCTTCAGCAGGCCGGCGATGTCCAGTGGGTTCTTGCCGCTCTTCTCGGCCGAGAGCACGCGCAGCACGAGCATCTCCAGCGCGACGATGTCCACTTCGAGCAGCGCGATCTGGTCGCGAAAGCGCTGGTCGTCCCACAGGCCCTCGGCCTTGGCGATGCGCTTGAGGCGCTCGAGTTCGCGCTTGCTGCGGTTCACGTCGGCGATGTTGGTGCGCTCGTGCGAGAGCAGGAGCTTGGCGTAGGTCCAGCCCTTGTTCTCCTCGCCGATGAGCTGGTCGGCGGGCACCTCGACGTTGTCGAAGAACACCTCGTTGACCTCGCATTCGCCGTCGAGCAGCCTGATCGGGCGCACCGTCACGCCGGGGCTTTTCATGTCGATCAGCAGGAAGCTGATGCCGGTCTGCGGCTTGCCCTCGCTGCTCGTGCGCACGAGGTTGAACATCCAGTCGCCGTACTGGCCCAGCGTGGTCCAGGTCTTCTGGCCGTTGACGATGTACTTGTCGCCCTTGCGCTCGGCGCGGGTCTTGAGGCTGGCCAGGTCCGAGCCCGAGCCGGGCTCGCTGTAGCCCTGGCTCCACCAGACGTCGCCGCTGGCGATGCCGGGCAGGAAGCGCTTTTGCTGCTCGGGCGTGCCGTAGGCCATGATGACGGGCGCGACCATCACCGGCCCGAAGGGGATGATGCGCGGCGCGCCGGCCATGGCGCATTCCTCCTCGAACAGGTGCTTCTGCACGGCGGTCCAGCCCGGGCCGCCGAACTGCTTGGGCCAGCCGAAGGCCAGCCAGCCCTTCTTGCCGAGGATCCTGGCCCAGCCCTGCATGTCCTCGCGCGTCAGGCGCAGGGCGTTGTGGACCTTGTGGGCGATGTGCGCGGGCAGGTTGGCGCGCACCCAGGCGCGCACTTCTTCGCGGAACGCCTGCTCTTCGGGGGTGAATGCGAGATCCATGCGTGTGTCTCCTGTGAAGAGATATTTGTAGCACGGTCGTTCGTTTTAGCCCTGTCCGGGTGGCGACAGCGGCGCGTCGATGCCCAGTTCGGCGCACAGGCGGCGCACGGTGGCCTGCAGCGCGGCCACCTCGGCCTCCAGCGCCTCCACGCGCGCCTGCAGCGCGGGGCCGGCGGGCGCGCCGGCGCCGGCTGCGGCCTGCAGGGCCTGCACGTCCACCGGGCCGCACAGCAGGTGCGCCCAGCGCGGCTCGCGCGCGCCGGGCGCGCGCGGCAGCAGCACCACGAGCGGGCCGCCTTTCTCGTCGCCGCGCTCCTGCAGCTCCTCGAGGAAGGCCTCGACCGAGGAGATGTCGGCGAAGCGGTGCCAGCGCTCGGCGTTGATGCGCAGCTCGCCCGCCGTCTGCGGGCCGCGCAGCATCAGCAGGCCCAGCAGCACGGCGGACTGCTCGGGCACGCCCACGCCGCGCGGGAAGTTGTGCTCCCAGCGCGTGGCGCGCTGGCTGTTGATCTCCACGGCCAGCGACATGCGGCGCAGCCCTTCCAGCGCCTCCTGCGCCTCGGCGTCGGCGATCTGCATCACCGGGTCGCGGCTGGTCTTCTGGTTGCAGCCGGTCACCAGCGCGTTGAGCGTGAGCGGGTAGCTGTCGGGCACGGTGCGCGCCTTTTCGAGCAGGGTGGCGAGCACGCGGGCCTGCACGGGGGCGAGGGGCTGTTGGCGGGGGTCGAAGGGCATGGCAGGGATAATTGAGGCAAATGAAGAACATCGTGATTCTGATCTCCGGCGGCGGCTCCAACATGGCCGCCATCGTGCGCACGGCGCAGCAGCAGGACTGGGCGCGCACCCTGGGCGCCCGCGTGGCGGCCGTGGTGAGCAACAAGGCCGACGCCAAGGGACTCGCGTTCGCGCGCGAGCAGGGCATCGCCACCGAGGTGCTGGACCACAGGGCCTTCGACAGCCGCGAGGCCTTCGACGCCGCGCTGGCCGAGGTGATCGACCGCCACGACCCCGCCGTCGTGGTGCTGGCCGGGTTCATGCGCATCCTCACGCCGGGCTTCGTCGCGCGCTACGCGGGGCGGCTGGTCAACATCCATCCCTCGCTGCTGCCGGCCTTCACGGGGCTGCACACGCACCAGCGCGCCATCGACGCGGGCTGCAAGTTCGCCGGCTGCACCGTGCACCTGGTGACGGCCGAGCTGGACGTGGGCCCCATCCTGGAGCAGGCCGTGGTGCCCGTGCTCGCAGGCGACACGGCCGACACCCTGGCCGCGCGCGTGCTCACGCAGGAGCACGTGATCTACTCCCGCGCCGTGGCCGGGTTGCTCCAAAAGCAATAGCTTCCAGCGATTGCTGGACAGGGGCGAATTCAAGTCCTGCAGCCATTTTTCGCTCGAATCGGAGGCTCCGCCGCACCTGGCGGCCGGCGCGCCGCGGCAATGGGACAATCGCCCCATGCATCCCAAAGCCCTTCTGGACGCCTGCGCCGAGCTGGTGCGTCTGACCCTGACCTTCGAGCACCCGGCTGACGCCGTGGTGTCGCGCTATTTCCGTGACCACCGCGAGCTCGGCCCCCGCGAGCGCGCCACGCTGGCCGAGACCGCCTACGCCGTGCTGCGCAGGAAGCCGCTGTTCGAGCAGCTCGCGCGCTCGGGCTCCGGCCCCAAGGAGCGGCGCCTGGCCATCCTCGGCTTCGCCAGCCAGCTCGACGAGCAGGCCCGCCGCGCCGACCCGAGCGCCCGGCGCGGCCCGCGCGACTTCCTCAAGAGCGCGCTGACCGCGCAGGAGAAGGACTGGCTCGACGCCTGCGACGGCGTGCGCGAGGACGAACTGCTCGAACCCCAGCGCCACAACCTGCCGCAGTGGCTGGCAGCGCCCCTGAAGGCGCAGCTGGGCGACGAGTTCTGGGCCCTGGCGGCCAGCCTGCAGGAGCAGGCGCCGCTGGACCTGCGCGTCAACACCCTGCAGGCCAAGCGCGAGGACATGCGCAAGGAGCTGGCGCAGGCCGGCGTCCAGGCCGCCCCCACGCCGTATTCCCCCTGGGGCCTGCGCGTGCAGGGCAAGCCCGCGCTCAGCAGGCTGGACGCCTTCGCGCGCGGCGCGCTGGAGGTGCAGGACGAGGGCTCGCAATTGCTGGCCCTGCTGCTGGACGCCAAGCGCGGCGAGATGGTGGTCGACTTTTGCGCCGGCGCGGGCGGCAAGACCCTCGCCATCGGCGCCGCCATGCGCAACACCGGGCGACTGTACGCGTTCGACGTGTCGGGCCACCGGCTCGACGCGCTCAAGCCGCGCCTGGCGCGCTCGGGCCTGTCCAATGTGCACCCGGCGGCGCTGGCGCACGAGAGGGACGAGCGCGTCAAGCGCCTGGCCGGCAAGATCGACCGCGTGCTGGTCGACGCGCCATGCTCCGGCCTGGGCACGCTGCGGCGCAACCCCGACCTGAAATGGCGCCAGGGCCCCCAGGCGGTGCAGGAGCTCGCGGCCAAGCAGACGGCCATCCTGGAAAGCGCCGCGCGCCTGGTGAAATCCGGCGGGCGCCTGGTCTACGCCACCTGCAGCATGCTGCCCGAGGAGAACGAGGCGATCGCCGAGGCCTTCGGCGCGGCCCACCCGGACTTCGCGCCGCTGGCCGCGGGCGAACTGCTGGCGCAGCTCAAGGTGGAGCAGGCGGCCGGCCTGTGCAGTGGCGGCGATGACGGCATGCGCTACCTGCGCCTGTGGCCGCACCGCCACCAGACCGACGGCTTCTTCGCGGCCGTGTGGCAGAAGAAATAGGCCAGAAACGGCTGAAGCGCTTGCGGGGCAAGCGCTTCCAGCTATCAAAAAAGGACATGAAAAAACCGCCAGGGCCTGCGCCGTGGCGGTTCTTCGAGGGGCCGGGCCGAATTACTTCAGCTTGGCTTCCTTGTACTCGACGTGCTTGCGAGCCTTGGGGTCGAACTTGATGATGCTCATCTTCTCGGGCATCGTCTTCTTGTTCTTGGTGGTGGTGTAGAAGTGACCGGTTTCGGCCGTCGACACCAGCTTGATCTTTTCGCGTCCGCCTTTAGCAGCCATGGTGGTTCTCCTTCAGTGAATCAGGCCTGGCCACGGGCGCGCATGTCTGCGAGCACGGAGTCGATGCCGTTCTTGTCGATCAGACGCAGGGCGGCGCTGGAAACACGCAGGCGCACCCAGCGGTTCTCGCTCTCCACCCAGAAACGGCGGTACTGCAGGTTGGGCAGGAAACGACGCTTGGTCTTGTTGTTGGCGTGGGAAACGTTGTTTCCCACCATGGGCTTCTTGCCCGTGACTTCACATACGCGTGCCATGAGGACACTCCGATAGTTGCACGGCTGCCGGCCCCTTGTGGCCTGCAGCCTCACCTCGCCAGTTCAAACGGGTGGCGGTAACCCGGCCGTCACCGGGCGCGAGGGGCGCCCAAATCCAGCAAAGCCGCGCATTATAGCGCGGCTGCGGAGATCACTGCTGTTCCAGGAAGCGCTGGGCGTCGAGCGCCGCCATGCAGCCCGTGCCGGCGCTGGTGATGGCCTGGCGGTACACGTGGTCCTGCACGTCGCCCGCGGCGAACACGCCGGGCACGCTGGTCTGCGTGGCGAAGCCCTTGAGGCCGCCCTGGGTGATGAGGTAGCCGTTCTCCATGGCGAGCTGGCCCTGGAAGATATCGGTGTTGGGCGCGTGGCCGATGGCGATGAAGCAGCCTTGCAGCGCGATGTCCTCGGTATGCCCGTCCCCGGTGTGCTTGATGCGGATGCCGGTCACGCCGGAGGCGTCGCCCAGCACCTCGTCGAGCGTGAAGAAGGTCTTGAGCTCGATCTTGCCGGCGGCCACCCGCTCCATGAGCTTGTCCACCAGGATGGGCTCGGCGCGGAACTTGTCGCGGCGGTGCACCAGCGTCACCTTGCGCGCGATGTTGGCCAGGTACAGGGCCTCTTCCACGGCGGTGTTGCCGCCGCCGATCACGCACACGTCCTGGTCACGGTAGAAGAAGCCGTCGCAGGTCGCGCAGGCCGACACGCCGCGGCCCATGAAGGCCTCCTCCGACGGCAGGCCCAGGTACTTGGCCGAGGCGCCGGTGGCGATGATGAGCGCGTCGCAGGTGTACTCGCCGCTGTCGCCCGTGAGCGTGAAGGGGCGGCGCGACAGGTCCACCTTGCCGATGTGGTCGAACACGATCCGGGTTTTGAAGCGCTCGGCATGCTCCTGGAAGCGCTGCATCAGCTCGGGGCCCTGCACGCCGTTCACGTCGGCGGGCCAGTTGTCCACCTCGGTCGTGGTCATGAGCTGGCCGCCCTGGGCCATGCCGGTGATGAGCACCGGGTCGAGGTTGGCGCGCGCGGCGTACACGGCGGCGGTGTAGCCTGCCGGGCCGGAGCCGAGGATCATGACTTTGGCGTGTTGCGTAGTGGACATGGCAGAAGGTAAATGTTTGTAGTGGCCCGTTGAAAGAGCCATGGAGGGCTGTCAGCGCGGCCATTGTAAGAAGGCACGAATGGCGGGCGGCAGCGTAGGCGTATGCGCCCACACCATGGGGTAAGCTTGCAGGCTCTTCATCCCATGACCTACTCTCTCAATACCCTCAACGCATCGGCGGCGGGCAGATCGGCGCCGCGTTCGGCCGCGGCGCGCTTCGGCCATGAGATCGGCCTCCTGCTGGGCCTGCTGGCCCTGGTCTTCTGGCTGCTGGCCCTCGTGAGCTATTCCGCGCAGGACGCGGCCTGGTCCACCTCGGGCGCGGGCGACGGGCGGCAGCTCGCCAACTGGGTGGGGCGCCTTGGCGCCTGGCTGGCCGATGGCAGCTACTTCGTGCTGGGCTTTTCCGTGTGGTGGTGCGTGGCGGCGGGCGTGCGCGCCTGGCTGTCGTCGCTGGCGCGCTGGATGCGCGGCGGCGAGGGCGGCGCGGCGGCCCAGGGGCCCTGGCTGCGGCGCGCCATGTTCTGGGGCGGCCTGGTGGTGCTGATGTGCGCGAGCACGGCGCTGGAGTGGTCGCGGCTGTACCGCTTCGAGGCCCTGCTGCCCGGCCATGCCGGCGGCATGCTGGGCTACGTGACGGGGCCCGCGGCCGTGAAATGGCTGGGCTTCACGGGCTCGGGCCTGGCGGGCGTGGTGCTGGTGGTGCTGGGCGCGGCGCTGGTGTTTCGCTTCTCCTGGGGGCACCTGGCAGAGCGCCTCGGCGCACGCATCGATGCGCTGGTGCAGTCGGGCCGCGCGCAGCGCGAGAAGGCCAAGGACGTCGCCGTGGGCCGGCGCGCCGCGCGCGAGCGCGAGGAGGTGGTGCAGGAAGAGCGCCACGAGATCGAGGTCCAGCACCCGCAGCCCGTGCACATCATCGAGCCCGTGCTCACCGACGTGCCGCAGAGCACGCGCGTCGTCAAGGAGCGCCAGAAGCCCCTGTTCAGCGAGATGCCCGACAGCCGCCTGCCGCAGGTGGACCTGCTGGACGCGGCGCAGGCGCGCCAGGAAACCGTTTCCCCCGAGACGCTGGAGATGACCAGCCGCCTGATCGAGAAGAAGCTCAAGGACTTCGGCGTGGACGTGACGGTGGTCGCCGCCAGCCCCGGCCCGGTGATCACGCGCTACGAGATCGAGCCCGCCACGGGCGTCAAGGGCTCGCAGATCGTGAACCTTGCCAAGGACCTGGCGCGCTCGCTGTCGCTGGTGTCCATCCGCGTGATCGAAACCATCCCGGGCAAGAACTACATGGCGCTGGAGCTGCCCAACGCCAAGCGCCAGACCATACGCCTGGCGGAGATCCTGGGCTCGCAGGTCTACCACGACGCCAAGAGCCTGCTGACCATGGGCCTGGGCAAGGACATCGTGGGCGCGCCCGTGGTGGCCGACCTGGCCAAGATGCCGCACGTGCTGGTGGCCGGCACCACGGGCTCGGGCAAGTCGGTGGGCATCAACGCCATGATCCTGTCGCTGCTCTACAAGGCCGAGGCGCGCGACGTGCGCCTCCTGATGATCGACCCCAAGATGCTGGAGATGTCGGTCTATGAGGGCATCCCGCACCTGCTCGCGCCCGTGGTCACCGACATGAAGCAGGCCGCCCACGGCCTGAACTGGTGCGTGGCCGAGATGGAGCGGCGCTACAAGCTCATGAGCAAGCTCGGCGTGCGCAACCTGGCCGGCTACAACACCAAGCTCGACGAGGCGCGCGCGCGCGAGGAGTCCATCCCCAACCCGTTCAGCCTCACGCCCGAGGCGCCCGAGCCGCTCGAACGCCTGCCGCACATCGTCGTCGTCATCGACGAGCTGGCCGACCTGATGATGGTCGTGGGCAAGAAGATCGAGGAACTCATCGCGCGCCTGGCGCAGAAGGCGCGCGCCGCCGGCATCCACCTGATCCTGGCCACCCAGCGGCCCAGCGTGGACGTGATCACGGGCCTGATCAAGGCCAACATTCCCACGCGCATCGCGTTCCAGGTGTCGAGCAAGATCGACAGCCGCACCATCCTCGACCAGATGGGCGCGGAGGCGCTGCTCGGCATGGGCGACATGCTCTACATGGCCAGCGGCACGGGCCTGCCCATCCGCGTGCATGGCGCGTTCGTGTCGGACGACGAGGTGCACCGCGTCGTCAGCTACCTCAAGGAACAAGGCGAGCCCGACTACATCGAAGGAGTGCTCGAAGGCGGGTCCGTGGACGGCGAGGACAGCGGCTTCGGCCTGGAGGGCGGCGAGGGCGACGGCGAGAAGGACCCCATGTACGACCAAGCCGTGGAGGTGGTGCTGAAGGACCGCAAGGCCAGCATCTCCTACGTGCAGCGCAAGCTGCGCATTGGCTACAACCGCTCGGCGCGGCTGCTCGAAGACATGGAAAAGGCGGGCCTGGTCAGCGGCCTCACGGCCAGCGGCCAGCGTGAGGTGCTGGTGCCCGCCCGGGGCGAGTAGGAGGCCCGTGCATGAAAAAACCGATTGCTGCGATATTGATAGCTGTAAGCGCCCAGTGGGCAAGCGCTGACGGCCTGAAAAGCCTTGAACAATTCATGGCCGCCGCGCACAGCGGCCGGGCCGATTTCACGCAGACGGTGACCGCGCCCGCGAAGGACGGGCAGGCGCAGCGGCCCAAGCTGTCGAGCGGCAGCTTCGAGTTCCAGCGCCCGGGGCGCTTCAAGTTCGTCTACAAGAAGCCCTTCGAGCAGACCATCGTGGCCGACGGAAAGACGCTGTGGCTGTACGACGCCGACCTGAACCAGGTGACGGAGCGCCCGCAGGCCCAGGCGCTGGGCAGCACGCCCGCGGCGCTGCTGACCTCCGCGCCCGACCTGGCGGCGCTGCGCGCCGACTACCAGCTGCAGTCCGCGCCCGAGCAGGACGGCCTGCAGTGGGTGCTGGCCACGCCCAAGGCCAGCGAGGGCCAGCTCAAGAGCGTGCGCGTGGGCTTCGAGGGCGACCGGCTGGCGGCGCTGGACATCGTGGACGGCTTCGGCCAGCGCTCGCAGATCCGCTTCTCGGGCATGCAGATCAACCCCGCGCTGCCCGCCGGCACCTTCCAGTTCAAGCCGCCCGCCGGGGCCGACGTGCTGCGGCCCTGATCTTCACCGGGCCATCGACGCCAGCGCTGCGGCAATCGCCAGCGCATGCACCAGCGCGGCGGCGATCGTCAGCACGATGGCCGGGCGCAGCCGCTGCGGCTGGCCGGCATGGCGCAGCAGCAGGGCGCCGGCGGCAAGAGACAGCGGCAGCGACGCCAGCCCCCACAGCGCCCTGTCGGGCGGAATCAGCAGCCACACCGCCAGCGCCAGCCAGCCATGGGCGAGCAGGGCGATGAGCAGGTAGGCCCAGGCGGCGCGGCGCGCGCCCAGGCGCACCACCAGGGTCTTCTTGCCCACCCGGGCATCGGCGGCGGCATCGGGAAAGCCGTTGGCCAGCAGGATGTTGGCCGCCAGCAGCGCGAAACTGGCGGCGGTGGCGGCCGGAATGACGAAGAACTGGCGCCGCTGCACATAGTCCGCCCCCAGCACCACCAGCCACCAGGCCAGCGCCACGGCCACCTCGCCCAGGCCGCGCGCCATCAGCGCCAGCGGCGGCGCCGAATAGGCCCAGGCCAGGAACAGGCCCGCCATGCCGATCAGCACCAGCCCGCCGCCGCTGTGCAGCGCCAGCAGCAGCCCGGCGGGCACCACCAGCAGGAGCAGCAGCACGGCGGCCCAGCGGGCGGTGTCCGCCTCGCTGACCAGGCCCTGCTGTATCAGGCGCGAGCCGCCGGAGAATGGGAACAGCCCCTCCTGGTTGGCGGCGTCGGCGCCGCTCAGCGCGTCGTGGTAGTCGTTGAGCACGTTCGCCCCGGCATGGGCCGTCACGGCCAGCGTCAGCGTGGCGGCGGCGCGCAGCGGGTCGAAGCCGCAGCCGCAGGCCAGCGCGAACGCCATGCCCAGCAGGCAGGCCGCCACGGTGAGCAGCAGGGAGCCCGGGCGCGTCATGCGCAGCAGCGTGCGCCAATTGGGCGAGGCAGGGGGAGCGGGCAGGGCGGATGGCGCGGGCGGCAGGGGCATGCCGCTATCGTATCGGCTGGCGTCAGCCCGCCTGCGCCAGCACCGCGGCCACCCGCGCGCGCACCTGCGGCAGCAGCTCGGCCTCGAACCAGGGGTGGTGCGCCAGCCAGCCGTTGTTGCGCGGGCTGGGGTGGGGCAGCACCACGGTGTGGGGCCAGTGCCGCTGCCATTCCTGCACCGCCCGGGTCACCTGGCGCGGGGCCTGCGGCAGGTGCCAGGCCAGCGCGTACTGGCCCAGCACCACGGTCAGGGCGATGTGCGGCAGCCGCTCCAGCAGCGGGGCGCGCCAGGCGGGCGGGCATTCGGGGCGCGGCGGCGCGTCGCCCGATGGGCCCGGGCCGGGGTAGCAAAAGCCCATCGGAAGGATGGCCACCAGCGCCGGGTCGTAGAACTGCTCCGGGCTCAGGCCCAGCCAGGCGCGCAGGCGCGCGCCGCTGGCGTCGTCGAAGGGGATGCCGCTGGCGTGCACCTTGCGCCCCGGCGCCTGGCCGGCGATCAGGATGCGCGCGCCGGCCGCGGCCTGCAGCACCGGGCGCGGGCCCAGCGGCAGGTGGGCGGCGCAGATGGTGCAGGCGCGCACGCGGTGCAGCAGGGCGGGCAGCGATTCGCTCATCCGGCGCTCATGTCCAAGATGTGCGCCCCCGCCTCGGCCTGCGGTTCGCTCAGCGTGGCGCGGTGGCGGTGGGCCTCGTCCTTGCCGGCGGGTGCGCGCGGGCTGCCGGGGCGGACGATACGTAGGGGCATGGCGGTGTTTTGACTCCAGTATTTGGAGGGACTAATGGCAGCAAGCCGGCCGCCGTAGGCGGGCCGGCTTGACCACGATGTTAGACCCTGTTGTGGTTTGAGAAAATTCAGCGCTGCCATAACGATAGCTACTCTGAACTGCACTGGAGCGGCACCATGCGGCCGATCTCAACGGTCAGATCATTGCCTTTGCCGCGAATGGTGTTGGGGCCGTTGCTGTACATGAAACCAGAGCCGCTTGGTTGTTGCTTGAGCTCAATGTTCTCCCCGTTGCGCACTAGAATGGCGGTGCCATTGGCAGGAGAGAAGACCACAGAAATCGATTCGCCGTTGGTGCAGGTGAATGAAACGTTCCGATCAGCTTGTGCAGGTGGAGTAGAGCTACACGCACAGGAAATGGATGTGACAAGAAGCGCAAGAGCGAACGCTTTCATGGCATCTTCCTTTAATGTTGGATAGCAGACCTAACGGATTAGGTAAGCGGCCCGCCGAAGGCGGGTCGGCTTGACCGCCGGGTTAGGTTGGCTCAGTGGGGGTGAGTGTTATTGTTGTATTGGCGATGGTGAACAAATTATCGCCTAAGTGTGAGCCATACACTCGTTTGCCATTGGATAATTGGAATTCTCTTGGGCCATTTTCTATGGGCGCCCAGTTTCCGTTATATTATTGGACTTCCTGATGAAGGACGAATTCGCTTACTAAGTAATCTACGCCATCTGATCCCATAGCTGAAAAAGTTCTAACAAGGGATTGTCCGCTTGTTCGTATTCTCCCTGACATATCTGATTCTCCTCGATTGATCCTAACGTTGGAGGTAAGGGGCGCGGAGCCGGCTTGCCGGCGGAGCGTCCCTCTTGACCGAGAGGTTAGACACCGCGGAGATAGCCATCGACGACGTCCCAAGTTGCCATGAACAACTTTTCGCGGTCTTCGGAACTGCCTCCCAACACCTCACCGTGACGTAAAGGATCAGCTGCTACCTTGATTTGGCGGAGAACCTCCTCCGTGCATCCAGAAACCTGACGAAACTTCTCCCACTGAGTGGTTTTGTTTGCGTCCGACAAACCGTGTACCGCAGCACAGTGGTGACGTAGGGATTCAATTGCCCTGTAGCAGTAGAAGGCAGTGTCGTCAGCATGCTTCATTGAGGAGGCTAGATCGGAGAAGCAACGATTCAGAAACACTCCGTTCTCCCCCGCAGTCTTCTCGCGAAGGCTCGCCAAGGCAACCCCTAAATCAATTTTCTTGTTTCGCTCTGTGAGGCACGGAATGTCAATGCCAAAAACGTAATCGATTTCGCGGCCTTGATTTAGGACGCGGGTCACCTCGAAATCGTAGGCGTAGCCCATGAGATAACCAACCATAGCCAGATGATTTTGGACGATGTTCTTGACGACATTCCGAAGGTCAAAGATACCCCATTTGTGTTCGCTCTCAACGGTGACAGCAACTTGGTTCAGAATGATGCTCACCTTCGCAGTGCCTTCAACTCCGGAAGCGATGTGAGAAAAGCCGACACTGAATTGAAGTGTCAGCTGAGCCCGTTCGGGTAGCACAACTCCGTAGAAGAGATACGGTTCCATGGTGACGGTGTCTAACGTTTGAGCTGAGGGGCCGGAACCGGAATGGCGCTTGGCCCGCGAGGCGGAGCATAGACCTGCAGCGCCTCGCGGGCCAAGTGCCAGGCCGGTGGAGGTCCCGCTCCAGCGAAGGGTTAGGCGTCACTGCGTTGCAGTGGCAGGCTGCAGGCCGGAGCGCAGGGCGGCGCTCATGTCGCTGGGCAGACTGGCCACGCCTTTGACTACGCCTGGGCCGCCATGGCGCCAATGAACTGTGAACTCACGTGCTTGACTGGACGGCTGCAGCCGGCGCGATGTGACTTGGAGGACGGCCTCGGTGCCTCCCTCGACAAGCGAAGCGGAAGACAGCAACTTGACCACGGGCCCGAGTTCGCGGACAGCAATGGTGACAACTGCGCTGAACTGGCCACCGGAAGCACCGAGCTCCGAGTTGACTTCTGAAGGGCTGAGACTGCTTACGCGGCGCAACTCTGTGCGGGCGAAGCAACCTGAACTTGCGAAGAAGTTACTGAGACCGGACGCTGCTGCTTCCTCACGCGCTGCGACATCCTTCTGATCAGGCCGCCACTGTGGTGCCCACAGGACAAGCGCTGAGGCTGAACGATCGCAGACTGGTGCTTGCGGTGAGGGCGTAAGCGTGACGTTCGTGCTCGTGACCTGCCCCCCACCAGCCGTACCACAGTAAACGAGAGAAGCCCGTCAACCCAGGAGAATGACGGACATGAAGAAGAGCAGGTTCGGCGACGAACAAATCATTGGCTTCTTGCGACAGGCCGAAGCCGGCATGGGCATCCCCGAGTTGTGCCGCAGCGGCGGCTTCAGCCAGGCCACGTTTTACAAATGGCGTGCCAAGTTCGGCGGCATGCAGGTCTCAGAGACCCAGCGCCTGCGCGAGCTTGAGAGCGAGAACGCAAAGCTCAAGAAACTGCTGGCCGAAGCCCACCTGGACATCCACGCCCTCAAGAGCGTCTTCGGGGTAAAGCGCTAGCCCCACAGGCGCGCCGCGATGCCATCCGGCAGATGATTGAGCAGCATCACCTCTCGGAGCGGCACGCCTGCCGCCTTGTGGGGCTATCCCGAGACAGCTACCGCCACCCACCGCAGCCCAGCGAGCTCAACGCCACCCTGGGTGAACAGATTCGGCAAACGGCCTTGGTGCGCCGCCGATTCGGCTACCGGCGCATCCACGACATGCTGCGCCAGCAGTTTCCGGGGGTGAACCACAAGCGCATCTATCGGCTGTACCGGCAGGCCAACCTGACGGTGAAGAAGCGCCGCAAAGTCAAACGCCCAGCGCAAGAGCGTGTGCCGCTGCAACTGGCCAGGAATATCAACGAGGTGCTGAGCATGGATTTCGTCTCGGACAGTCTGTCCAGTGGACGGCGCATCAAGTGTCTGACGGTGGTGGATGACTTCAGCAAGGAGTCCGTGGACATCACGGTGGACTACGGCATCTCGGGCCAGTACGTCACGCGCGTGCTCGACCAAGTGGCAAGGTTGCGTGGCTACCCGGCAGCAGTGCGAACGGACAATGGCCCGGAGTTCACCAGTCGGGCGTTCCTGGCCTGGACGCACAAGAACGGGATTCGGCACATCCTGATTGAGCCGGGCAAGCCCATGCAGAACGGCTACATCGAGAGCTTCAACGGCAAGTTCAGAGATGAATGCCTCAACGAGCAGTGGTTTGAATCCTTGTCACAGGCCCGGGAGTGCATTGCACATTGGCGGCGGGATTACAACGAGGTCAGGCCGCACAGCAGTTTGGGACGCATCCCGCCGGCACGATTCGCCCAGCAGCACCGCCAGCGCGCTGGCGGTGCTGCTGGCAGTGAGCAGAAACAAAACTTCGATTAACCTTCAACCCCGGACTTCTCCAATCTGTTGGCACGGTCAATGGGGGCAGGTCACTATCACCGCGCTCACGGCTGAACTTGACAACAGAGCAACTAGAAGGTCTGGCGGCATTTCTGAGGCCTAACGTCCGAATTCAGCGGCGCGGCGCTTGCGCCGCGTCCGCTGGAATGACTTGTTGGACGCTGTTAACAAACCGGGTTACCTCCTCCTCACTCCGCAGCTTGACGCGGAAGCCATTGAAGTTTTCGAATATCCTTTCGTGTCCATGGAAAGATCTAGAATCGCCACGGACCCAATATTCTGACGCCCATTCAATAAGCTTAACCAGCCCTGCTTCGGACTGAATCCGGCTCATGTGTGCCTTGCTCTCCGATCCTCTCATCTCAAGTCGTCGCTTACAGGTTTCCCAATCCAGGTTAAGCCATATAAGGGCAGCAGCTTCATCAAGGTATCTCTCCGCCAGTTCGCCGAACACTCCCTCGACTATCCATGAATCAGCGCTCTTGGTTTGCTGAACAAGAAAGGAGACATCGTCGGCTTTCCTTTTCTTGTCAAATCCTCCTGGCTCCCAGAACACATTATCAAGGTGTACCAGTCTTGATGAAAATCGGGAGGCCAATTGCTTGGCGAGCCAAGTCTTCCCGCTTCCCCCATTTCCGATGATTACCACTTTCATAGCGTCCAACGTAAAGCTTCAGCCGACGGCGAAAAGCGCAGCTTTTTGACGGTCGGCTGCAAGCGCTTGTTAGCGCTCATTGGCAGGGAGCGCATGCCGCGCATCATAGGTAACCTCTCTATGGCCGATCACTATCCCATTAGCGTACAAATAGTGGTTTCTGGTTTCCTGCGGTTCGCCATTCGCGTTCAGCCAAGCAAGGTGCTCGCCGAAATTCCGAAGATTCGCAAATGTACGATTCGTCGGTGAATAAAGCCCGTCGCCATTGAGGCTAAGTAACGCATTCGTGCGGCCTTCTTCACGTGAGTCGCTACATGCGATGGCTATTGAAAATTCCAAGAACAATTCACTCGGATTCTCTGTGGCAAATAATTTGTAGGTCACGTCTTGTCTTGCGCCAAGACTGAAGCCGGTTCGAGCGAGCGTACCGTTAATGCTCTCGCCGAAGGCCTCGAAGATAGCTTCCTGGAGTTGCTCTTGCTCCAGAGGAATCGGCGCCTGAATAACTTCGAGAAGATCGCTAAGACTAGGTAGTATGCGGATTGGGTGTGGTAGGTTTTTCGCTTCGTCGTGAAGATTTGGAGCGAGTCCTTTCTCGTAAGCTCTATCTCGGTAGAACGCCTTGTCGTTAGTGACCAAGACAACTTCATCAATTGCAAGCAAAGCAACGCAATCAGCCCAAATAACTGCGTCTTTGAATTCCTGGCTCTTGTCACAAGGAGGCGCTTTTTGTATCGCCTTGAATAAGGCGCTGCGCGCACTCTCCAAGCTGAAGGGGATCTGTTGTTGCTGTACCCCGAGAGACGCAAAAAGCTCTTCGACTTTTGCTTGAATTTCTTCCTCTGTAGGCAGGACTATTTCTCGCAGTTTGCCAAAGGCGGTTAGCAACTGCCGATAGTTGTCGCGGATTTCCTTGGCATGAGTGCTAAGGCGATTCGTCAAGTTGTGTCGAACTTCGAGTTGAACGACCTCAGGAACGGCAACTTGAGCATTGCTTTGGTTGAGGAAGAACCGCACCGCAGCTGCCGCCCCAGACCTAAGTCCTAGTTCAGATAGCCAAACATTCGAATCAAGAACAACAATCATGACAGGTAGCCCATTTCTCGAGCGCTAACGCCCAAGGTAAGCCGCCCGTCGTAGGCGGGTCGGCTTGAACGCCGGGTTAGACCCGAAGGCCAAAAGGGAGCGCCCGGACTTGAAGAAGGGCGCAGCCCATGAAAAAGCGCTGGGCCACGAAAGCGGCGCAGCGCTGCAATAATGATAGCTGGTGGCGCTTGCTACACAAGCGCTGGAGGCCAAAAAGGCTTGAAAGCCTTGGGAGCAGGGCCGAGCGCTGGAGCAAGTGACTGCGCGCATAAAGCAGGATGGGACTAACGATTGAAATCAGCCGCCGCCGAAGGCGGTCGGCTGGATTGACGTGTTAGAGCGCACTCTGTAGAAGTGCTCGATCTGGCAGCAAATTTCCAGCCGTAAGCTGCTCAAGTGCCGACAAACGATTTTCGAGCTCAGGCTGAGATAAAACGCCCTTTCGATAAAGCGACCGAACAAAGTCTGCGGCGGGTTGGGCTTGCTTTGTCGTATTGCACTCGTGGCACGAACAAACAATATTGCGAATGGAGTTATCTTTGCCGTTTGCTTGACACGACACGTGGTCAAGCTCGCATGACTCGGCGCGAATGCTTTTTAGGCAGTAGAAGCAACGCCCGTCCTCGCGGGCCAGCAATACCGAAAGAAAGCGACGGTTTGAGAAGAAGTCCATGGACGCGATGTCTATCTGAACCTCAGGCCGTGTCTCTGGGACGACGCCTGGGATGTCAGATGGCAACAATACTCGCAGCAAGTGGCCGTTACGAGAACGGTCTTCGATAACGAGGCAGCCGCGCTCGTGAAGCGCTCTTACATCCTCGCGCACAGAACTTTCTGCAACGCCGATGGCGTTTGAAAGAGGAAGTAAGGAGAACAAGCCAGAAGACTTACCTTCCAAGTGCGTGTGGCGGAACAGATGGTAGTAAAGGGCTCGTTGCCGCACGCTAAAGCTGCGCGTAGGAAATAGGTAGTCCTCGCACTGATTAATTATGAGAGCTAAATCGACTGTCATGTACGCGCTAACGCCTGAGGTAAGCCGACCGCCGTAGGCGGGTCGGCTTGACCGAAATGTTAGAAAGTATTATTGATTCAGCTGAACTGGAAGATTTATACTGCGGCCATTGCGAATAATGCCAAGAGTAATGAGATTACCGCTGCGTTCTAAGATTGACTTCGAAAGTTGACTCATACTTGATATGGGTGTTTCGTTGATTGAGATTACAATGTCGCCAGGTAAGAGGTCTGCTTTAAATGCAGGTGAGTCATCGACAATCAAGGTAATGACGACCCCTTTATTTGTTCCTAATTCTTGGCGCTCCTTGTCATTCAAATCTCTTGCTTGTACGCCAAGTATAGTTTTTTGTTTTATAAAATAACCTGCACTGTAGTTTGTCCTGTGAATGGTGACGGGGATAAAATTAGTTGTTGTTCCGTAGGTGGTGCTAGTTCCATTGCCATATGCCGTTACCACTCCCCCTTTCCCATAGGCGGTGGCGGAACCAGTCGAATATGTTGTTGATGTTGTTGGTGTAGTGATCGGTATGACAGATGATTCAGAGCCTGCATATTGTGGATTTAAAATAACAACAAGATCGGCTCCTACAGCTTTCCCTTGTTCAATCGCTGAATTTTCAGATTCACTTCGACTGCTATTGAATTCTGCACTCCCAATTAGTATGTATCCTCTTTTCGAATAAGCATCCATTGCGGCAGATCCATTAATTGGAGGGATTCTTTCAACGAGCGGCGTCTCCGGCGGTGGGTTTGCGCGCATTCGAGCGATTGATTCGGGCGTCACTCCATTTGCTGGCTTGTAAAATTGCTTGTAGCCATTTGCGCACCCCCCTAGCATTATAGAAATTGCCAGTAAAATAAAAAATTTTCTAATCATGGCCCGTTTTTGTTGGAAGTCTGATATTGCGCACAGATCGCTATAATAATTAGTTTTGTGCGTTAGTGGTTGCTGCATGAAAATATCTCTGACTCTTTAAATTCAACGACATCTCCTAGTTTTAGATTTTTAAATTCTGCTGGATTGAATGGTTCGAATCCATGGACTTCCCCGGAATACTTTCCATTCCCCAGATTTCTGATATTTTTAACGTATACATCAATACTTTCTATTTTTAGAGTAACGGTGTCACCATCCACGACAGAATTTTTCATGGTCATTGGATTCCCTGTGTAAAGGATGCTGCGTGTTGGGTTGCGGGAGGTAAACATTTAAAATATCCTATAATGAAATAATATTGAGTCCTGCATCGTGAGTGATGTGCTCTAACGCCCGCGGTAAGCTGCGCCGGAGCGAAGCGGAGGGTACCAACAGGCGGAGCCTGTTGGCGTCAGCTTGACCAAACAGTTAGGCTGGGGAGCGGAGGCAGCTTGTTGCACTTGATATCCCCTATGTTTTTGCTGATAGCGGTTCATAACCAGCATCCAAAGGCGCAACCACTGAAATGAACCGAAGTGGGCCAACGCTGGTGCAAAGAACACCGTGCACCTGCCCTTTGTTTGCAACTACGATATCCCCCGGAACAATTGCAACGGTGTTGCCTTGCTCGTCAATTTGATATTGACCTTCCCCTGAAAGGATGGTCCATGTATCTTGTCCGTCGGGGTGAATATGTGGCGCAATAGTTTGGCCGGGCTCCACATGCCAAGCCACGATAACTGAATGCGAAGATTCAACAACAACAGACCGTATTGGTTCTTTCTCGGCTGGCTGCATGAATTCATGGGACTTATACACGCGGTGAGTGCTCATTTTTTGCTCCGTAAATGCAAGCCTTTGGGCAGCAAGATTCGCGCCGCCCAAAAGTCTAACTAGAATTAGATCGTCGCATGCTACTGATCTGATGCGGCCTAAGTCAAGAATGCGGCGCATTCTGCTCCCAGCTTACCCTATGTCAGCAGCAATTTAGACCGCCTAAAATTCCACGGATGGATGCGTTTCCCGTTCCGCCCGCTCCTGCCGTGCCGCAGCCACCTAAGTTGCTGGAGTCGCTGCGCCAGCGCATCCGGGTGCTGCACTATTCCATCCGCACCGAGCAGGCATACGTGGATTGGGCACGCCGCTTCATTCTGTTCCACGGCAAGCGCCATCCGCGCGAACTGGGGGCGCCGGATGTCACCGCCTTCCTGACGCACCTGGCTGTCGAGCGCAATGTGTCCGCTTCCACGCAGAACCAGGCCAAGGCCGCCATTCTGTTTCTCTACAAGGAGGTATTGCAGCAAGACCTGCCCTGGCTGGACGAGGTGGTTTCGGCCAGGAAGCCGCGCCGTCTGCCGGTGGTGCTGACGCAGCGCGAGGTGCGCGAGTTGCTGCTGCACTTGCAGGGCACGCAGTGGCTGGTCTCCTCGCTGCTGTATGGCACGGGCATGCGCATTCTCGAAGCGCTGCGCCTGCGCGTGAAGGATGTGGAGTTCGAGCGGCGCGAACTGATCGTGCGCGAGGGCAAGGGCAACAAGGACCGGGTGACCGTGCTGCCCGAGAATCTGATCGCGCCGCTGCGCGAGCAGATGGAGCGCGCCCGCATGCTGCACCGCAAGGATCTGGACGCGGGCCTTGGCGCCGTCTGGCTGCCCGATGCGCTGGCGGTCAAGTATGCGAATGCCGCCACGGCCTGGGGCTGGCAGTATGTGTTTCCGAGCGCGGTGCGTTCGGTGGATCCGCGCTCGGGCGTGGAGCGGCGCCACCATATGCTGGAGCAGTCGGTGCAGAAGGCGGTGGCCCTGGCCGCGCGCCGCGCGGGCATCGATAAGCCCTGCACTCCGCATGTGCTGCGGCATTCCTTCGCCACCCACCTGCTGCAAGCGGGCTACGACATCCGCACCGTGCAGGAATTGCTGGGCCACAAGGATGTGAGTACCACCATGATCTACACCCATGTTCTGAACAAGGGCGGGCGCGGCGTGCTGAGCCCGCTCGATGCGCTATGAGTCACGTTTCTTCGCTTTCGCACCAACCCCTGGCCGAGCGCCTGCGTCCGCGCACGCTGGGCGAGGTGGTCGGCCAGCAGCATGTGCTGGGCCCCGGCATGCCGCTGCGCCTGGCGTTCGAGTCGGGCCGGCCGCACAGCTGCATCCTGTGGGGGCCGCCGGGCGTGGGCAAGACCACCATCGCGCGGCTGATGGCCGAGGCGTTCGACGCGCAGTTCATCAGCATCAGCGCGGTGCTGGGCGGCGTGAAGGATATCCGCGACGCGGTGCAGCTGGCCGAGAGTGCGGCGGGCGGCTTGATGCCGCAGCGCACCATCGTCTTCGTGGACGAGGTGCACCGCTTCAACAAGAGCCAGCAGGACGCCTTCCTGCCGCACGTGGAGAGTGGCTTGTTCACCTTCGTGGGCGCCACCACCGAGAACCCTTCGTTCGAGGTGAACTCCGCGCTGCTCTCGCGCGCGGCCGTCTACGTGCTGCAGCCGCTCACCTCCGACGATTTGAAGCAGATCGTGGTTCGGGCCCAGGATATACAAGCGCTTCCAGCTATCGAAAACGAAGCGCTGGAGCGCCTCATCGCCTACGCCGACGGCGACGCGCGGCGCCTGCTCAACACGCTGGAGACGCTCTCCGTCACCGCCGGGCAGGCCAAGGTGGAGACGATCACCGACGCCTGGCTGCTGCAGGTGCTGGGCGAGCGCATGCGCCGCTACGACAAGGGCGGCGAGCAGTTCTACGACACCATCAGCGCGCTGCACAAGTCGGTGCGCGGCAGCGATCCCGACGCGGCGCTGTACTGGCTGGTGCGCATGCTCGACGGCGGGGCCGACCCGCGCTACATGGCGCGGCGCATCGTGCGCATGGCGTGGGAGGACATCGGCCTGGCCGACCCGCGCGCCATGCAGATCTGCAATGAGGCCGCGCAGACCTACGAGCGCCTGGGCAGCCCCGAGGGCGAACTGGCCCTGGCCCAGGCCGTGCTGTACCTGGCCGTGGCGCCCAAGAGCAACGCGGGCTACATGGCCTACAACAAGGCGCGCGCCTTCGTGAAGCAGGACGGCACCCGCCCCGTGCCCATGCACCTGCGCAACGCGCCGACCAGGCTCATGAAGGAGCTGGACTACGGCAAGGGCTACCGCTACGCGCACGACGAGGAGGGGGGCTTCGCCGCCGGCGAGAGCTACCTGCCCGAGGGCATGGAGCCGCCGGGCTTCTACGCGCCCGTGCCGCGCGGGCTCGAAATCAAGATCGGCCAGAAGCTCGAAGAGCTGCGCGCGCGCAATGCTGCTGCGGCGGATGCCCCGCCTGAGAGGGATTGACCCAGGCCTGCCGCAATGCAAGGGAAAACCCCGCCCCGGCGCCCCATGGGCCGGGCTTTTCCCGTGACAGAATTTCCCTACCAAACCCGCCCAAACCCTTGCCTGGCGGGTTTTTTGCTAAATGGCAGACGGGCCCACAAGGCTGCACCGATTGGCGGTGCCTGCTGACCGAGCACGTCGATACAAAGGACTTTTCTTATGGACATCTTGCTGCAGCAGATCATCAACGGTCTGGTCCTGGGCAGCATGTACGCCTTGATAGCCCTGGGCTACACCATGGTGTACGGCATCATCCAGCTCATCAACTTCGCCCACGGGGAGGTGCTCATGATCGGGGCGCTGACCAGCTGGAGCTGCATCGGCCTGATGCAGGACGCGATGCCCGGCGCCCCCGGCTGGCTCATGCTGCTGCTGGCCACGCTGGTCGCCTGCGTGGTGGCCGCCACCCTCAACTTCGCCATCGAGAAGGTCGCCTACAAGCCGCTGCGCAACAGCCCGCGGCTGGCGCCGCTGATCACCGCCATCGGCATGTCCATCCTGCTGCAGACGCTGGCGATGATCGTCTGGAAGCCCAACTACAAGCCCTATCCCACGCTGCTGCCGGCCGCGCCCTTCCAGGTCGGCGGCGCGGTCATCACCACCACGCAGATCCTGATCCTGGGCGTGACGGTGGTGGCGCTGGCCTCCATGGTCTACCTGGTGAGCTACACGCGCCTGGGCCGCGCCATGCGCGCCACGGCCGAGAACCCGCGCGTGGCGGCGCTCATGGGCGTCAAGCCCGACATGGTGATCTCCGCCACCTTCATCATCGGCGCGGTGCTGGCGGCCATTGCCGGCATCATGTACGCATCCAACTACGGCACGGCGCAGCACACCATGGGCTTCCTGCCGGGCCTCAAGGCCTTCACGGCGGCGGTGTTCGGCGGCATCGGCAACCTGGCGGGCGCCGTGGTGGGGGGGCTCCTGCTGGGGCTCATCGAGGCCATAGGCTCGGGCTACATCGGCGTGCTCACGGGCGGCGTGCTGGGCAGCCACTACACCGACATCTTCGCGTTCATCGTGCTCATCATCGTGCTCACGCTGCGCCCCTCGGGCCTGCTCGGCGAGCGCGTGGCCGACCGCGCCTGACAGGGGAGACACCGCCATGAAGAACGACAAGATCCGATGGATCGCGGGCGCCGTCGCGCTGCTCGTGCTGCCCCTGGTGCTGCAGTACTTCGGCAACGCCTGGGTGCGCATCGCCGACCTGGCGCTGCTCTACGTGATGCTGGCCCTGGGCCTGAACATCGTGGTGGGCTACGCGGGCCTGCTGGACCTGGGCTACGTGGCCTTCTACGCCGTGGGCGCCTACATGTTCGGCCTGCTGGCCTCGCCCCACCTCACGGAGAACTTCGCCTGGTTCGCGCAGCATTTCCCCGACGGCATGCACCTGTCGCTGTGGGCGGTGATTCCGCTGGCCCTGGTGCTGGCGGCCACGACCGGTGTGCTGCTGGGCATTCCGGTGCTCAAGCTGCGCGGCGACTACCTGGCCATCGTGACGCTGGGCTTCGGGGAGATCATCCGCATCTTCATGAACAACCTGGACCACCCGGTCAACCTCACCAACGGCCCCAAGGGCCTGGGGCAGATCGACTCGGTCAAGGTCTTCGGGCTGGACTTGGGGCGGCGCCTGGAGCTGTTCGGCTACGACATCAACTCCGTCACGCTCTACTACTACCTGTTCCTGGCGCTGGTGCTGGTCACCATCGTCATCTGCTACCGCCTGCAGGACTCGCGCATAGGCCGCGCCTGGATGGCCATCCGCGAGGACGAGATCGCCGCCAAGGCCATGGGCATCAACACGCGCAACATGAAGCTGCTGGCCTTCGGCATGGGCGCCTCGTTCGGCGGCGTGGCGGGGGCCATGTTCGGTGCGTTCCAGGGCTTCGTTTCGCCCGAGTCGTTCAGCCTCATGGAGTCCGTGATGATCGTGGCCATGGTGGTGCTGGGCGGCCTGGGTCACATTCCCGGCGTGATCCTGGGCGCCGTGCTGCTGTCGGCGCTGCCCGAGGTGCTGCGCTACGTGGCGGGGCCGCTGCAGGCCATGACGGACGGCCGCCTGGACGCGTCCATCCTGCGCCAGCTGCTGATCGCGCTGGCCATGATCATCGTGATGCTGCTGCGCCCGCGCGGCCTGTGGCCTTCGCCCGAGCATGGCAAGAGCCTGGCCCGGAAGTCCTGACACCACCGGCAGAGCAACAACATGGCAGATACATCGAAAGAAGCGGTGCTGAAGGTCGCGGGCATCTCCAAGCGCTTCGGCGGCCTGCAGGCCCTGTCGGACGTGGGCATCACCATAGGGCGCGGCCAGGTCTACGGCCTGATCGGGCCCAACGGCGCGGGCAAGACGACGTTCTTCAACGTCATCACGGGCCTGTACACGCCCGACTCGGGCACGTTCGAGCTCGCGGGCCGGCCCTACGAGCCCACGGCGGTGCACAAGGTGGCCAAGGCGGGCATCGCGCGCACGTTCCAGAACATCCGGCTCTTCGCCGACATGACGGCCCTGGAGAACGTGATGGTGGGCCGCCACATCCGCACCCATTCGGGGCTGTTCGGCGCGGTGTTCCGCACCAAGGGCTTCAGGGACGAGGAGGCGGCCATCCGCCGCCGCGCGCAGGAACTGCTCGACTACGTGGGCATAGGGAGGTTCGCCGACTACAAGGCGCGCACCCTGTCCTACGGCGACCAGCGCCGCCTGGAGATCGCGCGGGCCCTGGCCACCGACCCGCAGCTCATCGCGCTCGACGAGCCCGCGGCCGGCATGAACGCCACCGAGAAGGTGCAGCTGCGCGAGCTCATCGACCGCATACGCAACGACGACCGCACCATCCTGCTCATCGAGCACGACGTGAAGCTGGTGATGGGCCTGTGCGACCGCGTGACGGTGCTCGACTACGGCAAGCAGATCGCCGAAGGCACGCCCGCCGAGGTACAGAAGAACGAAAAAGTGATCGAGGCCTACCTGGGCGCCGGAGGACACTGAACCATGGCCGAGAAATCCAACAAAGTGCTGCTGCAGGTCAAGGGCCTGAAGGTGGCCTACGGCGGCATCCAGGCCGTCAAGGGCATCGACTTCGAGGTGCGCGAGGGCGAGCTGGTCTCGCTCATCGGCTCCAACGGCGCGGGCAAGACCACCACCATGAAGGCCATCACCGGCACGCTGAGCTTCGTCGACGGGGACATCGAATACCTGGGCAAGAGCATCAGGGGCCGGGGCGCCTGGGACCTGGTCAAGGAAGGGCTGGTGATGGTGCCGGAAGGCCGCGGCGTGTTCGCGCGCATGTCCATCACCGAGAACCTGCTCATGGGCGCCTACACGCGCAACGACAAGGCTGGCATCGCGGCCGACGTCGAGAAGATGTTCACCATCTTCCCGCGCCTGCGCGAGCGCCGCGACCAGCTCGCTGGCACCATGTCCGGCGGCGAGCAGCAGATGTTGGCCATGGGCCGCGCGCTCATGAGCCAGCCCAAGGTGCTGCTGCTCGACGAGCCCTCCATGGGCCTGTCGCCCATCATGGTGGACAAGATCTTCGAGGTGGTGCGCGACGTTTACGCCCTCGGCGTGACCATCGTGCTCGTGGAGCAGAACGCCAGCCGCGCGCTGGCGATCGCCGACCGCGGCTACGTCATGGAGTCCGGCATGATCACCATGACGGGCGCGGGGCAGGAGCTGCTGTCCGACCCGCGCGTGCGCGCCGCCTATCTGGGCGAATGAGGCGCCGCCGCTTGGTGCGGTGCTTCCTTTAGTGTAGCGGGTGGCGCTTGCCTGGCGGGCGTTTGCGCCCGATCTGGCTCATAATCCCGGCCATGCTGCACACCCTGCAATCCCTGCCCGTCCCGCTGCAGACCGTCCTGCTGCTGGCGGCCAGCAACGTCTTCATGACCTTCGCCTGGTACGGCCACCTGCGCAACCTGGCCACGGCGCCGTGGTACATGGCGGCGCTGGCGAGCTGGGGCATCGCGCTGTTCGAATACCTGCTGCAGGTGCCGGCCAACCGCATAGGCCACGCGCAGTTCAGCGTGGGGCAGCTCAAGATCATGCAGGAGGTGGTCACGCTGGCCGTGTTCGTGCCGTTCGCGGTGTTCTACATGAACGAGCCGCTCAAGTGGGACTACCTCTGGGCGGGGCTGTGCCTGGTGGGCGCGGTGTACTTCATCTTCCGCGGCGGCTGAGCTCCCTCTCCCGCGCGGCGTGCGGGCGAGGTTGGTTGTCAATAGCTGAACTGCATGCCCAGCGTGGTCATGTCCACGTCGGACTTGCTGTCGGCGAAGTGCAGGCGGTAGCGCTCCCACTCCAACACGGCGGACCACTGGGGCGTGAACGCCCAGCGCAGCCCCGCGCCGTAGGACAGGCCGAAGCCATCGCCCTTGCCCGGCTGCACGCCGAAGCCGCCAAAGCCGTGCGTGTTCGTGCGCCCGTAGATCGTGCCCACCTTGCCCAGCAGGTCGAGCTGCGTGCTCACGGGCAGGCGCCCCACCAGGCTCAGGTTCAGGCCGCGGGCGGTGGTGGTGCCGCCGATGCGGCGCGCCTTGCCCAGGTCCAGGTAGCCCAGCTCCAGCCCCAGGTTGGGGTGGAAGTAGGCGCCCGTGTACAGCTTGATGGCCGTGTCGCTGTCGTCGAAAATGAAGCCGCCGGTGCCGCTGCGCAGGTCGTACTTCGAGATGCCGCCGCTCAGGCCCACGTAGCCGCGGGACACGCCCGGCAGCAGGGAAGGGTCGCTCTGGGCCGCGCGCATCTGCGCCAGGCCGGCGGTGGCGCCGCCGCCGAGCACCAACGCGCACAGCAAAAAGCGGAGTGTGGATTGCATGCTGCCCTCCTCCTGTGGCCTGTATGACGGAGGCCACGCTTCAATCTACGGCGGCCGTTCCGGGCATCGTGTGGGTTCAGGCGATGGCGGAATGTAGGAGAAGTCTGACAGCAATCAGGGTTTGCACCGGGATTTCGGGAGTGCCCTGGACGGCGGTTAAACTCCCGGCTTTCGCAGATTTGTCACACGATGGTCAACTCTGCATCGTATTGCGCGCGAAGGTTCGATCAGGAGTCGGCATGTTGTTTGGAAAGCTGTTGCCCCGCGAGGGCAATTTTTTCGAGATGTTCAACCAGCATGCAGACCGTATCGTCGAGGCTGCGCGGGCTTTTTCGCAGCTGGTGGCCAACTACGGCGACACCCACCTGCGCGACCAGTACAACCAGGACGTGGACAACGCCGAGCGTGCCGCGGACCGCGTGACGCACGAGGTCAACCGTGCGCTGCACAAGACCTTCATCACGCCCATCGACCGCGAGCAGATCCACTCGCTGATCAACACCATGGACGACGTGGCCGACCTGATCCAGGACTCGGCCGAGACCATGGCCCTGTACGACGTCCGCCACATGACGGACGAGATCACGCGCCTGACGGACCTGAGCGTCAAGTGCTGCGAGCGCGTGCGCGACGCGGTGAAGCTGCTCGCGCGCATCGCCGACCCGGCCGTGGCCGAGGCCGCGCTCAAGACCTGCGAGGAGATCGACCGCCTGGAGGGCGACGCCGACCGCGTGCTGCGCAGCGCCATGAGCAAGCTGTTCCGCGAGGAAACCGACGTGCGTGAATTGATCAAGCTCAAGGCCATCTACGAACTGCTGGAGACCATCACCGACAAGTGCGAGGACGTGGCCAACCTGATCGAGGGCGTGATCCTCGAGAACTCCTGAGCCCCGCTCAAAGTCTCGCCATGGAAACGGTACAAACCGCCCTGTGGGTCGTGGTCGTGCTGGTGGCTCTGGCCATCCTGTTCGACTTCATGAACGGATTTCATGATGCGGCCAACTCGATCGCCACCGTGGTCTCCACGGGGGTGCTCAAGCCCACGCAGGCCGTCGTCTTCGCGGCCTTTTTCAACTTCGTCGCCATCTTCATCTTCCACCTGAGCGTGGCCGCCACCGTGGGCAAGGGCATCGCCGACCCCGGCGTGGTGGACACCCACGTCGTCTTCGGCGCGCTGGTGGGGGCGATCACCTGGAACGTCATCACCTGGTACTACGGCATCCCCAGCAGTTCGTCGCATGCGCTCATCGGCGGCATCGTCGGCTCGGTGGTGGCCAAGTCCGGCACGGGTGCCCTGGTGGCCAGCGGCATCTTCAAGACGGTGGCCTTCATCTTCATCTCGCCCATCCTGGGTTTCGTGCTGGGCTCGCTGATGATGGTGTGCGTGGCCTGGCTGTTCAGGCGCACGCGTCCCAGCAAGGTGGACAAGTGGTTCCGCCGCCTGCAGCTCGTTTCCGCGGGCGCCTACAGCCTGGGCCATGGCGGTAACGACGCGCAGAAGACCATCGGCATCATCTGGCTGCTGCTGATCGCCACGGGCTACGCCTCGGCCAGCGACACCTCGCCGCCCGTCTGGACCATCGTTTCGTGCTATGCGGCCATCGGCCTGGGCACCATGTTCGGCGGCTGGCGCATCGTCAAGACCATGGGCCAGAAGATCACCAAGCTCAAGCCCGTCGGGGGCTTCTGCGCCGAATCGGGCGGGGCGCTGACGCTGTTCTTCGCCACCATGCTCGGCGTGCCGGTCTCCACCACCCACACCATCACCGGCGCCATCGTGGGCGTGGGCTCCACCCAGCGCGCCAGCGCCGTGCGCTGGGGCGTGGCGGGCAACATCGTCTGGGCCTGGATCCTGACCATACCGGCCAGCGCCTTCGTGGCCGCCGTCGCGTACTGGGTCAGCCTGCAGCTTTTCTGAGTGCTATCGACAAGATAGTTGAAAGTGCTTGCGGGGCGTGTCCTGGGGCGATTTCATTGCGAAATCTTGCGCGCCTCCTCGACCTGGTATTCGAAGTAGCGCTGGAGGCTGAACGCAATGCTCGCCAGCAGCACGGCCGCGCCCACCAGCAGCGACACGGTGACGGCGAACACCGTGAACCAGTTGGTCCGGCCGGCCGGGGAGTCGGGGGCCGCGGCCTTGTTGAAGCGGGCGTTCCACTTCTCGGGGGGCATCAGCCCGTAGACGATGGCGCACAGCGCGCAGCCGGCGATGGTGAAGCCCAGCAGCGGGATCAGCATCCAACTGAGCTGGTCGTCCTGCCCCCATTGCTGCACGCGCTCGATGCCGTACAGCCCCAGCGCCGTCGGCACGGGCAGCAGCCAGCCGAGCATGTCGCCAAAGCCGTACAGGTAGAAGCGGTGCAGTCCCAGGGGGCCGCCCAGGAAGGCGAGCCAGGCGGCAATGGTCTTGTTCTTCATGGCGGGGATTATTGGCGCGGCATCATTCGGGCGCGGTGGTATCGCCCGCGCCCAGGGGTTTCTCCATGAGCACGATGTCGCGCCAGGCGCCGAACTTCCAGCCCACGGAGCGCATCACGCCCACCTCGGTGAAGCCTGCGGCGCGGTGCACGGCGATGGAGCCGGCGTTGGCCGAGTCGCCGATCACGGCCAGCAGCTTGCGCACCCCTGCGGCCTGCGCATGCTCCGCCAGCGCATCGAGCAGCAGGCGGCCCAGCCCGCGGCCGCGCGCGTGGTCGGCCACGTAGATCGAATCCTCGGCCGAGTAGCGGTAGGCTGGCCGGGGCTTGAACCAGTTGCAGTAGGCAAAGCCCGTTACCCGCCCGTCCTCCTCGGCCACCAGGTAGGGCAGGCCCCGGGCCAGCACGTCGGCGCGGCGCGCGGCCATGTCCTGGATGCCGGGCGGATCGATCTCGAACGTGCCCGTGCCGTGCAGCACGTGGTGGGCGTAGATGGCGGTGATGGCGGCAAGGTCGTCGTCCCGGCTGGCGCGTATCGTAGGCATTTGCATGGATGTGGGTATAATTGCAGGCTTTGCTGCGTGTCGCTGGCCGGGTGGCCAAGTCGCGTGTCTCAAACGCCGCAAAACGAATGCAGCATCCGCTGCGACCACCCGAAGGATTCATTATGGTCGTGATTCGACTCTCCCGCGGCGGCTCCAAGGGCCGTCCGTTCTTCAACATCGTCGTTGCCGACAAGCGTGTGCGCCGCGACGGCCGCTTCATCGAGCGCCTGGGCTTCTACAACCCCTCGGCCAAGGGCGGCGAAGAGAGCCTGCGCATCGCCCAGGACCGCCTGACGTACTGGAAGAGCGTGGGCGCGCAAAGCTCCCCCACCGTGGACCGCCTGGTCAAGCAAGCCGCCGCTAAGCAGGCCGCCTGATCCGTCCCACACTCCCGAAAGGGCGGGCTCCGTTGGTGCAGCTGACGGACCCCGCCTTTTTTCGTGCCCGACACCCATCGCCCCGCCACTGCCATGCCTCAGCCGCCCGCCCTGGAACCCGCCGAACTGCCTTCCGACGCCGTGGAGGTGGGCCGCATCGCCGACGCCTGGGGCGTGAAGGGCTGGTTCAAGGTGCTGCCCTACAGCAGCGACCCCGAGGCGCTGTTCGCCTCCAGGTCCTGGTTCCTGCAGCCGGCGCAGAAGGGCGGCAAGAGCTTTTTTTCCGGCACCGTGCTGCTGCCCATCCGCCAGGCGCGCACGCATTCCGACGCGGTCGTGGCCTGGGCCCATGGCGTGGATGACCGCGACGCGGCCGAGGCGCTGCGCGGCGCGCGCATCTTCGTGCCGCGCGAGAGCTTTCCCGCCACGTCCGACGACGAGTACTACTGGGTGGACCTCATCGGCCTGGCCGTGGTCAACCGCGAGGGCATTGCGCTCGGCACGGTGAGCGAGCTGCTGCCCACCGGCCCACAGACCACGCTGGTGCTGTCCTACGAGCACGAGGGCAAGCCGCGCGAGCGCATGATCCCCTTCGTGTCCGCCTACGTGGACAAGGTCGATCTGGCGGGGCGCCGCATCACCGTGGACTGGCAGCCTGACTACTGAACGCGCCATGCGCTTCGACGTCATCACCCTGTTCCCCGAACTGTTCGCGCCGTTCCTCGCCTGCGGCGTGACGCGGCGCGCCTATGCCTCCGGGCAGGTTCAAGTCCACCTGTGGAACCCGCGCGACCATGCCGAGGGCAACTACCGCCGCGTGGACGACCGCCCCTTCGGCGGTGGCCCGGGCATGGTCATGATGGCCGAGCCCCTGGCGCGCTGCCTGGCGGCGATCCGCGCCGACAGGGCAGAAGCTGAGGGCGCGCAGGCGCCGCTGGTGCTGTTCTCGCCCGTGGGCCGCAGGCTGGACCATGCGGCGGTGCAGGGCTGGTCCGCCGGCGTTGGCGCCGTCCTGCTGTGCGGGCGCTACGAGGGCGTGGACCAGCGCTTCATCGACGCCCATGTCGACGTGCAGGTCAGCCTGGGGGACTTCGTTCTCTCGGGCGGCGAGATCGCGGCCATGGCCCTGCTCGACGCCGTGGCGCGCCTGCAGCCGGGCGTGCTGCACGACGATGACAGCCACCAGCTCGACAGCTTCAACCCGGCGCTCGACGGCCTGCTGGACTGCCCCCACTACACCCGGCCCGAGCAATGGCAGGGCCTCGGCGTGCCCGCGCCCCTGTTGTCGGGCCACCATGCGCAGATAGAGCGCTGGCGCCGCGACCAGCGCCTTCTGGTCACGGCGCGCCACCGCCCGGACCTGCTGGAGGCCGCGCGCGCGCGTGGCCAGATCACGCGCGCCGACGAAGAGCTCTTGGCGCGAAGCCGGGCATTGCTATAATCGTTGGTTCTCGATCCTCTGGCCGGCCGCTACGGGTGCATGACACCGCAGTAGCCATGAGGCGCCAATAGGGGCGCCCTGCCAATCCTGGCGCGGACATGATCGCTGGAAACCCAACCATGAATCTGATTCAAATCCTCGAGCAGGAAGAAATCGCCCGCCTGAACAAGGCCATCCCCGAATTCGCGCCCGGCGACACCGTCATCGTGAGCGTGAACGTGGTCGAAGGCAGCCGCAAGCGCGTGCAGGCCTACGAAGGCGTGGTGATCGCCAAGCGCAACCGGGGCCTGAACAGCGGCTTCACCGTGCGCAAGATCTCCAGCGGCGAAGGCGTGGAGCGCACGTTCCAGACCTACAGCCCGCTGATCGCCAAGATCGAAGTCAAGCGCCGCGGCGACGTACGCCGCGCCAAGCTGTACTACCTGCGCGAGCGCAGCGGAAAGTCGGCGCGCATCAAGGAAAAGCTGCCGTCCCGCGTCAAGGTGGCGGCTGCAGACGCAGCGTAATCACGCCACGCCGCGAAGCCGCTACAGTGCGCAAGCCTGTAGCGGTTTTTTTATTGCCCTTGCCATCCGTGAGCTCCTTCCATCCTTCCGGTACCGATGCGGCGGCCGTTATGTCGTCGCTGTCCTCGCTGCCCGACTTCGATCCGCGCGCGGCGCCCCTGGTGGGGGTGGACGACCATCTGCCGGCCGTGCCGCCCGCGGCGCAAAGCCCCGATGCGCTGCGCCGGCGCTTCGCCGCTCCGCCGCCCTGGAACCCGGAGATCGTGCGCGAGAGAAAGTTCGTCGAGCGCAAGCCCGCGCATGCCGCCGTGCTCCTGCCCATCGTGCTGCGCGAGCGGCCCACGGTGCTGCTGACCGAGCGCACGGACCATCTCTCCACGCACAAGGGCCAGGTCGCCTTCCCCGGCGGGCGCAGCGACCCCGAGGACCGGGACGCCGCCGCCACCGCCCTGCGCGAGGCGCACGAGGAAGTGGGGCTGGAATCCAGCCGGGTCGAGGTGCTGGGCAGCCTGCCCATCTACGTGACGGGCTCCTCCTTCATCGTCACGCCGGTGGTGGGGCTGGTGCAGCCGGGCTTTGCGCTGCAGCCCAACCCCCACGAGGTGGCCGACGTGTTCGAGGTGCCGCTGGCCTTCCTGCTTGACCCCGCGCACCACGAGCGCCATGCGTTCGAGTGGCAGGGCCTGCGGCGCGAGTGGTTCGCCATGCCCTACCAGGACGGCGACCGCCAGCGCTACATCTGGGGCGCGACTGCGGCCATGCTGCGCAATTTCTACCGCTTCATGGCAGCGTGAGCGCAATGGCGGCGGCCCTGTAACAAGCGCCGCTATCATTGCCGCCATGAGTTTCTTCGCCATCCTGTTCGCCTTGCTGATCGAGCAGGCGCGCCCGTTGGCCCGCAGCAACCCCATCCATGCCGGCCTGCGTGCCTGGGCGCTGTCGGTGAGCCGCAATTTCGACGCCGGCCAGGCGCAGCATGGCTGGGTCGCATGGGCGCTGGCCGTGCTGGTGCCCCCGCTCTTCGTGCTGGCCGTGCACTGGGCGCTGCTGCACTTCATCGGCTGGCCGCTGGCGCTGGCGTGGAACGTGGCCGTGCTCTACATCACGCTGGGCTTTCGCCAGTTCAGCCACCATTTCACGGGCATACGCGACGCGCTGGAGGATGGCGACGCGGCCGAGGCGCGCGCGCGCCTGGCGCGCTGGAGACAGGTGGACGCGAGCGAGCTGCCGCGCAGCGAGATCGTGCGCCATGTGCTCGAGTATTCGGTGATCGCGGCGCATCGCCACGTGTTCGGCGTGCTGGCGTGGTATTCGGTGCTGGCGGCGCTGGGCCTGGGGCCGACGGGCGCGGTGCTGTACCGGCTGGCCGAGTTCGTCTCGCGCTACTGGGGGTCGCGCTCGCGCGTGGTCACGTCCCACCCGCCCAGCCCGTCGCTGCAGCGCGCATCGGAGCGCGCCTGGACCGTGATCGACTGGCTGCCCGCGCGCCTGACGGCCCTGAGCTTCGCGGTCGTCGGCAGCTTCGAGGAGGCCATCGAGGGCTGGCGCTTCCATGCCCAGCGTTTTCCCAACGACAACGACGGCGTGGTGCTGGCCGCCACCGCCGGCGCCATCAACGTGCGCTTAGGGGGCGAGGCGCTGCGCAGCCGCAGCGATGCCGCCGCACCCCAGGGCCTGGAGGTGGACGCCGACATCGGCGACAGCGTCAGCACCCCCGGCCGAGAGCCCGAGGTGGGCCACCTGCGCAGCGTGGTCGGCCTGGTGTGGCGATCGGTGGTGGTGTGGATGCTGCTCCTGGCGCTGCTGACCCTGGCGCGGTTGCTGGGCTAGAAAATTCAAGTCAAATAGGCATCCAGCGCTTGAATGGAAAGCGCTGGCAGCTATCGAATCAGGAGTCATCCCCTCATGACCGTGCCCTCGCTGTGCAGCCCCGTCGTGGGGCGGCTCGAACCCTACGTGCCCGGCGAGCAGCCGCGCATCGCGGGCCTCGTGAAGCTCAACACCAACGAGAACCCCTATCCTCCGTCGCCGCGCGCCGTGGCCGCCATCGAGGCCGCCGCGCGCGAGGGGCTGCAGCTCTACCCCGACCCGCAGTCGCTCGCGCTGCGCGAGACCATCGCGGCGCATCATGGGCTGGAGGCAGGCCAGGTGTTCGTGGGCAACGGCTCCGACGAGGTGCTTGCGCATGCGTTCTTCGCGTTCTTCCAGCACGCAGGTCAGCCGCTCCTGATGCCCGATATCACCTACAGCTTCTATCGCGTCTACTGCCGCCTGTGGGGCATCGCACCCGAACTGCAGCCGCTGGACGAAGGCCTGGCCATCGACGTGGAGCGCATCGCCGCGCGCGCCGCCGAAGGAGCGTGCGCGGGCATCGTGCTTGCCAACCCCAATGCGCCCACGGGCATGGGCCTGCCGCTTTCGCAGATCGAGCGGCTGCTGGCGGCCTGCCCGCAACGCGTGGTGCTGGTTGATGAGGCCTACGTCGATTTCGGCGGCGAGAGCGCCGTGAGCCTCGTCCCACGCTACCCGAACCTGCTGGTGGTGCACACGCTCTCCAAGTCGCGCTCGCTCGCGGGCCTGCGCGTGGGCGCGGCGTTCGGCCAGCGGCCGCTGATCGACGCGCTGGAGCGTGTGAAGGACAGCTTCAACTCCTACCCGCTCGACCGCCTGGCTCAGGCTGGTGCGCGCGCCGCCTATGAAGACGTGGCGTATTTCGACGAGACCCGCCGCGCCGTGATGCACAGCCGCGAGGGCCTTGCGCTCGCGCTCGAAGACCTGGGTTTCGAGGTACTGCCCTCCCAGGCCAACTTCCTCTTCGTGCGCCACCCTGCGCACGATGGAGCCCGGCTGGCAGCGGCATTGCGAGAGCGCGCGGTGCTGGTGCGCCACTTCGCGCGGCCCGAGCGCATCGCGCAGTACCTGCGCATCAGCGTGGGCACGCCCGCGCAGTGCGATGCGCTGGTGCGGGCGTTGCAGGCGATTGTTTAGCCCGGCTCACGCTACCGCGGCCGCCGCCGCGCTGGCCACGTCGGGCTGCAGGTCGGGCCGCAGCCGCTCGTAGAGCCCGGTGCGGCGCGCGATGTCGAGCGGCTGGCTGATCAGGCCGGAGACGATCAGGCGCACGCCGCGCGTGGCGCAGGCGTGGCTCAGGTGCTCCAGCGCCTCGGCACCGGTCGAATCGACGTAGATCACGTTCTTCAGGTCCAGCACCAGCGCCCTGGCGGGCAGGTGGTCTTCCATGGCTTCGAGCAGCTTGGTCGCGCCGAAGAAGAGTGCGCCGTACAGCCGCCAGACCTGCACCTGCCCGTCGTGCCCGGCCAGCACGGGCATGTCGGCGGCGTCGATGCGCTCGGCCCGCGACAGGCTGGAGATGCGGTAGATGAAGGTCAGGCAGGCGGCGAAGATGCCGAACTCCACCGCCACCGTCAGGTCGAAGATCACCGTCAGCAGGAACACGGACACCAGCGTCACGCGGTAAGGCAGGCGGTAGGTCTTGAGCCGTGTGAACTCGCGCCACTCGCCCATGTTCCAGGCGACGAACATCAGGATCGCCGCCAGCGTGGCCAGTGGAATCGACGCGGCCAGCGGAGCGGCCGCCAGCATCACCAGCAGCAGCGCCAGCGCATGCACCATGCCGGCGACGGGGCTGGTGGCGCCGCTTTTCACGTTGGTCACCGTGCGCGCGATGGTGCCGGTGGCGGGCATGCCGCCGAAGAACGGCGTGACGAAGTTGGCGATGCCCTGCGCCATCAGCTCCTGGTTCGGGTCGTGGCGGTCGCCCACCATGCCGTCGGCCACGCGGGCGCACAGCAGCGACTCGATCGAACCCAATAGTGCCAGCGTGATCGTCGGCATCAGCAGATGGCGCGCCGATTCCCAGCTGAAATCGGGCAGCGTGAACGCGGGCAGCCCGGCCGGAATGCCACCGAAGCGGCTGCCGATGGTCTCGACCGGCATGCCCGAGAGCGCCACCACGGCGGTCGCCAGCACCAGCGCGACGATGGAACCGGGTACGCGCGCGAGCGTGCCGGCCCAGGGATGGCGCCATGCGGACAGCCAGCGCTGCCAGCCCACGACCAGCGCCAGCGACACCGCTGACACGCCGGCGGCCCAGGGGTTGAGGGTGGATAGGTGCTGGTACAGCGCGCCGAGCATGCCGAAGAAGTCGCCCGGCATCTTCTCGATGGCGAGGCCCAGGAAGTCCTTGACCTGCGACAGCGCGATCAGCACCGCGATGCCGTTGGTGAAGCCAATGACCACGGCCACCGGGATGAAGCGCACCAGCGTGCCGAGCTGCAGCACGCCCATCAGGAACAGCAGCACGCCCGACAGCGCGGTGGCGATGATGAGGTTGGCGACGCCGTACTGCTGCACGATGCCGTAGACGATCACGATGAACGCCCCCGCCGGCCCGCCGATCTGCACCTTGCTGCCGCCGAGCGCGGAGATCAGAAAGCCCGCGATGATCGCGGTGAAGAGGCCCGCCTCGGGCGGCAGGCCAGACGCGATGGCGAAGGCCATCGCCAGCGGCAGTGCGACGACGGCGACTGTCAGGCCTGCGCCGAAGTCCTGCATGAAGCGGGCGCGGTCATAGCCGCGCAGTGCGTCCGCCAGGCGCGGGCGGAAGGAGAGCATCCGGGTGGGTGATGCCATCAAAGTACCTTGCGTCAATAGCGCGGCGCTTCGCTCAGCTCGGCGAACAGCTCGCCGTAGATCCTGTAGCGGCTTGCGCTGATGGTGCCGGGGCTGTCGTCCGTCTCGACCTGCGCCCGCACCGCGCAGCCCGGCTCGTGCAGGTGCGTGCAGTTGTAGAACCGGCATTCACCCGCGTGCGCGGCGATGTCGGGCATGCAGCGCGCGAGGTCGGCGGGCGCGAGGTGGCGCAGCCCGAATTCCTGGAAGCCCGGCGAGTCGATGAGCGCCGTGGTGCGCGCCTCGTCGATCCAGTACAGCTGGGTGCTGGTCGTGGTGTGCCGGCCCGAGTTGAGCGCCTGCGAGATCTCGCCCGTCTGCGCCTTTGCGTGTGGCACCAGCAGGTTCACCAGGGTGCTCTTGCCCGAGCCCGAGGGGCCCAGCACCAGCGTGGTCTTGCCCGCCAGCAGCGGCAGCAGCGCGTCGCGGTCCACCGGGCCCGATTCGGTGAGCGATAGCGGCAGCACGCGGTAGTGGTGTTTGGTGTCCTGCTCGCCGCCCATGTGGCGGTAGGGCCACAGGCGCTCCCAGGCGCGCGCGAAGGGCTCGACAAGGTCGCTCTTGTTGAGCGCGATCAGCGGCGTGATCTGCGCGGCCTCGGCCGCGATCAGCGCGCGCGCGAGCTGGCTCTCGGAGAACACAGGCTCGGCTGCGATCAGGATCAGCACCTGGTCCAGGTTGGCGGCGAAGGACTTGGTGCGCACCTCGTCCTGGCGGTAGAACAGGTTGCGCCGCTCCTGCACGCGCTCGATCGTGCCCTCGTCGCCCTGGCCGCGCCCCTGGCCTGGCGCGGCCGGCTGCCACAGCACGCGGTCGCCAACCACGGCCTGGCTCTTCTTGCCGCGCGGGTGGCAGATGCGGCGCTGGCCGTCGGCGCTCTCCACCACGCAGTGGCGGCCGTGGCTGGCCACGACCAGGCCTTCCAGGCGTGCGCCCGCCTCAGCCATGGCGGCGGCTCATGGGGCCAGCAGGGCATCGATGCGCGCGGCGCAGTCGATGTCTGTGGCCGAGATGCCGCCCACGTCGTGCGTGTTCAGGCGCACCACGCAGCGGCCATAGTGCACCGACAGGTCGGGATGGTGGTCCTGGGCGTGGGCGATGAAGGCCACGGCGTTCACGAAGGCCATGGTCTCGTGGTAGTCGGCGAAGCGGTAGGTCTTCTCGATCGCCACGTCGGCGCCGTCGCCGCAGAGCATCCAGCCCTGCAGTTCGGCCAGTCTTGCTACAACTTCGGTAGCTGTCAGGGCACGCCTGGTATGCCCGGACCAGTCTTTTTTAGGAAACATCGATGTCATGGCTGCATGGTCACGGGCAGACGCGCCAGGCGCTCCGTGGCGGGTGGGTGGGAGTAGTAGAAGCGCGCGTACACCGGGTCTGGCGTGAGCGTGGAGGCGTTGTCCTGGTAGAGCTTGAGCAGCGCCGAGGCCAGGTCCGCCCCGTTGGCCTGGGCCGCGGCGTAGGCGTCGGCCTGGAACTCGTGGCGGCGCGAGATCCGCGCCAGCAGCGGCGTGAGGAACACCGTGAACACGGGCGCGGCCAGCAGGAACAGCAGCAGCGCCAGGCCGTCGTTGGGCGCAGAGCCCGGCACGCCTGGCAGCATCAGGTTGGGCTGCACGCCCAGCCCCGTGTAGAACCAGCCGCGCGCCGACAGCCAGCCCAGCAGCGCGAAGCCCGCCAGGCTGATGGCGAACATGCCGGCCAGGCGGCGCGCGATGTGCTTGTGCTTGAAATGGCCCAGCTCGTGCGCGAGCACGGCCTCGACCTCGCCCGGGGCCAGCTGCTTGAGCAGCGTGTCGTAGAAAACCACGCGCTTGGCCGCGCCGAAACCCGTGAAATAGGCGTTGGCGTGCGCGCTCCTGCGGCTGCCGTCCATCACGAACAGGCCCTTGGCCGCGAAGCCGCAGCGCTGCATGAGGGCCGTCACGCGCGCCTTGAGGGATTCGTCCCCCAGCGGCTGGAACTTGTTGAACAGCGGCGCGATGAAGATCGGGAAGACCACCATCAGCAGCAGGTTAAAGCCCATCCACGCGCCCCAGGCCCAGAGCCACCATAGCCGGCCCGCCGCGCCCATGAGCCAGAGCATGAGCGCGGCGATCGGCAGGCCGATCACGGCGCCCAGCAGCGTGGACTTGAGCAGGTCGGCCAGCCACAGGCGCGGCGTCATCTGGTTGAAGCCGAAGCGCTGCTCCAGGCGGAAGGTTTGGTACAGCTGGGCCGGCAGGTCGATGGCGCCGCTGACGAGCGCGAAGGCGGCCAGCAGCGCCAGCTGCTGCACCATGCCGCCGCCCAGCCAAGCCAGCAGGGCCTGGTTCAGCGCGTCCAGCCCGCCCAGCAGCGTCCAGCCCAGCACCGCGGCGGTGGCCAGGGCCATCTCCAGCAGGCCGAAGCGCGCCTTGGCGATGGTGTAGTCGGCGGCCTTCTGGTGCGCGGCCAGGGTGATGCGGCCGGCGAAGGCCGCGGGCACGGCGCCGCGGTGGCGCGCCACATGGCGGATCTGGCGCGAGGCCAGCCACAGGCGCAGCGCCAGGCCCGCCAGCAGCAGGGTGGCGAATACCAGCGTCGTCAGGGTCGAGGGCGTGAGCAAGGGTGCGGGGGAGGGCGGCATGAACGCGGAAGTTTACGGCGACAATTCCGGCATGTCCGAAACTGCCACACCCAACGCTCCCGTACTTGCCAAATCCGACCAGAACCTCGTCTGGCTCGACTGCGAAATGAGCGGACTCAACCCCGAAACCGAACGCCTGCTGGAGATCGCCGTGGTCGTCACCGGCCCGGGCCTTGAACCGCGCGTCGAAGGCCCGGTGCTCGTCATCCACCAGCCCGACACCGTGCTCGACGCCATGGATGCCTGGAACAAGGGCACGCACGGCAGGAGCGGCCTCATCGACAAGGTGCGCGCCTCCACTCTCACCGAGGCCGATGCCGAGCAGCAGATCATCGACTTCCTGTCGCGCTACGTGCCCAAGGGCAAGGTGCCCATGTGCGGCAACAGCATCGGCCAGGACCGGCGCTTCCTCGTTAAGTACATGCCCAGGCTGGAGGCGTTCTTCCACTACCGCAACGTGGACGTGAGCACGCTCAAGGAACTGGCCAGGCGCTGGAAGCCCGAGGCCTACGACTCCTTCAAGAAGGCGCAGCGCCACACGGCCCTGGCCGACGTGCACGAATCCATCGATGAGCTGGTGCATTACCGCCAGCACCTGCTGGCGTTGTAAGAGCGAGTTCCCCGGGGAGATAATCCGCCGCTGTCTGTACCCAGACTTCCCGCCCACGGGGGCAGGGCGACCGGCCCGGCATCCCGAGGCATTCCTTGCGTAGTCTCAATCGGAGCATCCGCCATGCAATTCCCCTCCCTGAAATCCACCCTCGTGGCCGCCGCGGCCCTGGCTTGCGCCGCAGGCGCCCTGGCCCAGGAGCAGATCGTCAAGATCGGCCACAGCGGCCCCCTGTCGGGCCCCAACACCTTCGCGGGCCGCGACAACGACAACGGCGTGCGCCTGGCCATCGAGGAGCTGAACGCGCGCAAGATCAGCGTGGGCGGCAAGACGCTGAAGTTCGAACTGGTGTCCGAGGACGACCAGTGCGACGCCAAGACCGGCGTGGCCGTGGCGCAGAAGTTCGTCGATTCCGGTGTGCGCTACGTGATGGGGCCGTACTGCTCGGGCGTGACGATCCCCGCATCGCGCGAGTACGACAAGGGCGGCGTGATGGTGTCCACCGTGGGCACCAACCCCAAGATCACGCAGGCGGGCTACAAGAACCTGTTCCGCATCGTCGCCAGCGACGTGCAGGCAGGCGCCAGCATGGCCACCTACGCCGCCAACGTGCTCAAGGCCAAGAAGGTCGCCGTGATCGACGACCGCACGGCCTTCGGCCAGGGCTTGGCCGACGAGTTCGCCAAGGAGGCGCAGAAGCTCGGCATGACCGTGGCGGGGCGCGAGTTCACCACCGACAAGGCCACCGACTTCATGGCCATCCTCACCAACATCAAGGCCAAGCAGCCCGAGGCCATCTTCTACGGCGGCTACGCCCCGCAGGCCGCGCCTATGGCGCGCCAGATCAAGCAGCTGGGCATCAACGCCAAGCTGCTCGGCGGCGACACGCTGTGCAGCCCCGAGATGCCCAAGCTGGGCGGCGACGCCGTCAACGGCGTGGTCTACTGCGCCTATGCCGGCATGCTGATGGAAAGCGACGCCGGCGCCCGCGCCTTCCAGGACAAGTTCAAGAAGCGCTTCAACCAGGCTCCCGACGTGTATGGCCCGTTCTACTACGACCAGGTCATGAACATCGGCGAAGCCATGCAGAGGAGCGGCTCGATCGACGTCAACAAGGTCGGCGCCTACATGCACCAGCACACCTACAAGGGCGTGATGGGCGAGTACGCGTACGACGACAAGGGCAACCGCGTGAAGGCGCCCGTGGTCGTCATGACCTTCGAGGGCGGCAAGGCCAAGCCCTTGGCGAGTTACTGAGCGACGTGCACGGCTTGCGGGAAAACCCCAGCCGTGCCATAATCTGCCGCTTGCACCGTCACCAGGCGGTGCAATTTTTTTGTGCATCTCCCTTCACACACCGGGCACAGCACGCCAGCGTAGTCTGAAATACGCGGCGCCTTGCATCCATTGCCCACCCAGGCCGTCCGCTGCGGCCCTTGGTTTCGTTTGATGGTTGATGTTTTGTAACCATCGAGCGAAGCCTGCCCAGGTAGCGCCTGCGGCCGTCTTCGTGTGAGCAAACCATGACTGAAAACATGCAGCTGCAGGGCGATTGCGCGCCTGCCGATTCCTCCTTGCCTTCCTCCAACCCTGTGGCCGCGGCCGCGCTGCCCGAAGGCTTCGTGCGCCTGGGCCTGGCGCCCGAACTGGTGCAGGCTGTGGCAGACCTGGGTTACACCCAGCCCACGGCCGTGCAGGAAAAGGCCATTCCCCTGGCCATGGGCGCGGCCGACGTGGCGGGCCGCTTCATCGACCTGATGGTCTCCAGCCAGACCGGCAGCGGCAAGACCGCGGCCTTCCTGCTGCCCGTGCTGCACACGCTGATACAGCAGCAGGCCGATGCCGATGCCGCCGCGCGCGCCGAATTCGAGCGTGCCGCCGCCGATGCCGCCGCGCGCGGCGAGGCCCCTCCGAAGCGCTCCAAGCGCAAGAACCCCACGCATCCGCGCAACTTCAAGGCCGCCACGCCCGGCGCCCTGGTGCTGTGCCCCACGCGCGAGCTGGCGCAGCAGGTGGCGCACGACGCCATCGAGCTGGTCAAGCACTGCAAGGGCTTGCGCATCGCCAACGTGGTGGGCGGCATGCCCTACCAGCTGCAGATCGCCAGGCTCCAGAACGCCAACCTGGTCGTCGCCACGCCGGGGCGCCTGCTCGACCTGCAGCGCTCCATGCAGATCAAGCTCGACCAGGTGCAGTTCCTGGTGGTGGACGAGGCCGACCGCATGCTGGACCTGGGCTTCTCCGACGACCTGGCCGAGATCAACCAGCTCACGAGCGAGCGCAAGCAGACCATGATGTTCAGCGCCACCTTCGCGCCGCGCATCCAGCAACTGGCCATGCGCGTGATGCATGAGGGCGGCGCTAGCGTGAAGAAGGTGCAGATCGACACGCCGCAGGAGAAGCACGCCAACATCAAGCAGATGCTGTACTGGGCCGACAACGCCCAGCACAAGAGGAAGCTGCTGGACCACTGGCTGCGCGACGCCTCTATCGGCCAGGCCATCGTGTTCGCCAGCACCCAGGTGGAGTGCGACGGCCTGGCCAACGACCTGCAGCAGGACGGCTTCTCGGCCGTGGCCCTGCACGGCGCACTGAGCCAGGGCCTGCGCAACCGCCGCCTGATGGCGCTGCGCAACGGCCAGGTACAGATCCTGGTGGCCACCGACGTGGCCGCGCGCGGCATCGACGTGCCCAGCATCACCCACGTGTTCAACTTTGGCCTGCCCATGAAGGCCGAGGACTACACCCACCGCATCGGCCGTACGGGCCGCGCCGGCCGTGACGGCCTGGCCGTGACCTTTGCCGAGTTCCGTGACCGCCGCAAGATCTTCGACATCGAGGGCTACAGCCGACAGCAGTTCAAGGCCGAGGTGGTGGCTGGCCTGGAGCCCACCCAGCGCTTCCCGCAGGGCGGCCGCCCCGACTTTGGCGGCAGGGGCCGCGAGGGCGGACGTGGACGGGACCAGCGCTTTGGCGGTGGCGGCCGCGGCCATGGCGGCGACCGCGGTGGCTTCGGCGACCGCGCGGGCTACGGAGGCTGCCGCGATGGCGACGGCTATGGCCGCAAGAGCGGCTTTGGCGAAACGGCCCGTTTTGGCGATGCGCCACGTTTTAGCGAAACGCCACGTTTTGGTGAAGCGTCCCGCTTTGGCCGCGGCGAGGGCGCGGCCCCGCGCGGCGACTTCGGCCGCAAGGCCGAGTTTGCCCGCGGCGGCTTTGCCAAGCCCCAGGGAGCCGGCAAGCCCTTCACGCCGCACGACGCGCGCAAGCGCCCGGCGCCGCGCGGCGGCCGCTGACCGCACCGGCGCCGTACCGCACGCAGGCAGCCAGAGCCAGCCCCGTCTCCGAGGCTGGCTTTTTTTGTGCCCGGGCGGCCCCGCAGGTGCCCCGATAATCCCCCGCACCTGGAGGAGTGCATGTTGCCACCCGTTTCTTCGAATACCGACTTCGAGCACATGTTCGAGATCGCCCCCGTCTCGCTCTGGCTGGAGGATTACAGCGACGTCCGCCGGCTGCTCATGCAATGGCGCGACCAGGGGGTGGTCGACGTGGAGGCCCATCTGCGCGAGAACCGGGAGTGCGTGCGGGCCTACGGCGCCGGCATCCGGCTGCTGCGCGTGAACCAGCGCACGCTGGAGCTGTTCGCCGCGCCCGACCAGGCCACGCTGGAGGCGTCACTGGACCGGGTGTTCCGCGACGACATGTATGAAAGCGCCATCGCCGAGGTGCAGCAGCTGTGGAGCGGCTCGCCCGAGTTTTCCAACCAGACCGTCAACTACGCGCTCGACGGGCGGCGCCTGGACGTGCGCATCCGCGGCCGCATCCTGCCCGGCTACGAGCAGTGCTGGAGCCGGGTGCTGGTGTCGCTGGAGGACGTGACCGAGCAGGTGCAGTCGCGGCTGCGGCTGCAGCGCAGCGAGGAATATGCGCGCGGGCTGTTCGAGCACTCGCCCGTGTCGCTGTGGGTCGAGGACTTCAGCGCCGTCAAGCGCCTGCTCGACGAAGTGCGCATGCAGGGCATATACGACTTCAGGACCTTCCTGAAGGTGCACCCCGAGTTCGTGCAGCGCTGCATGCGCGAGATCCGCGTGCTCGACGTCAACCATCTCACCCTGGAGATGTTCGGCGCCGAGAGCAAGCAGGCCCTGCTGGCCGGGCTCGACCGCGTGTTCCGCGGCGAGATGCACGATTCGTTCTCCGAGCAGCTGATCGACCTGTGGGACGGCAAGCTGTTTCAGCAGCGCGAGGTGGTCAACTACAACCTCTCCGGCGAGCCGATCCACATCCACATGCAGTTCGCGGTGCTGGAGGAGCGCAGCCACGACTGGGGCATGGTGCTGCTGTCGCTGGTGGACATCACGGCGCGCAAGAAGGCCGAGGCCTATCTGGAATACCTGGGCAAGCACGACGTGCTCACCGGCCTGCGCAACCGCGCCTACTACGTGGAGGAGATGAGCCGCCTCGCGCGCAAGGGGCCCTGGCCGGTGGCCGTGGTCGCCATCGACCTCAACGGCCTGAAGGCCATCAACGACGAGCAGGGCCACACCGCGGGCGACGCCATGCTGCGCCGCGTGGGCGAGGTGCTTGCCAAGGCCGTGGATGCCCCGATCTGCGCCGCGCGCATCGGCGGCGACGAGTTTTGCGTGCTCATGCCCATGACCGACGCGCGCGGCGCCCAGGCCATGGTGGACCGCATCGGCAGCCTGCTGGAGCTCAACAACCAGTTCTACCCGGGCCAGGCCCTGAGTCTGTCCATGGGCGTGGCGATCGCGCAGTCGGGCGAGCAGATCGAGGCCGCCGTGCACCGCGCGGACCAGGCCATGTATGCCGAGAAGGCGCGCTACTACGCGGCCATGGGGGTCGACCGCCGCAGGGACTAAGAGCGGCTAACAAAACCATGTCATCATGAAGCACCTGATCGGCGTTTGACGCTGCATGGGTCGAAACAAGAACAAAGAGATCAGCGCCGCGCTGTTCAAGAAGGTCGCGCCGCTGTTGCCAGTAGTCGTCGCCTCGGCCAAGGGCGGTCGTCCACGGGTGAGCGACGAGATGGCCCTCAACGGCATCCTGTTTGTGCTGCGCACCGGCATTCCCTGGGAAGAGCTACCCCAGGAGCTGGGCTTCGGCAGCGGCATGACCTGCTGGCGGCGTCTGCGTGACTGGCAAGCCGCAGGCGTGTGGCATCGCCTGCATCTGCTGTTGCTAGATGAGTTGCGCGGCGCCGGCAAGCTGGACTTCAGCCGTGCCAGCATGGATGCGGCCAGCGTGGCCAGCCCCCGGGGGGCCAACACACTGGCCCCAACCCGACGGACAGGGGCAAGCTCGGCAGCAAGCGCCACATCATCACGGAGCGCCAAGGCATCCCTCCGATCTTTTGCGTCACGGGCGCCAATCGGCATGACTCGGTCGTGTTCGAGCAACTGGTCGATGCCTTGCCGACGGTGCGCGGCTGTCGTGGCCGGCCCAGACGCTGGCCGCACAAGTTGCATGCCGACAAGGGCTATGACTTTGCGCGTTGCCGCGCCCACCTGCGCAAGCTGGGCATCACGGCGCGTATTGCCCGGCGTGGCGTCGAGCGCAATGACAGGCTCGGGCGTCATCGTTGGGTGGTCGAGCGCACGCACGCCTGGTTGGCTGCCTTGGGCAAGCTGCGGACTCGCTTTGAGCGCCGCATCGACATTCATCTCGCGCTGCTTTCTCTGGCTTGCTGCATCATCTGCGTTCGCCATCTTGCACCGTTTTGTTAGCCGCTCTAAGCCCATCACAGACATCTTGCCAACTCCCGCCGCACAGCTTGGGGCGATTGTCGGATTGGCCAACCACTTGGCCAGGTGTTCGAGCACCAGTTCGTTCAAGAACCGCCACGCTTTCAGTGCAGAATGCGGACCATGCGCGGCATCCACATCTACTCTGGCGCAACTTCAGACCCTTAGCCCAAATGCCATGCGCTATGACTTGCATGACTTTCGCGTGTTCTCCAACATTGCGGAAGAGAAGAACCTCACCCGCGGCGCCGCTCGGTCTTATCTCTCGGTGCCTGCAGCCAGCCAACGCATCAAACACCTGGAAGAGGCGCTGGGCTTGAAGCTGCTGCTGCGTAGCCCGCAAGGCGTTGAGCTGACCGAGGCGGGCAAGGTATACCTAGAACACGCACGCAAGATCTTTGCGCAGATAGAGTTGCTTAACAGCGACCTGCAACTGCTAGGTTCCGGAGTCAGCGGCCGGCTCAAAGTACTGGCGAACACAACGGGCATCACCGAGTTCCTTCCTCCGGTTCTGCACGACTACCTTCCCAAGTTCCCCCGTGTGAAGATCGATTTGCGCGAGCGGCTCAGTGAGGAAGCTGCGCGTGCCGTGCTCGATGGCGCTGCGGACCTTTGCCTGATCTCGGGTAACGTCCCGACTGAAGGACTCGAGTGTCGAGTGTTCCTGACCTCCCGGCTTGTCGTCGTGACGCCGCCGGCGCACCCGCTGGGTGCGCGCTCCAGCCTGCACTTCGCGGACATCCTCGACGAGGAACTGGTGTCCCTGCTCGATGGCGCCGTGACGCAGGAGTTCCTGCGGCAGCAGGCGCTGCGGCTCCATCGTGAACTGAAGGTCCGCGTTCAGGTGGCAGGCTTTGAGGCCATTTTCCGCATGGTCGAAGCCGGCGTCGCCATCGCCGTCGTTCCCGAAGTGCTGGTGCAACGCATGAACGAGCGCGGCACCGTAAACGTGTGCCAGCTCGAAGACGAATGGGCCTATCGCGAATATCAGCTATGCGCGCGAAGCTTCTCCGCGCTCCCGCTATACGCGCGGGAGTTCATTGAGACAGTCGAACGTCACGCGCGCACGCTTCAGCGCGACCGCGCTACAGGCTCGAACTTGTAGCCGCCCTGTTCCCGCCGGATGTAGCCGGCGTATGGATCGCCAAAATGCACCGGCAACAGGAGTGCGCCGGACTGAGCCAAGTCCTCCAGCATGGCTCGCCGCGTCTGGCGAGCCTTGTCAGGCCAGATGCAATAGCCGGAGTTAATGTCTGGCAACACAATCTGCATGGGATTGTGGAATACATCGCCGCAGAACACCGCCTGTTCGCCGCGCGACCGTACCCGGAACGCGACCTGCCCCGGACTGTGTCCGCAGGCGTCTTCGACTTGCAAACAACCGGCAATCTCATCGCCAGGACGGATCATTTGCACCAGACCTTCAGCGACCAACGGCTGCACACTATCGTCGAAGGCCGCGCCGAACACATCCAGCGGCTGCTCCTTGTTCTTGCCTTCCAGGCAGAAGCGGTAATCGTCATGCGGTAGCAGATACTTGGCGTTCGGGAAAGTCGGCGTCCAGCGGTTGTCCTGCCAGCGCGTGTTCCAGCCGACATGGTCCATGTGCAGATGCGTGATCGCGACATGAGTCACGCGGTCAGCCGGGGCGCCGGCCGCTTCCAGCCACTCGAGAACGAGTGTGTTGAGCTGGTGCATGCGGGCCATACCTTCGCGCGGCTTGCGATTGCCGACGCCGGTATCGACGACAATGATGCTGTCGCCCGCCTGCACGACCCACAGCTGCACCGTCAGCACCAGCTTGTTCATTGCTGGAACCCAATGCTCAGGCGCCATCCAGCTACGGTGGCTCTCCAACTGCTCTGGGGTCATATCGGGCAGCAGGAACTTAGGGTCGTGCGTCGGGCCGGAGTATTCGTGGATGCGAGTGATGCGCACGTCACCGACCTGGTAGGTATCCAACATGGGCGGTTTCCTCTCAGGCGATCGAAGACGGATGCCGCGCTAGCGGCGTGACCTCGATCTGCAAGTACGGAAAGAGCGGAAGTGAGCTTAGTACCTCATGCAGCTCGTCATTGCTGGCACAGTCGAAGATGCTGATATTGGCGTATTGGCCGACCACACGCCACAGGTGCAGAAACTTGCCCTGCTGCTGCAGCTCGATGGCACGCGCTTTCTCGCGCTCCTTGAGCGATTGGACAAAGGCAGGATCCAGGTCGTGCGGAATGCGCACTTCCATGCGGGCACAGAACAGCATGCAAAGTCTCCTCGTTGAAAGCTGTGAGATAGGGATGCGGGGAAATCAGGCGATGAGCGCCGGCTCAAAAATCAGGTCTGCGCCGGTGGATGCGGCCAACTGCTCGCGCGTCACGCCAGGCGACAGCTCAATCACATGCAAACCATCGGCATGCACCTCCAACACCGCAAGGTCGGTGTAGATGCGTGACACACAGCGGCTGCCGGTCAGCGGATAGGTGCATTCGCGCAGGATCTTGTGCACACCGTTCTTGCCGACATGCTCCATGGTCACGAACACGCGCTTAGCACCGACGGCGAGATCCATAGCCCCCCCCACGGCCGGAATGGCGTTCGGATCGCCCGCATGCCAGTTGGCGAGGTCTCCACGCTCGGAAACCTGAAAGCCTCCCAGGACGCAGATGTCCAGATGGCCTCCACGCATCATCGCGAACGAGTCGGCGTGGTGAAAGAGCGCTGCGCCGGCCAGCAGGTGAATCGGCTCCTTGCCCGCATTGATGACGTCGGGATCGAACTGTCCTTCACCCGAACGGTGCCAACGGCCGAGCACGCCATTTTCGCTGTGCAGGATCACCTCGCGGTCGGCGGGGATGTGGTTGGCGACCAGGGTTGGCAGCCCGATGCCGAGGTTCACATAGGAACCCTCGGGAATGTCCCGCGCGACGCGCGCGGCGATTCGGTTGCGGACTTCGTTCATCATGCGGCCTCCCGGATCTGGATGGCGGCGCTGCGCTCGACCACGCGGCGTACGTATATACCCGGGGTCACGACGCTTTCTGGGTCGAGCTCACCGAGCGGGACGATGCTTTGCACGGACGCGACAGTGCAGCGTGCGGCCATGGCCATCACCGGACCAAAGTTGCGCGCCAACTTGCGGTAGGTTAGATTGCCCCAACGATCCCCGCACTCGGCTTTGACCAACGCGTAGTCCAAGTGTAGGGGCAGCTCCAGCACCTGTGGCTTACCGTTCAGCACGCGGGTTTCGCGCTGTTCAGCCAGCACGGTCCCGTAGGCAGTCGGTGTGAAGAATGCGCCAATGCCCGCCCCGGCGGCTCGGAGCCGCTCGGCCAGCGTGCCCTGGGGTACCAGTTCCAGCGCCAACTTGCCGCTGCGATACAGTCCATCAAACACATAGGAATCGGCCGACCGTGGAAACGAGCAGACCAGCTTGCGCGCCAGCCCTGCTTGCAGCAGGCGGGCCAAGCCGACTTCGCCACCGCCTGCGTTATTGCTGACGATGGTGAGTTCGTGCGGCGCGTGGTCGATCAATGCATCGATCAGGTCCAGCGGCACGCCAGAATTGCCGAATCCACCGATCCCCACGACTGCACCGTCCGGAATGTCGGCCAGCGCTTCGGCTGCGCTGGAGAACTGCTTGTTGATCACCTGTGATGTCCCTTCGTTGTGTGATGCGATCGTTGTCGGGACGGCATGTTGATCGCAGTGGCGCGACCCGGCAATTCGACTTTGCGAAAACCAGCGTTTCATCTTCTGGAGCACGGACGTTTGCGTGGCTGAAACATCGTCTTCGACAGAACGCAATGGCCGGCGCGCGCAGAGACTCCTAGCATCCCGCCGCTCGATCATCAATCCAAACACAGGAGACTTCATCAAATGAACAAGACACTCGCATACTGCCTGCTGGCAGCCTTGGGGTTGACAAGTGCCGCAGCACCGGCGTTGGCACAGGATTGGCCCAGCAAGGCCATCACCTTCGTAGTCGGCTATCCGGCCGGAGGCCCGGTGGACGCGCTGGCCCGGGCTCTGGGCCAGCGCCTGTCGGCGGAGCTTAAGCAGCCCGTCGTAATCGACAACAAACCGGGGGCCAACGAAATCGTAGCATCGCAGTTCGTTGCCAGGTCCAAGCCCGACGGCTATACGCTGTTCGTCTCGACCGAAGCGCCGCTGACGCAAAACCAGTTCCTGTACAAGAAGCTGGGCTACGTTCCAGAAACCGACTTGGTGCCCATCAGCCAGCTGATCCATGTGCCCATGGTGCTGGCCGTCCGGCCGGACTTCCCGGCTGAAACCGCCAAGGAATTCATTGCTCGGGCGCGCGCTCGCTCGAACTCGGAGCCCGTCAACTACGCATCGGCCGGAGTCGGTGGCGTGACCCATCTGCCCATGGCGATGCTCGGCAAGAATGAAGGCTTCCGGTGGAACCACGTGCCATATAAGGGCGCCGCGCCCATCTTGCCCGACCTGATGGCAGGACAGGTGGATGCGACCATGCTGGCCGTGGCCTTCCTCGGCCCCTACATCGTCGACAAGAAGATCAAGGGTCTTGCCGTTTCGGCCGAGCAACGGCCCAAGGCACTGCCCCATGTCCCGACCTTCAAGGAGCTCGGCATCAAGGACGTGCAAGCTGGCTTCTTGATCGGACTGACGGGCCCCAAGGGCTTGCCGCCGGCATTGGCCGTTCGACTGGCGAATGCGGCACGGGCCGTGCTGCAGGAGCAGGACTTCCGCGACAAGTACATCGACCCCTACGCCTACTCGGTGGTGGCCTCCTCCCCCACCGCATTCGCTCTGTACCTCCGTAACGACCGCACGGTGCAGGAGGAACGCGTGCGCGCCTCCGGTGCCACCCTGGATTGAACCATCAACGGCAATTGCCCCCCTCTGAAAGACTGAGCATGCCTTACCACATCGAAACCTGGGATGACATCGAACGCAGCCACTTGCGGAAGGAGTTGCGCCAAGTCCATCTGGCCTATGTACAGCAGCAAGCCGGCATCGTCCTGGCTGCGGGCGCCAAGCTCAACGACGACGGCACCGATGCCGGCGGCGGTGTCTATATCGTCGATGTGGATACGCGCGAGGAGGCCGAGCGCTTCATCGCCGGCGACCCCTTTCATGCCCACGGGCTGTTCCGCGAAGTGCGCGTGCAGCGCTGGCGCAAAGCCTTTTTCGACCGGCAGTGCCTAGTCTGAGCATACAGATCAAGGACTGTTCTTAGAGCGGCTAACAAAACGGTGCAAGATGGCGAACGCAGATGATGCAGCAAGCCAGAGAAAGCAGCGCGAGATGAATGTCGATGCGGCGCTCAAAGCGAGTCCGCAGCTTGCCCAAGGCAGCCAACCAGGCGTGCGTGCGCTCGACCACCCAACGATGACGCCCGAGCCTGTCATTGCGCTCGACGCCACGCCGGGCAATACGCGCCGTGATGCCCAGCTTGCGCAGGTGGGCGCGGCAACGCGCAAAGTCATAGCCCTTGTCGGCATGCAACTTGTGCGGCCAGCGTCTGGGCCGGCCACGACAGCCGCGCACCGTCGGCAAGGCATCGACCAGTTGCTCGAACACGACCGAGTCATGCCGATTGGCGCCCGTGACGCAAAAGATCGGAGGGATGCCTTGGCGCTCCGTGATGATGTGGCGCTTGCTGCCGAGCTTGCCCCTGTCCGTCGGGTTGGGGCCAGTGTGTTGGCCCCCCGGGGGCTGGCCACGCTGGCCGCATCCATGCTGGCACGGCTGAAGTCCAGCTTGCCGGCGCCGCGCAACTCATCTAGCAACAGCAGATGCAGGCGATGCCACACGCCTGCGGCTTGCCAGTCACGCAGACGCCGCCAGCAGGTCATGCCGCTGCCGAAGCCCAGCTCCTGGGGTAGCTCTTCCCAGGGAATGCCGGTGCGCAGCACAAACAGGATGCCGTTGAGGGCCATCTCGTCGCTCACCCGTGGACGACCGCCCTTGGCCGAGGCGACGACTACTGGCAACAGCGGCGCGACCTTCTTGAACAGCGCGGCGCTGATCTCTTTGTTCTTGTTTCGACCCATGCAGCGTCAAACGCCGATCAGGTGCTTCATGATGACATGGTTTTGTTAGCCGCTCTAAACCTGGCCGGCGCTCACGAATGCGCCGCCGTGCGCCCGATCTCGGGCCAGCGGTGGTGCAGGTAGACCCATGACAGCAGGCCCACGCCCATCATCAGCAGCGACGCCAGGGCCAGCAGCACGGTGGAGTGCATTACCAGCGGCGCCACCACGCCCGCCACCAGCCCGTTGGCCGTGGAGCCCACGAAGGCCTGCAGCGACGAGGCCATGCCGCGGCGCTGCGGGTACAGGTCCAGCACCAGCAGCGTGACCACGGGCACCATCAGCGCCCAGCCGAACGAGAAGATGCCGATGGGCCACATCGCCCACGCGGCGTGGGCCGTGAACAGCAGGTTGGCGCCCAGGTTCAAGAGCCCCATGGCCAGCATGATCACGAAGCCGTGGCGGATCTGGCGCTTGGGCGGGATGCGGCCCGCCAGCCGCCCGCTCATCCAGGCGCCGCCCATGATGCCGGAGATGGTGGTCATGAAGAACCAGAAGAACTGCGTGGGCGCGAGGCCCAGCAGGTCGCCCAGGAAGGCAGGCGCCGACAGCACGTACAGGAACATGCCGTTGAACGGCACGCCGCTGGCCAGCGCCAGCAGCAGGAAGCGCGGGCTCGTGCCCAGCTCCCAGTAGCCGCGCAGCAGGTGGCCCAGGTGCAGGCGCTGGCGGCCCTGCGGCGGCAGCGACTCGGGCAGCAGCCGCCAGTTGGCCAGCCACAGGAGCATGCCCACGCCGGTCAGGAACCAGAACACGCTGTGCCAGCCCAGGTGCACCGACAGCCAGCCGCCCACCATGGGCGCGATGGCCGGCGCCACGCCGAAGAAGATGGTCACCTGGCTCATCACCCGCTGGGCCTGGGTCGGCGGGAAGATGTCGCGGATCACCGCGCGCGACACCACGATGCCCGCGCCCGCCGACAGCCCCTGCAGCGCCCGGAAGACCACCAGCTGGCCGATGCTCTGCGACAGCGCACAGCCCATCGAGGCCAGCGTGAACACCGCCAGCCCCCACAGCACCACGGGGCGGCGGCCGAAGCTGTCCGACAGCGAGCCGTGGAACAGCGTCATGAAGGCGAAGGCGAACAGATAGGCCGACAGCGTCTGCTGCATCTGCACCGGCGTGGTGGCAAGGGCCTGGCTGATGGCCGGGAAGGCGGGCAGGTAGGTGTCGATGGAGAACGGCCCCACCATGCCCAGCAATGCCAGCAGGATGGCGAGGGCCCAGCGCGGGCCGCGCCAGAGGTCGGGGGCGTCAGGGTGCATGGTGGCAGGCGTGTGGCGCGGACGCCGTGCAAAGCGGCCGATTATGGGTCAAGCCGCGGGCGGCATGTGTCCGGCCCGGGTATTGGAAACTATTCTTTTGATAGCTGCCAGCGCTTGATGGTAAAGCGCTGGAGCCATAAAAAACTCAAGAATCCACGCCGGGGCCGCGTGGCATGCACGGGCGCAATCAGTGGCCGCCGTGCTTGCCATGCCCCCCGGCCGGCGCGGCCGCGGCGCCCAGGGCGCGCACGGGGGCCTGCAGTTCCTGCGACTGGCGCTGGCCGTCCTTGCCCTCGAAGACCAGGGTCAGCGGCACGGTGCCGCCCTGGGCCACGGGCTGCTTCAGGTCCAGCAGCATGATGTGGTAGCCGCCTGGCTTGAGCTCCACGGCCTGGCCGGCCGGCAGATCCAGCGCGGGGATGGCGCGCATCTTCATGACGTTGTCCACGAGCTTCATCTCGTGCACCTCGGTCACGCCCGCCACGGGGCTACTGGCGCCGACCAGGCGCATGTCCTGCGTGGCCGTTAGCCGCATGAAGGCGCCCGTGGCCTTTTGCTGGGGCACGGTGGCGCGGACCCAGGCGTCCTGCACGCTGACCTGGGCATGGGCCAGGCCGGACAGCAGCAGGGCGGCGGCGAGCGCCAGGCGGGGGGTGAGTTGCTTGGTTTGCATGGCAAATTCCTGTAATCGAAAAATGGGGACACGACGCAAGGCCGCCGCGTGGGGCGGTGGCCTGCAAGGCTTGAGGGTTTCAGGCCTGTACGGGCGGGGCGCGCGGCGGAAACGGCGCGCGGCTCAGCGGTGGCACGTGGGCCTGGCGCGGCGCCGGCGCGGCGCAGGGCGCCAGCTCCCGGGGGGCTGCCAGGGCCTGCACCGTGGCAGGGGGCAGCATGGACGGCAGGCACAGCGCGCATTCCAGCCCATGCGCACGCGTGTCCGTGGCGGAGTCGTTGCCGCCCTTCGCCACCCAGCGCGGGCCATCCGTGGCGCTGCAGACCCGCTCCATGCCTCCGGCATGCACCAGCGGGGACAGCATCGCCACGCCCAGCGCCACGGCAAAGCAGGCCAGCAGCAGGCGGGCCAGGTAGCGGGTGCGGCGCAGGGACTCCATGGAGGAGCATTATCGGCGCCCGCCGGGAGGGTTCTCTAGAACGGATCCGCCCCCGGAGGCACCAGCCGCCGCAGCGCGTTGCTGTCGCACAGGCGCCAGCTGCGGCTCTCCCCGCGGATCCAGCCCCTGGCCTGCCACTGCGCGAACAGGCGGCTGAGCGTTTCGGCGCGCACGCCCAGGCGGGCGGCCAGCTGGCGCTGGCTGGTGGGCAGTTCGATGCGCTCTCCCTGGCTGCCGGCCAGTGCCAGCACATAGGTGGCCAGGCGCTGCGGGGTGTTGCTGCGGGTGAGCCAGTCCACCTCGTTCACGCGCCGGTACAGGCGCAGGCTCAGGGCTTCGAGCAACCGCAGCGCCAGCGCCGGGTGGCGTTCGCACGCGGCGCGCACGGCCGTGCGCGGCAGGCGCCACACGCGCGTGGGGCCTGCCGCGCGCGCCGTCATGGGGTACAGGCCGTGGGGCATGAACATGGCTGCCTCGGCCACGAGGTCGCCGGCCTCGAAGCGGTGCAGCATGCGTTCGTTGCCGCAGGCGGCGAAGCGCAGCACCTCGACCGCGCCGTGCTCCACCAGCAGGCAGTGGCTGGCCACATCGCCCTCGAAGAACAGCGTCTGCCCGTCGCCATGGCTGCGCAGCCGCGCGTGCTGCGCCAGCTCGGCCAGCGCCGCCGCCGGCGCGCCGCTCAGCATGGGATTTGCGGCCAGCAGCGCCTGCATGCGGGCGCAGTCCGCGGCCGCGACACGACCGGCGGGCACGTTGATAAAAGTCATTCCGCATTCCCCTTAAGTGCTGGCATGCTGCGCGAATACGAATAAATCCCATTCATTTTAATTTCAACTCGTAGCATGACCTCTGTCCCGACCCCCGTCTGCCCGCTGCCGGTCCGTGTGCTGGCGCATTCCATGGCGTGCGCGCTGGCGCTGCTGGCGTTGCCGGCGCATGCGCAGCAGCCTGCCGCCGAGCTGCCTGCCGTCACCGTGCGCGCCGATGGCGCGGGCGAGGGCACGGCGCCGCTGCGCCCCTCGGCGCAGGCCGAGCGCGAGCGCCTGGAGCGCGTGCCCGGCGGCACCAACCTGGCCCTGCCGCAGCAGGAGTCCCGCCTGGCCACGCTGCGCGACGCGCTCGACTACCAGCCCGGCATCGTGATCCAGGACTTCTTCGGCGCCACCGACCAGCCGCGCCTGTCGATCCGCGGCTCGGGCATCCAGAGCAACCCGCTCAACCGCGGCGTGCTGCTGCTGCAGGACGGCATGCCGCTCAACGAGGCCGACGGCTCCTTCATCATCGGCCTGATCGAGCCGCGCAACGCCGCGCTCATCAGCGCGCGCCGCGGCGCCAACACGCTCACGCCGGGCGCCACCACGCTGGGCGGCGAGGTGGACTTCCAGTCGCTCACGGGCGCCGACGAGCGCGGCAGCGTGCGCGCCGAGGCCGGCAGCTTCGGCCGCAAGGCGCTGCAGGGTGCCGTCGGCCTGCAGGGCGCGCAGTGGGACGGGCGCATCAGCGTGAGCGGCGACCGCTTCGACGGCTACCGCCACCACTCCGCCTCGCAGCGCGAGGCGCTGCACGCCAACCTGGGCTTCCAGGGCGCGGGCGGGTTCGAGAACCGCACCTACCTCTCGTGGACCGACCTGGACTTCGACATCCCCACCGTGGTTCCCAAGGACCGCGTGCGCACCAACCCGCGCGGCGTGATGGGCGACGGCAACACGCCGCAGGACCAGCTGCTCAACGTCTACAAGCGCGACCCGCGCCGCGAGGCCACGCAGCTGCGCCTGGCCAACCGCTCGCGCTGGGGCAGCGACGCGCTGCGCCAGGAGCTGGGCGTGTACTGGCAGGACACGGACGACCTGTTCAACAACCAGACCAGCTATGCCATCACCCACAGCCGCACCACGGGCGCCCAGTGGCAGGCCAGCGGCGGGGCGGGCGGGCCGCTCGCCTGGCGCGCGGCGCTCGGCTGGTCGCGCAGCAGCATGGACCGCGACCTGGACGCGACCAACCCCGCCAACGGCACGCAGATGCAGCGCTTCGGCGCCTACGACCTCACGGCCGACAACCTGCAGGCGCAGTTGGGCGCCGACTGGCGCCTGGCGCCCGCCTGGACGCTCGTGGGCCAGTGGGGCTGGAGCCGCCAGTCGCGCGATGCCGCCAGCCGCCTGGACGGCCGCGCGCTGGACCAGCAGTGGACCTTCTCCACGCCCAAGATCGGCGTGAACTGGACGCCCGCGCCCACCGTGCGCTGGTGGGCCAACCTGAGCCGCAGCCAGGAGGCGCCCACGTTCTGGGAGATCGTCGCCGCCAACGTGGCGCCCAACGCCCCGGCCGCCGCCAGCAGCGAGCTGGTGCGCCTGAAGCTCCAGCGCGCCACCACGTTCGAGGTGGGCGGCCAGGGCCGCTGGGGCGAGGGCACGCGGGCGCTGCACTGGCAGCTGGCCGTCTACCGCAGCCAGGTGGCCGACGAGCTCATGAGCACCACCGACGAAAGCGGCATCAAGGTCGGTACCTACAACTACGCCGGCGGCACGCGCCACCAGGGCGTGGAGGCGGGCCTGTCGGGCAGCTGGCCGCTGGGCGCGGCCGGGGGGCTGGAGTGGCGCGGCTCGTGGACCTACAGCGACTTCCGCTTCAAGGAAGGCATCTACGCCGGCAACCGCATCGCCGGCGTGCCGCGCCACCTGATCAACGCCGAGGTGCTCTGGCGCGTGGCCACCGGCTCCGGCACCTGGCGCGTGGGTCCCAGCCTGCGCTGGATGCCCACGGACACGCCCACCGACCATGCCAACACCGCCGGCAGTGAGCAGGACGCCTACGCGCTGCTGGGCTTCAAGCTCGAATGGAGGAGCGGCCCCTGGACCGCCTACCTGCTGGCCGACAATGTGACCGACCGGCGCTACGCCAGCAGCTACGCCATCCGCAACCAGGCCACGGCCGCGCAGCCGGGCTACCTGCCGGGCCTGGGCCGCAACGTGGCGGCCGGGGTGACCTACAAGTTCTGATATGTCATCCTTTTCCTGTCTGAACCGCCGCGCGGCGCTGCGCGCGGCCGGCGCGCTGGCCCTCGGCGGCCTGCCGGCGGCGCGCGCGGCCGCCGCGCCGCTGCCGCGCATCGTGCTCTCCGGCCCGCCGGCCATCGTCTCGGCGCCGCTCATCCACATGGCCGAAACGAACGCGCTCGCGGCCGTGGCCGCGCAGACCAGGTTCACGTCCTGGCGCGACCCCGACCAGCTGCGCGTGATGGCCCTGGGCGGCAAGGCCGACGTGCTGGCCATGCCGAGCAACGTGGCGGCCAACCTCTACAACCGCGGCGCGGGCGTGACGCTGCTCAACATCTCCACCTGGGGCGCGCTGTGGATCGTCACGCGCGACGGCGCGCGCCGCACGCTGGCCGACTTCCGCGGCGAGGAGATCGCCGTGCCGTTTCGCGGCGACATGCCCGACCTGATGCTGCAGCTGCTCGCCGCCAGGCAGGGGCTGGACGCGCGGCGCGACTTCCGCGTGCGCTACGTGCCCACGCCCATGGAGGCCATGCAGCTGCTCATCACGCGCCGCGTGCGCCACGCGCTGCTGGCCGAGCCCGCCGTGTCGATGGCGCTGCGCAAGACGCAGTCCTTCCCCGTGGGCCTGATCGCCCCCGAGCTGCACCGCGGCGCCGACCTGCAGCAGGAATGGGGCCGCGTGTTCCAGCGCGCGCCGCGCATCCCGCAGGCCGGCATCGCCGCCGTGGGCGCGGTGCGCGCGCAGCCCGCGGTGCTCGCTGCCGTCGCCGAGGCCTATGCGCGCTCCGTCGCCTGGTGCCGTGCCAACCCGCTGGAGTGCGGCCGCATGGTGGCAGCGCGCATGGACTTGCTCACGCCCGAGGCGGTGGCGGACGCCGTCGCCACCAGCCAGCTCGACGCCGTGCCCGCGCAGCGCGCGCGCGCCGAGATCGACTTCTTTTTCCAGCAGCTGTTCGCGCGCGACCCGGCGCTGCTGGGCGGCAAGCTGCCCGACGACAAGTTCTTCCACACGCCATGAAGCTGCTCTGGCGCCTGCTGCGCGGCATGCCCGCCTACCTGTGGAGCGGCTGGGGCGCGGCGGCCAGCCTGCTGCTGTTCGTGGCGCTGTGGGAGCTGGGCGCGGGGCTGTACGGCCCGCTGATCCTGCCCACGCCGCTGGACACGCTGGCCACGCTGCGCGGCCTGGTGCGTGCCGGCGAGGCCTGGCCCGAGCTCGCCATCACCGCGCGGCGCGCGCTCACGGGCCTGCTGCTCGCGGCCGGCGTGGGCAGCGCGCTGGGGCTGCTGGCGGGCCTGTCGATGACGGCCTCGATGATGGCGCGGCCCTGGGTCACGCTGCTGCTGGGCATGCCGCCCATCGCCTGGCTGGTGCTGGCCATGCTGTGGTTCGGCGCGGGCGACGGCACGCCCGTGTTCACCGTGTTCGTGGCCTGCCTGCCGGTGGTCTTCATCGGCGCGCTGCAGGGCACGCGCACGCTGGACCACCACCTCAAGGACATGGCGCGCGCCTACCGCCTGCCGTGGCGCATGCGCCTCTTCGACCTGTACCTGCCCCACGTGGCGGCCTACCTGTTCCCCGCGTGGATCACGGCGCTGGGCTCGTCCTGGAAGGTGGCCGTGATGGCCGAGCTGCTGGCCACCAGCGACGGCGTGGGCGCGGCGCTGGCCGTCACGCGCTCGCACCTGGACACGAGCGCGTCGCTCGCCTGGATCTGCGCCGTGGTGGGCAGCCTGCTGGTGCTGGAGTACGCGCTGCTGGAACTCGTCAAGCGCGAGCTGGAGCGCTGGCGCAGCGCCGGCGGCGCGCCGCCCTCGGCCTGAACGGAAAACACAAAACCCCATGACGACCTCGCCCGCCACCCCACCGCCCTTGCTGCAAGTGCGCGGCCTGCACCATGCCTACGGGCCCACGGCCGTGCTGCAGGACATAGACCTGGACCTGCCCGCCGGGCGCATCGCCGCGCTCGTGGGCCCGTCGGGCTGCGGCAAGACCACGCTGCTGCACCTGTGCGCGGGGCTGCTCGCGCTGCAGCAGGGGCGCATCGCGCGGCCCGAAGCGGCCGTGGCCGTCATGTTCCAGCAGCCGCGCCTGCTGCCCTGGATGGCCACGCTGGACAACATCGCCCTGGGCCTGAGGGCGCAGGGCGTGCCGCGCGCGCAGCGCCGCGAGCGTGCGCGCGCGGCGGCGCTGGCGCTGGGCCTGCCCGAGGCGTCGCTCGCGCAATACCCGGCGGAGCTGTCGGGCGGCATGCAGAGCCGCGCCGCGCTGGCGCGCGCGCTGGTGCTGGAGCCGGCGCTGCTGCTGATGGACGAGCCGTTCTCCGCGCTCGACGTGGGCCTGCGCGGGCAGCTGCACCAGCTGCTGCTGGCGCGCCAGGCGCAGTCGGGCATGGCCGTGCTGCTGATCACCCACGACCTGATGGAGGCCGTGCGCCTGGCTGACGAGGTGCTGGTGCTGGCCGCCGCGCCCGGGCGCATCATCGCGCGCTACCGGCCGCCGGGCGAGGCGCGTGCGCGCGGCGAGGCCCTGGTGCACCGCTGCGCGGCGCAGCTCCTGCAGCACCCCGAGGTGCGCGCCGCGTTCGGCCTGCCGGAGCAGGACGCCCCGGACGCCGCCGGCACCCCGCCCGACGAGGAGGGCGGGGGCGCGTGGCTCCAGGCACCGCGCTGCGCGGCGCCCCGCGCCAGCCATGGCTGCTGAACAAGAATATCGATGAAAAATGCCTTCAAGGCTTGCTGGGAAAGCACTGGCAGCTCCCTTTTTTGAAATGCAAACCCCACGCAACCCCTTGCGCCGCGCCCATCCGGTCTGGATGTGCGGCATGCGCCCGTTCTTCCTGCTGGCCATGGTCTCGGCCCTCGGGCTGCTCGGCCTGTGGGGCCTGGCGCTGGGCGCGGGCCTGCCGCCGCCCCAGGTGGCGGGCGGGCCGATCGTCTGGCATGTGCACGAACTGGTGTTCGGCTTCGCCATGGCCGGTGTGGCCGGCTTCGCGCTGACGGCGCTGCCCGAGTTCACGGGCGAGGCGGGCGCCTCGCGCGGGCAGCTGCGCGCGCTGGTGCTGCTGTGGCTGCTCGCGCGCGCGGGCTTCTGGGCCTCGGGCTGGGCCGGCGCCGTGGCGCTGTGGCTGGCGGGCGCGGCGCAGGTGGCGCTGCCCCTGGCCGTGGCGGCGGTGCTGGCGCGGGCGCTGCGCTCGCCGGCGGGCCGCGCGCACGCCTCGTTCGGCTGGGCGCTGCTGGCGCTGGCGGGCATGGCGCTGGGCTTCTACGCCGACGCGCTTGGCGGCGCGCCGGGCCTGCGCTGGCTGCACGCCACGCTGGGCGTGCTCATGCTGCTGATCGTGGTGGCCGCGAGCCGCATCTCCATGCGCATGGTCAACCGCGCCATCGAGCAGGTCACGCCGGGCGCGCCGCCGTACCTTGCGCGGCCGCCGAAGCGCCACCTGGCGGCGCTGTGCATCACGCTGGCCACGCTCGCGCAGTTCGCGCGGCCGGGCAGCGCCCTGGCGGGCTGGCTGGCGCTGGCCGCCGCCGCCGCCATGTTCCATCTGATGAGCGACTGGCACGTGGGCCCGGCGCTGTGGCGCAGGCGCTTTCCGCTGCTGCTGTACGCCATGTACGCGTGCATGGCGCTGGGCTACGGGGCGCTGGGGCTGGCGTACCTGGGCGCGCTGCCGGGCACCGGCGCGGGCTGGCACCTGCTGGGCGCGGGCGCGGTGGGGCTGGGCGTGTTCGTGGTGATCGCCATCGCCGGGCGCGCGCATGCCGGCCTGCTGCCCGACCCCGGCCCGTGGGTGCCGCTGGGCGGCGCGCTGGTGCTGGCCGCCACGGCGCTGCGCGCGGCGGCGGCCGTGCTGGGCTGGGGCGGCATCGCCCTGGCCGCCGCGGCGGCGCTGTGGTGCCTGGCCTATGGCGTGCTGCTATGGCGCGTGGGCCCGGGCCTGTGGCGCCCGCGCACGGACGGGCGCGACGGCTGCGACGGCCCCGCGCCGTAGCGCGGGCAGGGGCCGTACCGGTTTGCCACGGTGTTGCACGGCCGCAACGAAACCCGGCGCCGCGGCGGCGGATGCGCCGCACCTGCTCCTCGCCTTTGATCTGGGTTAAAGAATTTAGATACGAATGACTATAATTCGTATTAACAAGTTCCTGTCCCGTGCACCCATCCGGCATGCCGCCTGCTCCCGACCCCGCAGGCGCTTTCGGCCGGCTGCCGCTGCGATGGCGCTTGTCATCTATCACCAACCCTTCCGCCCAGCCCCGCGCGAGCCCTTGCATGCCAGCGTCCAGCCATCGCGGTTCTTTGCCAGGACGCTCATGCTTCTCACACACTCCTTTGCCTTGCGCAGGCTTTGCCGCCCGCATCCCCTGGCCGTGGCCTCCACTGCCGCGCTGCTGTGCCTGGCCGGCGCCGCGCGCGCCGAAGTCGTGGCCGCCGCGCCGCTGCCCGCCGTCACCGTCACGGCCACGCTGACCGAGCAGGACGCGCGCACCGCGCCGGCCAGCGTCACCGTCATCACCGCCCAGGACCTGGCCGAGCGCAATGCCGCCGACCTGCTGGACGCCGTGCGCGGCGCGCCCGGCATCACCTTGAGCGCGCGCCAGGTGGGCGGGCGCAAGACGCTCGCCCTGCGCGGCCTGGAGGGCAAGCACACCCTCACGCTGATCGACGGGCGGCGCATCAGCGCCAGCGACGACGTGATCGGCCACTCGGACTACCAGTACGGCTGGCTGCCGATTTCGGCCATCGAGCGTGTGGAGATCATCCGCGGCCCGATGTCGGCGCTCTACGGCTCGGAGGCCCTGGGCGGCGTGGTGAACATCATTTCCAAGAAGCCCAAGGACCGCTGGATCGGCTCCGTCGGCGTCACCGGCTCGCACGCCGTGGGCAGCGACGGGGCGAGCGAGGCCGGCACGTCGATCTTCGCCGCCGGGCCGCTCACCGACCGGCTGCGCATGTCGGTCAACGCCGAGTACGCGCACCGCGATGCCGTGCCCGAGAAGGAAGACCCGCGCTACAGCGAGATCGAGGGCCGCAAGCCGCACAGCCTGGGGCTGAACGCCGAGTTCGACCTCGCGCCCGGCCACGTGCTGGAGGCCGGCGTGACCGACGGCAAGGAGCAGCGCTTCTACGACGACGTGAGCGGCGCCAAGCCCTACTTCAACCGCTACGACCTGGACCGCCGCCAGACGCACGTGGGCTGGAGGGGCGAGGTGGGCGGCTGGAAGACGCAGCTGCGCGCCTATCGCAGCGAGTTCAGCGTGCGCAACTCGCGCACCAACGGCGTGGCGCCCACGCGTCCGCAGGACATGACGGACGACGTGGTGGACGGCCATGCCAGCACGCGCTTCGGAAGCCACCAGTTCACCGTGGGCGGCGAGTGGCGCAACGAGGAGCTGGTGAACGCCGGCCTCACCACCGGCAGCGACGACGTGACGCACAAGGCCCTGTTCGTGCAGGACGAGTTCGCACTGGGCAAGAACCTGATCGCCACGCTGGGCCTGCGCGCCGACCACCACGGCATCTTCGGCTCCGAGCTGAGCCCGCGCGCCTACCTCGTCTGGGAGGCCGGCAGCGCGCTGGTCGTCAAAAGCGGCTTCGGCCACGCCTTCAAGGCGCCCACGCTCAAGCAGATATCGCCCAACTACGTGGGCGCAGAGGGGCCGCACACCTTCATGGGCAATGCCGATATCAAGCCCGAGACGTCGAACTCGTTCGAGATCGGCGCCGACTGGCAGGTGAGCCCCGCATGGTCGCTGCGCGCCACGGCCTTCCACACCGAGGTCAAGGACCTCATCACCTACCGCCTGCTGCAGCAGATCGGCCCACGGCGCATCTACCAGTACGACAACGTGGACGCCGCGCGCATCCAGGGGCTGGAGGCGGGCTTCACCTGGGCCATCACGCCGCAGCTCGCGTGGAACACCGACGCCACCTTGCTGCGCACGCGCGACAAGACCACGGGCAAGCGCCTGAGCGACAGGCCCAGCACCAGCGTGGCCTCCCACCTGGCGTGGCGCGTGGCCGGCTGGGATGCGCGCCTGGGCCTGCAATACACCGGCAGCCAGGACAGCTCCGGCTACCGGCTGCCCGCCTACACCCTGTGGAACGCCAGCGTGGGCCGCGCCTGGAAGCTCAATGCCACGCAGAGCCTGAACCTGCGCGCCGGGCTGGAGAACATGGGCGACGTGCGCCTGGCCGAGAAGTCGCCCAACTTCGGCTACGCCGAGCAGGGCCGGCGCGTGTTCGTGACCGCGCGTCTCGACTTCTGACTACGAAAGTAATAGCTGCTGGCGCTTGTCCATAAAGCGCAGGAGGCCAATTTGACTGGAAACCACAAGCTCCGCTGGCTGCTGTGCGCCGCGCTGCTCCTGCTGGCCGGCGCGGCGCGCGCCGCGTCGGTGCTGTTCATCGCCACGGGCAACGTGCCGCAGGGCAAGTTCCACCAGCTCGCCGAGATCGCGCGCCCGCACGGCCTGACCGTCGAGGTGCGCTACCTGAACAGCCTGCCGGCCGACGTGGATGCCGGCCTGTGGCGCGGGCGGGACGCCGTGTTCTTCGACAGCTACCAGCAGGACGAGGTGCGCGACCGCCTGGTGCGCGCGCTGCCCGGCCTGGCCGCGCCCAACGCCTGGCTGTACGACCAGCGCCCCGCCTGGGGCGGCGGCCTGCCAGAGGCCGTGGCGCGCAGGCTCATCGATTACTACGCCAGCGGCGGGCGGCAGAACTACGAGGGTTTCTTCTCCACGCTGGCGGCGCAGCTTGCCGGCGGCAACGCCATGGCGGCGGCGCCCGAGCCCGTGGTGTTCCCCAAGACGGGCGTGTACCACCCGCGCCTGCCGGGCCTGGTCACGGCCGACGTGCGCGCCTACCTGCGCGGCCAGGGCGTGGACCCGGCCGCGCCCGGGCGCAAGCCCGTGGTCGCCATTGCGCTGCACCAGCAATACATAGGCTCCATGCAGACGGCCTACATCGACGACATGGTCGCGCGCATCGAGGCCGGTGGCGCCGTGGCCCTGCCGTTCTACACGCCGATGATGGGCGAGGGCGGCTTTCCCAAGGTGCTGCAGCCCGCCGGCCCGGGCACGCCGGTGCTGGCCGACGTGCTCATCAACACCCAGATCACGCTCCTTGCCGACGAGCGGCGCACGGAGTTCGAGCGCATGGGCATCCCGGTCATCCAGGCCATGACCTACCGCCGCGGCGACGAGGCCGACTGGGCCGCCAACCCGCAGGGCGTGGCCACCATGGACGTGCCGTTCTACATGGCGCAGGCCGAATACGCCGGCATCACCGACATACAGGTCGCATCCGCCACGCGCAAGGGCGACGAGCAGATCATGCCCATCACGCCCCAGGCCGCGGCCGTGGCCGCCAAGGCGCTGAACCTGGTCAAGCTGCAGCGCAAGCCCAATGCCGACAAGCAGGTGGCCGTGATGTTCTGGAACTACCCGGCGGGCGAGAAGAACCTGTCGGCCTCGTTCCTGAACGTGCCGCGCAGCCTGCAAAGCACGCTGGCCGGCATGGCCGCCGCGGGCTACCGCACCGAGGTGCCCGACGAGACGCACCTGATCACCCTGCTGCAGCGCCTGCTGGCCCCGGCCTACCGCGGCGGCGAACTGGAGCCGCTGCTGCGCGACGGCCTGGCCGCGCTGCTGCCGGTGAAGGACTACCGCGCGTGGCTCTCCAGCCTGCCGCAGCCCACGCAGGACGCGCTGCGCAGCGCCTGGGGCGCGCCCGAGAAATCCCATTGGGTGATGCGCCAGCGCGGGCAGGACTATTTCGTCATCCCGCGCCTGCAACTGGGCCAGATCACCCTGCTGCCCCAGCCGGGCCGCAGCGGCATGGCCCCCGGCAGCCAGGACGCGCGCGCCAAGGAGAAGGAGATCTACCACTCCACCACCGACCTGCCGCCGCACCACTACCTGGCCACCTACCTGTGGACGCGCCAGCACAACGACGCCCTGGTGCACTACGGCACGCATGGCACGCAGGAATGGCTGCCGGGCAAGGAGCGCGGCCTGTCGGTGTACGACGCGCCGCTGCTGGCGCTGGGCGACATTCCCGTGGCCTACCCCTACATCGCGGACAACATCGGCGAGGCCACCCAGGCCAAGCGCCGCGGGCGGGCAACAATAGTCAGCCACCAGACCCCGCCGTTCGCCCCCGGCGGCCTGCACGACGCGCTGACCCAGATGCACGACCTGCTGCACCAGTGGCAGGCGCAGGACGAGGGCGCCGTGCGCGAGCGCATGGCCGCCGACCTGCTGGCCGCAGCGAAGAAGGAGCGCGTGATCGCCGACATGGGCTGGACCGAAGGCCGCGTCAAGGAGCGCTTCGCCGACTTCGTGCAGGCACTGCACAACCACCTGCACGAACTGGCGCAGACCGCCCAGCCGCAGGGCCTGCACACCCTGGGCCGCGCGCCCGAGGAACTGCACCGCCTGGGCACCGTGCTGCTCATGCTGGGCAAGAACTTCTGGGAGGCCGCGGCGCGGCACGCGGGCGTGCCCGCCGCCGACCTGGACGAGGCCCTGGTCGGCCCCTGGGACAGGCTGGAGAGAACCGCGCCTTACCAACTGTTGCGGCGCCACGTGGTCGCAGGCGAAAGCCTGGATGGCCTGAGCCCGGGCCTGCAAAAAGCGCTGCAGGATGCGCGCCAGGCCTATGCCAACCTGGGCGCGCAGGGGGAGCTGCCCGGCCTGCTGGCCGTGCTGGACGGGCGCTACCTGCCCACCTCCTACGGCGGCGACCCCATCAAAAGTCCCGACGCCTACCCCACGGGCCGCAACCTCTATGGCTTCGACCCCTCGCGCGTGCCTACCAGGCAGGCCTGGGAGGCCGGCAAGCAGGCCGCGGAGAACATGCTGGCCGAGCACAAGAAACTGCACGGCAAGCTGCCCAGGAAGCTCACCTTCAGCCTGTGGTCCGTGGAGACCATGCGCCACTTCGGCATGCTCGAAGCCCAGGCACTGTGGCTGCTGGGCGTGGAGCCCGTGTGGGACAGGGGCGGGCGCGTCACTGGCGTGAAGCTGGTCGAGCGCGAGCAACTGGGCCGCGCGCGCGTGGACGTGGTGCTGTCGGCCACCGGCCTGTACCGCGACCATTTCCCCAACGTCATGCAGCAACTGGCCCGCGCCGTGCTGCTGGCGTCCCGCGCCAGGGATGAGGCCGACAACCCCGTCGCCGCCAACAGCCAGCGCATCGCGCAAAAGATGATGGCCGCCGGCGCCGATGCCAAGGCCGCCGAGCTGGCCGGCGCCACGCGCATCTTCGCGTCCGAGAGCGGGCGCTACGGCACGGGGCTGGACGATGCGGCCCTGGCCACCGACACCTGGAAGGGCAAGGCCGAGGGCGACCGCAAGCTGGCCCGGCTGTATCTGGACAAGATGCAGTACGCCTATGGCCCCGACGAGTCGCAGTGGGGCCAGGCCGGAGTCGCCGGGGCCGCCGCGGCAGGCGCGGGCAAGGCTGGCAAGGCCGTCAACCTCTACGCCGAGCACCTGAGCGGCACCGAGGGCGCGGTGCTCTCGCGCAGCTCCAACCTCTACGGCATGCTGACCACCGACGACCCCTTCCAGTACCTGGGCGGCATCGCGCTGGCCGTGCGCCACCTGGACGGCAAGGCGCCCGAGCTCTACATCAGCAACCTGCGCGGCTCGGGCAGCGGCCGGGTCGAGGGCGCGGCGCAGTTCCTGGCCAAGGAGCTGGCCACGCGCCAGTTCCACCCTGGCTACATCCAGGGCCTGATGAAGGAGGGCTACGCCGGCACCCTGCAGGTGCTGGACGCCACCAACAACTTCTGGGGCTGGACGGCCACCGCGCGCGAGATCGTGCGCGACGACCAGTGGCAGGAGATGGTCGATGTCTACGTGCGCGACAAGCACCAGCTGGGCCTGAAAGACTGGTTCGAGACGAAGAACCCCCACGCCCTGGCCCAGACCATGGAGCGCATGCTGGAGGCCGCGCGCCAGGGCTACTGGCAGGCCGACGCCGCCACCGTGCGCGAGCTCAAGGAGCGCTGGCGCGACCTGGCCCAGCGCTTCGACGTGCGCACCGACAACGCGGCCTTCCAGCGCTACGTGGGCGCAGGGCAGGGGGCTGCGGGCTACGGCCTGGCGGCAGGCACGCCCGGCGCCACTGCCGCCGCGGCGCCCGCGCCCAGCGCGCAGGCGGCCGAACCCCCGCCCCAGGCCGATCCCTCCCCCGTGCCGCCCCCGCCGCCCATCAGCGGCATGCGGTTGGAGCAGGTACGGGAGCAGCCCCGCGACAGCGCCGTCCCCGCATGGCAGGCGCTGTGGGTGGCGCTGGTGCTGGGCGCCGTCATGCTGGGCGGTGGCTGGTGGCAGCGCAGGGGAAGGGTTTCAAGCAAATTGGCCTTTTGCGCTTGATACATAAGCGCTAACAGCTATTTATTTGGTAGCAAAATGTCTTTTCATACAACGGCGCACCGCTGTGCCGCCGGACTGCTGCTGGCAGCCGCCTGGGACAGCGCACAGGGCCAGCAGGGCGCGCCCGAACGCCAGTTGAGCGAGGTGACCGTGCACTCGGAAGGTAGCGCGCTTGACGAGCAGCGCAGCGCCGCCACGCAAAAAACCATCATCGACCGCGATGCAATCCGCGCCCTGGGCGGCCTGACCGTGGGCGAGCTGATCCGCAAGCTGCCCGGCGTAGACGCGGGCGAGCATGGCGCCGACGGCGGCATGAATGCGCGCGCCAGGGGCATGTCGCGCGCTGCCGTGCAGTTCCTCGTGAACGGCGAGCGCCCCACGGCCAACGCGCGCTTTGCGCTCACCGAGGTGGGGCGCATGCCCGCCGAGGAGTTGGAGCGCGCCGAGATACTGCGCGGCGGCTCGGCCGAGTTTGGCGGCGCCGCGCCCATCACTGTCAACCTCGTCATGCGCCGCCCGGTGGCGCGCGCGGCCACCAGCGTCAAGCTGGCGGCGGGCCAGCTCACGCTGTGGCCCAGCCTGTACTACAACGAAGGCGACCGCGACACGCGCCCCCAGCGCTTGGATGGCAGCCAGCGCCACGACAGCGAGGACAACCGCATCCGCATCGCCCGCCTGCGCAGCGAGGCCGAATGGCGCGCCTGGGGCGGCAAGTGGACCGGCCGCGCGGCCATCATGCAAGGCCAGCGCAACGCCGACCGCCTGCGCCAGGGCGGCACGGCGGCCTGGCAGGAACCTGCCGCATCTGGCCTGGACGCTCAAGGGCCAGACCGCGGCGCTGGGCCTGAACGAAACCCAGCGCGCCACCCTGGCGGCGCTGGCCTTCGAGGTGCGCGACCAGCTGCAGTCCCGGCTGGAGCAGGCCCGCGCCGCCGAGCAAGGCATCGCCCAGGCCGCGCTTGCGGGCGCCACCGTGCAGCAGCTCGCAGAGCGGCTCGACCGCCTGCAAACGCTCAAGCGCGAGGCCGCGCAGGTGCAGATCGATGCGGCCCAGCGCATCCGCGCCCAGCTTTCTGCGGCGCAGTACGCCCAACTGCGCCAGCGCGCCCAAGCCTCCCTGGCCGCTGCCCCGGCACCGGCCGAATATGCGCTGCTGCTGCCAGGCCATCTGCCGCACCTCATGCCGTTCGTGGCCCAGCTGGGCGCATCGGCCGAGCACCAGCAGTCCCTCTCGCGCTACGCCGACGAACAGGTACGCCCCGCGCTGCGCCCGCGCCTGCAGCAGGCACAGCAGCTGGAGCAGGAGATCGGCCGCGCCGTGCTGGACGGCCGCAGCGCCGGGGAGCTTGCGCCCCAGCTCGGCCGCCTGGCCCAGCTCAGGCGCGAGGCCGCAGAAATCCACCTGCGCTGCATCGCCCATGTGCGCCAGACCCTGCCACCCGAACAGTACGCGCGCCTGGTGGCGCTCGCCACGGCGAAGGCCTGAGAGGCCGAGCGTCTTTCACTCCAATTCCGCATTTCCCGCTTTTATCTTGCCGAGAACCATCCATGAGCCATTTGCTTGAATCCCTGATGTACCAGGCCAGCCAGGTCTTTCTATTCCCGACCCTGGTGGTCATCACCGTGCTGTTCGTCTACGCCTTCTTCCTGCTGGGCATGTTCGCCATGCAGTGGTGGCAGCGCCGCAAGGCGCAGGGCGGGCAGCCCACGCGCGGCCACCACCTGCTGACCTGGGCGCGGACCCGGCCGGGCGCCAGCGCCGACGAGCTGGACGTGAAGGCCCACCAGCTGCTGGAGCTGCCGCGCATCGCCACGCGCGTGGCGCCCATGCTGGGGCTGATCGCCACCATGATCCCCATGGGGCCGGCGCTCAAGGGCCTGTCAGACGGCAACCTGGGGCAGGTGTCGGACAACCTGGCCGTGGCCTTCGCGGCGGTGATCCTGTCGCTGATTGCCGCAGCCATCACCTTCTGGGTGGTGTCGGTGCAACGGCGCTGGCTGGCCGAGGAGCTGGTGTGGCTGCAGCGCCAGGGCGTGCGCACCCCGGCCGCGGGCCACATGGTGGAGGCAGGAGGCGAGGCATGAAGTTCCTGGACGAAACCGAGGCCGACGACCCCATCCTCTCGGTCGTCAACCTGATTGACGTGTTCCTGGTGGTGATCGCCGCGCTGCTCATCACTGTGGCGAAGAACCCGCTGCTCAGTCCGTTTTCCAAGCAGGACGTCACCGTCATCACCGACGCGGGCAAGCCCAGCATGGAGGTCATCCAGAAGCGCGGCGAGAAGATCGAGAAGTACAAGGCCAGTGGCGAGATCGGCGAAGGCGACGGCGAAAAGGCCGGTGTCGCCTACCGCATGAAGGATGGCTCCATGGTCTATGTGCCGGAGACGGGGGAGGGGCATTGATGTACCGAGGGCCGCAGCACTGCGGGCCACGAGAGCGGCCATGCCGCTGCCGGCTTGACTGGCGGGCGCTGCGGCTCCCTGCCCGCGGGGGGCCGCCAAGCATGGAGATATTCCCACCGTGGGAATAAAAGCAAAACCCCGCTACCGTAAAGATAGCGGGGTTTCGTTGTGTTTGTTGGTGGGCCCTGAAGGATTCGAACCTTCGACCAACGGATTAAGAGTCCGCTGCTCTACCAACTGAGCTAAGAGCCCTCTCTTTTCAGAGGCGCCGCGTTGCAGCGCAGCCCCGGATTATGCACCAGTTTTTTGTGCCTCCAGAAAAATTGCTGCAAAAAATCACATCAGCAGGTGCTCGCCCGCGTTGTCGCCGCCCAGGATCACGTAGTTCACCTTGCGGATGTCCATGAGCTTCCTGCCGCCCGCGTAGCTGATGGAGCTCTGGATGTCCTGCTCCATCTCGACCAGCGTGTCGGCCAGCCTGCCCTTGATGGGTTCGAGGATGCGCTTGCCTTCCACGTGCTTGTATTCGCCCTTGTTGAAGTCGCTGGCCGAGCCGTAGTACTCCTTGTACAGTTCGCCGTCCACTTCCACGGTCTTGCCCGGCGATTCCTCGTGGCCCGCGAACAGCGAGCCGATCATCACCATGGTGGCGCCGAAGCGCACGCTCTTGGCGATGTCGCCGTGGCTCCTGATGCCGCCGTCGGCGATGATGGGCTTGGTGGCCACGCGCGCGCACCACTTCAGGGCCGACAGCTGCCAGCCGCCCGTGCCGAAGCCGGTTTTGAGCTTGGTGATGCAGACCTTGCCCGGGCCCACGCCCACCTTGGTGGCGTCGGCGCCCCAGTTCTCCAGGTCGATCACGGCCTCGGGCGTGGCCACGTTGCCGGCGATCACGAAGGACTGCGGCAGGTGCTGCTTGAGGTAGGCGATCATGTCCCTGACGCTGTCGGAATGGCCGTGGGCGATGTCGATGGTGATGTACTCGGGCGTCAGGCCCTCGGCCTTGAGGCGGTCCACGGTGTCGTAGTCGGCCTGCTTGATGCCCAGCGAGATCGAGGCGAAGCAGCCCTGGGCGCGCATCTCGCGCACGAACTGCAGGTTGTCCAGGTCGAAACGGTGCATGACGTAGAAGTAGCCGCTCGTAGCGAGCCAGGCGCAGATCTTCTCGTCCACCACCGTCTTCATGTTGGCCGGCACCACCGGCAGCCTGAAGCGCCGCCCGCCCAGCTCCACGCCGGCGTCGCACTCCGAGCGGCTTTGCACGCGGCACTTGCGCGGCAGCAGCAGGATGTTGTCGTAGTCGAAGATTTCCATGAGGTTCCAAGCTCCTGTAGGGGCCGCCCGCAAGGGATTTCGCGGGCGGAAAGGGCGCTTGGCTTGCGGCCGGTTTTCATGGTGCGCAGGCGCAAAAAAACCGGGCGCAAGAAACTTGGGCCCGGTAATTGATTGTATACCTGTGCCGCGCGGCTTGCCTTTCAAGCCTGCGGGCGGCAAGGGGGTTTCTACAATCCCGGGATGCACTCCCCAGAATCGTTTCCGCCGGCGCCTGCAGCGCTCCTGCAAGGCCTGAATCCCGAGCAGCTCGCCGCCGTCACCCTGCCCGCGGGCCATGCGCTGATCCTGGCGGGCGCGGGGTCGGGCAAGACGCGCGTGCTCACCACGCGCATCGCCTGGCTGCTCTCGACCGGCCATGCCACGCCGGGCGGCATCCTGGCCGTCACCTTCACCAACAAGGCGGCCAAGGAGATGCTCACGCGCCTGTCCGCCATGCTGCCCATCAACGTGCGCGGCATGTGGATCGGCACCTTCCACGGCCTGTGCAACCGCATGCTGCGCGCGCACCACAAGCTGGCCGGCCTGCCGCAGTCGTTCCAGATCCTGGATACGCAGGACCAGCTCTCGGCCGTCAAGCGCCTGTGCAAGCAGTTCAACGTGGACGAGGAGCGCTTTCCCCCGAAGCAGCTCGCATACTTCATCGCCGGCTGCAAGGAGGAGGGCCTGCGCCCGCGCGACGTGGAGGTGCACGACTCCGACACGCGCAAGAAGGTGGAGCTCTACCAGCTCTACGAGGAGCAGTGCCAGCGCGAGGGCGTGGTGGACTTCGGCGAGCTGATGCTGCGCTCCTTCGAGCTGCTGCGTGACAACGACCCCGTGCGCGTGCACTACCAGCGGCGCTTCCGGCACATCCTGGTGGACGAGTTCCAGGACACCAACAGGCTGCAGTACGCCTGGCTCAAGCAGCTCGCGGGCGACGTGGTGGACGGGCGCCTGGTCACCCAGGGCGGCGTGATCGCCGTGGGCGACGACGACCAGAGCATCTACGCCTTCCGCGGCGCGCGCGTGGGCAACATGCAGGACTTCGTGCGCGAGTTCGACGTGCGCCACCAGATCAAGCTGGAGCAGAACTACCGAAGCTACAGCAACATCCTCGACTCGGCCAACGCGCTGATCGCACACAACAGCCGCCGCCTGGGCAAGAACCTGCGCACCACGCAGGGGCCGGGCGAGCCCGTGCGCGTGTACGAGGCGCCCACCGATCTGGCCGAGGCGCAGTGGATCGTGGACGAGATCCGGCAGCTCGTGCGCGAGGGCCCGATGCCGCGCAGCGAGATCGCCGTGCTCTACCGCAGCAATGCGCAGAGCCGGGTCATCGAATCGGCCCTGTTCAACGCCAGCGTGCCCTACCGCGTGTACGGCGGCCTGCGCTTCTTCGAGCGCGCCGAGATCAAGCACGCGCTGGCCTACCTGCGCCTGCTGGAGAACCCGCACGACGACACGAGCTTCATGCGCGTGGTCAACTTCCCGCCGCGCGGCATAGGCGCGCGCACGCTGGAGCAGCTGCAGGACGCCGCGCGCGGCAGCGGCTGCTCGCTGCACGACGCGGTGAGCAGCGTGCCCGGCAAGGCGGGCGCGAACCTGGGCGCCTTCGTGGCCATGGTGGATGTGATGCGCGAGCAGACCCAGGGCCGGAACCTGCGCGCCATCATCGGCCAGGTGCTGGAGTCCAGCGGCCTGCTGGAGCACTACCGCAACGAGAAGGAGGGCGCGGACCGGCTGGAGAACCTGGACGAGCTCATCAGCGCGGCCGAGAGCTTCGTCACCCAGGAGGGCTTCGGCCGCGACGCCGTGGCCCTGCCGCTCGACGAAACGGGCGCGGCGCTCACGCAAAGCCCCGCCAGCCAGGGGCTGGACCCGAACCGGCCGCTCCTGCAGCAGCCCCTGGTGGACACCGACACGGGCGAGACGCTCTCGCCCCTGGCCGCCTTCCTCACGCATGCGGCGCTGGAGGCAGGCGACAACCAAGCCCAGGCCGGGCAGGACGCGGTGCAGCTCATGACCGTGCACGCCAGCAAGGGCCTGGAGTTCGACTGCGTGTTCATCGGCGGCATGGAGGAGGGCCTGTTCCCGCACGAGAACGCCATGAGCGACCAGGGTGGCTTGGAGGAAGAGCGCCGCCTGATGTACGTGGCCATCACCCGCGCGAGAAAGCGCCTGTACCTGAGCCACGCGCAGACCCGTTTGCTGCACGGCCAGACGCGCTACAACGTCAGGAGCCGCTTCTTCGACGAACTGCCCGAGGAGGCGCTCAAGTGGCTCACGCCCCGGCAGCAGGGGTTTGGCTCTTATGCTCCTGATTCAAGAGCTGCAAGCGCTTATGGTGCGGGCGCCAGGGCCGGTTTTGGCTTCAACGCCGCGGCCTTCGCCAGCCCACCCGTGCCGCCGCGCAAGGAGGAGCCCGCCCACGGCCTGCGCGTGGGGCTGGCGGTGTTCCACACCAAGTTCGGCGAGGGCAAGGTGCTGGCCATCGAAGGCCAGGGCGACGACGCGCGCGCCCAGGTGCACTTTCCGCGCCACGGTACCAAGTGGCTGGCGCTGTCGGTGGCCAAGCTCACGGTGGTCGAGTAGGCAGCCGGGCGCCGCGGGGCCTCAACCCAGCCTGGGCTGGCTGGGCGTACCCGTGAGGTAGCCCACGGCCGCGCCGGCCTTGCCACGGTAGTTGGCGCGGATCAGCGGGTCGAGCTGATCCTTGACCACGCCGTGGATGCCGCCCCAGTCGCCCGCGTGCTGGAAGTTGCTCATGATGTAGGTCCAGCCGTTGATCTCGTCCACCGCGTGCAGGCCCGTGGATTCGCCGCCCGCGGGAATCGACATGATGCGCGAGAGCTGCTTGGTGTCCACGTTGTAGGCCCACAGGAAGTTGTTCACGTGCTGGCCGCTGTCCTCGCCGATGAACAGGGTGCGCAGCTTTTCCGAGAACTTCAGGTTGTCGGGGTTGGCGATCCTGTCCGGGTTGGCGGTGTTGCCCAGCGCGTCGGCGGCGATGTCCTCGCCGGCCAGCAGGGCCTTGGTGTCCACGGGCATCCATTCGCTGTTGATGGCCTTGCCGTCCGTGTCCTTCTGGCCGCCGCGCAGGCTCAGCGCCATGACCACGCCGGCCTTGAGCTGCCTGGGGATGGAGATGCCGTTGCCCGGCACGTTGGCCGCGTCGCCGGCCACCATGGACTTCTCGCAGTTCTGCAGCGCGGAGTAGGCCACCTTGTCCCTGGCGTTCACGGTCGTGCCCTCCATCTTGGTGAAGCCCATGCTCGCGCCCTTGTACGCGGCGTAGCGGTGGGTCTCCAGGAAGGCGGCGGCCTTGTCCATGCCGGGGTTGATCTTGATCCACTCGGCCTTTCCGTTCGCCACGATCCTGGTGTAGCTGGCGTCGCCCGGGTCCTTGGCCTGCACGCTCATGATGTCCGCGGGCTTGAGCGTGTTCGCGAGTTGCTCGATCTCGGCGCTGGTGGCCGAGCCGAGCCTGATCCACGTGAGCGGCGCGGCGCTGCCCGATGCCGGGTCGATGGAGAAGCCCGCGCCCACCCTGGCGGCGTAGAGCGTGCCCGAGGACAGGTCCTTCTCGCGGTCGGCCACGAACACGAAGTAGGCGCTGTTGGTTGCGTCGTCGCCCATGAGGGCCGTGCGCTGGTCGGGCATGACCTGCACCAGCTCGTGCGAGATGCGGCCCATGCAGAAATGCTTCTTGATGCTGGCCGAGCCGTCGGGATTCACGGTCACCTCGGGCATGTGGCCGTAGTGGTAGGGGTTGGCCCTGGCGGCGTCGCCGTACAGGTTCTGGCTGTAGGCCTTGAACATGGCGTTGCTCCCGATGGTGAAGGCGTCGGGCTCGTACTCCTCGCTCGAAAGGTGCGTTCCCCAGGGCGACAGGCTGGCGCCGCAGGTGATCCACAGGCCGTACACCTTGGAGGTGTCCACGTTGTGGTACTTCACCAGGCTCAGCTTGCCCGTGGCCTGGTCCTGGTCCAGCGTGAGCACGGCAATCGGCGAGGGCAGCTTGCCGTACATGTCGGTCTTGCCGTCCTGTGCCCAGGTGGTGTATTCGAACTGCACCACGGCGAACACGGGCTTGCCCTTCACGCCGTCCACCTTGGCATTGGGAACGGTGAGCAGCGAGGAGCCGTCGGGCGCGTCGGAGAAGAACTGGCGCTCGCCGCCCGCCACGGTCGCGTCGATGATGGGCTGGTTGCGGATGTCGTAGTACCCGCCCGCCAGCAGCTTGCCACCCTTGCCGTCGCTCACCATGTCGCCGGTGATGAAGAAGGGCTGGTAGGCTAGCGCGAAGCTTTGCGTGGAGCCGTCGTCGAACGTGGCCTTGAGCGCCGAGCCCACCGTCGTGGTGGCCATGGCGGCGGGGTTGGCCAGCGTAGGCGCGGCCATGCCCGTGAAGCTGGCGGACTTGAACGCGGCCGTGCTGTCGCTGCCACCGCCGCACGCGGCCAGCAGGCCGGTGGCCGAGGCGCCCGCGCCCAGGGGCAGCAGCGGCAGGCCGGCGAGCATTTGCAGGGTCTTGCGGCGGGAAGGCGTGGGGGTGTGGGGCATGGTGCTTTCTGGAAGAGTGAACGGGGTGCAGCGTCAGGGGAAGGCGGCGGGTGCCGTCTTCCTGCTGGCCCATGGTAGGAAGCGGCCATGACGGCGGCGTGACGGGCGCATGACATGCGTGTGACGGGCGCGCCACGGATCCGCCGCGCGGCGCTTCGCACCAGCCCCGCCGGCCCTGGCGATGGCACAATCTTTGTATGCGCCCAGGCGGCCCTAGTATTCAGCGGCTTGCTACAAATTTTTATGATTCTGGCGAGTTGTCCCTCCATGGCAGGTGAGCCCCTGATGGGCGAGAAGCGGTGGTCCGGCCATGCACTGTGGCGGCACATCGGTTCGCGCGGCCTTGGCCATCTGTGGCGCGCGCTGTGCGTGGCCCTGTGTGCCTGGTGCATCGCGCCGCTGGCGCAGGCCGCGGCCTGCGAGGGAGGGCAGCATGTGCGCCTGACACGGCCCGTGGAGTTCAGCGCCGAAGACCTGGCCTATTTCCGCGCCATGGCGCCGCTGCGCGTGCTGTCGGCCGATGCCCCGCCGATGTCGCGCTACGACGAGCAAAGGCGCACCTACACTGGCATCAGCGTCGATGTGTGGTGCTTCATCGCCGCAAGGCTGGGGCTGCGCTACGAGCTCATACCGGGGCGGGACCAAACGGTCGCCCAGAAGATCCTGCAGGTGCAGGAGGGCGCGGCCGACGTTTTCATACCGCTGAGCCTGCAGAGCGAGCGAGCGCAGCGCGGCCTGTTCACGCTGCCCTATTACGAGAGCTACTACGCCGTCATCGCCCGCAAGGGGTGGCGCCTGCCGATACGCGACATCGTCGATCTGGCGCAATACCGCGTCGGCGTGGTGCGCGGCGTGGCGCTGGAGCCCACGCTCAAGGAGATCGTGCCGCCGCACCAGCTCTTCAGCTTCGACGAGACCAGCAGCGCGGGCCTGTTCCTGGCCCTGCGCGACGGCAGCATCGACGTGGCCGTGTTCAACAAGAGCATCTTTGCCGAGAAGCGCTACCTGCACGAGTACTTCGACCTGGAGGACGTGCTCACCCTGTACGGCAACCCCCGCGCCTACCGGTTCTACTTCAGCCCCACGCCGCAGCATGAGCGCGTCGTGGCGGCGTTCGACCGCTACCTGGCCGCCATGGACGTGACCGAGTCCATCGCCGTGCACGAGGAGGGCGAGCGCCAGTTCATCGAGCGCTATGTGGCGCAGCGCGGCCAGCGCATCTTCCTGCAGGTGGCCAGCGTGTCGGCCGTGGTGCTGGCGCTGGTGCTCTACCTGTCCTTGCGCAGGTACCGCCGGCTGGTGCGCTTGCTGGAGCGCAGCAACAGCCAGATACGCCGGCAGCAGCAGGCCCTGCAGGCGGCCAACCAGGAGCTGGAGCGGCAGAGCCAGACCGACGGCCTGACCGGGCTGGCCAACCGCCGCGAGTTCGATCACGCCCTGCGCCGCGAGCAGGCACGCCAGCAGCGCACGGGCGCGCCGCTGAGCCTGCTGATGGTGGACGTGGACCACTTCAAGTGCGTCAACGACCACTACGGGCACGCCATGGGCGACGACTACCTGCGCGCCATCGCCCGGGTGCTCAAGACCGCGGTGGGCCGGCCCACCGACCTGGTGGCGCGCTATGGGGGCGAGGAGTTCGTCTGCCTGCTCCCCGACACCGCCGCCGAGGACGCGCTCAAGGTGGCCGAGCGCATCCGCCAGGGCGTCGCCGAGCTGGGTTTGCCCAATGCGCTGGCCGCCATCCCGCGGCTGACGCTGAGCATCGGCATCGCCACCGCTTCAGGCACGAGCGCCGCTTTGCAGCAGCTGCTGGCCCAGGCCGATACCCAGCTCTACGCGGCCAAGCATGCCGGGCGCGACCGGATCCACGCCGTGGTGCTCTGACGGCTGGCGTGGTCAGCTGGTCAGCGGAGGCTCGTCGCTGCTCTCGGGGCCGGCCTGCTGCGGCGGCTCGAAGCTGTCGCGGAAGGTGAACACCACCGAGGTCAGGAACATGGCGGCGAGCATCATGGCCGTGGCCACCATGATGCTGCTGGCCATGCCTGCTCCCATGCCCACCACGGCCAGCAGCGTGACCAGCAGGCTCATGGCCAGGCCCGCGCCGAGGAACACGCCCATCCACGACAGGCCGTACACGGTGAAGGCGCCGAAGTTGCGCCAGCAGGCCACGATGCTGAAGAACAGCGCCTTCACGGGCGCCACGTTGTGCCAGTGCACCAGGCCGGGCGCATGCCAGAACAGCAGCGACAGCGGCACGTACAGCAGCAGCGACAGCCACATGGCGGCCTGGAAGTCTCCGGCTTCGGCCACCTCGCGCGTGAGCGGCTCGCCGCCCAGGTACACGCGAGCGAACTGGCCGCCGTCGATGAGCGCCGACAGCGCCATCACCGCCAGAAAACCCAAGGCATAGAACGCGCCCAGGGTCATCATGGCCTGCAGGCGCTGCCTGCCCGTGCGAAAGGCCACCAGCAGCAGGGCGGGCGTGGGCGTGCGGCCCTGGCTGGCCTCGGCCGCGGCCACCATCATGGCCAGGGTGGCCGAGGGCAGCAGGGAGAGCGCCACTGCAGGGCCGACCAGCGGCAGCATGGTGGCCAGCGACATGGCGGCCATGGTCATGAAGAACAGCGCGGCCAGCGCCATGGGCTGGCGCCAGAACACGGTGATGCCCTGGCGCACCCATTCGAGGCCCGTGCGTGCGGGGACGATGTGCAGTTTCATGGTGTGGCGACTCTACCCCAGAGGGCGGCTCCGGCAGGCAGGTGCGTCAAGGATGTACGGGGTGCCGCACGCGCTCGCGCAGCACGCGCTCGAAATGCGCGGGGTCGTGGGGCTTGAGCATGCTGGCCTGGCGCGGCAGGTGGAAGTCCCACAGGCGCGATATCCAGAAGCGCAGCGCGCCGGCGCGCAGCATGGCGGGCAGCAGCTCGCGCTCGGCGGCGGTCAGGGGGCGCACGGCCTGGTAGGCGGCCAGCATGGCGGCGGTGCGTTCGCCGTCGTGGCGGCCCGTGGGCAGGTCTATGCACCAGTCGTTCAGGCACACGGCCAAGTCGAACAGCCAAGTGTCCACGCCGGCGAAATAGAAGTCGAAGCAGCCCGTGAGCTCGGTCCCCTCGAACATCACGTTGTCGCGGAACAGGTCGGCATGGATGGGGCCGCGCGGCAGCGCCGCGTAGCCGCTGCCGGCCGCCACGTGGTTCTGGTAGGCGAGCTCCGACTGCAGCAGGGCCGCCTGCCCGGGGCCGACGTGCGGCAGCACCACGGGGACGGTCTCGTTCCACCAGGGCAGGCCGCGCAGGTTGGGCTGCTGGCGCTCGTAGTCGCGCGCGGCCAGGTGCATGCGCGCCAGCAGCGTGCCGACGGCCGCGCAGTGCGCCGCCTGCGGGGCCAGCTGGCTCTTGCCGCGCAGCTTGGTGGCCAGCGCCGCGGGCTTGCCGGCCACGGTGTGCAGGATCTCGCCGTGCATGTCGGCCTGCGGGTCGGGCACGGGAATGCCGGCGTGCGCCAGGTGCTTCATCAGGTGCAGGTAGAAGGGCAGCTGCTCGAACGTCAGGCGCTCGAACAGCGTGAGCACGTATTCGCCCTGCTCGCTGGTGACGAAGTAGTTGGTGTTCTCTATGCCGCCCTCGATGCCGCGCAGCGCGAGCAGCTCGCCCAGTTGCAGGCGGCGCAGCAGGTCGCTCGCCTCTTTGCTGGAGACTTCGGTAAAAACGGCCATGGGTCAGTGAAAAGCGTGCGGCAAAAGCAGGGACGGGCGCGCGCCTGTCGGCGGCGGGGCTAAGGAGGGGCTTTAGGTCAGAACTTGCGCAGGTTCCACACGCGCGGCGCGGTCACGGTGTCGGATTCGTTGAAGTTGCCGGGCCGTGCGCGCGCGCCGTCGTTGGACTGCACCTCGTAGGACGGCATGGGCGTGCCGGTCTTGGGCTGCACCGTGATGCTCTGCGTCTGGCCGCCCACGCGCAGCTCGTCGATGCGGCTGCCGGCGTCCTCGACCACGATGCGCTGCACGCGCTGCTCGAGGCGGCCGTCGGCTTTCTGCTCTTTTTCCAATAGCTGACCGCGCTCGCCCGTATTGGGATGAGCTTGGTTTTGGCCCGAATTCTGGGCCAGGGCGGGGGCGCTGGCGATGGCCAGCAGCAGAAGGCAATGAACGGCGCGCATGGCGCGATTGTAGGTCGTGGGCGCCACGCGGTCAGCGCTGCGGCGGGCAGTTGCCGGCCGTGCAGGCCACGGTGTACCGGGCGATGAAGCTGCGGAAGTTCTTGCCGAGCCTGCCCATCTCCGCGCACGTGTCGCCGCGCGCGTCGAAGGCGAAGCCCTGGGTGCCCTCGGCGTTGAACAGCTCCACGCGGGTCAGCCCCACGGCGGCGAACTGCGCCGGCTCGTACCACTGCTGGGCGCAGATGTTGTGGAAGACGAAGGTGCCGTACATCAGCTCGGTGACCTCGGGCTTGTTGAGCTGCGCCCGCAGCACGCCGGCGTCGAACCGCGCGGCCGTGATGCCCCCGCCCTTGACGGACTTCTGCAGCAGGGGCGGCACGTTGTTCCTGGGTTCGGCATCGGCCAGGGCCGGCATGGATGCTGCGCAGGCCAGCAGCGCAAGAATGTGTTTCATGGGCGGAAAAAGCGTCGGGTAATGAGGCGAGGCACGCGATTGTGCCGATTTTCCCGCGGTGCTTGTGTGCACAATCGCCCCATGAGCGACACCAAAACCCTGGTGCTGGTCGATGGTTCCAGCTACCTCTACCGCGCCTTCCATGCCATGCCCGACCTGCGCGCCGTGCCGGGCGACCCCACGAGCGCGGCCACGGGGGCGATACGCGGCATGATCAACATGCTGCAGGCGCTCAAGAAGGAGGTGCATGCCGACTACGCGGCCTGCGTGTTCGACGCCAGCGGCCCCACCTTCCGCGACGCCATCTACCCCGACTACAAGGCCAACCGCGCGCCCATGCCCGAGGACCTGCGCGCGCAGATCGAGCCCATCCACGAAGTGGTGCGGCTGTTGGGCTGGCCAGTGCTGGCCATCGAGGGCGTGGAGGCCGACGACGTGATAGGCACCCTGGCCAGGGCCGCGGCCGGCCAGGGCATGCGGGTCGTGATATCGAGCGGCGACAAGGACCTGAGCCAGCTCGTGGACGAGCACGTCACCATCATCGACACCATGAACGGCAAGCGGCGCGACGTGGCCGGCGTGACGGCCGAGTTCGGCGTGCCGCCCGCGCTGATGGTGGACTTCCAGGCCCTGGTGGGCGACGCCGTGGACAACGTGCCGGGCGTCCCGAAGGTCGGCCCCAAGACGGCCGCCAAGTGGCTCGCGGAATACGGCTCGCTGGACGCGCTGGTGGCCCACGCCGGCGCCATCAAGGGCGTGGCCGGCGAGAACCTGCGCGGCGCGCTGGACTGGCTGCCCACGGCGCGCGAGCTCGTCACCATCAAGACCGACTGCGACCTGAGTGGCCATGTGGCCGGCCTGCCTGCTATGGATGCGATAGCTTTTAGCGCAGAGCAGACGGGCAATTTGGCCGATTTTTATCAAAAATACGGCTTCAAGAGCCTGGCCCGCGCGCTCAAGCCCGAGGCCGCTCCCGCCGGCGCCAGCGGCGACCTGTTCGACGCGCCCGATGCCAGCACCGTCGCCACCCGGGCCCAGCACCGCGACGTGGCCTACGACATCATCCTGACCTGGGCGCAGCTCGACGACTGGCTGGCGCGGGTGAGGGCCGCGCCGCTGGCGGCCATCGATACCGAGACCACCTCGCTCGACGAACTGCGCGCCGAGATCGTGGGCATCTCCTTCAGCGTCGAGCCCGGCGCCGCCGCCTACATCCCCCTGGCCCACGACGGCCCGGACACGCCCGCGCAGCTGCCGCTGGCCGAGGTGCTGGCGCGCCTGAAGCCGTGGCTGGAGGACCCGAAGCACCCGAAGCTGGGCCAGCACGTCAAGTACGACCGCCACGTGTTCGCCAACCACGGCATAGAGGTGCGTGGCTATGTGCACGACACCATGCTGCAAAGCTACGTGCTGGAGGTGCACAAGCCCCACGGCCTCGCGAGCCTGGCCGAGCGCCACACGGGCCGCACCGGCATCAGCTACGAAGACCTGTGCGGCAAGGGCGCCAAGCAGATTCCGTTCTCGCAGGTGCCCGTGGACAAGGCCGCGGCCTATTCCTGCGAGGACTCCGACCAGACGCTCGACGTGCACCGCGTGCTCTGGCCGCAGCTCGAGGCCGACGAGAAGCTGCGCGGCATCTACGCGCTGGAGATCGCGTGCAGCGAGACGCTGTTCCGCATCGAGCGCAACGGCGTGCTCATCGACGCGGACAGGCTCGCCGCCCAGAGCCATGCGCTGGGCCAGCGCATCCTGCAGCTGGAGCAGGAGGCCTACGACATCGCGGGCCAGCCCTTCAATCTGGGCAGCCCCAAGCAGCTCGGCGAGATCTTCTTCGACAAGCTCGGCATGCCCGTCGTCAAGAAGACGGCGACCGGCGCGCGCAGCACCGACGAGGAGGTGCTGGAGAAGCTCGCCGAGGACTATCCCCTGCCCGCCAAGCTGCTGGAGCACCGCAGCCTCTCCAAGCTCAAGGGCACCTACACCGACAAGCTCGCCCAGCTGGCCGACCCGCGCACCGGCCGCGTGCACACGCACTACGCCCAGGCCGTGGCCGTGACCGGGCGCCTGTCGAGCAACGACCCCAACCTGCAGAACATCCCCATCCGCACGCCCGAGGGCCGGCGCGTGCGCGAGGCCTTCGTCGCCCCGCCGGGCCGCGTGATCGCGAGCTGCGACTACAGCCAGATCGAGCTGCGCATCATGGCCCACATCAGCGGCGACGAGGCCCTGCTGCGCGCCTTCCACGAGGGACTGGACGTGCACCGCGCCACGGCGGCCGAGGTGTTCGGCGTGGCGCTCGGCCAGGTCACGAGCGAGCAGCGCCGCTACGCCAAGGTCATCAACTTCGGCCTGATCTACGGCATGAGCAGCTACGGCCTGGCGAAGAACCTCGGCATCGACAACACGGCCGCCAAGAACTACATCGACCGCTACTTCCAGCGCTACCCCGGGGTGTGGCAGTACATGCAGGACACCAAGGCACAGGCCAAGGCGCGCGGCTACGTCGAGACCGTGTTCGGCCGGCGTCTGTACCTGCCCGAGATCAACTCCCCCAACGGCCCGCGCCGCAGCGCGGCCGAGCGCGCCGCCATCAACGCGCCCATGCAGGGCACGGCGGCCGACCTGATCAAGAAGGCCATGGTCCAGGTGCAGGACGCGCTGGATGCAGCCAAGCCCGAAGTGCTCATGATCATGCAGGTGCACGACGAACTCGTCTTCGAGCTGCCCGAGGGCGACGTGAACTGGCTGCGCGCCGAGGTGCCGCGCATCATGGCGGGCGTGGCCGAGCTCAAGGTGCCGCTGCTGGCCGAGGTGGGCGTGGGGCCGGACTGGGACAAGGCGCATTGAGGGCCGCCGACTGCCCTCAAGACGGCGGAAGAATCCAGCCCGGATGCTTGTTCATCAGCCCCTGCGTGGTGGCCTTGACCTCTTCCATCGCCGCCAGGGCCACGGAGGTCGGCGCGCCCACCCTGCGCGTCACGATGCCCACGGAGCGCACGGGCCCGTCGGCGATCTCCGATAGCCGCAGCCCGCGCAGGCTGAGCATGGGCATCATGCCCAGGTAGGGTAGCACGGCGATGCCCAGCCCTTTCTTCACGAAGCCCGCGATCGTGCCCACTTGGTCGAACTGCATCTTGGGGCGGAACTCCACGCCGCGCTGCAGGTAGGCGGCGCTGATGTAGCGCATGGCCGTGCTGGCGTCGGTCATGCTGATGAGGGGCAGGTCCACCAGGTCGTCCAGGTGCATCGTCGGCTTCAGGCGCTGCCGCCAGGGGCCGCACGACAGCAGCACGAAGCGGTCGCGCAGCACTTCCTCGTATTTCAGGTCGGGGTGCGACGGCGCAACGGACGCCAGCGCGAAGTCTGCCTGGTAGTTCAGCAGGCGCTGGATGCACGCATCGTTGGAGCAGTCGTGCACGGTGATCTGGGGCAGGTGGTAGCGCCGCTCCAGCGCCGCGCACACCTGCGGCAGGATCACGTGGGCCAGCGAGGGCAGCGAGGCGATGCCGATGTGGCGCGCCTCGCGCTCGGCGGACGACAGCATGCGCTGCAGGCCAGCGTCGTACTCGCCCACCACCGCGCGCGCGATGGCGGCAAGCCGGCTGCCGCTGGCCGTGAGCTGCACGCTGCGCGTGGTGCGCTCGAACAGCGGCAGGCCCAGGGCTTCCTCCAGGTCGCGGATCGCCTTGCTCAGGGAGGGCTGGGTCATGAACAGCTGCTCCGCCGTCTTGCTGAAGTTCAGGGACTCCGCCAGCGCAAGGAACATGCGGAGTTGCCGGGGCGCGATATTCATTCCTTGATTTTATAAATGGATAGATAGAAAGAATTTCAAAAATATATGACCGCTGCCTAGCATTCGCACCGTCGTGATGACCGATGAGGAGGCGGATGTGCTGGATCTGACGGGAAAGGTGGCCCTGGTGATGGGCTGCGGGGCGGTGGCCGACGGCTGGGGCAATGGGCGGGCCACGGCGGTGCTGCTCGCGCGGCAGGGTGCGCGGGTGTTCGGCACCGATCTGGCGCTGCCGCACGCGCAGGAGACGGCGCGCCTGGTCCGCAGCGAGGGCGGCACGTGCGAGGTGATGGCATGCGACGCCACGCGATCCGATCAGGTGGCCGACGCCGTGGCGCAGTGCGTCGAGCGTTTCGGCCGCATCGACATCCTGGTGAACAACGTGGGCGTGTCGCAGCCCGGCGGCCCGGTGGATATGGACGAGGACGTGTGGGACGCGCAGATCCAGGTCAACCTCAAGAGCGCGTACCTCTCGTGCAAGCACGTCATTGCGCACATGCGCAGCCAGGGCGGCGGGGCGATCGTGAACGTGGCCTCGGTGGCCGGGCTGCGCTACATCGGCAAGCCGCAGGTGGCCTACGCGGCGGCCAAGGCGGGGCTGCTGCACTTCACGCACACCACGGCGGTGATCCACGCGGCCGAGGGCATCCGCCTGAACTGCGTGGTGCCCGGCCTGATGCACACGCCGCTGATCGAGGGGCTGGCCGCGAAGTACGCCAAGGGCGACACGCAGGGCTTCATCGACCACCGCAACAACCAGGTGCCCATGAAGCGCATGGGCACGGGCTGGGATACCGCCCACGCCGTGCTGTTCCTCGTGGCGGACGAGAGCCGCTACGTGACGGGCACGGAGATCGTGGTGGACGGCGGCCTCATCGCCGCCACGCGCTAGTTTTCAAAAGAACCATGAAAGGAGACAACACCATGATCCATCGCCGTATCTGGCTGGCCTGCGCTGGCGCGGCCCTTGCCTGCAGCGTGCTGCCCTCTGCCTGGGCGCAGGGGTATCCGAGCCAGTCCATCCGCCTGATCGTTCCGTTCGCGCCCGGCGGCGCGGTGGACCAGACGGCGCGCATCATCGGCAACCGGCTGGGCGAGGCGCTCGGGCAGCCCATCGTGATCGACAACAAGCCCGGCGCCAGCGGATCGGTGGGCGCGGGCGAACTGCACCGCGCCAGGCCCGACGGCTACACGCTGATGCTGGCGCTGGACTCGCAGGCGGTGAACCACCACATCGTCAAGAACCTGCCGTTCGACACCTTCAAGAGCTTCGACTACCTGAGCCTGCTGGTCACCACGCCGCAGATCCTGGTCACGCGCAACGACGTGCCGGCGAAGAACTTCGGCGAACTGGTGGCGTACCTCCAGGCTCACCCCAAGAGCTCCTACGGCTCGGCGGGCACGGCCTCGGCGGGCCATGTGAACAGTGCGCAGCTGTCCCTCGCCAAGGGCCTCAAGACCGAGCATGTGCCCTACAAGGGCGCCGCGCCGCTGCTCACCGACCTGCTGGGCGGGCACATCGACTACGCCTTCGCGGGCCTGTCGGTCATGCTGCCGCACATCAAGTCCGGCAAGATCCGTGCGATCGCGGTGAGCTCGCCCAGGCGCTCGGCGCAACTGCCCGACGTGCCGGCGGTCAATGAGTTCATCCCCGGCTTCGAGTTTCCCACCTGGATCGGCCTGGTGGCGCCGCCCGGCATGCCCGCGGATGTGCGCGGCAAGATCATCAAGGCCGTGCACGACGTGATGCATGATCCGCAGGTCGCCAGGCGCTTCGGCGACAGCGCGTTCGACATCGTGAATGGCAGCCCCGAGGACTTTGCCGCGCGCGTGCGCAAGGATTCGGACGTGATGGCGGATCTGGTGGCACGAAAAATCGTCACCGCCGACTGATTTCCAACCAAGGAGCACCATGGCCCGTATTCCCTACGCCGACTGCACCAGCGCCGCCGTGCGTCCGCTGGCCGACCGCATCGTCGCCGAGCGCGGCAGCATCCTGCACCTCTACCAGATGCTGCTGCACAGCGCGCCGGTGGCCGAGGGCTGGCTCAACTACCTTACGGCCATCCGGCAGAAGTCCAGCCTGCCGGGCGACGTGCGTGAGCTGGTCATCATGCGCGTGGCGCTGCTCAACCATGCGCCCTACGAAGCGGACCAGCACGCGCCCATCGCGCTGCGCGAGGGCGTGTCGCAGGACAAGCTGGACGCTCTTAAGGAGTGGCAGGGCTGTCCCCTGTTCGACGCGCGCGAGCGCGCCGTGCTGGCCTACACCGACGCGATGACGCGGCAGGTGCAGGTGAGCGACGAGGTCTTCGCCTCTGTCGCCGCGCACTTCGAGCCGCCGCGCCTGGTGGAGCTGACGGCCACGGTGGCGGCCTACAACATGGTCTCGCGCTTCCTGGAGGCGCTGCAGATCCACTCGCACGACGCGCGCTGACCCTGTTTCAGCCCGATGGCGCGACGCGGCCGTCGCCTTGCGACAGGGCCGCAATCACCGTGGACCGCGGCCAGCGCTGGCTGGACGAGAGCGAGACGATGGTGGCGAGCAGTTGCTCGTGCACCTTGGTCGCCGCGATCGACATGGGCAGGGTGGCCGAGCGGCAGGCATAGATGGAGCGGGACATCGCCGGGCGGCCGACGGGCAACGCCAGCAGCTGCCGGGCGGCCAGCATGTCGTGGACGGCGGCGAACGACAGGATCGTCGAGCCGATGCCCGCGGCCACCAGGGCCAGAATTTCGTGGATGGTGTTCACCTCCACCACGATGCGGGGCGCGACGCCGGCCTTGGCCATGTAGGCGTCGAGCACGCGGCGCAGGCTTTGCGTCGTGGTGGGCAGCACCATCGGAAACCGCGCCGCGTCGTGCAGGGTCATGTGGGTCGCGTCGCCGTCCGGGCCGCCGCGGTGCCGCGCCAGCTGCTGCGCCGTGGTGACGAACGCCAGCTCCTCCTGCAGCACATGCATGAAGCGCATGCGCGCGTCGTCTTCCGTGCCGAAGGTCATGCCGATGTCGACCAGGCCGTGCAGCAGCTGCTGCGGGATGTAGCCCGAGCTCATTTCCACCATTTGCAGGTGGATCTGGGGCCACTGGCGCACCACGGCCTGGACCAGCGGCACCGTCACGAACTTGGCCACCGACTGCGGCAGCGCGATGGCGACCCGGCCGCTGGGCTGATCGACCGCCTGGCGCACGTCGTCGTAGGCCACGTCCACCCGCCGCAGGATTTCCACCGCATGGCCCAGCAGGCGCTCGCCGACGGCCGTCAGCACCACGCCGCGCGGATGGCGGTCGAACAGCGCCGCGCCCAGCTGCTCTTCCAGTTGCTTGATCTGCACGCTCAGCGCGGGCTGGGCGATGTGCAGGCTGTGCGCCGCCGACGAAATCGATCCGGCCGACGCGACCGCGACAAAGCTGCGCAGGGCGCGAAGGTCAAGTCGCATGGCTGTCGGGAAAGAGCGTGCTACCCATATTTTTTCATTATGCGCGGGATACGAAACTGGTCTTTGTCAAATACCTGCCGGCATCACAGACTGCCGCCATCGCGATTCGCGAGATATTTTTCAAGGAGATGGCTATGCATCAGTTGACGCGCAGGGCTTGGGTGGCCGCAGTCCTGGCCGCAACCCTGCCTTTGCAGGCGGCAGCGCAATCGGGCGCAGGAAAAACAGCGACGCTGGTCGTGCCTTTTGCCGCAGGCGGGCCGTCGGACTTCATTGCCCGCCTGCTGGCCCGGCCGCTGGGGCGCGAGATGGGCGCGCAGGTCATCATCGACAACCGCCCGGGCGCCAGCGGCAATATCGGCGCCAAGCAGGTCATGGCGTCCAAGCCCGACGGCCTGACGCTGGTGCATACGACGATCGCCATGCAGGCCGTCAACCCGCTGATGTACCCGGACCAGGATTTCAACCCCTCGCGCGACCTGGTGCCGGTGGGCATCACGGGGGCGCTGCCCAACGTGCTGGTCGTCCACCCGTCGTCGGGCATCAAGACCATTGCTGAACTCGTCGCCAAGGGCAGGCAGAAGAACGTGCAGTTGAATTTCGCGACCTTCGGGCCGGGCAGCTCGCCGCATTTCTACGGCATGCTGTTCGAGAAGACGACCCAGGTCGCAGCCGAGCCCATTGCCTATAAGGGCAGCGGCGACGCGGCCAAGGACATGCTGGCCGGGCGCATTGATTTCATGTTCGACAGCATGACGACCGCGATCGCGAACGTGAAGGCCGGCAAGCTGGTGGCGCTGGCGATCACCTCGCCCCAGCGCTCGGCGCTGCTGCCCGACGTGCCCACGCTCAAGGAGCTCGGCCATGGCGGGGTGGACGTGAACTTCTGGCTGGCGCTGCAGGTTCCGGCCAGGACGCCGCCCGAGATCGTCTCCGCGCTGCGCCAGGCGATATCCAGGGCGGTGCAGGACCCCGAATACAAACAAGGCGTGGCGGCGCGCGGCGTGGAGAACCTGCACGTCGCGCCCGAGCAGCTCGATGCCTTTTTTGCCAGCGAGACCAAGAGGTGGCGCGATGCCGCGCTGTCCATCGGCATCAAGGCGGAATGATCCAGGCGCGCAGTGCAGGAGAAACACATGCAGCCGCTGCAGGGGATGAAGGTGGTCGATCTGACCAAGGTGCTGGCCGGGCCGCTGTGCGGCCAGTACCTGGGCGAGTACGGTGCCGATGTGGTCAAGGTGGAGACCGTGGGCGGCGACGACACGCGCCGCTGGCTGCCGCAGGCGCAGGGGCAGTCGGCGGTCTTCGTCGCCGTCAACCACAACAAGCGCAGCATCGCGGTGGACCTGAAGTCGCAGGAGGGCCGGGAAATCGTCCACCGCCTGGTCGAGGGCGCCGACATCGTGCTGCAGGGCTTTGGCGGCGGCACGGCGAAAAAGCTGGGGGTGGACCATGAGACCCTGTCCGCCCTGAACGACCGGCTGATCTACTGCGAAATATCGGGCTACGGGCGCAACGGCCCCCTGGGCAACGCCCCCGGCTACGACGTGATGCTGCAGGCCTTCAGCGGCATGCTCAGCACCATGGGCCAGCCCGGGGGGGAGTATGCGCGCGCGAGTTTTTCGCCCGTGGACATCGGCACGGCGATGAACGCGCTCAGCGGGGTGCTGGCGGCGGTGGTCGAGCGCGGCCGCACGGGCAAGGGCGTGTACCTGGAGGTGTCGCTGCTCGACACCGCCCTGGGCTTCATGACCTATATGGCGCAAAGCTATTGGCAGACCGGCGCCAACCCCAGGCCCATGGGCACGGCCCACCCCTCGATGGTGCCCTATCAGGCGTTCGACGCAGCGGATGGCGCCATCATGCTGGGCGCGGGCAACGACGCGCAGTGGCGGCGCTTTTGCGCCGTGGCGGGGCTGCAGGACTGGGTCGATCATCCGGATTTCGCGACCAACGCCCTGCGCGTGGCCAACCACGGGAAGGTGGTTGCGCTGCTCGAACCCGTGATGAAGCGCAGGACGGTGGCGCAGTGGCTGGTCTGCCTGGAGCAGGCCAGCGTCCCCTGCTCGCCCATCCATACGCTGGGCCAGGCCCTGGCCCACCCGCAGGTGCAGGCCCGCGCCATCATGGCCGAGACGGAGCATCCCGTGCTCGGGCGGGTGCGAAACATCGGCCATCCGGCACAGTTCCGGCACCAGCCGCGCACCGCCTCGCGCCCGGCGCCCCTGCTGGGCGAGCACACGCGAGAGATCCTGCGCGAGCTCGGCTATGACGCGCAGCGGATTGCACGGCTGCAGCAGCAGGGCGCGGTCGCGGCCGTGTCCCATTGATATGACGAAATGGAGGAAGTGAAATGTCTTTGTTCAGCTACGAAGTGAATGACCGGGTTGCGGAAATCCTGTTCAACAACCCGCCGGTCAATGCCTTGACGCAAGCCCTGCTGGGCGATTTCCTGGAGGCGTTGGAGCGCGCGTCGCATGATCCCGAGGTGCGTGCCGTCATCATCGGCAGCCAGGTGCCGGGCCGCTTCTCGGCGGGCCTGGACCTGACCGCCGTGCACACCGGCGCGCACCAGAAGGTGCGCGCGCTGCTCGACCTGCTGTACGTGCGCATGACCGAGGTGCAGTTCCGGATGGGCAAGCCCACGATCGCTGCCGTGGGGGGCACCGCGCGCGGCGGCGGCATGACGATTGCCATTTCCTGCGATATGGTCGTCGCGTCGTCGGACGCGACTTTCGGCTACCCCGAGATCGATGCCGGCGTGCTGCCTTCCATCCACTTCACCCATCTGCCGCGCATCGTCGGCAGGCACCGCGCGTTCGAGCTGCTGTTCACCGGGCGCGCGTTCGACGCGCAGGAGGCGCAGTCGCTGGGCCTGATCTCGCGCCTCACCGAGCCCGGCAAGGCGCTCGAAGGCGCGCGCGCGCTGGCACAGACGCTGTGCGGCAAGTCGCCCGATGTGGTGCGCTTCGGCCGCAACGCCTTCATGCTGGCCAATGACAACGGCTATCGCCAGGCGGTGGCGGCCGCGGCCGACAGCTTTTGCAACGTGGCGCTGACCGACGCCGCCAGGGAGGGCATCGCGGCCTTCGTCGAGAAGCGCAAGCCCATGTGGTGAGAGGCGGCAGCCCGCGCCCCGGGGCATGCGGCGCGGGAAGGAACACTACACTTGCCGGCCCCAACCCCGTTACAGGAGCACTTCCATGCTGCATGGCGACCTCCGGCAAGACTTCGACGCCCTCGTGCCTGTCCAGGGCGCCAGCCGGCGTTCCGCCCTGCAACTGATGCTGGGCGCAGGCTACGCCGCAGCCGCCGCGCCCGTGATGGCGCAGCAGGCGATCGCCACGCCCGCCGACGGGCTCTCGGCGGGGGCGGTGAGTTTCACCGTCGATGGCGCCCGGGTGCATGCCTACCGGGCCGCGCCGCAGGGCAGGTCGGGCCTGCCCGTGGTGCTGGTGGTCTCTGAGATCTTCGGGGTGCACGCGTACATCGCCGACATCTGCCGGCGCCTGGCGCACGCGGGCTATCTGGCGATTGCGCCCGAGCTGTTTGCGCGCCAGGGCGACCCCGGGGCCTACGGCGAGGTGGCCAAGCTCATGAGCGAGATCATCGCCAAGGTGCCCGACGCCCAGGTCATAGCCGACCTGGACGGCGCTGTGCAATGGGCGGGGGCCCATGGCGGCGACCTGCGGAAGATCGCCATCACCGGCTTCTGCTGGGGCGGGCGCATCACCTGGCTGTACGCGGAGCATGGGCCGGTGAAGGCGGGCGTGGCCTGGTACGGGCGGCTGGTGGGGCAGGCCAGCGCGCTGACCCCGAAGCAGCCGGCGGATGTCGCGCCCATCCTCAAGGCGCCGGTGCTGGGCCTGTATGGTGAAAAAGATGGCGGCATACCGCTTGACACGGTTGATAAGATGAAAGCCGCTCTTGGTGCGGGGTCGCCCGCCGCGAAGGCGTCGGAGTTCGTTGTCTACCCGGACGCGCCGCACGCCTTCCACGCCGACTACCGCCCGAGCTACCGCAAGGAGGCCGCGCAGGATGGCTGGAGCCGCATGCTGGCCTGGTTCAAGCGGCATGGCGTGGCGTGAGCCAGTCGCCGCGGCAGCGCAAGCCCTTCGGGGCTTTTTTTGATGACGTCCGGTTTCTGTTTTTTATGAAAAAAGTGGCGTTTTGGCAGGTTGGATAAGCGCAAGTAGCTATGACATTGATAGCAATCATTCTGGCCACCCTGGCCGCAGGCATCGGCAGTGTGTGGATCGCGGCGGCCTTGCTGCGCGCGGGGCTGGGGGGGCGCTGGCGCGTGGGCCCGCAGCATCTGCTGAGCCTGGCGGCCGGCGCGCTGCTGGCCACGGCCTTCATGCATCTGCTGCCCGAGGCCTTCGAGGGGCCGGCCGATGCCCACGACCTGTTCACCGTCCTGCTGCTGGGGCTGGTGTTCTTCTTCCTGCTGGACAAGGCCGAGCTGTGGCACCACGGCCACGAGCACAGCGCGGCCGAGCGGCACATCCATGGCCCCGCCCATGGCCATGCGGCGCACGACCACCACCACGGCCACCATCACCATGGGCATGGCGGCTGGTCCCTGCTCACGGGCGACAGCGTGCACTGCTTTGGCGACGGGGTGCTGATCGCCTCGGCCTTCGTCGCGGACATGCGCCTGGGCGTGGTGGCCGCGCTGTCGGTGCTGGCGCACGAGGTGCCGCACCACATCGGCGACCTGGTGGTGCTGCGCAACAGCAGCCGCCACCGCAGCGCGGCCCTGCTCAAGGTGTCGCTGGCCGGGGCCGTGACGGCGCTGGGTGGTCTGGTGGGCTACTACCTGGTGGGGCTGTGGGAGGGGGCGCTGCCGTATTTTCTGGCCATTGCCTCCAGCAGCTTCGTCTACGTGGCCCTGGCCGACCTGATTCCGCAGCTGCAAAAGCGCCTCTCGGCCGCGCAGACGCTGGCCCAGATCGCCTGGCTGGCGGCAGGCATCGTGGCCGTGACCCTGGTCAGCGGCCTTGCCCATACGCATTAGCGTGAAACGGCCCTCGCGCGGCGTCGGCTCGCTTGGGGCGCGCCAGTTGCATGTGCCGCGGGCAGGTGCCAAGCGGCGCGAAGGCGGGCTTGATCCGCTTTACCCGGCCAGCGCTTCGCGCACCGCGGCCACCTGGCGGCGCGAGACGGGCAGGGGCTCGGTGAGCCCGTGCAGGCGCACGGCCCAGCCTTCACCCTCGTCCGCGTCGTAATGCCTCTCCAGCGCGCGCATGGCGCGGCGGGCCACGAGCGTGCTGCGATGCACGCGCAGGAAATGCGCGGCGTGGCGGGCCTCCAGCTCCGACAGCGCGTCGTCCACGACGAAGCTGCGCGTGGCGGTGCGCACGGTCACGTACTTTTGCTCGGCGCGCAGGTACAGCACCTCGGCCAGCGGCACGCGCTCGGTGCGGCCGCGCTCCTGGATCAGCAGCGCCTCGCCCTCGGCCGGCTGCACCGCCTGCGCGGGCGCGCCCTGGCCCAGGGTGCGCTGGACCTTCGCCAGCGCCTGCTGCAGGCGCTGCAGGCGCACGGGCTTGGTGAGGTAGTCCACCGCGTCGAGCTCGAAGGCGGACAGCGCGTGGTCCGCATGCGCGGTGACGAACACGATGGCCGGCGGGTGCGGTAGGCCCTGGATCTGGTGCGCCAGGGCCAGGCCGTCCTGGCCCGGCATGTGGATGTCGAGCAGCACCAGGTCCACGGCGCGGCCGCCGCTGATGCCGAGCCGGGCCAGCGCCTCGCCGGCGTGCGCGGCCTCCATCACCTGGTGGCGCGCATCGCAGTCGCCCAGCAGGGTGCGCAGGCGGCTGCGCGCCAGGGCTTCGTCGTCCACGATGAGGATGCGCATGCGTATCGGCGGCTATCTGCGGTGCCTGAGGCCGTGGCGGCCCGGCCCCGCCTGCCTCATTTCAATACTTCCAGCAGGCGGTCCAATCCACCCTGGTTGATGGCCACCTGGGCCTGGGCGCGCACGGCGGGCTTGGCGTGGTAGGCCACGGACAGGCCGGCCGCGCCCATCATGGGCAGGTCGTTGGCGCCGTCGCCCATGGCGATGCACTGCTCGGGCTCTATGCCCAGCAGCGAGGCGACTTCGAGCATGGTGCGGCGCTTTTCAAGGCCGTCGCAGATGTCGCCCCAGGCCTGGTCCACCATGCGGCCCGTGAGCTCGCCGCAGTTGGTGCTGCTGCGCACCTCCAGCACGTTGGCGCGCACGAAGTCGATGCCGAGCTGCTCGCGCACGCGGTGCGCAAAGAAGGTGAAGCCGCCCGAGACCAGCAGGGTCTTGAGCCCCGCCGCCTGGCAGGAGCGCACCAGCTCGGCGGCGCCGGGGTTGATGCGCAGGCGTTCGCTGTAGACGCGTTCCAGGTCGGCCATGGTCACGCCCTTGAGCAGCGCCACGCGTCGGCGCAGGCTTTCCTTGAAATCGGTGATCACGCCCTGCATGGCGGCCTCGGTGATGGCAGCCACCTCGGCCTTGCAGCCGACGAAGTCGGCGATCTCGTCCACGCACTCGATGTTGATCAGCGTGGAGTCCATGTCGAAGGCGATCAACTTGTAGTCGGCCAGGCGGGTGGATGGCAGCGTGCCCTGGACGTTGATGCCGGGTGCAAGGGAGGTGGTCATAAAAGGCGTGTCAGGAAAGGGGTGGGGCGCCAGCGAGGGCCCCGCCGCGTGGGCGGGACGCTATGGGAGTGGTTGCAAAGGGATTCTACGGGCGGGGCCGCGCGGGCCGCGTGCTGCGGGTCATGTGCCGCGCTGCGGTGGCGCGGGCAGGGCGTGGCCCCGCCGAATGGCGCCAGGCCGTATGCGCCGGGCCTCGGCGCCAGGGGGTGGCTCCAAATACAGCATTTTCCAGATGCATGCAAATGCTGCAAATAGCCAGATAAATTATGAAAAAAGCCAACTTTTGCTACGTCGACCGCTAAAATTTTTTTGCGATGCAGCAAATTTGACAAAGGAACTCGATGCTTCAATTCCAGGGTAAGACGATCGATACCGCCATCTTTGACATGGATGGAACCATGTTCGACACCGAACGCCTGCGGTTCCAGACCCTGTCCCAAGCCTCTGAAGAACTGTTTGGCAAGCCTTTCACCGAGCCCGTGCTCCTGGGTTCACTGGGTCTGAGCGCGACCAAGGCCGAAGCGCTTGCCAAACAGCACTACGGGCAGGACTTTCCGTATGCCGCCATCCGTCGCCGGGCCGACGAGCTGGAGCTGGCGCATGTGCGCACGCAGGGCGTGCCCATCAAGCCGGGCCTGCTGCCCGTGCTGGAGCGGCTGCGCAAGTCGGGCCTGAAGATGGCCGTGGCCACGTCCAGCCGCCGCGCCATTGCCGAGGAATACCTGATCAACGCCAACATCTACAAGTACTTCGACCTGTGCGTGTGCGGCGACGAGGTGGTGCAGGGCAAGCCGCACCCCGAGATTTTCGTGCGCGCGGCCGAGGCGCTGAACAGCCAGCCCGCGCAATGCCTGATGTTCGAGGACTCGGAAAACGGCGTGCGCTCGGCCGCCGATGCGGGCGGTGTGGTGATCCTGGTCGAAGACATCCAGATGCCGCCGCCTGCCGTGGCGCGGCGCGCCTTCGGGGTCTACGGCGGCCTGAGCGAGTTTCTGCAGGATCTGGCGGCCTGCACGCCCAAGATGTCCATGCCCGCCGTGACCGAGCCGTTTCCGCAGGCCGTGAACCTGCTCAAGGCCGGCATCCACGGCTTCGGGGCCATGGGCGGCGGGTATCTGGCGCAGGTGTTCTCGCACTGGGACGGCTATACGCGGCCCTGCGAAATCATCGCCTCCACGGGCAATGCGCTGCTGCGCGAGGCCATCGACGCGTTCGGCAAGTTCAGCGTGCGCTACGGCAGCCTGGCGTTCGACCAGACCATCGAGCAGCTGCGCGTGATCGACGCCGCCGACACGGATGCCGTGGCCGGCATGTACCGCGACTGCGAGATCGTCGCGCTGTGCGTGCCAGAGCAGGCCGTGGCCGCGCAGGCGGGCGTGATCGCGCAGGGGCTGGCCGAGCGCTTTGCCGCGCACGGGCGGGAGCTGACGGTGCTGGTCGTGCTCAACAAGGTGGGCGGTGCCGAGTTCGTGCGCGCGCAGGTGGAGGCGGCGCTTTTGCAGCGGGTGGCGTCCAAGGTCTGCCAGCGGATCCTGGAGCGCACGAGTTTCAGCGAGACCGTAGTCACGCGCATCGTCTCCAAGCTGACGGAGGACGCGCTGGTGCGCCAGCTGCGCATCAAGAGCGAGCTGTACAAGAAGAACGTGGTGGCCGTGCGTGAATCGTCGCCCCATGTCGGCGACTGGGCCGAGGCGCTGCCGGGCGACACGGCCGAGGTGGTAGCCCCGCATGTGAGCACGCTGCGCGATGCGGGCGAGCCTGCCAGCGCGCTGGCGCCGCTGCACCTGATCCTGTTCAATAGCGAGACCGACATGCCGCTGTACGTGCAGCAGGGCAGCGACCTGCTGGAGCACCTGCGCCAGATCGACACGGTGGCCGACATCGCGGTCATCCAGCTGCTGAAGAACCGGCTGTGGAATGGCACGCACGCCATCGTGGCCTGGTATGCGGCGCTGCTGGGCTATCCCAGCATCGGCCACGCCATGGGCGATGCGCGCGTGCAGGCGCTGATGGACCAGTTGCTCGACGCGGAGCTGGCACCCGCGCTGGCGGCGCAGTTCCCGGAGCTGCGCACGCGGCTGGCCGAGTTCATCGCCACCTTCCGCAACCGCTGCGCACATGCCTTCAAGGACCCGTGCGAGCGCGTGGGGCGCGACCCGCTGCGCAAGCTGCAGCGCGGCGAGCGCGTGCTGGGCAGCCTGGCCATGGCCGCCGCGCAGGGCGTGGCCGCGCCGGCACTGGCCTTTGGCGCGGCGCTGGCCGTGCACTACGCGCTGCACCACCCGCCGGCGGCCGAGGAGGACGAATGCCGGACGATTCGCGCGCTGTACGCCCGGCGCGAGGCGCTGCAGGATGTGCTGGCCTGGCGCGGTGAATACCATGGCGCGCCGTTCGACGGTCTGGACCCTGTGGCCGACGCCGCGCTGTTGGCCGCCGTGCAGTTGCCTTTCGACGGGCTGCAGGCCGGGGGGCTGGACTACTGCTGGGAGTCGGCCGCCGAGGCCGGCGTGGGCTGAGCGCCATGCGCGGCCCCTGTTTCCCTCGGGCCGCGCTCACTCCATTCGCACCGGTTGGCGAATGCAATTTGCACGGGGAGAGCCTTGAGGCAGAAAGCGCCACTGATATCCCATATGCAGAAATAGCTATAAAAATAGTAGCTTTATACGCTTTGTGGGCGGCGCTTCAAGGCTTTTTGTCATGCAAATACAGCCTGTCCGACCAGGTGGCCAGCCACTCGGGCTTGAAGGCCACGAACACCGCGCACAGCATGCCGGTGACCACGGCGTCGCCCCAGGCCATGAGCCAGCGCGCCACGAGCGACAGCTGCTCGCCCACGCCCGGCAGCGTATGGCCGGCCCATTGCGACAGTGAGCCGGCCACGAACACGCATGCCGCCGTGCCCAGGAAGGCCCGGCCCAGCACGTAGACGAAGGGGCGCACGCCGCCCAGCGCGTGCGTGCCGGCGCCGCGCCGCAGCAGCGCGCCCAGCAGCAGCGCCAGCGTGGCCGGCACCACGCCCTGCCACACGGCCAGGCCCAGGGCGTCGGCCCAGGACAGTCCGGGCGAGACCAGCGCGGCGATCGCCCCCACGGCCAGCAGCACGGGCACGGCCAGGGGCCAGCCCAGCATGAGCAGCACCAGGCAGGCGCCCGACCATTGCAGTTGCAGCGGCATGCGGTGCAGCGTGGGCAGCGCCCAGGCCCAGGGCAGGATGGCCAGGGTGGCCAGCAGCGGCGTCCACAGCGCGGAGGGCGCGCCGTGCGCCTCGTGCGCCAGCGGCTTGCGGCTGGCCAGCAGGCGCCAGGGCCGCGCGGCCATGGCGGCGGCGAGGGCCAGCAGGGCGAGGGCGGCTTCGAGGAGCATGGCGCGTCAGGCCGGCACGGTTGCCGTTTCGGCCAGCGGCTGGCCCAGGCTGCGCAGCACGTCGCGCACCATCTGCGCGCGCGCCGCCGGATCGGGCAGCGCGCGTTCTATGCGCAGTTTTTCGTTGCCCGCGAGCTTGATGTGCTTGTTCTTCTGGATGAGCCCGATGATGGCCATCGGGTCCACGGGGGGCCGGGGCTTGAAGGTGATGTTGATGATGCCCGGGGCCGCATCCACCTTGATCACGCCGTAGGGCGCGGAGAGCACGCGCAGGCGGTGCACGTCGATGAGGGTCTGCGCCTGGGGCGGCAGCTTGCCGAAGCGGTCCACGATCTCTTCGAGCAGCGTGTCGATCTGGTCGCTGGTGCGCGCTGTGGCCAGCTTCTTGTAGAACGACAGGCGCAGGTGCACGTCGCCGCAGTAGTCGTCGGGCAGCAGCGCGGGCGCATGCAGGTTGATGTCGGTGGCGGCCTGCATGGGCGCGAGCAGGTCGGGCTCCTTGCCGGCCTTGAGGCAGCGCACGGCCTCGGCCAGCATCTCGTTGTAGAGCTGGAAGCCCACCTCCAGCATGTTGCCGCTCTGGTTCTCGCCCAACACCTCGCCTGCGCCGCGGATCTCCAGGTCGTGCATGGCGAGGTAGAAGCCGCTGCCCAACTCCTCCATCTGCTGGATGGCGTCCAGGCGCTGCTGGGCCTGCTTGGTCAGGCCGTCCAGGTCGGGCACCATCAGGTAGGCGTAGGCTTGGTGGTGGCTGCGGCCCACGCGCCCGCGCAACTGGTGCAGCTGGGCCAGGCCGAACTTGTCGGCGCGGCTGATGAGGATGGTGTTGGCGCTGGGCACGTCGATGCCGGTCTCGATGATGGTCGAGCACAGCAGGATGTTGTAGCGCTGGGCCACGAAGTCGCGCATCACCTTCTCCAGCTCGCGCTCGGGCATCTGGCCGTGGGCCACGGCGATGCGCGCCTCGGGCAGTATTTCCTCCAGCTTCTGCCGGCGGTTCTCTATGGTCTCGACCTCGTTGTGCAGGAAGTAGCACTGGCCGCCGCGCTTCAATTCGCGCAGTACGGCCTCGCGGATCACGCCCGTGCCCTCGCTCCTCACGAAGGTCTTGATGGCCAGGCGGCGCTGCGGCGCGGTGGCGATCACGGACAGGTCGCGCAGGCCCTCCAGCGCCATGCCCATGGTGCGCGGAATGGGCGTGGCCGTGAGCGTGAGCACGTCAACCTCGGCGCGTAGCTGCTTCATGGCCTCCTTGTGGCGCACGCCGAAGCGGTGTTCCTCGTCGATGATGAGCAGGCCCAGGTTCTTGAACTTGGTCGATTCGGAAAGCAGCTTGTGCGTGCCTACGACGATGTCCACCGTGCCGTCGGCGATGCCTTTGACTGCCGCGGTGATCTCCTTGCCCGAGCGGAAGCGTGAGACCTCGGCCACCTTCACGGGCCATTTGGCGAAGCGGTCGCACAGCGTGCGGTAGTGCTGCTCGGCCAGCAGCGTGGTGGGCGCGAGGAAGGCCACCTGCTTGCCGCCCGTCACGGCGACGAAGCAGGCGCGCAGGGCGACCTCGGTCTTGCCGAAGCCCACGTCGCCGCAGACCAGGCGGTCCATGGGGCGCGGGCTGATCATGTCCTGCACCACGGCGTGGATGGCGGCGTTCTGGTCGGCCGTTTCCTCGAAGCCGAAGTCGGCGACGAACTGTTCGTAGTCCTGCGGCGAGTAGCGGAAGGCGTGGCCCTGGCGCGCCGCGCGCCGGGCGTAGATGTTGAGCAGCTCGGCCGCCGCGTCGCGCACCTGCTCGGCGGCCTTGCGCTTGGCCTTCTCCCACTGGCCGCTGCCCAGCTTGTGCAGCGGCGCCTCGTCGGCCGACACGCCCGTGTAGCGGCCGATGAGCTGCAGCTGGCTCACGGGCACGTAGAGCACGGCCTTGTCGGCGTATTCCAGATGCAAAAACTCTTGCAGGGCCGGCGTGCCGTCGGGGTTCTTGCTTCCTAAGTCCATGTGGACCAGGCCGCGGTAGCGGCCTATGCCGTGCTGGTTGTGCACCACGGGATCGCCCACCTTGAGCTCCGACAGGTCCTTGATCAGCGCCTCCACGTCGCTGGCCTGCTCCTGCTTCTTGCGCCGGCGCGTGGTGGGGGCGGCGGCGAAGAGCTCGGTCTCGGTGACGAGGTCCAGGCCTTCCTCGACCCAGGCGAAGCCCGTGGCCAGCGCCGCCGTGGCGATGCCCACGCGCTCCTCGGGCGTGGACTGGAACTCGGCCAGCGAGTCGAACGCGGGCGGGTTCAGCCCCGAGGCGCGCAGGAAATCCAGCAGGCTCTCGCGCCTGCCGTCGCTCTCGGCCAGCAGCAGCACGCGCTGCGGCGTGGCGCGTATGTGGGCCTGGAGCCTGGCGAGCGGGTCGTCGGCGCCGCGCACCACGGACAGGTCGGGCAGCTTCTGGAACTGGGCGTTGTCCTGCACGTCCTCCACGCCCGGGCGCAGCGACAACTGGGCGTGGGGCTTGGCCTGGCCGTAGAACTGGTCGGCCGAGAGGAACAGCGCCTCGGGCGGCAGCACGGGGTGGTCCGGGTCGCCCTGGATCAGGCGGTAGCGCTCGCGCGTGTCCTGCCAGAAGCGCTGGAACACACCCTCCAGGTCGCCGTGCAGCACCACGGTGGCATCGGCGCCGAGGTAGTCGAACACGGTGGCCGTCTCGTCGAAGAACAGCGGCAGGTAGTACTCGATGCCGGCGGTGGCCACGCCGTTGCCCATGTCCTTGTAGATGCGGCTGCGCGTGGGGTCGCCCTCCAGCAGCTCGCGCCAGCGCTGGCGGAACTTGGCGCGCGCCGCCTCGTCCATGGGGAACTCGCGCCCGGGCAGCAGGCGCACCTCGGGCACGGGGTACAGGCTGCGCTGGCTGTCGGGGTCGAAGGTGCGTATCGAGTCGATCTCGTCGTCGAACAGGTCCACCCGGTAGGGCTGCGGCGAGCCCATGGGGAACAGATCGATGAGGCCGCCGCGCACCGCGTACTCGCCATGGCTGACGACCTGCGACACATGCTGGTAGCCCGCGAGCGTGAGCTGGGCGCGCAGCCTGGCCTCGTCGAGCCGCTGCCCGGTCTTGAAGTGGAAGGTGTAGCCCGCCAGGAACGAGGGCGGGGCCAGGCGGTACAGGGCCGTGGTGGCGGGCACCAGCACCACGTCGGCGCCCGTGTCCCTGTCCTTCTGGGAGATGCGCCACAGCGTCGCCAGGCGCTCGCTGATCAGGTCCTGGTGCGGCGAGAAGCTGTCGTAGGGCAGGGTCTCCCAGTCGGGGAACAGGGCGCAGCGCAGATCGGGGGCAAAGAAGGCGATCTCGTCGATGAGCCGCTGCGCGTCGCCGGCATCGGCCGTGACGATGGCCGTGGTGCGGCCCTCGGCCTTCTGCTGCAGCCCCAGGCGGGCCAGCAGCAGTGCGTCGCTGCTGCCCACGGGGCGGGGCAAGGTGAATCGTTTGGCGGGGGAGAGTTTGGGGAGCTGCATGCGGGTGGTGCCGAGAGGCGGGGGCGCGGCGCGCGCGGGCTGCTCGGGCGGTGGTGGGCGATTTTAGAATGCCGCCCCATGAGCGACCTGCCTCCCGCCTTCAACCCCGTTCGCCATGTGCCCGGGCGGTTCTGGGCCCTGGTGCCCTGCGCGGGCACGGGCACGCGCGCCGTGCGCGTGCAGCCGGGCGCCGCGGCCGTCCTGCCCAAGCAGTACCAGGTGGTGGCGGGCCACCCTATGGTGCTGCACACGCTGGCGGCCTTTGCCGGGGTGGCAAGGCTCGCGGGCACGCTGGTGGCCGTGGCGCCGGGCGATGCCTTCTTCGACGGCCATGCGCACCCCGCCTTCTTCGCCGTGCCCTGCGGCGGCGCCACGCGGGCCGATACGGTGCTGGGCGGCATCAAGGCCCTGCAGGCGCGCGGCGCATCGGACGACGACTGGGTGCTGGTGCACGACGCGGCGCGCTGCCTGGTGACCACGGCACAGATCGACGCGCTGATCGACGCCTGCCAGCACGACAGCGTGGGCGGGCTGCTCGCGCACAAGTTGGCCGACACGCTCAAGACCGCCACCGACGGGCCCGGCGGCGTGCGCGTCGCCTCCACCGTGGACCGCAGCGACAAGTGGCTCGCGCAGACGCCGCAGATGTTCCGCATCGGCGCACTGCGCCGCGCGCTGGAGCACGTGGGCGCGGCCGCCACCGACGAGGCCAGCGCCATGGAGGCCATGGGCCTGCGCCCGCGCCTGGTGCCCGGCGGCGCGCAGAACTTCAAGGTCACCTATCCGGACGACTTCGCCCTTGCCGAGGCCGTGCTGGCCCAGCGCATGCACGGCGCCACGCTGGAGCGCTTCGGCGGCGCGCGCGGCGCGGCGGCCAGCGAGCCGGTACAGACTTTTTTCTCATCCACGACACCGCGCCAGCGGTGACGGCAGTGAACGGAACGAACATGGATTTCAGGATTGGCGAGGGTTGGGACGTGCATGCGCTGGTACCCGGGCGGCGCCTGGTCATCGGCGGCGTGGACATTCCCCACACCATGGGACTGCTGGGCCACTCGGATGCCGACGTGCTGCTGCACGCCATCACCGACGCGCTGCTGGGCGCGGCGGCGCTGGGCGACATCGGCAGCCATTTCCCCGACACCGATGCGCGGTTCCGTGGCGCCGATTCCGTGGTGCTGCTCACCGAGGCGGCGCGCCGCGTGCGGGACAAGGGCTACGCGATCGGCAACGTCGACAGCACCGTGGTGGCGCAGGCGCCGCGCCTGGCGGCCCACATACCGGCCATGCGCGAGCGCATTGCCGGCGCTTTAAGCCTGCAGGGCGGCCAGGTGAACGTGAAGGCCAAGACGGCCGAGCGCCTGGGCCCCGTGGGGCAGGGCCTGGCCATCGAGGCGCGCGCCGCCGTGCTGCTATTCAAAGAATAGCTCATAGCGCTTGGTATATGGTGGTTTCAGGTAGATTTGTGTATGAAGCCGCCATCTGGCAAGCGCTGGCAGCTATTGTTTTTGCTGCGGCGCGGGTGCGCCACTGCGGGGCGGCAGGTGGCGCTTGACCTGCGGGCGCTGCAGGCGCTGCTGCGGGTCCTGCCCCTCGGGCAGGTCGGTGGCGCGCTGCAGCTGGATATGGGCGACGAGCCCGCCCGAGGCCGAGTTCGCCAGCGCGAAGATGCCGCCCATGCGCTGCACGGTCTTGTCCACGATGGACAGGCCCAGGCCCGCGCCCGCGGCCGCCGTGCGCGCCGAGTCGCCGCGGAAGAACGGCTTGGTCAGGTTGGCCAGCTGCTCCGGCGGCGCGCCGGGGCCGTGGTCGCGCAGCTTGATCAGCACCCATTTCTCGCGCGCCTTGGCGGCGATGTCCACGGTGGTGATGCCGGTCTCGCGGTTCTTGCCGTAGCGGCGCGCGTTCTCCAGCAGGTTGGAGATCACGCGCGCCAGCTCCACCTCGTCCGCCATCGCCATCAGGTCCTCGGGCACGTTCATGGTGATCTGCAGTTCTCGGTGGTCCTGCACCGCGTACACGCAGGAGGACACCACGCCATGCAGGTTGACGGGGCTGAGCGCCACGGTGTCGGGGCGCGCGTAGTCGAGGAACTTGTCGATGGTGGCGTCGAGCTGCACGATGTCGGCCACCATGTGCTCGCGCGCCACCTCGTCGGTCACGCTCATCTCGGTCTCCAGGCGCAGGCGCGCCAGGGGCGTGCGCAGGTCGTGCGAGATGCCGGCCAGCATCACGGCGCGGTCCTGCTCCAGCTTGGCGAGTTTCTGCGCCATGCGGTTGAAGCCGATGTTCACCTCGCGGATCTCGCTGGTCACGGCCTCCTCGTCGAGCTGGCCGGCGGCGAAGTCGCCGTCGCGCACGCGGTTGGCGGCGTCGCTGAGCTGCTTGAGCGGGCGGTTGATGAGCCGCGCGATGATGGCGGCGCCCGCCAGCGACAGCGCGCCCACGATGGTGAGCCAGATGAGCCAGGTCTTGCCGCCGGCCGCGGACAGGCGCGAGCGGTCCATGAGCAGCCAGTTTGGGTCGCCGTTGATGGTGAAGCCCACCCACAGGCCGTTCTCGCCATTGACGCTGCTGGCCACGATGGTGCCCGGCCCCAGCCGCTGCGTGAGTTCCTCGGTCAGGCGCAGGCCCAGGGCCGAGGGCGGGAGCAGCTCGAACTTGTCCTTGGGCTCGCGCGGCAGGATGCGCACGCCCTCCTGGTCCGCCATGGTCTTGAGCAGGGACACGCGGGCGATGGCGTCGGAGTGCACGAGCGCCGCGCGGCTCAGGTTGACCATGGAGGCAATCTGCTGCGCCGTCTGCAGCGTGCGCGGCTCGAACTCCAGCGCGCGCAGCGTCTGCACCCAGGCCAGGATGCAGCCCACCAGCAGCAGCGCCAGCAGGAAGAAGGTGCGCCAGAACAGGTTCAGCCCCACGCGCGAACGCTGAGGCCGGCGGCTGGCCGAGGCCTCCAGCGGCGCCGGGCTGGTGGCGTCCGTGGGCATGTCTTGGGTGGCGTTCATGGCTTTGCGGCGTGCTCTGGCGCGGCGCCCGCAGGGCGGGCGCGCCCTCTCAGTGTGCGGAGGCCCGCGGGATCAGTTCGTGCCGTCCGGTACGAACACGTAGCCCACGCCCCAGACGGTCTGGATGTAGCGCGGCGCGGCGGCATCCACCTCCACGAGCTTGCGCAGGCGCGAGATCTGCACGTCCAGGCTGCGGTCGAAGGGCTCGAATTCGCGCCCGCGCGCCAGCAGCGCGAGCTTCTCGCGCGACAGCGGCTGGCGCGGGTGGCGCACCAGGGCCTTGAGCATGGCGAACTCGCCCGTGGTCAGCGGCAGCTCCTCGCCGTTCTTCTGCAGCGCGCGCGTGCCCAGGTCGAAGGTGAAGGGGCCGAAGGTCACGACCTCGTTGTCGCCCGAGGGGGCGCCCGGCGCCTCCTGCGGCGGGCGGCGGCGCAGCACGGCGTGTATGCGCGCCAGCAGCTCGCGCGGGTTGAAGGGCTTGCCCAGGTAGTCGTCTGCGCCCACCTCCAGGCCCACGATGCGGTCCACGTCCTCGCCCTTGGCGGTGAGCATGATGATGGGCGTGCGGTCGCTGGCCGCGCGCAGGCGGCGGCAGATCGACAGGCCGTCCTCGCCGGGCATCATCAGGTCGAGCACGATCAGGTCCACGGTCTCGCGCAGCAGGATGCGGTTGAGCGCCTTGCCGTCTTCCGCCACCATGACTTCGAAGCCTTCCTGTGTGAGGTAGCGGCGCAGCAGGTCGCGGATGCGCGCATCGTCGTCCACCACGAGGACCTTGTCGGTGCGATTGGTTGTTGAAGCCATGCTGTCTTTCCCCAGTCCAATTTGTAACAGAGCCGATTTTGACCAGCTTGTGACCGGAAATTCGCGTTTCCCCCTAGGGTCTGACCAACTGTTACAGGTTTTGCGCTGCAGCGCAACGGCGGTGGCCGGTGTTCAATGACGATGCCAGGCAGGGGCGGCCGGCATGTGCCGGCGGCCCCTGCATACCGAGGAAGGAATGAAAGAGGATATGAAGAATGCTTTTAAAGTCATAGCTTCCAGCGCTTTATTGGTGGGCGCTACAGCCGTTTTTGCTCAAAACGGACCGGTAGCGGTGCTGCAGAACGTGTTGCAGCTGTCGGCCTCCGGGACGGTCGAGGTACAGCAGGACCTGCTGGTCCTGACGCTGGCCGCCACGAAGGAAGCGCCGGAGGCGGCCATCGTGCAGGCCCAGCTGCAGCAGGTGCTGGATGCTGCGCTCGCCGAGGCGCGTCGCGCCGCGCAGCCGCAGCAGATGGACGTGCGCACGGGCGCCTTCGGCATGTACCCGCGCCATGGCAAGGACGGCAAGATCGCCGGCTGGCAGGGACGCGCGGAACTGGTGCTGCAGGGGCGCGACTTCGCGCGCATCACGGGCACGGCCGGAAGGATCCAGGGCATGACGATCAGCCAGATCGCCTTCGACCTCTCGCGCGAGGCGCGCGCCAAGGTCGAAGGCGAGGCGCAGGCCAAGGCCATCGAGGCCTTCAAGGCGCGCGCCGCGGAGCTGGCGCGCGGCTTCGGCTTCGCCGGCTACACCCTGCGCGAGGTGGCCGTGCACAGCAACGAGATGGCGCCCGGCCCGCGCCCGCGCATCATGGCCATGGAGGCCAAGGCCGCGTCCCTGGCCGCCGATGCGCCGGTGCCGGTCGAGGCCGGCAAGGCCCAGGTGGCGGTGACCATCTCGGGCTCGGTGCAGTTGCGGTGATATTTGCCTGCAGCGCTTGATTGGCAAGCGCTACCAGCTGCATTAACCGTAGCGTTACTGCGCAGCCCAGCCGCCATCCATGTTCCAGGCCACGCCGCGCACGTTGTTGGCGGCGGGCGAGCAGAAGAATACCGCCAGCTCGCCCAGCTCCTCGGGCGTGGTGAACTGCATGGAGGGCTCCTTCTCGCCCAGCAGCACCTTCTTGGCCTCGTCGTTCGAGATGCCCAGCGCCGCGGCCTTGGCGTCCACCTGCTTTTGCACCAGCGGGGTCAGCACCCAGCCCGGGCAGATGGCGTTGCAGGTCACGCCCGTGGTGGCGTTCTCCAGCGCCGTCACCTTGGTCAGGCCGACGATGCCGTGCTTGGCCGCCACGTAGGCCGACTTCTGCGCCGAGGCCACCAGGCCGTGCACCGAGGCCACGTTGATGATGCGCCCCCAGTCGTTCGCCAGCATGCCCGGCAGGGCCAGGCGCGTGGTGTGGAAGGCGCTCGTGAGGTTGATGGCGATGATGGCGTCCCAACGCTCGGGCGGGAAGTCCTGCACGCTGGCCACGTGCTGGATGCCGGCGTTGTTCACCAGGATGTCCACGCGGCCGAACTGGGTGGCGGCGTACTTGAGCATGTCCTCGATGTCGGCGGGGCGGCTCATGTCCGCGCCGTGGTAGGCCACGCGGGCCCCCGCGGCTTGGCCAGCGGCCAGCACCTCGGCGCGCGGCCCGTCCACGTCGCCGAAGCCGTTGAGCACGATGTTTGCCCCCTGGCGCGCCAGGGCTTTGGCGATCCCAAGGCCGATGCCGCTGGTGGAGCCGGTGACGAGGGCGGTTTTGCCGTTCAGCATGAGAGTCTCTCCGAATGAATTAGGATGCAGCCGAGGCATTATCGAGTGCTGCATGACGGTACCGTTTCCATGATTGAACCTACGCTGAAATACGTACCGTGCCCGGGCCCCGCGGCCGCCGGCGCCACCGCACAGGAAGGCCATCGCATGGCCTACTGGGAGTGGAACGACACGGGCGATCCCCGCCACCCCCACGTGATCGTGTGCGCGCATGGCCTGTCGCGACAGGGGCGCGATTTCGACACGCTGGCGCGCAGGCTGTGCCGCCACGCGCGCGTGGTCTGCCCCGACGTGGCCGGGCGCGGCCGCAGCGACTGGCTGACGGACCCCATGGATTACCAGCTGCCCGTGTATGTGGCCGACATGCTGGCGCTGCTGGCACAGCTGCACCAGCAGGCCCCCATCGTCGCGCTGGACTGGGTGGGCACGAGCATGGGAGGGCTGCTGGGCATGGGCATCTGCGGCGTGCCCGACCTGCCGCTGCCCGCGCCCGTGCGGCGCCTGGTGCTCAACGACGTGGGGCCATGCCTCGAATGGCAGGCGCTGCAGCGCATCGGCCAGTACCTGGGCCAGCCCGCGCATTTCGATTCGCTGCAGCAGGCGGCCGACGCGCTGTGGGTCGTGTCCAGCACCTTCGGGCCGCACACGTCGCAGGAGTGGCTGGAACTGTCGCGCGCCATGGTGCGCCCCGCGCCCCAGGGCGGCTTCGTGCTGCATTACGACCCGGCGATCGCCGTGGCCTTTCGCGCGCTGACGCCGGAGGCCGCGAGCGCGGGCGAGCAGCAGATGTGGCAGCTCTACGACCGGATCGCGGCGCAGGTCCTGCTGCTGCGCGGCACGCAATCGGACCTGCTGTCGCCGCAGACGGCGCAGCAGATGACCGCGCGCGGGCCCCGCGCGCGCCTGGTGGAGTTCGCCGGCGTGGGCCACGCGCCCACGCTGCTCCATGACGACCAGGTCGATGTGGTCGCCCGCTTCCTGCTGGACGGGCAGGGGGAGCCGGCAGCATGAAGAGCAGCTTCATCGGCCAGACGCTGCCCATGGCGCAGGCGGGCGCCGCTGCGGCGCGTCCCGACGGCGTGCCGCAGCTCATCGCGGCCACGTCGCAGGCCGATACGGAGCATGCCGACGCCCTGGTGCGCGCCCGTGCGTTCGCCGAGCCCCTGCTCATCGGCGAAACGCTGGAGACCGGGGAGAACACGCTGGCCCATGCGGACGCGGTGGCCGCCATCCTCAAGAACCTGGGCGGCTCCGAGACCATGCAGGCGGCGGCCTACCTGGTCTACACCTGCGAGCACCTGAACAAGCCCGAGGAGGTGATCGGCAAGGCCTTCGGCAGCAATTTCGCGGCTCTGGCCGTGGAGACCACCAAGCTCATGCGCGTGCAGCTGCAGGCGCGCGAGGCGCAGGTGGCCGGCCTGCAGGTGGACGATGCGGCCACGCAGACCGAGAACGTGCGCAAGATGCTGCTGGCCTTCTCGCGCGACCTGCGCGTGGTCATGCTGCGCCTGGCCTCGCGCCTGCAGACGTTGCGCTACTACGCGGCCGCCAAGCGCCCGGTGTCGCCGGCCATCGCGCGCGAGGCGCTGCAGGTGTTCGCACCCCTGGCCAACCGCCTGGGCATCTGGCAGATGAAATGGGAGCTGGAAGACCTGGCCTTCCGCTTCCTGGAGCCCGACACCTACCGCGAGGTGGCGCGCCTGCTCGACGAGAAGCGCGTGGAGCGCGAGCTGTACATGGAGCAGCTGCGCGGCCGGCTCGAATCCGAGCTGCGCGCGCACAGCATCAGCGCCAGCGTGTCGGGCAGGCCCAAGCACATCTACAGCATCGTCAAGAAGATGCGCGGCAAGTCGCTCGACTTCGACCAGGTGTTCGACATCCGCGCGCTGCGCGTGATCGTGCCCAGCGTCAAGGACTGCTATGCCGCGCTGAGCTGGGTGCACAGCCAGTTCACCTCCATCGAGGCCGAGTTCGACGACTACATCGCCCGCCCCAAGCCCAACGGCTACCAGTCGCTGCACACGGTGGTGCGCGACGAGGCCGGCAGGGCCATCGAGATCCAGATCCGCACCCAGGCCATGCACGACCATGCCGAGCACGGCGTGGCTGCGCACTGGGCCTATAAGGAGGCGGGCACCAAGGGCTATGCCGGCGTGTCGGCCAGCAGCGACTACGACGCCAAGATCGCCGTGCTGCGCCAGCTGCTGGCCTGGGAGCGCGACTTGGTCGGCTCGGCCAGCCGCAGCGGCCTGTTCGAGGACCGCATCTACGTGCTGACGCCCGACGCCGCGGTGGTGGAGCTGCCCCAGGGCGCCACGCCCGTCGACTTCGCCTATGCGGTCCACACCAACGTAGGCCACCGCTGCCGCGGCGCGCGCGTGGACGGTGCCATGGTGCCGCTGAACACGCCGCTGCAGAACGGCCAGACGGTGGAGATCAGCACCGTGAAGGAGGGCCGTCCCTCGCGCGACTGGCTCAACCCCGAGCTGGGCTACCTCATCAGCAGCCGCGCCAAGGCCAAGGTGCGCGCCTGGTTCAATGCCCAGGCAACCCACGCGACGGTCGCGCGCGGGCGCGAACTGGTGGAAAAGCTGCTGCAGCGCGAGGGCAAGACGGCCATCAAGCACGACGACCTGGCCATGCAGCTGGGATTCAAGTCGGCGGACGCGCTGTTCGAGATGGTGGGCAAGGACGAGCTGTCGCTGCGCTCCATAGAAGCCCTGCTGCGCCCGCCCGAGCCGGTGGCGCAGGAGCCCGACCTGCTGGTCAGGAAGGCGCGCACGGCCGATGGCGCGCACAAGGGCGGCGTGCTCGTGGTCGGCGTGGATTCGCTCATGACGCAGCTGGCCAAATGCTGCAAGCCCGCGCCGCCCGACGACATCCGCGGTTTCGTCACGCGCGGCAAGGGCGTGAGCGTGCACCGCTCCGACTGCCGCAACTTCCACGAAATGGCCGCGCGCAACGCCGAGCGCGTGATCGACGTGCAGTGGGGCCGGCCGCGGCGCTCGACGGCGGAGGCGGCCGTCTATCCCGTGGACGTGGCGGTGGAGGCATCGGACCGCCAGGGCCTGCTGCGCGACATCTCCGAGGTGTTCGCGCGCGAGAAGACCAACGTGATCGGCGTGCAGACCCAGTCCGTGAAAGGCACGGCCTGGATGACCTTCACCGTGGAGGTGTCCGACGCCGGGCGGCTGAACAAGGTCCTGGGCATCGTCGCCGGCGTGCAGGGGGTGCGCTCGGCGCGCAGGCGCTGAGCCGCTTTCTTTCTGGGCGGGTTTTTACTGCTATACTTTCGCTTTCTCGAACGATCACAGGCGCGTAGCTCAGCTGGTTAGAGCACCACCTTGACATGGTGGGGGTCGTTGGTTCGAGTCCAATCGCGCCTACCAATGGAATCAACGGGTTGCAGCGGCTTCGCTGTGACCCGTTTTTCTTTCCGGGCCAAAGGGATAGACCTCGAAGAGTCCCGGGCCGGCTCCGTCAACGGGCAATATGCTTTCTTTTGAATAAAAGTTTGCATGTTTCGATTTGCGGTGCATAATGCACCGATGCGCTGCCCACTGCTTGCCTTGGCGGCGCCTGACTGACAGCACTCCCATCGCCTGTTCTGCCGCACTTCCAGCGAAGTCTGTCGGCTGTCATCCTCCTTTCGCGGCGAGCTCATTGCGGATCCCCACATCCTTTTCCGGATCTGCCCGAGCACCTCTGCGCCATGGCGCTGCAGGGATTTTTCTTTCCCCCCTTTGACTCCTGACGGGACGCCCTGCCGGCGAAGATCTCCGTCAGTCCGCAATGCTTGAAAAACAGAACGCAGAGTGCGTCGGCAACTACGTTGTCACGCCGCTCATCAAATCCACCAATGCCGGCGTCGCGGCCTCGGTTTCCATCCGCCGGGGGATGTACGACCGAATCTTCCGGTTCGCCCCCCACTTTGCCTGCGATGCGCAGGCGGTGCAGTACGCCTTGGCCCAGGGCCGCAGCATGGTGCTGCAGGGCCAACTGGGCTGACTTCCATTTCCTCTCCGTGGCTGGCCCCGAGTGGCCGGCCCTTCACTCCGAAAGAAAGACATTTATGAACAATCGACTCTATGTGGGCAACCTGGCCTATTCTGTCCGCGACGAATCGCTGGTCCAGCAGTTCTCCCAATTCGGCGCCGTCACCTCCGCGAAAGTCATGATGGAGCGCGACACGGGCCGCTCCAAGGGCTTCGGCTTCGTCGAGATGGCCAGCGGTGCCGAGGCGCAGGAAGCCATCAATGGCCTGCATGGCAAATCGGTCGATGGCCGCGCCTTGACGGTGAACGTCGCACGGCCCATGGAAGCCCGGCCGAGCTTTGGCGGTGGCGCCGACCGCGGCGGCTATCGCGGCAGCCGCTACTGACATCATTGAGCCGGGCGTAAAGCCCTCGAACGCATCAAGCCGCCCCGGACGGGCGGCTTTTTCGTTGATGCATGTCGTGCAAGGGCGGTGTGGATGGTGCGATCAGGGTATTCCTGCGCGTGGTGCGGACATGGCCTGCCTAGAATCTGTTGCACTGCAATACGAGCCGGACCACGACCGGAGGAGCCACCCGTGCCAGACCAGAACCCCGCACCTGACGCCAAGCCCGCGCAGCGCGTCATCAAGAAGTACCCCAATCGCCGCCTGTACGACACCTCCACCTCCACCTACGTCACGCTGGCCGAGGTCAGGCAGCTGGTGATGAACGGGGAGACGGTCGCCGTGCGCGACGCCAAGAGCGGCGAGGACCTGACGCGCAGCATCCTGCTGCAGATCATCCTGGAGGAGGAGGCCGGCGGCGCGCCCATGTTCAGCGAGGCGGCGCTGGCCAACATCATCCGCTTCTACGGCCACGCCATGCAGGGCTTCATGGGCGCCTACCTCGAGAAGAACGTGCAGATGTTCACCGAGATCCAGGCCAAGCTGGCCGAGCAGTCCCAGGGGCTCACGCCCGAGATGTGGTCGCAGTTCATGAACCTGCAGTCGCCCATGATGAAGGGGCTGATGGGCAACTACGTCGAGCAGTCGCAGAACATGTTCCAGCAGATGCAGGAGCAGATGCAGAAGCAGACCGAGCAGATGCTCGGCGCGTTCGGCCTCAAGAAACGCTAGGGCCCAGGCCCTAGGGCCAAACAGGGACAATACGGGGATGAGCGAAGCACTCTCCCCCACGAAAACCCCGAAGATCGGCTTCGTCAGCCTGGGCTGCCCCAAGAACCTGACGGATTCCGAACTCATCCTCACGCAGCTCTCGGCCGAGGGCTACGAAACCTCCAAGACTTTCCAGGGCGCCGATCTCGTCATCGTCAACACCTGCGGTTTCATCGACGATGCCGTGCGCGAGAGCCTGGACACCATCGGCGAGGCGCTGGCCGACAACGGCAAGGTGATCGTCACCGGCTGCCTGGGCGCGCGCGCGGACGACGGCGGCGGCAACCTCGTCAAGGGCGTGCACCCCAACGTGCTCGCCGTCACCGGCCCGCATGCCGCGCAGGAGGTGATGGAGCACGTGCACCAGCATTTGCCCAAGCCGCACGACCCCTTCCTGGACCTGGTGCCCGGCACGTTCGGCGAGGCCGGCATCAAGCTCACGCCGCGCCATTACGCGTACCTGAAGATCTCGGAGGGCTGCAACCACCGCTGCACCTTCTGCATCATTCCCTCGATGCGCGGCGACCTCGTGTCGCGCCCCATCGGCGACGTGCTCAACGAGGCCAGGGCCTTGTTCGAGGGCGGCGTGAAGGAGCTGCTCGTCGTGAGCCAGGACACCTCGGCCTACGGCGTGGACGTGAAGTACCGCACGGGTTTCTGGGACGGCAAGCCGGTCAGGACGCGACTGCTGGAGCTCGTGCAGACCCTGGGCGCGATCGCCAGACCCTACGGCGCCTGGGTGCGCCTGCACTACGTCTACCCCTATCCGAGCGTGGACGACATCATCCCGCTGATGCAGGAGGGGCTGGTGCTGCCCTACCTGGACGTGCCGTTCCAGCACAGCCACCCCGATGTCTTGAAGCGCATGAAGCGCCCGGCCAGCGGCGAGAAGAACCTGGAGCGCATCCAGCGCTGGCGCGAGATGTGCCCCGAGCTGGTGGTCCGCAGCACCTTCATCGCGGGCTTTCCGGGCGAAACGGAGGAAGAGTTCGAGCACCTGCTGCAGTTCCTGCGCGAGGCGCAGATCGACCGCGCCGGCTGCTTCGCGTACAGCAACGTGCGGGGCGCCGCCGCCAACGACCTGCCGGGCATGCTGCCCATGGAGCTGCGCGAGGAGCGCCGCGCGCGCTTCATGGCCGTGGCCGAGGAAGTCTCCACCGCCCGGCTGCAGCGGCGCGTGGGCCAGACCCTGCAGGTGCTGGTGGACAAGGCCGTGGGCCTGGGCAAGAAGGGCGGCGTGGGCCGCAGCTGGGCCGACGCGCCCGAGATCGACGGCCTGGTCCACCTGCTGCCGCCCGAGAAGATCAGCAAGACCTACAAGGTGGGCGACTTCGTCAAGGCGCGCATCGTGGGCACGCAGGGGCACGACCTGGTGGGCGTGCCGGTCTGATGAAAAAAGGAGCGTGGGTGCACCACGCTCCTTTTTGTGGATGAGGGCAGGGCGCCGTCAGCCGCGCACGGCCAGCAGTTCCACGTCGAACTTGAGCGTGGCGTTGGGCGGGATCACGCCGCCCGCGCCGCGCGCGCCGTAGCCCAGCTCGGCCGGGATGATGAGCGTGCGCTGGCCGCCGATCTGCATGCCCTGCACGCCCTCGTCCCAGCCCTTGATGACCATGCCGGCGCCGAGAGGGAATTCGAAGGGGTCGTTGCGGTCGCGGCTGGAATCGAACTTGGCGCCCTGCTGGCCGTTCTGGTAGAGCCAGCCCGTGTAGTGCACGCGCACCGACTGGCCGCGCGCGGCCTGCGCGCCCGTACCCACGACGGTGTCTTCGTACTGCAGGCCGGAGGCGGTGGTGATGAATGCCATGGTGATTCCTTCGTTTGCTTCAAAAATCAGAGCTATCAGCGCTTGTCCAGCAAGCGCTTGAGCCCAAAAAGACCAAAACCCGCGCGGGGCGGGCCGGTGCGGGGTGTCGTGCGCCTTATTTCTTCACGCGGGCCGCGGCCCAGCGGTTGGCGAAGGCCTGAACGTCGGACACGCGCTTGAGCAGGTCCTGCCCCACGGGGGTGACGACGTAGCCGTCGCTGCCATGGTCCAGGAAGCCGGCCTCGCGCAGTTCCTTGATGCGGGTGTTGAGGGTGTTGGGCGTGATGCCGCCCACGCTGTCCTGCAGCAGGCGGAAGGTCTGCGGATGGCCGTCGCGCAGGGCCCACAGCACGCGCAGCGCATAGCGGCATTCGAGTTTCTCGAACAGCTGAAAGACGGCGGCGTTTTCCTTGGAGCTCATGAACGCTTCTCCTTGCGCTTGGGTTTGGTGATGGACGCCGCACCGCGGACGGCGGGGCGGCGGGGGCTGGAAAAAACGATAGCAATATAGCGCGGAAATGGGGTTGCTACAAGTTTGGTAGCTCAAGGCGTATGTCTGACCTGCGCGAGTGTCAGAAAGTTGCCGGCTCCATTCTTGCATGTTGCCGTGCGCGGCCGGCCAGATGCTGCACCAGCAGCCGGGCCGCGGGCGACAGGCCCGCCTCGCCGCGGTGGCAGATGGCGAAGCGCCGCCGCGCCCAGTCGTCGGCCAGGGGAATCACGCGCACGCCGGTGCTGGCGGCGAACGGCTGCGCCACCTCCTGCGGGATCACGCTGATGGCCAGGTTGGCGCGCACCACGCGCAGCGCGGCGTCGAAGTTGGACACCTGCACGCGGTGCTCCAGCGTCTTGCCCTCCACGGCCGCGGCGCGCACCAGCAGCTGCTGCACGGCGCTGAGCGCGGGCATGCTCACGAACTGGTGCTCCAGCACGTCGGCGAAGCGCACGCTCGCCGCGCGCGCCACCGGGTGCGCGGGGTGAGCCACGATGGCCAGGTGGTCGTGGCGGTAGCTGCGCGTGTGCAGGCCCGAGAGGTCGGCCGCGTCCCAGCAGATGCCCAGCGATGCGCTGCCCTCGCGCACGCCGCGCACCACCTCGGGGCTCACGCGCTCCTCCATGCTCACCTGGATGTCGCGGTGCGCCGGGTCCTGCAGGAAGGCGGCCACGTCGTCCGCCAGCGACTCGGCCATGACCGAGGCCGTGACCAGCATGCGCACGTGCCCGCGGATGCCCGCGCCGAAGGCCGCCATGTCGCGCTCGATGCGGCCCACGCTCGCCAGCATCTCGCGCGCATGCTCCAGCAGCGTTTCGCCCGCCGGCGTGGGCGCCACGCCGTGGCGCCGGCGCACCAGCAGGGGCGTGCCCACCGTGTCCTCCAGCTGCGCGAGGCGCTTGCTCACGGCCGAGCCGACGATGGCCTCCCGCTCCGCCGCGCGGGCGATGCTGCGGTGCTCGCACACGGCGACGAAGAGCTTGAGCGATTGCAGGTCGGGCAGGCGCATGAGGTATTCCGGTTGGGAAATTCAGGGCTTCCAAAATAGACGATCCATAGTGTGACGGAATTTCTAGAATCCTGATCCAGCACAACACCCGTCCCGGAGAACCGCCCCATGCCCCCGAATCCCGACACCCCCCGCGCAACCGTGCGCGAGGTGGGGCTGCGCGACGGCCTGCAGAGCATCGCCACCATCGTCTCCACGGCGCGCAAGATCGAGTGGCTCGATGCGGCCCACGCCGCCGGCCTGCGGGAGGTCGAGGTCGGCTCCTTCGTGCCTGTGCGCCTGCTGCCGCAGCTGGCCGATACGGCCGAGGTGCTGGCGCATGCGCTCACGCTGCCGGGCCTCATGCCCTCGGTGCTGGTGCCCAACCTCAAGGGGGCCGAGCGCGCCATCGCATGCGGTGCGCCATGGATGATCGTGCCGCTGTCGGCCAGCCACGCGCACAGCCTGGCCAACCTGCGCAAGACGCCCGACGAGGTGGTGGCCGATGTCGCCCGCATGCGCGCCGCGCGCGACGCCGCCGGCAGCCGCACGCGCATCGAGGGCGGCGTGGGCACGGCTTTCGGCTGCACTATCCAGGGCGAGGTGCCCGAGGCCGAGGTGCTGCGCCTGCTGCAGGCGCTGATCGATGCCGGCGCCGACCGCGTGAGCCTGGCCGACACCGTGGGCTATGCCGACCCGGCCGGCGTGCAGCGCCTGTTCGAGAAGGCGCGCGCCCTCGTGGGCGAGCATCTTGCGGGCGCGCACTTCCACGACACGCGCGGCCTGGGCCTGGCCAACTGCTACGCCGCGTGGCAGACGGGCGTGCGCCGCTTCGACGCCTGCCTGGCCGGCATCGGCGGCTGCCCGCACGCGCCGGGTGCGAGCGGCAACGTGACCACGGAGGACCTGGCCTTCATGCTGGAACGCATGGGCGCCGCCACCGGCCTCAACGTCCCCGCGCTGCTGGCGCTGCGCCGGCGCGTGGAAGGCTGGCTGGCCGGCGAGACGCTGCACGGCACGCTTTGGCGCGCCGGCCTGCCCAGGCTGGCCGCCGCCTGATTCTTTCTCCTGCTGTTTTTCGTACCGCACATGAATACATCCTCCCTGCCGCTCGCCGGCATCCGCGTGGTGGAATTCACCCACATGGTCATGGGCCCCACCTGCGGCATGGTGCTGGCCGACCTGGGAGCCGAGGTCATCAAGGTCGAGCCCGTGGAGGGCGACCGCACGCGTCACCTGCTGGGCGCGGGCGCGGGCTTCTTCCCCATGTTCAACCGCAACAAGAAGAGCATCGCCATCGACCTGCGCAGCCCCCAGGGGCTGGAGGTGGCGATCCGCCTGGCCAGCAGCGCCGACGTGGTGGCGCAGAACTTCAAGCCCGGCGTGATGGCCAAGTACGGCCTGGACTACGCCGCGCTCTCGCGCCTGAACCAGCGCCTGGTCTACGTGAACCACACGGGCTTCCTGCACGGGCCGTATGAGCACCGCACGGCGCTCGACGAGGTGGTGCAGATGATGGGGGGCCTGGCCTACATGACCGGCCGCCCCGGCGACCCGCTGCGCGCGGGCACCAGCGTGAACGACATCATGGGCGGCATGTTCGGCGCCATCGGCGCCATGGCCGCGCTGATGCAGCGCGTGCAGACCGGGCGCGGGCAGGAGGTGGACTCGGCCCTGTTCGAGAACAACGTGTTCCTCGTCGGCCAGCACATGATGCAGTACGCCGTGACGGGCGAGCCCGCCGCGCCCATGCCCGAGCGCATCTCGTCCTGGGCCGTGTACGACGTGTTCAGCGTGAAGGACGGCGGGCAGATCTTCCTGGCCGCCGTGAGCGACGCGCAGTGGCAGACCTTCTGCGACGCCATGGGCTACGCCGACCTGAAGGCCGACCCGCGCTATGCCACCAACAACGACCGCGTACGCGCGCGCCCCACGCTGCTGCCCATGCTGCGCGAGCGCCTGGCCGCGCACACGGCCGACGCGCTGGCGGCCGTCTTCGAGCGCCACGGCCTACCGTTCGCACCCATCCGCCGGCCCGAGGAGCTGTTCGACGACCCGCACCTCAATGCCACCGGCGGCCTGGCCGACGTTACCCTGCCCGACGGCGAGCGCGCCGGCGCCACGGCGCGCACCACGCTGCTGCCGCTGCGTCTGGACGGCCAGCGCATGGGCGTGCGCATGGACCCGCCGCGCCTGGGCCAGCACACGCCGGAGCTGCTTGCCGGCCTGGGCTACACCGCGGAGCAGGTGGAAGCGCTGCGCGGCGCAGCAGCCGTGGCCTGACCACGCCAACAGATAGAACAACCGGAGACACGCATGCACACCTTCCATTCCATTGCGCGCCACGGAGCGCTCGTCAGCCGCCGCAGCGCCCTGGCCTGGGGCGTCGCCGCCCTGGGTGCGCCCGCGCTGGCGCTGGCCCAGGGCGAGGGCAGGCCGCTGCGCATGATCCTGCCGGTGTCGGCAGGCTCGGGCGCCGACGGCGCCATGCGCGCCATTAGCAACAGCCTGGCCAAGGCGCTGGGCCAGCCCGTGGTGATCGAGAACCTGCCCGGCGCGGGCGGCATCACGGGCACGGCGCAGATCGTGCGCGCGCCCAGGGACGGCAGCGTCATCGGCGTGGTCTCCAACAACCACGTGGTGAACCCGGCCGTGTACCGCAACATCCCGTTCGACTCGCTGGCCGACATCACGCCCATCACCGTGGTCGGCACCACGCCCTTCGTGCTCGTGGCCCACCCCTCGGTGCCCGCCAGGACGGTGCAGGAGCTGGTGGCCTACGCCAAGGCGCACCCGGGCGTGCTCAACTACGGCTCGTCGGGCAACGGCACCATCCTGCACCTGGGCGCGGCCATGTTCGTGGACCAGGCGGGGCTGGACATACGCCACATCCCCTACCGCGGCATGGGCCCGCTCATGAACGACATCCTGGGCGGCCAGGTGCAACTGGGCGTGGTGGCCGTGGCGCCGGCAGCCGGCCATATCAAGAGCGGCGCGCTGCGCGCGCTGGGCGTGACCTCGGCGGCGCGCGTGGCGTCGCTGCCGCAGGTGCCCACGATCGCCGAGCAGGGCCTGCCCGGCTACGAGCTCGACGGCTGGATCGCCGCCATCGGCCCCGCGGGCCTGCCCCGGGCCGAGGTGTATCGCATCTACCAGGGCTTCCAGCGCGCGCTGCAGATGCCCGAGGCGCGCGACGCGCTCGTGGCCCAGGGCTACGTGATCCGCCTGCCGCCGCCCGAGGAGGCGGCCGCCTTCTTCCGCTCCGAGACCGCGCGCATGGCCCAGGCCGTGAAAAGCGCCAACGTGAAGATGGACTGAGCGGCCCGCCGCCGCGCGGGGGCGGGGAGGGCGCCTGCACGGAGTGGTTCCGGGTGTTGAGGCCGATTTTTCCTCAAACTTCCGTGCGAGCCGCCTCGGCCATGCGCACCAGCACCAGCAGCGCGTGGTTCACGGGCGTGGCCACGCCCAGGGCCTTGCCGCGCTGCACCACGTAGCCGTTCAGGTGCTCGATCTCCGTGGGCCTGCCGCGCGCCAGATCCTGCGCGGTGGACGAGCGCTGGCCCGGCATGCTCTGCACGATGCCGCGCACGGCGGCGTGGATGTCGCCGGCGATGCGCACGCCGTCCGCCTGCGCCACGGCAAGGCATTCGGCCACCAGGTCGGCGATCACCTCGGTCGCGCCGTCCTGCCGCGCCAGCCAGCCGTAGGGCCGCTGCACGATGGCCGACAGCGCGTTGTAGGCGCAGTTGATGACCAGCTTGGACCACAGCGCGCCGCGCACGTTGTCCGACACCTGCGCGGGAATGCCCGCCGCGCCCAGCTCGCGGACCAGGCGCTCGGCGATGAGCGAGGGCGCCAGCACCAGCTCGCCGCGCCCGAAGTGGCGCACGTGGCCCGGCCCCGCCATGGCCGTGGCCACGTAGACCACGGCCGCCGCCACGGGCTGCGCCGGGCCGAGCACGGCGCGCACGCGCTCGTCGTTGTCCACGCCGTTCTGCAGCGTGAGCACCAGCGCGCCGGGCGCGAGGTGGGGCTGGATCTGCCGCGCCGCGGCCTCGGTGTCGGTGGACTTCACGCACAGCAGCACCACGTCGGCGCCCGCCACGGCGCCGGCATCGGTGCTGGCGCCCATGGCCACGTGTTCATCCTGCGCGGCGGTCTGCAGGCGCAGGCCGCGGGCCTGGATGGCCTGCACGTGCGCCGGGCGGCCGATCAGCGTGACGGCATGCCCCGCCCGCGCCAGCAGCGCGCCGAAATAGCAGCCCACCGCGCCCGCGCCCATGACGGCAAAGCGCAGGCGGCCGGGGTGGGGCGGGGTATGGGGCTCGGTGGTCGGGTGCATGGCGGATCGGTGGGTTGGGTGGCGGGGCACGGCGTCCAGTCCTTGGCTAGAACCCCGGATTGATGCTCAGGGACAGCATGGCCGACAGCTGGCACAGCAGTCTTCCAGAGTCCTGCTGCAGCCTATTGAACGCATCCTGCACGATCTGCATGTCGCGCTGGCTGGTGGGGGCATGGTCAATGATGCCTGCGGCCATCAGGCGTGCAACCACGTCGCTGGTCAATAGAAAAGTGTCCTTTCCGGCCAGGCGCAGAAACCCGGCGGCCGAGCGCCCGCCCAGGCGGGCGCCGCGCTGGGCCAGCAGGCGCCACAGGCCAACGGTGTCGGCACCCGGCCAACCGGCGATGAACTCGCCAAAACCGCAGCCCCGCTCCTGGCGGATATCCAGAATGAACCGGGCGTTCTTGGGAATGGTCTGCAGCTTGGTGCGGTCGCGGATGATCCGGTCGTTCTTCATGTGGTCTTCTATCTGCTGCGGACCGAGCAAGGCCATCTGCCCGGGCGCGAACCCCGAGAAGGCCTTTTCGAACTCGGGCCATTTGGCATCGACCATCGAATGCTGCATGCCGGCCTGGAATACCCGCTGGCTCATGGCGGAGAGATAGCGGTCGTCGCCTTTCTGCTTCAACTCTTGGGGAGTCAGCGCCGTGGGCAGAAAGGCCTCCATGGCCTCGTCGGATTCGAAACGCTTGCGGACCGTGTCGTAGAGCCAGCGATATTCAAGAGTCATGATTTTCGTACCGGCGGGCCTGCGACTCCCATCAAGGCCCCGCCATCCTGGAATTTGCATGGGCGGCATTCCGAAGCGGCTCTGGTGTGAGGTCATAGCCTTCCTGGTCGCCGTAGCCTATGGTGATGAACTTCGGCATTCGCATCTCCTTCAGCCAGTGGGAGAGCCGATTGTGCAGCCTGGCTGGATCGTATCCGCTGGAAAAGAAACAGGCCCGCCCCGCAGCGCGGGAACGGGCCTGGGGCACGAGGTGCCGGGTTGCGCTTACAGCGAGTCGATGAAGCTGCGCAGCTTGTCCGAGCGGCTGGGGTGCTTGAGTTTCCTCAGTGCCTTGGCCTCGATCTGGCGGATGCGCTCGCGCGTCACGTCGAACTGCTTGCCCACTTCCTCCAGCGTGTGGTCGGTGCTCATCTCGATGCCGAAGCGCATGCGCAGCACCTTGGCCTCGCGCGGGGTCAGGCCATCGAGGATGTCCTTGACCACGTCGCGCAGGCCTGCCTGCATGGCGGCGTCGATAGGCGCGGTGTTGTTGCTGTCCTCGATGAAGTCGCCCAGATGGCTGTCGTCGTCGTCGCCGATGGGGGTTTCCATCGAGATCGGCTCCTTGGCGATCTTCATGATCTTTCGGATCTTGTCTTCGGGGATCTCCATCTTGGCTGCCAGGATGGATGCATCGGGCTCGAAGCCGAACTCCTGCAGGTGCTGGCGGCTGATGCGGTTCATCTTGTTGATGGTCTCGATCATGTGCACCGGGATGCGGATGGTGCGCGCCTGGTCGGCGATCGAGCGCGTGATGGCCTGGCGGATCCACCACGTGGCGTAGGTCGAGAACTTGTAGCCGCGGCGGTATTCGAACTTGTCCACGGCCTTCATCAGGCCGATGTTGCCCTCCTGGATCAGGTCCAGGAACTGCAGGCCGCGGTTGGTGTACTTCTTGGCGATGGAGATCACCAGGCGCAGGTTGGCCTCGATCATCTCCTTCTTGGCGTCGCGCGAATTGGCCTCGCCCTGGTTCATGCGCTTGTTGATCGCCTTGAGCTCGGCGAGCGGCACCACCACGCGCGACTGCAGGTCGATCAGGTGCTGCTGCAGCTCCTGGATCGGCGGGATGTTGCGCTGCATCACGGCGCTCCAGGGCTTGCCGGCGGCGGCCTGCTTCTCCACCCACTGCAGGTTCAGCAGGTTGGGCGGGAATTCCTTGATGAAGGTCTCCTGCGGCATGCCGCACTTGTCCACGATGATGCGGCGCAGCTCGCGCTCCTTCTTGCGCACGTCGTCCACCTGGGCGCGCACCATGTCGCAGAGCTTCTCGATGGTCTTGGCGGTGAAGCGGATGGTCATCAGCTTGGCCGAGATCTCGTGCTGCACCTTCATGTACGCCGGGCTGCCGTAGCCCTCCTTGTCGTAGATCTTGTGCATCTTCTCGAACAGCGAGCGCAGCTCGTCGAAGCGGTCCAGGGCCTCGGTCTTGAGCTTTTCCAGCAGCCGGGTCATGGCCTTGGAGCCGCCCTTGCCGTCGTCGTCGTCCTCTTCGTCGTATTCGTCGAAGTCTTCCTCGGCCACGTAGTCGTCGGCCTCCTCGGGGTTGGAGAAGCCGTCGACCACGGTGGAGATGACCACTTTGCCCTCACGGATTTCCTCGCCCATGTTGAGGATCTCGGCGATCGTGGCGGGCGATGCGCTGATGGCCTCCATCATGTCCATCAGGCCGCCCTCGATGCGCTTGGCGATCTCGATCTCGCCCTCGCGCGTGAGCAGTTCCACCGTGCCCATCTCGCGCATGTACATGCGCACGGGGTCGGTGGTGCGGCCGAACTCGCTGTCCACGGTGGACAGGGCCGCCTCGGCCTCTTCCTCGGCCTCTTCCACGGTGGTGGCCGTGGGCGCCACGTTGTTCTGGAACAGGGTCTCGGCGTCGGGCGTCTGCTCGTACACCGCCACGCCCATGTCGCCCAGCATGGCGACCACGACTTCCATGGTCTCGGCGTCCACCAGCTTGTCGGGCAGGTGGTCGGAGATTTCCACCTGCGTCAGGTAGCCGCGGGTCTTGCCCAGGGTGATCAGCTTCTTGAGCTGCGAGCGGCGCTTGGCCATGTCCTCCTCGGACAGAACCGTCTCGTCCAGGCCGAACTCCTTCATCAAGGCGCGTTCCTTGGCCTTGCTGATCTTCATGCGCAGGGGCTTGGCCTTCTCGGCGGTCGCGGCCTCGGCCTCGGCCTCGGGTGCCTCGGGTTCGCCTTCGAGCTCCGCTTCGATGTCGGACAGGTCGGCATCGTCCTCCAGGCCTTCTTCCTTGGCCTTGGGCTTGCGGCCGCGCTTGGCGGGGGCCTTGGCAGCGGCCGTGGCGCTGCCGGCGGCCTTGGCGGGGCGGCCGGGCTTCTTCTTGGGCGCATCCTCGGAGGCTTCGGCCTGCGCGGCGGCGGCCTTGGGCGCGCGCGCGGGCTTTTTCTTCAACAGTTCATCGGCGGCTTTTGTCAGCTCGGCAGTGGTTTTTGGCGTTGGCACGGTCTTGACTTTCGTCGCGGCCTGAAGCGCGGCGTCAGCGGCCTTGGCGGTGGCTGCTTTTGCGGGCGCCTTGGCGGCGGTTTTCACAGGGGTTGCGGCTTTTGAGGCGGCCTTCGCAGCGGTGCCAGAGGCAGGCTTGGGCGACTTCGCGGACTTTTGAACGGGCATGGACAACCTCAGGGTCAAAAACGGACACACAAAGAAAACACAAGCGCCAAGGAACCCGGCGCGGGCAGGCACGGCGAAGGCAGGGGCCTTCGCGGTTCGAGGGGCAAATCCTCAGGGGCAAGATGTCTGGGCGAACATTTGGTGTGCAGTCCTTGCGGTGGGGGAAGGCGGTGGTGCGCGTTTGTCACGGTTGCCTGGTCCGGAGGTGCTGCTGTCGCTCTTGCCGACAAACCCTAAATTATAGCGGCGGTGCGTATTTCAAGTAGGCCTGGGAGAAATACCGAGCAATCCCTTGAGCCGCTGCTCCAGCGCCTGGTACTGCGCGAGCGCGGCGGGGTCGCGCGTCACGCGGGGCACCAGCTCCTGCTGCTGGCGCTTGAATTCCTCGATCAGCATGCGGTCGAGCAGGCCGCGCAGCTCGGCGTGCAGCTCGGCCTCGTCGCCCTCGGTCTGGGCGTGCGAGCCGGTCATCACGCGCTCGGCGAGCGGCTCGCAGTCGTGGCCGCGCAGCGCCTCGCGCAGCACGGCCCAGGGCTGGGGGCCGTGCTCGTGGAGCTGGCCTTCGAGCCACGCGAACAGCGGGCCGTGCGGCTCGGGCTGGGCGCACAGCGCGGCGTGGTCCTCGTGCGAGAGGCCTTCGAGGAACTGCATGTGCGACAGCAGCAGCCGCGCCGCGTGGTCGATGCGGCTGGCGGCGGGCCTGCGCGGCAGCGGGGGCTGGGCCGGGCGCGCGGGCTCGCGGCGCCAGCGGCCGCCGGCGTCCTTGCGCCAGGGGCGGCGCGCTGGTTCGCCCTGCCACGGGCCGGGCGGCTGCGGGTGCCAGGGCGGCTCGTCCGCGAACGGGTCGCCGCCCTCCGGCGCTGCCGCGGGCGCGGCGCGCGGGCCCTCCTGAGCCCAGAGCTCGGCCAGGTCCTTGGCCGGCAACTGGCCCAGTTCGCCCAGCTCGGCCAGCATCTGGCGCTTGAGGGCGCCGTCGGGCAGCTGGCTCCAGAGCGGGCGGGCGTTGGCCAGCATGTGGGCGCGGCCCTCGGCCGTGCCGAGATCGCAGCCCTCCCGCGCGGATTCGAGCAGGAAGCGCGACAGCGGCATGGCGTCGCCCACGTGGCGCGCGAACGCCTCGGGGCCGTGGGCGCGGATGAAGCTGTCGGGGTCGTGCTCGGGCGGCAGGAACAGGAACTTGATGCTGCGTGTGTCGCTCGCGTAGGGCAGGGCGCCGTCGAGCGCCTTGCGCGCCGCGCGGCGGCCGGCCGCGTCGCCGTCGAAGCTGAAGACCACCACGTCGGTGAAGCGGAACAGCTTGTGCACGTGGTCGGGCGTGCAGGCCGTGCCCAGCGTGGCCACGGCGTTGGGAAAGCCGAGCTGGGCGAGGGCGACCACGTCCATGTAGCCCTCGGCCACCAGCACGTAGCCCATCTCGCGGATCGCGCCGCGCGCCTCGTACAGGCCGTAGAGCTCGCGGCCCTTGTGGAAGACCGGCGTCTCGGGCGAGTTGAGGTACTTGGGCTTATCGTCGCCCAGCACGCGCCCGCCGTAGCCGATGCATTCGCCCTTGACGTTGCGGATGGGGAACATGACGCGGTCGCGGAAGCGGTCGTAGCGCTTGCCGTCGTCCTCGCCCACGATCACGAGGCCGCTTTCCTCCAGCAGCGGGCTGTCGTACTCGGGGAACACGCTGGCCAGATTGCGCCAGCCCTCGGGCGCGTAGCCCAGGCCGTAGCGCTTGGCGACCTGGCCCGAGACGCCCCGGCCCTTGAAGTACTGGATGGCGCGCGGGGATTCGCGCAGGTGGCGACGCCAGGATTCGCCGGCCTTCTCCAGCACTTCGGTCAGCGTGGCCTGCTTCTGGCGCTGGGCGGCGGCGCGCTCGCGGTCCTGGGGCGAGGTGTTCTCGTCGTCGGGCACCTGCATGCCGACCTGCTGGGCCAGGTCCTGCACGGCCTCGCGAAAGCCCATGCCCGCGTGGTCCATGAGGAAGCCGATGGCGTTGCCGTTCTTGCCGCAGCCGAAGCAGTGGAAGAACTGCTTGGAGGGGCTGACGCTGAACGAGGGCGATTTCTCCCCGTGGAAGGGGCACAGCCCCATGAAGTTGGCGCCGCTCTTCTTGAGCTGCACGTAGCGGCCTACTATGTCGACCACGTCGACGCGCGCGAGCAGCTCCTGGATGAACGACTGGGGGATGGACACCGGGCTATTTTCTCTTAGAGCCTGCTCAATATCTTTTCATGGAGTCCGCAAGGCAGCAAAAGGCCGCAATCTAGGCGCGCGCCGCAGGCCATGCTGGCGGCCTGGGCAAGGCGGGCAACGACGAGTCTTGCCCGAAGGGTTGCTCCGCAAAGGCGGCATCTGCGGCGTTGCAAATCCTCGCCGGGCCACCAGCCCGTCTGCGGTTTGCGCCTTGCATCCACCGCCTTGCGGGGCAAGGGACTCCATGAAAAGATATTGGGCAGGTTCTCAGCCAGGCGTCAGCCGGCCTTGCTCTAATGGCCGCGTTTTTTTGCATTCCCTGAAACAAAGGAGCCTGCCGTGACCAGCATGTACGACCAGAACCTGCCCCGCAACGAGGCCAACCACGCGCCGCTGTCGCCCCTGTCCTTCATCGAGCGCACGGCCGAGGTCTACCCGGACCGCCTGGCCATCGTGCACGGCGGCCTGCGCCAGACCTGGGGCCAGACCTACGCGCGCTGCCGCCGTCTGGCGAGCAGCCTGCGCGCGGCGGGCATCGGCAAGAATGACACCGTGGCCGTGATGCTGCCCAACACCCCGCCTATGGTGGAGGCGCATTTCGGCGTGCCCATGGCGGGCGCGGTGCTCAACGCGCTGAACACGCGCCTGGACCCCGAGACCATCGCCTTCATGCTCGACCACGGCGAGGCCAGGGCGGTGATCGTGGACCCCGAGTTCGCCCCCGTTATGGCCAGGGCGCTGGCGCTGCGCCAATCCAAGGCGCCGCTCCTGCTCATCGACGTGGAGGATGCCGTCTATGGTGCCGCCGCCGAGCGCCTGGGCACGCAGACCTACGAGGAGTTCCTGGCCGCGGGCGACCCGCAGTTCGCCTGGGAGCTGCCCGGCGACGAGTGGGACGCGATCGCGCTCAACTACACCTCGGGCACCACGGGCAACCCCAAGGGCGTGGTCTACCACCACCGGGGCGCGGCCATCAACGCCATCAGCAATGTGCTGGAGTGGGACATGCCTAAGCACAGCGTCTATCTGTGGACGCTGCCCATGTTCCACTGCAACGGCTGGTGCTTCCCCTGGACGGTGGCGGCGCGCGCGGGCGTGAACGTGTGCCTGCGTCGCGTCGAGGCGCAGGCGATCTTCGACGCCATGCGCAGCCACGGCGTCACGCACTACTGCGGCGCGCCCATCGTGCACGGCCTGCTGGTCAACGCCCCGGCGGCCATGAAGGAGGGCGTGCCCGCAGGCGTGAAGGCCATGGTGGCAGGCGCCGCGCCGCCGGCCTCGATGATCGAGGGCATGGAGAAGCTCGGCTTCGACCTCACCCACGTCTACGGCCTGACCGAGGTCTACGGCCCGGCCACGGTGTGTGCCAAGCATGACGCCTGGAACGCGCTGGACGTCGGCGAGCGCGCGCGCCTGAACGCGCGCCAGGGCGTGCGCTACCACCTGCAGCGCGCGGCCGCCGTGCTCGACCCCGAGACCATGCAGCCCGTGCCGCGCGACGGCGAGACCATGGGCGAGATCATGTTCCGCGGCAACATCGCCATGAAGGGCTACCTGAAGAACCCCGCCGCCACCGGGGACGCCTTCCGCGGCGGCTGGTTCCACAGCGGCGACTTGGCCGTGCAGTACCCCGACGGCTACATCAAGATCAAGGACCGCAGCAAGGACATCATCATCTCGGGCGGCGAGAACATCTCCTCCATCGAGGTCGAGGACGTGCTCTACCGCCACCCCGACGTGCTCGCCGCCGCCGTGGTCGCCAAGCCCGACCCGAAGTGGGGCGAGACGCCCTGCGCCTTCGTGGAGCTGAAGGCCGGCGCCCAGGCCACGCCCGAGGACATCGTGGCGCACTGCAAGAAGCACCTGGCCGGCTTCAAGGTGCCGCGCGCCGTGGTCTTCGGCGAGCTGCCCAAAACCAGCACCGGCAAGATCCAGAAGTTCGAGCTGCGCCGCCAGGCCGGGTCGGCGGCGGCGATCAATGTCTGATGACTATCAAAAACATAGCTTATGGCGCTTTCTGGGTAAGCGATGGAGCCGTTTTTTCATAGAAACCACTCGATCGGCAGGCGCATCAGCAGCCACACCAGGGACCGGCTCCACCAGGTGGTGTGGGGCTCGGTGCCGTAGACCGGCGCCGGGTTGCCCACGCCGCCGTGCCATCGCAGGGTGCCGTCCTCGGCCAGGGCCACGCGGTAGGACTGCAGGGGGATCTCGCGGTCGAAGGCCAGCGCGACCTGCTGCGCCAGCGCCGGGCTGTCGATCAGAAACCCGAGCTCGGTGTTGAACAGCGCCGAGCGCGGGTCGAAGTTGAGCGAGCCCACGAACACGCGCTCGCCGTCCACCGCGAAGGTCTTGGCGTGCAGGCTGGAGCCCGAGCTGCCCAGGCGCTGCAGCAGCGGCCGGCCCTTGTCTGCGGCGTACTCCGGCACCAGGCTGCGCATCTCGTAGAGCGCGACCCCCTGCTCCAGCAGGCGCTTGCGGTACTTGGCGTAGCCGGCATGCACGGCGGGCACGTCCGTGGCCTCGAAGGCGTTGGTGAGCACGCGCACGCGCACGCCGGCCTGCCGCAGCCGCGCGAAGGCCTCCACGCCGTGGGCCGTGGGCACGAAGTAGGGCGAGACCAGGTCCACGCTGCGCCGGGGCGCGCCCAGCACGGCGCCGAGCCGGGGCAGCAGCAGGTCGGCGCGCCGCGCCTGGCCCATGCCCTTGGCCGGGTCGTCGCTGAGCATCTGCACCCGCGCCCAGTGCAGCGGCAGGCTGTGGCCAAGCAGCTGGCGGATGAAGGGGCTGCCGGCGATGGCGCGGGCATAGTCCCGCGCGCGGGGCGATTCCTGCAGGGCGTGGGCCTGCGCGGCGAGCTTGGCCACGGCCTGCGGCGCCACGGCGGGCAGGATGCGCTCCGCGGGGTAGGCGCTGGCGCTGGCCCAGTAGCGGTCGAAGTCGTCCGACACGTCCTGCACCACCGGGCCCACGGCCAGCACGTCCAGGTCGGCGAACAGCACGCCCGAGGTGGCGCCGAAGTACTCGTCGCCCACGTTGCGCCCGCCCACGATGCTGGCCTGGTTGTCCACCGTGAACGACTTGTTGTGCATGCGCCGGTTGGCGCGGCGCAGGTCGGCCAGGTAGCCCAGCGGCTTGGGGTTGCGCCAGGTGAAGGGGTTGAACAGGCGCACTTCGATCCGCGGGTGGCCGTTCATGGCGGCCAGCGGCCCGTCCAGCCCCGCCGTGCCCAGGTCGTCCAGCAGCAGGCGCACGCGCACGCCGCGCTCGGCCGCGGCCAGCAGCTCGGCCAGCAGCAGTGTGCCGGTGGTGTCGCCGCGCCAGATGTAGTACTGCACGTCCAGCGTGCGCTCGGCCGCGCGCGCCAGCAGCACGCGGGCCGCGAAGGCGTCGTGGGGGTGGTCCAGCGCGTGGATGCCACTCAGGCCCGGGTGCGCGGCCAGTTCGGGGCCGAGCGCGCGGCCCAGCTGCGTGTCCCGGGCCGCGGGCAGCTCCAGCGCCGCCGACGTGCTGCGGCCGGCCAGCGGCGGCAGGCTGCAGCCCGCCAGCATCAGCCCGGCCAGCAGCGCCGGCAGGCGGCGCGCGAGGGCGGCGGGGCGCGTCATGGGCTCGCGTGCTGGTGTGCGCCAGCACTCTTGCGGCGCGCGAAGCGCCACCAGGGCAGCACGCGGCTCATGGCCAGCACCTCGCCGCAGTGCATCGGGGCGTAGCCCGGCATGGCGGCCATGCGCCGCTGCCAGGCGGGCGTCTGCAGCAGGTCGCGCAGGGCGCGCGTGGCGGGCTGCTCCAGCGTGGACTTGAGGCAGGCCAGGTGGTAGCGCTCGTGCACCAGCGGCACGAAGTCCAGCCCGCGCGCGCGCGCCGCCAGCTCTATGCCCATGCCCACGTCGGCGCTGCCGGCCGCGATCGCCTGGGCCAGGGCGGCGTGCGAGGGCTCGTCGCGCCCGTAGCCATCGATGTCGCCGCTCTCCAGGCCGGCCTGGGCCATCAGATCGGCCAGCAGCACGCGCGTGCCCGTGCCCAGGGGGCGGTTGACGAAGCGCGCGCCGGTGCGCGCCACGTCGGCCAGCGACGCGAGGCCCAGCGGGTTGCCGCGCGCCACGATCAGGCCCTGCGTGCGCCGCGCGAAGCCGATCACCTTGTGCAGGCCCGGCTGCAGTAGCGGGCGGTAGGTCTGCGCCGCCAGCGAATCCATGGCGGGCTGCTCCAGCGTGTGGAAGCCCGCGATGGTGCAGCGCCCCTCGTTGAGCGCGCGGATCGCGTCCACGCTGCCGGTGAAGCGTATGTCCAGGTGCAGCGCCCTGCCTTGGCCCGCGTGGCCGGGCACGGCGGCGAACGCGCGCAGCACGGACAGCGCGTCGTCATGGCTGGCGTACAGCGTCAGCACATGGGCATGGTCGTCGAACGCGACGGCGAAGGCGCGCTCCAGGTCGGCGTGCAGCGCCTCGATCTGCGGCGCCAGCCGCGCCTGCGCCTGGCGCTCGGCCCATAGCAGCTTGGCGCCGAACTCGCTGAGCTGCGCCGACTGGCCCTTGCCCCAGACGATGAGCTCGCTGCCCAGCTGCTCCTCCCAGCGCTTGAGCGCGCCCCAGACATGGCGGTACGACAGGCCCAGCGCCCGCGCGGCGCCCGAGATGGAGCCCTGCTGGGCCACGGCCTGCAGCATGTCCAGCAGGGGGTTGCGGATCAGCGCGTCGCCCGCGTCGCGGTCGAGCGTGTAGTGGAGTTGAATCCTATGCACAAGATTTCATATGGGCTGGTAACGGATTGCTGCATACGATAGCCCAACCCATGTCCGCCATTTCGCAAAGCGTCGCGACGGCGCTGAACCTCGTCACCTCCGCCGATGCGGTCCTCTGGACCATCGTCGCCCGCTCCCTGTCCGTGAGCGCCACGGCCTGCGCGCTGGCCTGCGGCGCCGGCGTGGTGCTGGGCGCATGGCTGGGCGTGGCGCGCTTCGCCGGGCGCGACGGGGTGCTGACGGTGCTCAACACGCTGCTGGCCGTGCCATCGGTGGTGGTGGGGCTGGGCGTGTACCTGCTGCTGTCGCGCACCGGGCCGCTGGGCGGCCTGGGCTGGCTGTTCTCGTTCAAGGCCATGGTGCTGGCGCAGGCGCTGCTGGTGCTGCCCGTGGTCACGGCCCTCACGCGCCAGGTGGTCGAGGACGCCGAGCGCGTGCACGGCGAGCAACTGCGCTCGCTCGGCGCGGGCACGCTGCTGCGCGCGCTGCTGATCGCATGGGACGAGCGCTACGCGCTGCTCACGGTGCTGATAGCGGCGTTCGGCCGCGCCGTCTCGGAGGTGGGCGCGGTGATGATCGTGGGCGGCAACATCGACGGCTTCACGCGCGTCATGACCACCGCCATCGCGCTGGAGACCAGCAAGGGCGACCTGCCGCTGGCCCTGGGGCTGGGCCTGGTGCTGCTGGCTGTGGTGCTGCTGCTCAACGTGCTGATCGCCGTGCTGCGCCGCTGGCGCCAGCGCGTGGATGGCGCCGCCATCGGCGGCATGGCGGTGGCCGCATGAGCGTGGTGCCCGCACCCGCATGGCGCAGGGCCGCCCAGCCGCAGGACGTGCAGACCCTGGAGCCGCCGCTGTTCGCGCTGCGCGACCTGGGCGTGCGCTACGGCGCCGTGCAGGCGCTGGCCGGTGTGAACCTGCGCGTGCTGCCCGGCGAGCGCGTGGCCCTGGTGGGCGCCAACGGCAGCGGCAAGAGCACGCTGCTGCGCGTGCTGCACGGCCTGGTGCGCCCCAGCGCCGGCCAGATGCGCCGCGATGGCACGCCGCGCGTGGCCATGGTGTTCCAGCGCCCCTTCGTGCTGCGCGCCAGTGCCGTCAGCAACGTGGCCCTGGGCCTGTGGCTGCGCGGCGTGCGCTGGAAGCAGGCGCGCGCGCAGGCCGCGGCGGCGCTGCAGCGCGTGGGGCTGCAGGACGTCGTTCGGCGGAACGCGCGCACCCTCTCGGGCGGGCAGCAGCAGCGCCTGGCGTTCGCGGGCGCCTGGGCGTTGCGGCCCGACGTGCTGCTGCTCGACGAGCCCACCGCCAGCCTGGATCCGCATGCCAAGCGCGAGGTCGAGGCGCTGATGGCCGACTTCGCCGCCAGCCACGGCAGCGCCGGCCCCGCGCAGCCGCTGACCATGGTCTTCAGCAGCCACAACCTGGGCCAGGTCAAGCGCCTGGCCAGCCGCGTGGTCTACCTGGAGCACGGCCGCGTCCTGGCCGACCTGCCCGTGCACGATTTCTTCAACGGCCCGCTGCCCGAGGCCGCCCGTTTGTTCGTCAAAGGAGAGATGACATGATGCGTTTGAAGCGTTTTAGGCCTGTAGCGATTACCCAGACTGCGGTAGCAGCTATTTGTTTGATAGCTTCCTGGAGCGCGGCGGCGCAGGTCATCACCATGGCGTCCACCACGTCCACCGAACAGTCGGGCCTGTTCTCGCACCTGCTGCCCGCGTTCAAGCAGGCCACGGGCATCGACGTCAAGGTGGTGGCCGTGGGCACGGGCCAGGCGCTGGACATGGCGCGCCGCGGCGACGCCGACGTGCTCTTCGTGCACGACCAGGCGGCGGAGGAGAAATTCGTGGCCGACGGCTGGGGCGTCAAGCGCTACCCGGTCATGTACAACGACTTCATCCTCGTGGGCGGCAAGGGCGACCCGGCCGGCGTGCGGGGCAACGACATCGTCGCGGCGCTCAAGAAGATCGCCGCCGCCAACGCCGAGTTCATCTCGCGCGGCGACAAGAGCGGCACGCACGCGGCCGAGCTGCGCTACTGGAAGATCGCCAGCCCCGACGCCAAGGGCAGCGGCTACAAGGAATGCGGCTGCGGCATGGGCCCGGCGCTGAACATCGCCGCCGCCAGCGGCGCCTACGTGCTGTCGGACCGCGGCACCTGGCTCAACTTCAAGAACCGCGACAGCCTCGCCGTGCTGGTGGAGGGCGACAAGCGCCTGTTCAACCAGTACGGCGTGATGGTGGTGAACCCGGCCAAGCACCCGCACGTGAAGCAGGCCGAGGCGCAGAAGTTCGTCGACTGGGTGACGTCGCCCGCGGGCCAGGGCACGATCGCCGCCTACAAGATCAACGGCGAGCAGCTGTTCTTCCCGAACGCCGGCAGCAATTAGGCAAGGTCCGGGGCCGCGGCCTATCCCTTTGGCGAGCGGAAGGACAGCAGCGACTGCCCGGACGGCAGGGTGTCCGGCTCATAGGCCCAGGAACGGTCGAGCAGTTTCTCGATGATCGTTTTCTTGATCTCGTCCGCGCTCGTCATCGTCTCGGCGATGCGTTGCGACATCAATATGCTGTGGTTGTACAGCTGGCGGTTGTAGAAGTAGGTGAGTTGCCGGACCGAGCTGCGGTAGACCCAGAGGAAAAGTGCCGAGATGACCTCGATGATCGCGCCGGAAATGATGATGAGCGTGCTGATGTCGGTATCGAGGGGGCGCAGGCCGAACCGGTCCAGGTCCACCACGCGGATGATGATGCCGCCCAGGATCACAGCGAACCCGATCCACATCGCGATGATGCTGTACCGGAAGCTTCTCTGCGTCTGGGTGAGCCCTATCGCGTAGTAGGACTCCAGCTGCACCCTGCTGTACCGAAGAAGCGGCACGAGCCCGCTTTGGTCCTGCTTCGCAAGCTCGTCCTCGGCATTGGATTGCAGCGAGCTTCCGCGTTCCAGGACGAGCCTGACTTTCTTGGTGGCCTCGTCCGTGTAGACCTCCACGACATATGCCGTCGCGATGAATGCGCCGATGAGTGCATAAATGGGAAGAAAGGCAATAAAAAATACCCCGAAGAACCCGGGGACGCTTCTCAGCGTGAATTCCGCGAAAGACCAGTCCCAGACCTTCGGCAGCCAGAGAAACCATGCGAACCAGGTAAGGGCCATGGCCACGGGAAAAAGGCACACGCAAAATACCAGGGCCGCATTGCGCAGCACCGGTCTCGTCGCCAGCACCAGCTGGAATTTATCGAGCCCCGTGGTTTCCTGTGGCTTGGGCCGGCCCGGTTCCCCGCTTTCCTCGGCCGGTGCGGCCGGCTCGGCCGCCGCGCCATTCGTGGTGGTATTCATGGATCACCTCCTGTACGCAAATGCCAGGAAACCGGCCCGAAACGGGGGCGCAAGGAACGCCCACAGCCTACGCCAAAGACGCGGCGCTGAGAAGGACTGCGCAGGGGCGCAGCCTCAATCGACCAGCGCCACGCCCTTGACCTGCGCCCACACCGTCTGCCCCTCGGCCAGCGCCAGTTCGGTGCATGAGTGCCGGGTGATGCGCGCGAGCAGCACCGTGCCGCCCGCGTCCAGCCGCACCAGCACCTGGCCCGGGCTGTCGTCGGCCAGCGTGGTGATGCGCGCGGGCAGCAGGTTCAGGATGCTGCTGCCCTGGGCCTGGGCGAGCGCGATGCTCACGTCGCGCGCGGGAATGCGCAGGCGCACGCGCTCGCCCACGGCGCGCGCGCGGGAGCTGACGAGGCGCAGCAGGCCGCCCCCGAACTGCGCCGTGAGCAGGTGGTCGCGCGCATCGTGCGCCGTCACGCGCGCCTCGACCAGCGCGGCGGCCGCATCGCCATGCGCGAAGGGCAGGTCCAGCCGCGCCATCAGTGTGGCGGGCGTGCCCTGCTCGACCACGCGTCCGTTCTCGAGCAGCACCAAGTGCGAAGCCAGGCGCGCCACCTCGTCGGGCGAGTGGCTCACGTAGAGCACGGGAATGTCCAGGCCGCGCTGCAAGCGCTCCAGGTAGGGCATGACCTCGGCCTTGCGCGCGGCGTCCAGCGCGGCCAGGGGCTCGTCCATCAGCAGCACGCGCGGGCTGGCGGCCAGGGCGCGCGCAATGGCCACGCGCTGGCGCTCGCCGCCCGACAGCGTGTGCGGCATGCGCGAGAGCAGCGCGCCCAGGCCCAGCAGCTCCACGGCCTGCTCCAGCGACACGTGGCGGCGCGCGGGCGGCTGGCGGCGCAGGCCGTATTCCATGTTGCGCCGCACGTCCAGGTGCGGGAACAGGCTCGCTTCCTGGAACACGTAGCCCAGCGCGCGCCGGTGCGTGGGCAGCCACTGGCCGGCGGCGCTGTCCTGCCAGGTTTCGCCGTTGACCTGCACGCGGCCCTCGGTGCGCTCCAGCCCCGCCACGGCGCGCAGGCACGTGGTCTTGCCGCAGCCCGAGGGGCCGAACAGCGCCGTCACGCCGGTGCCGGGCAGCCGCAGGTCCACGTCGAGCGTGAAGTCCGGGCGCGAAACGAGCAGGCGGGCGTGGATGCCGCTCATCGCGCCCCCTTGGGCTGCAGCCAGTGCAGCAGCATGAGCACGACGAACGAGAACGCCACCATGCCGCCAGCCAGCCAGTGGGCCTGGGCGTACTCCATGGCCTCCACGTGGTCGTAGATCTGCACCGACACCACGCGCGTCACGCCGGGAATGTTGCCGCCGAGCATGAGCACCACGCCGAACTCGCCCACGGTGTGCGCGAAGCTCAGGATGGCGGCGGTGACGAAGCCCGGGCGCGCCAGCGGCAGGGCCACGGTGAAGAAGCGGTCCAGCGGGCCCGCGCCCAGCGTGGCCGCCACCTCCAGCGGGCGCCGGCCCAGGGCCTCGAAGGCGCGCTGCAGCGGCTGCACCGCGAAGGGCAGGGAATACACGATGGAGCCGATCACCAGCCCCGGAAAGGTGAACGGCAGCCGCCCCAGCCCCAGCGATTCGGTCAGGTGCCCGATGGGCCCGTTGGGCCCCATGGTCACCAGCAGGTAGAAGCCGATCACTGTGGGCGGCAGCACCAGCGGCAGCGCCACCACCGCGCCCACCGGCCCGCGCCAGCGCGAGCGCGTGTGCGCCAGCCACCAGGCCAGCGGCGTGCACAGCGCCAGCAGCAGCACGGTGGTGGTGCCGGCCAGCTCCAGCGTGAGGGTGATGGCGGCCCAGTCCTCGGGGCTCAGGAAAGAAGGGATCAATTGCTATTGAAGCGGGAGCTGCCAGCGCCTGCCATTCCTTGGTTTCAGGTACGAATCATAATGAAACCAAGAAAAGAAAGGCGTAAGGCGCTATCAAAATGAGTAGCCGTAGGACTTGATGACGGCGCGGGCCTTGGCGCCGCGCAGGTAGTCCATGAGCGCCGCGGCGGCCGCGTTGCCCTGGCCGGGCTTGAGCACGATGGCGTCCTGGCGGATGGGCCCGTGCAGGTTGCCGGGCACCACCCAGGCCGAGCCCTCGCGCAGCTTGCCGTCCTCCGTGACCTGCGAGAGCGCCACGAAGCCCAGCTGCGCGTTGCCCGATGCGGCGAACTGGTAGGTCTGGCCGATGTTCTCGCCGGTGACCACGCGCGGCTGCACCTGGGCCGTGAGGCCCAGCTTGTCCAGCGTCTGCATGGCCGCCAGGCCGTAGGGCGCCAGCTTGGGGTTGGCGATGGCGATGTGCTGCCAGTCGGTCTTCTGCAGCACCTTGCCCTCGGCGTCCACGTAGCCGGGCTGCTTGCTCCACAGCACCAGCTGGCCGATGGCGTAGGTGAAGCGCGTGGCGCCCTCGCCCAGGCCTTCCCTGGCGATCTTCTCGGGCGTGCTGTCGTCGGCTGCCAGCAGGATGCCGAACGGCGCGCCGTTCTTGATCTGCGCGTAGAACTTGCCCGTGGCGCCGAACGAGAGCACGGCCTTGTGGCCCGTGTCCTGCTCGAACTGCGCGGCGATCTTCTGCATGGGCGCGGTGAAGTTGGCGGCCACGGCCACCGAGACTTCGCCGGCATGGGCGCCGGGCAGCATCAGGGCGGCCAGGCCCAGGGCGGACAGCGTGCGGTGCAGGAGGGGGGGATGGTTCATGGGATCGGCCTCGCTATTACCAATGTGAATAGCGGACGAGTATAGGCGAGCGCCTGGCGGACGGGCATGATGCACCTCATGCAATCACCCGTTTCGTTCAAGGATGCGCTGGGCCACGGCATGGCTGACAAGCGCATCGACATCCTGCGCCAGATCGGGCAGGGCGGCTCCATCTCGCAGGCCGCGCGCGCCGTGGGCGTGAGCTACAAGGCCGCATGGCAGGCGCTGGACACGCTCACCAACCTGGCGGGCGTGGCGCTGGTGGAGCGCGTGGTGGGCGGCGTGGGCGGGGGCGGCGCGCGGCTCACGCCCGCGGGCCGGCAGCTGCTGGCCACGGCCGATGCCGTGCAGCAGGCGCGCTCCGCGGTGCTGGTGGGGCTGGGCGAGGGGGGCGATGCGGATGCGGCCGTGGCGCGCCTGTCGGTGCGCACCAGCATGCGCAACCAGTGGCCCTGCACCGTGCAGGCCATGGAGTCCCGCGGCCAGATCGTGCGCGTGCACCTGCGCGGCGCGGTCGGCGCGGTCGCGGGGCTGGCCGTGTGCTCGCGCATCACGCGCGAGAGCGCCGAGCTGCTGGGCCTGCGCCCGGGCCTACCCGTGCAGGCCCTGTGCAAGGCCACGGCGGTGCACGTCCTGCCACTCGCGGCGGCCGGGGCCGCGCAGGACGGCAACCGGTGGCCGGGGCGGGCCGTGCGCGTGTCGCGCGGGGAGCTTGGCGACGAGGTGGCCGCGCAGCTCGATGCCGGCGTGCAGATGGTGGGCTTCGCCGCCGCGGGCTCGGGCCTGCGCGCGCGCTCGCGCGTGGTGCTGGCGGCCGAGGAGTCGGCCATCGTGCTGGCCGTCGTCTGACTACCACAGTATGGGTGGCTCTTTCACGATCCGTAGCAGCTTAGGCGTTTGTACGTAGGCATTTCTCCCGTTCATGATGGCCGAATTCGCCTTTTACGATGCAGCGCAACATAAACATGGAGACGGGGCCTGCCGCGCGTGCGCGGCGCGTGTCCGGTGGCAATGAGCGACGTCATACTGAAAACTTCCCACCTCACCAAGGAGTTCAAGGGCTTCACGGCGGTCAGCGACGTGAATCTGTCCGTGCGCCGTGGCTCCATCCATGCCCTGATCGGGCCCAACGGCGCGGGCAAGACCACCTGCTTCAACCTGCTGACCAAGTTTCTGGTGCCGACCTCGGGCACGATCCATTTCAACGGCCACGACATCACGCACGAGCAGCCGGCGCAGATCGCGCGGCGCGGCGTGATCCGCTCGTTCCAGATCTCGGCCGTGTTCCCGCACCTCACGCTGATGGAGAACGTGCGCCTGGGCCTCCAGCGCAAGCTGGGTACGAGCTACCACTTCTGGCGCAGCCAGAGCAGCCTGAACCAGTTGAACGGGCGCGCCCTGGAGCTGCTGGCCGAGGTGGGCCTGGAGGACCTGGCCGACGAGGTCACGGTCAACCTGCCCTACGGCCGCAAGCGCGCTCTCGAGATCGCCACCACGCTGGCCATGGAGCCCGAGCTCATGCTGCTGGACGAGCCCACGCAGGGCATGGGCCACGAGGACGTGGACCGCGTCACGCAGCTCATCAAGAAGGTCTCGGCCGGGCGCACCATCCTCATGGTGGAGCACAACATGAAGGTCATCGCGACCATCGCCGATTGCATCACGGTGCTGCAGCGCGGCGCCGTGCTGGCCGAAGGGCCGTACGAAGAAGTCTCGAAGAACCCGCAAGTCATGGAAGCGTACATGGGCACGACCGACGGCCAACTGCAGGGGGCGCACTGACATGGCGACGCCCGCACTGGAAATCCGCAACCTACAGGCCTGGTACGGCGAGTCGCACGTGCTGCACGGCGTGGACATGCTCGTGCAGCCCGGCGAGGTCGTCACGCTGCTGGGGCGCAACGGCGCCGGGCGCACGTCCACGCTGCGCGCCATCATGGGCCTGACCGGCGCCCGCAAGGGCTCGATCAGGATCAACGGCCAGGAAACCATCGCCATGCCCACGCACCGCATCGCGCACCTGGGTGTGGGCTATTGCCCCGAGGAGCGCGGCATCTTCTCCAGCCTGTCGTGCGAGGAGAACCTGCTGCTGCCGCCCGTGCTCAAGACGGGCACGCAGGGCATGCCGATCGACGAGATCTACGCCATGTTCCCCAACTTGGCCGAACGCAAGAACAGCCAGGGCACGCGCCTGTCGGGCGGCGAGCAGCAGATGCTGGCCGTGGCGCGCATCCTGCGCACGGGCGCCAAGCTGCTGCTGCTCGACGAGATCTCGGAAGGGCTGGCCCCCGTGATCGTGCAGGCCCTGGCGCGCATGATCGTCATGCTGCGCGAGAAGGGCTACACCGTGGTCATGGTGGAACAGAACTTCCGCTTCGCCGCGCCGCTGGCCGACCGCTTCTACGTCATGGAGCACGGCCGCATCGCGCTGGAGTTCGGCGCGGCCGAGCTCGAAGCCAGGATGCCGGTGCTCAACCAACTGCTGGGCGTCTGAGCCGCGCCGGTTCCCCATGTTCCCATTTCTGACCCTGAAGGAGGCAACGATGCAAAAGACACTCAAGACCCTGGTGACGATGCTTGGGATGGCGGGCCTGGGCCTGTCGGCCATGCAGGCGCATGCGCAGGATAAGGTCAAGATCGGCTTCATTACCGACATGTCCAGCCTCTACGCCGACGTGGAGGGCAAGAACGGCGCCCTGGCCATCCAGATGGCCATCGACGACTTTGGCGGCAAGGTGCTCGGCAAGCCCATCGAGCTGCTCTCGGCTGACCACCAGAACAAGGCCGACATCGCCGCCAGCAAGGCGCGCGAGTGGATCGACACCCAGGGCCTGACCATGCTGTTCGGCGGCACCAACTCCGGCACGGCGTTGGCCATGGCCAAGATCGCGGACGAGAAAAAGCGCGTCTTCCTGGTCAACGGCGCGGGCTCCTCGGCGCTGACCAACGAGCAGTGCAGCCCCTACACCGTGCACTACGCCTACGACACCGTGGCCCTGGCCAAGGGCACGGGCAGCGCCGTGGTCAAGCAGGGCGGCAAGGACTGGTTCTTCCTGACGGCCGACTATGCCTTCGGCGCAGCGCTGGAGGCCGATACCGCCAAGGTGGTGAAGGAAAACGGCGGCCGCGTGCTGGGCAGCGTCAGGCATCCGCTGAACGCATCCGACTTCTCGTCCTTCCTGCTGCAGGCGCAGAACTCCAAGGCGCAGATCCTGGGCCTGGCCAACGCGGGCGGCGACACCATCAACGCCATCAAGGCGGCCAAGGAGTTCGGCATCACCAAGACCATGAAGATGGCCGGCCTGCTGGTGTTCATTACCGACATCCACAGCCTGGGCCTGAAGAACACCGAGGGCCTGCTGCTGACCACGAGCTGGGACTGGAACCTCAACGACCAGACGCGCGCGTTCGGCAAGAAGTTCTTCGCCAAGACCAAGCGCATGCCCACGGACATCCATGCCGCTGACTACTCGGCCACGATGAACTACCTCAAGGCCGTGCAGGCTGCCGGCACCACCGATGCAGACAAGGTGATGGCCAAGCTCAAGTCCACCCCGATCGACGACTTCTACGCCAAGGGCGTCATCCGCCCCGACGGCCGCTTCGTGCACGACATGTACCTGATGCAGGTGAAGTCGCCCGCCGAATCCAAGGAGCCCTGGGACTACTACAAGGTCGTGGCCAAGCTGCCAGGCGACCAGGTGTTCACCACCAAGGCCGAGAGCAAGTGCGCCTTGTGGAAGTGAACCGGGCCACGGCCCCCCGGGGCCGTACCCGGCGTTGAAGGCAAGAACATGAACGACACAGGAGACAGGACATGAAGGCGAAACTCACGACATTGGCGGCCGCCGTGCTCGGCGTCGCAGGGCTCATGGCGGCGCCGGCCCAGGCGCAGGACAAGGTCAAGATCGGCTACATCTCCGACATGTCCAGCCTCTACGCCGACCTCGAAGGCAAGTACGGGGCGACGGCCATCCAGATGGCCATCGACGACTTCGGCGGCAAGGTGCTCGGCATGCCCATCGAGCTCATGAGCGCGGACCACCAGAACAAGGCAGACATCGCCGCCAGCAAGGCGCGCGAGTGGATCGACACCCAGGGCCTGACGATGATCTTCAGCGGCACCAACTCCGGCACCGCCCTGGCGCTGGCCAAGGTCGCCGAGGAGAAGAAGCGCGTGATGATCAACAATGGCGCGGCGTCCTCGGCGCTGACCAACGAGCAGTGCACGCCCTACACCGTGCACTACGCTTACGACACCGTGGCGCTGTCCAAGGGCTCGGCCGGCGCCATGGTCGCCAACGGGGACAAGAGCTGGTTCTTCCTGACGGCCGACTACGCCTTCGGCCACGCGATGGAGGCCGATGCCTCCAAGGTGGTGAAGGACAAGGGCGGCACCGTGGTCGGAGCGGTGCGCCATCCGCTCAACGCGTCGGACTTCTCGTCCTTCCTGCTGCAGGCGCAGAACTCCAAGGCCCAGGTGCTGGCGCTGGCCAACGCGGGCGGCGACACCATCAACACCATCAAGGCGGCCAAGGAATTCGGCATCGGCAAGACCATGAAGGTGACGCCGCTGCTGGTCTTCTACAGCGACATCCACAGCCTGGGCCTGAAGAACACCGAGGGCATGCAGTTCGTCACCAGCTGGTACTGGGACATGGACGACGCCTCGCGCAAGTTCGCCGACAAGTTCATGGCGAAGACCAAGCGCCGCCCCACGGAGATCCAGGCGGCCGACTACTCGGCAACGATGAACTACCTCAAGGCCGTGCAGGCTGCCGGCACCACCGATGCCGACAAGGTCATGGCCGCATGGCGCGGCATGAAGATGGACGACTTCTTCGCCAAGGGCCAGATCCGCCCCGACGGCCGCTACGTGCACGACATGTACCTGGTGCAGGTCAAGGCGCCCAAGGAGTCCAAGGGCACCTGGGACTACTACAAGATCGTCAAGAAGCTGCCCGGCGAAGAGGTGTTCACCACCAAGGCCGAGAGCAAGTGCGCGCTGTGGAAGTAATGGCGCGCTGACCGACCCCACTCCTCCACCGTAGCGTTTGGTTCAAATGGAAATCTTTGGTGTCTCAATGCCGGCCATGTTGAGCCAGCTCCTTCTGGGGCTGGTCAATGGCTCGTTCTACGCGATCCTCAGTCTGGGGCTGGCCGTGATCTTCGGCTTGCTCAACGTGATCAATTTCGCGCATGGCGCGCTGTTCATGCTGGGGGCGCTGATCACCTGGATGGCCATGAACTACTTCGGCGTCAACTACTGGGTGATGCTGATTGCCGCGCCGCTGCTGGTGGGCGTGTTCGGCGTCGTCTTGGAGCGGCTGCTGCTGCGCTGGATCTACAAGCTCGACCACCTGTACGGCCTGCTGCTCACGCTCGGGCTGACCATGGTGATCGAGGGGGTCTTCCGCTCCATCTACGGCGTCTCGGGCCTGGGCTACGACACGCCCGAGCTGCTCGAGGGCGCGACCAACCTGGGCTTCATGATCCTGCCCAACTACCGCGCCTGGGTGGTGGTGGCCTCCATCGTGGTGTGCATCGCCACCTGGTACGTGATCGAGAAGACCAAGCTCGGCGCCTACCTGCGCGCCGGCACCGAGAACCCGCGCCTGGTCGAGGCCTTCGGCGTCAACGTGCCCGTGATGATCACGCTGACCTACGCCTTCGGCGCGGCGCTGGCGGCCTTCGCCGGCGTGCTGGCGGCGCCCGTGTACCAGGTCACGCCGCTCATGGGCCAGAACCTGATCATCGTGGTGTTCGCCGTGGTGGTGATCGGCGGCATGGGCTCCATCATGGGCTCCATTCTCACGGGCCTGGGCCTGGGCGTGATCGAGGGCTTCACCAAGGTCTTCTACCCCGAGGCGTCTTCCACCGTGGTGTTCGTCATCATGGCCATTGTTTTGCTCATCCGCCCCGCCGGCCTGTTCGGCAAAGAGAAATAAGCCGCAGGGGTGAACCACATGAACGTCAAGAAATTTGCCCCCGTCGGTTATGGCCTGCTGCTGCTCGCCCTGATCGCCGCGCCTTTCCTGGGCGCCTACCCCGTGTTCGTGATGAAGCTCCTGTGCTTCGCGCTGTTCGCCTCGGCCTTCAACCTGCTGCTGGGCTACACGGGCCTGCTGTCCTTCGGCCACGCGGCCTTCCTGGGCGGCGCGGCCTACGTGACGGGCCATGCGGTCAAGGTCTGGGGCGCCACGCCCGAGCTGGGGCTGCTCGCCGGCCTGCTGTCGGGCGCTGCCCTGGGCCTGGTGATGGGCTGGTTCACCATCCGCCGCCAGGGCATCTACGCCACCATGATCACGCTGGCCCTGGCGCAGATGCTGTTCTTCGCGGCGCTGCAGCTGCCCTTCACGGGCGGCGAGGACGGGCTGCAGGGCGTGCCGCGCGGTAAGCTCTTCGGCGTGCTGGACCTGTCCAGCGACATGACCATGTACTACGTGTGCCTGGTCATCGTGGTGCTGGCCTTCCTGCTCATCGTGCGCACCATCGACTCGCCGTTCGGCCAGGTGCTCAGGGGCATCAAGGAGAACGAGCCGCGCGCCACCTCGCTGGGCTACGACACCAACCGCTTCAAGCTGCTGGCCTTCGTGATCTCGGCCGCCATCGCGGGGCTGGCCGGCGCGCTCAAGACGCTGGTGCTGGGCTTCGCCACGCTGTCGGACGTGCACTGGAGCGCCTCGGGCCACGTGGTGCTGATGACGCTGGTGGGTGGCATGGGCACCCTGAGCGGCCCGCTGGTCGGCGCCGCCGTGGTGGTGGCGCTGGAGAACAAGATCGGCGAGCTGGGCAACCTGCTGGCCAGCCTGACGACGATCGACTGGTTCAACACCCTGGGCGAGTCGGTCACCATCGTCACGGGCCTGATCTTCGTGGTCTGCGTGCTGGCCTTCCGCCGCGGCATCATGGGCGAGATCATCGCCTGGCTGGAGCGGCGCGGCGCCGGGGGCGGCGGCTCTCATTGACCTGACTCGGCACATGACCTGGCCATGCCCTGCATGGCCTTTCTTTTTTTTCAGCGCTCAACCCAGCCGCAGCCGCTGCGCGTAGCCCGTCATCTCCAGGTAGCCGCGCCCCAGTTCGCGCCCGGCCTCGTCGCGCAGCAGGCTCAAGCCTTCCCAGTAGATCGCGCCCGTGGAGCCCCGGCTGTCGAGCTCCTGCGCGTCGAGCAGCGCCTGCACGCCGAAGCGCCCGGCGGGCGTGTCCACGCGCCACTCCACGGGGTAGAGCGCGCCGCTGCCCGGGCTGCGCCAGCGGCGCAGCGGCGTGAACAACACCGTCTGCGGGCCGAAGACCTCTGCGCGGGATTCGCCCGCGCGCCGCCAGGAGCCGCCGGCCCACAGCGCGCTGCCGTCGGCGCGCCGCAGCTGGAAGGCGGTGAGCGCGGCGCCGTCGCGCAGGTTCATGCCGATCCAGTCCCAGCCCACGGCATCGGGCGCCATCAGCGCCTCGCTCCACTCGTGGTCCATCCAGGCGCGGTTGTCGTGCGCGCCCGCGTCGGCCACGGCCATGCGGCGGCCGCCGAGCGTGATGGCGCCCGTCACCGCCAGCTGCGGCTGGCTGTAGTAGTAGCTGGCCTGCTCCGGCCCGGGCCCCTTGCGCGACAGGCCGGCATCGCCCTGCAGCAGGACGGGCTGGGTGCTGGCGCAGTCCAGCTCCAGCGCGAAGCCGTCGGCCTGGGCGCGGATCTCGTAGCGGCTCGCGCCGGGCAGGGGGGCGGGCCGGCGCAGCAGCGACCAGTCGCGCAGGCGGATGTCGGTGTCGCCCTCCAGCGCCTGCGCAATGCCGAAGCCCGCGCGCGCGATGCGCTGGTCGTGCAGTTGCCGCCCGCCCTGCACGTCGGTCAGCGCGGCATGGGCGAAGATGAGCTGGCGCGCCGCGAAGGCCGAACGCAGGCCCTGCGCGGCATCGACGCGCGAGCGGAAGAACGTGATCTGGAAGCCCCACAGCCGCCCGTCGGCGCGCGCCTGGCCGGTGATGTACCACCATTCGGTGCGCAGGTCGGGATGGCTGCCGTGGTCGCGCGGAAAGGCCAGGGTGCGCGCGGGCAGCGCGCGGGCACGCCCGCCCAGGGCGCCGAATGCGCCCAGCGCCAGCAGCGCGCGGCGGGCTATCAAGCCAGCAGCGCCCGCAGCCGCTGCTCGGCCGCCGCGCAGTCGCCCATGCAGCGCCGCACCCAGGCCGCGTCATGGTAGGTGGGCAGGTAGCGCTCGCCCGCGTCGCACAGCAGCGAGAGGATGGAGCCCTGCTCGCCGCGTGCGCGCATTTGCTGCGCCAGCGTCAGCATGGCGACGAAGTTGGTGCCGGTGGACGGCCCTACGCGCCGGCCCAGGAGCGTGGACAGCGCGCGCATGGCGGCGATGGAGTCCACGTCCTGCACCTCCTCCATGCGGTCGACCAGGGTGCGGATGAAGCTCGGCTCCACGCGCGGCCGGCCTATGCCCTCGATGCGCGAGCCGGGGGCGGTCAGCAGGGCGTCGCCCGTGCGGTGGTAGGCGCCGAACACCGAGCCGGCCGGGTCCGCCACGCACACCTGCGTGGCGTGCCGCTGGTAGCGCACGTAGCGGCCTATCGTCGCGCTCGTGCCGCCCGTGCCCGCGCCCACCACGATCCAGCGCGGGACGGGGTGGCGCTCGCGCTGCATCTGGCTGAACATGCTCTCGGCGATGTTGTTGTTGCCACGCCAGTCGGTGGCGCGCTCGGCGTAGGTGAACTGGTCCATGTAGTGGCCGCCCGTCTGCGCGGCCACGGCGTGCGCGGCCTCGTACACCTCGCCCGCGCTCTCCACGAAATGGCAGCGCCCGCCGTAGAACTCGATCAGCGCGATCTTCTCGGCCGAGGTGCTGCGCGGCATCACGGCCACGAAGGGCAGGCCCAGCAGGCGCGCGAAGTAGGCCTCGCTCACGGCGGTGGAGCCGCTCGACGCCTCGACGATGGTGGAGCCCTCGTCCACCCAGCCGTTGCACAGCGCGTACAGGAACAGCGAGCGCGCGAGGCGGTGCTTGAGGCTGCCCGTGGGGTGGGTGGACTCGTCCTTGAGGTACAGGTCGATGCCGGCCTCCGAGAACGTGGGCAGCGGCAAGGGGATCAGGTGCGTGTCGGCGCTGCGCTGGTAGTCGGCCTCGATGCGGGCGATGGCCCCGTGCAGCCAGCTGTCGTGGGCGGGAGTGGTGATGGTGGGCATGGTGCCTATTGTGCGGCCCTACCAGTCTTCCTTCACGGCCATCACCGCATCCCGCCCCGCGGCCTGGCGGCCCGCGAGCCAGGCCGTGAGCGTGCCCACCGCCACCACGGCGCCCGCCAGGGCCGCCAGGCGCGGCCAGGGCAGGGCCATGTCCATGGTCCAGTGGAAGCTCTGCGGGTTCACCACGTGCACCAGCACCGCGGCCACGGCCAGGCCCAGCAGCAGGCCGGCCAGCGCGCCCACGGCCGTCCAGGCCGCGCCCTCGCCGGCCACCACGGCCAGGATCTGCCGGCGCGTCAGGCCCAGGTGGACCAGCAGCCCGAACTCCTTGCGCCGCGCCAGCACCTGGGCGCTGAAGCTGGCCGCGACCCCGAACAGCCCGATCGCGATGGCCACGGCCTGCAGCCAATAGGTGACGGCGAAGCTGCGGTCGAAGATAGCGAGCGAGCGCGCGCGTATCGCCTCGGCCGAGGTGATCTCCAGCGCCGCGGCGGCCGCCTCGCCCAGGTTCAGGCGCGCCCGGGCCAGCACCTGGGCGCGCAGCGCATCGGCGTCCGTGCCCGGCGTGGGCCACAGCGCGAGGTCGCTGGCGCGCCGGTCGCCCGTCAGGCGCGCGAAGTCCTCGCTGTCGAGCGCGATGGCGCCGTGCTGGCGCACGTAGTCGCGCCACACGCCTGCTATGAAAAACGTAGCTTCCGGCGATTGTCCATCAAGCACTGGGGGCCTGAAAGTCTCTGAAAGAGCGGGCCAATCCGCGCCCGGCCTGGCGCCATACAGGTCGGCTGCCGCCTCGCTCACGTACACGCCCACGCGCCCCGGCGGCACGGGCAGGGCGGGGCCCACCAGTGGCAGGGCCCGGGCCGGGTCGCCTCCCAGGGGCCGCGCCAGCAGCGCCACGGCCGGGCGGCTGGCCTGCAGCTGCACGCTGCTGCTGCGCAGCGCCTGCACGCGCGCCACGCCGGGCAGCCGGGCCAGGACGTCGGTGAAGCCGGGCGGGAACACCGCGGCTTCGTCGCCGCCTGCCACGCCGGCGGCGCGCAGGTACAGCGGCGCGGGCAGCACGCTGTCGAGCCACTGGCCGACCGATCCGCGGAAGCTGGTCACCATCACCGTCAGGGCCACGGCCAGGCTCAGGGCCGCGACCACGCCGCCCACGGCCACGGCGGCGCCGGCGGGCATGCGGCGCGCGCGTTCCAGCGCCAATAAAGCCAGGGTGCTGCCCGCGGCCAGCGGCGCCAGCCGCGCGAGCAGGGCCTGCACCAGCCAGGGCAGCAGCGCCATGCCGCCGACCAGCAGCAGGCCCACCGCCACATAGGCCGCAAGCGGTATGCCGAAAATGGGTGGAACGCTTGCCAGCAAAGCGCTGGCAGCTATCAGGAAGATACCGGCCCAGGGATGGCCGGCGCGCCCGCCTTGGCTGCCCAGGCCCTTGAGCGTCTGCGCCGGCGGCAGGCGCTGCGCCTGGCGAGCCGGCCACCAGCCGCCCGCCAGGGCCGCGGCCACGCCCAGCAGGCCGTAGACCAGCGCGGCCGCCGTGCTCCACTGCAGCGTCGGCTGCACGCCCGCGAAGTAGCCCCCGCCCAGGTCGCCGCCGAGCAGCCTGAGCGCCAGTGCCGCCAGGGCCGCGCCCAGGGTGATGCCGGCCACGCTGCCCGCCAGGCCCAGGGCAGCGGACTCCAGCAGCACCAGTGCCAGCCGTTCGCGCGGCGTGGCGCCCAGCACGGCCAGCAGCGCCAACTGCGGCGCGCGCTGGGCCACGCTGAGCGCGAGCACCGAGAACACCAGGAAGGCGCCGGTGAACAGCGCCACCAGGGCCAGCACCGTGAGGTTGACGCGGTAGGCGCGCGAGAGGCTGTCCACGCGCTGCACGGCGTCCTGCGGCGCGGCGAACTGCACGCCCGCGCTCCAGCCGGGCAGGGCGGCCAGCGCGCGTTCGAGCACGGCGCGCGTACCGCCCGGGCGCAGCCGCAGGTCTATGCGTGTGAGCTCGCCCGCGCGGCCGAACAGGTCCTGTGCCGCGCCTATGTCCATCAGCACCAGCGGCGGGCCGCCCGCGGCCACCGTGCCGGCCACGCGCACGCTGTGCGTGGCCAGGCCCGCCTGTAGCGTGATCGGCGGCGTATGTGCGTCGATGGCGCCCAGGCCCAGCGCCTGCTGCGCCGCCGGGTTGAGGAACACCGTGGCCGGCGCCAGCATGGCCAGCCGGTCGCCGCCCTCGGACACGCGCGGCGCCAGGGCCGGGGCCATGGCGGGCAGCAGCAGCGTGTCGGCGCCCAGCACGCGCAGCGGCACGCCGGCGCGCGCCGCGCTGCTGCGCGCACGCACGGGCAGCTCCAGCCAGGGGCTGGCGATCTGCACCTGCGGCGCTTTCGCCACCAGGCCGTAGAGCGATTCGGGCAGCGTGCCGCGCGTGGCGCGCAGCTCCAGGTCGGGCTGGCCCTCCACCGCGCGCACGGCCTGGCTGAACTCCTCCAGCGCCGAGGCGTTGATCACGTGCACCGCGAAGCCCAGCGCCACGCCCAGCATGACCGCGGCCACGGCGGCCGCGCTGCGCCAGGGGTGGCGGCGCAGCTCGTGCCAGGAAAAGGTGCGCACAAGGGCGGGCAGCATGGGCCGATTGTGCGGCGCGATGGCGGCGCGCGCGGGTTTGCGCCACATCAAACTCCCCGGGCTCCGGGCCCTTGAACCCCCGGGGCTGGGGGCCTATATAGGGTGCAGCAGGCAGGATCCGCCTGCCCGATGGCCCGCAGAGGGTCTTTGTTTTCATCGTGTCAAGGAAGGAGCTACATCATGAATTCGCTGGTCAGCCGTGGCAGTCTGTTCGACGATTTCTTCAAGGATTTCGCACCCGGTTTCTATGTGCGTCCGCTGCATGGCGACGGCCTGCCCGCGCCGTCGCAGATCAAGATCGACGTGAAGGAGGACGATGCCGCCTACACCGTGCATGCCGAGGTGCCGGGCGTGCCCAAGGAGGACATCAACGTCTCCATCGACGGCAACGTGGTGAGCCTGCGTGCCGAGGTGCGCCAGCACGACGAGAAGAAGGAAGGCGAGAAGGTGCTGCGCAGCGAGCGCTACTTCGGCTCCGTGGCGCGCAGCTTCCAGCTGCCCGTGGACGTGGACGCCGCCCAGGCCAAGGCCAGGTACGACAACGGCGTGCTCACGCTCACGCTGCCCAAGCTGCAGGGCGCCAGGGCCCAGCGGCTGGCGATCGAGTAAGCCGGGGTCATGCCCCCGGGCGGATGCCCTGCGCCGTCAGGTGCAGCACCCGGTCCGCCCGGGCCGCCGCGGCCTGCGAGTGGGTGACGAGCACGAGCGCGGCGCCATGTTCGCGGGTCTGGGCGATGAGCAGGTCCATGATCCGCGCCGCCGTGCCGGGGTCCAGGTTGCCCGTGGGCTCGTCGGCCAGCAGCAGGGCGGGGCGGTGCACCAGGGCCCGCGCGATGGCCACGCGCTGCAGCTGGCCGCCGCTGAGCTGCTGCGGCAGCCGCCCGCCCAGGCCCTCCAGGCCCACGGCGGCCAGCATCTGCTGCACGCGCGCCCCGTCGTGGCGGTCCAGCAGCAGCAGCGGCAGGCCCACGTTCTGCGCCACGTCCAGGTGCGGCAGCACGTGGAACGCCTGGAACACGAAGCCCACGTGCGCGCGGCGCCACAGGGCGCGCTGCGCGTCGTCGAGCGCGGCGAGGTCGGTGCCGCCGGCGTGCACGATGCGGCCCGCGTCCCAGCCGTCCAGCCCCGCCAGGCAGTTGAGCAGCGTGGACTTGCCCACGCCCGACTCGCCCACGATGGCGAGGAACTCCCCCGCGCGCAGCGTGAACTCCACGTTCTCGAACACGGTGGCTGCGCCGTAGCGCCTGGCCAGGGCCTGCACGCGCAGCAGCTCGTCCATCGGATTCAGGCGCCCAGGTGGCGGCGCACGGCCTGCAGCAGCCGGGCGGTGGCGTCGGGCGCGTCGCAGGCGATGGCGTGGCGCTGCGGCATGCTGCGCAGCCAGGTGATCTGCCGCTTGGCGAGCTGGCGCGTGGCGGCGATGCCGCGCTCGGGCAGGCTGGCCAGCGGGTGCAGTCCGTCGAGCGATTCCCACGCCTGGCGGTAGCCCACGCAGCGCATGCTGGGCAGGTCGGCGTGCAGGTCGCCGCGCGCGCGCAGGCGCATCACTTCGTCGAGGAAGCCCGCGGCCAGCATGGCGTGGAAGCGCAGGGCGATGCGCTCGTGCAGCCAGGCGCGGTCCTGCGGTTCCAAGGAAAAAAGGCTTGCAGCGCCCATGGGGCGGGCGCTGGCAGCTCCTGTTTTGGTAGTGTGGAAGCTCGACAGCGGCCGGCCCGAGATGTGCCACACCTCCAGCGCGCGCTGTATGCGCTGGCTGTCGCCGGGCGCCAGGCGCGCGGCGGTGGCAGGGTCCACGCGCGCCAGCTCGGCGTGCATGGCGGGCCAGCCGATGGCGGCGGCCTGCGCGTCCAGGCGCGCGCGCACGGCGGCGTCGGCGGGGGGCATGTCGTCCATGCCGTCCAGCAGCGCCTTGAAGTACAGCATGGTGCCGCCCACGAGCAGCGGCAGCGCGCCGCGCGCGCGGATCTCGGCGATGAGCCGCGTGGCGTCCTGCACGAACTCGGCGGCGCTGTAGGGCTGAAGCGGGTCGCGGATGTCGATGAGGTGGTGCGGCACGTGGGCCAGCTCCTCGCGCGTGGGCTTGGCCGTGCCTATGTCCATGCCGCGGTACACCAGGGCCGAGTCCACGCTGACGATCTCCACCGGCAGCTGCGGCGCCAGCGCATCGGCAATGGCGAAGGCGGCGGCCGTCTTGCCCGAGGCCGTGGGGCCGGCCAGCGCGACGGCGGGAATGCGTTCAGCGGGCATGGGCGGGCTCCGGTTCGGCGTGGCGCTGCACCAGCGTCCAGGCAATGGCCGCCAGCAGCACCGACCACAGCGCCACGCCCTGCACCAGCGGCCAGACGGTGCCGAGCAGCCGCCGGCACAGCAGCGTGCCCAGCAGGTAGGCCACGGCCGTGGACAGCAGCACCAGCCCGTATTGCGTGCGCGTGGTGCCCAGCACGCCGATGTACACGAAGGACGAGGCCGCCAGGAAGGTGAACAGCCCGCCATAGGTGGCCGTGGTGAGCAGCGAGAACGCCCAGAACGTGGGCGAGCGCAGCACCAGCGCCCAGGTGCGCGCGAGCGTGCCCGGGCGCAGCGCCACCAGGGCCAGCATGGCCACGGCGTAGGCGGTGAGCACCAGCAGCGCCGCGCGCCAGCCCAGCCATTCGGTCAGCAGCCCGCCCAGCGGCGCGCACAGGCAGGCCACGATGCCAAGGCCGGTGAGCGCCTTGGACATGGCGCGCGCGCCCGCCAGCGGCGTGTACAGGTCGCGCACGATGGCGCGCGCGCACATCACCGCAGCGCCCATGGCCAGGCCCTGGGCCGTGCGCCAGGCCACGAGCAGTGCCATGGTGGGCGCCAGCGCCGCACCCACCGAGGCCAGCGTATATACCGCCAGCCCCGCGAGCAGCACGGGCCTGCGGCCGAAGCGGTCCGACAGCGGCCCCCAGGCCAGCTGCGAGCAGCCGATGGCCAGCAGCAGCGCCGACAGCGTGAGCTGCCCCACGGCCACGGGCGCGCCCAGGCTGCGCGTGAGCGCGGGCAGGGCGGGCAGGTACAGGTCGGTGGCGACGGGCTGGATGCTCAGCAGCAGGGCCAGCACCACGATGGCGAGGCCGGGGGACACGGGCACGGCGGGCGCCTCCTGCGTGCCGATGGCGGCGGACGGGACGGACATGATGCGCGCGAGGGTAGCAGAGTCGGCGGCGTGCGGCGCCGGGCTCCCATCCCCGCGCCAGGGCCTGCCGGGCCATGCGGTGCAGGAATGCCGAATTTGTATGAAAATAGCCTGCATCGCCCTACAGACAAGCGGAAGCAGCTATGAAAAACATAGTTTTCGTCTGCCATCTCCGTACGCCATGATCTCTACAGTCGTCCCCATTCCCCTTCTCGTCCTCAACGGCATGTCGCAGCGGCACCTGGACCAGATCGGCCAGCGCTTCGACGTCTGCCATGCCCCTACGCCCGCGCAGCGCGCCCAGGCCATCGCCGGACAGGGCGCGCGCTTTCGTGCCGTGCTGACCATCGGCTCCGTCGGCCTCACGGCGCAGGAGATCGGCGCCATGCCGGCGCTGGAGCTGGTGTGCGTCCTGGGCGCGGGCTACGAGAACCTGGCGCTGGACGCGGCCCGCGCGCGCGGCATCGCGCTGGCCAACGGCGCCGGCACCAACGACGACTGCGTGGCCGACCATGCCTTCGGCCTGCTCATCGCCATCGTGCGCGGTATGCGTGCGCTGGACCGGCAGTGCCGCGCGGGCGTGTGGCGCGACGCCATCGGCCTGCCGCCCAATGTGTCGGGCAAGCGGCTGGGCATCTTCGGGCTGGGCACCATAGGCCGCAAGATCGCGCGCCGCGCGGCGGGCTTCGACATGGAGATCGGCTACCACAACCGCAGCCCGCGCGCCGACGTGCCGCATCGCTACTTCGGCAGCCTGCACGACCTGGCCGCCTGGTGCGACGTGCTGGTGTGCGCCACGCCCGGCGGCCCGGCCACGCACCACCGCGTGGATGCCGCGGTGCTGCAGGCCCTGGGCCCGCAGGGCTACCTGGTGAACATCGCGCGCGGCAGCGTGGTGGACACGCAGGCCCTGGCCGCCGCGCTGCGCGAGCGGCGCATCGCCGGCGCGGGGCTGGATGTGTACGAGAGCGAGCCCGCGCCACCGCAGGAGCTGATCCACCTGGACAACGTGCTGCTCACCCCGCACGTGGCCGGCTGGTCGCCCGAGGCCGTGCAGGCCAGCGTGAACCGCTTCCTGGCGAACGCCGAGGGCTACTTCGCGGGCCGCGGCGTGGTGTCTCCGATCTAAAGCGCCGCGCGCAGGCGCTCGGCGTAGCCTGCGAGCACGGCCGCCGGCGGCTCCTTGCGCGGCCAGGTGAGGGCGATGCCGTCGGCCTCGTGGCGCGGCACCACGTGCATGTGAAAGTGCGCCACGGTTTGGCCGCCCAGCGTGCCGTTGGCCTGCAGCAGCGTGAGTCCGGGCGGGTCGAAGACGGCCTGCACGGCCAGCGCCACGCGGTGCGCGGTCTGCATCACGGCGGCGGCTTCCTCGGGCGTCGCGTCCAGCAGCGTGGCCGCATGGCGCCGCGTGGCCACGAGCACATGGCCGGGCGTGACCTGGCCTATGTCCATGAAGGCGATGGTGAGCGCGTCCTCGTACACCTTGGCGCTGGGAATCTCGCCGGCCACCAGGCGGCAGAAGATGCACTGGCCGGGCGGCGAGGTGTCGACGAACATGGGCACGGCGGGGCTCCTTTTCTCTCGGTCGATGGGATGGTGCAGCATACGGCAGGCAAAACAAAGGGCACGCGGCGCCCGGCCGCGTGCCCTGCACGAGAGGAGCGAAAGATGCTCAGAAGCGGTGGCGTATGCCCACGCCGAAGCTGTTGCCCGTGGACTGGTTCGTGATCTTGTCGTTCATGTACATGGCATACACGTCCGTGCGCTTGGACAGGTAGTAGTCGTAGCCCAGCGTGAAGGTCTTGCGGTCGAGGTCGGAGAACGACAGGTCGGTCTTGGCCCAGGACGCCAGCAGGCTGCCGCCGGCCAGGGGGGCCGATGCGCCCACCTGCAGGGTCTTGGCCTTGTCGGGGTTGTTGTCGGCCTTGGCCTGGCCATAGCTCAGGTAGGGCTTGACCACCTTGAAGTCGTAGGCCGCGGCCAGCATCCAGTCCTTCTTGGTGGTGCCCAGGTAGGTGCCCTGGCCGGGGTTGCTGATCTGGGCGCGCTCGTAGAAGCCGGTCAGCGTCAGCGGGCCGCCGAAGTAGAAGAAGTTGGCGCCGACGTTCTTCTTGCCGTTGTCGCCCGCCTGCTCGCCGAACTGGTACTGCAGGTTGGCCTTGAAGCCGCCGATGTCGGGCGTGCTGTAGGCGATCTGGTTGCTCCAGCCCGTGTCGGAGGGCACCGTGGCCTTCCAGCCCGAGGCGTTGAACAGCGGCACGTCCATGTGCAGGATCAGCGGCGAGAAGGCGAACGAGTCGCCCATGGGGTTGCCGACCACCGAGGGCAGGAAGTTGGGCGCCATCCAGCGGCCCAGCAGCACGGAGCCGAAGCTGCCCGACAGGCTCACGTTGGCGTCGCGCGAGAAGAAGGTGTCGCCACCGAAGCGGCCCTGCGTGCCGTTGTCCACCTGGATGAACGAGGTGAGCTGGAAGTTGGCCTTCAGCCCGCCGCCCAGGTCTTCCGTGCCCTTGAAGCCGAACCACGAGGTGGTCATGCCGCCGCTGTTGACGACGGATTTGCGGCTGGCATCGCCGGCCATCTTCATGGAACCGGCGTACACGTCGGCCAGGCCGGTGACCTGGACGGAGCTTTGGGCGTAGGCGCCGGTGCAGCACAGCGCTGCCGCGGCCAGGGCAATGAGTTTCTTGGGCATGTGTAATCCTTTGGTGTCGCCGACGAAAACCGGCATGGGGCGTGCAGTTTGTATGCAATATTTGCACACACCGCCATCATCCGGAAATTTGCGCCGGGCGCATAGGCGATACAGGGTTTTGCCGGATTTTTTTGCATCATCCAGGCCCCGGCTGTTGCACAAACCACTACAAATGGGGTAGCGGGGTAGTGGTGCGGATTTGATTTCCCTCAAAGCGCGGGCTGTGTGTGCACGGCACAGTTGTGCCATGTTCCCGACTCCTTCCTCCGACCAGTCCGTACAGATCGAGGTAGCCACCGCGGGCGAGGTGCTGCGTGAACGCCACCAGCAGCCGGCATCCGTGCTGTACTTGGACAGCGGCCGCGTGCTTCTGGGCGTGCGCGAGGACGGCGTGATGCGCCACCAGCTGGGCGTGGTCGAGGGGCCGTTCTGGCTCGATGCCGCCACGGCCCTGCTGGATCAGCCCTGCGCCGTGGACATGGTGGCCGACACGCGCGTGCAGCTGCGCCGCATGCCGGTGGAGGAGTTCAAGCGCAGCTTCGACGCCCTGCCGCAGGCGGCCCAGGTGCTGGTGCGCGACATGGCCATCGGCTACTGCCAGCAGACCGAGCTGGCCGTGAGCCGCCTGGCCCAGGACGCCGAGGCGCGCTGCGCCCAATGGCTGCTGCGCCATGCGCACAACAGCGAGGACGGCGGGCTGCGCGTGACCCTGCATCAGCGCAAGCGCCTCATCGCCGCCCAGCTCGGCATCGCGCCCGAGACGCTGTCGCGCGTGCTGCGTCACCTGCGCGAGCATGGCCTCATCGCCGGCACGGGCAACGTGCTGAGCCTGCCGCAGCCGCGTGCGTTGCAAATGGTGGCTGGATTTTAGATAGCTTTCCTCAATTGCCGCCTTTTGCGCGCAATTCGTAAACAGATTTGCCTGTTCTCAACAAAACGGGCGAATCTGCATCCGCCTGTTTCGATCTCGTCGTTTCCAGGACACGCTTCAGGGTTTTTCCTGCACGGTTTCCAGGGTTCCACCCAGGCTGGGGCATGAGGGTGCTGCTTATATTGGTCTGGATTCCGGTGCTGCGCCGGACCTCCAAGAACCAGTAGCGATGCCACGCGCCATACCCGATTTCTTCGCCAAGGGTGCTTCGACCGCGGAGCGCCCATGACCCGGCCCGAGCACGCCCCCGCACTGTGGGAGCAGGAGTCCGAGGATGCGGGTTCGCCGCCGTGGTTTCCCGGGCCGCTGGTGCGCAAGCTGCTGCTGGTGGCGGCGGCGGCCATCGTGCTGTCCGGCGCCCTGGCCGCCTGGTGGGTGTCGCACGCCATCGCCCAGGATTCCATGGACCGCCTGGTGAGCCAGCAGAACGACGAGGTGGAGCTGGTGGCGCGCCTGCTGGCCAGCAAGATCGAGCAAAGTCAGAAGGTGCTCTCCACGGTGGCCGACAGCATCACGCCCGAGATGCTGGACTCGCCCGCCTCGCTGGAATGGCTGCTGCAGCAGGGCCTGCCGGCCGTGCGCTTCTTCGATGCCATGCAGGTGGCGCGCAAGGATGGCGACCTGAGGGTCAACCTGCGCTACGGCAAGCTCGCCAAGGCCTCCGACCTCGACCCGGCCGAGCGCGACTACCTGGTGCGCACGCTGCTCAACGGCAAGCCCCTGGTCTCGGGCCTGATAGGCAGCACCGCGGCCGACGCCCGCGTGATGTTCACCATGCCGCTGCTGCGCGCCGAGGGGCGTGTGATGGGCGCCGTGGCCGGCGTGCTGCGGCTGCAGTCCCAGGGGCTGCTGCCGCACTCGCTGGCGCTGCCCGAGCGCAGCGAGTCGCGGCTCATCGTGTTCACGCGCGATGGGGTGATCCTCTCGCACCCCACCCTGGAGCGCGTGCTGGGCAAGGTGAGCGACGAGCCCGGCCTGGGCGAGGTCTACGCGCAATGGCGCAGTGCCGACCAGCCGCTGGCCGCGGGCGCCACGACGCAGCTGCAGGGGACCCATGTGGTGAGCCTGGCCAGCGTGCCCATGCCCCAGTGGCTGGTGGCTCGCGTGAGCGATGCGCAGGCTATGCTGGAGCCGCTGCACGGCGCGCAGCGCCGCGCCTGGTGGCTGGCGGCCGAGGCCACTGGGGCGGTCTGCGTGCTGGCCGTGCTGGCCATGGTCTGGTTGGCGCGGCCGCTGGCCCTGCTGCGCCAGCGCGCCAGGGCGGTGCTGGAGGCCGAAGACAGGGAGGAAGAAGGCGCGGGAGAGGCCGGCGCAGACGGGCCCTGGCCGCGCTCGTCGGGCGAGGTGGACGACGTGGTGCGCGTATGCGCCCGGCTGCTGGAGAGCAGGCGCCTGGGCTGGCGCGGCGCGCAGGTGGTGGAGCGCCAATTGCAGGCGGTGCTCGATCATGTGCCGCTGGGCATTGCGCTCACGCGCGCCGAGCATGTGGAGGTCGTGAGTCTGCAGGCTTGCCGCCTGCTGGGCTACACGCCGGCGCAGCTGCAGGGGCACAGCCTGCTCGCGCTGCTGGCCCCGCAGGAGGGTGGGGTGGATGTGGCGCAGCGGGTGCATGCGGAGTTCGCCGCGCATGGCGTTTTCGATGGCGAGCTGCCCTTGCTGCGCCAGGACGGCGGCACGCTGTGGGTGCGCGCGCAGGGCCAGCCGGTGCAGCCCGGCGATCCCGCGCGTGGACAGGTGTGGACGCTGGAAGACTGCACCGCCGAGCGCGAGGCGCGGCTGCAGCAGGCCTGGGAGCGCACGCACGACCCGCTGACCCAGCTACTCGACCGCACCGAGTTCAAGCGGCGCCTGCAGGTGCTGCTGGCCGAGCGCGCGCAGCGCGGGCCGCAGCAGCAGCCCGACGATGGCGGCGGCGTGCTGCTGTTCCTGGACCTGGACCATTTCACGGTGGTCAACGACGTGGCCGGCCGCGACGTGGGCGACGCCGTGCTGAGCCACCTAGTACAACATCCCTGAAATACATTTATGTATTTCAGGATTCAAGATAGGACGCCAGGAGAGTGGCGACGAGCTCGGCGGTCTGCTTCAGGTCGGCAGCGGGGGCCGGCAAAGGCTCCCAGCGGCCGGTGTGGCTGCGAAACGCTGCCGTGTACTTGTTGCGAGCGACCTCGCTCAAGCGTGCCACGGTATCGACGTCGTCGTCGCGGTGCATCTGGATCAGCAGGTGCTTGCCATAGGGACGCACATGGGCCGCGGTGCGGCCGGTGAATTCGGCGAGATGGCGCTGCAGCTCAGCGGCGCTTGCTTGGGCGAGGGGTGTGGGCATGGCGGGTGAACCTCCTGGGTTCGCCAGTTTGCAGCTCGAAGCCGGCGAACGTCCACTTGAACGGCTTGGGCGAGACGTTGCGCTGTGCGATGAAGGCCTCGGTGCGCTGGCGCAGATGCTGGGTGGAGGTATGGCTGGCGTGGCGCAGGACGCGGCGCGAGTAGATGCCGAACAGCAGTTCGATCTGGTTGACCCAACTGGCATGCAGCGGCGTGAAGTGAAAGACGAAGCGCTCACCGTGCCGGCTGTTGAAATCAGCCCACACCGCCTGCGCGCGGTGCGTGTTCAGGTTGTCCCAGATGACGTGCACGGTGCCCTGGGGATAGGCGCATGCCACCTCCTCCATGAAGGCCACCAGATCGTCCTGGGTGCGTCTGTCGGTGCAGCGGCCCAGCACCCGGCCGGAATGCACGTCCAGCGCGGCCGTCAGCGCCTGCGTGCCATGCCGGATGTACTCGAATTCGCGGCGGCGTGCGCGCCCAGGCTGCGGGGCGCGGTCGGCATGCTTGCGCTCGATCGCCTGGATGCCGGTCTTCTCGTCGATGCTCAGCACCACCGAACCCAAGGGCTGCTGGCGGTACAACTCACAGATGGCGTTGACCTTCTCGCGAAACTGCGGGTCAGGACTGTGCAGCCACTGCCGCACGCGGTGCGGGCGCACATCGCCGGCTTGCAAGATGCGCTGCAGGTGACTGCGGCTGATGTGCGGCACGACCCCGCGCTGCACGGCGCGCTCGCACAACTCATTCAGCGTCGGCGTGGCCCGGCCAAGACCTTCGGCCGGCTCGCACGCCAGGGCCAGCAGTTGCAGCCGCTGCGCGTCAGCGATGCGCCGCGGTCGCCCGGGACGCTGGACCTCACGCAGCCCCGCCATGCCTTGGCTCGCCACGCGGCTGCGCCACTTCGACACGCTGGGCAGCGACAGGCCCAGCGACGCAGCGATCGCCGCCGTCGTCAGACCCTCGTCGGCCATCAGCGCGATCTTGGCTCGCACGACGTCGCGCTGGGCTGCCGTGCTCTGGCGCACCAACGCTTCGAGCGCCTCGCGCTCCTTCTTTGACAGCTTGACAACTTGTGCTCGACGGCCTCGCCTCATGAGGCGTCGAGCTTACATCAAAAACCCCTTATAGAAAACATATTTACGGGATGTTGTACTAGCGCGCCTGCTCGAATCCGAGGTGCGCCAGACCGGCTGGGCCGCGCGCCTGGGGGGGGACGAATTCGCCGTGCTCCTGCCCGGCGCCACCCTGGCGCGCGGCGAGGCCGTGGCCGAGCGGCTGCGTGCCGCCGTGCAGGCCTGGGAACCCGCCTTCCAGGGGCGCAGCTTCACGCTGGGCCTGAGCATAGGCTTGGTGCCCCTGGTGCCGGGGCTGCGCGAGGTGTCGGCCGTGCTCCACGCGGCCGACATGGCCTGCTACGAGGCCAAGCGTGCGGGGCGCAACCGCATCCACCTGGGCGAGGTGCGCGCGCTGGCGTGACGGCGGCGGCGTGCGGGGCGCGCCGGACCAGGATCGCGTCGCTACCAAAAGGCTAGCTGCTGGCGCGCATCGGGTCGGCGCCACATCTGGTTTTGATTCAAGGGAGCGCAGCAAAAAACTAGGAGACAATCGCGCCATGAATCCCATCCCCCACTCTGCCTCCGCCGCCCCGGCCGCGGGCGAGCCGCCGCGGCTGCAGTTGACGGGCATCACCAAGAGGTATCCGGCCGTGGTGGCCAACGATGGCGTGTCGCTCACGGTGCGGCCCGGCGAGGTGCACGCGGTGCTGGGCGAGAACGGCGCCGGCAAGTCCACGCTGATGAAGATCATCTACGGCGCCGTCAAGCCCGATGCCGGGCAGATGCTGTTCGACGGCCGGCCCGTGCAGGTGCGCAATCCGCAGGAGGCGCGCCAGCTCGGCATCGCCATGGTGTTCCAGCATTTCAGCCTGTTCGACACGCTCACCGTGGCCGAGAACGTCTGGCTGGGCCAGGACAAGAGCGTGCCGCTGGCCGAGGTGGCGCGGCGCATCAGCGCCACGGCGGCCGAGTACGGGCTCGACATAGACCCGCAGCGCCCCGTGCACACCCTGAGCGTGGGCGAGATGCAGCGCGTGGAGATCATCCGGGCGCTGCTCACTGCGCCCAGGCTGCTGATCCTGGACGAGCCCACCTCGGTGCTCACGCCGCAGGCGGTGGACAAGCTCTTCGTGGTGCTGCGCAAACTGGCCAGCGAGGGCTGCAGCATCCTTTACATCAGCCACAAGCTGCACGAGATACGCGCGCTGTGCACCGCCTGCACGGTGATGCGCGGGGGCAAGGTCACGGGGGTGTGCGACCCGTCGCAGGAGTCCAACGCCTCGCTGTCGCGCATGATGATCGGCGCCGAGCCGCCGCAGCTCGCGCACCGCGCGCAGGTCCCGGGCGAGGTGGTGCTGCGCACCCGCGCGCTGAGCCTGCCGGTGGCCGACCCGTTCGGCGTGGCGCTCATCGACATCGAGCTGGCCGTGCGCGCCGGCGAGGTGGTGGGCATTGCTGGCATCTCGGGCAACGGGCAGAAGGAGCTGCTCCAGGCCCTGTCGGGCGAGGACCGGCGCGCCGAGGCCGCCATGGTGCAGCTGTCGGGCAGGAACGCCGGGCGCCTGGGCCCGCGCCGCAGGCGCGCCCTGGGCCTGCACTTCGTGCCCGAGGAGCGCTTGGGCCGCGGCGCCGTGCCCACCATGGGCCTGGCGCACAACCTGTTGCTCACGCGCGGCGATGCCGTGGGGGCGGGCGGCTGGCTGCGCATGGGGCGGCTGCGGGAGCAGGCGCGCGGCATCATCGCGCGCTTCCAGGTCAAAGCGGGCGGGCCCGACGCGGCGGCCCAGTCGCTGTCGGGCGGTAACCTGCAGAAATTCATCGTGGGCCGCGAGATCGACGCCGGCCCGAAGCTGCTCATCGTCGCGCAGCCCACCTGGGGCGTGGACGTGGGTGCGGCCGCGCAGATCCGCGGCGAGATATTGCGGCTGCGCGACCAGGGCTGCGCGGTGCTGGTGCTGAGCGAGGAGCTGGACGAATTGTTCGAGATCTGTGACCGGCTGCACGTGCTGGCCAAGGGGCGGCTGTCGCCCAGCGTTCCGCGCGCCGAGGCGACGGTTGCGCGCATCGGCGAATGGATGAGCGGGCTGTGGCACGCCGAGGTGCAGGCACATCTGGGCGCGGGGGAGGTCGGCCATGCTCAAGCTTGAGGCGCGCCCCCAGGCCTCGCGCCTGTGGTCCTACGGCTCGCCGCTGCTGGCGCTGGCGATCACGGTGCTGATCGGCGTGGCGCTGTTCGCGGCCCTGGGCAAGGACCCGGTGCGCGGCCTGCAGGTGTTCTTCTGGGAGCCCGTCAAGTCGCCGTACGCGCTGGGCGAGCTGGCCCTGAAGGCCACGCCGCTCCTGCTCGTCGCCCTGGGGCTGGCCGTGTGCTTCCGCTCGAACATCTGGAACATCGGGGCCGAGGGGCAGTTCGTAATCGGCGCCGTGGCCGCCGGCGGCATCGCCCTGCTGGCCGACAAGACCACGGGGCCGTGGATCGTGCCGGCCATCCTGGTGGCCGGCGTGCTCGGCGGCATGGCGTGGGCGGGCATCACGGCGCTGCTGCGCGACCGCTTCAACGCCAACGAGATCCTGGTCAGCCTGATGCTGGTCTACGTGGCCACGCTGCTGTTGGGCTACCTGGTGTATGGGCCCTGGAAGGACCCCATGGGCTACAACTTCCCGCAGACGCGCATGTTTGAGCGCGTCACGCAGATGCCCAAGCTGTTCGTGGGCTCGCGCGTGACCATAGGCCTGCCGCTGGCGCTCGTGGGCAGTGCGCTGCTGTGGGTGTTCCTGTTTCGCACGCGCGCGGGCTTTGCGCTGCAGGTGGGCGGGCTGGCGCCGGCCGCGGCGCGCTACGCGGGCTTTTCGTCGCGCCGTGCGCTGTGGGCGGCGCTGCTGATCTCCGGCGCCACGGCGGGCCTGGCCGGCGCGCTGGAGGTGGCGGGGCCCATAGGCCAGCTCACGCCCTACGTGCCGGCGGGCTATGGCTTCGCGGCCATCATCGTGGCCTTCGTGGGGCGCCTGCACCCGGTTGGCATGGTGTTCTCGGCGCTGCTCATGAGCATGTTCTACATCGGCGGCGAGCTCGCGCAGTCGCGCCTGGGTTTGCCGAAATCGCTCACGGGGGTGTTCCAGGGCCTGCTGTTGTTCACGCTGCTGGCCTGTGACACGCTGATCGCCTACCGCGTGCGCTGGGTGGGTGCGCGGGGAGGGCTGCGCTGATGGAATCGTACGCATTGCTGCTGGGCAGCACGCTGAGTGCCGGCACCGTGCTGGCCATTGCCGCGCTGGGCCTCCTGATCAACGAGAAGGCGGGCATCGTCAACCTGGGGGCCGAGGGCATGATGCTGTGCGCGGCCATCGCCGCCTTTGCGACCGTGGTCCACACGGGCAGCTTCGCGCTGGGCCTGCTCGCAGGCATGGCCGCGGGCGCGGTGCTGGCGGCGCTGTTCGGCGTGCTGGTGATCTGGTTCAACACCAACCAGTACGCCACGGGGCTGGCGCTGTCGCTGTTCGGCGTGGGCTTCTCGGCCTTCGTGGGCATCGGCTACGTGCAGGCCAAGCTGCCCGACACGCCCAAGTTCTCGTGGCCCCTGCTGGGTGACCTGCCCGTGGTGGGGCAGGCCCTGTTCAGGCACCACCCGCTGGTCTACCTGACCATGGTGCTGGTGGCGCTGATGGTGTGGTTCCTGTACCGCACGCGTGCCGGCCTGGTGCTGCGCTCGGTCGGCGAGTCGCCCGAGTCGGCCCATGCGCTGGGCTACCCGGTGCGCCGCATACGCCTGGGCGCAGTGATGGCCGGCGGCGCGCTGTGCGGGCTGGCCGGGGCCTACATCTCCACCGTCTACACGCCGCTATGGGTGGAGGGCATGGTGGCCGGGCGCGGCTGGATCGCGCTGGCGCTGACCACCTTCGCCACCTGGCGGCCCGCGCGCGTGCTGCTGGGCGCCTATCTGTTCGGCGGCGTGACCATGCTGCAGTTCCACCTGCAAGCCACGGGGGTGCAGGTGGCCAGCCAGCTCCTGTCCATGCTGCCCTACCTGGCCACCATCGTGGTGCTGGCGCTCATCTCGCGCAATCCGGCCTGGATACGTGCCAATATGCCGGCCTCGCTGGGCAAGCCCTTTCACCCCGGAAGCTGATTTCTATCCGTTGACCATCGCAATGAATTCCCTGAACAAACGCACCCTGCTCAAGACGGCGGCCCTGTCGGCCATGGCACTCGCGGCCCTGGCCGGCTGCGGCCGGAAGGAAGAGGCGGCCCCCGCCGCGGCGCCGGCACCGGCCCCAGCGGCCGACAAGCTCAAGATCGCCTTCATGTACGTGAGTCCCATAGGCGATGGCGGCTGGACTTACCAGCACGACCTGGGGCGCAAGGCCATCCAGGAAAAATACGGCGACAGGATCGAGACCTCGTTCGTCGAGAGCGTGCCTGAGAGCGCCGACGCCGAGCGCGTGCTGCGCGACATGGCGGCCCAGGGCAACAAGCTGGTCTTTGCCACGAGCTTCGGCTACCAGGAGTTCGTGCAGAAGGCGGCAGCCGACCTCAAGGACGTGAAGTTCGAGCACGCCACCGGCTACAAGCAGGCCGACAACGTGGCCACCTACGACACCAAGACCTTCGAGGGTGCCTACCTCGCGGGCATCGTCGCCGGCGGCATGACCAAGACCAAAACGGTGGGCGTGGTGGCCTCGGTGCCCATTCCCGAGGTGGTGCGCAACATCAACAGCTTCGTGCTCGGCGCACAGAGCGTGGACCCTGGCATCAAGGCCAAGGTGGTCTGGGTCAACGAATGGTTCAACCCCCCGAAGGAGGCCGAGGCGGCCAGCACGCTGATCAACGGCGGCGTGGACGTGATGTACCAGAACACTAACTCGCCCGCCGTGCTCAAGACCGCCGAGGAACGCGGCGCCCGCGCCTTCGGCAAGGACGGCGACATGAGCTCCTTCGCGCCCAAGGCCCACCTGGGCTCGGCCGTCATCGACTGGACGCCGTACTACTCCAAGGTGGTCGACGACACGCTGGCGGGCCAATGGAAGGGCGGCGCCTTCTGGTGGGGCGTGAAGGAGGGCGCCATCGACCTCAGGAAGATCGCCGACGATGTGCCGCAAGAAATCAAGGACCGCGTCGAGAAGGCCCGCGCGGGCCTGAAGGACGGCAGCTTCGCCGTCTGGACCGGCCCCATCAAGGACAACACCGGTAAGGAGCTGCTGGCGGCCGGCCAGGCGGCCGACCTGAAGTTCCTCACCGGCATCAACTTCTACGTCGCCGGCGTGGAAGGCAAGGTGCCCGGCACCGAGGGCAAGTGAGAGCGTTTCCTCCCCGTCAATACTCTGAAAGACTGGCCATATGACTGACCTGCACAAGCGTTCCCTGTTCAAGCTGGCGGCTCTGTCCGCCGTCGCCGCTGCGGCCCTGGCGGGCTGCGGCAAGAAAGAAGAGCCCGCGCCTGCCGCCCCCGCGCCGGCGGCGGCGCCCGCGGAAAAGCCCGCGGAAAAGCCCGCGCCTCTGAAGATCGGCTTCGCCTACGTCGGCCCCGTGGGCGACGGCGGCTGGTCGTATGCCCACGATCAGGCGCGCAAGAAGCTGCAGGCCGAGTTCGGCGACCGCATCCAGACCAGCTACGTGGAGAGCGTGCCCGAGGGCCCGGACGCCGAGCGCGTGCTGCGCGACATGATCACGCAGGGCGACAAGCTGATCTTCGGCACCACCTTCGGCTACATGGACGTGATGCAGAAGCTGGGCGCCGAATTCCCTGACGTGAAGTTCGAGCACGCCACGGGCTACAAGACCAGCGCCAACGTGCGCACCTACGACAGCCGCACCTACGAGGGCGCCTACCTCGCGGGCATCATCGCGGGCGCCATGACCAAGACCGGCACGCTGGGCGTGGTGGGGTCGGTGCCCATTCCCGAGGTGCTGCGCAACCTGAACAGCTTCACCCTGGGCGCGCAGAGCGTGAACCCCAATGTCAAGACCAAGGTGGTCTGGGTCAACGAATGGTTCAGCCCCCCGAAAGAGACCGAGGCCGCCACCAGCCTGATCAACGGCGGGGCCGACGTGTTGTTCCAGAACACCGACTCGCCCGCCGTGCTCAAGACCGCGCAGGAGAAAGGCAAGCGCGCCTTCGGCTGGGACAGCGACATGACCGCCTACGGCCCCAAGGCCCACCTGGCATCCGCCGTGATCAACTGGGCGCCGTACTACATCAAGGCGACCAAGGACGTGCTCGACGGCACCTGGAGCACGGGCCAGAGCTGGTGGGGCGTGAAGGAGGGCGCGATCGACCTCGTCTCCATCGCCGAGGACGTGCCCGCCGAGATCAAGGCCAAGGTCGATGAGGCCAAGAACGGCCTGAAGAACGGCAGCTTCGCGATTTGGAAGGGCCCCATCATGGACAACACCGGCAAGACCGTGCTGGAAAAGGATGCCGTGGCCGACGACAAGTTCCTCACGGGCATCAACTTCTACGTCAAGGGCGTGGAGGGGCAGGTGCCGGGGGGCGAGAAGAAGTAGGCCGCAGGGCTTCCAGCGCCGAAAGGGCCGCCCGGATGGGCGGCCCTTTTTCATGCGCCCAGCCGATCCAGCAGGCTGTACCAGGCCACGCCGGCCGCGATGTAGAAACGCTGCAGTCCATGCAGGGGAATAGGCTGCACGGGCGTGACCGGGAACGGGCAGGCCGCCGCACTGCTGCCGGCCACCAGCGCCGCTGCGTGCCTGCCCAGGCTCGTGGCCATGGCGATGCCGCGGCCGTTGTAGCCCAGCGCCATGGTGATACCCGGCGCGGGCCGGTGCAGGTGGGGCATGAAGTCGCGCGTGACGGCGATGCGGCCGGCCCAGCGGTATTCGTACTGCAGGGGGCCGAGTTGCGGGAACATCAGCGCGACCGCGCGTTCGAGGTGCGAGAAGTCCTGCGGGCCCTGCGGGTCGGCGAAATGGCCGCGCCCGCCCATGAGCAGCCGGCCCTGTGCGTCCTTGCGGAAGTACAGCAGCAACCGCTGCGAGGTCGAGCCCGTCTCGCCGCCGGGCAGGATGCCGTCGCCCGCCGGGCCGAGCGGGCGCGTGGCCACGATGAAGCTGTTGGCCGCGAGCACCGTGCGCGCCAGCCCGGGCCACAGGCCGTCGGTATAGCCGTTGGTGCCCAGCACCACTTGCTGCGCCTGCACGCGGTGGCCCTGCGCCGTGGTGGCGATCCAGTGCATGCCCTGGCGCTCCAGCGCCACCACGGGCGAGCCGCCGTGCACCTGCACGCCCAGCCCCTGGGCCGCGCGAGCGAGGCCGCGCGCATAGGCCAGCGGCTGGACGCCGCCCGCGCGGCCGTCGAGCCAGCCGCCCGCGAAGGCCGGCGTGCCGATGCGCGCGGCCACGGCGGCACGGTCGAGCATCTCCACGCGCACGCCGCGCCGCTCCCACTGGCGCGCGCGCGCATGCATGCCGTCGACGGCATGCTGCGTGTAGCCCACCTGCAGCCAGCCCGCGCGCACCGGGGCGCAGTCGATGGCGTGGCGCGCGATGAGGCCGTACACCAGGTCTGCCGAGCGGGAAACGGTGTCGATCAGCGGCTCGGCGCGCTCGGCGCCGTAGATGCGCACCAGGTCGTCGGGGTCGTACTTGAGCGTGGGGTTGACCTGCCCGCCGTTGCGCCCCGAGGCGCCCCAGCCGGGCGCGTGCGCGTCGAGCACGCACACGCGGGCGCCGCTCTCTGCCAGGTGCAGCGCGGTGGACAGGCCCGTATAGCCCGCGCCGACGACGAGCACGTCGGTGGAGACCGATGCGCCGAGCGCGGGGGTGTCGGGCGCCGCGGGCGCCGTGGCGGCCCACAGCGATGGAGCCGCGGGGTGCGATGCAATGGAGCGGGTGTTCATGCCGCACCTCCTGCGGGCGCATGCAGCACTCGGCGCAGAAAGTCCTGCGTGCGCGCATGGCGCGGCGCGCCGAGCACCTGCGCGGCGGGCCCTTCCTCGACGATGCTGCCGCTGTGCAGGAAGCACACGCGGTCGGCCACTTCGCGCGCGAAGCCCATTTCGTGCGTCACCACGATCATGGTCATGCCTTCGCCAGCGAGCTGGCGCATGACTTCGAGCACGTCGCCCACGAGCTCGGGGTCGAGCGCCGAGGTGGGTTCGTCGAACAGCATGGCCTCGGGCTTCATGGCGAGAGCCCGTGCGATGGCCACGCGCTGCTGCTGGCCGCCCGAGAGCTGCGCGGGCCAGGCCTGGGCCTTGTCGGCCAGGCCCACCTTGCGCAGCAACTCCAGCGCCTCGGCGCGGGCCTTGGCGGGCGCCTCGCCCTTCACGTACACGGGGCCTTCCATGACGTTCTCGATCACCGTGCGGTGCGGAAACAGATTGAAGCGCTGGAACACCATGCCCATGCGGCTGCGCAGCCTGTGGATGGAAGGTGCGCGGTTATCCACGCGCTCGCCGAAGGCGCGCACCTCGCCGCCCTGGTACGACTCCAGGCCGTTGATGCAGCGCAGCACCGTGGACTTGCCCGAGCCCGAAGGGCCGATGAGGCACACGACCTCGCCGCGCTCCACACGCAGGCTCACGCCCTGCAGCACGCGGTGCTCGCCGTAGGCCTTCTCGAGGCGGTCGATCTCGATCATGGCGCTTTCCTTCCCGCGCCGAAGCGGCGCTCCAGCCGCCGCAGGCTCCAGACCAGCGGCAGGCTCATGGCAAGGTAGAGCAGGGCGACCAGGGTGTACACGGTCATGTTCTGGAAGGTGGACGAGGCGATGAGCTGGCCCGCGCGCGTCATCTCGGCCACGGTGATGGTGGAGATCAGCGACGAGTCCTTGAGCATCATCACCAGCGTGTTGCCGTAGGGCGGCAGCGCGATGCGGAAGGCCTGCGGCAGGATCACGCGGCGCATGAGCAGCGCGGGGCGCATGCCCATGGCGAGCGCGGCCTCGCGCTGGCCCGGGTCCACGGCCTCGATGCCGGCGCGGAAGTTCTCGGCCTGGTAGGCCGAGTAGGCGATGCCCAGCCCGATCACGCCGGCCTGGAAGGCGGAGAGCTGGATGCCGATGTCTGGCAGCACGAAGTAGATGTAGAAAAGCTGCACGATGATGGGCAGCCCGCGGATCACGTTGATGACGGTGGAGGCGCACACCGAGACGGCGCGCACGGGCGAGAGCTTGCCGAGCGCGAGCACCAGCCCGATCGCGCTGGACAGCAGGAACGACAGCACGGTGACCTGCACCGTGACCACCGCTCCCTGCAGCAGGATGGGCAGGAACTCGCGCGCATGCTGCAGGAAGGCTTGCATGGCGTGTTAAGGGACGGTGGCGGGGCTCAGATGCCCCATTTCTTGACGATCTGCGCGAGCGTGCCGTCGGCCTTGATCGCGGCGATGGCCTTGTTCAGGCGTTCGAGCGTGGCCGTGTCGCCCTTGCGCACCACGAGGCACACGTCGCCCACGTTCGAGGGCTTGTAGCCCTCGGCCAGCTTCACGCCCTGGAAGGTGTTCTGGCGGATCTGGTAGGCGATGATGGGCTGGTCGCCCAGGCCCGCCTTGATGCGGCCGAGCGCGAGGTCGCGCGTCATGTCGGCCACCGAGTCGTAGCTGCGCACCTCCTTGAAGATGCCCTTCTTCTGCAGCATGTCGAGGAACACCGTGCCCACCTGGGCGCCGACGATCTCGCCCTTGAGGTCGTCGAGCGTGGCGTAGGCCTTGGCATCGTCGGCCTTGACGATCAGGCCCTCGCCGTAGGAATAGACGGGATCGCTGAAATCCACCACCTGCTGGCGCGTCGGCGTCTTGAGCATGGCGGCCGAGACGATGTCGATCTTGTTCGACGTGAGCGAGGGAATCAGCGCCGAGAACACGGTCTGCTGCACGTTCACCTGGAAGCCGCCGGCCTTGGCCACGGCCTGGATGGTGTCCACCATCATGCCCTGGATGCTGTTGGTCTTCACGTCCAGGAAGGTGAACGGAATACCCGTGGCCGTGGCCCCCACGTTATAGGTGGCGGGCGCGGCGCCTTGCGCCGCGGCGAGCGTGACGGCGCCGGCGGCACAGAAGCCCAGGGCGATGTGATGAAGGCGGCGGATGAAGCGGTGCATGGTGTTGACTCCTGTGACGACCAAGGGGGAAGGCCTTCCGGGGCGCCGGGGATCGGTCCCGGTGCGTTTCCGTGGGGCAAGGTGCTGCAAGAAAGCGGCAATGATCAATTCAAATAAATCTTTAATGAATAGATGAAAACCACTAAAAGATTTAATTGAATCGATATTCGATATTTAAAGGTGCAAAAGCTATACTCCGGCCCATGAATACCTCTGCGCTGCCCGATGAAGAGACGAACCCCCTGTTCAACCAGTCGCTGGAAAAGGGGCTGGCGGTGCTCTGCTCCTTCAGTGCGCAGCGGCGCAGCATGACGCTGGCCGACGTGGCGTCGGCGGCGGGCATCAGCAAGAGCTCGGCGCAGCGCATGGTGTTCACGCTCGAGCAGCTCGGCTTCGTGCGCAAGCACCCGCAGACGCGGCGCTACCAGCTCACGCCGCGCGTGATGCGCATCGGCTACAACTACCTCGCGGCCAATCCGGTCATCGACCTGGCCAACCCCTATCTCTCGGAGCTCACCAACGCGACGACCGAGACCAGCTGCCTCACCGAGGCCGACGGGCTGGAGATGGTCTACGTGGCGCGATTCATCAGCGCGCAGTTCGTGCCGGTGCACATGCCCATCGGCAGCCGCATCCCCATGTACTGCACGGCCTCGGGCCGTGCCTGGCTCAGCGCATTGCCGGACGGCGAGGCGCTGGAGCTGCTGCGCGCGAGCGAGCGCGTGGCCCATACCCGCCACACCATCACCGACGAGGCCGCCATCCTGGCTGAGCTGAACCAGGCGCGCCAGCGCGGCTTTGCCGTGAACCGCGAGGAACTGTTCCTGGGCGACATGACGCTGGGCGCGCCCGTGATCGGCAGCCACGGCCGTCCGGTGGCCGCCGTGCACATCGTTGCCCCCACGAGCCGATGGACGCCCGAGGAAGCGGAGCGGCGCCTGGGCCCCGCGCTGCTGGCCTGCGCGCGGTCGCTGAGCAACTCGGTGCGCGCGCTCTGAGCGCGCCGCACTTTCATCCCTGTTGAAGGAGTCACGCCATGGGAATCCAGGTCATCGCGCAGAGCGCCACCACGCCGCAGTTGCAGGACTGGGGGCCGGTCACGGTGCCGTTGAGCACGCCCGCCTGCGCACTGCGGGGGCTGGAGGTGCGCTTGGACGGCCGGCCCGATAGCGACATGGGGCTGTGGGAATGCTCGCCGGGTCGCTTCCAGCGGCAGGTGGCCTCGGGCGAGGTGATGCACATCCTCGCGGGGGCGGGGCGCTTCATGCCCGAGGCCGAGGGCGCCGCGCCGGTGGAGTTCCGCGCGGGCGACACGCTGTTCTTTCCGCCCGACACGCGCGGCGTGTGGGAAATCCGCGAAACGGTACGCAAGCTCTACGTGATGGTCTGAACCCATCGGGAGTTGCGCGCCGCCGCGATGAAGGCATCATCGGCCTGCCGCCGCCGTCGTCTGGCCGGCGGCATCACCTTCGGAGTCCGCTGATGGTCAAGCTGCCCCCCATTCCCCCCGAACGCCTGCCCGGCCTGCTGGCCGCTAGCCCCAAGGCCGAGCTGCACATCCACATCGAAGGTTCGCTCGAACCCGAGATGATCTTCGCCCTGGCCCGGCGCAACGGTGTCGCGCTGCCCTATGCCGGCGTGGAGGAACTGCGCCGCGCCTACGCCTTCACCGACCTGCAGAGTTTCCTGGACATCTACTACGCGGGCGCCAGCGTGTTGCTGCACGAGCAGGATTTCTACGACATGGCCCGCGCCTACCTTGCCCGGGCAGCCGGGGATAACGTGGTGCACGCGGAGATCTTCTTCGACCCGCAGACGCACACCGCGCGCGGCGTGGCGATGGAGGCGGTGATCAACGGCCTGTACCGCGCCTGCGCCGATGCGCGTGCCGAGCAGGGCATCTCGGCATCGCTGATCCTGAGCTTTCTGCGCCACCTGAGCGAGGACGACGCCTTTGCCACGCTGGAGCAGGCCATGCCGCTGCTGGACCGCATCGTCGGCGTGGGCCTGGACAGCAGCGAGCTGGGCCACCCGCCCGAGAAGTTCGCGCGCGTGTTCGCGCGTTGCCGCGAACTGGGCCTGCACGTGGTCGCCCATGCGGGCGAGGAGGGGCCGCCGGCCTACATTTGGGGCGCGCTCGACGTGCTCAAGGCCGAACGCATAGACCACGGCGTGCAGGCTGTGCACGACCCGGCGCTCATGCTCCGGCTGGCCCAGGAGCGCATACCGCTCACTGTGTGCCCGCTGTCCAACCAGAAGCTGTGCGTGTTCCCCGACCTGTCCCGGCACAACCTCAAGCAGTTGCTCGATGCCGGGCTCGTGGCAACGGTGAATTCCGACGACCCGGCCTATTTCGGCGGCTACGTCAACGACAACTTCACCCAGACCTTCGCCGCGCTGCCCGCGCTCACGGCGCGCGACGCCTGGCAGCTCGCCGGCAACAGCTTCGAGGCCAGCTTTGCCGCGGCGGCCGACAAGCGCGCCTGGCAGCACCGGCTGGAGGAATGCTTCGCGCGCCATGCCGGGCGCGGCTGACTGGATTACGACGGCTGCGATGCCCCCCGCGCAGCCACGGCGTCGCGCAGGAACTGCAGCACGCCGGCCCACGATTGCTCGTCGGCCCGGGCGTTGTCCGCCGGGTTGCCGCCGCCGGTGCTGACTTTGCCCGAGACCGGGTGCGCATAGACGAGCTGTGTGGTCGGCACGCAGGGGAAAAGAATCGCGTGTCCGGCGTTCTCGAAATCGAGCCATTGCACGTCGTGCGGATGCCGCACTTCGGCGAGCTTGTCGCGCACCATGCGCGAGAAGACGCTGGAGGGCCAGGAGCCATCGTCCGTCCCCGAGAGCAGCATGACGGGGCCCTCGATCGCCTCCACCGGGATGCGCGCACGCGCCAGCGCCCCTGGGTCTTGCAGCGCCGTGCGGATCGCGCGCTCATGGCGGTGCGGCTCGGGGCCTTCATCGAACGGGGCCCAGCTGGCGGTGCGGTTGTTCTCCCACAGGTGCGCGAGCGGCTTGCCGTTCAGCAGCCAGGTCGGGCCTTCGCGGCCGATCTTCGGGTCGCAGGCGTTCTGGCCGCTGTGCACGAAGGCGCTGGGCACATAGGCGACCACGGCGGAGACCTGCCTTGCGAAGGTCGCGCCCAGCAGCAGCACCAGCTCGCCGCCGCGCGACTGGCCGCTCACCGCGACGAAGTCGTGCAGCGGCCGCACCTCGCGGCGGATCCATTGCAGGCCCTTCTGGAAATATTCCAGCGGCGTGTTCGAGATGTAGTCGGACAGGCCCGGCGCCTTGAAGTACGCGAGCGCCAGCGCCGCGAAGCCCCGCGACGCATACAGCGCCGCGCGCGGCTCGTTGATGCCGCCGCCCGAGCCGTTCAGGACCATCACCGCCGGGTGCGGGCCCGGCCCCGGCGGCAGGTACAGCGTGCCGACCAGGCCGTCCTCGCGCAGCTCGCGGCGGGTCACGCCGTCGGCGGCCAGGCGCTGCACCAGCGTGGCCCTGGCCTGCGCGCCGCCCGCGCTGGCGGTGATCTCGGTCACCAGCGGCTCGGCCACCGGCTGGTTGAAGAGCTCGCGGCTCTTCGAGCCCACCGGCGCCTGCGACCAGACGAGGCCCATGCCGCTCGCGCCCGAATAGCTGCCGGACACGGGTGCGTCGCGCGCCGTGTCCACCACGCCGTCGGCGCCGGCCTCGAAGCTGGCTTCGCTGCGCCATTGCACGCCGCTGCGCCGCGTGCTGGCGGCAACCGTCACGGGCTGCCCCGGCGCCAGGCGCTCCACGCGGATGCTGCGCGGCACGTCGATCAGCGCATCCGCCGGGGTGACGCAGAGGACATGCGCGGCCATTACTTGCCGTCCCTGGTGACCATCATCGCGGCGGTGCGGTCGCTGGTCATCGGGGTCACCTTCAGGCCCTTCTTCGCGGCCCATACGTTGCGGTAGTGGAACAGCGGAATGATGCCCGCGTCGTCCGACACCACCTTGGCCGATGCGCGCAGGATGGCCTCGCGCCTGGCCGTGTCGAACTCGGCCGTCGATTCGGCCAGCGCCTTGTCCACCGCCGGGTTGCTGTAGTGGCCCCAGTTCGATGCGCCCAGGCCCTTGGCCTTGTCCACCGTGGCGAGCACGTTCACCAGCGCGTAGCTGGCCTCGCCGGTGCCGTTGCCCCAGGCCAGCATGCTCATCGCGTATTCGTTCTTGTTGGCCCGGCCGGAGTACACCGACCAAGGCACCACCTCCACCTGGGTCTTGACGCCGATGCGCGTCCAGAACTGCGCCACGGCCTGCGCGGTCTCGGGGCCCTGCGGGTAGCGGTCGTTGGGCACGTGCATGGTCAGCTTGAAGCCTTCGGGAAAGCCGGCGTCGGCCAGCAGCTTCTTGGCCTGGGCGGCGTCGAAGGCGATGTTCTTGATCTCGGGGTTGTAGCCGTAGGTGCCCTTGGGCATCCACTGGTTGGCCTCGGTGGCGGTGTCCTGCAGGATGCGGTCGGTGATGGCCTTGCGGTTGATGGCGATGCTCAGCGCCTGGCGCACGCGCTGGTCCAGCAGCGGGTTCTTCGGCAAAGGGTTGCCGGCGTTGTCGGTGAGGTAGGGGCTCTGCGCCGGGTTGAAGCTGGGCTGCAGCAGCATCACGCGCAGGCCGTCGTACGGGAATACGGTGATGTTGGATGACTGCTTGAGCCTGGCGAGGTCGGACACGGACACCTTGTCGATCACGTCCACGTCGCCCGCCAGCAGCGCGGCGGTGCGCGCGGCGGCGTTGTTGATGTAGCGGTAGTTCACCTTCTCCCAATACGGCTTGCCATCCCAGTAGGCGTCGTTGCGCGTCATCACCACGCGGTCGCCCGGCGTGTACGAGACGAACTTGTACGGCCCGGTGCCGATCACGGCCCTGCCGGCGTTGTAGTCGTCCGTCGCGGCCTTCTCGCCCACATGCTTGCTGACGATGTGCACCGAGGCCAGGTTCAGCGGCAGGTCGGGGTTGGGGATGTTGGTCTTGATGACGAGGGTGTGCGGGTCCTTGGCGGTGACCGACTCCACCGTGCGCAGGTAGCCGGCGAAGGTGGCCACGCTGCCCGGCACGTTGCGCGCGCGCTGGTACGAGAAGATCACGTCATCGGCGGTGAAGGGCTTGCCGTCGTGCCACTTGACGTCCTTGCGCAGCTTGAACTCCCAGGTCCTGGGGTCCAGGTTCTTCCAGCTCTCGGCCAGGCCGGGCTGCAGCCGGTTGGCCTTGTTCTCCACCAGCAGGTCCCAGAAATGCAGGTCCACCGAGCGGTCGCCCGCGTGGTTGTTGAGCTGCGGGTCCAGCGACGACAGCGGGTCGGCGAAGCCGATGCTCAGCGTCTGCGCGTGGGCGGCCGCGCCGGCGGCGAGCAGCGAGGCGGTCAGGGCGGAAAGAATCAAGCGCTTCATGGCGATCTCCTGGTCAGAATGCGGTCACATCAAAAAACATAGCTGCTGGCGCTTGCCATACAATAATTTCAATATAAAAACAGCCTGAAATCCTTTATTGGCGTGCCGTAGCAGCTCACTTTTTCAGGAGCCATCGTTCAAATGGCACGCGCTGAGATGGCGGATGGCGATGCCCTTGAGCTGCGGCGCCTCCACCTTGCAGCGTGGCATGGCATGCGGGCAGCGCGGGTGGAAGTGGCAGCCCGGCGGCGGGTGCAGCGGGCTCGGTATCTCGCCCTGGATGGCGCTGTAGGTCTTGTGGCGCGCGCCCATCCTGGGCACCTCGGCCAGCAGCGCCTGGGTGTAGGGGTGGTTGGGGCGGCCGAACAGTTCCTCCACCGGCGCGGTCTCGATCACGCGGCCCAGGTACATCACCACCACGCGGTCGGACAGGTGTTCGACCACGCCCAGGTCGTGGCTGATGAACAGGTAGGTCAGGCCCAGCGCCTGGCGCAGGTCCATGAACAGGTTCAGGATCTGCGCCTGGATCGACACGTCCAGCGCCGCCACCGCCTCGTCGCAGACCAGCACCTGCGGTTGCACCGCCAGCGCGCGCGCAATGCCGATGCGCTGGCGCTGGCCGCCGCTGAACTGGTGCGGGTAGCGGTGGCGCAAGGCCGGGTCGAGCCCGGCGCGGCGCATCTGCGCGCACACGTAGTCGTCGAAGCCGGCCGCATCGACCAGGCCGTGGATGCGCGCCGCCTCGCCGACGATCTCGTCGACCCGCATGCGCGGGTTCAGGCTGGCGTACGGGTCCTGGAAGATCATCTGCACGCGCATGCGCGCCGCGTGGCGCTGGCGCGCGTCCATGTCGGCCATGCGCCGGCCGCCGACCAGCACCTCGCCGTCCGATGGCGCGAGCAGCCCCGCGGCCAGGCGCCCCAGCGTGGACTTGCCGCAGCCCGACTCGCCCACCAGGCCCACGACCTCGCCTTCGGCCACGTGCAGGTCAACGTGGTCGACGGCGCGCGTCACCGCGGGTGGCCTGGCCAGGCCCAGCCTGTCCAGCAGGCCGGGCTTGCGTTCGCCAAAGCGCTTGCTGACCTGGCGCAGTTCGATGGCGGCGGGGGTCTCGGTCATGCGGCCTCCATCGGGTAGAAGCAGCGCACCAGGCGCTGCGGCCTGGGCTCCGTCAGGCCGGGCTGCTGCGCGCAGGACTCGCCCGCGCGCGGGCAGCGCGCGGCGAAGGCGCAGCCCGCGGGCAGGTCCAGCAGGTTGGGCGTCATGCCCGGAATCTGCCTGAGGCGCTGGCCCCGGCGGTTGTTGCTCGGCAGGCTGCCGATCAGCCCCGTCGTGTAGGGGTGCAGCGGCGCGTCGAGCACCGCGTCCACCGGGCCGTGCTCGACGATGCGGCCGGCGTACATCACCGCCACCTCGTCGGCCAGGCCCGCGACCACCGACAGGTCGTGCGTGATCCAGATCAGCGCCGTGCCCTGCTGGCGCGCGAGCTTCTGCACCTCGGACAGGATCTGCGCCTGGATGGTCACGTCCAGCGCCGTCGTGGGCTCGTCGGCAATGATCAGGTCGGGCCGGTGCAGCATGGCGATGGCGATGGCCACGCGCTGGCGCATGCCGCCCGAGAGCTGGTGCGGGTAGGCCAGCAGCCGCTCGTCGGGACTGGGGATGCCCATCAGGCCCAGCGTGTCGCGGGCGCGCTCGCGGGCCTGGGCGTGGCTGACCCGCTCGTGCGCGCGCACCGCCTCGATCATCTGCGTGTCGACGCGCAGCACGGGGTTGAGCGTCATCATCGGGTCCTGGAAGATCATCGCGATGCGGCTACCCTGCAGCGCGCGCATCTCGCGCGGCGGCAGCTTCGTCAGGTCGCGCCCCTGGAACAGCACCTCGCCGCCCACCACGCGGCCCGGCGGATCGACCAGCCCCATGATGGAAAAGCCCGTGACCGACTTGCCCGAGCCGGACTCGCCCACCAGCCCGAGGATGCGGCCGCGCGCCAGCGTGAACGACACGCCGTCCACCGCGCGCAGCACGCCGGCGCGGGTGTGGAAATGGGTTTGCAGGTTGCGCACCTGCAGCGTGGGGACGATCGTCATTGTCGGCGCGTCCTCGGGTTCAGCACGTCGCGCAGCCGGTCGCCCACCAGGTTGATGGCCACGATGGTGACGAGCAGCGCGATGCCGGGGTAGAAGCTGATCCAGTACTCGCCCGAGAGCATGTACTGGTAGCCGTTGGCGATCAGCAGGCCCAGCGAGGGCTCGGTCACCGGCACGCCCAGGCCCAGGAAGCTCAGCGTCGCCTCCAGCGTGATAGCGCGCGCGATCTGCAGCGTGCCGATCACGATCAGCGGCGGCAGGCAGTTGGGCAGGATGTGGCGCAGCATGATGCGCCAGCCCGGGATGTCGAGGCAGCGCGCCGCCTCCACGTACTCGCGCCGGCGCTCCACCAGCGCCTGGCCGCGCGCGGTACGCGCGTAGTAAGCCCATTCGAGCAGCACCAGCGTCAGCACCACGTTGCCCACGCCCTTGCCCAGGTAGGCCAGGATCATCATCGCCACCAGGATCGAGGGGAAGGACAGCAGCAGATCGACCACGCGCATGATGAGCGCGTCGGTCTTGCCGCCCGCATACGCGGCCAGGAGGCCCAGCAGCGTGCCCAGCACGCCAGCGATCAGCGCCGAGCCCACGCCCACCAGCAGACTGATGCGCAGGCCGTACAGGATGCCCGAGTACAGGTCGCGCCCTTGTCCGTCCGAGCCCAGCCAGTAGTGAAACGTGCCCTCGCCATTGAGCGCACCCGGCGCCAGACGCGCGTCCATCACGTCGAGCTGGTTCAGGTCGTAAGGGTTCTGCGGCGTGATCCACGGCGCCAGCAGCGCCGCCGCGATCAGCAGCACCGCGACGCCCAGGCCCAGCACCGCGGTCTTCGACGCGAAGAACTCGCCGGCGTTGCGCCGCCAGGGCGATTCGTGCTTCAGGGCCACCGTGTTCATGCCGCGCCCTCCAGCCGCACGCGCGGATCCAGCACCTTGTACAGGATGTCCACGATCAGGTTCAGCGTGACGAACAGGCACACCACCACGACGAGGTAGGCGACGATGACGGGCCTGTCCAGCGCGTTGATGCTGTCCAGGATCAGCTTGCCCGCGCCGGGCCAGGCGAAGATGCTCTCGGTGACCACGGCGAACGCGATGGTCGAGCCCAGCTCCAGCCCCAGCACCGTCACCAGCGGTATCAGCGTGTTGCGCAGTACGTGCACCAGCACCACGCGCATCGGCGACAGGCCCTTGGCGCGCGCGAACTTGACGAACTCCATGGGCATCACCTCGCGCACGTTGGCGCGCGTGAGCCGCATCACCAGCGAGGTCTTGAACAGCGACAGGTTGATGGCCGGCAGCAGCAGGTGCCGCAGACCGTCGAGCGTGGGCCACGACCACTGCGCGCCCAGCAGCTGCACCGTTTCGCCGCGGCCGCTGGCCGGCAGCCAGCCCAGGCCCACGCTGAAGGCCATGATCAGCATCAGCCCCACCCAGAACGTGGGCAGCGAGAAGCCGACGATGCTGCCCGCCATCAGCAGCTTGGACAGCGGATGCTCTGGGAACAGCCCCGCGAACAGCCCCAGCGGCACGCCGACGGCCACCGCGATGAGCAGCGCGGCGATGGCCAGCTCCAGCGTGGCCGGCAGGCGCTGCAGTATCAGCGTGACGGCCGGCACGTTGTAGACGAAGCTCGTTCCCAGGTTGCCGTGCAGCGCGCCGTTCACGAACGCCAGGTACTGGCGCCACAGCGGCTGGTCCAGGCCCAGCTCGGCGATGATGCGCGCGCGCTCCACCTGGTCCACGTCCTGCCCGATCAGGATGTCCACCGGGTTGCCGATGGCGTGCAGGCCCGCGAAGACGATGATGGTCATCAGCACGACGACCACCGCGGCCTGGGCCAGGCGGCGCAGGAGCCAGCCGGTCATGCCGCGCCTCCGGTCTGCACGGGCTCGGCCGGCCCCGACCTGGCAAGGTCCTGTGCCGCCTGCTGCAGCAGCGCGCCATGCGCGGCGGCGTCGTGCAGCATGAAGCCGGGCAGCAGCGCCGCGGCCGCATCGGCCAGCGCCGCCATCAGCGCATCCATGGAAGGCTGGGCCGGCGCGGCCTGCCGCGTGACCACGCCGAACAGAAAGGGAATATCGGTGTCGAGCGCGCGGGTGACCACGCCGGCGAGCGGTACGCCATGGGCCGTCACCGGCTCCAGCACGGCCACGCCCAGGCCCGCCCGCACCATCATCATCGCGTTCAACGACGAGTTGGTCTCGATCAGCCGCGGCGTCGCGCCGCCGGCCTCGGCGAACTCGGCATCGAGCCGGTGGCGCAGCCGGTAGGGATTGGTCATGGTCACGATCTGCCGCTGCGCCAGCGCCGCCAGCGGCACCCGCTCCAGTCGCGCCAGCGGATCGGATGCGGGCAGCACCGCCACGCAGGCGGCCTGGCCTATCCAGTGCACCTGCAGGCCCCGGTGCTCCAGCGGCAGGCTGGTCACGCCCAGGTGCGCGGCGCCGCACAGCACGTCATGCACCACACGTTCGGGCGCCGCGCTGCGCAGCTGTATGGCGCCCATGGCGCCGCCGTCCTCGATACGGGCCAGCGCCTGCGGTACCAGCCCCGCGGCCAGGGCGGTCGTGGCCACCACGCGCACCGGCCGGCGCAGCCCCTGTTCGATCTCCTTGGCGCGGCGGCGTATTTGCTGCAGCCCGGTGAGCGCATGCTCCACGTCCTCGTACAGCAGAAACCCCTGCTCGGTGGGCGTGACGCGTGGCCCGTTGCGCGCAAAGAGCTCGTAGCCGATCTCGGCCTCCAGCTCCTGCACCAGCCGGCTGACGGCCGGCTGCGAACGCCCGAGCAGCAGCCCGGCAGCGGTGACGCTGCCCGTGGACATCACGGCGGCAAAGGCTTCGAGCTGGCGCAATTCCATGGCGGTCTATGCAAAGTAGGCATTCTTCGCCAGGGATCATATGTTTTATAAATATTAAGTGGGCATAAGTTCATACCCTTACCCGGGCCCATGGCTGGCAGCCAGCCGCGGTGCGACGACTATTTTTTTGATAGCTGCCAGCGCTTTATGGGTGCGCGTTATGTGCCAGTTTTGCTTGAAACTTATGCCAGCGCGCGCAGCACGGCGCGCACGGGCGAGGCATCGGCCGTGACGAGCCTGAGCGGCAGGGCGATGAGCTCGTAGTCGCCCTCGGGCACGGCGTCCAGCACCAGGTTCTCCAGCACGCGCAGGCCGCGCCGGCGCAGCACCTGGTGGCTGGGCAGCCGCCGGCTGTCGGCGGGATCGACGCTGGCCGTGTCGATGCCCACGAGCACCACGCCGGCGTCGGCCAGGCGCTCCAGGGTCTCGGGGGCGCAGGCGGTCAGGCTGGCATCCCAGCGGTCCACGGGCATGCGCGCGTAGGTGCGCAGCAGCACGCGCGGCGGCAGGTCGGCGGTCATCGCATGGGCGATGTGGCGCCATTGCACCAGCGGGCCGCAGCCCATGGCGTGGACCACGCGGCAGGGGCCAATGAAGGCGTCCAGCGGCACGGCGCCTATGGCCGCGCCGTCGTTGTCGTAGTGCAGCGGCGCGTCCGCATGCGTGCCCACGTGCGGCGACAGCATGAGGCAGCTCACGTTCACGGTGCTGTCCGGGCCGATGGTCGCGCTCCACTGCTGGCGGTAGGGCGCGTCGCCCGGATACACCGGGCTGGCCGCATGCACGGGCGCGGAGATGTCCCACAGCCGGGGCGGGTTTGCACGGGTCATGTCAGAGCACCGGGCCGTCGAGCGGCGGCAGTTGGTAGCGCCGGCGCGCGCGGTTGCAGGCCTCGCTGCCGGCCTCGAACTCGCGGCAGGGCGAGGGGCGCCATTCGTAGATGCCGCAGGCCGCGCGCTGGCCCACCTGGCCCGTGAGCGCGGCGCAGCGCGGCCGGGCATGGTCAGTGCCGCGCATGCGGGCGGTGTGCTCGGTCACCTCCACCGCCAGGCCCCGGGGCACGCTGCCGCCCAGATCCTCGGTCTCGTGCACCGAGAAATCGACGCGGAAACTGGTGCAGCAGGCGCCGCAGCTCAGGCAGGGATGGAGTGTCATGGTGGCAGGGCAGGCCAAAGGCAGCGATTGTGCAGGGTCGTGGGCACCGTGACGAACCGGACCCTGGGGATGGTGTTGCATTAAAATGAGAATTACTTTTATTCGTTCAGTCCGTAAACATGCAACAGATAGGCAAGGGCATTGCCCACGGACAGCCGCAAGGGCTGGACACCCTGCCGCGCGGCGTGGCGGCCACCGTGGCCGGGCTGCGGCAGGCGCAGGATGCGCCTACGCGTGCCATGGTCCTGCGCCTGATGGAGATCGGCTTTCTGCCCGGCGAGCCGGTCAGCGTGATCGCCAAGGGCTTTCCCACGGCCGACCCGCTGGCCGTGCGCGTGGGGCAGGCCACCTTCGCGCTGCGCCGCCACGAGGCGGCGCAGATCCTGGTGCATGTGGGCGCCGCGGAGGGGGCGGCATGAGCAGGACCCAGGCGGCAGCGGCTGCATCGTTCACCCACATCGCGCTGCTGGGCAACCCTAACTGCGGCAAGACGGCGCTGTTCAACGTGCTCACGGGTGCGCGCCAGAAGGTGGCGAACTACGCCGGCGTGACGGTGGAGCGCAAGGAGGGCGTGTGCACCACCGCCGGCGGGCGGCGCGTGCGCGTGCTGGACCTGCCCGGCGCCTACAGCCTGCATGCCCAGAGCCTGGACGAGGCCGTCACGCGCGACGTGGTCACCGGCCGGCGCCCCGGCGAGAGCGTGCCCGAGCTGCTGGTGTGCGTGACCGATGCCACCCACCTGCGCCTGAACCTGCGCCTGGTGCTGGAGGCGCGCGAACTGGGCCTGCCCATGGTGCTGGTGCTGAACATGAGCGACATGGCCCGGCGCCAGGGCATAGAGATCGACCGCGAGGTGCTGGCGCGCGAACTGGCCATGCCCGTGGTGGCCACCGTGGGCGTGCGCTCCGACGGGGCCGACGAGTTGCTGCGCTGGCTGGACCAGGCCGAGCCGCCGCGCGCCGCGCCGCAGCCGGCCGCCGCGGCCGCGCTATCCGCTGGACTGCCCCCCGTCAACGCCCTGGAGGACGACCAGCCCCAGCGCGTGCAGCGGCTGCACCAGGAGGTGCGCCGCATCATGGGCCTTGCCGTGCGCGAGCCAGCGCTGCGCCTGCAGCGCGACGACCGCATCGACGCCGTGGTGCTGCATCCGCTGTGGGGCATGCTGCTGCTGGCGGCGACGCTGTTCCTGATGTTCCAGGCCGTGTTCAGCTGGGCCGAGGTGCCCAAGGGCTGGATCGAGGGCGCCACCGGCGCTCTGGCCGAATGGCTCAAGGCCCACATGGCCGAGGGGCCGCTGCGCAGCCTGCTGGCCGATGGCGTGATCGCCGGTGCCGGCGGCGTGGTGGTGTTCCTGCCGCAGATCCTGATCCTGTTCTTCTTCATCCTGGCGCTGGAGGAGTCCGGCTACCTGCCGCGCGCTGCTTTCCTGCTGGACCGCGTGATGGGCGTGGTGGGCCTGTCGGGGCGCTCGTTCATCCCGCTGCTGTCGAGCTTCGCCTGCGCCGTGCCCGGCATCATGGCCACGCGCTCCATCCCCGACTGGCGCGACCGGCTCGTCACCATCCTGATCGCGCCGCTCATGACCTGTTCGGCGCGCCTGCCGGTGTATGCGCTGCTGATCGCGGCCTTCATCCCCGAGCGCACCGTGGCCGGCCTGTTCAACCTGCAGGGCCTGGTGCTGTTCGGCCTGTACCTGGGCGGCATCGTGAGCGCCATGCTGGTCGCCGCCGTGGCGCGGCTGGCCCGCAACTGGGATGGGGGTGGCGGCGGAGCCACGCCGCTGCTCATGGAGCTGCCGGCCTACCGCTGGCCCAGCGTGCGCAACCTGGCCCTGGGCCTGTGGGAGCGCGCGGGCATCTTCCTGCGCCGCGTGGGCGGCATCATCCTGGCCGTCACCGTGCTGCTGTGGTTCCTCTCGACCTACCCGGCTCCGCCCGAGGGCGCCGCGGGCCCGGCCATCGAATACAGCCTTGCGGGGCGCCTGGGCAGCATGCTGGAGACGATCTTCGCGCCCATAGGCTTCAACTGGCAGATCAGCGTCGCCCTGGTGCCCGGCATGGCCGCGCGCGAGGTGGCGGTGAGCGCTCTGGGCACGGTCTACGCCATCGCCGCCACGGCCGACGACACGGCCGCGCAGCTCGCGCCCATGCTGGCCAGCCAATGGTCGCTGGCCACGGCGCTGTCGCTGCTCGTGTGGTTCATCTTCGCGCCGCAGTGCGTCTCGACGATAGCGGCCGTGCGGCGCGAGACCAACGGCTGGCGCTGGCCGCTGGTGATGACGGTCTACCTGTTCGCGCTGGCCTACGGCGCCAGCTTCATCACCTACCGCATCGCGCTGGCATTCCACGGAGGTTGACATGCTGCAGGAACTCATCGTCGTGCTGATCGTCGCCGCCGCCGTGGCCTACGTGGCTTGGCGCTACCTGCCCGCCGCCTGGCGCCAGCGCCTGGGCCGCGTGCACCCAAGCTTGGCGCAGGGGCCGGGCGGCTGCGGTAGCGGCGATGGCTGCAGCAGCTGTGGCGGGTGCTCCGCGGCGCAGGGGCCGACGGCGGAGCCGCCCGTGCAAGGCCGGGCTGAGCGCCGCTTTCATGCTTCCAAATAAATAGCTGAAAGCGCTTTCCAGGTGAGTCCTGGAGCCCGTTTTTCTTCAAATTTCAGGTGTCACGCCGCCAGCGGGAACTCGTCCCAGGGCGTATCCAGCGGTGGCAGGCCATGGCGCTGGCGTGCCTCGTTGCAGCGCTGTGAACCCATCTCGAAGTTGCGGCAGGTGGACGAGCGCTGCGCGTAGATGCTGCAGACCGACTGCTCGCCGCAGCGCCCGACGAGCGCCACGCAGCGCACCGGGCGCTGGCCCGTGCCGTTCATGCGCCAGCGGTTGCCGTTGACCTCGTGCGCCAGCGCGTCGGGCACGCTGCCGCCCATGGATTGCAGTTCGTAGACGGGGAATTCGACGCGGTACTCGTGGCAGCAGGCGCCGCAGGTCAGGCAGGGATGTAGGGGTTCTGGCATGGTGCAAGGGCTGATGGGCGGCCCGTGGCCCCATCGGTATAGTGCCGAGGGGCGGGGCGGCCTTGTGAGCAACGCATGAATGCCCCAGGAGGTGCACAAATGAGCGAACGATTCAAGGTGGGCGACCACGTGAGCTGGAACTCGGAGGCCGGGCGCGTGTCCGGGCGCATCATCGCGGTGCACACCAGCGACTTCGACTACAAGGGCCACCCCCGCCGCGCCACGCCGGACGACCCGCAGTACGAGATCCGCAGCGACAAGACGGAACACATCGCAGCCCACCGCGGCAGCGTGCTCCAGCGGCTGTGACGCACCGTGGCGCAGCCGTTCTTCACCATAGGCCACTCGAACCGCAGCCTGGAGGACTTCATCGCCCTGTTGCGCGAGGCTCGGGTGGCATGCCTCGTCGACATCCGCAAGATGCCGCGCTCACGCGCGCAGCCGCAATTCGATGGCGACGGCCTGGGCGCGGCGCTCGCGGGGCATGGCATCTCCTACCTGCACCTGGCCGCGCTGGGCGGGCTGCGCGGCAGGACGGCTGGCGTGCCGCCCGGGCGCAACGGCCTGTGGCGCAACCCGAGCTTCCACCGCTATGCCGACCATGCGGGCACGCCAGCGTTCCACGAGGGGCTCGAGCAGCTGTTGGCGCTGGGGCAGGACCGGCGCTGCGCCCTCATGTGCGCCGAGGCCTTGTGGTGGCGCTGCCACCGGCGCATCGTGGCCGACCATCTGCTGGCCCGGGGGCGGGCCGTGTTCCACATCATGGCGCCAGGGCGGGTGGAGCCGGCGCGGCTGACGCCGGGGGCCGTGGTCGCGGAGGATGGGACGGTGAGCTATCCCCTGCCTTAGCGTCGTAGCGCCTTACGCAATCCGGCCGAGCAAAAGGTACTCCATGAGTGCCTTTTGCACGTGCATCCTGTTTTCCGCCTCGTCCCAGACGACGGATTGGGGGCCGTCGATCACGTCAGCCATCACCTCCTCGCCGCGGTGGGCGGGCAGGCAGTGCATGAACAGCGCGTCGGGCTTGGCCACGGCCATCATCTCGGCGTCCACGCACCAGTCGGCGAAGGCCTTGCGGCGCGCCTCGTTCTCGGCCTCGTAGCCCATGCTGGTCCACACGTCGGTTGTCACCAGATCGGCGTCGCGGCAAGCGTCCATGGGGTTGGCGAAGACCTTGTAGCAGCCGGGGCGGTGGGGCTTGCCGCCGAAGGCGAGCTTCTCGTCAACCTCGTAGCCGCCGGGCGTGCTCACGTGCACCGTGAAGCCCAGCAGGTCGGCCGCCTGCAGCCAGGTGTTGGCCATGTTGTTGCCGTCGCCCACCCAGGCCACGGTCTTGCCGGTGATGCTGCCGCGGTGCTCTATGTAGGTGAAGATGTCCGCCATGATCTGGCAGGGGTGGAACTCGTTGGTCAGGCCGTTGATGACGGGCACGCGCGAGAACTCGGCGAAGCGCGCGATCTTGTCCTGCCCGAAGGTGCGGATCATGACCAGGTCGGTCATGCGGCTGATGACGCGTGCGCTGTCCTCGATGGGCTCGGCGCGGCCGAGCTGGCTGTCGCCCGTGGTCAGGTGCACCACGCTGCCGCCCATCTGGTACATGCCCGCCTCGAAGCTCACGCGCGTGCGCGTGCTGGCCTTCTCGAAGATCATGGCCAGCGTGCGGTCGGCCAGCGGGTGGTACTTCTCGTAGCTCTTGAACTTGCCCTTGATGATGGCGGCGCGCGAGAACAGGTAGTTGTATTCGTCTGCGCCGAGGTCGGCAAACTGCAGGTAGTGCTTCATATGCGGTGGCTCTCTGTCATTCGGCCAGGAAGGCCTGCACCAGCGGAGTGAGCAGGGCGACGATTTCGTCCGCCTCGGCGCGCGTCAGCGTGAGGGCGGGCACCAGGCGGATCACGCGGTCGGCCGTCACCGACAGCAGCAGGCCGGCCTGCGCCGCGCGGTCGATGAGCACGCCGCAGGGGCGGTCCAGCTCCACGCCGATGATCAGGCCCTGCCCGCGCACCTCGTTCACGCCGGGGACGGAGCCCAGCGCCTGCTGCAGCCCCGCCTTCAGGTGCGCGCCCACGTCGGCCGCGTTCTGCAGCAGCCCTTCCTCCTCCATGATGCGGATGGTCTCCACGCCGGCGCGCATGGCCAGCGGGTTGCCGCCGAAGGTGGAGCCGTGGTTGCCGGGCTTGAGGACTTCGGAGGCGGCGCCGTGCGCCAGCACCGCGCCCACGGGCACGCCCGAGCCCAGGCCCTTGGCCAGCGTCATCACGTCGGGCACGATGCCGGCCCACTGGTGGGCGAACCACTTGCCGGTGCGGCCCATGCCGGCCTGCACCTCGTCGAGCATCAGCAGCCAGCCGTTCGCGTCGCAGAGCTTGCGCACCTGCTGCAGGTATTCCACGCGCATCGGGTGCAGGCCGCCCTCGCCCTGGATGGGCTCCATCAGCACGGCGACGACGTTGGGGTTGCCCTCGGTGGCCTCCTGCAGCGCCTCGATGTCGTTGGGCGCCACGCGGATGAAGCCCTCCAGCAGCGGGCCGAAGCCGTTGCGCACCTTGGGGTTGCCCGTGGCCGTCATGGTGGCGATGGAGCGGCCGTGGAAGGCATGGTCATAGACCACGATCTCGGGCTTCTCTATCCCCTTGTCCACGCCGTACTTGCGCGCGATCTTGATGGCGCACTCGTTGGCCTCCAGCCCCGTGTTGCAGAAGAACGCGTTGGTCATGCGGGCGCGCCCGGTCAGCAGCCGGGCGAGCTCCTCCTGCCCGGGCACGTGGTAGTAGTTGGAGGTGTGGATCAGCTTGGCGATCTGCTCCTGCAGTGCGGGCACCAGCCTGGGGTGGTTGTGGCCCAGCGTGTTCACGGCGATGCCGCCCAGGCCGTCGAGGTACTGCTTGCCGTTCACGTCCCACACGCGCACGCCCTGGCCTCGTTCGAGCGCGATGGGCACGCGGCCATAGGTGTTCATCACGTGGGGCGAGGCAGCCTCGATCAATGCGGTCATGCGGACTTCTCCTGACAAGAGCGGAACAATCACGTGCCCTGGCGGGCCGGAAAAGGAAGACCCGATTCTAGGGGGTGGCCCCGCGCCCACCATTGAAGAATGCGCATCACAGTCATGCGCGCGCGGGCCGATGGGGGCAGGGCGGGCGGGGGCTTGGAGGGCCAGCTCTTATATAAGAGTTAGAATCGGCCCCACGCGAGCGCACAAGGCCCGCGCCCCCTTCACGACCCGAACCCGATGGTTGCTCCCACCTCCAAAGAAGTCTTCATCCAAGGCATTACCCACGATGGGAGAACCTTCCGACCCAGCGACTGGGCCGAGCGGCTGGCCGGGGTCATGAGCCAGTTCCGCCCGGGCGGCGCGCGGCCCGGCAGCCACCTGAGCTATTCCCCCTGGTGCGTTCCCACGGCGATGAATGGCGTGAAATGCGTGGTGGTCAACCGCGAACTGCAGGCCTATGAGCCCATGGCATGGGACTTCGTGCTCAACTTCGCCAAGGACAACAACCTGCAGGTCGTCGAGGCCTGCCTGCTCCCCGATCCCAAAGCCTGACCCTTCAGGCTTTTCTTTTGGCCCATGGCCGGGACGCAGGGCGTCAGCGCCCGCAGGCCTGGCGCCAGGCGGCGAAGTCGGTGCGCGTCCGCTCGTCGATGGGCGGGTACAGGCCGAGGATGGAACGGCCCTCCATCACCTTTTCCTGCACGAAGTCCTCGAACACGGTCATCTCGGTGGCCTCGGCGGCGATCCCGTCGGCCATGTGGGCGGGGATCACGACCACGCCCTCGGCATCGCCCACGATCACGTCGCCCGGGAACACGGGTGCGTCGCCGCAGCCGATGGGTCCGTTGATCTCGATGGCCTCGTGCAGCGTCAGGTTTGTGGGGGCGCTGGGGCGGCTGTGGTAGGCGGGCATGCTGTAGCGGGCGATGTCCGGGCTGTCGCGGAAGCCCCCGTCGGTGACCACGCCGGCCACGCCGCGCTTCATGAGGCGCGCGACGAGGATGCCGCCGGCCGAGGCGGCGCGCCGCCGTGACATCCGCGCAGGACGTGGGGTTCGAGGTGATTGCGCGGGCCAGCACGGCCCTCTCGGCGCCCTTGCGATCCTGACCGCGCAAAAGGGTGTTAATAAGCAGATGACCAAACGCCCGCACGAAAGGCTCCTTGAGGGTCTTTTTGCTTAATTTTTGAGCAGCAGCTCTTGCTTCACGAAGGTATCGTTTCCTGATGCCTTACCTTCGTGCCCAATTCAACACCCGATTGCAGCCGTACCTCGCCACACCTGAAGTGGCTGCTCAACGAGCGCGCCATGCTCTGTGGTGAGCTCGACCGCCGCCAGCGGTCTATCCAAGCGCTCCAGGTCGAGATGACCACGCTGCACGCCCGCATAAGTGCGCTGGACCAAACGATGGCGCTGTTTTCTCCCGCCCTGAACCCTGCGGCAGCGGGAACGGTTCACGCGCATGCCGGTAAGTATGGTTCTTTTGGCGGGCTCACCGCCTTTATTCGTGAGCAACTGCAGTCCGCCGGAGAAAGCGGCGTCGATACCCTGACCTTGATGGACCGTGCCGCATTGCACTTCGATATCGACTTGCATCCGCCCGGCGCACGAAAGCGCTTCAGAGACACCATTACCTGGTCGCTTCGTCATCTGCAGCGCAATCGGTTGGTCGAAGTGGCCAGGGACTCGCGCGGAGGCCGTCGCCCGAAGGTCTGGCGCGCCGTGGACGAGCCCACACTTCAAGACCTGATAGCTCAGGCAGGGTTCTACGATGTCCGTGACACGCACTCCTCCTGAACAAAAGTGGCTACTCAATGAGCGCGCCGTGGTGACGGGAGAGCTGCAGGCTCTCGAGGACGAGCTGGGTCGCCTGCTGGCCCGAAAGGCTCATTTGGTCAATCTGCTTGCGGCTTTGGAGAACGTCTACAGCCAAGTCGCGCCTGCCGTTCCAGAAGCGCCTGTGCTGGCCGTACACGGGCACACCCGGTATGGCGGACGCGGCAACTGCATCAAGTGGGTTCGGAAGGTCCTGCAGGAGGCGTACCCCGCGGCGCTGGACACGGCGGCGCTGACGCTAGCGGCCGAAGAGGCCTTTGGCTTGGTGCACGCGACCCCCGCGCAGCGTGGCAAGTTCCGGAACAACAGCCTCCGTACAGCGCTGCGCACGCTGCTGGCCCAGGGGGAGGCAGAGCGGCTGCACGACTACAAGGGTGTGCCGCATAGAGCGGGGGTGTGGCGGTGGGTGCCGCCAGAGCCGGCGTACGCCGATGTCGTTGCGCAAGCAGAACACGCGCGGGAGCACGCATGGCCTTGACGTTGACGCGCACTCGGACGCAGACCACGTTGACCAAGCTCGCCCAGAAGCTGGGTGAGGTCAAGGGAGAGCTGGCTTTTGTGGACGAGTGGCTGGCCGAGGCGGGAGCTCCGGTTGAGCTGGCGCGCCGGCGGACGCTGCTGGAACAACAGGCGACAGCGCTCACGACGACTTTGCACCTGTTCGACCCGGAGCTGGACGTCGACCAGGTGGCGGCGTTGGACGGATGGCGGAAGCTGTATCGGGCAAGGACCGATAAAGCGTTACGCAACAAGTATGCGCAATCACACGTGGTTGGGCGTACCCATTAAGGCACCCATATCCACTTCCAGGGGGTCGCTGTTGATTTCCACGCAGAAGTGACCCACTAACCCCCGGGATTTCCATCCAAACCTGACCCACGTACTAACCCTAACCTGCTGCTTTGCTGAGCAGCAGGAGACCAGGAGTGATAGACGTGGCAACACTGAGTGTCATCAGGCGCTGGGCCCTGCGAGAGCAGCTGTCCATCCGGGAGATAGCCCGCCGCACGGGCCTCTCGCGCAACACCATCCGCAAGTACCTGCGCGTAGGCGAGGCCGAGCCGCACTATGCCAAGCGGGTCAGTCCATCCAAGCTCGATCCCTTCGCCTTGAAGCTCGCTGGCTGGCTCAAGACGGAAGCTGGCCGATCCCGCAAGCAGCGCCGCACCGTCAAGCAGATGTACGTGGATCTGCAGGCGCTCGGTTATGGCGGCTCCTACAACCGCGTAGCGGCCTTTGCCCGCCTCTGGCACGAGCAGCGCCTTGTGGCCCAGCAGACCACTGGCCGCGGCACCTTCGTTCCCCTGGCCTTCGGTCCGGGTGAGGCCTTCCAGTTCGACTGGAGCGAGGACTGGGCTGTTCTCGCCGGCGTGCGCACCAAGCTGCAGGTAGCCCACTTCAAGCTCAGCCACAGCCGAGCGTTCTACCTGCGCGCCTATCCGCTGCAAACGCACGAGATGCTGTTCGATGCCCACAACCATGCATTCGCAGTCCTGGGCGGTGTGCCCCGCCGTGGCATCTACGACAACATGCGCACCGCCGTAGACCGGGTGCGCCGTGGCAAGGAGCGCGACGTCAATGCGCGCTTTGCGGCCATGGTCAGCCACTTCCTGTTCGAGGCCGAGTTCTGCAATCCTGCTTCGGGCTGGGAGAAGGGCCAGGTGGAGAAGAACGTGCGCGATGCCCGCCATCGCCTGTGGCAGGTAGTGCCGCCATTCCCAAGCCTGCCCGATCTCAATGCATGGCTTGAAGAGCGCTGCGTGGCGCTGTGGCACGAGATCGAGCACGGCAAGCTGCCGGGCACCGTCGCGGACATCTGGACCGAGGAGAAGAACGACTTGATGCCAATGCCCCGGCCCTTCGATGGCTTTGTGGAGCACACCAAACGCGTCTCACCCACCTGCCTCGTCCACTTCGAGCGCAACCGCTACAGCGTGCCGGCGCCTTATGCCAATCGGCCGGTGAGCCTGCGGGTCTACGCCGATCGCCTGGTGGTCGCCGCCGAAGGCCAGATCGTGTGCGAGCATCAGCGCCTGATCGAGCGTAACCACCATGGTGCGGGACAGACCGTGTACGACTGGCGCCACTACCTGGCAGTGCTGCAGCGCAAGCCCGGGGCCTTGCGCAATGGTGCTCCATTCCTGGAACTGCCAGCAGCCTTCAAGCGCCTGCAGGCCGCCCTCTTGAAGCAGCCAGGCGGCGACCGAGAGATGGTGGAGGTTCTGGCTCTGGTGCTGCACCACGATGAACAAGCTGTGCTCGCTGCAGTGGAGTTGGCACTGGAGTCAGGGGCTGCCAGCAAGACCCACATCCTGAACGTGCTGCACCGCCTGCTGGACGGTAAGCCCGCCCCAGCACCGGTCACCTCGCCCCAGGCCCTCAAGCTGTCTGTGGAACCCCAGGCCAACGTGCTGCGCTATGACCAATTGAGGGAGGTGCGCTATGCGTCATGACCCTGCCATCGCTTCCATCGTGATCATGCTGCGCGAGCTCAAGATGCACGGCATGGCCCAGGCGGTTGCGGAACTGGCTGAGCAAGGTGCGCCGGCCTTCGACGCAGCGCAGCCCATCCTGTCCCAACTGCTCAAGGCCGAGACCGCCGAGCGGGAGGTGCGCTCTGTGGCCTACCAACTCAAGGTGGCCAGGTTCCCTGCGTACCGGGACCTGGCTGGGTTTGACTTCAGCCACAGCGAGGTGAACGAGGCATTGGTACGCCAGTTGCACCGCTGCGAATTCTTGGAGAACGCCAACAACGTGGTGCTGGTGGGTGGACCGGGTACGGGCAAGACCCACATCGCCACAGCCCTCGGGGTGCAAGCCATTGAGCACCATCACCGCAGGGTGCGGTTCTTCTCCACGGTGGAGCTGGTCAATGCACTGGAAGAGGAGAAGGCCCAGGGCAAGCCGGGGCAGATCGCGCACCGCCTAGCCTATGCCGATCTGGTGATCCTGGATGAACTGGGCTACCTGCCATTCAGCACGTCAGGAGGAGCCTTGCTGTTCCACCTGCTGTCCAAGCTGTACGAGCGCACGAGCGTCGTGATCACCACCAACCTGAGCTTTAGCGAGTGGGCCAATGTGTTCGGAGATGCCAAGATGACCACGGCGCTGCTGGACCGGCTCACGCATCACTGCCATATTCTTGAGACCGGCAATGACAGCTACCGGTTCAAGAATAGCTCCGCACAGCAACCACCACAGACCACCAAGAAGGAGAAGGCGACCAAGAACTTATCCACAACGTGAGCGTGAAGCTCACGAACCAGGGTGGGTCAAGATTCGATGGAAATGGTGGGTCAGCTTTGCGTGGAAATCAACACGTAAGCGCTTGATTGAACTGGGCCTAGTTCCTATGGACCTGCCTCAAGAACGTCTTGCAAACTTCGTCCAATCAGAGTCTGCAAAATGGAAGCGGCTTGTTGAGATCTCCGGGGCATCAAAGAGCGAGCAATAGTATGAAGAGGTCGCCATAGCCCGAGCAACTTCGCTTGGCAAACGCCCGAAGCAATCGGTGCAGATCATGGGATTTCTGACGTATTGCCGCAGCACCTCCGGCAGTTGATTCTCGCCTTCGATCACAAGCCGGTCGGGGCGTGCTATTAGGACGTCCATAGACGGGGCGCCTTCGCGCCGCTGGCTGCGCTACAACGAAGGCAGAGGCGCTCAAACCTCCCTTTGCTGCAGCGTGAGGGCCGGTATGCCCGAAAAACTGAGCATTCAGCTCGCAATCGCAATCTGATCATCACCTGCACCGCGGCCGCCCGGTGATGCGACGCCACCACGTCGAGCCCGGGTTCTCAGCAAAGCAGGAAGGAGTGTCACGCCTCTCCGGGGGCGAAGCAACGACGCTCCAACGTGCCATCAAATTGACTTATAGATCAGCCCACTCAATTGATTTGTTTAGTTTGCTGCTGCACCGAACAATTGCGTATCAGGCAGTTTCATAAGTAATTTTGCGATGGCGCCTTGAGAGTAGCAAACGGAGGGTTGACAACATATTCGATAGGACGCCCGACTGTGCGCGGCAGGCGCTAAAGCTGAGAGTCTATTGAAGCGCCCTCGCCGCATATGAAAGGAAATCTTATCGAGTAGCCATCCGAAAACCACACCCTTCGTGACGGTCCTCAAATTCCGCCGACCTTTCGCATCGGCATGGAAGGGAGACGGCCGCGCCATCGACACCATGCACCTGAAGCGAGCGCTCGAAACCCGCCGATTTGGAGCGCGAACCCGAGACCTCTTATCAGAGCAGCACATGAAGAACATTTTAACGGAGCAACTCATGAAAAAAATCGCCCTATCGTCAGCGCTGCTGGCCATCTCTGGCCTTGCAAGCGCCCAATCGTCGGTCACGCTGTTCGGCATTATCGATGCAGCTTTGCAGCGTGGCTCGGGTAGCGTCGCGGATCGTACGCAACTCGGCTCAGGCGCCAATTCATCCTCGCGGCTGGGATTTCGCGGTGTCGAAGACCTCGGCGGCGGGATGTCCGCATCGTTCTGGTTAGAGGCTGCTGTGCTCGTCGATACTGGCGCCGGAGGCCCAACAAGCACGAACAATCAACCTAGCGGAACTCCTGCGACCTTGGGCGGCACCCAGGGCTTGACGTTCGCCCGTCGCTCCACGGTGAGCCTGACCAGCAGCTTGGGCGAATTGCGCCTTGGCCGGGACTACTCCGCTCATTACTACCGCTACATCTACGACCCCTTTGGCAACAACGGCGTGGGTGCTTCACAGACGTTTCTGGGGGCACCGACGACCGGGATCAATCGAGTGTCGAACCAGATCGCCTACCACTTGCCTAGCAATCTGGGCGGCATCTATGGATTGGTTGAGTACCACTTGGGCGAAAACGCAAGCAATGCGGGCGCCACCAAGAACGATGGCAATGGCGGCGGCGTTCGCCTAGGGTGGAATGGCGGCCCGTTCGACGTGTCTCTGACGCAGGCCCGAACGAGTTACGCAAGTACCGCCACACTCGGCGACATTACCTCCACCACCATCGGTGCACGCTACGACTTCAGCGTCTTCAGCGTGATGGGCCAATACGTCCGCGACAAAGTGGACACAGCTGCGGCTTTCACGGGACGGGGCGGGAACATCGCCGGGGTCTGGCGTGTCGGGGCGGGCGAGGTCAAAGCGATGTGGTCCCAGTATGGAACCACTGCGGCGGCGCAACCGGAAACCAAAAAGCTCTCTCTGGGGTATGTGCACAACCTCTCGAAGCGCACCGCAATCTACGGCAGCTACGCGCGTGTACGCAACAGCGGTGGCGCCACAGTCGCCCTCAACGGATCGATTACCGGAGCTAATCAGTCCTCTTCCGGCGTCGATCTGGGCATCCGCCACGCTTTCTGAAATTTTCGTCTCCAAGGTTTGCACCGGGCGTCGACCCGGTGCCTTTTTCTGAAACGGTGTTCAATATGAAGCGATTTCTGTGCGGCGCAGCCGCAATGCTCATCCTGGCTTTGCCTTTAGCCGCGCGCGCCGAATGGCCGGAGCGCCCCATCAAAATTATTGTTCCCTTTCCTCCGGGAAACTCTTCGGATGTGGCCATGCGACTGTTGGGCGAAAAGCTCTCCACTCGGCTGGGGCAACCAGTAATCATCGACAACAAAGTTGGCGCAGGCGGCATAGTTGGCACAGGTCAAGCGGCGAAGGCTGCTCCTGACTGAACAGCCCCGGATTTCGAGGAGGCACCAACTCTTGAGAAGATGGAGCCATGAACAAGTCACCGAAGTTCTCCCCGGAAGTCCGCGAGCGCGCCGTTCGCATGGTGCAGGAGCACCGAGCCGACTACCCGTCGCTGTGGGCAGCCATTGAATCGATTGCGCCCAAGATTGGCTGCGTGCCGCAGACCTTGAATGACTGGGTCAAGAAGGCCGAGGTCGACAGCGGCCAGCGCCCCGGCACCACCACGGCAGACGCCCAGCGCATCAAGGAACTGGAGCGTGAGGTCAAAGAGCTGCGCCGGGCCAACGACATCCTGAAGACGGCCAGCGCGTTTTTCGCGCAGGCGGAGCTCGACCGCCGATTGAAGTCTTGAAGAACTACATCGACCGCCACCGTGATGACTACGGGGTCGAGCCCATCTGCCGGGTGCTGCAGATGGCCCCGTCGTGTTACTGGCGCCACGCAGCCCGGCAACGCAACCCGCAACTGCGCAGTCAACGCGTCCAGCGTGACGAGGGTTTGAAAGCCGACATCCAGCGCGTGTGGCACGCCAACTGGCAGGTCTACGGGGCCGATAAGGTCTGGCTGCAGATGAACCGCGAGGGCATCGCAGTGGCGCGCTGCACGGTCGAGCGCCTGATGCGTGCCATGGGCTTGCAAGGAGCACGCCGTGGCAAGACAGTGCGCACCACCACGCCGGACACATCGGCACCGTGCCCGCTGGACCACGTCAACCGGCAATTCAAGGCCAGCCGGCCCAACGAGCTGTGGGTGTCGGACTTCACCTACGTCTCCACCTGGCAGGGCTGGTTGTACGTGGCCTTCGTGGTGGACGTGTACGCCCGGCGCATCGTGGGCTGGCGGGTCAGCCGCAGCATGCAAACGGACTTCGTGCTGGATGCGCTGGAGCAGGCGCTGTATGACCGCCAGCCAGCAGCCCATGCCTTGACGCACCATTCCGACAGGGGCAGTCAATACGTTTCCATACGCTACACCGAACGCTTGGACCAGGCGGGTATCCAGCCATCAGTGGGCAGCCGGGGTGACAGCTACGACAACGCACTGGCCGAGACCATCAACGGGCTGTACAAGGCCGAGCTGATTCACCGCCGGGGACCCTGGAAGACCAGGGAATCCGTGGAGCTGGCCACCCTGCAGTGGGTGCACTGGTTCAATCACGTCCGACTGCTCACGCCGATTGGGGGCATCCCTCCGGCAGAAGCTGAGGCAAACTACTGGAGGCAACTCGCCGTCAGCGACACCTCGACAGAGGTGTCAACTTAAACCAATCGGCCTCCTTGAAAGCCGGGGCGGTTCAGTCGGCCGAAGACGGGGTTACCGCGAAAGCATCGCCCTTTTACCGCGCGCTTGTCGTAAAAGTTCCCGATGGAACCAAGCTGACCGCAGCGGAAACAGCCGTATGCGGCTGGCGAACCCATCTTGAATGAGGTGGTAAGGCTGAGCAAGATCGTGTGCACGCAACATTGGCGTGGACACGATGCTCAAAGACCCTCAGACCCCGCGCTATGCGCAGCGGCGCACGCACCGCACCTACACCCCGCAATTCAAGGCCGAGCTGGTGGCTGCCTGCCGACAGCCAGGCGCATCGGTCGCGGCGGTGGCCCTGCAACATGGCATGAACGCCAACGTGCTACACCGCTGGCTCAAGGAATGGGCGCAGGGATTTCACCGTCTTGAAGCTGGCGTCAGCACTGCAGTCGTTGCTTCCCCACCCCCGGCCTTTATCCCCATCGACCTGAGCGCAGTACCGCCGGCGTCTGCTGGTGAGCTGCCATCCGCGTCCTTGCCAACGCCAGCGGACGGCATCCGCATCGAATGCCAGCGCCCCGGCATGTCCGTGACCGTGCACTGGCCCTTGTCTGGCGCCGCCGAGTGCGCCCAGATGCTGCGGGAGTTGTTGCGGTGATCCGTATCGATGAGGCCTGGCTGGCCACCACCCCGCTGGACATGCGCGCGGGCACGGACACGGCCCTGGCGCGGGTGATCGCCACCTTCGGCGCGGCCCACCCGCACCATGCCTACGTCTTCGCCAACCAGAGAGCCAATCGCCTGAAGGTCCTGGTACATGACGGTGTGGGGCTGTGGCTGGCCGCGCGCCGGCTGCACCAGGGCAAGTTTGTCTGGGCACCTGCGGGCAGTCCGAACGTGGCGTTGGAACACGCCCAGCTCAACGCCCTGGTGCTGGGCCTGCCCTGGCAGCGTGTGGGCTCGCAAGGTGCCATCAGCGTGGTCTGAATCGTCGGCGCAAGGGCGTGGCCGTGGCAATCGGGAGATGCGTCAATGGCTGGACCCAGGGTGAGCGGGCACACTGCCAGCCATGGTGATCGACGAGCAAGCCCTGAGCGAACTGGACGCAGAGCAACTGCGCGAAGTGACCCAGCGCCTGCTGGCCGAACTGCGTCACCAGCGCGCGCTCAACGAGAAGCTCACCTATGAGTGCGCGCTGCTCAAGCGGCTGAAGTTCGCCGCCCAATCCGAGCGGCACAGCGCCGATCAGAAGAGCCTGCTGGAAGACGAGATCGATGCCGACCTGGCGGCGGTCGCTGTCGAGATTGAGCAACTCCAGCCGCCTGCGGCTGCGCCCGAAGCCAAGCAACAGCCCAAACGCCAGCCGCTGCCGGCCCACCTGCCGCGCCGCGAAATCCGCCACGAGCCTGAGTCGACCACCTGCGCCTGTGGCTGCCGGATGCAGCGCATCGGCGAAGACGTGGCCGAGAAGCTGGACTACGTGCCCGGCGTGTTTACCGTGGAGCGCTACATCCGTGGCAAGTGGGCGTGCACCCAGTGCGAAACTATCACCCAGGCGCCGGTCGAGGCCCATGTGATCGATAAAGGCATCCCGACTGCCGGCCTGCTGGCCCAAGTGCTGGTGGCCAAGTACCAGGATCACCAGCCCTTGTACCGGCAGGAGAACATCTTTGGTCGCGCCGGCCTGGCGATTCCAAGATCCACCCTGGCGCAGTGGGTAGGCACCTGCGGTGCGCGGCTGCAACCGCTGGTCGATGCCCTGAAGGCCGAGGTGCTCGGCCACCGGGTGTTGCACGGTGATGAGACCCCGGTGGCCATGCTCAAGCCGGGCAGCGGTAAAACGCACCGGGCCTACCTGTGGGCCTATGCCCCGGGAGCGTTTGAAGCCACGCGGGCCGTGGTCTATGACTTCTGCGAGTCCCGCGCCGGAGAACACGCCCGCGCCTTTCTGGGGGACTGGCGCGGCAGCCTGATCTGTGACGACTATGCCGGCTACAAGGCCAGCTTTAGCCAGGGCGTGACCGAAGCCGGTTGCCTGGCACACGCCCGGCGCAAGTTCTTCGACCTGCACGCAGCGGGCAAGAGCCAGATCGCCGAATTGGCCCTGATGCAGTTCGCCCGGGTCTATGAGATCGAACGGCAAGTTCAGCCCCTGGCGGCACCAGAGCGGTTGCAGGTGCGCCAGCAGCACAGTCGGCCCATTCTGGACGCGTTGCACCAGTGGATGGTGCTGCAACGCCAGCAGGTGGCGGGCAACTCGGCGACGGCCAAGGCGCTGGACTACAGCCTCAAGCGCTGGGCAGCGCTCACGCGCTTCGTCGATGACCCGCAGCTGCCGCCGGACAACAATTGGATCGAAAACCAGATCAGGCCTGTGGCCCTGGGGCGCTCGAACTGGTTGTTCGCCGGCAGCTTGCGCGCGGGCCAGCGGGCGGCCGCCGTGATGAGCCTGATCCAGTCAGCGCGCATGAACGGGCACGACCCATATGCCTATCTCAAGGATGTGCTGACCCGGCTGCCCACGCACAAGGCCAGCCGGATTGAAGAACTGCTGCCGCATCGCTGGCAACCCATCGATATCTGATCATCAGCCATGGCCGCCAGCGGCGGTCAACATGGGTTTGCCGTGCGCTTACAAACAGCCAACCTCAAGTCCCTCTGCAACGACTTGGTCCCTCTTTTTATCGAAGAGCTCCAGGCGCCTGGGTTCTGGAACAACGCGGTAAAAGTGAGTGGGTTACAAGGTGAGGTGACCAACAGGCTTTTGTACACAGGTGTCGATATCGCACTCGCCAACGCGGAGCCTTGGGCGCGAGACCTCGTCATGCTAGCCAAAGCACGCACCAACGACCTGCTGGCTCCGTAAGACGGCGGACAATCGGGGCCATGCAGGAAACGCCGATTTCTTTCACTGTTGAGCGCTCGAACCGCAAAACCATCGGGCTCTATGTTGAGCGAGATGGCTCTGTGCTTGTTCGAGCCCCCCTGACGGAAGCACTTGAGCGCATCAAGGCCGTGGTTGACGCTAAGCGGAAGTGGATTTATAGAGCACAGGCCCGATGGGCTGCCCTGAACCCCCTGCAGCCTGGTCGTGAGTTTGTTTCGGGGGAGTCGGTGTATCTACTCGGGCAGCCTCATCGCTTGGACTTTCGAACGGAGGCAAGTCGAGGGGTGCATAAAGAGGGAGACCTTCTCGTCATGCGAACGGACGACAAGCCGCGGGCCGAGGAGCTGCTCAAGAGCTACTTCCGCGCAGAGGGCTTGATGAAGCTTCCCGAGCTTGTTCAGCAGCATGCCCGGAGCATGGGTCTTTCGCCTGGAACGGTGCGGGTCCAAGAACTTGGACTCCGCTGGGGCTCTTGCTCAGACAAGGGAAACCTGAATTTCAACTGGAAAGCCATGGCAGCCCCAGTGGAGGTACTCCGCTATTTGGTAGTCCACGAACTCGCTCACCTGCGCCACAAAAATCACTCTCCCCAATTCTGGCGGGTGGTAGAGGCTGAAATGCCGGACTGGGCCAGGCATGCCGAATGGCTTACTGCCCACGGGGCCGAGATGGTTCTGTAGGTCGTCCGCTCAGTATCAAGGGCAGGCGCCTAATTTTCTTTCTGTAGCCCCAAAAAACATCATAAGTTGTTGTTTTTATTGGTTTTTGGTCATCTGCGTATTAACACCCGCGCAAAACAAAAAAACCGCCCGAAGGCGGTTTTTCTGCTTTGCTGACAGCGCACCCGTTGCAAACGGCGGGCGGCGGGGCCGCCCGGGCTGTTGCCTGAAAAGGTCAGGCGGCGAGTGCCAGGGCTTTCACCTTGGCGGACAGGCGGCTCTTGTCGCGAGCGGCCTTGTTCTTGTGGAAGATGCCCTTGTCGGCGATGGTGTCCAGCACGGACTGGGCCTTGGCGAACAGTTCGGTCGCCTTGGTCTTGTCGCCGGCCAGGACGGCCTTCTCGACGTTCTTGACGGCGGTGCGGTACTTCGAGCGCAGCGAGGTGTTGGCTGCGTTCAGCTTGAGTCCTTGGCGGGCGCGCTTGCGGCCCGATGCCAGGCGGGGGTTCTTTTTCTTCGGCTTTCCAGATGCCATGGTATGTGTTCCTTGTGTCTGAGGATGTTGTCAGCAAAGCCGGCCATTATAGTTCACGCCTCGTTTCAAGGCCAGGGCTGCGCCAAACGCATACACTCGCGCGGGTGTCTCTGTTCAAAGCCGCCTCCACCGTATCGCTCCTGACCCTGGCCTCGCGTGTGACGGGCCTGGTGCGCGACCTGCTCATGGCCTCGATCTTCGGGGCCAACGTTCTCACCGACGCGTTCAACGTCGCCTTTCGCATCCCCAACCTGTTTCGCCGCCTGTTCGCCGAGGGAGCCTTCAGCCAGGCCTTCGTGCCGGTGCTCGCGGCGCACAAGGCGCGCCATGGCGAGGAGGCCACGCGCGGCCTGGTGGACGCCGTGGCCACGGCGCTTTTCTGGGTGCTGCTGCTGACCTGCGTGCTGGGCGCGGTGGGGGCTCCCGTGCTGGTGTGGGCCCTGGCCAGCGGGCTGCGCCAGACGGCCGAGGGGTTCGACGCCGCCGTGTTCATGACGCGCTGGATGTTCCCCTACATCGGCTTCATGTCGCTGGTGGCGCTGTCGGCCGGCGTGCTCAATACCTGGCGGCGCTTTGCCGTGCCGGCGGCCACGCCCGTGCTGCTGAACCTGTGCATGATCGCGGCGGCCTGGCTCGGGGCGCCGCAGCTGGAGCGGCGCGGCATCGAGCCCATCTATGCCATGGTGGGCGGCGTGATGGCCGGCGGCGTGCTGCAGCTGGCGGTGCAACTGCCCGTGCTCTACCGCCTGGGGCTGCTGCCGCGCATCGGCATGACGTGGGGCAGGGTGCGCAGCGCCTGGCAGGACGAGGGCGTGCGCCGCATTCTCACGCTGATGGCGCCGGCGCTGCTGGGCGTGGGCGTGGCGCAGGTCTCGCTCATGATCAACACCCAGATCGCGTCCTATCTGGTGCCGGGCAGTGTGACCTGGCTGTTCTATGCCGACCGGCTCATGGAGTTCCCCACCGCCCTGCTGGGCGTGGCGCTGGGCGTGGTGCTCACGCCGCAGCTGGCGGCGGCCAGGGCGGCCGGCGATGCCGAGCGCTACTCCGCCATGCTGGACTGGGGCCTGCGCATCGTGGTGCTGCTGGCCGTGCCCTGCGCCGTGGGCCTGCTGACCTTCGCCACGCCGCTGGTGGCCACGCTGTTCCACCACGGCGCGCTGCACGACGGCGACGTGGGCCAGATCGCCGTGGCCCTGGCGGGCTATGGCGTGGGCCTGCTGGGCCTGGTGGCCATCAAGGTGCTGGCGCCCGGCTACTACGCCAGCCAGGACATACGCACGCCCGTGCGCATCGCCATCGTGGTGCTGGTCGCCACCCAGGCCATGAACGTGGCGCTGGTGCCGCTGCTGGCGCACGCGGGCCTGGCGCTGTCGATAGGCCTGGGCGCGCTCATCAATGCGCTGTGGCTGCTCGCCGGGCTGGTGCGCCGCGGCAGCTTCCGGCCCCGGCCCGGCTGGGGCAGGCTGGCGCTGCAGGTGGTGGGGGCCAGCGCGCTGCTGGCCGTGTTCCTGGCCTGGGCGTCGCTGCATTTCGACTGGCTGGCGCTGCGTGCGCACAGCGTGCAGCGCGCCGGCTTGCTGGCGCTGCTGCTGTGTGCGTCAGCCCTCCTCTATTTCGGCGCGCTGTGGGCCTGCGGGCTCAAGCTGCGCGATCTGCTGCGCCGGTAGGCGCCGGGCATTGGCGATGCCGCTGAGTTACTCCGTCCCCACGCCGCTGGAATATTTCGCCGCGCTGGTGCAGGGGGGGCAGGAGGAGGGCATCGCGCTGCTCGAGGCCGCCGCCTGCATCGCGCATGTCGAATACCCGGACGTCGACGTGCAGCAGTTCCTGGACGACATGGACAGGCTGCAGGCGCGGTTGCAGCGCCGCATGCCCGCAGGCGCCGCGCCCCTGCGGCGGCTCAATGCGCTCAACAGGTTCTTCTATGGCGAGCTGGGCTTCGGCGGCAACCTCAACGACTACTACGCGCCGGACAACAGCTACCTGCACATGGTGCTGCGCACGCGGCGCGGTATCCCGATCTCGCTGGCCCTGCTGTGGCTGGAACTGGCCCAGGGGGCGGGCCTCAAGGCGCAGGGGGTGTCGTTCCCCGGGCATTTCCTGGTCAAGGTGCTGATGCCGGCCGGGCAGGTGGTGCTCGATCCGATGACGGGGCATGTGCTCTCGCGCGAGGCGCTTAGCGAACGCCTGGAGCCCTTCCGGCTGCGCCAGGGCGCCGCGCAGGAGGAGGTGCCGCTGGGCCTGTACCTGCAGGCCGCGCCCGCGCGCGACGTGCTGGCGCGCATGCTGCGCAACCTCAAGGAGATCCACGGCGCTCGGCAGGACTGGCGGCGCCAGTTGGCCGTGCAGGACAGGCTCGTCACGCTGCTGCCCGATGCCTGGGGCGAGTGGCGCGACCGCGGCCTGGCGCATGCCGCGCTGGGCGACGCGCGGCTGGCCGTGCAGGACCTGGAGCGCTATCTGGCGCATGCCGCGGATGCCGGCGATGCGCAGGCCATCGCGCTGCGCGTGAAGGCGCTGCGCGGCTCCTGAATCAGGACGTTGCCTTGACGGCCAGCACCGGGCAGGCCACGTTGAGCAGGATCTCCTGCGCCATGCTGCCCAGCAGCAGCTTGCCCACGGGCGAGCGCTTGCGCAGGCCGATCACGAGCACGGAGACCTGCAGTGCCGAGACCATCTCTTCGATTTCCTCGATCGTGCTCTTGCCGCGCACGAACTGCTTGAACTCCGCTTCGATGGGCAGCGTGGCCAGACGCTCCTCGACACGCTCGACCTCGTAGCCGTTGACGATGTTGGGGTCGTCCTGGCGTCCGCCCGGGCCGGCGTTGACGACGACCAGGCGTTCATTGCGCCGGGTGGCGATTTCGATTCCCTTGTCCAGAGCGGCACGGCCTTCGGGGCGAGGAACGTAGGCGACGAGAATGGTCATGCAGTGTCTTCCTTGTGTGGTGTTGACGGTGTGTCCGGCGCAATGGCGCCAGCCGGCAGAATAGCCCAACCACCCCTGCGTTGGCGAGTGCCTGCGTCGCGCTCCGGAAATAAATCGCGCGGCGCGCTGGCTTGCTGGAAAATTCCAATGAAAAACGCGTCAAGCGCCTGCCTGGCAAGCGCTTGCAGCTCTTGAATCAGGAGCGAAAAGGGCAGGGCGCTGGGCGCAGGGCTACACCAGGCGCGCCGCCTTCAATTCCTTCTTGAGGTAGGCGTAGAACAGCGGCGCCGCCACCAGTCCGGCGGGGCCGAATACCGCCTCGGTCACGAACATCACGGACAGCAGCTCCCACACGCCCATGTGGGTGCGCTTGCCCACCACCTTGGCGTTGATCACGTATTCGGCCTTGTGGATCAGGATCAGGAAGGCCAGGCAGGCCACGGCGGCGATCGGCGACACCGACAGCCCCACCAGCGTGATCACCGCGTTGCACAGCAGATTGCCCACGATGGGCACCAGGCCGGCCAGGAAGGTCAGCGTGATCAGCGCCGGCGTGTAGGGCAGCCCCAGATCCCACAGGGGCAGCACCACCAGCAGGAACAGGGCGGTGAGCAGGGTGTTGAAGGCGGCTATCCAGAATTGCGCCGCCACGATCTGGCGGAAGGCCTCGCCCATGCGGGCGACGCGCAGCACCAGCTGCTGCGTGAGAGGCCCGCGCCTGGTGCCCGTGCCGCGCACCGCGGCCAGTGCGCCGATGAGCAGGCCCACGTAGGCATAGAGCAGGCCCGTGAGCCAGGCGCGGCCGGCCATGGCCAGGGCCCCGGCCTTGGCGGCCAGATAGGAGGCGATGACGTGCTGGATCTCGGCCGTGCCCGCGGGCAGCTGGGCGGCGATGTCGGGCGGCAGCTTCAGGCGCAGCTCCAGTACCGTGCGCGCCAGGTAGTCCAGCAGCTCGCGGTATTGCTGCGGCGCATCGACGATGTAGGTGCGCGAGTGCGACAGCGCCAGCGCCAGCAGCAGCAGGGGCGAGAGCATCACCAGGGCGGCGGCCATGCTCTGGCCGCTGTGCGAAAACCCCCGGCCCCGCGGGCCCAGGCGGCGCAGCCGGACCAGGCGCGGTGCCAGCCAGCGCGTGAGCAGGAAGCCCAGGCATACGCACAGCAGGCCCGGCAGCAGGCCGCGCAGCATCACGAGCAGCAGCGTGCCGGCCATCAGCAGATAGCTGGCAATCACCACGCCGCGGGTCGCCGGCGCCCATGCCTGCCTGTGCGCTGGCGGTGACTCGGGGGAACCTTGTGGCGGCAGTTCCGATGGCATCGTTGCTGCTGCTGCGTCGGCGGATCAGCCCACGACGACGGCCGGGCCCGTGCCGCGCTCGGCGATGGTGCCGATGGCGTACACGGCCTCGCCCAGCGCGCGTAGCGTGGCGGCCGTGGCCTCGGCGGCGGCGGCGGGCACTACGACGACCATGCCGATGCCGTTGTTGAAGGTGCGGTTCATCTCGATGTCGTCGATGCCGGCGGTCTTCTGCAGCCAGGCGAACAGCTCGGTCCTGGGCCAACTGCCGGCCTTCAAGCGCGCGGCCGTGCCCTCGGGCAGCACGCGCGGAATGTTCTCCAGCAGGCCGCCGCCGGTGATGTGCGCCAGGGCCTTGATCGGGTGCTGCTGCAGAGCGGCGAGCACGTTCTTCACGTACAGGCGGGTAGGTTCCATGACGGCCTGCCTGAACGGCTTGCCGTCCAGCGTGGCGGGAAGATCGGCGCCCGCGCGCTCGATGCACTTGCGCACCAGGCTGAAGCCGTTGGAATGCACGCCGCTCGACGCCAGGCCCAGCACGACGTCGCCCGCGGCCACGTCCTTGCCGGTCAGGATCCTGCTTTTCTCGACCGCGCCCACCGCGAAGCCGGCCAGGTCGTACTCGCCCGCCGGGTACATGCCGGGCATCTCGGCCGTCTCGCCGCCGATCAGCGCGCAGCCCGACAGCTCGCAGCCCTTGGCGATGCCTCCGACGACCGCGGCCGCGGTGTCCACGTCGAGCTTGCCGCAGGCGAAGTAGTCCAGGAAGAACAGCGGCTCGGCGCCCTGCACCAGCACGTCGTTGACGCTCATGGCCACCAGGTCGATGCCCACGGTGTCGTGCATGTTCCACTCGAAGGCCAGCTTGAGCTTGGTGCCCACGCCGTCGGTGCCGGAGACCAGCACGGGCTCCAGGTAGCGCTTGGGCACCTCGAACAGCGCGCCAAAGCCGCCGATGCCGGCCATCACGCCTTCGCGCAGGGTCTTCTTGGCCAGCGGCTTGATGCGCTCGACCAGCGCGTCGCCCGCGTCGATGTCGACGCCGGCGTCTTTGTACGAAATGGGAGGGGTGGCGGAGGAGCTCATGGGATTCAGGATAGGGTTGGCAGGTCGGCCCGCGGACCGGCAATTTTAGGGGCGCGGGCGGCCTGGGGCGCGGAGAATGCCCCCCGGCGCGGCCGGCTACCAGCAAAAAGCCCTGCCGCGGGGGGCAGGGCCTGGCAGTGGGGCGTCGGGGCGGGTTCAGAGCGACCCGTCGCCCAGCACGATGCCTTCGCGTCGGGGGTCGGCGCCGCCTTCCAGCAGGGTCCGGCCGTTCTTGGTCACGCGCATGATGGTCGCCACGCCGCTGGACTGGGCAGAGGTGGAGACGGTGTGGCCCTTGGCCTTGAGGCCATCGACCAGCGCCGCCAGGTCGAGCGTGGTGTTGGATCCGTCCACGCCCGTGGTGGGGCTGTTGGTCGCGCCGAAGTTCACCAGCGAGGTGGCCTGCTGGGCGTCCAGGCCCCAGTCGAGCGCGCCCACCACGGTCTTCATCACGTACTGGATGATGGCGCCGCCGCCGGGCGAGCCGGTGGCCATGACGAAGTCGCCCGGGGCGCTGCCCTTGAAGACCAGCGTGGGGGCCATGGTGCTGCGCGGGCGCTTACCGGGCGCCACGCGGTTGGCCACGGGCTGGCCGCTGCCGTCCACGGGGCTGGCGGAGAAGTCCGTCAGCTGGTTGGTCAGCAGAAAGCCCTCCACCATGTGGAAGGAGCCCATGCTCGACTCCACCGTCGTCGTCATGGAGACCACGTTGCCATAGGCATCGACCACCGAGAAGTGCGTGGTGCCGTGCTCCACCGTCTTGTCCACACCCTGGGGCACGGGGCCGAAGTCGCCCGCGGCGGCCGTACCCATGCTCCTGTCGGGACTGATCAGGCTGGCCCGCTGCCTGAGGTAGTCGGGGCTCAGCAGCGAGGACAGGCCCTGGGCCGGCAGCGGCACGAAGTCGGTGTCGGCCACGTACTTGTCGCGGTCGGCATAGGCCAGCCGCTCGGCCTCGGAGACCAGGTGCACGCCCATCACGCTGGGCACGCCGCCTTCGTTGGCCGGGTTCGCGAGCCCGTACTGCGCCAGGTTGAACTGGCCCAGGATGCCCAGCGACTGCGCGATCGCGATGCCGCCGGACGATGGCGGCGCCATGGTGCAGACGTAGTAGGCGCTGCGGTAGCTGGCGCACACCGGGTCGCGCTTCTTGGCCTTATAGCCGGCCAGGTCGGCCAGCGTCATCAGGCTGGGGGTGATCGGGGTCTTGGCGCCGTCGTCGCCCACGGACTGCGCGGCCTTGGCGACGATGGCCTTGGCCAGGTCGCCGGTGTAGAGCGCATCCGCGCCCTGCGTGGCTAGGGTCTTGAGGGTTTTGGCGTAGGGCAGGTTGGTCATGGTCTCGCCCGTGGTGCGCGGCGATCCGTCGGCGTGGAAGTACGTGGCCATGGCGTTGGCGTCCAGCGCCAGGTTGCCGGCATTGCTGGCGATGGCAGCGCCCAGGCGGCCCGGGATCTGGAAGCCATCGGTCGAGAGCTTGATGCCGTAGTCGAACAGGCCGCTCCAGGCGAGCATGCCGTGTTCCTTGTGCGCCATGTCCAGCATGCGCATCACGCCGGGCACGCCGATGGAGCGGCCGCTGCGCCGCGCCGACGGCACGGGCGCGGACGAGCCGGGGTCGCCCTGGTCCTGCCGCGAGAGGTAGTAGCCCGTGGCGGCGGCGGGTGCGGCTTCGCGCCCGTCGTAGGCCGTGACTTTCCTGGCCTTGGCGTCGTAGTACATCATGAACGCGCTGCCGGCGATCGTGCTCGACTGCGGCTCCACCAGCCCCAGCACGGCTTGCATGGCCACCGCGGCATCGACGGCCGAGCCTCCGGCCTTGAGGACGTCGCAGCCGGCCTTGGTCGCCAGGGGCGTGTTGGCCACCACCATGTATTTGCTGGAGTATTTCGCCGTCAGGCCCAGCCGGTAGCCGGAGGCGTTCTCCGGCGCGGCCGGGTCGCCGCTCACGCCCGATCCGACGACGATGGGGGCGCCGCCGCTGCTGCGTACCGTGCAGCTGTCGGGGTCGTTGTCTACGACGGGGAGTTGGCCGTGGCCGCCGCCGCAGCTTGCCAGGAAAGCCGCTGCCGCCAGCGGCGCCATGATCCAGAGCATCCGTTTACGCATAGGTCACCTCGTCTGTTGCCAAACCGTTCCCACGGCGTCGGAGGTGCGCCCGGCGCCACCATCGTTCGAGCCAGAAAGCTTAGCCATGGGCGCGGGGTGCGGTCGCTGGTAGATACCCTCGGGGTCTTCCCGGGGCGGGCAGGCGGCTGCGGGGGCGCGGTTGGCCGGCATGCCGGCACGCCGCGCAGGCGCCGACTAAAATCAGCCGTTTACGCTCCGTTTTGCACCCTGCTGCTGCTGCGTGCCGCAGGCGTCGCTTTCAAATGCCGCACTTTCCGCACATGCCCACATTCACCGCCAGCGCCATCGACCGGGGGCTGCCATGAGCCCCATGCGGCAGTTGGCGCTGGACATCGGCCTGGCGCCCGTACCGACCCTGGCGCGCTTCTTCGCCGGCCCCAACGAGGCCGCGCTGCAGCATCTGCGCCTGGCGGTCGAGGGCGCCAGCGGCGGCGCGCTGCGCTCCTGCCTGCCCGTGTACCTGTGGGGCGAGGCGGGCAGCGGCAAGACGCATCTGCTCAAGGCCGTGCAGGAGGCCCTGCGCACGCAAGGCGTGCGCGTGGGGTGGATGCAGGCCTCCACCGAGAACCCGCCCGCGTTCGACGAGGACTGGGCCGCCGTGCTGCTTGACGAGGTGCACCTGTACTCCACCGGGCAGCAGGCGGCGGCGTTCAACTGGTTCGTCAACGCCACCAGCCCGGCAACGGGCGCGCCGCGCTGGGTGCTGGCCGCCGGCGACCTGCCGCCGGCCGACCTGCCGCTGCGCGACGACCTGCGCAGCCGCCTGGGCTGGGGCCATGTGTTCCAGCTGCACCTGCTCGACGAGCCGGCCCGCCGCGCCGTGCTGCGCCAGGAGGCCGACGCGCGCGGCGTATTCCTGGGCGACGAGGTGATGGACTACATGCTCAAGCGCTTCTCGCGCGACCTGGGCAGCCTCGTGCAGCTGCTGGACCGGCTCGACAGCTTCGCGCTGCGCACCCAGCGGGCCATCACCATCCCGCTGCTCAAGACCATGCTGGAGACCGAATGAGACTGGCCCTGTTCGACCTCGACCACACGCTGCTGCCGCTCGATTCCGACTACGAGTGGGGCGAGTTCACCATCCGCATCGGCTGGACCGACCGTGAGGAGTTCGGCCGGCGCAACAAGGCTTTCTACGACGACTACGTGGCGGGCCGGCTGGATGTACACGACTACGTGCGCTTCGCCACCGAGGCCGTGCGCCAGCGTGGCGCGCAGGCCGCGGCCCGGGCGCACGCGCAGTTCATGCGCGACGTGATCGCGCCGGCCATCCACGACGAGGCGCGTGCGCTGCTGCAGCGCCACCGCGACGCGGGCGACGAGATCGTCATCATCACGGCTACCAACGAGTTCATCACGCGCCCCATCGCCCAGGCCCTGGGCGTGCAGCAGCTGCTGGCCCTGGAGCTCGAACGCGGCGCAGACGGCTGGATCACCGGCGGCATACGCGGCGTGCCCACCATGCGCGAGGGCAAGGTGCGCCGCATGGAACAATGGCTGGCCGAGCGCGGCCTGCGGTGGCAGGACGTGGACAGCACCTTCTACAGCGACTCCATGAACGACGTGCCCCTGCTCGAAAAGGTGGACCACCCCGTCGCCACCAACCCCGACCCGCGCCTGCGGGTGCTGGCCCGGGAGCGCGGCTGGCCCATCCTGGACCTGTTTCCCTCACAACAATGATCAAGACCTTCATCGACAAACTGCTGGGCAAGGGCGCCGCCGGCGCGGGCCGAGGCGCCAGGCGCCGCTTCGGCAAGCGCGAAGAGGTGCCCGCCTCGGTGCACGGCATCGACCCCGAACTCGTGGACCGCCGCGCCACCGACGTGGTGCGCACGCTCAAGCAGGCGGGCTACGAGGCCTACATCGTCGGCGGCGCCGTGCGCGACCTGCTGCTGGGCCTCAAGCCAAAGGACTTCGACGTGGCCACCAACGCCACGCCCGAGCAGGTCAAGGGCCTGTTCCGGCGCGCCTTCATCATCGGCAAGCGCTTTCGCATCGTGCACGTGGTGCACGGCCGCGGGCGCGAGCACGAGGTGATCGAGGTCTCCACCTTCCGTGCCTACATGGACAACGCCGCCGCCGAGCAGGTCAGCGGCAACGAGAAGACCAGCAAGGCGCAGCTTTCCGGCATGCAGCACGCCGTGGACGCCAGCGGCCGCGTGCTGCGCGACAACGTCTGGGGCCCGCAGGATGAGGACGCCACGCGGCGCGACTTCACCGTCAACGCCATGTACTACGACCCCGAGACGCAGGTCGTGGTGGATTTCCACAAGGGCATAGAGGACGCCAAGCGCCGCGTGCTGCGCATGATCGGCGATCCGGCCACGCGCTACCGCGAGGACCCGGTGCGCATCATCCGCGCGGTGCGCTTCGCCGCCAAGCTTAGCCCGCTGGGCTTCGCGCTGGAGCCCAAGACGGCCAAGCCCCTGCTGGCCTGCGAGCCGCTGCTGCAGGAGGTGCCGCAAAGCCGCCTGTTCGACGAGATGCTCAAGCTGCTGCAGACCGGCCATGCGCTGGCCTCCGTCGCGCAGCTCAGGGGCCTGGGGCTGGAGAAGGGCATCTACCCGCTGCTGGACGTGGTGGTGGGCCGCGCGGACCAGCCCTTCGTGCAGGCCGCGCTGGCCGACACCGACCGCCGCGTGGGCGAGGGCAAGACCGTGGCGCCCAGCTTCCTGCTGGCCTGCGTGCTGTGGCAGGACGTGAAGGCCGGCTGGGAGCAGCGCCTCGCCGCGCAGCAGCACGCCTTCCCGGCGCTGCAGGAAGCGATCGACGACGTGTTCGACAAGCGCATCGGCGACGTGTCCGGCCGCGGCAAGCTGGCGGCCGACATGCGCGAGATCTGGGTCATGCAGCCGCGCTTCGAGAAGCGCTCGGGCAGCACGCCCTTCAGCATGATCGCCCACATACGCTTTCGCGCCGGCTTCGACTTCCTGCGCCTGCGCGCCGACGTGGGCGAGGTCGAGGAAGGGCTGGCCGAATGGTGGCAGGAGTTCTCGCTGGCCGACGACGCGCGCCGCGAGGACATGATCGATCAGGTGCGCGAGGAACAGCGCGTGCGCCAGCGCAAGGCTCAGCCCGCCGCACGGCGCGCACCCAGGGCGGCCGAGGCCGTGGCCGATGCGCCGTCCGAGGAGGAGGCCGCCCCCGCCGACGCCGCGGCGCCTAAAAAGCGCCGCCGCCGTCGCCGCAAGAGCCCGGCCGGCGGCGCCAACGGCGGCCCGGCGTCCGCGGCCGGCGACGCGTGAGCCCCGCCCCGGCCACCGGGGAGGCCGACGGCGCGGCCGTGACCGCATGGATCGGCCTGGGTGCCAACCTGGGCGATGCGCGCGCCGCCCTGCGCGGCGCCGTGCGGGCCATGGGGGCGCTGCCGGACACCCGGGTGCTGCGGGTCTCCTCGCTGTACCGCAGCGCGCCCGTGGCTGCGGGCGGACCCGACTACCTCAACGCCGTGGCCGAGCTGCGCACCTGCCTGGCCCCGCTGCGCCTGCTGCACGCGCTGCAGGCCATCGAACAGGCCGCCGGCCGCGAGCGCCCCTACCGCAACGCGCCCCGCACGCTGGACCTGGACTTGCTGCTCTACGGCGAGCAGCGCCTCGGCGGCGCCGAGCTCACCGTGCCCCACCCGCGCATGTGGGAGCGTGCCTTCGTGCTGCTGCCGCTGGCCGAGCTGCGGCCCGGCTGGGTGGCCCCCGCACGGTTGCAGGCAGTGGCGGCGCAGCGCATCGAACGCGTGGATGCGCCGGCCGACTGGAAGGATTGAGCGCTTCGAGCGGGCGTAAAGCCTGATGTGCCGGTGCGGCGCATGAGAATTTTCATGCAATTCATGCTGGCGCCTTGTCTTGTTAAGGCTTCCTTCAGGGTCCGTGCGGCAGACTTCCGCGTTGCCCGATGTTCGTGGGTAGGGAGGGAGTTTTTTGTGAGCCACCCGCCGTTTCCATCAGAGACAACACTACCGATGGCAGCCTCGCACGAGGCGGCCGTGCAGCGCGCGCTGCCGTCGATCTCCTGCGTCGTGCCCTGCTACAACGAAGCCGATAACCTGGAGAACCTGCTGCCGTTGCTGAGCGCAAGGCTCGCGAGCCTGGCCCCGCAATGGGAGATCGTGCTGGTCGACGACGGCAGCACTGATGCGACTGGCGAGCGCATGGACCGGTGGATCCGGCAACCGGGAGTGCACGCGTTGCAGCTGTCCCGCAACTTCGGCAAGGAGGCCGCGCTGACCGCGGGCCTGGAGGCGGCCGCGGGTGCGGTCGTGGTGATGATGGACTCCGACATGCAGCACCCTCCAGCGCTGCTCGACACCTTCGTGCGCCACTGGCGCGCCGGGGCCGACGTGGTCTATGCCGTGCGCGAGCACCGCGAGGCCGAGACCGCCTTCAAGCGCGTGGGCACGGGCTGGTTCTACAGGCTCATTAACCACGGCGACCGCTTCGAGGTGCCGCAGGGAGCGGGTGATTTCCGGCTCATGGACCGCAGGGTGGTGCAGGCGCTGCTTGCGCTGCCCGAGCGCAACCGCTTCATGAAGGGCTTGTACGCCTGGGTCGGCTTCGAGTCGGTGGCCGTACCCTACCTGCCCGACGAGCGCCAGCATGGCCGCAGCTATTTCAACAAGCTGCGGCTCCTGCGGCTCGCGTTCGCAGGCCTCACGGCTTTTACCGTATGGCCGCTGCGTGCGGTGATCGCTCTGGGCTTCGTGCTGGCGCTGGCGGCGTTCGGCTACGGCGCCTACCTGACCCTGGTGTACCTGCTGTACGGCCATGACGTGAGCGGCTGGACTACCATCGTCGTGAGTCTGATGCTGTTCGTGGGCATACAGCTCGTGTCGCTGGGCGTGGTGGGTGAATACGTGGGGCGCATCTACGAGGAAGTGAAGCGGCGGCCGCTGTACGTGGTCAAGCGCGAACTCGGCCAGGGATTGCGGAAAGACGAAGCATGAGGGCCGCGGCTTCTCGCACGGCCTGGCAGGGCAGCCTGGCCGTGCTGGCACTCACTTTCGCCTGGCTGGCCGCCACGGCCTGGATGCGCCCGCTGATGCTGCCCGACGAGGGCCGCTATGCCACGGTGGCGTGGGAGATGCTGCGCTCGGGCGACTGGCTCACGCCCGCGCTGGACGGCATGCCGTTCTTCCACAAGCCGCCGCTGTTCTACTGGATCACGGGCGCGGCCCTGTCGGTGGCGGGGCTTACCGAGATCGCGGCGCGCGCCGCATCGCTCGTGGGCGCCACGCTGGGCGCGTTCTCGCTATACCTGTTCACGCAGCGCTGGAGCGGCGGCGCGGCCGCGCGCCGCGTGCTCGTGCTGCTGCTGGTGCAGCCGCTGTTCTTCGCGGGCGGGCAGTTCGCCAACCTCGACATGCTCGTGGCGGGCTGCATCACCGCCACGGTGCTGGCGCTCGCGCATGCGGCGCTGTGCTTCGAGCAGGGGCTGGCCTACCGCCGCGTGCTGTGGCTGGCCTATGGCCTCGCGGCGCTGGGCGTGCTGGCCAAGGGGCTGATCGGCTTCGTGATTCCGGCCATGGTCGTAGGCCTTTGGCTCGTGCTTCGCCGGCGCTGGCGCACGGTGGCAGCGCTGCTGTCGCTGCCGGGGCTGGTGCTGTTCCTGGCCGTGGCTGCGCCCTGGTTCGTGGCCATGCAGCAGCGCTTCGACGGGTTCCTGCACTATTTCTTCGTGGTGCAGCATTTCCAGCGCTTCGCGGCGGGCGGGTTCAACAATGCGCAGCCGTTCTGGTTCTATCCCGTGGTGGTGGCGGTATTCAGCCTGCCTGCCATCTTGTGGGTGCGCGGCGTGTTCGCGCGCGGCTACTTCACGGCTGGCGGGGCGCATGGTGCGGTGCGCCTCTTGATGGCGCTGGCGGTGGGCTGCGTGCTGCTGTTCTTCTCGCTGCCGCAGTCCAAGCTACTGGGCTACATCCTGCCGGCCGTGCCGCCGCTGGCCTGGCTAATCGCCGATGCGAGCATGCGCGCGAATGAATCCGCATCGCGCCGCAACCGGTGGCGGGCCACGCTGGCCTGCGGCGCGCTGCTGGGGCTGGGGCTGGTGGCCGGCTTGGCGGCAAGCCAGTACCACTCCACGCGCGGCCTGGGTCTGGCGCTGCGCGAGCATCACCAGCCAGGGGAACCGGTGTTCATGCTCAAGGCTTACCCGTATGACGTGCCCTTCTATGCGCGCTTGCGGGAGCCTGCGTTCGTGGTCGATGACTGGAACAGTCCCGACGTTGCACGGCGCGACAACTGGCGCAAGGAGGTGGCAGACGCCGGGGCGTTCGCTCCCCTGCTGGCGCAACGCCTGCTGTTGACCCCCGAGGCCTTGCCAGCGGCGCTGTGCCGCGAAGGCGTGGCATGGGTGGTGGGCGCGAGTCAGCTGAACGAGCACTATGCGTTTTTGGAGCAGGCCCAGGTCATGTACATGGACCGTGGCGAAAGCCTCTGGCGCGTCGATGCGCGCAAGGGTGCGCTGGCTACGGCACTGGACTGCGCAGAAAGGCCCAATGGCGGCTCAGCAGGTAGGTGACCCCGGCCACGCCGACGAGCACCGCGGCCAGCAGCACGTCGTAGCGGACGCTGGTCCAACGCAGCAGCAGGGCATAGGCCGACTCGTTGACGAGAAAACCCCCGGCTGATATCGCGAAGAAGCGCAACCCCGCGCGGCCGATGGAGCTACCATGCCCGCGAAAGCTGAGCCGGTGGTGGCCGGTGAACGAAACGCCCAGCGCCACGAGCCAGCCCGCGACATTGGCCCGCAGGGGCGGCCAGCCGGCCAGGGCGACGAGGGATGTGGCCACGCACCAGTGCACGGCGGCAGCGGCGCAGCCCACCACGATGAACCAGCCGATGCGGCCGTGCTGCAACCGGGTGCTGCGGCGCGACATCGAGGGAGAACGGGAACGATGGGGCATGAAACGCCGCAGCATAGCAGTTGGCGTCACATCAGTATTTGCGTGGATGACTTCGGCCTGCACGAGGGCATCAACGAGGCTGTGTTCGCTCTGACTCGCCAGGGGCGCGTGCAGGCTGTGTCCGCCATGGTGGGTGGGCGGGCATGGGAAGAGGGCGCCCGGGCGCTGCGCATCCTTGATCCGCGGCGGGTCGAGGTGGGGCTACACCTGGACCTGACCGAATGCCCGCTGCAACCTGCGCTGCGAACACCCTTGGGGCGCCTGATCGCGCGCGCCTACCTGCGCCGGCTCGACGCGGCGGACTTGCGCACCGAGATCAGAGCCCAGCTCGATGCCTTCGAGCGAGCCATGGGCCGCGCGCCAGCCTACGTCGACGGCCACCAGCATGTGCACCAGTTGCCTGTGGTGCGCACGCTGCTGTTGCAGGAGCTGGCGCGCCGCTACCCGGCGGGCGGGCTGTGGCTGCGTGCCACGCACAGCCCGCAGGGCGCAGCGCATGCCGATGCGCGCACGGGCTTCAAGAGCCATGTGATCGCGTTCCTGGGAGCACGCGCGCTGTCGGCGCTGGCGCGGCGCCAGGGGCTGCGCCAGAACGCGCGGCTGCTGGGTGTGTACGACTTCACCGGGGGCGCGCAGCAGTACCGCGCGCGGCTCGGCCGCTGGCTGCGCGCCGCGCGCGATGGTGACCTGCTGATGTGCCACGTGGGCCTGCCCGCCCAGGCACCCGACGTGCTGGCGCGCGCGCGGCAGGACGAATTCGCGGTGATCGCTGCACCAGACTTCGAGACCCTGCTGCAGGGCACACGCGTGCGCCTGCGGCCCATGGGACAAATGTTGTGCCAGCAGCTACTTTTTTGATAGCTACAAGCGCTCGCCAGTCAAGCGCTGGAAGTTAAAAAAGCATTAATCCACTTTGGCGCCCGAGGCCTTCACCACCGACTGGTACTTGGCGCGCTCGGCGGCCATGAAGGTGTCGAACTGCTCGGGCGAGGTGGGCACGGGCTCGGCCATCAGGGCCTCGAAGCGGGTCTTGGTCTCGGGGGCCTTGAGCGCGTCGGTGAAGGCCTTGTTCAGCCTGGTGATCACCGGCTTGGGCGTGCCGGCGGGCGCCACCAGGCCCCACCAGGTGTCGATGGAGAAGCCCTTGAAAGTGTCCGACAGCGGCGGCACGCCGGGCAGCATGGGGCTGGCTGCGAGCGACGTGACGGCCAGCGCCTTGAGCTTGCCCGCCTTGATGTTGGGCGCGGCGGCGGCCAGGTTGTCGATGTTGAAGTCCACCTCGCCGGCCAGCAGCGCCAGCTGCGCGGGGCTGGCGCCACGGTAGGGAATGTGCAGGGCGTAGATGCCGGCCTTCTGCTTGAACATCTCGCCGGCCAGGTGGCCGGCGCTGCCGTTGCCGCCGCTGCCGTAGTTGAGCTTGCCGGGGTTGGCACGGGCGTAGGCGATCAGGTCCTGCACGGTGCGGATCTTGAGCTGCTCGGCGCGCGCGGCGTTCACCACCAGCACATTGGGCACGCGCACCATTTGCGTGATGCCGGCGAAGTCCTTGGCCGCGTCGTAGGGCATGCGGCTGTAGAGCCAGGGGTTCACGGCATGCGTGGCCGTGGCGGCGATGCCGATGGTCAGGCCGTCGGGGGCGGATTTGGCAACCAGGTCGGCGCCGATGTTGCCGCCGGCGCCGGCCTTGTTGTCCACGACGACCACGCCCAGCGAGTCGCGTACGCGTTCGGCCAGGGCGCGCGCCGTGACGTCGATGGGGCCGCCCGGCGCGTAGGGCACGACCAGGCGGATCGGACCGTCCTGCGCATGGCCCATGGGAGTTGCGAGTGCCGCACCGAGGGCGGCGGCCGTAAGGAGGATGCTTCTGCGGTTCATAGCCCTCCATTGTGCAAAAAACGGCCAGGCGATGCCTGGCCGGCGCGGGCTACTGGACCTGGACGCCGCTTTCCTTGACCACGCGCGCCCACTTGGACGTCTCGGCCGCCAGGTGCTCGGCCAGGGCCTGGCGCGAACCGCCGAGCGGCGCGGCGCCCATGTCGGCCAGGCTCTTCCTGACCTCGGGGTCCTGCAGGATCTCGTTGACCTCGGTGTTCAGGCGGTCGAGGATGGCGGCCGGCGTACCCTTGGGCGCGAGCAGCGCGAACCACGTCGACGACAGCAGCTTCGGATGGCCGAGCTCCGCGGTGGTCGGGACATCGGCCAGCGCCGGCGAGCGCGTCGGCGACATCACGGCCAGGGCCTTGAGCCTCCCGGCCTTCACCTGCCCGACCACGCCGGGCACGAGCTGGAACATGGCCTGTATCTCGTTGGCCATCAGGTTCGTCGTGGCCTGTCCCGGCGCCGCATAGGGCACATGCACCAGCTGCGCGCCCGTTTCGCGCTTGAAGAGTTCGCCGGCCAGGTGCATGGAGCTGCCGTTGCCCGTGGAGCCGTAGTTCAGGCGCCCCGGATTTGCCTTGGCGAAATGGATGAACTCCGCCAGGTCACGCACCGGCAGCTCGTTGTTGACCACGAGGATGTTGGGCACGTCGGCGACGAGGGCGATGGGTGCGAAGCTTTTCTGTGGGTCGAAAGGCAGGCCGCGGTACAGGCTGGGGTTCACGGCTAGTGTGCCTGCCCACGAGAACAGCAGCCTGGATCCGTCGGCTGGGGCCGTCGCCGCGGCCGACGCGCCGATGTTGCCGTTGGCGCCGCCGCGGTTGTCCACGATGACGGAGGCCTTGAGCCTCTTGCCAAGGCGGTCGGCCATCAGGCGGGCGATCGTGTCGCCCGTGCCGCCGCCGCCCGGCGCCGGGACGATGATCTGGATCGGCTTGTCGGCCGCGGGCCATTCGGCGGCCGATGCGGGCGCGGCCAGGCCGGTGGCCAGCGTGCCGGCCAGCGCGAGGGAGAAGAGGGAATTGCGCATGGTTTGTCTCCTTGGGTCTTTGGTTGCCGATATCGCCGGCCTTGCGCTGGCGTCAGGCGCAGGCAAGGCCTTCCTGGAATTGGTGGGTGGCGCGCACGGCGGCGCGGATGCTGGCGTCCGTGGCCGCCACCGGCAGCACGCAGCCCGGGCCGATCATCAGGCGGCGCCCCGCGGCCTGGGACAGCGCCTCGTGCACCTGGTCTTCGATGTCCCGCTCGCTGCCGCGCAGCAGCGTGCCGTGCTCATCGATGCCGCCCACGAGCAGCCGGGGAAAGCGCTCCGCGGCCTGCGCGATCGTCGGATCGGTCAGGCGGTCGTGCCAGTTGAACATCTCCGCCGGGTAGTCCGAGAGCAGGTCGAACATGATGTCGTCGCCATGGGCGTGCAGCATGTTGAAGCGGGCCTTGTCGCGCAGCGCCTCGAAGACCATCAGGTCATAGCGCTTGCCGAAGCGCTCGTACTCCGCCGTGCTCAGCAGCCGGTGCGATGCCTGCTGCGTTGCGAAGAACACGCCGTGGGCGCCCAGGGCCAGCGCGTCCAGCGCGAAGCGGATCGTGACCTCGGTGATGACCATCAGCGCGCGCTCCAGCTCGTCGGGGAAGCACCGCAGGTCGGCGAACATCTTCTCGGTGGACATCTTGCGCGCCGTCGTCAGCGGGCTGAACACCGTCTGCAGCAGCGGCACCCGCCCCCCGAGTCCTCTGGCCGCGGCGGCAAGGGCCTCGTTCTGCCGGCCGTAGGAGCCCTGGCGCACGTCCAGGGGGGCGATGCGCCGCCAGTCCTCGGTGCGCAGGACGGCCGGCTGGACCACCTCGCGCGCGCCGTTGGCCGCCCCGCGGTACGCGCTGACCGCGCCCCAGTCCTCGACCCCGTAGGTTCCCGAGGGCATGAACTTCACGAGGTCGAACTGCCACTTGTCCTGCCACTGCAGCGTGTGCGCCACCAGCTTGTCGGGGTGCAGGTCGTCTTCGGGGAAGTGGCGCCACAGGGCGATCGGGGGGCGGTCGGTCGCTTCGCCGCCGATCGCCGCTTCGATGCGCTGCCAGTGGTTCATGGGCTGCATGGACTGTCTCCTTGGATTGCGTCGCCGGACTGCGGGCGGGTGCGCAAGGCGCCATGTTCCCGGGGGCGGGCCTGGCCCGGGCAGTTCTGCGACGAGGTTGAGATGCAGCCAGTCTTTCACGGCGCACGCGCCGGGACAAACGAGTTAATCCAACAGTTCAGTTTGTCAAAGGCAAACGCTCATCCAGGATGGCCCATTCGCGGCGGGTCTTCAGCCGGCCGCGGGGCCGCGATAGGCCCCGCGCAGCTGCTGCAGCAGGGCCAGGGCGTGGCTGGACAGCAGCTTCTCGTCGCTTCTGGCGCACACGCTCAGCTGGCGCACGGCCCAGGGCTCCAGCAGGGTCAGGGTTCTGACGCCGTCGTCCTGCAGATTGCGCATCACCGAGCGCGGCACGATGGCGATCCCGGCGCCCGAGCGTACCAGCGCGACGACGGCGGAAAAGCCTGCGACCTGTATGCGCACGTCGATCGGATAGCCCAGCGCCGCAGCCTTGCCGGCGATGAAGGTGTGGATCGCCGTTCCGCTGGCCAGGGAGACGATGGGGTGTGCAAGGCACTCGACGAACCGGACCTTGCCGTCCTGCCCCAGCTCGGTCGCGGCCGGCGCTACGATGACCAGCTCGTCCTCGTGGTAGGGCCAGAACGTCACGTCGGGGTGCTCGTCGCTCCAGGTGACCACGCCGATGTCCGCCCGGCCCTCGGCCACGGCCGCGACGATCTCGTGGCTGAGCCGTTCCTCCAGCGACACCCGCACGGCGGGGTAGGCGCGCAGGAAGACCGAGAGGTTCTCCGGCAGGTAGGACGCGATCGCCGTGCTGTTGGCGAACAGCGTTACGTGGCTCTTCACGCCCTCGGCATAGGGCGCCAGGTTGGCGTGCATCTGTTCGAGCTCGGCCAGGCAGCGGCGGCAATGTTCGAGCATCACCTGGCCCGCGCGGGTCAGCGATACGCCGCGGGCCTCGCGGACGAAAAGCCGGGTGCCCAGGCTTTCCTCCAGCTGCTTGATGCGCAGGCTGGCCGAGGAAGGGGCGAGAAAGCAATGCGCCGCGCCGCGCGAAACGTTGCCCGCATCGGCGACGGCGACGAAGAGCCGGATGTCGACCAGGCTGTAATGCATCAGCTTTTGCATTTGACAAATGCTGGTTGTGAGAAAGCCCGTTTGTACACCAGCCCCGGCAATGGAAGACTTTGCGCATCCGGGCACAGGGCCGTGCTCCGGACAACGACACGAAGGAACACCAGGAAATGCCATCGATTCAAGTGACGTCCAGAAGCTGGGTTCTGGAAGCAGTGCGGCGCATAGAGCGCGATTTCCAGCGCTCGTCCGACACCCATCTGCTGCAGCTCGACCTGCCCGCCATGCCGCAGGTGCGGCTCTACCTGAAGGATGAATCGACCCACCCCACGGGCAGCCTCAAGCACAGGCTTGCCAGGTCGCTGTTCCTCTATGGGCTGTGCAACGGCTGGATCCGCGAAGGCACGACCATCGTGGAGGCGTCCTCGGGCAGCACGGCCGTGTCAGAGGCCTATTTCGCGCGCCTTCTGGGCCTGCCCTTCGTCGCCGTGATGCCGCGCGGCACGTCGGCCGCCAAGATCGCGCAGATCGAGTTCTATGGCGGCCGCTGCCACTTCGTCGGCAGCTCCGCGCAGCTGTACGCCGAGGCCGAGCGGCTGGCGCGCGAGTGCAACGGCCACTACATGGACCAGTTCACCTACGCGGAGCGGGCCACCGACTGGCGCGGCAACAACAACATCGCGGAATCCATCTTCCAGCAGATGCGCGGCGAGCCGCACCCGACGCCGGCCTGGATCGTGGTCGGCGCGGGCACGGGCGGGACTTCCGCCACCATAGGCCGCTACATCCGCTATCAGGGATGCGCCACGCAGCTGTGCGTCGTGGACCCCGAGCATTCGGTGTTCCACAGCTACTTTCACCACCGCGATGCCTCCATCACCAGCGCGCGCGGCTCGGACGTGGAGGGCATAGGCCGGCCGCGCGTGGAGCCATCGTTCGTGCCCGACGTCATCGACCGCATGGAGCGGGTGCCCAACGCCGCGTCCTACGCCGCCATGCGCGTGCTGCAGCGCCTGGTGGGGCGTCGCTACGGGGGCTCGACCGGCACCGACTTCTACGTGGCCATGCAGCTGGCCTGCGAAATGGCGCAGCGCAACCAGGCCGGCTCCATCGTGGCCCTGGCGTGCGACTCCGGCGATCGCTACATGGACAGCTACTACGACGACGCGTGGCTGGCGTCGAACCACTACGACATCGCGCCCTATGTCGTGCAGCTCGAAGAAGCCTGGCTGCGCGGCGTCTGGCGCGATGGGGGCGGCTCCCGACCGGCTGCGCAGCCGAGCGCCAGCGAAGCTGCGGCACTGGCCGCCGCCGGGTAGTGCCGCTCAGCCTGCGAGCTTGTCCGCCTCGGACGTGAAGGCGTCGGCGTAGAACTCGTACTCCGGCAGGCCGGCCTGCTGGACGAAGTCGCGGCGCGCCGAGTCCACCACGATGGGCGCGCCGCAGGCATAGACCTGATGGCCCGAGAGGTCGGCGATGTCCTCCATGACGGCCTGGTGCACGAAGCCCGTACGGCCCGTCCAGCCGTCTTCGGGCAGGGCGTCTGACACCACGGGCACGTAGCGCAGCTGGGGCATGGCGGCCAGGCGCTCGCGCACCCAGCCGTCCATGTACAGGTCCTGCGGGCGGCGCCCGCCCCAGTACAGCGTGGCCGGGCGCACGATGTCCTTGTGCTGCATGTGCTCGATCAGCGCCTTGATGGGCGCGAAGCCCGTGCCCGAGGCCAGGAAGACCATAGGCTTGTCCGAGTCCTCGCGCAGGAAGAAGCTGCCGAACGGCCCCTCCACGCGCAGGATCTCCTTTTCCTTCATGTCGCCGAACACATGGGTGGTGAACTTGCCGCCGGGCATGTGGCGTATGTGCAGCTCCACGCCGGGCGCGCTCTCCTGCATGTGCGGCGCGGTGGCCATGGAGTAGGCGCGGCGCGCGCCGTCGCGCAGGATGAATTCGATGTACTGGCCCGCGTGGTAGCGGAAGCTGTCGTTCGCCGGCAGCTGCAGGCGCACCTGCATCACGTCGTGCGAGGCGCGCGTGAGCGCGGACACGCGCACGGGCAGCTTGCGTATGGGGTAGGCGCTTTCGTCCGTCACCTGGCGCGATTCGAGCACCACGTCGGTCAGGGGCTTCGCGCAGCAGGTGAGCACGTAGCCGGCTTCTTCCTCCTCGACGCTCAGCGCCTTGTGCTGGTGCTCGCCATGCACCACCGATCCGCTGAGCTTCTTGCATTTGCACGAGCCGCAGGCACCATCCTTGCAGCCGTAGGGAAGGCCCACGCCGCTGCGGATGGCGGCCGTCAGGATGGGCTCGCCGGCCTGCGCCTCGAATGCGCGGCCGCTGGGCTGCACGGTGATCTGGAAGGTCGCCTCTGCGGTCTGTGCGCTCGTCATGTATGGGTATCCTTGGCGTTCTGTCTTTTCTGGGGCCATGCCCCGCTCATCGCTCGACGGAGCCGATTTTGCCCTCAAACCAAAACCCTCTCGGCGCCCTGCCGGCGCGCTTTCGGCGCCAGCGCCTGCTCATCATCGGCTGCGGCGACGTGGGCTTGCGCGTGGCGCGCAGCCTGGGCGCGGGCGGCCCGCGCCCGCGCGTGCTGGCGCTGACTTCCTCGCCCGCGCGCGTGCCCCAGCTCCGCGCCGCCGGCGTCATGCCGCTCGTGGGCAACCTGGACGACGCGGCCTCGCTGGCGCGCCTAGCCGGCCTGGCCACGCGCGTGCTGCACCTGGCGCCGCCGCCGGGCGAGGGCGCGGTGGGGCCGCGCTGGTGGCTGGACCGGCGCAGCACGGCGCTCGTGCGCGTGCTGCGCCGGCGCGCACTGCCGCAGGCGCTGGTCTACGCTTCCACCAGCGGCGTGTATGGCGACTGTGCGGGCGAGTGGGTGGCCGAGTCGCGCCCCGTGGCTCCCGCCACGCCGCGCGCCCAGCGCCGGGTGAACGCCGAGCGCGCGGTGCGCCACCTGGGGCGCGCGGGCGTGCGCGCCAGCATTCTGCGCGTGCCCGGCATCTACGCCCCCGACCGCGAGGGCGGCACGCCCGAGGCGCGGCTGCGCCGCGGCACGCCCGTGCTGGCGGCGCCCGACGACGTGTATACCAACCACATCCATGCCGACGACCTGGCGCGCGCCTGTGTGGCGGCCCTGTGGCGCGGGCGGCCGCAGCGCGCCTACAACGTGGCCGACGACAGCCAGCTGAAGATGGGGGATTACTTCGACTTGGCGGCCAACCTGTATGGCCTGCCGCGCCCGCCGCGCGTGGCGCGCAGCCTGGCGCAGCAGCAACTGCCCCTGTCGCTGCTGAGCTTCATGGGGGAGTCGCGCCGACTGGTCACCACGCGCATGGCGCGCGAACTGCGCCTGCGGCTGCGCTACCCCACGGTGCGCGAGGGGCTTCAGCGCGGATAGGTGTTGCCCTGCGCGTCGTAGCAGCGGAACACGTTGCAGTGCGTGATCTCGCGCCGGGGCGCGGGCACGGCGGGGCGCGGCGGCACGACCACCATCGGGGGGCCGTAGTAGGAAGGGACGGAGCGGTAGCCGCGGCTGCGCTCGGCGCGGGCGTACTCGGCGTGGCTGAGGCAGGCCAGGTCGGCCTGGCGCTGGGCGGCGTCGAGCCTTGCCTGCTCGTCGTACATACCCTGGCCCATGGTCGCCAGCACGTCCTGCAGGCTCTTGCGCGCGCGCTGGCATTCCATCGACCGGGCGGGGTCGCTGCCCGCGGCGGGGCGGGCGGAGCGCTCGGCCTGCTGCGTCTCGCGGCGCTGCCGTGCTTCCATCTGCTGGCGCTCGTGCTTGCGCTCCAGGGCCTTGGCCGCCTGTTCGCGCTCCTGTTCTATCTCCTGCGGGCTCTTGCGCGCCTCGACCTCGCGGGCCGCCTCGCCGCGGCCGCAGTCGCCGTCGGTGTAGGTGACCTTGCCGGTGGCCGGGTCGGTGCAGCGCATGACCTGGGCCGCGGCCGGCAGCGCGCAGCACGCGGCGATCGCCATAGCCAGGGCCATGTGCGCGGCGGGCTGGAGCGAGATGGACATGGGGCGCGCTGTCGCCGGTGTGTCGTGGAAGGGGTCAGCGCCAATCGGGGCGCGGGCCGCCCGGTCGCTGGTCCATGCCCTGGTTGCGGCGCTCGCGCTCGGCCTCCATCTCGGCGCGGCGCTCGCGCTCGAACTGCTCGCGGCGTGCGCGCACGACGTTGGGGTCGGGGTGCTGCAGCAGGCGTTCTTCTTTGGCGCGGCGCTCCATCTCGCGGCGCCGGTCGGTTTCCCAGCGTTCGGCCTCCCGCCTATCGGCTTCCCGGCGGCGGTCGAACTCCCGGCGCTGCGCGTCGCGGCGCTGCTGGGCCTCGCGCCACTGGCGTTCGCGCCATGCGTCCTCGCGCCAGCCGGGCGGCGGCGGGGGATAGTCGCGCCAGCCCAGCGGGGGGGCGGTGTAGATCACGCCGGGCTGCTCGTACACCGTCATGGACGACGAGCCAGAGTAGTAGCCGCCGCCGTCATAGTAGGGATCGCCCGGCACGGCAACGCAGCCGGCAGCCAGCAGGCCAAGCATGCAGGCGGCGGCGGTGCGCGACGGGAGAGGGTGGAAAAGGGGCATGGAGGTCTCCCTGTGCAGTGGTGGCGGCTCGTGCCGGGGCTTTAGTGTCAGACGCGCGGCGGGGCTCTTTGGTTGACCCGGCGGCACCGGCTTTGCCGGGTTTTGCGCATTCTTCACCATTGTGTCGCCATGTTGCAGGGGCTCCAGCAAAAAGCCCCGCCGGGGGAGGGCGGGGCCTGCGGGCGTGCGCGAGCGGGGGAACTCAATCCATCGTGAGCTTCTGCTTGTCCACCACGTTCTTGTAGGCGGTGTACTCGGCCTTGATTTCCTGCGCGAACTTCTCGGGCGTATCGGCGACGATCAGCGAGCCCGTGTCCTCGATGCGCTTGCGGATCGCGGGGTCCTTGAGCACCTTGCGCACGGCGGCGTTCACCTTGTCCACGATGTCCTTGGGCAGGCCTTTGGGGCCGACGATGCCGTAGTACGCCATGCGGTTCACGTTGGGCGCGCCCACCTCGGCCAGCGTGGGCACGTCCGGCAGCACGGCCAGGCGTTGGGGCGCGGCCACCACGAGGGCGGTGAGGCGCTTTTCCTTGATGAAGGGCAGGGCTGAGGGCAGGTTGTCGAAGATCAGCGGAATCTGGCCCGCCACGGCGTCGTTGAGGGCGGGGCCGGAGCCGCGGTAGGGCACGTGGATCATCTGGGCGCCCGTCTCCAGCATGAACATTTCCATCATCAGATGGCCGATGCTGCCGGTGCCGGGCGAGCCGAACGAGTACTTGCCGGGGTTCTTCTTGACCTCTGCGAGGAAGCTCTTGTAGTCCTTGCCGGCGAACTGGGGGTTGGCGGCAATGACGTTGGGCGTGGCCGCGATGTTCACGACGGGCGTGAAATCCGTGAACACGTTGTAGGGGATCTTGGGGTTGATGGCCGGGTTGGTGGCCGTGGTGGAGACGGTGGCCACGCCCAGGTTGTAGCCGTCGGGCGCGGAGCGGGCGGTTTCGGCCGCGCCGATGGCGCCGCCGCCGCCGCCCTTGTTCTCCACCACCACGGGCTGGCCCAGTTCGCGGCCCAGCGGGTCGGCCACCACGCGGGCGATCAGGTCGGTGGTGCCGCCCGCGGCGAAGGGCACGAGCAGGCGGATGGGCTTGGTGGGGTAGCTCGACTGGGCATGGGCCGTGGTACCCAGCAGGGCCAGCATGCCCAGGGTGAGGGCGGTGCGACGGATCATGTGCTTATCTCCTTTTTTGAAATGTGCAAGCAATGCGATGCCAGTGATGGCGGGGGTGGGTGAAAAAATCAGACGGCCCTGCTTTCCCTGAGGGCGGCGATGGCCGGCGCGTCCAGGCCCAGTTCGCGCAGGATCTCGTCGGTGTGCTGGCCCAGCGCGGGCGGGGCGCCGCGGTAGGCCACGGGCGTGGCGGACAGACGCATGGGGCTGGCGACGGTGGCCACGGTGGCGATGCCGTCGCCGGCATCGCGCGGCAGGTCCACGCGGGTGCCGCGCGCGCGCACCTGCGGGTCGTCGAAGGCCTGGGCGATGGTGTTGATCGGGCCGCAGGGCACGGCCTTGTCCTCCAGCAGCGCGATCCACTCGGCCGTGCTGCGCTGGCGCATCAGCGGCGCCAGCCGCTCCAGCAGCGCGGCGCGGTGGCGCACGCGCGCGGTGTTGGTCGCGAAGCGCTCGTCCTGCGCCCAGGCGTCATGGCCCACGGCGGCGCAAAAGCGCGCGAACTGCCCGTCGTTGCCGATGGCCAGCAGCACGTTGCCGTCGCGCGTCTGGAAGTCCTGGTAGGGAGCCAGGCTCGGGTGGATGTTGCCGGCGCGGCCAGGGGCCTGGCCGGTAGCGAGAAACCCCGCGGCCTGGTTGGCGAGGACGGCCATGCCCACGTCCAGCAGCGCCATGTCGATGTGCTGCCCCTCTCCCGATGCGTTGCGGGCGTTGAGCGCGGCCAGGATGGCGTTGCTGGCGTACAGGCCGGTGAACACGTCGATCACGGCCACGCCCACCTTCAGCGGGCCGCCGCCGGGCTCGCCGTCGGCGTGGCCCGTGATGCTCATGAGGCCGCAGGCGGCCTGCACCATCAGGTCGTAGCCGGCGCGCCCGGCGTACGGCCCCGTCTGGCCGAAGCCGGTGATGGAGCAGTAGACCAGGCGCGGGTTCAGCGCCCTGAGGCTGTCGTAGTCCAGGCCGTACCGCGTCAGGCCGCCGACCTTGAAGTTCTCCACCACCACGTCGGCCTGCTGCGCCATGCGGCGCAGCAGGGCCTGGCCCTCGGGGTGGGCCATGTCCACGGTGATGCTGCGCTTGTTGCGGTTGCAGGCGGTGAAGTAGCTGGCCTCGCGCGTGTCGCGGCCGGCGCCGTCCTGCAGGAACGGCGGGCCCCAGTGGCGCGTATCGTCGCCGGCCGCGGGGCGCTCGACCTTGACCACGTCCGCCCCCAGGTCGGCCAGCATCTGCGTGCACCAGGGGCCGGCCAGCACGCGCGACAGGTCCAGCACCTTGATGCCGGCCAGGGCGCCCGGGGTGGGTATGCTCATTTTTAAAGAAAAAGTGTCCCCAGCGCTTACGCAGCAAGCGCCGGCAGCTATGGTTTTCGTTAGTTCGCGAACGCCGCGATGCCGGTCTGCGCGCGGCCCAGGATGAGCGCGTGCACGTCGTGCGTGCCTTCGTAGGTGTTGACCACCTCCAGGTTCACCAGGTGGCGCGCCACGCCGAACTCGTCGCTGATGCCGTTGCCGCCCATCATGTCACGCGCCAGGCGGGCGATGTCCAGCGCCTTGCCGCAGTTGTTGCGCTTGATCAGCGAAGTGATCTCCACCACGTTCTGGTGCTCGTCCTTCATGCGGCCCACGCGCAGCGCGGCCTGCAGGCCCAGGGTGATCTCGGTCTGCATGTCGGCCAGCTTTTTCTGGATGAGCTGGTTCGCGGCCAGCGGGCGGCCGAATTGCTTGCGGTCCAGCGTGTACTGGCGCGCGGTGTGCCAGCAGAACTCGGCCGCGCCCATGGCGCCCCAGGCGATGCCGAAGCGCGCGCTGTTCAGGCAGGTGAAGGGGCCTTTGAGGCCGCGGATTTCGGGGAAGGCGTTCTCCTCGGGCACGAACACATCGTCCATCACGATCTCGCCGGTGATCGAGGCGCGCAGGCCCACCTTGCCGTGGATGGCGGGGGCCGACAGGCCCTTCATGCCCTTGTCCAGGATGAAGCCGCGGATCTGGCCCACGGCGCCCGAGGGTTCCACCTCCTTGGCCCAGACCACGAACACGTCGGCCACGGGGCTGTTGGTGATCCACATCTTGTTGCCCTTGAGGCGGTAGCCGCCGTCCACCTTGTAGGCGCGCGTGGCCATGCTGCCGGGGTCGGAGCCGTGGTCGGGCTCGGTCAGGCCGAAGCAGCCGATGAACTCGCCGCTGGCCAGCCTGGGCAGGTATTTCTGCTTCTGCGCCTCGGAGCCGAACTCGTTGATCGGCACCATCACCAGCGACGACTGCACGCTGGCCATGGAGCGGTAGCCCGAGTCCACGCGCTCAATCTCGCGCGCCACCAGGCCGTAGCTCACGTAGTTCAGGCCGGCGCCGCCGTACTGCGCGGGAATGGTCGGGCCCAGCAGGCCCAGCTCGCCCATCTCGCGGAAGATGCTCACGTCGGTCTTCTCGTGGCGGAACATGTCCAGCACGCGCGGCGCCAGCTTGTCCTGGCAGTAGGCGCGGGCGGCGTCACGGATGGCGCGCTCGTCCTCGGTGAGCTGCTGGTCGAGTTGGAAGGGGTCGTCCCATTGGAAGGCGGCGCGGGTCATGGTGTCTCCAGTGCAAAACGCGGTGAACGTGGTGGGCGGATGGATCCATGCATGCGGAGGCGGCATGGAAAGGAGTGGCGGAAGTGATCGTATCTCCGTGGATGCGCCCGCCGCAAGCGAGTTATTCGCATCCAGAAATGAGTATTCGGAATGTTTGACTAAGATGCGCCCATGCGACGACATCTGCCATCCACCCAGGCGCTGGCCTGTTTCGAGGCCGCTGCGCGGCACGAGAGCTATACCCGCGCCGCGCAGGAGCTGGCGCTCACGCAAAGCGCCGTCTCGCGCCAGATCCTGGCGCTCGAAGAGCAGCTCGGCGTGCAGCTGTTCCGCCGCACGCGCCATGGCGTGGTGCTCACGCCCGCGGGGCGGCACTACGGGCGCCAGGTGGCGCGCTGGCTGCAGGGGCTGGAGCAGGACACGCTGGACGTGATGGCGCACCAGGGCCACGGGGGGGCGCTGTCGCTGGCGGCGGTCGCCACCTTCGCCACGCGCTGGCTGATCCCGCGCCTGCCGCTGCTGGCCGAGCGCCACCCGGAGATCGTGGTCCACATAGAGACCCAGACCCGCCCCTTCCTGTTCACCGACACCGGCTTCGATGCCGCGCTCTACGCCGGCACGCCCGAGCAGGTGGCCAACTGGCCCGGCGTGCAGGCGCAGCTGCTGATGCAGGAGGACGTGGTGCCGGTGTGCAGCCCGCGCCTGCTGGAGACGGCCGCGCAGCAGTCGGGCATGCCGCGCGGCACCGGGCGCGCGCACCAGGGCGTGCCGCCGCAGGTGCTGGCGCGGCTGCCGCTGATCCAGCAAAGCACGCGGCCCCATGGCTGGCGGCAGTGGTTCGATGCCATGGGCGTGCAGGACGCGCCGCGCGCGCTCGACGGGCCGCGCTACGAGCTCTTCTCCATGACGGCCGTGGCCGCGGCCCATGGGCTGGGCGTGGCGCTGATGCCGCCCATGCTCATCGAGGCCGAGATGGCGCGCGGCGAGCTCGTCGTGGCCTGCCCCCAGCCGCTGCGCGGCGAGCGCGGCTACTACCTCGTCAGCCCCGCGCAGCACCAGCCGCCGGTGCTGGCGGCCTTCGCGCAGTGGCTCGGGGAAATGGCCGCGGCCGGGGCTTCATAGCCAGCCCAGCAGCGCCACGCACACCGGCGCCAGCACCGCCGTGGCCACGCCGTCCAGCCCCATGGCCAGGGCCGTGAAGGCGCCGGCGGTGGGGTGCACCTGCAGCTCGCGCGCAGTGCCGATGGCGTGCGCCGTCAGGCCGATGGCGAAGCCCCGCACCGCCGGGTCGCGCACGCGCAGCAGGCGCAGCAGCGGCCCCGCCATCACTGCCTCCGCGATGCCCATGATGGCCACGGCCACGGCCGTCAGCACCGGGATCAGCAGCGGATGCGCGCCGCTGCGCCGGTACAGCGCCAGCGCCAGCGCGTAGGCCACAAGCGTCAGCACCAGCCAGGGCAGGGGCGAGGCGGCCAGCCAGGGCGCGAGGGTGCGCAGGGCGTCCATCATCAGGGCCGCTCCTGCTCATCGGGGCGTTCGCTCTGCGAGTCGCGCAGCAGCCAGTGCAGCGTCCCTGCGGTTGCCGCCAGCGTGATGGCCGCGCCCGCCACGCCGGCCACGAGAAAGGGCCGCCATTCCTGCGCAATGCGGTCGAAGTGCAGCATCACGCCGGTGATCGCCGGAATGAACAGCAGCATCGTGTGCTGCAGCAACCCGCCGGCGGCGCGCTCCAGCGCCTGGGGCACGCGGCCCAGCGCCAGCAGCCCCGCCAGCAACAGCAGCATGCCCGCCACCGCGCCGGGCAGGGGCAGGCCCAGCAGCTAGACGAGAACCTCCCCCAGCAGTTGAAAGGCCAGAAGCGCGGTGAGGGCGTAGAGCATGGGGCGGGGAGGGATCTGGGCGGGTTCGACGTGGCGCGATCATCCCCCATGGCGCAAGACTCGTGCACCCACCTGGGTGATTGGCCGATTGCGCGCCGCGCCCGGCCGCAATACCCTGGTGCGCACGCGGCGCCGGGCATGGCCGAATCCCGGTGGAACGGATCCGGCGCCGCGTGATCCAATCCCCATCGGAAAAGGAGAGCACATCATGGCCACAGCCCAGCCCCTGTACCACGCCCCGACGTTCGAACCCACGGTGGACGAGATCGCCACGCTCAAGCAGCTCGAAATGGGGCAGGCCATCGCCGTGCCCGACGCGCTCAAGCACCACCTGTCGGGGCGCCTGCTCGAATGGGGCTACATCGGCAAATCGCCGGCTGGGATCTTCCACATCACCGATACGGGGCGCAAGCTCATCAAGCGCCAGGACAATTGAGGCGCGGCGCGAGAAAGAGGAGACCGCAGGCCATGATCCCGCGCATCGCACACGCGCACCGCGAACCGGCGGACCAGCCCGTCGAGCCGGACATCCCCGCGCCGCCGCCCGAGCCCGCGGACACGCCGCCTCACGCGGCCTGCTGAAATCCACTCACCGGGGGTCAGCCGGCGGCGCCTTGCGTCAGGTATGCGGGCTGCCGCTGCCCCGTCTCCTTGTGCTTCTTGAGCGCTGCGATATGCGGCATTGGCGCCGCGGGCTGGGCAACCAGGGAGGCTTGCCGGTCTTCGGGGGCCAGTTCCGCCTCCAGCCGCGCAACGCGGTGGCGGTACATCTTGGCCAGGGCCATATGGTGCTCCGCGGCGTTTTCATGCTCCAGCGCGGCCATGCGGGCTTCGTCCAGGCAACTCTGGACGCGGCGGGCGTAGATGGTTGCGGGATCAAAGAATCGCTTGAGCATGATCGTCCTCCTGGGATGATGAGGCCATGCGCTTCGGATTGGAGCCAGGCCAAAGCGCTTGCGTCCGGCCGACGGAGGCAGTATCAGTTCTTCATTGACGCAAGGCAACGCATGCACGCCGCGCGAGCACGGTGTCGCGTACTTGTCCTACACGGTCAAGTCGAAGCTGCGACTGCAGCGGTGCGCCGGCGCTGGCGCACGCCGACCATCCCGACGAGGCCCACGCCCAGCAGGGCAAGTGCACCGGGTTCCGGCACTGCATACCAGACACCGGAATAGATCGGGCGATTGTCCGGGGTGGTCGGTCCACGATCCGAATTCAGGTACCCGGACCATAGATCGGATCCGTTCGTGGACATGAAAGTATCGGCGTACATCGTGCTGAGCGTTCTGATGATTCCCTGAAGGTATCCATCGTTTGCTTGCAGGGTTGCCACCATCTCGCACAGGACCGGGGACTCGCAACGCCCTTCCTGCATGTTCACAAAAATATCGAGGGCTGCGAAATCGACGGCGACGATGTTGGAGTTGTAGTACTGCGTGCTCTCGATGGGGGTTCCCCAATCGACCGTCCTCACGTTCAGCTCGCCAATGGGTGCCGACATGCTGATCGTCAAGGAGTTGAGTTCGCTGCTCCAGTCTTCGCAGTGCGACCCCGAGCACTCCATCGAAGTCACTTGAAACTGGTAGACGATCGTGGCGTTGGCCCCTGTCATCATGCAGCCAGCCATTGCAATGGCACCGAGAATCTTGCGCATACGTTTTGTCTCCGTATTGCCGACGAGGAGTCCGTCGATGTGACAAAAGTATTGCAGGTTGACTGCCTGGTGCCAAGGGCCGGTGGCCTGCCCGGAGGGACTCGAACCCCCGACCTATTGCTTAGAAGGCAATTGCTCTATCCGGTTGAGCTACGGGCAGCTGGTGAGGTCTGCCGCGGCCGATGCCGATGGCATGGCGCGGGCAGAAGTGTCGAATCATACCGGGTGAGGGCCGCCGATTCGCCCCTCGCGGGCGGCATTCTTCAGTCCGTGTCCTCGAACACCAGGGACGGCGGTGCCATGACGCGCGCGGTATCGCCCAGGTTGGGGATGAGGCGGTTGGCGAAGTAGCTGTTCTGCGTGTCGGGCTCCAGCGCCGCGACGGCCAGGTTGGCCAGGGGCTGGTTCAGCGGCACGTAGTAGCTCTCGGCGGGCACGTCGATGGCGCTGCGCGTGGGCGTGACCTGCACGCGGACGATGCCCTGGCCGCCGGCCACGGTGCCGCGCACGTCCTGCCGCTGCGCGGTCGTGCGGCCGGTTTCCTGGTAGGTGTCGGCCAGTATGGAGCCCGGCTCGGCCACGCGCATGACCTGCAGGCCCAGCAGCTTGAGGCGCTCCACCGCCTCGCTCGCGCCGCCCGCGAGCCAGTAGCCGCAGGGGCGCGGGCGTTTCTTCAGCGTGACCAGCTCCAGCGACGAATTCCAGTCCACGCGCAGCGTGCGGTCGGCGCCGGTGTCGGGGTCGAGCATGACCAGCTCGCGCTGGGTCGGCGTGGGGCCGGCCTCCACCACGATGTCGCCGCGGCAGGCTTGGGCGGAGATGTCGCGCGCTTCGTAGGAGCGCACCTGCTCCAGGTCGTTGGCGCGCTCCACCGTGCTGCGCAGTGCGCTGGTGATGGCGGTGACATGGGAGTGCACGCGGCGCTGGATGTGGGTGCGGCCGATGCCCACGCCGCGGGTCTCCAGCAGCATGCTGACGGCATTCTTCAAGCCGTTGACGTTGCGCCCGGTGTCGGGCTGGGTGCCGCCCATGGAGATGCGCAGGTCGTCGGGGCGGGTGGAGGTGGTGTAGTACCACTCCTGGGTCAGGCTCTCGGCGCCCAGCGCCTTCACCATGGGGGCGCGGTACCACTCCAGGGCCGCCTTGGTCATGAACTCGGGCAGGTTGGCGGTGGTCGCGTGCTGCAGCAGCACGTCATAGCGCTGGATGGCGTGGAACTTCTCCAGGAAGCGCCCGGCAACCGTGTATTCGTGCGCGTCGATGATGGCCATGGGGCGGTAGTTGCGCACCAGCCTGGCCAGCGCCTGGGCCTCGGGCGTTTGCAGCAGCAGGTGGTCGCGGTTCATGTCGGCGCCGCTTGCCGTGACGCGCGTGCCGGCGTCGGCGCCGTCGGGGTTGGCGCGCGGCACGACGATCACGTTGATGCGGTCGAGCATGGGTTCGAGCAGCCCCTGCGCGAGCTCCCGCGCCACGACCAGCAGGGCCTCGCTGCCCGCGGGCTCGTCGCCGTGCTGCTGGCCGATCAGCAGCACCGTGGGGCGGCGGCTGGCCTCCAGGGCCATGGCGTCCGTGCCCGCGGCGCGCGTGAGCACCAGCGCATGGATGGGCGTGCCGCGCTGGGACAGGCCCAGGTCCAGCATCTGCATGCGCGTGGCGCCATGCTGCGCTGCCGCCAGGTCGCGCAGCCATTGCGTGAGCTCGGCATTCGTGGTGAAGGCGCGCCGCCCCTCGGCCAGGCCCGGCGTCTCGTAGCGCACCGATGGATCGGGAAAGCGCGCCGCGACGGCCTCGCCGTAGGGCAGCGGGGCCGCTGCGGAGGGTTCGGGCGCGTTCGGTCCGATGGGCGTGATCGTGACCGGCGCGGCGGGCGCCTCGCCGCGCGGCGCCGTTCCCAGGGGCGGCGGCACCGGCCGCCTGGCCTGCGCGGCAGCGGGGGGCTGCGCCGCCGAGGGCGGCTGGGTGGTCCAGGGCGGCAGCGGCGTGCTGGAGCAGGCGGACAGCACGGCCGCGGCCACCAGCGCCCATCCCTGGCGCAGGGCCCGGGCGCTCGTGCTCTGGAGGGCAGCGGCGGGCTGCCATGCGGTGCTGTGGTGCGGGGCTTTGGGCGTCATCATGATCGCTGGATGTGTCTTTGGGCTGGTGGATGTTACCCGGCGCAGCGGCCAGCAAAAAGGCCCGGCATTTGCCGGGCCTCGTCGTCAGTGCGCCATGCCGTCAGCGGCCGAAGCCGCCGCCGCGCGGGCCGCGCCCGCCACCGCCGCCACCACCGCCGCTGCGAAAGCCCCCGCGGCGCCCGCGGTCGGCCATGCTGTCGACGCTGGTGCGCATGGGGTCGGGCTGGCTGGTGCGGTTGCCGCCGTGGCGCGGGCCCAGGTTCACGTGCGCGAGCTGGGTGCCCAGGTGGGCGTTCTCGCTGCGCGGCTGGCTGTCGTCGAAACGGCGGTTGCCGCCGCCACCGACATTGCCGCCGCCGCGGCGCCCTTCGCCGGCGTTGCGGGGCTGCTGCTGGCCGCGGCCGGCCGGCCGGCCGCCGTTGCCGCCACGGCCTGCGCCGCCGCCGCCCTGGCCCTGGGCCGCGCGCTGGCCTTCACCCTGGCCGCCGCCCTGACGGCCGCCGCGCGGCGTGCCCTGGGTGGCCTTGTTGGTGCGGATGCGGTCCATCATCTCCTGGCGCGCCGCCTTGGCGGCCGCCTGCATGACTTCGCGGCTCGGCGGCTTGCCGGCGCCGCCCCAGATGGTCTGGCGGCCCATGGCGATGGGTTCGGCCTTCTCGCCCTCGTCGGGGCCGAAGCCCTCGATGACCTGCACGGGGATCTCCTGCTTGGTGAAGCGCTCGATCTCCATCATGAAGCCTTCCTCGTCCATGCAGACCAGGCTCACGGCCTGGCCTTCCTTGCCGGCGCGGCCGGTGCGGCCGATGCGGTGCACGTAGTCCTCGGGCACGTTGGGGATCTCGTAGTTCACGACATGCGGCAGGTCGTCGATGTCGATGCCGCGCGCCGCGATGTCCGTGGCCACCAGGGCACGGATCTGGCCGCTCTTGAAGCCTTCCAGGGCCTGCGTGCGGGCGCTCTGGCTCTTGTTGCCGTGCAGCGCCATGGCCTGCACGCCGTGCTTGGTCAGGTATTCGGCGACGTTGTTGGCGCCGAACTTGGTGCGCGTGAACACCAGCACCTGGCTCCAGTCGTGCTGCTGGATGATGTGCAGCAGCACCTGCTTCTTCTTGCCCCGGCCCACGGGGTGGATGACCTGGCTGATGCGCTGCACCGTGGTGTTGCGCGGCGTGACCTGGATGCTTTGCGGGTCGTTCAGCAGGCCCGCGGCCAGTTCGCGGATCTCGTCGCTGAAGGTGGCCGAGAACAGCAGGCTCTGCTTGGCCTTGGGCAGCAGCGCCAGCACCTTCTTCACGTCGTGGATGAAGCCCATGTCGAGCATGCGGTCGGCTTCGTCGAGCACCAGGATCTCGACCTGGGACAGGTCCATGAAGCCCTGCTGCTGCAAATCCAGCAGGCGCCCGGGCGTGGCCACGAGCACGTCCACGCCGCGCTTGATGCGCTCGATCTGCGGGTTCATGCCCACGCCGCCGAAGATCACGGTGGACTTGATGTCCAGGTGCTTGCCGTAGGCGCGCACGGATTCCTCGACCTGCGCCGCGAGCTCGCGCGTGGGGGTGAGCACCAGGGCGCGCACGCCGCGGCCGCCGAACCTGCTCGTGGGGGCCTGGCCCTGGGCCAGGCGGTGCAGCATGGGCAGGGTGAAGGCCGCGGTCTTGCCGGTGCCGGTCTGCGCGCCGGCGAGCAGGTCATGGCCTGCGAGGACGGCGGGAATGGCCTGGGCCTGGATGGGGGTCGGGTTCTGGTAACCCTGTTCTTGCACGGCCTGCAAAAGGGCCGGCGCCAGCTTCAGTTCTTCGAATGTCATGTGTGAGTTGGATGCGCCCAACCGGGGCGCTGGGTATCGGCCTGTCGCCGGCGACTTTACGGGTCGCCGAGCCAGTTCTGACGGCTGATGATTTCGAGAGCGGGAGCCAGGATTTGCTTCCTTCGTCCCCAGCTTGTCTAGGCTGATGCCCTGGGCAACTGGAGCCCATGGCGGTCGCTATTGTCGCATGCGCCGATAATTCATGTTTGCGCGCCGTTTTCCGGGCGCCTTCCTTTGCTCATTTTTTTGAAGAATCCATGGCCCAATACGTTTTCTCGATGAACCGTGTCACCAAGACCGTGCCGCCCAAGCGGCAGATCTTGAAAGACATCTCCCTGTCCTTCTTCCCCGGCGCGAAGATCGGCGTGCTGGGCCTGAACGGCTCGGGCAAGTCCTCGCTGCTCAAGATCATGGCGGGCGTGGACAAGGAGTTCGAGGGCGAGGCCATCCCCATGCCGGGCCTCTCGATCGGCTACCTGCCGCAGGAGCCCCAGCTCAACCCCGAGCACACGGTGCGCCAGGCGGTGGAGGAGGCCATGGCCGAGGTGAACAACGCCCGCGCCCGTCTCGAAGAGGTCTACGCAGCCTACGCGGAGGAAGATGCCGACTTCGACGCGCTGGCCAAGGAGCAGGGCGAGCTCGAAGCCATCATCGCCGCCGCCGGCACGGACAGCGAGCACCAGCTGGAGATCGCCGCCGACGCCCTGCGCCTGCCGCCCTGGGACGCGGTGATCGGCAAGCTCTCGGGCGGCGAGAAGCGCCGCGTGGCGCTGTGCAAGCTGCTCTTGTCCAAGCCCGACATGCTGCTGCTGGACGAGCCCACCAACCACCTGGACGCCGAATCGGTGGAGTGGCTGGAGCAGTTCCTGCACCGCTTCCCCGGCACCGTGGTGGCCATCACCCACGACCGCTACTTCCTCGACAACGCAGCCGAGTGGATCCTGGAGCTGGACCGCGGCCACGGCATTCCCTACAAGGGCAACTACTCCGAGTGGCTGCTGCAGAAGCAGAACCGCCTGGAGGCCGAGCAGAAGGGCGAGGAGGCCCGCGCCAAGGCCCTGAAGAAGGAGCTGGAGTGGGTGCGCCAGAACGCCAAGGGCCGCCAGGCCAAGAGCAAGGCGCGCATCGCCCGCTTCGAGGAGCTGTCCGACTACGAATACCAGCGCCGCAACGAGACGCAGGAGATCTTCATCCCCGTGGCCGACCGCCTGGGCACGCAGGTCATCGAGTTCCACGGCGTCACCAAGAGCTTCGGCGACCGCGTGCTGATCGACAACCTCTCGATGAACATCCCGGCCGGCGCCATCGTGGGCATCATCGGCCCCAACGGCGCGGGCAAGTCCACGCTGTTCAAGCTCATCGCGGGCAAGGAAAAGCCCGATTCGGGCGAGGTCATCGTCGGCCAGACCGTGAAGATGGCCTTCGTGGACCAGTCGCGCGACGCGCTGGCCAACGACAAGACGGTGTGGGAAGACGTCTCGGGCGGGCTGGACATCATCAACGTGGGCAAGTTCCAGATGGCCAGCCGCGCCTACTGCGGGCGCTTCAACTTCAACGGCCAGGACCAGCAGAAGAAGGTGGGCAACCTCTCGGGCGGCGAGCGCGGGCGCCTGCACCTGGCCAAGACGCTGATCCAGGGCGGCAACGTGCTGCTGCTGGACGAGCCGTCGAACGACCTGGACGTGGAAACCCTGCGCGCGCTGGAAGACGCGCTGCTCGAATACGCGGGCACGGTGCTCGTCATCAGCCACGACCGCTGGTTCCTCGACCGCATCGCCACGCACATCCTGGCCGCCGAGGGCGACAGCCAGTGGGTGTTCTTCGACGGCAACTACCAGGAGTACGAGGCCGACAAGAAGAAGCGCCTGGGCGAGGAGGGCGCGGCGCCCAAGCGCATGCGCTTCAAGGCGCTGAAGTAACGGTCAGGCGCCGGGCACGCGCCTTTGCACAAGCTGTATGTGGTTGCGCAGTGCGTACAGCTCGTCGGCGTAGGACAGCGGCACGCTCACCTTCTCGACCTGCGCCTCCAGGCGGGCGAGCCGCTGGCGCAGCTCCTCGGGCGCGGCGCGGCCGGCCTCCATGTCGTCCTCGATCTCGCGCAGGTGCCCGTACCAGCGGAACACGCGCGAGCGCACGCGGAACTGGTACAGCGGCGGCACCACGCGCGACAGCGGCAGCATCACGGCGATCAGGATGCCCAGCACCAGCCACATGCGCTCGACGAGGTTGGCGATCCAGAACGGCAGGTAGCGCTGCAGCAGCGGCGTGGGCTCGTTGATGGCGCGCTCGCCCTCCTTGGCGATCGGCAGCTCCGCGTGGCGCGTGCTCGGGAACTCGCGCGCGCGGTTGAACCAGCCCGCGCCGCCGTGGATGGTCTGCGCCGCCTGCGCGAAGAGCTGCAGCAGCGCCGGGTGCGTGCCCTCGCGCGCCAGCAGCGAGGTGGTGGAGGCCACCAGCCGCACGTCGCGCGGCGGCACGTTGGCCGCCAGGTCCACCACGCCGCGCGGAAGCGTCACGGGCGTGAGGAAGGGAAAGCGCCGGCCGTAGGCCTCGTTCTGCGCGAAGCCCATGAGCTGCACGCCGGGCGTCTGCAGCAGCATCTGCACCATGAGCGACTCGGGTGCCGAGGCGAACACCAGCGCGTCCAGCCGGCCGGCGAGGAATTCCACCGTGGCGGGCGTCTGCTCCAGCTGCGTGAGCGCGAGGTCCGCGGGCGGCACGTGGTTGGCGGCCAGCAGCCGCTCCATGAGCGTGGGCACGCCGCTGCCGGGCGAGCCCACGTTCACGCGCATGCCGCGCAGCTGGTGCAGGCCGTCCAGCCTCGCCGTGCCGTGGGCGCGCCGCGCCGCGTCGCCGCGGTAGAACAGCCAGACCGGCTCGACGAACAGGCTGCCCAGCGAGACCAGTTCGTCGCCGTCCCCGGGGCGCAGCTCGCCCGTGCCGCCCTGCACGAAGGCCAGGTCCGCCTGGCCGCTGCGCAGCAGCTGCAGGTTGGCCGAGGAGCCGTCGCTGGGCAGCAGCCTCACCTCGATGCCATTGGCCGCCAGGGCTTCCTGGTAGCGCTTGCCGAAGGCCTCGTAGGCGCTTTGCGCGGGGCCGGTCGCCAGCGTCACTTGGTGCGGCGGCGTGGGCTTGAGCCACTGGAAGGCCAGCACCACCAGGCCCACGCCCAACACGGCCAGCGGCCCGGCGGAGAGCAGCAGGTCGCGCAGCGACAGCAGCAGCGTGCGCAGGCGGCGTGGCAGCCGTTCCATGATGGCCTATCCGCGCGCGGCCAGCTCGGCGTGGCTGGGCAGCACCAGACCTTCGGGAGTGGCCAGCGTGCGCGCGGCCAGCACGGCGCGCACCGTGGCGCGGGCCACGGCCTCGGCCGCCATGGTGGCCAGCACCAGCATGCCGGGGTGGCGCGGTGCGTGGCCCGTGGCCAGGGCGAACAGCGTGTCGCCGTCGCTCATGGTGTGCACGGGGTTGATGGCGCGCGCCAGGCCGTCGTGCCCGGCCACGGCCAGGCGCTGGGCCTGCACCTTGGTGAGCTGCGCGTCGGTGGCGATCACGCCTATGGTGGTGTTGCTGCCCGCCAGCAGCTGGTGCGGCGGCTCGCCGCGCAGCAGGGCGCGCCGCGCGTCGCGCAGGGCGCTGCCATCTGCGGTGCGCGCGCCGGCCAGGGGCAGGCCGGTGTCGGGGTCCACCACGTCGCCCACGGCGTTGCAGGCGATGAGCGCGCCCACCGTCACGCCGTCCACGGTGACCGAGGCCGTGCCCACGCCGCCCTTCATGGCGTGCTGCATGCCGAAGGTCTTGCCGACCACGGCGCCGCTGCCCGCGCCCACGTTGCCCTCGGCGGGGGGGCGGCCGCTGGCGGCGGCGCAGGCGGCGTAGCCTGCCGCGGCGTCGGGGCGGATCCTCATGTCGCCCACGTGGAGGTCGAACAGCACGGCTGCGGGCACCAGCGGCAGGCGGCCCACGCCCACGTCCAGGCCTATGCCTTGCTCCTCCAGCCAGCGCACGGCGCCGCTGGCTGCGTCCAGGCCCCAGGCGCTGCCGCCCGCGAGCATGACGGCATGCACCTGCTGCACCAGGTTGCCGGGCGCGAGCAGGTCGGTCTCGCGCGTGCCGGGCGCCGCGCCGCGCACGTCCACGCCCGCCACGGCGCCGCCCGGGGCGATGACCACGGAGCAGCCCGTGGGGCGGCGGGTGTCGCTGTGGTGGCCGACCATGATGCCGGCCACGTCGGTGATGGCGCCGCTGGCGCCGTGCGGGGAGAGGGCTTGCATGGGCGCCGATTATGGAGCCCCGGCCCGGCCCCGCCGCATCAGCGGTAGCTGGTGAACACGCGCGTGGACACGTCGCTGTTCATGAGGTTCTTGGTCACCAGCAGCACGTCATAGGGGTCCTTGCGGCCGTTGTAGGCGGGGCCGTCCATGCCGGGGCTGCCCACGGGCATGCCGGGCACGGCCAGGCCCAGGGCCTTGGGCTTTTCCTTGAGCAGCTTGCGCACGTCGGCGGCGGGCACGTGGCCCTCCAGCAGGTAGCCGCCCACGAGAGCCGTGTGGCATGAGCCCAGGCGCTGGGGCAGGCCCAGCCTGGCGCGCACGGCGGCGTTGCCGCTCTCGTGTGTGGTGACGGCGAAGCCGTTGGCCTGCATGTGGTCTATCCAGTCCTGGCAGCAGCCGCAGCTGGGGTCCTTCCAGACCTCGACGGCCGTGGCGTTGCTGGCGATAGCGGGCAGGGCGGTGCAGGCGGCTGCGGCGGCGATGGCCGTCAGCCATTGGCGGCGGTTGGTATCGTGCATGGTGCGGTCTCCAGACAAAAGGGGGGTCAAGGCGTGACGGTGAAGGTGCCGCGCATGCCGGCTTCGTAGTGGCCGGCGACCAGGCAGGCGAAGTCGAAGCTGCCGGCGCGGTTGAAGCGCCAGACGAGGTCCTGCGCGCCGCCCGGCGCCACGTGGGCCATGTGCGCCTCGGAATGCGCCATGCCGGGGTGCTCGCGCATCATGGCGGCATGCTCGGCCAGGCTGGCCTGCGTGCCCAGCACCACCTCGTGCAGCACCTTGCCCTTGTTCTCCACGCGCAGGCGCACCGTCTCGCCGACCCTGGCCTTGAATTGCGCGGGGGTGAAGCGCATGTCGTCCGTCATGCGCAGCGTGATGGTGCGCGTGGCCTCGCGGGCCTGGCCCGCAATGCCCCAGGCCTGCTGCTGCGGCGCGGGGGCGGCGTGGCTGCCATGGCTGGCGTTTTCATGGGAAAAAACGTGGCTTGTGCTTACCAGTAAAGCGCAAGCAGCTATGAATTTGATGGTCTTCATGCGGAATTCTTGAATGGGTTGAGGCGCATGGCCGCGGCGCCATGGCGCGCGCCGGCCGGGGGCGTGCGTCCTGCGGCAGACGCACCTTGGGTGTCAAGGCTCAGGCGATGGGCGGCTTGATGGCCTGCGCGGCCGGGGCGCTGGCAAAGCGCGCATCGCGCTGCGGGAGCGGGGCGCCGCCCGGCGCGGCTGGAGGCGCCGGCATCCACGCCAGGATCCCCGGCGCCGAATGGCAGGCCCCGCAGGCCGTGCAGTCGGCCTGGTGCTGGGCATGCTCGCCGGGGCTGCAGCAGTCCTGCCCGCTGTGCGCGCCATGGCTGGCGGCGTGGGCCATGTCCGCCGCCATGTGCGGCGCGGGCTGCGGCGCCACGCCCATGGCCATGGCGTCGCCCAGCAGGACCCGCAGGACCAGCAGGATGGCCAGGAAGATGGATGTGCAGCGGCGCATGGAGCCGATGATAGCGGTCAGGCCCCGATGTAGCGCCCGGGCCGGTGGTTCATGGCCAGCACGAGGTTCAGCGCCACGGCGCCGATCACCGACCACAGCACGCGCATCGGCTCCACCGTGGCCAGGGCCGCCAGCAGGATGCAGCAGTCCACGGCCATCTGCACCTTGCCGGCGCGCCAGCCGAAGCGGTCCTGCAGGTACAGCGCCAGTATTCCCAGGCCGCCCAGGCTGCAGCGGTGACGGAACAGTACCAGGAAGCCTATGCCCATGATGAGCCCGCCCGTGACGGCGGCGTACAGCGGCTGCGGCTGGGTGATCTGCAACAGCCGCGACTGCAGCTCGGTCAGGGCCGACAGCAGCAGCACCGCCACGAAGGTCTTGAGCGTGAACGCCAGCCCCAGCTTGCGCAGCGCCAGCCAGTAGAAGGGCAGGTTGAGCACGAAGAACAGCTTGCCCAGACCTATGCCCGTGGCGTAGTGCAGCACGAAGGCCAGGCCGGTGATGCCGCCTGTGAGCAGGCCCGCGCTGGCGACGAAGGCCACGCCCACCGAGACCAGGGTCACGCCCGTGGCGATGGCCACGGTGTCTTCGGTGCGCGTGTGGGCGAGCATGGTGGCAGGGACTGGAAGTGCGGGGGCGGACATGGTGGCGATGAGGCTGCGGCGGCGGGCCGGGATTGGGCCATGGCCAGGGGCTGCCCGCCTTGCGCTGCGTCAAGGCAGTGCAAGACTCTACTATCGAAAAGAGAGTGGCTTGCGCTTGCCGGGCGGGCGCTGCGGGCCGTTTTGGCCTATTTTTCTGCGGCGTGCCGCCAGCGGCGCAGGCGCAGCCCGTTGGCCACCACCAGCAGGCTCACGCCCATGTCGGCCGCCACCGCCATCCACATGCTTGCCTGGCCCAGCAGCGCGAGCACGCAGAACACGGCCTTGATGCCCAGCGCCAGCGCGATGTTCTGCCACAGCACGCGGTGGGCGCGGCGCGCCAGGAGCACGGTGTCGGGGATGCGGCGCAGGTCGTCATTCATCAGCACGATGCCGGCCGTCTCCATGGCCATGCCCGTGCTGTGCGCGCCGCCCATGGCGAAGCCCAGGTCGGCCTGGGCCAGGGCCGGGGCGTCGTTGATGCCGTCGCCCGCCATGGCCGTGGGGCCGTGGCTGCGCTGCAGCGCGGCCAGCGCGTCGAGCTTGTCCTGCGGCAGCAGGCCGCCGCGCGCGTCCTCGACGCCGGCCTCGGCCGCGATGGCCTGGGCGGTGGCGGGGTTGTCGCCGCTGAGCACCACCGGGTGCACGCCCAGCGCACGCAGCTGCTCCATGGCCTGGCGCGCCTGGGCGCGCAGCGGGTCGGCCACGGCGAACAGGGCGCGCACGCCCTGGCCGTCGGCCAGCAGGGTCACGCTGCGGCCCTGTCGCTCGTGCTGCGCCAGGGTGTCCTCCAGCGCGGCATCCACCAGGCCCTGCTCTCGCATCAGGCGCAGGTTGCCCAGCAGCCAGCGCCGGCCGCCGATCTCGGCCTGCACGCCGAGCCCGGGCAGGGCCTGCAGCTGCTGCACGCCGTTGGCCCCGGCCGCGGGCAGGCCGGCGGCGATGGCGCGCGACACGGGGTGCTCGGAGCGGCTGGCCAACTGCCAGGCCGCGGACGCGGCGGCGCTTGCATCCGCGCCGTCCAGGGCCTGCCAGTGCACCAGCGTGGGGCTGCCCGTGGTCAGCGTGCCGGTCTTGTCCAGCGCCAGGACGCGCAGGCCGCGCGCCGACTCCAGCACGCCGCCGCCCTTGATGAGGATGCCGCGGCGCGCCGCCGCCGTGAGCGCGCTGACCACCGTGACCGGCGTGGAGATGACCAGCGCGCAGGGGCAGGCGATGACCAGCAGCGCCAGCGCCTGGTAGACGGCCTGGGTCCAGCTCCAGCCCATGAGCGGCGGAGCCAGCAGCGCCAGCAGCACGGCCAGCGCGAACACGATGGGCGTGTACACGGCGGCGAAGCGGTCCACGAAGCGCTGGATGGGCGCCTTGCCGGCCTGCGCCTGCTCCACGGCGCGCACGATGCGCGCGAGCAGCGTGCCGGCGGGCTCGGCGGTCACCTGCATCAGCAGCTCGCCGTGCTGGTTCACGCTGCCGGCGTAGAGCGGGTCGCCCGCGGCCTTGTCGGCCAGTCGGCTTTCGCCGGTGATGGGGGCCTGGTTCACGGCGCTGCTGCCGTGCGTGACCGTGCCGTCCAGCGGCACGTGGGCGCCGGGCGCGATGCGCACGGTGGCACCCAGCGGCACCTGGGCCACGGGCAGGCGCTGCGTGCTCCCGTCGGCCTGGACCACGTCGGCTGTCGGGGGCGCGAGCTGCAGCAGGCCGCGGATGGCGTGGCGCGCGCGGTCCATGGCGCCGTCCTCGATGCGCTCGGCCGCCATGTACAGGGCCATGACCATGGCGGCCTCGGGCCATTGGCCGATGAGGAAGGCTCCGGTCACGGCCACGGCCATGAGCGCGTGGATGCCCAGGCGCAGCCGCGCCAGATCCTTCAGGCCGCTCTTGTACACGCCCAAGCCGGCCAGCGCGACGGCCGCCACGGCCAGCGCCATGCCGGCCATGTCCTGCTGCAGCCAGTGCGCGCCTTCCGCGCCGGCGGCCAGGGCCAGGGCCGCGGCGATGCGCGGCCAGCCGGGCAGCGCGCCGTGGTCGTGCCCGTCGTCGGCCTGCGCGCCGTGGCCGCAGGCGCAGCCGCTGCAGCCGGCGGGCGCATCCAGGGACGGCAGGGCGGCCGCCACGCCGGGGCCGGGGGAATGGGCGTGGGGCTGGGATGTGTGGCTGTGACTCATGCCATGATTGGAAACCCTGAAGCCACTCGAAGGTCAAGCCATGCTCAAGCAAAGCCCCCGCCACCGCATCGGCAATGCCGCCCGGCTCTCGGGCGTGCCGCCGGCCAACATCCGCTATTACGAAAAGGAAGGCCTGCTGCCGGCCCAGGCGCGCGCCGACAACCGCTACCGCCTCTACAGCGACGAGGAGGTGCACCGCCTGCGCTTCGTGCGGCTGTGCCGGGCCATGGACATGTCGCTCGACGAGGTGCGCACGCTGCTGGCCCTGGACGTGGCGGCGCCCACGGCCGACCATGCCGCCTGCGCCACGCTGGACGAGCACCTGGATCATGTGCGCACGCGCCTGGCTGAGCTGCGCACGCTGGAGCAGGAGCTGCTGGCGCTGCGCGAACGCTGCGACGGCACGGGCGGGCACTGCCACGTGATCGAGGCGCTGCACGAGCGCGCCGACGCCGATCCCGTGCCGGCGCCCGCGCCGCTGGCCAGGCGCCACGTGTGATCCCCTTCACTATGCAAGTGATAGCTGCTCGCGCTTGTCCATAGGGCGCTGCAGGCCAATTTGTTACTTGAAATACGGCATGTTCCCCTATGATGGCCCCATGACCACCACCGGCCTGCACCCCGCCAGCCTGCCCCGGCGCGCCTGGGCGCTGGCCGTGCGCTGGGCCCTGGCCTGGTGGCGCATCATCGACCTGGGCGCGGTGGTGCTGGTGCTGGTGCTCTCGCCGTCGAGCTACCGGCCCGCCGCGCGCGAGCGCCTGGCGCGCCAGATGCTGGCGGACACGGCGCCCATCCTGCTGGGCTTCACGGCGCTGGCGGCGCTCCTGAGCCTGGTCATCACCCACATCGTGGTCGTCACCGCGCTCAGCTACGGCCTGACGCGCTATGCGCTGGAGATGGTGATCCGCGTGCTGGTGCTGGAGCTGATCCCGCTGACCGCCGCGCTGTTCGTGGCCATGCGCACCACCATCCCCAGCGGCGTGCAGCTGGCGCGGCTGCGTCAGACGGGCCGGCTGCAGGCGCTGCGCGAGCGCGGCGCCGACCCGGTGCGCATGGAGCTGCTGCCGCGCGTGCTCGCGGGCGTGCATGCCAGCATCACGCTGGCGGCGCTGTCGTGCGCGGTGGCTCTGGTCATGGCCTACCTGGGCGTGTACGGATTCAACACCGCGGGCCTGCCCGCGTACACGCGCATGTTCGGCCAGGTATTCACGCCCTCGATCACGCTGGTGTTCGCGCTCAAGACCCTGCTGTTCAGCCTGGCCGTGGCGCTGATCCCCATGGCCTCGGGCCTGTACCCGCCGCACTCCGGCACCGCACGGGATCGGCAGGACCAGACCGGGCAGGGCGGCTTGGCGCGCATGTTCGCCGTGCTGCTGCTGATCGAGACGGTTTCGCTGATGGGCAACTACTACTGAAGAAATCCCGACCGGACCCACATGAACGAACCCCTGCCACCCCCCGCGCCCGAGGAACTGCTGCGCCCCGTGGCCCATCTGCGCCTGAAGGCGGCGGCGCTGCTGCTGCTCACGCTCGCGCTGATCGTGGGCTCGGTGCTCTACCTGCTGTATGCGCGCGGCGCGTTCGAGCCGACCCAGCCCCTGGTGCTGACCACCGACGACTCCGAAGGCGTCTCGGTCGGCATGGACATGACCTTCTCGGGCTTTCCCATAGGCCGCGTGCGGCGCATCGAGCTGGCGGGCGACGGCAACGTGCGCATCCTGGTCGACGTGGCCCAGCGCGACGCGCACTGGCTGCGCGAGTCCAGCGTGTTCACGCTGGTGCGCGGCCTGGTCGGCGGCACGGCCATCAAGGCCTACAGCGGCGTGCTGACCGACCCGCCGCTGGCGGCCGGGGCCGAGCGCCCGGTGCTGCGCGGCGACGCCACGGCCGAGATCCCGCAGCTCATGGCCACGGCGCGCCAGTTGCTCGACAACCTGCAGCAGCTCACCGCGCAGGAATCGGCGCTGGGCGCCACGCTGGCCCAGGTGCGCCAGCTGAGCGAGCGCATGAACGCGCCGGGCGGGGCGCTGGGCGTGCTGATGGGCAACGAGGCCGACGCGCGCAAGGTGCTGCAGACGCTGGAGCGCACCAACCAGCTGCTCGCGCGCATCGACGCCATGGCGGCCCGGGCCGACCGGCAGGTCTTCGGCGCGGCGGGCGCGCCCGGCCTGGTGCCCGAGCTGCGCGCCGCCGTGGTGCAGATGAACGGCCTGCTGCAGGACGCGCGCCAGAGCCTGCTGCGCGTGGACGCCGTGCTGGCCGAGGCCCAGGCCGTGGGCGCCAACGCGCGCGAGGCCACGACCGACCTGGGCGCGCTGCGCGCCCAGGTGGAGGCCAGCCTGCGCAAGGTGGACGGCCTGGTCAACGAGATCAACCGCAAATGGCCCTTCGCGCGCGAGACGGAGCTGCAATTGCCATGAAACGACACCCCCCTGAGTCGCTTCGCGCCTTCCCCCCGCTCTCGGCTTCGCCGGGCAGGGGGACGCAGCCAGCGCGGCGGGGCGGCCCTTGCGCGGCTGCCTTCGCCTCGGGCGCGCCAGTTTCATGCGCCGTGGGTGGCGCGCGGCGCTGTGGATAACTGCCATGAAACCCCTGCCATGCACTGTCCCCCTGGCCGCCCTGCTCGCGGCTTTGTTGATGACCGCCTGCGGCAGCAGGCCGCCCGTGCCCGACTGGCAGATGAACGCCCACGGCGCGGCCGAGCGCGCCACTGCGGCCTATCTCGCGGGCGAAGACCGCGTGGCGCAGCAGGAATGGGCCCGCGCCCGCGCCGAGGTGGCGCGCACGGGCCGCCCCGGACTGCTGGCGCGCGTGGAGCTGATGCGCTGCGCAGCCCAGGCGGCCAGCCTGGAGGACGGGGCGTGCCCGGCCTTCGAGCCGCTGCGCCCCGACGCCGCGCCGCCCGAGCTGGCCTACGCCGACTACCTGGCCGGCCGCGCCACGCCGGCCCAGGCCGCGCTGCTGCCCCCGGCGCAGCGCGCCGCTGCCGCGAGCGTGGATGCCATTGCCGCCATTTCCGACCCGCTCGCGCGCCTGGTGGCGGCCGGCGCCGCCATGCAGTCGGGCCGCGCCACGCCGCAGCTGCTGGTGCTGGCCAGCGACACGGCCGCGGCCCAGGGCTGGCGCCGCCCGCTGCTGGCCTGGCTGCTGCTGCGGGCGCAGCGGGCGCAGGCCGCGGGCGATACGGCGCTGGCCGATGCGCTCCGGCGCCGCATCGTCGTCATCGAAAGCGGTGGCGCGCCCGCCGCTCAGGCGCCGAAGAACTGATTGAGTTCCTTGCCCGGCAGCGCGCCGGCAAAGCCGTCGAAGCGCCCCTGCGTGGCCAGCAGGCGCGCGGCGCGGTCGAAGCCGCCCCAGGTCGCGCGCGCCAGCGCGCCGCCCACGCTCACGCGGCGCACGCCCAGTGCAGCCAGGTCCTGCATCGTCAGCGCGCCGGCCGCGCCCACCAGCACGTTTACCGGCCTGGGCGCCACCGCCGCCACCACGGCTGCGATCTGCTCGCGCGTGGCGATGCCGGGCGCGTACAGGCAGTCGGCGCCGGCCTCGGCATAGGCGCGCAGGCGGGCAATGGCGTCGTCGAGGTCGGGGCGGCCCACGAAGAAGTTTTCGGCGCGTCCGACCAGCATCACGTCCTCGCCCGATGCGTCGATGGCCGCGCGCGCCGCGCGCATGCGTGCCACTGCCGCGTCCAACGGCAGCAGCGGCGCGGCCGGGTCGCCCGTGGAGTCCTCGATCGACAGCCCCGCCACGCCGGTAGCGATGGCCTGCTGCACGTTGTGGGCCACGCCCTCGGCGTCCTGGGCGAAGCCATGCTCGAAGTCCGCGTTCACGGGCAGGTCGGTGGCCGCCACCATCTCGCGCAGGTGCGCCAGGACCTGCGGGAGCGTCATCTTCCCGTCGGGCAGGCCGCGCGACCAGGCCAGGCCCGAGCTGGTCGTGGCCAGCGCCGCGAAGCCCAGGCCCGCCAGCCAGCGGGCTGAACCCGCGTCCCAGGGGTTGGGAATGGCGAAGCAGCCCGCCGCGTGCAGTTGGCGGAAGGCGGCGCGGCGCGCGCGGATCTGGGCGGTGCCGGGGTGCTGCATGGCGTGGTTTCCTGCGGCCGTCTTCATGCGCGTCCCAGGGCCTGCGCCAGCGCCGACGCCGTCAGCGCGCGAGCCCGGGGCCATTGGTCCGCCGCGGCGCCGTGCAGCCAGCAGGCGTGGCTGGCGGCGTCGAATGCGGCCGCGGCATCGGCCTGGGCGGCCGCGGCCAGGCGGGCGCCGGCCAGGCCGGCCAGCACGTCGCCCGTGCCGCCCGTGGCCAGCAGCGCGTTGCCCGTGGGGTTGATGCGCGGCGGCTGGCCCGGCGTGGCGACCACGCTGCCCGAGCCCTTGAGCAGCGCGGTGCAGCCGAACCGGTCGGCCAGCGCGCGGGCGGCGGCCAGGCGGTCTGCCTGCACGGCGGCCGTGTCGCAGGCCAGCAGGCGCGCGGCCTCCAGCGGGTGGGGCGTGAGCACGGTGGCGCTCTCCGGGCGCAGTGCGCGCTCGCGCAGCTGCCGTTGCAGCTGCGGGTCGGCGGCGATGGCGTTGAGCGCGTCGGCGTCCAGCACCAGGCGCCGCGCCTCGCGCAGCACCTGCGGCAGCACGGCGGCCACGGCCGCGCCGCCGCCGCAGCCGCAGACCACGGCGCCGCTTTGCAGCGCCAGCGCGTCGAAGCGGCGCAGCATGAGCTCGGGCTGCTGGGGCAGGGCGGGTGCGGGGCCCGCCGTCCAGCAGGGCCACCATCACGCGCCCCGGCGCCGCCCGTGCAGGGCCGCGCAGGCGGCCAGCAGGGCCGCGCCCGTCATGCCCATGCCGCGCGCGGCCAGGCCCTCGCCGCCGACGATGGCCACGTCGCCGTAGCTACCCTTGTGGCTCGCATGGGCGCGCGGCGCGGCCGGCGGCGGCCCGGCGAGCCAGGCGCCGGGCGCCTCGGCGGGCGCGGCCACGCCCAGGTCGTCGAACCAGACGCTGCCCGCCGCGTCGCGCCCATGGCCGGTGAACAGGCCGCTCTTGAGCGTGAGCAGTGCCAGCGTGTGGCGCGCTGCGGCGGGGGCGCCGGCCGTGGCGGGTGCGAGCCCGGGCGCGAACTGGCCCGTGTCCGCGATCAGGCCCGAGGGCAGGTCCACGCACAGCGTGGGCGCGGGGCCGGCGTGCATTTGCGCCAGCCACGCGGTCAGGCGCGGGTCGGGCGGCTGGGGGCGTGCCTGCGCCGTGAGGCCTATGCCCAGCAGCGCGTCCACGCACAGGTCCTGCGGGCCGAGCGGCGGCGGCGCGTTGGCAAAGCGCACGCCCGCCTCGCGCGCGCGCTGCCAGGATCGGCGCGCATCGGCCGGCAGAGCGTCGGGCGTGCCCAGCCAGGTGACGACCACGGGATGGCCACCGCGCTGCAGCAGCATGGCGGCCTCCAGCCCGTCGCCGCCGTTGTTGCCGCCGCCGCAGGCGATCCAGATGGTGCGCGCGTGCGGCGCCAGGGCCAGGGCCAGCCGGGCGGTGGCGCGGCCCGCGCGCTGCATCAGCGTGTGCGGCGGCAGGGCCGCGGCGGCCGCGGCCTCGATGCGGCGCGTGGCCGCGGTGTCGAACAGGGCGTGGGGATGGGCGGGCGAAATGCGCTGCATGGGCGCATTGTGGCGCCCGTGCCGCCGGCCTAGAAGCGCTGGATGCCGAAGGGCTGCAGATCGACGTCGGGCGCGCGCCCCGCGATCAGGTCGGCCAGGGCGCGCGCGCTGCCGCAGGCCTGGGCCCAGCCGCAGGCGCCGTGGCCGGCGTTGATCCACAGGCCGCGGGGGCCGCCGGCGCCGATCACGGGGGCGCCGTCGGGCAGCGTGGGGCGGGCGCCGCGCCAGACCTGCACCTGGGGCGACGAGGTGAGCGCGCCGCCCGGAAACCACCCCGACAGCGCCAGGTACATGGTCTGCAGCGTGGGCGCGTGGTGCGCGCCGCCGGCGTGGCCCAGCTCCGCGCCGCCGGACACGCGCACGCGCTGGCCCTGGCGGGCGATGCTGAGGCGGTGCAGCGGGTCGATCACCACGCCCTGCGGCGCGTGGGTGTCCTCGCGCAGCGGCGCGCTGATGCTGTAGCCGTGCACGGCCGCCATGGGCAGGCGCAGGCCCAGGGGGCGCAGCAGAGCGGTGCTGGCCAGGCCCGTGCACAGCACCACGGCGTCGGCGCGCCGGGGCGCGTCCTCGCCCGCGACCTGCAGGCCAGCGGGGTTGCCGCCCAGCGCCTGCACGCGCGCGCCGAAGATGAACCGCGCCCCCAGGTCCTGGGCCGCCTGGCGCAGGATCTGGGCGAACAGGCGGCAGTTGCCGGCCTCGCCGTCGGGCGCGTGCAGGGCGCCGGCCAGCGGCGCGTCGGCGGACAGGCCAGGCTCGATGAGGCGGGCGGTGTCGGCATCCACGTCGCGCACGGCCGTGCCGGCGTCGCGCAACGTCTGCAGCGCGGGCTGCAGCTGCTCCACGTCCTCGGGCCTGCGCAGCAGCACCAGGGCGCCGCGGCTCGATTCGATGTCCACCTCCAGCTGCTGCACCAGCGCGCGCGTGCGCGCCAGGCTGTAGCGGCCTAGGCCCTCCAGCGCCGCGAGCAGCGCCGGCGCCTCGGGGCGGCGGCCGGCCTGGGTCCAGCGCCAGCGCCAGGCCAGACCCGCGGCGCCGCTGCCGCGCGCCAGGCGCGGCGCGGCAGGGCCGCCCCAGGCGCAGCGCTGCGGCCCGATGCCGGGCACCGCCCAGGGCACGAGCAGCGCGGGGGCGAGCAGGCCGGCGCTGCCGAAGCTGGCTTCTTCCGCGGCGGCGCCGCGCTGCTCGAATACGGTGACTTCATGGCCGTCGGCGGCCAGTTCATAGGCGGTGGCCGCGCCGACGATGCCGGCGCCCACGATCGCTATCTGCATGGAGTTTTTTTGAATGAAATTGGCCTCTGACGCCTGTATGGCAAGCGCTGGCAGCTATTGTTCTTGTAGTTCCCGCTCGATTAGCAGGCCGATGTTCAGCACCGCGTCGTCGTGCAGCGCGGCATGCCACGCCATCAGGCCCACGGGCAGCTCGCCCGCGTGGTGGCAGGGCAGCGACAGCGCACAGCCGTCAAGCATGTTGACCACGCTGGTGTTGCGCAGCAGCAGGCCGTTGACGCGGAAGAACTCCGCGTCGCGCTCGCCGCCCGGCGCGACCGATTCGATGGTGGGCGCCACGATGGGCACGGTGGGCGAGAGCAGGGCGTCGTAGCCGGCCATGGCCGCCTCCATGTGCGCGATCCAGGCGCGGCGCGCGTGCAGCAGGTCGATGTAGTCGGCGGCGGACATGGCGGCGCCGCGCTCGATGCGGCTCCTCACGCGCGGGTCGTAGGCACCGGCATGCCGCTGCAGCAGCGCGCGGTGCCAGGCGTGGCTCTCGGCGGCGGAGAAGCCGCCGGTGGCGTTGATTTGGGCCAGTTCCGCGGTCTCGGGCAGGGCGATCTCGTCGATGCGCGCGCCCGCGCGGCGCAGGGTGGCGAGCGTGCGCTCGAAGGCCGTGGCGACGGCGCCGTCCATGCCGTCCAGGAACAGCGTGCGGGGCACGGCCAGGCGCCAGGCGGCCAGCGGCGCCGGGCTGCGCGTGACGCGCCGCGCGGCCAGGATCTCGTGCGCCACGATGGCGTCGCGTACCGAGCGCGTGAGCGCGCATGCCGTGTCCAGCGTGGTCGAGAGCGGCACGGCGCCGTCGGTGGGCACGAGGCGCGCGGTGTTCTTGAAGCCCACGACGCCGTTGAGAGCGGCCGGTATGCGGATCGAGCCACCCGTGTCCGAGCCCAGGGCGATGAAGGCCGCGCCCGTGGCCACCGACACCCCGGCGCCCGAGGACGAGCCGCCCGGCACGCGCGCCGGCCCGGGCAGGGCGCCGTGGCGTGCGTCATGCGCGGCGGGCGTGCCGAAGTGCGGGTTCACGCCCACGCCGGAGAAGGCGAACTCCACCATGTGCGTGTGTCCCACGATGGCCGCGCCCGCGCGGCGCAGGCGCGCCACGGCCGTGCAGTCGGCCGGCGCGGGCGGCGCATCGGCCAGCACGGTGGAGCCGGCGGCCGTGACCATGCCCCGGATGTCGAACAGGTCCTTGACCGAGACGGCCAGGCCCGCCAGCGGCAGCCGTGCCACGCCCGGCGCGGCGGCTGCGGCGCGGGCCTCTTCGTGGCAGGTCTGGCGGAACACGTGGGCGCAGGCGGGGCCCTGGGCGGCGGCGATGCTGCGTTCGAGCTCTTGAGGTGCGCTGCAATGCCCTGCAGCCACCTGGCTGCGGGTGAAGACGAGGTCGGCCAACATGGGGGATATGCTAGAATCCTTGGGTTTTGCTGAGAGCTGCCCGCCTTGCGGTGCAGCGCGGTTCATGCGGCGCCACCATCGGAGGCGAGGCATGCGGCAGAACAAATCGCAAACCGGCCCTTTCAAGGTGTTGCGGCTTGCAAGAAACAACGCATTGCCGTTGTTGCATGCTGCAATTATTGGGGCCGGATTTTAGACCCAACCTTCGGAGAAACCTCATGTCCGTCACCATGCGCGAAATGCTGGAAGCCGGTGTCCACTTCGGCCACCAGACCCGCTTCTGGAACCCCAAGATGGCCCCCTTCATCTTCGGCCATCGCAACAAGATCCACATCATCAACCTGGAAAAGTCGCTGCCGATGTTCCAGGAGGCGCAGAAGTTCGCCAAGCAGCTGGCCGCCAACCGCGGCACCATCCTGATGGTGGGTACCAAGCGCCAGGCCCGCGAGCTGGTGGCCGAGCAGGCCCAGCGCGCCGGCGTGCCCTACGTGGACCAGCGCTGGCTGGGCGGCATGCTGACCAACTTCAAGACCGTCAAGACCTCGATCAAGCGCCTGAAGGACATGAAGGCCCAGCAGGAAGCCGGCCTGGAGTCCATGAGCAAGAAGGAACAGCTCATGTTCTCGCGCGAGCTTGAGAAGCTCGAGAAGGACATCGGCGGCATCCAGGACATGAACGCGCTGCCCGACGCCATCTTCGTGATCGACGTGGGCTACCACAAGATCGCAGTGGCCGAGGCCAAGAAGCTGGGCATCCCGCTGATCGGCGTGGTCGATTCCAACCACTCGCCCGAGGGCATCGACTACGTGATTCCTGGTAACGACGACTCGGCCAAGGCCGTGGCCCTGTACGCCCGCGGCATCGCCGACGCCATCCTCGAAGGCCGCGCCAACGCCGTGAACGACGTGGTCAAGGCCGCCGCCGGCGAAGGCTCCGACGAATTCGTGGAAGTGGACGAAACCGCCGCCTGACCTCCGGGCCGCGCGCGCGATGCGTCGCAAGAAAAGCGGGGCCCTGGTGAGCCCCCTTTTTTTTAGCTTCCTATCTCTGTAACGAACTGAACTGAAACACTGGAGAAATTACCGATGGCTGCTATTACCGCAAGCATGGTCGCCGAGCTGCGTGGCAAGACCGACGCCCCCATGATGGAGTGCAAGAAGGCCCTGACCGAGGCCGGCGGCGACATGGCCAAGGCCGAAGAGCTGCTGCGCGTGAAGCTGGGCACCAAGGCCGGCAAGGCGGCCTCGCGCGTGACGGCCGAGGGCGTGGTGGCCGCGAGCATCAGCGGCGACGTGGGCGCGCTCATCGAGGTCAACAGCGAGACCGACTTCGTTTCCAAGAACGACAGCTTCATCGCCATGGCCAATGCGGCCGCCAAGCTGGTGGCCGAGCACAACCCCGCCGACATCGAGGCCCTGGGCACCCTGGCCTACGAGCAGGACGGCTTCGGCCCCACGCTGGAAGACGTGCGCAAGGGCCTGATCGGCAAGATCGGCGAGAACATGTCCTTCCGCCGCTTCAAGCGCTTTGCCGGCACCAGCCTGGCGCACTACCTGCACGGCTCGCGCATCGGCGTGGTCGTCGAGTACGAAGGCGACGCGACGGCTGCCAAGGACGTGGCCATGCACGTGGCCGCCATGAAGCCCGTGGCGCTCACGAGTGCCGACGTGCCCGCCGAGCTGATCGAGCGCGAGCGCTCCGTGGCCACCGCCAAGGCGGCAGAATCGGGCAAGCCCGCCGACATCGTCGCCAAGATGGTCGAAGGCTCGGTGCAGAAGTACCTCAAGGAAGTGTCGCTGGCCGACCAGGTCTTCGTGAAGGCCGCCGACGGCAAGCAGACCGTGGCCCAGATGCTCAAGGCCGCCAACACGACCGTGAAGGGTTTCACCCTCTACGTCGTGGGCGAGGGCATCGAGAAGAAGACCGACGACTTCGCCGCCGAAGTGGCTGCCCAGGTCGCCGCCGCCAAGGCGGGCGCCTGACCGCCCTGCCAGCCAACCCGCCCCTGTGTCACTGCCTTACGGAGAAATAGCCCATGACCTCTGCCACACCGGCCCACAAGCGCATCCTGCTCAAGCTGTCTGGTGAGGCGCTGATGGGCGATGACGCCTTCGGCATCAACCGCAACACCATCGTGCGCATGGTCGGCGAGGTGGCCGAGGTCACGCGCCTGGGAGTGCAGGTGGCGGTCGTCATCGGCGGGGGCAACATCTTCCGCGGCGTGGCTGGCGGCGCCGAGGGCATGGACCGCGCCACGGCCGACTACATGGGCATGCTGGCCACGGTGATGAATTCGCTGGCGCTGGCCGACGCCATGGACAAGCAGGGCGTGACCGCGCGCGTCATGTCCGCCATCGACATCCAGCAGGTGGTCGAGCCCTACGTGCGCCCCAAGGCGCTGCAGTACCTCGAAGAGGGCAAGGTGGTGGTGTTCGCCGCAGGCACGGGCAACCCGTTCTTCACCACAGACACGGCCGCGGCCCTGCGCGGCGCCGAGATCGGCGCCGAGCTGGTGCTCAAGGCCACCAAGGTCGATGGCGTGTACACGGCCGATCCCATGAAGGACCCCCAGGCCACGCGCTACGCCCGGCTCACGTTCGACGAGGCCATGGTGCGCAACCTGGGCATCATGGACGCGACCGCGTTCGCGCTGTGCCGCGACCAAAAGCTGCCCATCCGCGTGTTCTCCATCCTGAAGCCCGGCGCGCTCAAGCGCGTGGTCATGGGTGAGGACGAGGGCACCTTGGTGTACGCTTGAACGCTTTGCCGCGCCTGGCTCGCGCTGGCTGCACGCTGGAGGATTTCACATGACGATTGCCGAGATCAAGAAGAACCTGGATGCCAAGATGGATCAGTCCATCGCCGCGCTCAAGAACAACCTCTCCAAGGTCCGCACCGGCCGCGCCAATCCGGCGCTGCTCGACTCCATCCATGTCGAGTACTACGGCTCCATGGTGCCGCTGTCGCAGGTGGCCAACGTGTCCCTGCTGGACGCCCGCACCATCAGCGTGCAGCCCTGGGAGAAGAACATGGGTGCCAAGGTCGAGAAGGCCATTCGCGAGAGCGACCTGGGCCTGAACCCGGCCTCCATGGGCGACCTGATCCGCGTGCCCATGCCGCCCATGAGCGAGGAGCGCCGCAAGGAGATGACCAAGCTCGCGCGCAACGAGGGCGAGAACGCCAAGGTGGCCGTGCGCAACCTGCGCCGCGACGCCAACGAGGCCGTGAAGAAGCTGGTCAAGGAGAAGCTCGCCTCCGAGGACGAGCAAAAGCGCGCCGAGGCCGACATCCAGAAGACCACCGACAAGCACATCGCGGAGATCGACGCCTTGGTCGCGGCCAAGGAGCAGGACATCCTGGCAATCTGATCCGGGCCTCGATGTCGACCACTGCACAGACCGCCATTCCCCACCACATTGCCATCGTCATGGATGGCAACGGCCGCTGGGCTACACGGCGCTTCCTGCCGCGCCTGGCAGGCCACCGCCAGGGTGTGGAGTCGCTGCGGCGCTGCGTGCGCGCCTGCGTGGCGCGCGGTGTCGGCGTGCTCACCGTGTTCGCGTTCTCCTCCGAGAACTGGAACCGCCCCGCGGACGAGGTCTCGGGCCTCATGGACCTGCTGGCCAAGGCGCTGGCGCGCGAGGTGCCTCAGCTCTCGCGCGATGGTGTGCGCCTGCACTTCGTGGGCGAGAAGTCCGGCCTGTCCGACAAGGTGCGCGACGGCCTGCGCCAGGCCGAGGCGGCCACGGCGGGCAACGACCGCCTGGTGCTCAACGTGTGCTTCAACTACGGCGGCCGCTGGGACATCGCCCAGGCCGCGGCGCAGCTCGCCGCGCGCGGCGAGCCCATCACCGAGTCCAGCCTGCACGCGGCGATGGGCATGGCCCACGTGCCCGACCCCGACCTGCTGATCCGTACCGGCGGCGAGAAGCGCATCAGCAACTTCCTGCTGTGGCAGGCCGCCTATACCGAGCTGTATTTCAGCGACCGCCTGTGGCCCGACTTCGACGAGGCCGCGCTCGACGAGGCGATCGCCGACTATGCCGCGCGCGAGCGTCGCTTCGGCCGCACCTCCGAGCAACTGCAGGCGGCGGCGCCCGGTTCGCTGCGCGCCTGACCGGCAGCGCGGCCTCCACCATCGCGAAAGGGGCTTCGATGCTCAAGCAACGTGTCATCACCGCCCTGGTCCTGCTGGCCATCCTGCTGCCGGCGCTGTTCTACCCGTCGCCCGTTCCGTTCGCCGCCGTGGCGCTCGTGTTCATGGGGGCGGGCGCATGGGAGTGGGGGCGGCTCAACGGCCTTGCCGGCGCGGCCAGCGTGGGTCTGGGCGCCGTCTGCGTGGCGATGTGCGGCGCGGCCTGGGCCACCGGCTGGCTCCACCAGCCGCTGCCGTGGCTCTGGGCCATCGGCGGCGGCGCGTGGGTGCTGGGCGGCGCGCTGCTGCTGCGCGGCGGCGTGGCGGGCTGGCCGCACGTGCCGCGCGCGCTGCGCGTCGTGGGCGGCGTGCTGGCGCTCTGGCTCGCATGGCTGGCCGTGGCGCAGGCGCGCGTGGCAGGCATCAACTACCTGCTGTCGGTGCTCACGCTGGTGTGGATGGCCGACATCGCCGCCTACTTCGCGGGCCGCGCGTTCGGGCTGCGCTTCACCAGGAGCAAACTGGCCCCCGCCATCAGCCCCGGCAAGAGCTGGGAGGGCGTGTGGGGAGGCATGCTCGGCGTGTTACTGCTGGCCGTGTGCTGGGCCTGGGCCGACGCGCACTGGCACGCGCAGGTGTCCAGTCTCTATTCGCATCTGGCGCGCCGGGGCTGGTGGCTGCTGCCCATCGGCGCGGTCTTCATGGCGGCCATGAGCGTGGTGGGCGACCTGGTGGAGTCGCTCATCAAGCGCAGCGCCGGAGTCAAGGACAGCTCCGGCCTGCTGCCCGGCCACGGCGGCGTGCTCGACCGCATCGACGCACTGCTGCCCACGCTGCCGCTGGCCATGATGCTTTCCCAGTTCTGACGCATGAAACAACGACTCACCATCCTCGGCTCCACGGGGTCCATAGGCACCAGCACCCTGGACGTGGTGGCGCGCCACCCCGACCGCTACGAGGTCTTCGCCCTGAGCGCGGCCACGCAGGTGGACCTGATGCTCGCGCAGTGCGCGCGCTTCCGGCCGCGCTACGCGGTGATGGCAAGCGCCGAGCACGCCCGCCAGCTCGATGAGAAGATCAAGGCAAACGGCCTTGCAACGCAGGTGCTGCAAGCGCCGGAAGCTCTTGAAACGATAGCTTCGCACGAACAGGTGGACGCCGTCATGGCCGCCATCGTGGGCGCGGCGGGCCTGGCGCCGTGCCTGGCCGCGGCGCGCGCGGGCAAGCGCCTGCTGCTGGCCAACAAGGAAGCGCTGGTGGTGGGCGGCGAGGTCTTCATGAAGGCCGTGCGGGACGGCGGCGCGACGCTGCTGCCCATCGACAGCGAGCACTCCGCCATCTTTCAGAGCCTGCCCGAGGACCCGGCCACCTGGGCGCGGCGCGTGCAGCACGTGCTGCTCACCGCATCGGGCGGGCCGTTTCGCACGCGCGACCCGGCCACGCTGCGCGGCGTGACGCCGGACGAGGCCTGCGCCCATCCCAACTTCTCCATGGGCCGCAAGATTTCCATCGACTCGGCCACCATGATGAACAAGGCGCTGGAGGTGATCGAGGCGCGCTGGCTGTTCGACCTGACGCCCGAGCAGATCAGGGTGGTGATCCACCCGCAGCAGATCATCCATTCCATGGTGCAGTTCAGGGACGCGTCCGTCATCGCCCAGCTGGGCACGCCCGACATGCGCGTGCCCATCGCCTGCGGCCTGGCCTGGCCCGAGCGCGTGGAGAGCGGCGCCGCCGCGCTCGACTTCACGCAACTGGCCGCGCTGACCTTCGAGGAGGCCGACGCGCGGCGCTTTCCCGGCCTGCACCTGTCCTGGCAGGCGCTCGCCGCCGCGCCCGGCACCACGGCCGTGCTGAACGCGGCCAACGAGGTCGCCGTGGAGGCCTTCCTGCAGCGGCGCATACGCTTCGACCAGATCCACGCGCTCAATCTTGCAACTCTGGAGGCGGTGCAGCCCTCCAACCCGGATACTCTGCAGGCCCTACTGGCGCTGGACGCCCAGGCGCGCGCCGCGGCGCGGAGCCTGGTGCAGCGCTTCAATTAAGTGAGCTGTCAGCGCTTGCCATGCAAGGATTTCACGATGCTTCCATGGTGAAACGCTTGTATATCAAGCGCAAGCAGCTATGAATTTCGAGGAGGCATCCGTATGCTGCTGACCATTGCCGCCTTTGCCGCTGCGCTCGGCGTGCTGATCGCCGTGCACGAATACGGCCACTACCGCGTGGCCGTGGCCTGTGGCGTGAAGGTGCTGCGCTTCTCCATAGGCTTCGGCAGGCCGCTGCTGCGCTGGCAGCCCAAGGGCTCGCCCACGGAATTCGTCATCGGCGCCTTTCCGCTGGGCGGCTACGTGCGCATGCTGGACGAGCGCGAGGCACCCGTGGCGCCCGAGGAGCGCCACCTGGCCTTCAACACCCGGCCGCTGCGCGCGCGCGCCGCCATTGTGGCCGCCGGGCCGCTGGCCAACCTGCTGCTGGCCGTGCTGCTGTATGCGGCCGTCAACTGGAGCGGCGTGGACGAGCCCAAGGCCATGCTCTCCAGCCCCGTGGCCGGCTCCATCGCCCAGCGCGCGGGTGTGCAGGGCGGTGAGCAGGTCGTGGGCGCCGCCATCGGCGAGGACGAGCCCGAGCCCGTGCGCTCGTTCGAAGAGCTGCGCTGGGTGCTCACGCGCGGTGCGCTCGACGCAGAGAACGTGCGCCTGCTGCTGCAGCCCGTGCGCGGCGCGCAGCGCGAGGTCGTGCTGCCCCTGGAAGGGATGCAGGTGCGCGAGGCCGACGCCCAGCTGTTTCGCACCATAGGCATCGTCGGCCCGTGGACGCGCCCCGTGCTCGGCGAGGTGATGGCGGGCGGCGCGGCCGAGCGTGCGGGCCTGCACCCCGGCGACCTGGTGCTGCGCCTGGGCGGCACCGACGTGGTGGATGGCGCCCAGCTGCGCGACCTCATACGCGGTTCCGTGCGGGACGGCAAGCCGCTCACCCAGGTCTGGCGCGTGGATCGCGAGGGGCGCATGCTCGACGTGACCGTGACGCCGCAGCTGGTGGCCGATGCCACGGGCCCTGTGGGCCGCATAGGCGCCTACGTGGGCAACCCGCCCGAGATGGTGAACGTGCGCTACGGCCCCGTGGAGGGGCTGTGGAAGGGCGTGGAGCGCACCTGGGAAGTCTCGGTGCTCACGCTGCGCATGATGGGCCGCATGGTGATCGGCGAGGCGTCCATCAAGAACCTGAGCGGGCCGTTGACCATCGCCGATTACGCGGGCCGCTCGGCCAGCATGGGTCTGACGCAATACCTGGCGTTCCTGGCCCTCATCAGCGTCAGCCTGGGGGTGCTGAACCTGCTGCCGCTGCCGGTCCTCGATGGGGGGCACCTGATGTATTATCTTTGGGAGGGGCTGACGGGACGCAGCGTATCCGAAGCCTGGATGGACCGGTTGCAGCGCACAGGCGTCGTGGTGCTCCTCCTCATGATGTCCATCGCCCTGTTCAACGATCTCACCCGGCTATTTGGCTAACCTTTTCGCCGCCGCTGTCCTGTAGCGTCGGCTCCAGCTTCACCCATGAGAAAACACATCAATCGCCTGGGCGTGCGCACGGTATCGGCCGTTGCTGCCATGGTCTTTGCCGCCAACGCAGCGTGGGCCCTGGCGCCATTCAAGGTGCAGGACATTCGTGTGGAGGGCCTGCAGCGCGTGGAGCCCGGAACCATCTTCGCGTCGCTGCCGCTGCGCGTGGGCGACGAATACAACGACGAGAAGGGCGCCGCCGCCATCCGCGCGCTGTTCGCCCTGGGCCTGTTCAAGGACGTGCGCCTGGAAGCGTCGGGCAACGTGCTCGTGGTCGTGGTGGAGGAGCGCCCCACGATCGCCGACGTCGAGTTCGCCGGCACCAAGGAGTTCGACAAGGACACGCTCAAGAAGGCCATGCGCGACGTGGGCCTGACCGAGGGGCGCCCCTTCGACAAGGCCCTGGCCGACCGCGCCGAGCAGGAGCTCAAGCGCCAGTACATCAACCGCAGCCTGTACGGCGCCGAGGTGGTGACCACCGTCACGCCGATCGAGCGCAACCGCGTGAATCTCACCTTCACCGTGACCGAGGGCGAGCCCGCCAAGATCAAGGAAATCCGCATCGTCGGCAACCAGGCCTTCGGCGAATCCACGCTCAAGGGCCTGTTCGACCAGGACACGGGCGGCTGGATGAGCTGGTACACCAAGTCCAACCGCTATTCGCGCGCCAAGCTCAACGCCGACCTGGAGACGCTGCGCTCGTACTACCTGGCGCGCGGCTACCTGGAGTTCCGCATCGACTCCACACAGGTGGCGATCTCGCCGGACAAGCAGGACATCTCCATCACCATCAACGTGACCGAGGGTCAGCGCTACGTGGTCTCCGGCGTGAAGCTGGAGGGCAACTACCTCGACCGCGACGACGAGTTCAAGTCGCTCGTCACCATCCGCCCCGGCGAGCCCTATAACGCCGACAGGGTGGCCGAGACCACCAAGGCCTTCACCGACCACTTCGGCAACTTCGGCTTCGCCTTCGCACGCGTGGAGGCCGTGCCCGAGATCGACCGCGAGAACAACCGCGTGGCCCTGGTGCTGCGCGCCGAGCCGTCGCGCCGCGCCTACGTGCGCCGTATCCAGGTGAGTGGCAACAACCGCACGCGCGACGAAGTCATCCGCCGCGAGTTCCGCCAGTACGAGGCCTCGTGGTACGACGGCGACAAGATCAAGCTCTCGCGCGACCGCGTGGACCGCCTGGGCTTCTTCACCGAGGTTAACGTGGAGACGCAGGAGGTGCCGGGCGCGCCCGACCAGGTGGACCTGGTCATCAACGTCGCCGAAAAGCCCACGGGCTCGCTGCAGCTGGGTGCGGGCTTCTCCAGCGCCGAGAAGGTCGCCCTGTCGTTCGCGATCAAGCAGGAGAACGTTTTCGGCTCCGGCAACTACCTGGGCGTGGACGTGAACACCAGCAAGTACCGCCGCACGCTGGTGTTCTCCACCACCGACCCCTATTTCACGCAGGACGGCATCTCCAGGACGCTGGACGTGTACTACCGCACGGCCAAGCCCTACGAGAACCAGGGCGGCAACTACGAACTCGTTACGGCGGGCACGAGCATACGTTTCGGCGTGCCGTTCAGCGAGACCGACACCGTGTTCTTCGGCGGCGGGCTGGAGCAGACCCAGATCAAGGTCGGCACCAACATCCCGGCCGCGTATCTGGTGTACGCGGAGAAGTTCGGCGACACCAGCTGGTCCCTGCCGCTGACCATCGGCTGGTCGCGCGACGACCGCGACAGCGCGCTCGCGCCCAATTCGGGCCGCTACCAGCGCCTGAACACCGAGTGGTCCGTGGCCGGCGATGCGCGCTACGTGCGCGGCAACTACCAGATCCAGCAGTACATACCGCTCAACAAGCAGTACACCCTGGCCTTCAATGGCGAGCTGGGCATGGGCAAGGGCATGAACGGCCGGCCGTTCCCCGTGTTCAAGAACTTCTATTCGGGCGGCCTGGGCTCGGTGCGCGGCTTCGACCAAGGCACGTTGGGTCCGCGTGACGTGACGGGCGCCTCGCTCGGCGGCCCCAAGAAGATCACGCTCAATGCCGAGTTCATCGCGCCGGTTCCCGGCGCCGGCAACGACCGCACGCTGCGCTGGTTCGCCTTCGTGGACGCGGGCAACGTGTATGGCGAAGACGAAAATTGGGAGCTGAGCGACCTGCGCGCCTCGGCGGGCCTGGGGCTGAGCTGGATTTCCCCGTTGGGCCCGCTGCGCATCGCCTTTGCGCAGCCGGTGCGCAAATTCGCCGGCGATAGAATCCAGAAACTGCAATTCCAGATCGGAACATCCTTCTAATGAAATCCCTTTCCCGCCATATTCCCCTGGTCCTTCTGCTGGGCTCCCTGGCTGCCGCAGTGCCAGCCCAGGCCCAGGAGTTCAAGGCCGGCTTCGTCAACACCGACCGCATCTTCCGTGAGGCCAACACCGCCAAGGCGGCGCAGGCCAAGCTGGAGCAGGAGTTCTCCAAGCGCGAGAAGGAGCTCGTGGACATGGGCAACGCCCTCAAGAGCGCCACCGAGAAGTTCGAGCGCGAGGCCCCCACGATGGCCGAGAGCCAGCGCGTCGCGCGCCAGCGCCAGCTGGTGGACCAGGACCGCGACTTCCAGCGCAAGCGCCGCGAGTTCCAGGAAGACCTGGGCGCGCGCAAGAACGAGGAGTTGGGCCAGGTGCTCGAGCGCGCCAACAGGGTCGTCAAGCAATTGGCTGAGGCCGAGAAGTACGACGTGATCCTGCAGGAAGCCGTCTACATCAACCCCAAGCACGACATCACCGACAAGGTGATCAAGGCCATGAACGCTGCCGGCAATTCCGGCAAGTGAAGCCTCGGGCACACAAGGGCGGTAGCGCGTGAGCTTGCGACTCGGGCAGATCGTCGATGCACTCGGGGGCAGGCTTGAGGGGGCGGACAGGGACACCGAGATCCAGCGCATCGCGCCGCTGGAATCGGCCGGTCCCGGCGACCTGGCCTTCCTGAGCAATCCGCGCTACCGGTCCCAGCTGGCCGCCTCCAGGGCGGCCTGTGTCATTGTGGCGCCCGGCATGCGCGAGGCCGCGCTGGAGCGCGGCGCATGCATCGTCGCGGACCAGCCCTACGTCTACTTCGCGCGCGTCACGCAGCTGTGGGTGCACGCGCAGGGGCTGGGCGCCCGGGCGGGCATCCACCCGAGCGCCGTCGTCGATGCGCAGGCGCAGGTGCATCCCACGGCAACCATCGGCCCGCTGTGCGTGGTCGAGCGCGGCGCGGTGATCGGCGCGCACACGGTGCTCAAGTCGCGCGTCACGGTCGGCGAGCGCTGCACCGTGGGTGCGCGCTGTATCCTGCACCCGGGCGTGGTGATAGGGGCGGACGGCTTCGGCTTCGCGCACGAGCGGGGCGAGTGGGTCAAGATCGAGCAGCTGGGCGCCGTGCGCATCGGCGACGACGTGGAGATCGGCGCCAACACCTGCATAGACCGCGGCGCCCTGGACGACACGGTGATCGAGGACGGCGTCAAGCTCGACAACCTCATCCAGATAGCCCACAACGTGCACATAGGCCGGCACACGGCCATGGCCGGCTGCTCGGCGGTCGCGGGCAGCACGCGCATCGGCGCGCACTGCACGATCGCGGGCGCCGCGTCCATCGTCGGGCACTTGGAGTTGGCGGACAATGTGCACATTTCCACCAACACGGTGGTCACGCACTCGATTGCACGGCCCGGGCAGTACACGGGGGTGTTTCCCATGGACGACAATGCGAAGTGGGAAAAGAACGCGGCCACGCTGCGGCAGCTGTACCGGCTGCGCGAACGCATCAAGGCCCTTGAACAAGCACGAAAAGACGACCAGAGCGCTACACAACAATGATGGACATTCACCAAATCCTCAAGCTCCTGCCACACCGCTATCCGTTTCTGCTAGTGGACCGTGTGGTCGAGCTCGACCGCGGTAAGCGCATCCAGGCGATCAAGAACGTCACCATCAACGAGCCGTTCTTCACGGGCCATTTCCCCGCCCGTCCGGTCATGCCCGGCGTGCTGATGCTGGAGGCTCTGGCCCAGGCCGCCGGCCTGCTGTCCTTCGACATGATGGGCGAGGCGCCCGGCGACGACAAGGTGTTCTACTTCGTCGGCATCGACGGCGCACGCTTCAAGCGCCCCGTGGAGCCGGGCGACCAGCTGATCCTTGACGTATCGCTCGACCGCATCAAGGGCGGCATCTACAAGTTCAAGGGCGTGGCCCGCGTGGGCGACAGCATGGCCTGCGAGGCCGAGATCATGTGCACCATGCGCACGGTGGCTTGACGGCCGTGTGTACGGGGGCGGCCCAGTGACCACCATCCATCCGACGGCCATCGTCGATCCCGCGGCGCAGCTCGATCCATCCGTCACCGTGGGGCCCTATGCGGTCATCGGGCCGCACGTGCGCATCGGCGCGCGCACCAGCGTGGGCGCGCACTGCGTGATCGAGGGCCACACCACGATCGGCGCGGACAACCGCATCTTTCAGTTCGCCTCGCTGGGCGCGGAGCCGCAGGACAAGAAATACGCGGGCGAGCCCACGCGCCTGGTGATCGGCGACCGCAACACCATCCGCGAGTTCTGCACCTTCAACACCGGCACGGTGCAGGACCAGGGCGAGACCCGCGTGGGCGACGACAACTGGATCATGGCCTACGTGCACATCGCCCACGACTGCGTGGTGGGCAGCCAGGTCATCCTGGCCAACAGCGCCACGCTGGCCGGGCACGTGCACGTGGGCGACCAGGTCATCATCGGGGGCCTCACGGGCGTGCACCAGTATTCCAGGGTCGGCGCCCATGCCATGGCGGGCTTCGCGAGCCATGTCTCGCAGGACGTGCCGCCCTTCATGATGGTGGACGGTAACCCGCTGGCCGTGCGCGGCCTGAACATCGAGGGCCTGCGCCGCCGCGGCTTCTCGGCCCAGCGCGTGGCCGCCCTCAAGCAGGCCTATCGCCTGCTGTATCGCCAAGGCCTGACGCTGGAGGCCGCGCTCTCGGCCATGGGCGAGCTGCCGCATTCGCATCCCGAGGCCGAGGGCGACATCGCCCTGCTGCGCGACTTCGTCGCCGCCTCGCGCCGCGGTATCGCGCGCTGACGGGGCCGGGCATGGAGCATCCACCACGCGTCGCCATGGTGGCCGGCGAGACGTCCGGCGACCTGCTGGCCGGCCTGCTGCTCGACGGGCTGCGCGCCCGGTGGCCCGGCGTGGCCAGCATGGGCATAGGTGGGCCGCGCATGCAGGAGCGCGGCTTCGACGCCTGGTGGCACAGCGAGCGCCTGGCCGTGCATGGCTACAGCATCGAACTCGTGCGGCGCCTGTGGGGCATCCTGCAGATCCGCAAGGCACTGCGCGTCAGGCTGCTGGCGGACAGACCGGACGTGTTCATCGGCGTGGACGCGCCAGACTTCAACCTGGGCCTGGAGCGCGACCTGCGCGCCGCCGGCGTCAAGACCGTGCACTTCGTCTGTCCGTCGATCTGGGCCTGGCGTGCCGACCGTGTCGAGAAGATCCGCGCCGCCGCCGACCACGTGCTCTGCATCTTCCCGTTCGAGCCCGAACTGCTCGCGCGCCACGGCATCGCTGCCACCTACGTGGGCCATCCGCTGGCCAGCGTCATTCCCATGGCGCCCGACAGGCTGGCCGCGCGTGCGCAGCTGGGCCTGACGGCGGATGACGAGGTTCTCGCTATCCTGCCCGGCAGCCGATCGGCCGAGGTGGCCTACATCGCGAGGCCGTTCTTCCAGGCCGCGGCGCTCATCAGGAAAGCGCGGACAGCTATCAAAATAGTAGTCCCCGCAGTGCCCGCGCTGCGTGGGCGCATCGAGCAGATCGCGCGCGAATGCGGCGTGCTGGAGAGCCTCGCCATCGTCACGGGCCAGTCGCACCAGGTGCTGGCCGCCTGCGACTGCACGCTGATCGCCAGCGGCACGGCCACGCTGGAGGCGGCGCTGTTCAAGCGCCCCATGGTCATCGCCTACCATATGCACCCGGTCAGCTGGCGCCTGATGCGGCGTAAGCAACTGCAGCCCTGGGTGGGCCTGCCCAACATCCTGTGCCGCGACTTCGTCGTGCCCGAGCTGCTGCAGGACGCCGCCACGCCCCGGGCGCTGGCCGCGGCCGTGCAGCAATGGCTGGATGCGCCCGCCCGGGACCCCGGGCGCATCGCACGGCTGGAGCAGCGCTTCACGGCCCTGCACGAAGAACTGCAGCGCGACACCCCGCGCCTCGCCGCCCATGCCATTGCCCAGATCCTTGCCTGAACAGGCCAGCTTCGACTGGCATCCGGGCGGCCTCGTGGCCGGCGTGGACGAGGCCGGCCGCGGCCCGCTGGCCGGGCCCGTGGTCGCGGCCGCGGTCATCCTCGACGACCAGCAGCCCATTGTCGGCCTGGCCGACTCCAAGGCCCTCACGGCCGCGCGGCGAGAGCGGCTCTTCGACGAGATTCGCGCCAAGGCCCTGTGCTGCAGCGTTGCCGAGGCCAGCGTGGAGGAGATCGACCGGCTCAACATCCTGCAGGCCACGCTGCTGGCCATGCGCCGCGCCGTGCAGGGCCTGCGCCTCAAGCCCACGCTGGCGCTGGTGGACGGCAACCGGCTGCCGCGGCTGGACATGCCCGCCGAGGCCATCGTCAAGGGCGATGCGCGGGTGGCGGCCATCTCGGCGGCCTCCATCCTGGCCAAGGTCACGCGCGACCGCTGGTGCGCCGAGCTGCACGCGCAATACCCGCAATACGGCTTCGCGGGCCACAAGGGCTACGGCACGGCCGAGCACCTGGCCGCCTTGCAGGCGCATGGCGCCTGCCCGCAGCACCGCCGCTCGTTCGCCCCCGTGGCGCGCGCCCTGGCCCTCCCATGACAGCCATGCAGCCCGTCACCATCCATTCGCGCGACAACGCGCTGCTCAAGGACCTGCGCCGCCTGTCGCAGGACAGCACGGCCTACCGCAAGCAGGGCCGCGTATGGCTGGAGGGCGACCACCTGTGCAGCGCCGCCCTGGCGCGTGGCCAGCGCCCGGCCATCGCGGTGTTTTCAGAGTCTTTCTGGCCTCTAGCGCCCGAGGAGTATGCGCAGGCAGCTACCAAAAACGTAGTGATCGCCGACGCCTTGTGGCAGGACATCAGCGGCCTGGAATCGCCCGCGCGCATGGGTTTCGTGCTGCCGCTGCCGGCGCAGCAGGCGCTCGATGCGCAATCGCCCACGGTGGTGCTCGACCGCCTGCAGGACGCGGGCAACGTGGGCTCCATCCTGCGCAGCGCATCGGCCTTCGGCTTCGCGCAGATCGCGGCGCTCAAGGGCACGGCGGCGCTCTGGTCGCCCAAGGTGCTGCGCGCCGGCATGGGCGCGCACTTCGCCCTGCGCTTGGTCGAGGGCCTGGACGTGCAGGACATCGACCGCCTGCGCGTGCCGCTGCTGGCCACCAGCTCGCACCAGGGCGACTGGCTGCACCGCGCCCAGCTCCCTTGGCCCTGCGGCTGGATCATGGGCCACGAGGGGCAGGGCGTGTCGCCCGACCTGCAGCGGCGCGCAAGCCGGCACATCCGCATCGTGCAGCCGGGCGGCGAGGAGTCCCTCAACGTGGGCGCGGCCGCCGCCATCTGCCTGCACGCGAGCGCCGCGGCGCGTGCTTGAGTCCAGCGCGCTCCCGGGATGCCGGGCACCCCAAGAAAAAACCCCTGACTCTTGCGAATCAGGGGTTTTCATTTGGTGCCGGTGAGATGAATCGAACACCCGACCTTCTCATTACGAAAGGCTCGGGATCGGAGTCTTCTAGGCACCGCAATGCACTATGAGGTAGCATATATCTCAGACGAACCAAGGCATGCCCTTGGATTGTTTGTGCATCGCAGGCCCTGTAGATCAGTCCCTGTGCATGCCATTTGGACCACGGGTGGACCACGAAAACGGAATGAAGCCCTCAACCCCCTAGCGGGAAGAGGACTCTTTCGTGAAAGCAAAAATTACCAACCAGTTGTTGGCAGCCCTGTCGCCCAGCAATACCACTTACGAAGTCAATGACACCGAACTGCGCGGCTTCCAGCTTCGCATTCAACCTACGGGGACCAAGACTTTCCTCGTTGCCTATCGGTTGCGCGATGGCCGTAAGAACCGTTACGTCATCGGCCGCACGCCGCCGTTGACCCCGGCGCAGGCCCGCGACGAGGCCAAGAAGGTTCTCGGCGACGTGGCGCGTGGCATCGACCCCAATGATGACAAGCGCCAGCAACGCCGCGAAGAGCGCAAGCCGACGCTTGAAGCGTTTATTGACGAGCATTACGCCCCTTGGGCGCTGGCGCATCTTGGGACGGCCGAGAAAACCTTGGCACGCATGCGCGTTGCGTTCAAGGAGCACCTTGACAAGCGGCTCGACAGTCTCACCGCGTGGCAGTTCGACAAGTGGAAGTCCGAGCGGCTCAAGAGCGGACTGAAACCCACATCCGTCAACCGCGAATTGGCATCGCTGCGTTCCGCACTGACGAAAGCCGTTGAATGGGAGTTGATTCCCGAACACCCGTTGCGCAAAGTCAAGCAGGCCAAGGTTGACGAAGATCACCGTGTCCGCTTCCTGTCTGACGCAGAGGAAACCCGGCTGCGCGAAGTTTTGGACGCTCGGGAGGCCAATGCCCGCGCAGCGCGCGTGCGACACAACGAATGGAGGATGCAGCGCGGACATGAAGCTCGCCCGCTGATCGCCGAAGGCGAGTTCATCGACCATATTCGGCCGATGATCCTTGTCACCATCAATACAGGCTTGCGGCGGGGTGAACTGTTCAAGCTCAAGCGTTCTGATATCGACATGGAGAAGCGCATGCTCAAGGTCCGCGCAGCCGCTGCCAAGAGCGGCAAAAGTCGTTTCGTTCCGTTGAACGAAGAGGCCGCCGCCATGCTGGCGCGCTGGATGGACCAGCATCCCGGCGAGGACGAGGAACTTGTTTTCCCCGGCAAGGATGGCGCACCGCTGACCAATGTGGACTCCGCTTGGGGTTCGATTGTCAAGGCGGTGAAACTCCAAGATTTCCATTGGCACGACATGCGGCATCACTTTGCCTCGCGGCTCGTGATGGCCGGTGTTGACCTCAACACCGTACGCGAACTGCTTGGCCATGCCGACTTGAAGATGACTCTCCGGTACGCCCATCTCGCACCGGAGCACAAAGCGCAGGCAGTCGCCAAGCTGGTGCGCGCGGCATAGGGGGTGACATGACGAATCGGTACATTCCACCCGCATGGATCAAAGCGTATGACGGTGGCCCTGAGTTCTGGCCACCGTATTGGGACCGCGCCGTGCTGGTGCGCATTCTGGATAGCCCGCTGCTTTGTCGTCGCTTGGAGGTGATATCGGAACAGTGCGGCGAGGACGTGGCGCGGGAGGTCATGGAGGCTTGCTTGTCGGTGCGTGGAATGTGGGAGGGCGCTCCCAAGGCATCGACCAGCGAGCAGGATAAAGCCGTCAAAGAGATTCGAGGGCTCGCGAAGAGGTTGGTAGCGGCGATGGGGCGCCATGAGCAGGCGCTTCGCGCGTACTGTGCGGTGCCGCTGACGGTTGAAGCGTTGTTTCCCGAACCTGATCGTGCCTATTTGCGGAATATCCCCGGCGAGGCATCCCCGCTGTATGTGGAGGCGGTCTTGCATCGACTTAACGGCGTGCTGCGCGAGCGCACTGATTGGGAGGGCGGAATGTCGCTGCCATCCAAGCCGAATCACAGCAGTGCGTTTCGGACCTATGCCGTGCGGCATCTGATTCGATTGCTACGCGATAGGACCGGCAGCCCGCAGCACAGCGTCATTGCAGACCTCGTCAACGCCATCATTGATGAGGCGGACAACCCCATCCATCCAACGCATGTAGCCAAGCTCGATCCGGGCGGATAGGGCGGTCGCGGGAGCGGCATGCACCAGCGGTTCATGTCAAGGAACGGAATATGCCTGTTGGGCGATTCCGTTCCTAACAGCACCCCCGCGCTCTCGGCGACTCTTGCGGCATGGCGGGGGTGTTCCCCGCACTGAGAGGATCAACCATGCCGACCACTGAACTGACGCGCGGGATGACGGAAGAGCAAGCCGCCGCGTATCTGGGTATCTCCCGCTCCACACTGCGCCACGGCCGCTCCGAAGGTGCCCGCCGCAACCGCATGACCCCGCCTCCCTTCGTTAAATTGGGTCGCAAGATCGTCTACCTGAAGGACGATTTGGATACGTGGCTGCTCAAGCACCGTAGCGACCTTGCGACCGGGAGCGTCAGCCATGTCTAAGAACACTCAGTCCTACGACGACGATATCGAGCGCATGCCCGATATTCCGTTTGCGATTCCCTGCACTGCTTCGATCCATCGCCTTCGTGTTCCGGGTGGCTGGATTGTTATCGGTGGCTTCTTCGCTGCGGACGCGGAGCGCGCCACCTCGTCCATGTCGATGGTGTACGTGCCCGATGGCGAGCACGTTTGGAAGATTGGGGGGCAGCATGACGGCCTCTGATCTGCACCCCGACATCGACCACGCCCGCCAGTTCCTTGAACTGCTGGATGCTGACCCGGACAGCTTCACTTTTCAAATTTTCGCCGAGCGCACCGGTAGCAAGGAGTTTCCGCGCATCCTGCACGGCTCCCTGACCCAGCATGCCGACACCTTGGTCAAAGCCAATTTGAACGGTGCCGGTATCTTCGTTATGGTGAATGCGGGCGACCTGAGCGGCCGCAAGGCCGAAAACGTCCGCCGCGTTCGCGCCCACTATGTGGACTTGGATAAGTGCGGTATTGACCCCCTGTTCACCGCAGAGCTGCCCCCGCACATTGTTGTGGAGAGCAGCCCCGGCAAATGGCATGCGTACTGGTTGGCGGCGCCCGAAACGGCCCTCGACGAGTTCCCGGCTGTCCAGAAGGCTTTGGCCAAACGCTTTTCTGGCGACCCTGCCGTCAGCGATCCGGCGCGTGTGATGCGCCTTCCCGGCTTCTATCACCAAAAGAAGGATGGCGATCCTTTCATGACGTTGATGCAACAAGGGAAGGAAGCCTGAATGTTGCCGATCAAATTTGCCGATCCGTCCCGCCTCTATTCGTCTGGCGACTTGAAAACACAACTGCGCTTGGTGGTCACGAACGGTGGCCCGTCCGCCAGCCACGGTACACGTCCGCCGCAACTGGCCGTGCACGAGGACAATCCCTTTTTGAATTCGTACCCCGATGGCGAGCGCACCGCTGCATTGACGAAGGTTGTTGGAGATCTGCTTTCAAAGAGCCATCCTGTTGATATGGTGCACCAGATCGCCTTAGACTGGAACGCCCGCCAGAGCCCGCCGCTTGACGTGGACAAGGTGCGTCGCACGGTGGAGAGCCTTGCGAAGACCGATGCACGCAACCACCCCGAACGCCACAAGGTGCCGCTGACCCCGCTGTTTGACATCGCCGACGCCAACATCGATCTTCTGCTGCGCACGAGCCCGCCTGTTCGCCGCTGGCTCTTGAGCGGCATGCTGCCCTTGGGGATTGTCGGCATGATCGTCGCTCCGGGCGGCACCGGCAAGAGCCAGTTCGTGCTGCAAATGGGAGTGACCGTAGCAACGGGCATCCCCCTTTGCGACGTGTGGCAGGGTGGCGAGCGTGGCACGGCGCTGCTGCTGTTGGCCGAGGATGAGATTGACGAGGTGCACCGCCGCCTTGACCGCATCATCACGGAGTTGAGCCCGAGCCATCCAGCGATGGCCGCCGATCTGCGCAAGGGGCTTTTCATCAAGTCATTGACGGCCAGCAATAACCTGATGACCCGCGCACAGCGCCGTGGCGATGTGGAGGCCACGGACTATGTTGACCGCCTGCTTTTGACGGTTGCAGGCATCCCCGACCTGAAACTCATCGTGATCGACCCGGCCTCACGCTTTCGCGGTGGCGATGAAAATGCCGCCGACGACACCACCCGATTCATTGAGCAGTTGGAGCGCCTGCGCCATGCCACCGGGGCTACCGTGCTGGTCTGCCACCATGCAAACAAGGCCAGCATGAACCCCACGACCGGCACCCGTGGGCAGGCCGCCACGCGCGGCTCCAGTGCCATGACGGACGGCGTTCGCTGGCAGCTCAACCTTTCACCGGCTACGAAAGAGGCAAAAGTTGGACTGGACGCCAGCAAGCACTATCTCAGTGCCGAACTGACCAAGAGCAACTACGGCCCACCCATCGATGCAGAAATCTTGATCCGCAAACCGAACGGCTATCTGGTCGGCCTGCGTGCCAGCGGGGTACCTGTGACTCTCGAAGATCGTGTATTGCAACTGATCCGCGACGAAGCAGCTCTTGGAAAGAGCTATTCAGCCAACCAGATCGAGAACACGTTTGGTGGCGAGGGCGGCAGTCTGAAAGCAGGGAAGAACTCTGTACGGAAAGCCGTCAATGCGCTGCTGAATGCCGGGAAGATTCGCCGCGATCACGGAAAGCTCGTTGCCATGCCGGACAAACCGATCAATTTTCCCTCTGCCGCCGGTTCGATACCTTGATGCCTCGATGGCATCGAACGCGCTGCCTATCGAACAAAAATCCCTTTCGGATCAACGACTTGGACTCGATACCCATCAAATCAGAACGCCGAAAAACACCAACAAAATCAACCACTTACGCTTGATGGCCGTTCTATATAGTGTCTGCCGCCATCGAAGCGGCAACTGGCGCAAGGAATGAAAAGGTGCAAGCAGATTTGCCCGCTCAATCGTTGGCCTCGTAATATCCCATCATCCGCCCCAACTCCCGCAGCCCCACGATCATCGCCATCGGGTCTTGCTTGACCCGCGCGAAATCGATTGCGTCCTGTAGTTGCCCAATCACCGCTTCACGACTGAGTGACAACCGCTCGGCATCCGCCTGCTGAATCTGCCGCAGCGCCCGCTGCACGTTAGCCTTGGTTAGCAGCCGACTCGCCGTCACCTTGGCCGAGCGCGGCGAATAGCCTGCCCGCACCGCCGCCGCCGCGCCGTTGCAGTCCACGGCGTATTCGCGCACAAAGCGAGTCTGCTTCGCGCGTTGTTCCCGGTTTCGGTTACGACTCTGCATTTAGCCTTCTCCACATGCCGTCAAGCTCGAGATGAACAAAGTCTGCTTCCGGCGACGTGCGCCACTTGCTCTCCATCCAAGCCCCAGCCATCCACAAGGCGTAGGCTTCGGCTAAATTAAAATCGAGACATTTGCGCGCTTCTTTTTGAAGCGCGCGTGCCATTTTGATACACCCTTCCCGCGTCCAGTTCTCCGAGTGTGTTTTTAGCTTTGAAACCTTGTCGACGTAATTAATCAGAGTCAGCGCCAGCACCTTCTCATTAAGACCCCGAATTCCTAGCATCGTGCTTTCATAATCACGCAACAACGCCGCTCCTCGCGCAGCTTCATTTGCCTCCGATGCAGCCGCCGCAACAGCTGTCACGCCATAGACCAGCCTACCAAAAAGACCGCCTTTGGCGTTGACCGCAGGAATTGCGGAAGGTGACTGACCCAGCACATCAATATGAATGGGCCTTTTCTTATCTTCAACAGGAGGAGTATGGCGATTTTTGCTGGCAGTCTTCGCAAGCTCCTTCTCAGGTGGACGAGCGACAGAGACTTCCATAAAAACCTGGCCGTGATGATTAACCGAATAGCTCTGTCGGCAGGACACACATACAAATTCAATCTCTCTACGCGCCGGAATTCGAAGTTTTTGGGTGCATTTTTTACACACAAAATGCCAGTTCTCGATTGTCGGATTCACGCGCATGGAGCCGTTGCCGACCTCAGCAACAACACCGATTTGCATTTCAGTTTTCGCTTTCACTCACGCACTCCACGTTTGCGGCTCGTGCCAAAACCCCTCCGTTTTGCTCATCTCCGCCGATTAAAATTTCTAAATCCCATACCGACTGTCAAAGCATGGCCTGATGTTCTTGAGAAGGCTGTTCCGCTGGAACTTTACCAACTGCTTGACGTTATCAGCCATGGTCGAGCATCCAATCCTCGTTCAAGTCCCCGCCCAGCGAATACGCTTCTTCTCCCGGAAATTTGGGGTCGTCCATCAAGCGTTGTCTTTCCTGATACGCGATTTCTTCGTCATACGGGTCAGTGCGTTCGCTGTACTCATGCCCACAAAAATCTACATCATGCGTACCGCGCTCAGCGGCCAAATTTTCAACCAGCCATCCGCGAGCGTCAGGCCACAAGCGTACAACCTTGGCTGATCGTTTGGCCAGTTGCCGAGCGAAAAGCGATGCTTCGGGGAACGTTTCAAACAGTAGCACTTCGATTGTGCGAGGCGACCCCATCAGGGTTCACCTTTTGCACACGTCACTGACGTTCTGATCCAGTCTGCGCCGGTATTCGTCCGGCATGGCACGGCCCTGTTTGCGATGGCTCTCTTCCGATCGGTCGCGGCGTGCCTTCGCCTCCTGACAGGCTTCGCCTTTGTCGATCACCTCTTGCTGCATCGGTGCCCAGAATCCCCCAGTGGCCGGTGCGCCGCTGGTAGTTGTTCCGTTGACGGCCACATGCCCTCGTTTTGGACATGGCGTGCTGCTGACATACGAGGTGCCATCGAGCCTCGTACAACGGTACGCCGCATTGCGCGGATCGACAGCTCGGGGCTGGTTCTGCTCACGCGGTTCGACTTGACCTCCACCGGCAACAGGTTGACCGGGACTCGCCGGACCACCTTGCAGAAGCCGTTTGGCCTCTTTCGGCGTCATCCCTGCCGCGTAGGCCGCCGCATTGAATTTTTCCTCGTCGGTCAACGTGGGGGAATCAAGGATGACGGGGCGCGACTCCTGTTGTGCTGCTGCGCACGGCGTGCTTTGGTACGCGGTTTTGCCGGACGCATCCTTGCACTTGAAAACCTGTGCCATGGATGCCGATGGCAACAGGACGATGCAGAGCACCAGTGCCCCAACGACATTGAAGATGTACTTGCTGTTCATTTTTTCCCTCGATGTCGCACCGGCAGGCCCTTGCCCGCGCAGCACATGATTTATTTGTAGCGTTCAACATCCCGAACCTTGGCGCCTTGCCCGTTCAGGAAAAATTCGCAGAATTTCTTGCCTCGAAAGTACAGGACATTGCGCTTGGTGCCATTGGGCTCGTGCAAGATCAGGCTCAGGAACTGAGCCGGTTCACTACCCTTGTCCTCCACGACTTGGTACGTCCAGCCCTGATCGGCCGCGTGTTTCATCGCTTCTGCAGGAGAAAACTGGGAAGGTGCGCACTCCGACATCGGCGCCCCATCCAACGTTCTTTGCGCCGTGCCCCGTGGCGTGTACCAGCCGTCGTTCGGCGTCAAGGAAGATCCGACAGGCACCTCGCGCGCCGCGCGGCTCTGATACACGGCATCCAGCAAGTACGCACCGCCGACGACAACCGCCACGCCAGCGGCCCAGATAGCAATTTTTCTTCCCAAGGAAAACTCAATATGTCTAACCTAGACATATCAGATTCTGGTCGAAGTGTCATGTAAAAACAACCATATCTGTTGTCAAAAAACCCAACAGATATGGTCAAGAAGAAGCATCCGGGCAAGCCGTTGGCGCAGCGCCTCGGCACCCAGATCGCCACACTGCGCAAGACCAAGGAATGGACTCAGGCCGATCTGGCCGAGCGCATTGGTGTCGAGCCAGAAACCATCAGCCGTGTCGAACGCGGCGCGACTACGCCATCCCTACAGACACTCGAAAAAATCAGCCATTGCCTGCGCGTGCGCATCGGCGAGTTGTTGGCCGAGACATCCGCTCAGCCGGACGATCAGGCCACCAAAATTGCAGCGTGGCTTGCCGAGTTGGATGAGCCTCACCGATCCTTCGTAGTCGATCTGGTCAAGCGCACCTGCGACCATCTGCGCAGCGCATAGAAGTCCCTCCGAAACCGCGTCCTGCTACACCCCCCGCCGGTATCAAAAGGCCCGGGGTAGTTTCGGTTTCGGTTTCCTGATACCCAAAAAGGAGTCTCTTCGCAGCTGATGCAAGAGACTCCTTTTTCATTTCCATCATTCCCAGAAGCCGCGCGCTTCGCACGCGTGCCTGTCGGCTCGTGAGTTCATTACGAATTGCCTCGGCAACTTCGTGAGGATCGCAAGGCCACCGCGCCCGACCGATCCACTCGCCCCGCGCCAGCTCATCCGGGTTGGCATGTACTTTCCACTTCGGGAGTTCTCACCATGTTCGCAACCGGCTTCGCCATCTTTCTCGGTCTCGTCTTCATCTTCATCAAACTCGGGCGGCGCACCATGCTGCGCATGCTCGGCCATGACGTGTGGCTGGACATCGGCGTCACGATGCTGACGCTTGCCATCCACTGGGGTAGCTTCTCCGGTGTCATGGCGGCCACCTTTGCCGGTCTGCTGACCAGCGCAGGCACCACCATCGCCAAGCGTTGCTTCGGCTACATCAAGCGCGGCCAGTACACGCCCGGTCTGCTTCGCCTGCATGTGTAACCCCGGCGTAGTTGATTTCCCCTTGTCCTCACCCATCGGAGCCCGCCACGTGCGGGCTTCGTCGTTTCTGGAGCATCACCATGACCGACCTGTACCAATCCATCACCGAGCGCATCATCGGCGCCCTCGAATCTGGCGCCATCCCGTGGCAGTTTCCGTGGAAGCGGGAACCGGGCGGCGCCATGCCCGCCAACCTGAGCACCGGACGCCTGTATCGCGGCATCAACACCCTGTTGCTCAACATGACCGCCATGCACGAAGGCTACCGGCGCAATCGCTGGCTGACCTACCAGCAGGCGCGAATGCTGGGCGCCCACGTGCGCCGGGGCGAAACCGGCACACCCATCGTCTTCTTCAAGATGCTGGAAGTCGATGAGACCGGGCGATCCTGCGCCGCCAACGATGCCCCGGCAGCCAAGGATGTGCCCATGCTGCGCTCGTTCACGGTCTTCAACGCCGATCAGATCGAGGACTTGCCGCCAACGCTGGCGCAGCCTGAACAGGCTCCCGACTGGAGCCCGGTCGAGGAAGCCGAGCGCCTGCTGGCCGCTTCGGGCGCCGTCATTCGCCATGGCGGCGATCAGGCGTTTTACCGACCTTCCGATGACGTGATCCAGTTGCCGCTGCGCGGCGCGTTCCCGCAGGCCACCGGCTACTACGGCGTGGCCCTGCACGAGTTGACGCACTGGACAGGCCATGCCTCCCGCTGCAACCGCCCCATGCAGAGCCGCCAGCACCTCACGGCCTACGCCTTCGAGGAGTTGGTTGCCGAGATGGGGGCGGCATTTCTGTGCGGTCACTGCGGCATTGATGCCGAGCTTCAGCACGCGGGCTACATCGCCCACTGGCTGGAAGCCCTGCGCCATGACAAGCGTTTGGTCTTCACCGCTGCGTCCATGGCGCAGAAGGCAGCGGACTTCGTGCTCGGTAACGAGGTCACGGAGCCCATTCCAGATACTGTCGTGCTAGCTGCTTAAACCCCGACACGCCTCACACCTCATGCTCCGCTCAAGCAGATAGGGTGCCCATAACGGCACCTTGGGGCAGGAAACCGCCAGTGTCTACGTTCTCCTCCGCGAGATTGGGGGCAGGGGCTGCTTCTTGCAGCTCTGGAAGTAGGGCAGAACATGTGAATTGCAAGCGCGTTCTGCAGCTGCTCTGGGCACTCGGGGAACACTAGTTTCCTAGACTACATCCGCCGTGGCTTGCCACGGTGGGCATATCACCCAACCGGGCTTCATGCCGCTTCGAGAAACATTCATGGACCATATTTGGACCACGGGACTTTCGAGCCAAAAGAAAAAGGGGCTAGGCGTGAGCCTAACCCCTTGATTCATTTGGTGCCGGTGAGATGAATCGAACACCCGACCTTCTCATTACGAATGAGCTGCTCTACCGACTGAGCTACACCGGCGAAGCCTTGGATTATATACCGTTATGGTAGCCTGTCACGCGTTCGACCTCGTTTTTCGAACCCAGGATCACGCTCACGCGCTCGTGCAACTGGGTGGGCTGGATGTCGAGGATGCGCTGTTTCCCGTTCGTCGCGGCGCCGCCGGCCTGCTCGACCAGCCAGCCCATGGGGTTGGCCTCGTACATCAGGCGCAGCTTGCCGGGCTTGTTCGGCTCGCGCTTGTCCCAGGGGTACATGAAGATGCCGCCGCGGCTCAGGATGCGGTGCACGTCGGCCACCATGCTGGCGACCCAGCGCATGTTGAAGTCCTTGCCGCGGATGCCTTCCTTGCCGGCGAGGCACTCGTCGATGTAGCGGCGCACGGGCGCGTCCCAGTGGCGCATGTTGCTCATGTTGATGGCGAATTCCCTGGTGTCCTCGGGGATCTGCACGTTCTCACGGATGAGCACGAACGAGCCCTGCTCGCGGTCCAGCGTGAACATGGCCACGCCGTCACCCACGGTGAGCACCAGCGTGGTCTGCGGCCCGTAGATGCAGTAGCCGGCCGCCACCTGGCAGCGGCCGGGCTGCAGGAAGTCCTCGTCGTGCACGCCGGGGTGGCCTTCGGGCTTCTTCAGCACGCTGAAGATGGTGCCTATGCTCACGTTCACGTCGATGTTGCTGGAGCCGTCGAGAGGGTCGAACATCAGCAGGTATTCGCCCTGAGGGTAGCGGTTGGGTACGACGTAGATGCCTTCCATCTCCTCGCTGGCCATGGCCGCGAGGTGGCCGCCCCATTCGTTGGCCTCGATCAGGGTCTCGTTGGCGATGATGTCGAGCTTCTTCTGGACTTCGCCCTGCACGTTCTCGGTGCCGGCGGTGCCCATCACTTCGCCCAGCTCGCCCTTGTTGACGGCCTGGGCGATGCGCTTGCAGGCGCGGGCCACCACTTCCAGCAGCAGGCGCAGCTCGGAGGGGATGTGCCCGTGCACGCGCTGCTGCTCGACGAGGTAGCGGGTGAGGCTGATGCGTTCTGGCATGGATAGATCCTTTCCTTCAATCAATCGGCAAGGGCGCGCGTGACGACTTCGCGCACGTCGTTGGACAGGTCGGGCTTGGCGGCCACGCGGGCGATGGCCTCGCGCGCGGCCGTGCGGTAGGGCTCGGCGAGCCTATTCCAGCGGTCGAGCGCGCGCGCCAGGCGGGCGGCGACCTGCGGGTTCAGGGCGTCGAGTTCGAGCACGCGGTCGGCCCAGAACACGTAGCCCGCCGCGTCCTGGCGGTGGAAGGCGCCGGGGTTGGCGCTGCAGTAGCTGAAGATGACGCTGCGCGCGCGGTTGGGGTTCTTGATGTGGAAGTCGGGGTGCTTCATCAAGGCCTTTACGGCGGGCAGCACGTTGCCGCCGCGGTCGGTGCTGCCGGCCTGCAGGGCGAACCATTTGTCGAGCACCAGCGCGTCGTCCTTGAACATGGCGTGAAAGCGCGCCAGTGCGGGCGCGGCCAGTTCGTGGCCGCTCATGACCAGGGCCGACAGCGCGTTGAAGCGGTCGGTCATGTTGCCCGCATCCTTGAAGCGCTGGTAGGTCTTGCCGGGCCATACCGCGTCGCCGCTCTGGCGCGCGGCAAGGCACAGCATGGAGAGGGCCAGGCCGGCAAGCGCGCGGCGGCCGCTGCTCACGGCATCGGGGCGGTGGGCGCCGCCGGCGTGGTGCTCCTCCCAGGCCCAGGCCCAGTCGGCCTGGAGCGCCACGGCCAGCTGCTGGCGCAGCGCCTCGCGCACGGCGTGGATGCGCTGGGGATCGACCACGCCGAGCTGCTCGGCGATGTAGCTCTCCGACGGCAGCGTGAGCACCAGCTCCTTGAACGCGGCGTCGAGCTGCGGGTGGCGCAGCACGTCGCGCATGGCCTGCGCCAGCGCGGCGGGCAAGATGTTTTGGTGGATCTGGCCCGCAGCGTCCGTGGTGACTGCCTCGTCAGCTATTGCATTGATAGCGATGCGCAGCATCAGGCGCTGGCCGGCCTCCCAGCGGTTGAAGGCGTCGCCGTCGTGCGTCAGCAGGGCGAGCAGTTCGGCGTCGCCATACTCGCAGTCCAGGATCACCGGGGCGCTGAAACCGCGCAGCAGCGAGGGCACGGGCGGGCTGTCCACGTTCACGAAGGCGAGCGTCATGCTCGGCTCGGTCAGCACCACGGTGCGCTCGGTGCCGCCTGCCGCGGCCTCGCCTTCGAGCTGCAGGGGCAGGGCGCGGCCGTCGGTGCCCAGCAGGCCCAGGGCCACGGGGATGACGAAGGGGTGCTTCTCCGGCTGGCCCGGCGTGGCGGCGCAGCTTTGCGACAGCGTGAGCGTGTAGCGGCGCGCGTCGGCGTCGTACTGGCCCACAGCCTTGACGTGCGGCGTGCCGGCCTGGGAGTACCAGCGCTTGAACTGCTCCAGGTGCAGGGCCAGGGGGCTGGCGGGGTTGGCGTCGGCCATGGCCTGCACGAAGTCGTCGCAGGTCACGGCATGGCCGTCGTGGCGCTCGAAGTACAGCTTCATGCCGCGCGCAAAGCCTTCGCGGCCCACCAGGTTGTGCTGCATGCGCACGACCTCGGCGCCCTTCTCGTAGATGGTGACGGTGTAGAAGTTGTTGATCTCGACGTAGCTGTCGGGGCGCACGGGGTGGGCCATGGGGCCCGCGTCCTCGGGGAACTGGGCGGTGCGCAGCACGCGCACGTCCTCGATGCGCTTGACGGCGCGCGCCGAGGGGCTGCCCGCCATGTCCTGGCTGAATTCCTGGTCGCGGAACACCGTCAGGCCCTCTTTCAGCGAGAGCTGGAACCAGTCGCGGCAGGTGACGCGGTTGCCCGTCCAGTTGTGGAAGTACTCGTGGCCCACCACGCTTTCGATGTTGGCGAAGTCCACGTCGGTGGCGGTGGCCTCGCTCGCCAGCACGTACTTGGTGTTGAAGATGTTCAGGCCCTTGTTTTCCATGGCGCCCATGTTGAAGTCGCTGGTGGCGACGATCATGAAGCGCTCCAGGTCGAGCGAGAGGCCGAAGCGCGCCTCGTCCCAGGCGATGGCCGCCATGAGCGAGTTCATGGCGTGCTCGGTCTTGCCCAGGTCGCCCGGGCGCACCCAGACCTGCAGCAGGTGGGGCTTGCCGGCGCGGCTGACGATCTGCTGCTCGCGCGCGACGAGCTTGCCCGCCACCAGGGCGAAAAGGTAGCTGGGCTTCCTGTGCGGATCGGCCCAGCGCGCGAAATGGCGGCCGCCGTCGAGCTCGCCGCTCTCCACCAGGTTGCCGTTGGACAGCAGCACCGGGTACTGGGCCTTGTCGGCGCGCAGCAGCACCTGGTAGCTGGCCATCACGTCGGGGCGGTCGAGGAAGTAGGTGATGCGCCTAAAGCCCTCGGCCTCGCACTGCGTGAAGAAGGTGTCACCGCTCACGTACAGGCCCGACAGCTGGGTGTTCTTGGCGGGGGCGCAGGTGGTGAAGATCTCCAGCTCGAAGGGGTCGTTGCCTTCGGGCAGGTTCTCCAGCACCAGCTTGTCGCCCTCCATCTTGAAAGAGCTGCCGGCGCCGTTGACCATGACGCGCGCCAGGTTCAGCTCCTCGCCATCGAGGCGCAGCGGCTGGGGCGCCACGCCGGGGTTGCGGCGCAGGCGCATCCTGTTCAAGACGCGGGTCTTGGCCGGATCGAGGTCGAACGTCAGCTCGACGCTGTCGATCCAGTACGCAGGCGGCGCATAGTCCAGGCGCTGCGTGGCCTTGGTGTGTCCTTCTTTCATCACGCTTGTCCTTATATGCCCTGCTTGAGCGAGGCTTCGATGAATACGTCCAGGTCGCCGTCCAGCACCTTCTGGGTGGCCGATACCTCCACGTTGGTGCGCAGGTCCTTGATGCGGCTGTTGTCCAGCACGTAGGAGCGGATCTGGTGGCCCCAGCCCACGTCGGTCTTGGTGTCCTCGAGCTTCTGCTGCTCCACCATGCGCTTTTGCATCTCGTGCTCGTAGAGCTTGGAGCGCAGGCGCTGCCAGGCCACGTCGCGGTTGGAGTGCTGGCTGCGCCCGTCCTGGCACTGCACCACGATGCCCGTGGGGATGTGCGTGAGGCGCACGGCCGAGTCGGTCTTGTTGATGTGCTGGCCGCCCGCACCGCTGGCGCGGTAGGTGTCGGTGCGCACGTCGGCGGGGTTGATGTTGATCTCGATCGAGTCGTCCACCTCGGGGTAGACGAACAGGCTGGCGAACGAGGTGTGGCGCCCGCCCGAGCTGTCGAACGGGCTCTTGCGCACCAGGCGGTGCACGCCGGTCTCTGTGCGCAGCAGGCCGTAGGCGTATTCGCCCTCGATGTGGATGGTGGCGCTCTTGATGCCGGCCACGTCGCCGGGCGTCTCTTCATCGACCGTGGCCTTGAAGCCCTTGCGCTCGGCGTACTTGAGGTACTGGCGCAGCAGCATGCCGGCCCAGTCGCAGGCCTCGGTGCCGCCCGCGCCGGCCTGGATGTCGATGTAGCAGTTCAGCGGGTCGGCCTCCTTGCTGAACATGCGGCGGAATTCGAGCTCCTCGATCAGCGGCAGCAGCTTGGCGGCCTCGCCCTCGATCGCGAGCAGGCCGGCCTCGTCGCCTTCCTCGCGGCTCATCTCGTAGAGCTCGGCGTTGTCGGCCAGCTCGGCGGTCAGCTTCTGCAGCGTGAGCACCACGCCGTCGAGCAGCTTCTTTTCCTTGCCGAGTTCCTGGGCCTTCTTGGGGTCGTTCCAGACGTTCGGGTCTTCCAGCGATGCGTTTACCGTGCGCAGGCGCTCGTACTTGGCATCGTAGTCAAAGATACCTCCGTAGCTCTTGCGTGCGGTTGGCCAGGTCTTCGAGGGTGGCGCCGATCTGATTGATGTGTTCTGCTTCCATGGTGCGGGTCGTCCTGTTTCTTACGGAATAACCCGCGATTTTCTCATGGTGCGCACATCGGGGCGCGGTTACAGCAGCTGCGCGCGCAGCTCGGCCGCGCTCCTGGGCGACAGCAGGCCCGGCGCCACGTCGAACACGGTCTTGCAGCCCCATTGGCCCGCCTGCTGCATGCGGTGCACGGCGCGCGCGTAGGCCACGAGCACGCTGGAGGTGAACTCGGGGTTGCTGTCCAGCTGCAGGCGGTATTCGATAACCTGCTTGTTCTCCTGCGAGGTGTTGCCGCTGCGGATCACGAAGCCGCCGTGCGGCATGGCACCGTGCTCGCGCGCCAGCTCCTCGGCGCCGATGAAGTGCACCGTGGTGTCGTACTCGTCGAAGTAGTGCGGCATGGTGACGATGGTCTTGCGCACGGCGCTGGCGTCGGCGCCCGCCTCCAGCACCACGAAGCATTCGCGCCGGTGCTTCTCGCGCGTGGTGAGCGCCGGGCGCAGGCCGCTGCGCACCTGGGCCACGGCCTCGTCTACGGGGATGGTGTACTGCACGCCGCCGGCCACGCCGGGAACGCGGCGCACGGCATCGGAATGCCCCTGGCTCAGGCCCTTGCCCCAGAAGGTGTAGGTGGCGCCGTCGGGCAGCAGGGCCTCGCCCATCACGCGGTTGATGGAGAACATGCCCGGGTCCCAGCCCGCCGAGATCAGCGCCGTGGTCCTGCCGGCCTGCGCGGCGGCATCCACGGCGGCGAAATGCTCGGGGATGCGCGCATGGGTGTCGAAGCTGTCCACCAGGCTGAAGTGCGCGGCCAGCTCGGGGCTCTGGCGCGGCAGGTCGTCCTTGGAGCCGCCGCACAGGACCAGCACGTCGATGCCGCCCTTGTGGCCGGGCAGGCTGTCCATGGCGTGCACCGGCACGCCCGCGCCCATGGGCTCGATCTGCGCCGGATCGCGGCGCGTGTAGATGCCGGCGACCGCCATGTCGGAGTTCCTGGCGACCGCCGCCTCCACGCCGCGCCCCAGGTTGCCGTAGCCCACGATGCCGATGCGGATGGCGGTGCGGGCGTTGTTGTCGAGACCCATGTGTTGCTTGCCTTTCTGATTCAAAACTTATAGCTTCTGACGCTTGCTACACAAGCGTTCAGGCATGATTTGGCTGATGAGGCGGTGGTGCGCCGGGGCGCGGGCCGGGCGGCGGGCAATTGTCAGCCAGCGGGCGTGGCCGCGGCCACGAAGTCCTCGATCAGCCGCGCCACCTGCGCGGGCTGGTCGTGGTGCAGCATGTGGCCGGCGTCGTGCACCACGGCCGTGCAGTGGTCGCGCACATGGGCCAGGCGCTGGAGGTATTCCTGCAGGGTGTAGCGCTCCCCCCAGCGGCCCAGGCTGCCGCTGCTGGCATGCACCGACAGCACGGGGGCGGTGATGGCTTCGTACAGGGCCAGGGCCTCGTCCACGCGGTAGATCTGCGGGTTCACGATCTTGTGCGCGGCGTCGCCCATGATGTGCCAGCGCCCGTGCGCATCCTCGTGCGCCCAGTGGCGGGCCAGCCAGGCGGCCTTGCCGGCGTCCAGGCGCGGGTTGGTCTTCATCAGGCGCTGGGCCACGCCGTCGGCGCTGTCGTAGTCCTTGAGCGCCATCTCGCCGCGCTCGAACTGCCGTAGCTCGTCCATCCACTGCGCGTAGCGGCCGGGCGCCTGCGCGGGCTGCGTGGCCGGCAGGCCGAAGCCCTCCAGGTTCACCAGGCGGCGGATGCGCGCGGGCCGCGCGCCCGCATACATCATGGCCACGTTGCCGCCCATGCTGTGGCCCGCCAGGTCCACTGGCGTGCCGCCCGCGTAGTGGTCCAGCAACTGGTCCAGGTCGGCCAGGTAGTCCGCGAACGGGTAGCCGTCGCAGGGCCCGGGCAGGCGCGAGCGGCCGAAGCCGCGCCAGTCGGGGGCGATGATCAGGCGCCCCGCCGCGAAGGCCGCGCCGAAGGCATCGACCACGAACTGGTAGGAGGCGCCCACGTCCATCCAGCCGTGCAGCAGCACCAGGGGCGGCTGGCCGGGCAGGGCATCGCCCCACAGGCGCACGTGGTAGCGCAGCGTGCGGATGGGGACGGACTCGGTACGGGCATGGCGCAGGGCTTGGTACATGGGCCGATTATTTCCTCTTCCGCAGCATGCCACGGGCGCCAGCGCAAACCATGATTGGCAGCCGCGCCGCGAGGGCTTTACAGTGCCAGTCATACCAATGACACGCAGAGGAGACAGCAATGCAGCGCAGCATTCTCGCCATGGCCCTGGCCGCCGCAGGCCTGTGGGGCGCGGCCCAGACCGCGGCGGCCGGCACCGTCACGGTGATCACGTCCTTTCCGAAAGAGCTGACCACCGCCTACCAGAAGGCCTTCGAGGCCGCCAACCCCGGCATCAAGGTCGAGATACTGAACAAGAACACCACGGCCTCGGTGGCTTACATACGCGAGCTGCCCGAGGGCCAGCGCCCCGACGTGATGTGGGCCAGCGCGCCCGATGCGTTCGAGGTGCTGGCCAGCTACAAGCTGCTGCAGGGCGCGCCCGAGGTCGTCAACCGGAGCGCGCCGGAGAAGATCGGCAACTACCCGCTCAACGACCCCAAGGGCATGTACTACGGCCAGGCGCTGGCCGGCTATGGCATCGAGTGGAACACGCGCTACCTGAAGGCGCACAAGCTGCCCGTGCCCAAGGAGTGGAGCGATTTAGTGCGGCCCGAGTACTTCGGCCACATCGCGATCTCGTCGCCCTCGCGCTCGGGCACGACGCAGCTCACGGTGGAGACCATCCTGCAGGGCGAGGGCTGGGACAAGGGCTGGACGCAGCTGCTGCAGATCATGGGCAACGCCGCCGCCGTGACCGACCGCAGCTTCGCCGTGCCCGACGGCGTGAACAACGGCCAGTACGGCATAGGCATCGTGATCGACTTCCTGGCGCTGGCTGGCAAGTACTCGGGCTATCCGGTGGACTTCACCTACCCGAGCATGACGGCCGTGGTGCCGGCCAACATCGCCCTGATCGCCGGCGCCAAGAACGCCGACGAGGCCAAGAAGTTCATGGCCTACACCATGTCGGTGCCTGGCCAGCAGCTGCTGTTCGACCCCAAGATCGGGCGCCTGCCCATACTGCCCTATTCGATGCTCAAGCCCCCGGCCGGCTACCCCGTGCCGCAGGACATCGCCAAGCGCGCCAAGGTGCAGTTCAACACCGAGCTGTCGGGCCAGCGCTACCCCGTGGTGATCAGTCTGTTCGACCAGATGGTGACCTTCCGCCTCAAGGAACTGCAGGCCGCCACCAAGGCCATCCATGAGGCCGCGGCCGCCCTCAAGGCCCGGCCCAACGCGCGCGGCGGCGAGCTGCTGGCGCAGGCGCGCAGCCTGGCCTACACATCCCTCGTGGGCGCGGACAACGTGAAGAACCCCGAGTTCCTGGAGCTGTTCCGCAAGAGCCGGCGCGACGTGGCCGTGTCCAAGCAGCTTACGGGCATGGAGCAGATGTGGTCCGAGAAGGCGCGCGCCAACTACGAACGCGCGCGCCAGCTGGCCGAAGAGGCGCGTGGCCTGGCCAAGTAGACCCGCACGCCCTGACCACCATGCGCCCGCCCCGCATGGCGGCGGGCGCGACCGGGAGCCTGTATGCCCGCAACCACCCTTCAGACCGGCGCCCGCGCGCGATCGCCCCGCACCCTGGCCAGCCCCGGGCCCTTGATCGCCTTCGGCCTGATCCTGGCCTTCCTGCTGTGCTTCCTGGTGCTGCCCGTGGGCACGGTGATCTACACCGCCTTCGTCACCGAGACCGGCGCGCCCACCCTCGGCCACTTCGGCAACTTCTTCGGCCAGCTGGTCTTTCGCGAGTCTTTCTTCAACAGCCTGTGGGTGGCGCTGGCCAGCACGTTCTTCGCCAGCGTGATCGCCGTGCCGCTCGCGTACCTGACGGTGCGCTTCGAGTTCCGCGGCGCGCTTCTGATCCAGACCCTGGGCGTGCTGCCGCTCATCATGCCGCCCTTCGTGGGCGCGGTGGCGCTGCAGCTCATCTTCGGGCGCAGCGGCTCGGTGAACCTGTTGCTCGACGACTGGCTGGGCTTCACCGTGCCCGTCATGGACGGCCTCGTGGGCGTGACCTTCGTCGAGAGCATCCACTACTTCCCGTTCATCCTGCTCAACCTCGTCGCGGCCATGCGCAACATCGACGGGGCCATGGAGGAATCGGCCCTGAACCTGGGCGCGCGGGGCCTGCGGCTGTTTCGCCGCGTGATCTTTCCGCTGGCCATGCCGGGCTATCTGGCGGGCGCCGCGCTGGTGTTCGTGAAGGTGTTCGACGATCTGGGCACGCCGCTGGTCATGGGGGTGAGCAACATGCTCGCGCCCCAGGCCTATCTGCGCATCACCTCGGTGGGCGTGGACGACCCGCTGGGCTACGTGATCAGCGTGATCATGATCGGCTTCTCCATCCTGGCGCTGTGGCTCGCCGCGCGCGTGATGAAGGGGCGCGACTACGCCACGCTGCAAAAGGGCGGCAACGCGCTGCAAAAGCGCCGCCTGGGCCGGTGGGAATCGCTGCTGGCCTACGGCTGGATCCTGCTCGTGCTGGCCGTGGTGCTGGCGCCGCACGCGGGCATCCTGCTGATGTCGTTCGCCAAGGTGTGGAGCTTCTCGGTGCTGCCCGACGCCTACACGCTGGAGCACTACGCCACCGTGTTCAGCGACGCGGGCGGCATGATCGGCAACACGCTGCTGTACTGCCTGCTGGCCGCGGGGCTGGACGTGGTGATAGGCACGGCCATCGCCTACCTGATCCTGCGCACGCGGCTGCCCGCGCGCCAGTGGCTGGACTGGCTGGCATCGGCTGCGCTGGCCATTCCCGGCCTGGTGCTGGCCATCGGCTACCTGCGCCTATTCAAGGGCGTCCAGCTTCCGGGCAGCGACCGGCTGGTGGTGCAGACCTGGGTGCTGATCATGCTGGCCTACGCCGTGCGGCGCCTGCCGTACGCGCTGCGCTCGTGCATGGCAGCGCTGCAGCAGGTGCACGTGTCGCTCGAAGAGGCGGCGCAGAGCCTGGGCGCCTCGCGCCTGTCCACCATGCGGCGCGTGATGGTGCCGCTGATGGCCGGCGGCATCCTGGCGGGCTTCGTCACCAGCTTCATCACCGCGGCCGTGGAGCTGTCGGCCACGCTGGTGCTGGTGTCCACCGAAAGCCAGGCGCCCATGAGCCTGGGCATCTACCTGTACATGCAAAGCATCGCCGGGCGCGGGCCGGGCGCGGCCCTGGGCGTGCTGGCCGTGGCCGTCGTCGGCCTGGGCACGTATTTCTCGCACCGCTTCGTGGAGCGCTCGCGCGCCGCGGTGCAACCATCATCCAGGGCATAGCGCATGAACCAAGCCTCCCTCGAATGCCGCCACATCAGCCTGAGCTACGGCACCACGCCCGTGCTGCGTGACATCGACCTGAGGATCGAGCCGGGCGAGTTCTTCGCGCTGCTCGGCCCCTCGGGCTCGGGCAAGTCCACGCTGCTGCGCCTGATCGCGGGCTTCAACCAGCACCAGAGCGGCGAGCTGCTCGTGGACGGCCAGGACATCAGCGGCGTGCCGCCGCACCTGCGCAACATCGGCATGGTGTTCCAGAACTACGCGCTGTGGCCGCACATGACGGTGTGGGACAACGTGGCCTTCGGCCTGGTGGAGCGGCGCGAAAGCCGCGACGCCATGCGCCGCAAGGTGGGCGCGGTGCTCGACCTCGTCGGGCTGGCCCAGTACGCCAGGCGCCGCCCCGCGCAGCTGTCGGGCGGCCAGCAGCAGCGTGTGGCGCTGGCGCGCACCATCGTCATCGAGCCCAGACTGCTGCTGCTCGACGAGCCGCTGTCCAACCTGGACAAGCAGCTGCGCGTGCAGATGCGCGAGGAGCTCAAGAACCTGCAGCGCAAGCTGGGCCTGACCACCGTCTTCGTCACCCACGACCAGGAAGAGGCCATGACCACGGCGGACCGCATGGCGGTGCTCGACAAAGGCATCCTGCAGCAGGTGGGTACGGCCGCGGGGCTGTACGACTATCCGCACAACCGTTTCGTGGCCGGCTTCGTGGGCACGGCCAATCTGCTGGAGGGCGAGGTCACGGCGGTCTCGGCCGATACGCTGACATTCCACGCCCGCGGCCTCGGGCCGCTCGCGCTGGCGCGGCCCGCAGAGCCGCCGGCCATCGGCCCGGCGGCGCTGGCCTTCCGGCCGCACCAGGTCAGCATGCGCCCGCGCGGCGAGCCGGGCGACGGCGCGCGCGTGTGGCTCGACGGCCTGGTGGAGAGCGCCGAGTTCCTGGGCGAGTTCTCGCGCTACCGCGTGCGCGTGGGCGAGGTGGCGCTGACCAGCGACCAGCCGCACTACGCGGGCAGGGGCATGTTCGCGCCCGGCGCGCAGGTGCGCCTGGGGCTCGACCCCGCGCAGCTGCGCTATCTCGACCGCTGAGCGGGCTCCTGCACGGATGGGTGCGAATCCGTACACTGCGGCGCTGGTTTTTCGAAGAAGAGAAAGCGCATGAACACCCTTCCACTCGGCCGCAGCGACCTGCGCGTCACCCCCATCTGCCTGGGCACCATGACCTTTGGCGAGCAGGTGAATGAGCCGGACGCCCACGCCATCCTCGACCGCGCCGTGGAGCGCGGCGTGAACTTCATCGACACCGCCGAGATGTACGCCGTGCCCGCGCGCGAGGCCACCTGCGGCGCCACCGAATCCATCATCGGCCGCTGGCTTGGAAAACGCCCCGGCATGCGCGGGCGCATCGTGCTGGCCACCAAGGTCGCCGGCCCCTCGCGCGGCATGCCGTGGATCCGCGAGGGCAAGGGGATGACGGCGGCCGACATCGTGGCCTCGTGCGAAGGCAGCCTGCGGCGCCTGCAGACCGACGTCATCGACCTGTACCAGATCCACTGGCCCGAGCGGCACGTGCCCGCGTTCGGCAACCTGTACTACGACCCGGCCAAGGAGGTGAGCGCCACGCCGATCCAGGAGCAGCTGGAGGCGCTCGCGGGCCTGGTGCGGGCGGGCAAGGTGCGCCATGTGGGCCTGTCGAACGAGACGCCCTACGGCGTGCACGAGTTCGTGCGCCTGGCCGAGCAGCACGGCCTGCCGCGCGTGGCGTCGGTGCAGAACCCGTACTGCCTGCTCAACCGCAGCTGGGAGAACGCGATGGACGAGAGCTGCCACCGCCTGGGCGTGTCGCTGCTCGCCTATTCGCCGCTGGGCTTCGGGCTGCTCACGGGCAAGTTCGACCGGCACGCGCCCACCGACCCCGGCGCGCCGCAGGATGCGCGCATCGCGCGCTACGAATCGGTGCGCAAGCAGCGCTGGGGCCGCCCCGAGGCGCTGGCCGGGGCGCGGCGCTACAACCAGCTCGCGCGCGAGCACGGCCTCACGCCCACGCAGCTGGCGCTGGCGTTCTGCTACCGGTCCTGGCGCGTGGCCAGCACCATCATCGGCGTGACGACGCTGGCGCAGCTCGACGAAAACCTCGACGCCTGGGGCACTCAGCTCTCGCCCGAGCTGCTGGCGGCGATCGACGCAATGCGCTGGGAGCTGCGCGACCCAGCGCAGTGATTCGAAGATAAAAAAGGCTCTAGCGCCCGCCCATAAGGCGCAGGCAGCTATTATTTTTGATATATGGCGAAGAAAGACAAGACCGTCCACGTGAGCGAGACACCCGCCACGCAGATGCTGCGCGCGCACGGCGTGGAATTCACCGAGCACCCCTACGACTACGTGGAGCACGGCGGCAGCGCGGAGTCGGCGCGCCAGCTGGGGCTGGATGAGCACATGGTGGTGAAGACCCTGGTGATGCAGGACCAGGATGCCAGGCCGCTCATCGTGCTCATGCACGGCGACCGCAAGGTATCGACCAAGAACCTCGCGCGCCAGATCGGCGCCAAGAGCGTGGAGCCGTGCAGGCCCGAGGTGGCCAACCGCCACAGCGGCTACCTCGTGGGCGGCACCTCGCCGTTCGGCACGCGGCGCGAGATGCCGGTGTTCATCGAGGAAAGCATCCTGCAGTTGCCGCGCATCGCCATCAACGGCGGGCGGCGCGGCTTCCTGGTGCAGCTCGACCCGCAGGTGTGCGTGCAGCTGCTGGGCGCGCGGCCCGTGCGGTGCGCGCTGGCAGAATAGCCGTCCCTCCCATCCCGCACTTCGATCCGCCGTGAGCTCCGTCCTGCTGTCCCTCGCCGCCACCGTGGCCGCCTACCTGCTCGGTTCCCTGTCGTTCGCCGTCATCGTGAGCCGCGTCATGGGGCTCTCGGACCCGCGCACCTACGGCAGCAAGAACCCCGGCGCCACCAACGTGCTGCGTTCCGGGTCGAAGGCGGCCGCGGCCGTCACGCTGCTGTTCGACGCGGCCAAGGGCTGGCTGCCCGTGGCGCTGGTGCGCTGGTTCGGCGCGCCCTACGGGCTGGAGGAGGGCACGATGGCCCTGGTGGGCCTGGCGGCCTTCCTGGGTCACCTGTGGCCGGTGTTCTTCCGCTTCCAGGGCGGCAAGGGTGTGGCGACGGCGCTGGGCGTGCTGCTGGGCATCAGCGGCTGGCTGGGCCTGGCCACGCTGCTGACCTGGGCCATCATCGCGTTCTTCTTCCGCTATTCCTCGCTGGCATCGCTGGTGGCGGCGGTGTTCGCGCCGTTCTTCTACGTGCTGGGCGGCGGCGTGGCCTGGTACATGGATGCGCGCGTGGGCGTGGCCATCGCCGTCATGGCGGGCCTGCTGGCCTGGCGCCACAAGGCCAACATCCAGCGCTTGATCCAGGGCAAGGAGTCGCGCCTGGGCTCCAAGAAGACCTGAAGTCAGCCCGTGATGGTGTTGGTGCGGTGCGCCGCGTACAGGCCCAGGCGCACCATCACGCGGTGGGGTAGCTGCACGGTGACGGCCGAGCGCGCCAGCGCCGACTGTATGCGCGGCTGCCCGCGCACCGTGTGGTAGAGCGTGGGCGAGGAGTGCGGCTCGCCCCTGGCGTCCACCACGCTGGCCACGAGCGGGAAGTTGGCGCGCTCGCTGCGGCGCAGCACGATGGCCGTTTCGGCGTTGTCCAGGCGCACGAAGGTGCCCGGCGGGCACAGGCCCACGGTGCGCACCAGGGTCAGGCCGACCTCGTCGCGCAGCTCGCGGTCATGGCCCACGATGGCGCGCACCGAATCGGTGGCGCTGCGGCCCGTGCGCGATTTGCGCGGGCTGATCATGGCGGCGTAGCGGTCTATGGTGCTCAGGATGCGGGCGAGCCGCTCGGGAGCATGCAGATCCGCGAGCTGTGAGGCCTCGGGCTGGGGTGCGTGGTGCCGGGCCACCACCTCCAGCCACAGGTCGTCGGTGATGCGCAGCGCCTCCAGCAGTTCCACGCCGGCCTGCGGGTGGCGGGCCACGGCCTGCTGCTGCTCGGGGGTGAGCTCCTCGCGCTGCAGGGCCAGCGTGTCCTGCAGGGCCGTCATGCCGATGTTCATGGTGAAGGCCGCGCGCACCAGGCTGTTGCGCTCGTGCGCGGGCAGCCTGAACTCAGGCGCCAGGATGTGGCACAGCGTGGCGCACACCAGCGCGTGCGATGCGCTGTAGCCCACCGTGGATGTGGCGGCGAGCTGGAGCATCAGGTACAGCGCCGCGTCGATGTCGTGCGCCACCAGGTCCTGCAGCCAGAGGTCGCACTGGCGCAGCTTGGAGGGGAAGTTCTGCACGCTGCGCGGCCGCGCCAGCAGCACGGACAGAGCGGATTCGAGGTCGGACCACTGGCCCAGCAGGTCCTCGTACTCGCTGTCCGCTGCTTCGGGGGGGCTGGCTTGCGCTGAAGGGGCCATGGGAGGTGGAGCGGATTTCGCGGCCCGTGTCAGCGGCGCTTGTGCAGCACCATCTCGTCGCCGTTGCGGCTCATCTGGAACTCGCGCAGGAAGCTGTTGCCCAGCAGCACGTAGGGCATGGGCTGGGGGGTGACGATGGCGTCCACGCCGCGCAGCTCCACGTCGCCCACGCGTACCGAGTCGAGCCGCAGGCGCCAGCCCTGGGCCACGCCGTTGGCGGTGTTCATCATCACGCTCTGGCCCTCTTCCTCGAACTTCAGGCCCATGCGCTGTGCGTCCGGGCGGCCTATGGCTACCGTGGAGGCGCCCGTGTCTACCATGTACTGCATCACGCGGCCGTTGATCATGCCGCTGCTCACGAAATGCCCGCGCGCATCGGCCTTGAGCACGACGCGCTGGCCTGCGCCGCTGCCGCCCACGCTCACCGGCGCCTCGCCCAGCCGCACGGTGCGCAGGCCGCCGGCGCTGTCCACCACGGCCTCGTCGCGGCCCACGGAGACCACGCGCACGCCCCTGTGGGATTCGCCCGGCGCCACGCCGCGCGGCGCGCTGCCGTCCACCACCAGCAGGGCCTTGCCGCCCAGGATGCCGGCCAGCGCCACGTTCTGCGCATGCGCGGGCATGGAGGCGGCCAGCGCCAGCACGGCGCTCAGGCAGGGTAGCAGGGCGCGCTTCATTCGCGCCCGCTCAGTCGCGGAAGTTGTCGAAGGACAGCGGCAGGTCGGCCATGTCCTTGCGGATCAGCGCCATGGCGGCCTGCAGGTCGTCGCGCTTGGCGCCGGTGACGCGCACCTTCTCCTCCTGGATGGCGGCCTGCAGCTTGAGCTTGCTGTCCTTGACGAGCCGCTGGATCTTCTTGGCCTGCTCGCTGTCGATGCCGCTCCTGACCTTCACCACCTGCTTGAGCTTGTCGCCGCCGATCTTCTGGGGCTTGCCCGCGTCCAGGAAGCGCACGTCCACGCCGCGCTTGGTGAGCTTGCCCCGCAGGATGTCCTCGACCTGCTGCAGCTGGAACTCGGCGTCGCCGAACAGCGTGATCTCCTTGTCCTTGAGCTCGATGGCGGCGGACGTGCCCTTGAAGTCGAAGCGCGTGCCGATCTCCTTGGCGGTGTTCTCCACGGCGTTCCTCACTTCGACGAAGTTGGCTTCACAAACGGTATCAAAAGACGGCATGGCGGCACTTTCAGCAATTCGGTACAACCCGCACCGCCGGGGGGGGGTGCGACAATCCAGGCGATGTTAGTCGAGAAAAACGTCCCCCTGCAGAGTTGCAACACCTTCGGCATCGCGGCGCGCGCGCATACGCTGGTGCGCGTGCGCACGCCGCAGGATGTGTACGACCTGCTGGCCGACCATCGCCTCGCGCGCCAGCCGATGTTCGTGCTCGGCGGGGGCAGCAACATCGTGCTCACGGGGGATGTCAAGCCCGTGGTGCTGAAGATGGAGATCATGGGCCTGCGCCTGCTCGAAGAGACCGCCCAGGCCTGGGTCGTCGAGGCCGGCGCCGGCGAGAACTGGCACGACACCGTGGACTGGACGCTGTCCCAGGGCTGGCCGGGGCTGGAGAACCTGGCGCTGATCCCCGGCACCGTGGGCGCGGCGCCGGTGCAGAACATAGGCGCCTACGGCGTGGAGCTGCAGGACCGCTTCCACTCGCTCGTCGCCATCGACCTGGCCACGGGCCGGCCCTTCACGCTCGACGCCGCGCAATGCGCCTTCGGCTACCGCGACTCGGTGTTCAAGCACAGCGCGCCGCTGGCGGAGCACGAGGGCGGAGGCCTGCCCGGCCACTGGGGCCGGGGCATGGGGCTGGCGGGCCGGGCGGTGATCACCCATGTGCGCTTCCTGCTGCCCAAGGCGTGGAGGCCCGAGCTGGGCTACCTGGACCTGGAGCGCCGCCGCGCCGAGGCCGGCGTGGCCCGGCCCACGGCCCGGCAGATCTTCGACTGGGTGTGCGAGATCCGCCGCGCCAAGCTGCCCGACCCGGCCGTGATCGGCAATGCCGGCAGCTTTTTCAAGAACCCCACGGTGACGCCCGAGCAGTGCCAGGACATCATCGCGCGCGATCCCAAGATCGTGCATTACCCCATGGCCGACGGCAGCATCAAGCTGGCCGCGGGTTGGCTCATCGACGCTTGCGGCTGGAAGGGCAAGACCGTGGGCAAGGCCGGCGTGTACGACAGGCAGGCCCTGGTGCTGGTCAACCGCGGCACGCGCGAGGACAGCGTGACCGGCGGCGAGGTCATGACGCTCGCCAAGGCCATACAGACCAGCGTGTACGAGCGCTTCGGCATCCGGCTGGAGCCCGAGCCGGTGGTGGTGTGACCGGGAATTGCTAGTGTTTTAATAGCTTCTAACGCTTGATGGGGAATCGTTTGATGCCGAAAAGCGAAAAAACCGCCCGGGGGCGGTTTTTTCGTGGACGGGCGGCGTCAATGGGCCGCGCCGTGGTGCATCCAGGTGCTGTAGTCCTTGTCGGTGGCCAGCACCCACAGGGCCAGGGCCAGCACCACGATGCCCGAGGCGACGGCCACGCGCATGACGTCCATCTGGCCGCTGAAGCCCAGCACCCAGGGGGAGGCGATCATCCACACGCCCAGCGCCGCCTGCGTCCACTCCTCCCAGGCGCGCGGCACGAACACCGCGCCCAGCGACACGGCGATCAGCGCAAGCCCGGCGACCACGCTGCTGGCGGTGGGCACCATCTGGCTCTCGAACCCCATCACCCAGGGTGACAGGGCCAGCCAGACGCCCAGCAGCGCGTTGAGCGGGTCCTGCCAATGCTTCATGCTCTTCATGTTCCTCATGGCTGTAACCTCCTGCCGCAATACCGACCAAGCCGCGGCAGCCTGTTAGACAGGCCGGGGGGCCGGCAGGTTCCGTGGCCGCGCGGCCCGTCCGCCTATAATCGCGCCCCGGCAATTTCGCCAGCATGGGTTCCCTCGCCCCCATTCGCCAAAAAGGATCGTCATGACGCTCGTCCAGGCGCCGCATTCGCGCGTGCCCTTCTACCTCTCCCTCCTGGTGGCGTTCCACATCGCCATCGTCATCGCCAGCAACTACCTCGTGCAGCTGCCCATCACGCTGCTGGGCTTTCACAGCACCTGGGGCGCGTTCAGCTTCCCGTTCATCTTCCTGGCCACCGACCTCACGGTGCGGCTCATCGGCAAGGCGTCCGCGCGGCGCGTGATCCTGCGTGCCATGCTGCCGGCGCTGCTGGCCTCGTACGTGGTGGGCGTGCTGTTCCACGAGGGGCGCTTCAACGGCGCAGGCGCCCTGGGCGACTTCAACACCTTCGTGTTCCGCATCGCCTTCGCCAGCTTCGCGGCCTACGTGCTGGGGCAGCTGCTCGACATCCAGGTGTTCGACCGCATCCGCCAGAAGAGCAGCGCCTGGTGGCTGGCGCCCGCGGCGGCCTCGGTGTTCGGGCAGGCGCTGGACACGGCGGCGTTTTTCGCCATCGCCTTCTGGCGCAGCTCCAACGCCTTCATGGCCGCACACTGGGTGGAGATCGCCTGGGTGGACTACGCCATCAAGCTGGGCGTGAGCCTGCTGCTGTTCGTGCCCGCCTACGGCGTGCTGCTCGCGGCCGTCGTGCGCTGGCTGCGCCAGGATCCGCTGCCGCTGGCAGCCGCGCGATGAGCGCACCCGACCGGCGCCGCGCGCTGGTGCTGCTGTCGGGCGGGCAGGACTCCGCCACCTGCCTGGCCTGGGCGCTGGCACGCTACGCCCACGTGGAGACGATCGGCTTCGACTATGGCCAGCGCCACCGCGCCGAGCTTGACTGTCGCCAGCGGCTGCGCGCGGGCCTGCAGGCCATGCCGTGGTCGGGCCGGCTGGGGCCGGACCACCTGCTGACCGTGGACGTGCTGGCCCAGCTGGGCGGCAGCGCCATGACCGAGGAGGTGGCCATCGCCATGCAACAGGACGGCCTGCCCAACACCTTCGTGCCGGGGCGCAACCTGCTGTTCTTCACGCTGGCCGCCGCGCTGGCCTACCGGCGCGGGCTGCAGGTGCTGGTGGGCGGCATGTCCGAGACCGACTACTCCGGCTACCCCGACTGCCGCGACAACACCCTGAAGGCCCTGCAGGTGGCGCTGAGCCTGGGGCTGGACCGGCCGCTGACGCTGGAGACGCCGCTCATGTGGATAGACAAGGCCGGCACCTGGGCGCTGGCGCACCAACTGGGCGGCGACGCCCTGGCCGAGCTAATCAGGCGCGATTCCCACACCTGCTACCTCGGCCAGCGCGACCGGCTGCACGACTGGGGCTACGGCTGCGGCAGATGCCCGGCCTGCGAGCTGCGCGCCCAGGGCTGGGCGCAGTGGGCAGAAAAAAACCGCCCTGCTTGCGAATAGGGCGGTTATCTTTTTGATAGCTGCCAGCGCTTGATGGATAAGTGCTGGAGCCTGATTTTCTTCAAAAACTACAAATCAAGCCCCTCGCGCCATGCCATCGGGCTGGCGCAGAGGCGTCGTTGAGCGCGGAGTGATCGCGGCTTGCCTGCCCGAGAGGCCGCGAAACCGACCGGTTTCTGGCTGCTCGACCGGAAATCGGACGGTCGCCCGAGCCTGCGGATCGGCGTCCGCCATATCCTCGTAAACCCTGGGGACATTCCTGGAATCAAGCACTTACACGGCCCGGGCACTCCCGGGCGGGGCACTGGCATGGTCGTTGCGGTAGCTGTCACGAGCGCAGCAGACGCTCGTTCGATCCACGATTTACAGGAGACCCTTCATGCAAGTGCAATCGAGAGTGCAGGTGTTGGGCATCGATGCCGGCGGCACGATGACCGACACCTTCTTCGTCCGAGACGACGGCCGCTTCGTCGTCGGCAAGGCGCAGAGCAACCCTGGCGACGAGTCGCTGGCCATCTACCAATCGTCGCAGGACGCCCTGGCCCACTGGAAGCGAACCGTCGAAGACGTGTACCCGGAGCTCGTGACCGGCGTCTATTCCGGCACGGCCATGCTCAACCGCGTCCTGTCGCGCAAGGGGCTGGACGTGGGGCTGATCTGCAACAAGGGCTTCGAGCAGACCCATTCGATGGGCCGGGCCCTGCAAAGCTATCTGGGCTACGCCCTGGAAGACCGCATCCACCTCAATACCCACCGCTACGACGAACCACTGGTGCCGGTGTCGCGCACCCGCGGCGTGACAGAGCGCACCGACGTGCAGGGCAAGGTGGTGATTCCCCTGCGTGAGGACGAGGTGCGTCAGGCCACGCGTGAACTGGTGGATGCAGGCTCACAGGCCATCGTCATCTGCCTGCTGCAGTCGCACAAGAATGAATCGAGCGAGCAGCGTGCCCGCGACATCGTCCGGGAGGAATTGCGCAGGCTGAAGTCCGACATCCCGGTCTTTGCTTCGGTGGACTATTACCCATCGCGCAAGGAAAGCCACCGGATGAACACCACCATCCTGGAGGCCTATGGCGCGGAGCCTTCGCGCCAGACGCTCAAGAAGGTCAGCGACCGCTTCAAGAAGCACGGCGCCAAGTTCGACCTGCGCGTCATGGCCACGCATGGCGGCACGATCAGCTGGAAGGCCAAGGAACTGGCGCGCACCATCGTGTCCGGCCCCATTGGCGGCGTGATCGGCTCCAAGCTGCTGGGCGAGGCCTTGGGCGACGAGAACATTGCATGTTCCGACATCGGCGGCACCAGCTTTGACGTCGCCCTGATCACCAAGGGCAACTTCGCGATCAAGTCCGACCCGGACATGGCGCGCCTGGTGCTGTCGCTGCCGCTGGTGGCCATGGATTCGGTGGGCTCGGGCGCCGGCAGTTTCGTGCGCCTGGATCCCTACAGCAAGTCGATCAAGCTCGGCCCCGACAGCGCAGGCTACCGCGTGGGAACCTGCTGGCCCGAGAGCGGGCTGGACACGGTCTCCGTCTCGGACTGCCACGTCGTGCTGGGCTACCTGAACCCGGACAACTTCCTGGGCGGCGCCATCAAGCTGGACGTGGAGCGCGCGCGCCAGCACATCAAGGCGCAGATCGCCGATCCGCTGGGGCTGTCGGTGGAGGACGCGGCTGCCGGCGTCATCGAACTGCTGGACCTGACGCTCTCCGAGTACCTGCGCGCCAACATCAGCGCCAAGGGCTACAACCCTGCGGACTTCACCTGCTTCTCCTACGGCGGGGCCGGCCCGGTGCACACCTATGGCTACACCGAGGGCGTGGGCTTCAAGGATGTGGTGGTGCCCGCCTGGGCGGCCGGTTTCTCGGCCTTTGGCTGTGCCTGCGCCGATTTCGAGTACCGCTACGACAAGTCCGTGGACGTCGGCGTCGCGCAGCATGCCCCGGACGCGGACAAGGAGGCCGCCTGCCAGGCCCTGCAGCAAGCCTGGTCCGAGCTGGCCGTCAAGGTCATCGATGAGTTCGTGCTCAACGGCTACAAGCCAGAGGACGTGCTCCTGATCCCCGGCTACAAGATGCAGTACATGGGCCAGCTGAATGACCTGGAGATCGTCTCGCCCGTGACCAGCGCGGCCACCGCGGCCGATTGGGACAGGATCGTCGAGGCTTACGAGGCCACCTACAGCCGCGTCTACGCCCGCTCGGCGCGCTCGCCGGAGCTGGGTTTCTCGATCACGGGCGCCATCCTGCGCGGCACCGTCGTGACGCAAAAGCCCGTGCTGCCAGAGGATCCCGATGCCGGCAGCACGCCGCCCAAGGAGGCCTATCTCGGCACCCGCCCGTTCTACCGCAAGAAGCACTGGGTCGATGCCGCGCTGTGGCGCATGGAAGGGCTCAAGAGCGGCAATCACATCGTTGGCCCGGCCATCATCGAATCCGATGCCACCACCTTCGTGGTGCCGGAAGGCTTCGAGACGACGATTGACAAGCACCGCCTGTTCCACCTCAAGGAAATCAAGTAAGGAGACACACCATGAACATGATGAGCAGCAAGGAAGTGGGCTTTGCCGATCTGCTGAAGAACGGCCAGACCCTCAAGCAATTCCGCGACGGCATCGTCGAGCGCACCCAGGCGACGGGCCACTACAACGGCCTCGACAGGCTGGAGTTTCGCGATACCGACCCCATCGGCTACGAGAAGCTGTTTTCCAAACTGCGCGGCGGCCTGGTGCACGCCCGCGAGACGGCCAAGAAGATCGCCGCCAGCCCCATCGTCGAGCAGGAAGGCGAGCTGTGCTTCACGCTCTACAACGCCGTCGGCGACTGCGTGCTGACCTCGACCGGGATCATCATCCACGTCGGCACCATGGGGGCGGCGATCAAGTACATGATCGAGAACAACTGGGAGGCCAACCCCGGCATCAACCCCGGTGACATGTTCACCAACAACGACTGCTCGATCGGCAACGTCCACCCCTGCGACATCGCCACCATCGTGCCGATCTTCTGGGAAGGCAGACTGATCGGCTGGGTGGGCGGCGTGACGCACGTCATCGACACGGGCTCGGTCACGCCGGGCTCCATGTCCACCGGCCAGACGCAGCGCTTTGGCGACGGCTACATGATCACCTGCCGCAAGACGGGGGTGAACGACGTGCCGCTGCGCGACTGGCTGCACGAGTCGCAGCGCTCGGTGCGCACGCCCAAGTACTGGATCCTCGATGAAAAGACGCGCATCGCGGGCTGCCACATGATCCGGGAGCTGGTCGAGGACGTGATCCGCGCCGATGGCATCGAGGCCTACGAGAAGTTTGCCTACGAAGTCATCGAGGAAGGCCGGCGCGGCCTGCAAAGCCGCATTAAGGCCATGACGATGCCGGGCAAGTACCGCAAGGTGTCCTTCGTGGACGTGCCGTACAAGCACGAGGACGTGCAGGTCTCCAACGCCTTCGCCAAGCTCGACTCGATCATGCACTCGCCCTGCGAGATGACGATCAAGGCCGATGGCAAATGGCGCCTGGATTTCGAGGGCGCGAGCCGCTGGGGCTGGCACACCTTCAACGCCCACCAGGTGGCCTTCACGTCCGGCATCTGGGTGATGATGTGCCAGACGCTGGTGCCCACCCAGCGCATCAACGACGGCGCCTACTACGCCACCGAGTTCCGCCTGCCCAAGGGCACCTGGTGCAACCCGGACGACCGCCGCACCGGCCATGCCTACGCCTGGCACTTCCTGGTCTCGGGCTGGGCTGCGCTGTGGCGCGGCCTGGGCCAGTCGTACTTCAGCCGCGGCTACCTGGAAGAGGTCAACGCGGGCAACGCCAACACGTCCAACTGGCTGCAGGGCGGGGGCATCAACCAGGACGGCGAGATCCATGCGGTCAACAGCTTCGAGGCCAGCTCCTGCGGCACCGGCGCCTGCGCGGTGAAGGACGGCCTGAACCATGCCGCCGCCATCTGGAACCCTGAAGGCGACATGGGCGACGTCGAGATCTGGGAGATGGCCGAGCCGCTGCTCTACCTGGGCCGCAACGTGAAGGCCAACTCGGGCGGCTATGGCAAGTACCGCGGCGGCTGCGGCTTCGAGACCCTGCGCATGGTCTGGAATGCCCAGGACTGGACCATGTTCTTCATGGGTAACGGCTACATGAACAGCGACTGGGGTCTGATGGGCGGCTACCCCGCGGCCACGGGCTATCGTTTCGAAGCCCACGCGACCGGCCTTGAGCGCCGCATCGCCAACGGGGAAAGCGTGCCATTGGGCGGGGACATCGACCCGAGCGCGCCGATCTACGAGCACCACATCGATGCCACGGCCCAGGTCAAGCGCGACAAGCAGTGCATGACCACCGAGGACTGCTACGACAACCACGACCTGTACCTGAACTATCTGCGCGGCGGCCCCGGCTTCGGCGACCCGATCGATCGCGACCCCAAGGCCATCGAAACCGACCTGAACCAGAAGTTCCTGTTGCCCGAGTATGCGCAGAAGGTCTATGGCGCAGTGTTTACCCAGGATGCCAAGGGCGCCTACACGGTCGATGCAGCCAAGACCCGGGCCCGCCGCGCGGAAATGCGCAAGGAACGCCTGGCGCGCGCCCTGCCTACGCGTGAATGGATGAAGGAAGAGCGCGAGCGCATCCTCAACAAGGACGCTTCGACCCAGGTGCAGCACATGTTCGCCACCAGCTTTTCGCTGTCCGAGAAATTCACGAAGCAGTTCAAGGACTTCTGGAGCCTGCCGGACGATTGGGAGCTGCGCGAAGAAGACCTGGGCGTGCCGACCTACGGATCCAAGTACCGCATGGATCTGTCGCTGCTGCCCGACGTCACGACCGTCGTGCAAGTGGAAGAGTAATCACATCAATCAAGGAGTCAGCAAATGTCCACCTATACCAACGAGCAGGTCGCTCGCCTTGTGGATGGTTCCCTGGATTGGGAGACCACCTTTCGCATGCTCTCCATGCCCAAGGACGGCAGCCGCTTCGAGCAATACCTGGCTGCGTTGCAGGCGCAGGTGAAGTTCCCGGATCGCATCGTCCTGCCCCTGGGGCCGCACCTCTACATCGTGCAATCGGCCAAGACCAAGCAGTGGGTGACGCAGTGCGACTGCGGCCATGTCTTTGGCGACTACCGCGAAAACTGGAAGATGCACGCCCATGTCTACGTGCGCGACACGGAGGCGGCCATGACCGAGGTTTATCCCAAGCTGATGGCCCCGGACACGAAGTGGCAGGTGTACCGCGAGTACTACTGCCCCAGCTGCGGGACCATGCATGACGTGGAGGCGCCGACGCCCTGGTACCCGGTGATCCATGACTTCGAGCCCGATATCGAAACCTTCTACAAGGAGTGGGTGCATATGCCACTGCCTGAGCGGGCCGGTTGACCCGGTAGTGGAGCGGACGCGGCTTGGCTGGCGGCACTTGCGTCCGGCCAGGCTGCGCTCGCCAAACTTCGAAGCTCCGACCGTGTGTCGTGGACAGCCTCTGCGCCGCGGGCTGTGCTGTGGGTTTGGAATAATCCGGCGCATCCCCCCGAAATAGGCCGGGCACACGGCCGCAGGAGACAAGCATGGCGCCTGAAAGAAAGGATTTTTTCTCCAATCCCCAGGATGAATCCGATGTCATGAATGCGTGGCACTCGTTCCTGGGCGGAGGGGAGCGGCCCGTCGACACGCTGCGTGCCTTGGTGGATGCCTCCTGGCAGCGCTCCCTGGAGGCCAGGGTCGATCCACGCATGCGCAGCGGCCCCAGGCCGCTTGCCGAGGGCGAGCTGTACCTGCTGCGTGAGCGGCAGCGGGAACTGCTCGAAGCCAGCGCCCCCGTGATGGCCCATGCGCGTGACTTTCTTACGGAAACCGGTACCTTGATGGCGCTGGCCGATACCCGCTGCACCATCCTGAACACAGAGGGCGACCTGCCGGCCATCGACTCTGCCGAGACCATCCACCTGATGCCAGGCGCTACCTGGTCGGAGGGCGCGTGCGGCACCAACGCCATTGGCACAGCACTCGCCGTGGGCAAGCCGGTACAGATTCATAGCGCCGAGCATTTTTGTGAAGGCATCAAACGCTGGACATGTTCGGCTACCGTGATGCGCCATCCGCTGGACGGCGAGGTGGTGGGTGTGCTCGATGTATCAGGGCTGTCCCAGACCTACAACCGTCAGACGCTGGCGCTGGTGGTCACAGCCGCCAGCCGCATCGAGGCCCGGCTGGCGGCCGCGGAAATGGAGCGGCGTTATCGCCTGCTCGACCGGGCCATGGGGCGTCTTTCCGGCGGCGATGGCGTGGTGTTGTTTGATCGGCGCGGAAACGTGGTCAGGGCCAATGAGCATGCCGCCCTGGCCATCCGTTCGGCAGACGGTGAGATGGAGCTGGCACAGGGCCTGCGCCGTGTGCCCGGGTTTGCCGTGGGGCAGCAGGGACAGCTTGCCGCAGGCCTGCTGCCGTCCTGGGTGAAGCCAGAATGGATAGAGCCCCTGATCGTCGATGGCAAGCCCTTGGGCACGCTGCTGGTCGTGCCTCGCTCTCCCGCTTCAGGGTGGCGTGCCGACGCAGGCGGTGCAGCGGTCGGCGCCGTGCCTTGCAGTGGCATGGCTGCCGATCCGTTTGCCGCCATCGTCACCATGGATGCGGGCATGAATGCCACCATCGCCAAGGCCCGCCAACTGGCCCGTACACGCATGCCGGTGTTGCTGCAGGGCGAGACTGGTGTTGGCAAGGAGGAGTTTGCACGGGGCATTCACGGCAACAGAGGCGGACCCTTCGTAGCCTTGAACTGTGGCGGCTTGTCGCGTGAGTTGCTGGCCAGTGAATTGTTCGGTTATGCAGACGGAGCGTTCACCGGCGCACGCAAGGGGGGAATGGTTGGAAAGATCGAAGCTGCCGATGGCGGGACGCTGTTTCTCGATGAAATCGGAGAAATGCCGCTGGATATGCAGCCCAACCTGCTGCGGGTGCTCGAACAGGGCGAGATTTACCGGCTGGGTGAAAACACGCCGCGCCGCGTGAACTTTCGGCTTGTCGCGGCCACGCACCGCGACTTGCGCCAGGACATCGCCGCAGGGCGTTTTCGCATGGACCTGTTCTACCGGATCGCCGTCACCAACCTGCGCATTCCCGCGCTGCGCGAGCGCCAGGGCGACGTCGAGGTGCTGGCACAGCATTTTCTTGAGCGCTTCAGGCGCGCGCAAGGTCAGGGCCCCGAGCGCATCACACCCGACGCCTTGAGGGTTCTGCGCTCCTACCCGTGGCCGGGCAATGTGCGGGAGCTGCGCAACCTGGTTGAAGGCCTGGTGCTGCTTTGCGAGGAGCCTTCCGTCACCTGTGCCCATCTGCCGCATGAATTCCAGGCGGTGCACGATGCCGCCCAGCCCGGTTCCTGCAATCCGTCGGGCGCGATGTCCATGGCTGAGGGCGAGGAGGATTTGATTCGGCGCGCCATCCGGGCGAGCGAGGGAAACCTTACCCTGACCGCGCGCAAGCTGCAGATCGCCAAGAGCACGCTGTACGCAAAGATGCACCGCTACGGCCTCTCGCGCGACGATAAATAAGGGGATCGCAAATACAAAACCGCCCGGCGGTGACGCCGAGCGGTTTCCTGTTTTGATAGCTGCCAGCGCTTTCCTGGTAAGCGCTGGAGGCCGATTTGATGCTTATTTCTTGGTGCTGCCGTCTTCCAGCTGCGCCAGTGCCGCGTTGCCGCCCAGCGACAGCAGCCCGGCGCGCGCGTACACGCCGAGCTTGCCGCGCGTGTCGGAGATGTCGAGGTTGCGCATGGTGAGCTGGCCGATGCGGTCCAGGGGGCTGAACGGCGCGTCCTCCACCTTCTCCATCGACAGGCGCTCGGGCGCGTAGGTCAGGTTGGGCGACTCGGTGTTGAGAATGGAGTAGTCGTTGCCGCGGCGCAGCTCCAGCGTCACGGTGCCGGTCACGGCGCGCGCCACCCAGCGCTGGGCGGTCTCGCGCAGCATGATGGCCTGGGGGTCGAACCAGCGGCCCTGGTACAGCAGGCGCCCGAGCTTCAGGCCGTTCAGGCGATACTGCTCGATCGTGTCCTCGTTGTGGATGCCGGTCACGAGGCGCTCGTAGGCGATGTGCAGCAGCGCCATGCCGGGGGCCTCGTAGATGCCGCGGCTCTTGGCCTCGATGATGCGGTTCTCGATCTGGTCGCTCATGCCCAGGCCGTGGCGGCCGCCGATGCGGTTGGCCTCCAGGAACAGCTCCACGGGGTCGGCGATCTCCTTGCCGTTGAGCGCCACGGGCTGGCCTTCGTCAAAGGTCACCGAGACCTCCTCGGCTGGCACCTTGACCTCGGGCTTCCAGAACGCCACGCCCATGATGGGGTTGACGATGCGGATGCCGCTGCTGAGGTACTCCAGATCCTTGGCCTCGTGCGTGGCGCCGAGCATGTTGCTGTCGGTGCTGTACGCCTTCTCGGCGCTCATCTTGTAGCCGAAGCCTTCCTTGGTCATGAAGGCCGACATTTCGGCGCGCCCGCCCAGCTCGTCGATGAACTGCTGGTCCAGCCAGGGCTTGTAGATGCGCAGGGACGGGTTGGTGAGCAGGCCGTAGCGGTAGAAGCGCTCGATGTCGTTGCCCTTGAAGGTGGAGCCGTCGCCCCAGATGTGCACGTCGTCCTCCTTCATCGCGGCCACCAGCATGGTGCCGGTGACGGCGCGGCCCAGCGGCGTGGTGTTGAAGTAGGCGATGCCGCCGGTGCTGATGTGGAACGCGCCGGCCTGGATGGCGGCGATGCCCTCGTGCGCCAGCTGCGTGCGGCAGTCCACCAGGCGCGCGGCCTCGGCGCCGTACTCCATGGCCTTGCGCGGGATGGCGTCGTAGTCGTCCTCGTCGGGCTGGCCCAGGTTGGCGGTGTAGGCGTAGGGAATGGCGCCCTTGTTCTTCATCCAGCGCAGCGCGGCGCTGGTGTCGAGGCCGCCCGAGAAGGCGATGCCGACCTTCTGGCCGACGGGGAGGGATTGCAGGATGGTTGCCATGGAACGTCGTGTGTTGAGGGGTTTGCGTCAGCCGTAGTGGCAGATGTAGTGGAAGGCTTCGGCCACGCGGATGTCGAAGCTGGAGTTGGCCGGGATGCTGAACTTGTCGCCCGGGCCGGCCGCGAGCCAGGCGTCGCTGCCCGCCAGCCGGTATTCGCACGATCCGGCCACGCATTCCATGATCTCGGGCGCGCCGGTGCCGAACGTGAGTGTGGCCGGCAGCACCACACCGACCGATTTCTGCGTGCCGTCGGGGTAGGTGATGCCGTGGCTCACGCATTTGCCGTCAAAGTACACGTTGGCCCGGGTGGCGACGCTGACGCCGGCGATCTTCTCGGTGGTCATGGGTAGGAGCGGGGGATGGGACAAACCATCGATTTTAGGGCCTGCGGCCCGCCGCGGGCGTCAGTAGCGGCCGTAGTAGTGCGGCGGGCGATGGGGGTAGCCGTAGGGGGCGCGGTACTCGATCACCGTGGGGGGCGGCTCCACCACGTAGGCGGGCGGGCCGGGCGGGGTCGAGACCACCACGCCGGGCTGGGCGTAGCCGCCATAGCCGGGTGCGTAGCCGGACGGATGGTCGGACGGGTAGTCCGGCGGGTAGCCGGGCACGCCTGGCACGGCCGGCTGCACGCTCAGCGGGATCCACTGGCCCGGGTCGCTTTGCGTGCGCGTGGTGTAGCGCCGGCCCGCGTATTCGTAGACCACGTCGTAGCCCACCACGCGGTTGTCGTAGTAGGTCTCGGTGGTGCAGCGCTGCACGTTCTGGTAGCCGGGACGGCCGCTCTCCACCTGGTTGCCCAGCACCGCACCGCCGATCACGCCCAGCGCCGTGGCTGCCGCGCGGCCGCTGCCGCCGCCGATGGCGTTGCCCGCGGCGCCGCCGGCGATGGCCCCCAGCACGGCGCCCGCGCCCGTGGTGGGGCGGGCGCCGCCGTAAATGGTTTCATTGCCGCACACCTGGCGCGGCACCGCCACCTGCTGCGTGACGGGGGTGGCCGAGAACACGCGGCCCTGTTCCTGGGCCTGGGCGGCCAGGGCCGCCGTGGCCAGTGCGGTGAGGATGATGGTCTTGTTCATGGGCTCGAAGCTCCTTTGGGCCGGCATACAACGCGCCAGCCGGCCAAAAAGTTTCGGCGCGGCGCGTCAACGTCCCGGGGCAGGTCCGTAAAACTGCGTAAAGACGTTCTAAAGGCAGGCTCAGGCGTTGGAGCCGCCGCCCGCCAACTCGTTCCACTGGTCCGCCTGGAAGCCCACCGTCACGCGGTCCGTCGAAGTGCCGCTCCACTCGACCACGGGGCGCTTGATGACCGAGGGCTGCTCGGCCATCAGCGCGGCAGCGCTGGCGGCATCATGCACACGGCCCTGCACGGTGGGGTCGAGCTTGCGCCAGGTCGTGCCCTGGCGGTTGAGCAGCCTGTCCCAGCCCACGGCGGCCATCCAGGCCGGCAGGCGTTCGGCGGGCACGCCCTGTTTCTTGAAGTCGTGGAACCGGTAGGGCAGGCCCTGCTCCTGGAGCCAGGCGCGCGCCTTCTTGACGGTGTCGCAGTTGGGGATGCCGTAAACGATGATCGTGGGGGTACTCATGGGCGCGGATCATCGCGCATGCGCGGCTCGGCGACAATTCGGCCCGCTATGCACACCATTCCCCCGACACTGGAAAGCTGGCTCGCCCACTGCGAGCGACTGCACGCCAAGAACATCGACATGGGCCTGGCGCGCGTGGGCGAGGTGGCGCGCCGGCTGGCGCTGCGCTTCGACTGCCCCGTGATCACCGTGGCCGGCACCAACGGCAAGGGCTCGACCTGCGCCATGATCGAGGCCGTGGCCATGCAGGCCGGCTACCGCACGGGCGTCTACGGCTCGCCGCACCTGGTGCGCTTCGAGGAGCGCTGCCGCATCCGCGGCGAAACGGTGGACGCCGCCTCACTGGTGCCCCACTTCGAGGCCGTGGAGCGCGCCAGGACGCAGGGCGACGAGGTCTCGCTGACTTACTTCGAGTTCACCACGCTGGCCATTCTGCGGCTCATGAGCATGTCGCTGCTCGACGTGGCGATTCTCGAGGTGGGGCTGGGCGGGCGGCTCGACGCCACGAACGTCATCGACGCGGACTGCGCCGTCATCACCAGCGTGGACATCGACCACGTGGAATTCCTCGGGCCGGACCGCGAGGCCATCGGCCGCGAGAAGGCCGGCATCATGCGCACCGGGCGCCCCGTGGTGGTGAGCGACCCCGTGCCGCCGCAGAGCGTGATCGACCACGCGCGCGAGATCGGCGCCGACCTGTGGCGCTTCGGCCATGACTTCAACTATTCCGGCGACAAGCAGCAATGGGCCTGGGCGGGGCGCAGCCGCCGCTACGCGGGCCTGGCTTACCCGGCGCTGCGCGGGGCCAACCAGCTGATCAACGCCGCAGGCGCGCTCGCGGCGCTGGAGGCGCTGCGCGCGCGCCTGCCCATCACCGCGCAGGCCGTGCGCCTGGGCCTGGCCCGGGTGGAGCTGCCCGGCCGCTTCCAGATCGTGCCGGGCCAGCCCACGCTGGTGCTGGACGTGGCGCACAACCCGCACGCGGTGGCGGCGCTCACGGCCAACCTGGACGCCATGGGCTACTTCCCCACCACGCACGCCGTCTTCGGCGCCATGGCCGACAAGGACCTTGCGCCCATGCTGGCCAAGGTGGGGCCGATCATCGACCGCTGGTACTTCACCGACCTGCCCACGCCGCGCGCCGAGAGTGCCGCGGCGCTGCAGCAGAAATGGAACGCGCTGCAGATGGTGGCGGGCGGGCGCCGGCCGGTGTCCACGAGCCTGCACACCAGCCCCGAGGAGGCGCTGCGCGCAGCCGTGGAGGCCGCAGACCCGGCTGATAGAATCGTAGTCTTTGGCTCGTTCTATACGGTGGGCGGCGTGCTCAAAGACGGAGTGCCCCGCCTGCAGGCCAAGCATCTGGGCGCATAAAAGCACTCCATGGCATTTTTCAAGTTTCGTTGGCCCGGCAGGCAGGAGCCGCAGGGCGACAGCAGCAAGCCCGCCCGGCGTTCGCGCGGCACCGCCCAGGCCGAAAGCATCGAGGACATGCGGCGGCGCGCGCGGCACCGGCTCATCGGCGCCGTCGTGCTCGTGCTGGCCGGCGTGGTGGGTTTCCCCATGCTGTTCGACACCCAGCCGCGGCCGGTTGCGGTGAACATGGCCATCGACATCCCCGACCGCAACAAGGTGGCCCCGCTGGTGGTGCCGCACAAGGGCGGAGAAGCGGCCGCGCCCGCCGCCGAGCCGCCCGCGGCCGGGCTGGATGCGGGCGAAGAAGTCGTCGCATCGCGCCCGCGCGGCGAGCCGGCGCCGGGGCAGCGCGCCCAGGCCGAGCCCAGGCACGAGCCCGCGCCCGAGCAGCGCACCGAACCCAAGCCGGCGCCGAAGGTCGAGCACAAGGCCGAGCCCAAGCCGGAACCGAAACCTGAACCGAAAACCGAGCCGAAAACCGAGCCGAAAACCGAGCCCAAGACCGCGCGCCAGGAAGATGCGGCGCGCGCGCGCGCGCTGCTCGAAGGGCGCGTGCAGCCGCCGGCCGCGGCGGCCGCCGGAGAGCAGGGCCGCTTCATCGTGCAGGTGGGCGCGTTCGCCGATTCAGACAAGGCGCGCGAGGTGCGCGAGCGGCTCGAACGCTCGGGGCTCAAGACCTATACCCAGGTGGTGGACACCAAGGACGGCAAGCGCACGCGCGTGCGCCTGGGGCCGTTCGACAGCCGCGCCGAGGCCGACAAGGCGGCCGGGCGCGTCAAGGGCGCAGGCCTGTCTGCATCCGTGCTGAGCCTGTAACGACGAATTGCGCATGGCGGCGCTGGACTGGATATTCCTGGCGGTGCTGGCCGCGTCGCTGCTGCTCGGCGCGTGGCGCGGCCTGGTGTTCGAGCTGCTGTCGCTGGCCGGCTGGGTGGTGGCATTCTTTGCGGCGCAGTGGTTCGCGGGCGACGTGGGCGCGTGGCTGCCCATGGGGCAGTCGGATGCCGCCTGGCGCCACGTCGCGGGCTTCGCGCTGGTGTTCGTGGGCTCGGTGTTCGCCTGCGGCCTGGTGGCCTGGCTGCTCAAGAAGCTGGTCGAGGCCGTGGGGCTGCGGCCCGCGGACCGGGCGCTGGGGGCGCTGTTCGGCGTGCTGCGCGGCCTGGTGCTGCTGCTGGCCGTGGTGCTGGTGGCGGGCTGGCTGCAGGTGCAGGAGGCGCCGTGGTGGAAGGAATCCCAGGCAGCCCCCATGTTGCAGGGGGCGCTCAAGGGATTGAGGCCCGTGCTGCCCGATGAACTAGGGCGGCACCTGCCTTCGTGACGGCAGGCGCAGAGAATTGTTGTCGGCGGGAAGTCTCCCGCCCTTGTGAATGGAACGCGAACTATGTGTGGAATCGTCGGCGTGGTCAGCACGGCCCCTGTCAATCAGCTGATCTATGACGCCTTGCTGCTATTGCAGCACCGGGGGCAGGATGCCGCGGGCATCGTCACCCAGCAGGGGCGCAAGTTCTTCATGCACAAGGCCAAGGGCATGGTGCGCGACGTGTTCCGCACGCGCAACATGCGCGCGCTGCCGGGCACGGTGGGCCTGGGCCAGGTGCGCTATCCCACGGCGGGCAATGCGTCGAGCGAGGAGGAGGCGCAGCCGTTCTACGTGAACGCGCCGTTCGGCATCGTCATGGTGCACAACGGCAACCTGACCAACGCCAAGCAGCTGCGCCGCGAGCTCGCCGAGACCGACCACCGCCACACCAACACCGAGAGCGACTCCGAGGTGCTGCTCAACGTGCTGGCGCACGAGCTGGCGCGCGCCAGCAGCGGCTCGCCCCTGAAGGACGAGGACGTGTTCGCGGCGGTGCGCGCCGTGCACCGGCGCATCAAGGGCTCGTATGCCGTGATCGCGCTGATCGCGGGCTACGGGCTGCTCGCCTTCCGCGACCCGTTCGGCATCCGCCCCCTGTGCATGGGCAAGGGCGCTGACGGCACGGTGATGCTGGCCAGCGAATCCGTGGCGCTGGAGGGCACGCTGCACCAGCTGGAGCGCGACGTGGCGCCCGGCGAGGCCGTGTTCGTGCGCCTGGACGGGCGGGTGCTGACGCAGCAGTGCGCCGAGAACCCGCACCTGAACCCCTGCGTGTTCGAGTACGTGTACCTGGCGCGGCCGGACTCGGTGCTCGACGGCATCTCGGTCTACCAGGCGCGCCTGAACATGGGCGAGACGCTGGCCAAGCGCGTGATCTCCACCGTGCCGCCCAGCGAGATCGACGCCATCATCCCCATCCCCGAATCGAGCCGCCCCAGCGCCATGCAGCTGGCGCAGCTGCTGGGCATTCCGTACCGCGAGGGCTTCGTGAAGAACCGCTACGTGGGCCGCACCTTCATCATGCCGGGGCAGGGCACGCGCAAGAAGTCGGTGCGCCAGAAGCTCAACGCGATCGCCAGCGAATTCAAGGGCCGGCGCGTGCTGCTGGTGGACGACTCCATTGTGCGCGGCACCACCTCCAAGGAGATCGTGCAGATGGCGCGCGACGCGGGCGCCGTCAAGGTGTACCTGGCCTCGGCCGCGCCGCCGGTGCGCCACCCCAACGTCTACGGCATCGACATGCCCACGCGCACCGAGCTGGTGGCGCACAACCGAACGGTGGAGGAAATCCGCCAGGTGATCGGCGCCGACGCGCTGATCTACCAGGACGTGGACGCCATGAAGCAGGCCGTGGGCAAGATCAACCCGCGCGTGGAGGGCTTCGAGGCCTCGTGCTTCGACGGCCTCTACATCACGGGCGACATCTCCGACGAGGACGTCACCGCGCTCAACGAAGGGCGCGAGCGCGGCGGCGACGAGGAGCCCGAGGACACCTCGCGCCTGTCCCTGCCCAACGCAGAGGCGCTGTGAGCGCAGCCGGACTCATCAAAAAAATGAGCGACTTCCACTTGTCGGTTATGGTTTCCAGTATAAAAAGATACTGAAATCCCCGTGAATCAAGCGCAAGCAGCTCCTGTTTTTAAGCAAGGACCGTCATCGTGACCGATAAAACCCTGCCTGCCGGCCTGCACCCGGACACCCTCGCCGTGCGCGAGGCCGTGGAGCGCAGCCAGTGGGGCGAGCACAGCGAAGCCCTTTACCTGACCAGCAGCTTCGTGCAGAGCGACTGCGCCAGCGCCGCGCGGCGCTTCGCCAACGAGGAAGCGGGCTACACCTACAGCCGCACCAGCAATCCCACGGTCACCAGCTTCGAGCGGCGCCTGGCCGCCATGGAGGGCACGGAATGCGCCGTGGCCACTGCCACCGGCATGTCGGCCATCCTGCTCGTGGCGCTCACGGCGCTCAAAGCGGGCGACCACGTCATCTGCTCGCAGTCCATGTTCGGCTCCACCATCAAGCTCCTGGGCACCGAAATGGCGCGCTTCGGCGTGGAGACCAGCTTCGTCTCCCAGACCGACGTGCAGGCCTGGAAGGCGGCGATGCGCCCCAACACGCGCCTGCTGTTCGCCGAGACGCCCACCAACCCGCTCACCGACCTGTGCGACATCGCCGCGCTGGCCGAGCTGGCCCACGCCCACGGCGCGCTGCTGGCGGTGGACAACAGCTTCGCCTCGCCCGTGCTGCAGCAGCCCGTGCGCTTCGGCGCCGACCTCGTCGTGCACTCGGGCACCAAGCTGCTCGACGGCCAGGGCCGCGTCATGGCCGGCGCCGTGTGCGGCACGGTGGCGCTGGTCGACAAGGTCATGGGCACCTTCCTGCGCAGCGGCGGGCTGAACCTGGCGCCCTTCAACGCCTGGGTGGTGCTCAAGGGGCTGGAGACGCTGGGCCTGCGCGTCAAGGCCGAAAGCGCCGCGGCGCTGGAGCTGGCCACCTGGCTGGAGGCGCACCCCAAGGTGGCGCGCGTCTACTACCCCGGATTGAAGAGCCACCCCCAGCACGAGCTCGCCATGCGCCAGCAGAACGGCATGGGCGGCACCGTGCTGGCGTTCGACGTGGCGGGGCAGGGCGCACAGCAGCTGCGCGCCAACGCCTTCCACGTGGTCGACAGCACGCGCGTGTGCTCCATCACCGCCAACCTGGGCGACGTCAAGACCACCATCACCCACCCGGCCAGCACCTCGCACGGGCGGCTCACCGAAGAACAGCGCCAGGCCGCCGGCATAGGCCAGGGGCTGATCCGCATCTCCGTCGGCCTGGAACACCTGGGCGACCTCCAGAACGACCTGGCCCGCGGGCTGGACACCCTGCCATGACGAGCACCAAAGTACGCACCCGGTTCGCCCCCTCGCCCACGGGCTTCATCCACCTGGGCAACATCCGCTCGGCCCTGTACCCCTGGGCCTTCGCGCGCGCCAACGGCGGCGACTTCATCCTGCGCATCGAGGACACCGACCTGGAGCGCTCCACGCAGGCCTCGGTGGACGTCATCCTCGAAGGCATGGCCTGGCTGCAGCTGGACCACGACGAGGGCCCGTACTACCAGATGCAGCGCATGGACCGCTACAAGGAGGTGCTGGCCCAACTGCAGGCCGCGGGCCACGTCTACCCCTGCTACATGAGCGTGCAGGAGCTCGACGCCCTGCGCGAGCGCCAGATGGCCGCTAAGGAAAAGCCCCGCTACGACGGCACCTGGCGCCCCGAGCCTGGCAAGGTGCTGCCGCCCGTGCCCGAGGGCGTCAAGCCCGTGCTGCGCTTCAAGACGCCGAAGGACGGCGTGGTTGGCTGGGACGACAAGTGCAAGGGCCGCATCGAGTTTCAGAACAGCGAGCTCGACGACCTCGTCATCGCCCGCCCCGACGGCACGCCCACCTACAACTTCTGCGTCTGCGTGGACGACATGGACATGCGGGTCACCCACGTGATCCGCGGCGACGACCACGTCAACAACACGCCGCGCCAGATCCACATCTTCGAGGCGCTCGGAGCGCAGGTGCCCGTCTTCGCCCACCTGCCCACGGTCCTGAACGAGCAGGGCGAGAAGATGAGCAAGAGGAACGGCGCCAAGGCCGTCACGCAGTACCGCGACGAGGGCTACCTGCCCGACGCCATGGTCAACTACCTCGCGCGCCTGGGCTGGAGCCATGGCGACGACGAAATCTTCTCGCGCGCGCAGTTCCTCGCGTGGTTCGACCTGGACCACCTGGGCAGGAGCGCCGGCCAGTTCGACGAGGCCAAGCTGCGCTGGGTCAACGCCCAGCACCTCAAGGCCATGGACGACGCGCAGCTCGCCGACATGGTCGAGCCCTTCGCCGTGAAGGCCGGCGTGGCCGCGAGCCAGCTCGACGAGCGCCTGCCGCGCATCTGCGCCCTGTTCAAGGACCGCTGCGAGACCCTGGTCGATCTCGCGCGCTGGATCGCCGTGTTCTATGCCGATGCCGTTGAGCGCAACGCCGACGACTACGCCAGGCACGTGACCGAGGCCGCGCAGCCGCTCCTGGACGCCTTTGCCGCCGCGCTGCAGACCGTGGAGTGGAACAAGGAGGCCATCGCCGCCGCCATCAAGGACGTGCTGAAGGCGCAGGGCGCCAAGATGCCGCAACTGGCCATGCCCGTGCGCGTGCTCACCATGGGCACGGCCCACACGCCCTCGGTCGATGCGGTGCTCGAACTGCTCGGACGCGAAAAAATCCTGGCGCGTTTGAAAAGCCGCTGAAAACCTGTCTATAATTTGAGGCTCAGGTGATGACGGTAGTTAAGAAAAATAAACGCCGGAATCAACGGGGGTATAGCTCAGCTGGGAGAGCGCTTGCATGGCATGCAAGAGGTCAGCGGTTCGATCCCGCTTACCTCCACCACCTGAAACAATCTAGGTTTTGACCCTATCGTCTAGAGGCCTAGGACATCACCCTTTCACGGTGAGTACCGGGGTTCGAATCCCCGTAGGGTCGCCAAGTTTTGTGGCACTTGGTTCCGCAAGGAACGAAAGTCACACCGACGCGGAGTGGTAGTTCAGTCGGTTAGAATACCGGCCTGTCACGCCGGGGGTCGCGGGTTCGAGTCCCGTCCACTCCGCCATAAACGACCTTCTAAGTCATTGATTCAGAAGGAAAAAGAGCCGCCTTCGGGTGGCTCTTTTGTTTTCGACATCCGCTACCACCCCAGTGTGTAGATGCGACTTCTTGAGACGCAGTGAATTGTTTGCAGTAGGTATAGCAAGGACTTTTCCGCCCAATCGGGCTTGAGAGAACTTCACGATGGACGGTTCTGGCTGGACAAGTCGCAGCCTGCATCAAGGAGAGTACGGCGAGTTGTACCAGTGCGAGCTGACAGCGATGACCCACCGTCTGCCGCAAGCGTCTCGAGCGCCACACGCGCGTTCACGAGTGCGGCGTTGTAGTCGGGCGGCCTCGCGCAAAAAGCCTGCGTCTAATCGGCGATCTTTTCCATGATCTCGGTGGCCCAGAGGCGCGCCGGACCTCTGAAATGACCAACGGGAGTGTCCGAATTTCCGTGTGTGAGGCTCATTGAACCTTCACCGATTTCGTGAAGCTGGTTGACTATCTTACGTGCTCGATTTTGTGAACCGGTCTTCGTAGAGGATCGCGAATTGGTTCATCGCTGATTTCCAGTGGCCCTGCGCCAGGCGCTGACGACAGTCGGGAATTTTTGCCCCCATGGCCTGGCCTCAAACGCGTGCAGTTCGGCCTCGGTCGCTTCGGCGCTGCAGTCGTTTGCGCGCAGCCGCTCGCTGCCTGCAGCCTTGAGCGCACGGGCACGCATCGTCCTGAGCAGCGCCGATGGTGAGCCCAACAGCACGATTTCCGAGCGCTTGGCTCTGACCAAGGCCACCGTGGGCAAGTGGCGCGCGCGTTTCATCGAACGACGCATCGCGGGTCTGTACGACGATGTTCGACCGGGCAAGCCGCGCACGATTGACGACGAACGCGTGGCGCATTTGATCAAGACGACGTTGCACACCAAGCCAGCCAACGGCTCGACGCATTGGAGCGTGCGCACCGTGGCCGCCGAGACCGGCATCTCCAAGAGCAGCGTGGCGCGCTACTTCCAGCTCTTTGGCCTGCAACCGCACCGCAGCGAGAGCTTCAAGCTCTCCACCGACCCGTTCTTCATCGAGAAGCTGCGCGATGTGGTCGGGCTGTACCTGAGTCCGCCGGACAACGCCTTGGTGATCTGCGTGGACGAGAAGAGTCAGTGCCAGGCGTTGGAGCGTACCCAGCCAATGCTGCCCATGGGATTTGGCTATGTCGAGGGCGTGACCCACGACTACAAGCGCCATGGCACGACCACACTGTTTGCAGCCCTGAACGTGCTCAACGGCGCGGTGCTGGCCGCGTGCAAGCCGCGCCATCGGCATCAGGAATTCTTGTCTTTCCTGCGCGAGATCGACAAGGCCGTCCCCGCCGAGCTGGACATTCACTGCATCTGCGACAACTACGCCACCCACAACCATCCGAAGATCAAGGACTGGCTGACAGCGCGGCCCCGTTGGCACATGCACTTCATCCCGACCTACAGCTCCTGGCTCAATCAGGTCGAGCGCTTCTTTGCGCTGATTACCGACAAAGCCATTCGGCGCGGTTCGTTCACCAGCGTCAAACAGCTCGTGCAGCGCATCGACCACTTCGTCGCGGCCTACAACACGAACTGCCAGCCGTTCAAGTGGACCGCCACCGCCGATTCCATCCTCGAAAAGCTGCATCGACTTTGCTCACGTATCAGCGGGACAGGACACTAGGCTGGAGTGAGATAACCCCTTGATCCCCCGGCCCCGTCCTGTCGCTTATCGCTGCGACAGCGCGCGGCGATGGGGTGTCATGCGAGACCATGGGCGCCCGGCGATATCGTCGGACTGATTGTTCTATCAGCCGCCGGAGTACAGCAGACGCCGTGCTTCGCGTTGTGCGGCGGTCTCATTGCGCATCTCATCGATCACCTGTTGGCGGGTCTTGTTCGACGTCACCGGTGCGGCTTCTGCACCTCGCGGGAAGTTGCTTTGGCCGTAAGACAAACGGCCTTGTCGCATCGCGGCTTCGGTTTCCGCCCTGACTTGCTCGCGGGTCTTTTCGCTTTTGAAGTGTTCCGGGTGAACGACCACGCCAGCTTGGTTGTTGGCGGGATGCATGTATTCCGCCGATGCCATTCCCGGCAGGCCGAAGGCCACCACGGCGGCCACGCTGGCGATCACGGCGGAGAGGGACAGGCGACGTTGAGTCATGATCAATATCCTTTTTGGAGTCTCTGAGGTTTGCATCTCCAGCGCTTTGGTACAGAGCTGAGGAGATGTGTTCATGGTAGAAGCCCCTACCCAACAAAACCTAGACAGCCAGATGACATCTTCGACAGCTTTCGTTGCGGCTCACATCCCTTGACTACAGATCGCCCTACGAATAATTGCAGACCCCCTCCCGCTCCCATGGCATCGAGTTTGAAACTGTGGGTGCTGGCAACCGAAAGATGACAAAACAGTCATCTGACTGACCCGGCGACAATCGCTCATCTCGGTGTTACGCCGATACGCTACTGCCGACAGTGGTTGAATCTGGCACCGTGAAAGTCCTTGAGCGAAAGGCGATTCAGAAAGCAAATCGCCGCGACGGCGCGCGGCGATGGGGTGTCATGCGCGACCATGGGGGCGCCCGACGATATCGTCGGGCGGGTTGTCCGATCAACCGGCCGTGTACAGCAGCCGCCGTGCTTCACGTTGCGCGGCATTCTCATTGCGCAGCTCGTCGACCACCTGTTGGCGGGTTTTGCTCGACGTCGCCGGTGCGGCTTCTGCTCCTACAGGGTAGTTGCTTTCGCCATAAGACAGACGGCCTTGTCGCATCGCGGCTTCGGCTTCCGCCCTGACCTGCTCGCGGGTTTTTTCGCTCTTGAAGTGTTCCGGGTGAACGACCACGCCAGTTTCGTTGTTGGCCGAGTGCATATATTCCGCCGATGCCATTCCCGGCAGGCCGAAGGCTGTGACGGCGGCCACGCTTGCGATCACGGCGGAGAGGGAGAGGCGACGTTGAGTCATGATCAATTTCCTTTTGGAGTCTCTGAGGTTTGCATCTCCAGCGCTTTGGTACAGCGCTGAGGAGATGTGTTCATGGTAGAAACCCCTACCCAACAAAAGCTAGACAGCCGGATGACATCTTCGACAGCTTTCGTTGCGACATACGTCATGCCTGGATCGCGCGATGCGGAAACACCAGGGCAAATCATGTACGCCTATGTGATGGTCAGTCGCCGACGGGTAGCGCGTCGCCTTGCAATTAGTGGCCGTGGCATATAGCCATAATGCACACAATATGGTCATCCATGAACATCAGTGTCCTCCACGCCCTGCTGGCTGCCGCCCTGTTTGGCGCCAGCACCCCGCTGGCCAAGCTGCTGGTGGGTCTGGTTTCTCCGGTGCTACTGGGCGGGCTGCTTTATCTGGGCAGCGGCATCGGCCTGGCAGTCATCCGGCTCCTGCGGGATCGGCGTTGGGCGGCTTCGGGCCTTGAGCGCGGCCAGTGGCCCTGGCTGCTGGGGGCGATCTTCTTCGGCGGCGTCCTGGGTCCGATCGCGCTGATGTTCGGTCTGGTGCACACCAAAGCGTCCGACGCCTCGCTGCTGCTCAACCTTGAATCCGTCCTGACCGCCGTACTGGCCTGGTTGGTGTTTAAGGAGAACGCCGATCGTCGCATCGTCGTCGGCATGGCCGTCATCGTGGTCGGCGGGGTGCTCCTGTCCTGGCCGGATCAACGCGTGGCAGCTAGCGGGAATTGGCTTGGCCCTGGGGCCATCGCGTTGGCATGCCTGTGCTGGGCCATCGACAACAACCTGACACGCAAGGTTTCGACCACGGACGCCTTGTTCGTTGCCGGAGCCAAGGGTCTGATTGCCGGGCTCGTGAATTGCGCAGTGGCACTGTCGATGGGGACGGCGCTTCCTGCCTGGGGCACCGTGGCTTCGGCTATGGTGGTCGGCTGGTTCGGCTACGGCATCAGCCTGGTGCTGTTCGTGCTGGCACTGCGCGGTCTGGGTGCGGCGCGCACAGGGGCCTATTTTTCCACAGCTCCGTTCGTCGGGGCGGCGGCGGCGCTGGTCTTTCTGGGTGAAACACCAACGCTACTGTTCTGGCCAGCGTGCGCACTGATGGCGTTTGGCGTCTGGTTGCACCTGACAGAGCGTCACGAGCACCAGCACACCCACGAGCCGCTGGAGCACAGCCATCGCCACGTACACGACGAGCACCACCTGCACGAGCATGGCCCTGATTGGGATGGGCGCGAACCGCACGAGCACTGGCACCGCCATCTGCCGGTCACCCACAGCCATCCGCATTTTCCAGATATCCACCATCGACATCCGCATGGGTGACGAGATGGTTACGTCGACTGGCGCCTGGGTTCCGTCAGCAGATTGCCCCTAGATTCGCAGTTCTCGGGCCAAGTTCGATGAAATGATGGTCAGGCACTGAAAGCATTTTGCAGGCCGCCCAGCTATTCGACTGATAGGGAGTTGGTCAAACGTGGAATTCGTCGGCTACAGATGGATCATCACACCCACTTATTTACGTTACTGTTTCCTGACTGATTGGACCGTCTCGCCTGCCATTGCTCAACATGCTGAAACCAATCGTCGTCACACCGTCTTTCGAGTCGGCCAGTGGTTCACCGCCATGCATGCGCGCAATAGCCGCGACGATGGCCAGGCCGAGCCCATGGTTGCGGACGGCGTAGCTGCGAGATGGGTCGGCTCGGTAGAAGCGATCAAAAAGGCGTGGAAGGTGTTCTGGAGCAATGGTGCCACCGAGATTGATGACCTGCAGGCGCACCCGACCGTCCAGTTCCTGGATTTCTACACGAACCGTAGTTTGTGGCTGCGCATACCGTGTCGCATTTGACAGCAGGTTGGAGATCGCACGCTGCAACAGCGCATCGTCAAACTCCCCTTGCGCATCGCCAACAATTTCCAGGCGCAGATCCGCATCAGCCAGTTCCCCCTCGTGGTAGTCGGTGATTTTTTGGGTCAGTGCGGCCATGCTGAACACTGGTACACGGCGTGCAAGTGCACCCCGATCGGCCTGGGACAAAAACAACATGCCCTGCACTATGTCGGTAATGCGGTGCAATTCCTCCAAGTTGGAACCCAGAACGTCCTGCAGCTCTTCGGCACTTCGGACCTTGCGCAGAGCCAGCTCTGTGCCACTGACCATGGTGGCCAGCGGCGTACAAAGCTCGTGCGCGACATCCGCATTGAATCCTTCCATCTGGTCGTAGGCGCGTTCAAGGCGCGCCAGCAGCGCATTGAACTGCTCCACCAGGGGCTCCAGCTCCTCGGGTTGCGCCGATCCATCCAGCCTCTTGTGCAAGGTATCTGCAGCCAGCTGCCGTGTCTGCGCGACCAGGTCGCGCACTGGCCGTAGTCCTCGTTTTACGAGGGCATACCCACTGGCCGATATCACCGCCACTCCAATCAGGGCCACTGCCAGCAGCGTCAAACCAATACGAGACAGAAGGAGTCGATCGTCACGCGTATCCAGCCTGAGTTCGGCATGCAGGGGCGCACTATCGACGGTGGGCGCGGCCACGGCAAACTTCAGCACGCGCAGATTCGCATCGGCATGATTCGGCACAGTTGCGATGGCGCCATAAAACCGTGTGCCGTCGGCGCGCCTCAGCGTCAGCTTCATGTCCTGGTGGCCAATCAAAAAGTCGTCGAGCCTATGGCTCAATGCCTCTGCGTCCGACATCTCCACAGTGTCGGACAACAGGTGGCGTATCTGCATCTCCTTGTCTGCAAGCGCGTTGCGCTGACGTGCCTCGAAGGCCAGAAGGGTGGTGACGTATACAACCACGCAAACCATCGCCAAGGCGACCATGCTCTGCAGTGCGAGCCAAAGCGAAAGCCGGCGCCCCAATGAGCGAATGGGATGCCGGGTCATTTTGCTCGCGCCTCCAGCACGTAGCCCATGCCACGCACCGTATGAAGCAACGGCCGATCGAACGGCGTGTCCATTTTGGCGCGCAGGCGTCGTATTGCGACGTCGATCACGTTGGTGCCATGGTCAAAATTGACGTCCCAAACCTGCTCCGCGATTTCAGCACGTGAAAGCACTTCACCTTGCCTACGCAATAGCAGAGACAGTAGTTGAAACTCCTTGGCTGTCAGGTTAAGACGCTTGCCCGCCCGTTCCACACGCCGCCGCACCAGGTCCATGTGCAGATCGTCTATTGCCAGCGTAAGTGCTTCGTGACTTGCAGGGAGCGGATGGGAGCGTTTAAGCAGAACCTCGATCCGCGCCACCAGCTCGGTAAATGCAAAGGGTTTGACCAAATAGTCATCCGCCCCGGCCTTCAGGCCGCGCACCCGGTCTTCGACACGCATGCGCGCCGTCAGCATTAAAACGGGTGTTTGCCTGGATTGCCGCAGTGCGGCCAGCACCCCCATTCCGTCTATGCCCGGCAACATGCCATCCAGGACGATCAGGTCGTATGCGCCTTCCATCGCCAAGTGCAAACCATCCACACCGTTGTGCGCCACCTCCACCACATAGCCCTCCTCGGACAGGCCCTTGCGCAGGTATTCGGCCAGCTTGATCTCGTCTTCAACAATCAACAACTTCATGCGTCGGGTTCCATATTGAAGAGGCGATCCGAAATTCTGTCCCCAATGTGGGGTGGAGCGCGCCGTGAATCACAGCCCATGCGCACTCGCCTGGCGGACAAGGTCTGTCAAGGTGCGGCTGTCATGTGGCTCCCCGACCCTGCGGCATGTTCGCCGTGGTGTCGCGGTAGGCCAGCAGCCGCAGCGCGTTGAAGACGACCAGCAGCGTCGAGCCCTCATGCACCGCCACTGCGGCCCCGATGCCCAGGCCCATGATCGTCGCGGGCACCAATACCGCCACGATGCCCAGGCTGACAAACACGTTCTGGCGGATTACCGTGCGGGTATGCCGACTCAGGCCCACCGCGAATGGCAGATGCCGCAGATCGTCGGCCATCAAGGCCACGTCCGCCGTTTCCAGCGCCACGTCCGATCCGGCGGCGCCCATGGCAATGCCGACCGTCGCGTTGGCCATCGCGGGGGCATCGTTGACGCCATCACCTACCATCGCCACCTTGGTTTCTTGGCGCAGCTTGCGGATCGCCTCGACCTTGTCCTCGGGCATCAGGTCGCCCCAGGCTTCGTCGAGACCGACCTCAGCGGCCACCGCGTCTGCCACCTTTTGGTGGTCGCCCGAAATCATGATCATGCGTTTGATGCCCAGCTCGCGCAGTGCCTGCAGCGCCTCGCGCGCGCCGGCGCGCGGCGTGTCCAGCAGACCGATCGCACCCAGGTCGCGCGCACCCTGGCGTACCACCATGGTGGTGCGGCCGCGCTCGCGCAGGCCCGCGACAGCGGCCTGGGCGGTGGCGCCCAGGGCTGGCACATCCTCGACGCCGAACATCTCGGCCTTGCCTATCCACACCGTCTCACCCGCCAGCCTGGCGGTGACGCCGCGGCCTATCAGGTTCTGCAAGCCATCAGCGACCGGTTCCGTCCGGCCCGCCAGGCGCTCGCGCCCGTCGCGCGCAATCGCGGCTGCCAATGGGTGATCGCTGAGCGACTCAACGGCCACCGCCACGGTCAGCAGTTCCTCCTCGCTTGCGCCGTCCACCGCCACCACATCGGTGATGCGCGGACGCCCCTCGGTCAGCGTTCCGGTCTTGTCGAAGGCCATGGCGTCGAGTGAGCCCAGCTCCTCCAGCGGCGCACCGCCCTTGATCAACACGCCGCCGCGCGCTGCCCGGGCAATGCCCGACAGCACCGCGCTGGGCGTGGCGATGGCCAGAGCGCAAGGGCTGGCCGCCACCAGCACGGCCATCGCGCGGTAGAAGCTGTCGCGAAACGGTTCGTCAATCGCCACCCAGGCGAACAGCAACAGAAATGTCAGACCCAGCACCGCTGGCACAAAGATGCGTTCGAACTTGTCGGTGAAACGCTGGGTTGGCGACTGCCGCGTCTCGGCCTCGCTGACCATCTTGACCACCCGCGCCAGCGCGGAGTCGGTAGAGCGGCGCGTCACCTCGATTTCCAGGCTTCCCGCGCCGTTGATGGTGCCGGCGAACACGCGCGCGGCAGACTCCACGCCATCCGGCCGAACGCGCGCCAACGCCGCATCCTCCACCGGGCGCTTGTCAACCGGGATACTCTCGCCGGTCACCGGTGCCTGGTTGATCGCCGAGCTGCCCTGCACGATGAAGCCGTCGGCCGACAGGCGTTCGTTCGGCCGCACCAGCACGATATCCCCGACGCGCAACTCCTCCACGGCAATCTCACGCGTCAGGCCGTCGCGCCGCACCGTCGCGGTGTCCGGCGCCAGCTCCGCGAGGGCCTCGATGGCGCGCTTGGCGCGGCCCATTGCATAGTGTTCCAGCGCATGGCCAAGGCTGAACAGGAACAGCAGCAGCGCACCCTCTGCCCATGAGCCCAGGGCCGCGGCGCCGGCCGCCGCCACCAGCATCAAGGTGTCGATTTCAAAACGCCTGAGCCGGAGGTTGTCGAACGCCTCGCGCAGCGTAAAAAATCCACCGAAGCCGTAGGCCAGGACAAAGCAGGCCCAGGGCAGCCAGCCGGGCGCCCCCGGCACCAGCTTCTCTATCAGCACGCCCAGGCCCAGCAGCGCGCCACAGCTCAGCGCAAAAATCATCTCGGTATTGGGACCGAGCAGGCCGCCATGGGCGTGCCCATGGCCGTCCGGCTCACCGGGCGCATGCCGGTGTCCCGACTCGCCGTGGCCGTGCACTTCCTCTGCGGGCGCGGAATCCGCCTGCGGCCATACGCCCCAATCGGCCAGAGCGGCGAGGATGGATTGATCCGAAGTCAGCTGGCGGTCGAAGTCCACATGCACCTGTCCCGCAGCGCTGGCCTCAGCCTCCAGCACACCGGGCAGGCCTCGCAGCTGCTCGGCCACCGTGCGGGCCCGGCGCGCATGGCCGATGCCGTCAACCTGCCACAGCGCGTGCCCGAAACGCTCGGTAATACGCGCGCCGGCCGCCTCAACGATCTCGCGGATGCGCGCCAGTGGCAGCGCCTGCGGGTCGTAGTGAACGCACAGCTGGGCCGAAGCCCCGGCCTTCTCGGTGCGCACATGCACCGCATCGATACCCTCGCGGCCCTGCAGATCCTCGACCAGGCGCTTGACGCAGACGTCCTCGGCGGCGTCTATCTGTGGCAACACAAGGGGAATGTCCAGGCGGAATTTGGTGGTCATGATGAAGATGGCGGGTCATGAGGGGATATAGGCGGTAGGCGACACCTGGCATAACCAAGTGCCGCCCAGCGAGCTCAGTCTTCCGAGAGGGCCGGCACACCGGTGGCAGATGATCCACCGGTGACGGAAGCGTCCTGCGTCCGCCCGCGCCATGCATGCGCCCAGCGATAGAGCACAGGCAGCACCAGGAGCGTCAGCGCCGTCGACGACATGATGCCGCCGATGACGACCGTGGCCAGCGGGCGCTGTACCTCGGCGCCGGTGCCGGTCGCCAGGGCCATCGGCACGAAGCCCAGAGAAGCCACGAGAGCCGTCATCAACACCGGCCGCAGGCGCGTCAGTGCGCCTTCACGCACTGCCTCGTCCAAGCCCAACCCTTCCTCCCGGAGCGATCGGATGAAAGAAATCATTACCAGGCCATTCAATACCGCCACGCCGGACAATGCGATGAAGCCCACCCCTGCCGAGATAGACAGTGGTATGTCGCGCAGCCACAGCGCCACGATGCCTCCGGTCAATGCGAAGGGCACGCCGGTGAACACCAGCAACCCATCCTTGACGTTGTTGAACATCGCAAACAGCAGCATGAACACCATCAGCAAGGCGATGGGCACGACGATCTGCAGGCGCTGGCTGGCGGACTGCAGCTGCTCGAAGGTGCCGCCCCAGGCGGTCCAGTAGCCGCTGGGGATCTCGACCTTCTGCTGCAGCTGCTCATGCGCCTCGGCCACAAAGGAGCCGATGTCGCGGCCGCGCACGTTGGCGGTGACGACGACGCGGCGTTTGCCGTTCTCGCGGCTGATCTGGTTGGGGCCGGGCGCTATCTCGAAGCTCGCCACTTCGCCCAGCCTCACATAGGCGGGCGAACCGCCAGCGCTGGGCAGGCGGATCGGCAGGCGCTTGAGCGCCTCGATATCGTTGCGTTGCGATTCCGGCAGACGCACCAGAATGTCGAAACGGCGGTCGCCCTGGAACAGCGCACCCGCTTCCCGGCCGCCAATGGCGGTCGCTGCCGTACTTTGCACGTCATCCAGGCTCAGCCCCAGCCGCGCCAGCTTGGTGCGGTCGATCTGCATCGTCAGCATGGGCAGCCCGGTGGTCTGTTCGACCTTCACGTCCGCAGCCCCGGGAATAGCTTCGAGGACCTGCGAGATCTGTTCGGCCGTGTTCTCCATCACGGCCATGTCATCACCAAAAACCTTGACGGCCACGTCGCTGCGCACCCCCGATATCAGCTCGTTGAAGCGCATCTGTATGGGCTGCGTGAACTCGTAGTTGTTGCCCGGCACCTTGTTCACGGCCTGTTGCAGGGCCGCCACCAGCGATTCGGCGCTGCGCTTGGGGTCGGGCCACTCGGTGCGCGGCTTGAGCATCAGGAATGTGTCGGCCACGTTCGGCGGCATCGGATCGGTGGCAATCTCGGCGGTGCCCAGCTTGGCGAACACCTTGTCCACCTCCGGAAACTTCTTGATCACCCGTTCCAGCTCGAACTGCATCTCGATCGCCTGGCTCAGGCTTGTGCCGGGGATGCGCAAGGCATGCAGTGCGACATCACCCTCGCTGAGGCTGGGGATGAACTCACTGCCCATGCGCGAGGCCAGCAGCCCGCTCAACGCGACGGACACCGTTGCAATCGTCACCACCAGTGGGCGATTTACGAGCGCCCAGTCCAGCATCGGCGCATAGCCCTTCTTGGCCGCCAGCATCAGGCGGTTTTCCTTCTCGCCCACATGCTTGCCGATCAGCAGCGCGACGGCGGCGGGGATAAAGGTGACGGAGAGGATCATCGCGCCGACCAGGGCAGCCACCACCGTGAAGGCCATCGGGTGGAACATCTTGCCCTCGACGCCACTGAGGGCAAAGATCGGCAGGTAGACCACCATGATGATCAGTTGCCCGTAGACCAGTGGCCTGCGCGCCTCGCGGGCGGCGGCGAAGACCTCATGAAAACGCTCCTGGCGGGTCAGGGGCCTGCCCGCAGCCGCCTGCGCGTGGGCCAGGCGCCGCACGCAGTTCTCGACGATCACTACCGCGCCGTCGATGATGATGCCGAAGTCCAGCGCTCCCAGGCTCATCAAGTTGGCGCTGACCTTGTTGCTCACCATGCCGGTGAAGGTGAACAGCATGGCCAGCGGGATCACGGCCGCCGTGATCACGGCAGCGCGGATGTTGCCGAGAAACAGGAACAGGATTGCCACGACCAGGAGCGCGCCCTCGGTCAGGTTCTTTTTGACCGTGGCGATGGCCTTGTCGATCAGGATCGTGCGGTCATAGACCGTCTGGGCGATCACGCCCGGGGGAAGGGTCTTGTTGACCTCCTGCAGGCGCTTATCCACGGCCTGCGACACGGTGCGGCTGTTCTCGCCCATCAGCATGAAAACCGTGCCCAGCACGACCTCACGACCGTTCTCCGTGGCGGCGCCAGTGCGCAGCTCCTTGCCAATACCTACCTCCGCAATGTCACGCACGCGAATCGGTGCCCCTTGTGCTTGGCTCACGACGATGTTGGCGATGTCTTCGATGCCGGCCACCTGGCCGGGTGCGCGGATCAGGTACTGCTCGCCACGGCGTTCGATGTAGCCGGCGCCCACATTGGCGTTGTTGCGCTCCAGCGCCTGCACCAGATCGGCCATGCTCAGGCCATAGGCCACCAGTTTGTCGGGGGAGGGTGCGACCTGGTATTCCTTGGCGTAGCCGCCAATCGTGTTGATCTCTGTCACCCCCGGAACGTTGCGCAGCTGGGGTTTGATGATCCAGTCCTGAATCTCGCGCAGGTCGGTCGGGGTGTAGGGCGTGCCATCGGGCTTGAGTGCGCCCTCCTTGGTCTCCACCGTCCACATATAGATTTCGCCCAGGCCCGTGGCGACCGGACCGAGCGCGGGGGACAGGCCCGCGGGAAGCTTCTCCTTGGCCTCCTGGATGCGTTCGTTGACGAGCTGGCGGGCAAAGTAGATGTCGGTGCCGTCCTTGAACACCACGGTGACCTGCGACAGGCCGTAGCGTGACAGCGAGCGTGTCTGCTCCAGGTGGGGCAGGCCTGCCATCGCGGTCTCGATCGGAAAGGTCACGCGCTGCTCGGATTCCAGGGGCGAGTACCCCGGTGCCGGTGTATTGATTTGGACCTGTACATTGGTGATGTCGGGCACGGCATCGATGGGCAGGCGCTGGTAACTGAAAACTCCCAGCGCGGCCATGCCCAGCACGGCGAGCAGCACCAGCCAGCGCTGCTCGATGGCAAAGCGGATAATTTTTTCAAACATGGATTGTCCTGTGCTGTGCTGCCTCAGACGGCTTTGCGGCCATGCTCGCCGCTGCGGATGCGCACGATGTCGATGACCTCGGTCACGGCAATCAGGCCGTCGCCCGGCTGTCCCGTATGGGCCGCCTGCTCAATGGTTTGCACGATCGCATCGACCTGTTCATCGTCGCAGTAGATCCACAGAATCAGGCGTAGATGGTGGCTGGGCTCCCATTCATCGGCCAGGTAGGCGTGGCTGTGCCCACGGCCGCGTGGATGACCTCGTCCCTGAAAAATCGTGAAGCCCGGAAAATGGGGCAGGCGGTGCAAGGCGTCTTCGACTTTTTCCAGTCGGTGCGGCTGCAGGATGGCGGTAATCTGCTTCATTGCTGACTCCTCAGTGGTCGTGGCTCGCACCGGCCTTGCCAAGCTCGGCCTTGATCAGAAAGCTGTTCTTGGCGGCGTAGCGCTCGCCTGCCGACAGGCCTTTGACGACCTCGGTGAAACGCCCGTCGCTGCGCCCGAGCTCCAGCGGTCGCGCCTCGAACTGCTGGCCGTAGCGGCCGAACACCACCGGCCCTGTACCCAGTGTCTGCACCGCATCTGCGGCCACCGCCACCGGCACGGTGACTTCGTCCGACGTCAGATCGACGGACACCGGCAACCCCGGGCGCCATTGGCCCTTGGCATTGCCCAGCACCAGGCGTGCGGTGGCATTGCGGCTCTGCTCGCCGATCAGCGCGCCCACATAGGACACCTTTGCACTCGCCTCGCCCTCCAGTGCCGCGGATTTGACCCGGGCCTGGTCGCCCACCTTGATCCGCCCCACATCCTTGGCCGGGACGATCAGCTCAACCCACACCGTGGATAGATCGGCCAGCTGGAATACGGTGCCGTCCTCCTTGAGCACCTCGCCGACGCTGATTTTCTTGTCGGTGATGACCCCGTCGATCGGCGCGCGTACTTCGTAGCGCGTCAGGCCCTGGGTGGACTCGGTGGCGCCGGCCCCCAGGCTGGCCAGCTTCTGGCGCGCGCTTTCGGTGGCGATCTCGGCCTCTTGATAGAGCTGGCGTGCAGTCAAGTAATCTTGCTCTGCGGAGATCTTGTCTTCCCAGAGTTTCTTTTCGCGCTCATAGGTTGTTCGGGCCAGATTCAGGCGCTTCTGTGCGGCCAGCAGCTCACTGCGCTGGTCGGCCAGCGCCTGACTCGAAATCACGGCCAGCACCTGCCCGCGGCGCACCGGGTCGCCGGCATTGGCGCGTACAGACTCGACGATGCCCGCCAGGCGCGGGGTGACGAAAACGCTGCGATCCTGGTTCAGCTTCACCTCGCCCAGCAATTGCAGGCTGCTGCGGATGCGCGCCGGGCCCGCGTCGCCCAGCTCCACGCCGTTGCGCTGGAGCTGCTCGTCCGTCATCTGAACACGGCCCTCTACCTGTTCGAACTTGAACTCGTAGGTCTGGGTGCCGGCCTGCGCTTTGATCGCGGCATTGAACGAGTGCGGCTCCTCGACGGTGGCCGAGCCCTTGAGGTAGTCCTGCTGCGGGGTGAAGCTGAACTGCTCCGGCGGGCGGCCCAGGCGCTCCAGGGTCACGGCGACCTGGGCCTGGCCTGGGGCCACGGGCTTGCCATCCTTGAACAGATAGACACGGAATTCCGGTTCCGCACCCGTCTCGAAAATGGTCAGCTCGAGCCCAAAGCCGTCCTGCACGAACAGCTTGCCGCCATGCGGCCCCTTGGCGGGGGCAGTGCCTTGGCCTGCATCCTCGTGGTGCTCCTCGTCATCATGCCCGGCCTCATGCGCATGCTTGTCCTCGGCCTTCTCGCCATGGTGTTCCGCATCGGCATGCGCCGCGCTCTCGGCATGGCCATGGCCATGTTCGTCACCCCCGGGGTTGACCTTGCCACTGCGCAGGATGGTGATGCCCAAGGCCACACCCACCACCAGCACTGCGGCAATGGCGATGGCCGATTTTTTGCTCTTCGTTGAATTCGTCATTGTTTACTCCTGGAGTGGATCGACCCCGCCGGTGCCTTGACCGAGCAGGCGATCGATGTCGGCGGCGGCGCGGTAGGCGTCGGCCGTGCTGCGCAGCACCTGCTGGCGCAGCTGGAACAGGGTGCGCTGGGCATCCAGCACGTCGAGGAAGGCGAACTTGCCCAATGCGTAGCCCTTGACGGCTGCGTCATAGGCCGCCTGCGCGGTGGTCAGCACCTCGCCGCGCAGCAGTTGCACCTGCTGGCGCGTCAGGCGCAGTTTCTCCAAGGCCGCGGACACCTCGGTTTGCAGCTGCAGACGGACTGTCGTCACGGTCTCCCGCGCCTGGTCTTCGCGCCGCAGGGCTTCGAGCAAATTGCCTTGGTTGCTGTCCAGTATGGGTAGCGGGACGGATATGCCGACGACGAGCTGTGTGCGCCCCAGTTCCGCGGCCCGCTTCGCCCCCAGAGTGACGGTCGGATTGGGAATGCGCTTGGCCTGCTCGATGCCGGTCAGCGCCTGGCGTCGTGCCACATCGAGTTGCGCCACCCTCAGTACCGCCGCCTGGGCCATGCGCTCACCCACCTCGCGGTCCGAGGGGATGGCGGGTAGTGCATCGGCATTGCCCTCGGCCCGCTCAAAGTTGGGGGCTGTTTGCCCCCAGAAGGCGGACAGGCGTTGTCTGGCCAACTGCAGCTCGCTCTGTGACTGGATCAGTTCGGCGCGCACGCCGGCCTCGGCCACCTGCGCCTTCGCCAGTTCCAGCGGCGGCACCTTGCCGGCCTGCAGGCGCTTGCTGGCAATGGTGCTGGCGTTGTGCGCCAAGCCCAGCGAGGCCTGCATCAGGACCACCTGCTCCTGGGCGCCCAGCAATTCGAAAAAGGCACTGGTCACGGTCGCCTGCAACCCGGCCTGCTTGGCCTGCAGCGCCACCAGCGCCTGTTCGCGGGCACGTGCCGCGGCGGTGAGGCGGGCGCTGCGCTTGCCTCCCAGCTCGATCGGCTGGGTCCATTGCACCGTCGTCGTACGGGTGGCGCTGCGCGTGTCTTCGACCAGCACGCCGAGCTCGGGGTTGGGCCGGGCACCCGCCTGTATCTCGGCGGCCTCCATCGCCTGCACTTCGAGGCGCGCGCTCGCGAGCTCCGTGTTGTGCGCCAGGGCCAACCGCAGGGCATCGCCAAGCGTCAGGGCGGGGATGGCGGCAATGCTCGGCGCCACCGCCTGGGCTGGTGCGACAGAGTTGCCTTGGGCAAGTGCCCATGAATAGGGGGAACAAATTACCGCCAGCAATAGCGGTACACAGTAGCCTCGAAGACGGCTTTGCATCGAACTCTCCAGGGTTGTGGGAACAACAAGGTGTGGTTCGGCGCGGCATCTTCCCGCTCTGAGGAGCGGGCTACCGGACGGGGTCAGCGAATTGCAGACAGCGCGCCGCTCAGGCGCGGCGCCAATTGGGGCGTTCTAGGCGTGGGGGGATATGCGACTCACCGATACCGGCAAGCACTCCGCACGGAGCACTGGGCGGTGCTGCCTCCAAGACGCAGCGCACCGGCGAAACCGCTGCGGCGTAACCGTGGAAGCAATGGCAATGACTGGCGTCGCAAATATGAGCCGTGTCGTTGCCCTGGGCCTGCGCGACGTCAGACCCATCTGTCGCGGACGATGGTGACGTCGCAAGTGCCACCTCTGCGCCCGCGCTATGCAGTTCGTCAATGCCGGTCGTGGTGGCCTCGACGGCCCAGGAGAACTGGGCCGCAATCACCAGGGCAACAAGGACAATGAGCCAGCGGCGCATGAATTTCAGTCTATCGGCTAATGCCAGATTATTTGCGGCTTGGCCAAGTAGGCAATTCGCGTGTGGCCGGGATCACGAACTGAGTCGAATTCTAGCCGCGCCAAAGGAACGTAGTGGCAACCGAAAGATGACAAAGCTGTCATCTTGAATCGCGAAGACCTCACGATTTAACCTGTAGATGAAGAGAAAAACTATGCACGTAATCGGTTCGACTTGGCTGAATGGGTCGGCGCCTTTGGCGACTTGGGAACGCTGATTCCTTTTGCGGTGGCCTACTTTTCGGTCCTCAAGATGGATGCCGCTGGCATGCGGTTTGCCTTTGGCATCGCGCCGATCACAGTCGGGGCTGTCTACCGTACATGGCTAGAGTTGGCATCTACAAGTTTGAAACACCTAGAGCACGGGATCGGTTGTTGGCAACCGGCGTCTAGGCATGGCCTGCGCGCACTGTCTTGCTCCCGCTCACAACCATGAACCCGCCCAGCGGCAAGCCACCAGGGATCAGCTGCTCCATGAGGCGGGCCGGCCATCTCCCCGACGGGAAATACACCGCGCTTTGCAAACAAAGGTTGGCAACCGACAGCCCGCTGAAAGCCTGGCGAAACTCCGCCGGCGACAGCCAGAGCGCACCGCGATAGGCTCCACTGCCTCCGAGGCGCCCCTTGTCGATCCATAGCAGACTGTGCCGGTTCAGCAAGCCAATCGCAAAGCGTTGACGCGTGACCCGGACCATTTCAGAAACAGCCTGCCGCCAATCGGCGGTAAAGCACAGTGCCGCCATCGACACCACATGATCAAAGCTGGCGTCGACAAAGGGCAAGGCAAGCGCATCGGCCTGCCGGTAAGTTGAAACGGGATCTTGACTGCGCGCGAATGCCAGTGACTCCGCATCGAGATCGATGCCGGTCACCTGCAGTCTGGACTGTGCCGCCAGTCGTCGGGTAAACCAGCCCGTCCCACAGCCGACATCAAGCAACTGCCCTGCAGCCGGACAGCCCAACCCGCTCCACATCAGGCGGTACTCGGCCTGGCCAATCCAGCGCCCTCGCGGGCTGTCGTACCAGGCGTCGTATTCTGTCGGGTTCAAGGCGTCACGGCGCCCGCCGACGCTTTCAAAAGGTGATCACTTTGTCGCACTCGATGACCCATTGGGCCAGGGCGGACATGGTGGATTGCTCCGCCCCGTCGAAATACGGATGATTCTTGTAGATTCCGCAGCGTGACATGCAAGTCCCGCAGACCTTGACAGGCACGCCTTTCGCGATTAGGTCCTTGAGCATTTTCGAGAGATCCTGGTCGTAGCCCTCTGGCGGACGACACACGTCGCGTGCCATATCCACCGCGTCGTTCATCAGGAACAGTCTGACCTCGCTGCCGGCCTCCAGCAGCTTGTCTGCCAAGCGCAGGCCGTTCCAGGTGACATCGGTATTGTCATAGGGTTCGCGGTTGAAAATGATCAGGGTTTTCATGCCAGCTCCTTAGGGTGTTGGCTCAGCGCCTGGCCAGCAGGCCAAAGTGATACGGACAGCAGCCTTGCAGGTCCACCGCTTCAATGGCGGTGAAGCCGGCCTGGGCCATCCAGTCCCGGCACTGCTCGGGCGACGGACGGATCGACAGGGAAGGGCCGCGCGGGGTGGGGATGTCGCTGCGCCAGTGGATCACCGATAGCACGCCTCCCTCCTTCATGGTCCGGCGCGCCTCGCGCAACAGTTCCACCGGCTGCTCCAGGTGCAGCAAGTTGAAAATCATGGCGTGTGCCTGCGAACCGGTCGCCACTTCGGCTCCATCTGCGACAAAGTCCCTCACTTGCGCCTTGATGTTGTCGAGATGGCCGGCCAGTGCCTTCTGCCGCACGCAGTCGACCATTTCGGGCTCGATGTCCAGCGCGGTAACTTGCCCCGTCGTGCGCCGGGCGGCTGGTACGGTAAACGAGCCATATCCGCTGCCGAACTCGATTACATTCCCATCGACCCTTGGCCCCAACAGCCTTTCAACCGCGACCTCGGTGTCGAAAAAGCTCGCCCAGTAGGTTTCCTCGGGCATGCCACTTTCACGTCCCTTCATGTTCCTCACGCTCCCTGCTCCACAGGAAACCCTGCCGCCTGCCATTCACTGACCCCATCGCGAATTTTTCGTATTCGATAGCCCTTGGCCGCCAGCAAGACCACCGCCTCATCGGACATGAGGCAGAACGGTCCGCGACAGTAGGCGACGATGGCACGGTCCATGGGCAGCTCAGCCAGCCGCCTTTCCAGTTCGTCCAACGGCAGCGAGCGGGCATGAGGCAGATGTCCGGCATTGAACTCGCTGACGGGACGCACGTCGATCACGACGATTTCGCCTTGCCGTGCCTTCTCCAGCAGGCTCTCCCGGCTTTCCGAAACCAGTGTGTCAGGCTGCGAGGTCATCTGCTCCAAGGCCAGGCGCAACTCCAGCAGGTGCTCCTCGGCGGTTTCCCGCATCGCCACCCAAAGCTGTGACACATCCGGGCCACTGAGCCGGTAGTAGATGTATTTGCCTTCCCGCCGGGTCACGACCAACCGGGCTTCGCGCAGCGCCTTGAGATGCGCGCTGGCCAGCCGCATGTCCAGGTCGGCCTGGGCCGCCAGTGTCTCGACGCTCTTCTCGCCTTGCGCCAACAGTTCGACCAACTCCAGTCGCTTTGGGCTGGCCAGCGACTTGCCGATGCGGGCGACCTGTTCGTAGAGCATGTCTTTCAATAATCGGCTTTTCATGCAATCATTCTAATGATTATTGGATTGTTAGTCGATCTTGAGCTAAACCCAGCCATCAGAGTCTTTTTCAGTAGGCGAATGACTGCACGAAATGTCAGGATCCATCTGCACTACCTCGTGATGCCGTCACCTGCACTTACAGGGCTCTCGCATTGAGAAAGACATTGGGGCGCACTCAACGGGCGCAGCAGTTGCGACAAGCGTTGCCGCTTGTCACGATCTTCCCGAAGAGGTTCGCCGAAACTATTCTTCGGCAGGCAAGCGCACTCAAGAAAGGAATGGACATCGGACACTGTGTCCGAGGAACGGTCATGACGCGTGAGAAACTTGGGTGCATCACCCGGGCCAGCGGCGCCATCACCGATACGGCAGCATGGCTTGAACGCAAACCTGATTTACGCTCGGCACTGGCGGGAGCGCGACAAGCGAGTTCGGCCCCGGGCAACGCTCCATCGCCGTCTGCCCCGGAATTCATTGCCTTGCCGCTGGTATTGGTGTTTGCGCTCGTCGTCTAGGTCATTCACAGCCGCTTGCGAGTCAACAGCAGGTTAGCAAATCGCCGCGTCTGTGCGCGGCGATGGGGGAGTCATGCTAGGTGAGAGGGCGCCCAACGATACCGTTGGGCTGGCTTTCCGTTTAGCCGGCCGGGTACAGCAGTTGCCGTGCCTCGCGTTGCGCGGGCGTTTCATTGCGCATCTCGTCGATCACCTGTTGGCGGGTCTTGCTCGACATCGACGGCGCTGCTTTTGCGCCTCGCGGGAAGTTGCTTTCGCCATAAGACAAAGGGCCTTGCCGCATCGCAGCTTCGGTTTCCGCCCTGACTTGCTCGCGGGTTTTTTCGCTCTTGAAATGTTCGTTGTGAACGACCACGCCAGCTTGGTTGTTGGCCGGGTGCATGTATTCCGCCGATGCCATTCCCGGCAGGCCGAAGGCCGCCACGGTGGCCACGCTTGCGATCACGGCGGAGAGGGAGAGGCGACGTTGAGTCATGATCAATTTCCTTTTTGGAGTCTCTGAGGTTTACATCTCCGGCGCTTTGGTGCAGCGCTGAGGAGATGAGCTCATGGTAGAAACCCCTGTCCAACAAAACCGAGACAGCCGGATGACAACTCCGACAGCTTTCGTTGCGGCCAGCGTCAGGCGTGGTGAATCGCCCCGGATTCCCTAGACACTTTTGAGCCGTTGGGAATGGCGTCTCTCGAACTCTACCGGCGAAGTATCTCCGGCAGTGCCATGGCGGCGCTTAGGGTTGTAGAACATCTCGATGTAGTTGAAGACATCGGCTCTCGCGTCATCGCGGGTCGGATAGATCTGGCGGCGGATGCGTTCGCGCTTGAGCAACTGGAAGAAGCTCTCGGCCACGGCGTTGTCGTGGCAGTTGCCGCGACGGCTCATGCTGCAGATCAGCTTGTGGTCGCGTAGGAAGTCCTGCCAGTCATGCCCAGTGAATTGACTGCCTTGATCCGAATGCACTGTGACTGGCTGCTCGGGTCGACGACGCCACAAGGCCATCACCAGCGCATCGAGCGCCAGCCCGGTATCGATGCGGCTACCCATTGACCAGCCGACCACCTGACGCGAGAACAGATCGACCACCACGGCCAGGTACAGCCAGCCCTCATGGGTGCGGATGTAGGTGATGTCGGTCACCCAGGATTGATTGGGCTGCGCCACGGAGAACTGGCGCTGCAGGTGGTTGGGCGCGACGACCGCGGGCTTGCCACCACGCATGCCAGGGCGACGGCGGTAGCCGGTCTGCGAGCGCAGTCCTTCGAGTTTGAGCAATCGGGCCACGCGGTGCTTGCCGCAGGACTCGCCTAGATCGCGCATGTCCAGGGTGAGCTTGCGGTAGCCGTACACGCCGCCGCTCTCCAACCACGCGTGCTTGAGCAGGCCCAGCACCCGTTGATCGTCCTGGGCGCGTGGGCTCACCGGATCGGCCTTCCAGGCGTAGTAGCCGCTGGGGTGCACCGTCATGATCTTGCACATGCGGCGCACGCTGTGCTCGTGTTCATGCCGCTCGATAAATGCGTACTTCACCCGGACTGCTTGGCAAAGTACGCTGCGGCCTTTTTTAAGATGTCGCGCTCCTCGGTCACACGCTTGAGCTCGGCCTTCAGGCGGCGCATCTCGTCGGCTTGCGAGCACTGCGCTTGGCGCTGGTCAGGCGACATCTGCTTGACTTTGATCCATTGATACAGACTGTGCTGGCTGACGCCAAGCCTGGCCGACACGTCGGCCACCTTGTGGCCTCGTTCGGTGATCTGCTTGACCGCTTCGATCTTGAATTCTTCGGGGTATCTCTGCTTGCTCATGGCACCTCCTATTGGGCCTCAGGTTTGAGGCTCAGAGGTGTCTAGAAAACCCGGGGCGATTCATGGGTCGCGTGATGCGGAAACACCAGGGCAAAGCATGTACGCCCATGGGATGAGGTGACGGTGACGCAGCCGCCGTGGGCTTCGGCAATGGCACGGGTGATGGCCAGTCCCAGCCCGCTGCCCTCGGAGTCGGGATGCGCCCTGGCGGGATCGGCCCGGTAGAAGCGGTCGAACAGCCGCGGCAGCATCTTGGGGTCGATCTCGGAGCCCGTGTTCACCACGGACACCACCGTGGATCGATGCAGAAAGCAACCTCAAGGCGGCCGTGGGGGGCTTTGGGCACTCCTCACATGGAACTAAGCCGGGCGCACAAGGCACCCCGGATCTGATTAAGCCTGCTGCCTCCGTCGGACATCAGGGTGAAGGCAAGGTGGAGGAGTTTGATGCCAAGGCCGGCACGGTCACTATTGCCCATGGCTCCATACCTACCCTCAAATGGCCCGCGATGTCTATGGAGTTCAGGGTCTCCAACAACGGGCTGCTGGAGGGCATCAAGCCTGGCGCATTGGTCGCCTTCGAGTTTGTTGAGCGTGGACAGGGCGAATGGGTGATCACCTCCGTGAAACCCGTGGGCAGCGCGGCTGCCAATGCGCACACCGGCCATAACTGACCGTCAGGGAACACCATGCTCGCGAAGATCATTGACTGGTCGGGGAACAACCGTTTTCTGGTTCTGCTTGCTACGCTTTTTGTCATTGCCGGGGGGGTGTTCGCGGTACTGCGAACACCGCTGGACGCGCTGCCGGACTTGTCCGACGTGCAGGTCATCGTCTACACCGAATACCCTGGACAAGCGCCCCAGGTGGTCGAGGACCAGGTCACCTATCCGTTGACCACATCCATGCTGTCGGTGCCCAAGTCCAAAGTGGTGCGAGGTTTTTCGTACTTTGGAGCGTCCTTCGTTTACATCATCTTTGAGGATGGCACAGACATCTATTGGGCACGTTCGCGCGTGCTGGAATACCTCAACTTCGCTTCCAGCCGAATGCCCAAGGGTGTCACGCCGCAAATCGGCCCTGACGCCACCGGCGTGGGTTGGGTCTACCAGTACGCGTTGCTTGCCAAGGACAAGACGCTGGCCGAGTTGCGCACATTGCAGGATTGGTATCTGCGCTATCAGTTGACCAAGGCACATGGCGTGGCCGAGGTGGCATCCATTGGTGGCTTTGTCCAAACCTACCAGGTCACCGTCGATCCGGTAAAACTGCGGGCCTACGGCATTCCGTTGGCCAAGGTGTCGCAGGTTATTCGCGATTCCAATCGTGACGTCGGAGGCCGCGTCGTGGAGATGGCCGAGACGGAATACATGGTGCGCGGCAAAGGCTATTTGCGCGGTGTTGCGGACATTGAAAATCTGGTCGTCAAGGCCGAGAAGGGCACGCCCGTATTGATTCGAGATATTGCCCGCGTCGAAATCGCTCCCGACGAAAGGCGTGGTCTTACCGAGCTCAATGGGGAGGGCGAGGTGGTCTCGGGCATCGCCATGGCCCGCTATGGCCAGAACGCCCTGGAGGTCATCCATAACCTGAAGGAGAAGATCGCCGAGGTTTCGACCGGCCTGCCCGAGGGCGTGACCATCGAGGCGGTGTACGACCGCTCCGACCTGATTCATCGAGCCATCGATACGCTCAAGCGCACGCTGCTGGAGGAAAGCGTGATCGTTGCCTTGGTCTGCATGGTCTTTCTGATGCACATGCGATCAGCCCTCGTGGCTATCTTGATGTTGCCCGTGGGGGTGCTGATCTCCTTCATCGCGATGCGCATGCTGGGCATGAATTCCAACCTGATGAGTCTGGGTGGTATCGCCATTGCGATCGGGGCCATGGTAGATGCGGCCATCGTCATGATCGAGAACGCCCATAAGCACTTGGAGAGACTCCCGCCCGAGCACGACGGCAAGCAGCGAGCGCAAGCCATGCTCACGGCCTGCAAGGAGGTCGGCCCGGCACTGTTCTTCTCGCTGCTCATCATCACCGTGTCGTTTCTGCCCGTGTTCACGCTGGAATCACAGGAAGGACGCATGTTCTCGCCGCTGGCCTTCACCAAGACCTTCTCGATGGCGGGCGCGGCACTGCTGTCGGTGACGCTGGTGCCGGTGCTCATGATGATTTTCATTCGCGGGCGCATCATGCCGGAGTCACGTAACCCGGTGAACCGGTTCCTGATCTGGGCCTACCGGCCCATCATTGCCGCTGTGATGCGCTGGAAGAAAGTGACCATTGCTATTGCCCTGATCGTGCTTGGGGTGTCGTTCTATCCGGCCAGCAAGCTAGGGTCGGAGTTCATGCCGACACTCAATGAAGGCACCTTGCTCTACATGCCCGCTTCGCTGCCCGGCATGTCGATCACCAAAGCCGCCGAGTTGCTGCAGACGCAAAACAAGATCATCAAGAGCTTTCCGGAGGTGGAATCGGTCTACGGCAAGGCAGGGCGAGCCAACACGGCCACCGACCCCGCACCGACGGAAATGTTCGAGACGGTCATCAATCTCAAGCCTGAGTCAGCGTGGCGATCTGGCATGACCACCGACAAATTGATTGCCGAGATGGACAAGGCACTGCAATTTCCGGGAGTCTCCAATGCCTGGACCATGCCCATCAAGGCGCGCATCGACATGCTGTCCACCGGCATCCGCACGCCCATTGGAATCAAGGTTTTTGGCAAGGACCTGGACGAGATGGAACGCCTGGCGCGGGAGATCGAGACCGTGGTGAAAGCGGTTCCAGGCACGACCTCGGCATTCGCGGAGCGGATCACAGGCGGTTTCTACCTCAACATCGAGCCTGACCGCACTCAGTTGGCACGCTACGGTCTGGCGGTGGGCGATCTGCAGGACGTCATCGGTACGGCGCTTGGCGGGGACATGGTGACCACCACGGTCGAGGGGCGAGAGCGTTTTGGCGTGACGGTTCGCTACCCACGCGAGCTGCGGTCTGATCCCCAGCAGATCGCTCGCGAGGTCCTGGTGCCGACCATGGATGGAGCCATGGTGCCGCTGGGCCAGGTCGCGCGCGTGGAGGTGGCCAAGGGCGCACCGGGCATCCGTACCGAAAATGGATTGCTGTCAGCCTACATCTTTGTGGACATCCGAGATCGTGACATCGGAGGCTACGTCGCCGAGGCGCGCAAAGCAGTGAACGAGCAGGTCAAATTCCCGCCAGGCTACTACGCCACATGGAGTGGTCAGTTTGAATCCATGGAACGAGCTATCGAGAAGATGAAACTCGTTGTGCCGGTAACGTTGTTGCTCATCTTCTTGCTGCTGTACCTGAATTTCCGGCGCCTGACGGAGACACTGATCGTCATGCTGTCGGTGCCGTTCGCGCTGGTCGGCGGAGTCTGGCTGATGTGGTGGCTTGGCTACAACCTCTCCGTCGCGGTTGCGGTGGGCTTCATCGCCCTGGCCGGGGTGGCCGCTGAAACCGGGGTCGTCATGCTGATCTACCTGGACCACGCCTGGGAAGAGATCAAGGAGAAACGCCGCACTGAGGGGAAAGAGCCAGGAGTTGCTGACCTTTATGAGGCAGTCATGGAGGGCGCCGTCGAACGGGTTCGTCCCAAGATGATGACGGTCGTTGCCATCATGGCGGGCCTGCTGCCCATCATGTGGGGGACCGGCACCGGCTCGGAAGTGATGAGTCGCATTGCCGCACCGATGGTCGGTGGCATGATTTCCTCGACCGTACTGACACTGGCCGTGATCCCTGCGCTTTACGCTCTCGTCAAGCAAGTTGAACTTCGAAGAAGGCGAGCTTGATGCGATTGGCCTCGCATGCACAAGAAACTGCTCGCCCGTGGCATCCGGGTGGGCAGGGAACGTGTGCGCCGCCTGATGCAGCAGCACGGCATCCGGGCCAAGACCCGGCGCAAATTCGTGGTGACCACGGACAGCCGCCACAGCCTGCCGGTGGCCCCGGACCTGGTGCAACGACGTTTCAATCCCGATGCACCCGACCAGCTCTGGTATGGCGACATCACCTACATCGCCACCGACGAAGGTTGGGTGTACTTGGCGGCGGTCATCGACCTGTTCAGCCGCCAAGTGGTGGGCTGGAGCATGCAGGGCGCACAACGAGGCCGCCGTCAAGGCACTTTGTTCCCCCCACGCAGCTCAAGCCCCCTGTTTCGCATACCAAAGGAATCATCATGAACAAGCTGATCTACCCCCTCGTCGGCGCGCTGATGCTGGGCGCCACCTTACCGGTCCTGGCCGGCCCTGACTTTCAGGCCATCGAGCAAGGGCGCAAGGCCGGGCAGGAGGCCGAGGCCACGCGCACGCGAGAGGCCGCCGAGGCCGCCAAAGCCGGCCGTGGCGACTGCCCGCCCCAGCCCTTGATCCTGCCGCTTGACCATGGTCCGCGGGCCCTGACTACGCCCTACCTGAACCAGCTGCGCAAGCAGCGCTTCGAGGCGGAGGTGAAGGCCTGCAAGGAATGACTCCGAGGAATCGCCTATTCGGTCGGCCCTGAAAAGCGCACCGGCAACGTGAGTTGCTGATTTGGTGACATCAATCTGCCCAACGTGGATGGTGAAATTTCAAACCTGCATGTTCATCACATCGGTATAGGCCTGAACTATTCGGTTTCGACTTTGGAGCGTGGCCTGGAATGCGATATTCGACTTGACACCAGCGAGCATCGTTTCTTCAAGGCCCACCGTTGGATTCTCAAGAGTAACCTCTCGACTCAGGCGGCCAGACTCCGCTTGTAGTTTGCTCGTGGTCGAGAGCGCCTGCTTCATCGCGTCCAAAAAACCGCCGTCCTGCACACTGGGTGTTTTGGACGCCAATTTGCCCGCCTGGGTGACGGGCCGTAGTGCTTCGAGCGGGTTTGTGGTTACGTTCATGTTATATCCGTTGTCCAACCGAAGAGGGTGATGAACAACCCTTTTCGGAAGATCGAGGTCAGGAGCCGGTACGAGAAATAGTAAGTCCAGCCCGCTTGTCCGTAAGCCTTCAGACTGGGGCATCGGCCCTCCAAATGCATGGCTATGGATTACAAAAACTTAATCTCGCTGACATCACCACCCAGGTCGGTCCTCGGAGTGTGAGCGCAGCAACAACCCCATGAGCGTGAAAGAAGGCATGTCAAGGCAGACGACTTACATCCGCTGTGAAATCTCCAGCAATGGCTTGATACCCGAGCCCAAGCGGCTCATGGACGCGTGGTTCTGACCGACCTGGCGCCGGTTCTCGATGCAGCGCGATTGGGGTGCTGCGGGGTGGATAGACTGCTAGTCTTCCTCAAGATTCCTCCAAGGCCCAGCCCCAGTCATGCACGAACACCTCGCCGTCCTGATCGACCGGTGGAAATCCGATCCGCACAGCACATACAACTCATGGTTTCTCTGGGACCAGCGGTTGAAGAATTTCCGATCGATCCGCCGCGGCCTGGCCCAGGTGGCGCGCGAGATCGAAGCGGGAACGTTCGGCAACGCCTACCGGGGCTCGACGCTAGAGACGGTTGTCGGCTCCATTGCGGAGCAGCGCCAGATCTTCAAGGGCGCGGACCACGCCTTTCTCTGGAAGCCCAAGTTGCGCATCCCTGACATCTACGAGAACCCGGCCAACCAGAAAGCCTTCGCGCATCTGCTGACGAGCTGTGACTGCTGTGACACGGCCGAAGGGGTCGTCGAGGCCATTCGCCGCATTGATGCTATACAGATCAAGGGCTTGGGGCCGGCTGCGGCCAACCTGCTCTATTTCATTCACCCCACTTGGGTCGTGCCCTTCAACACGGCGATAGTCAAGGGCTACAACGCGTTGACCGGCAGCCATGTCAAGCTGGGGCGATGGGACCATTACTTGACGATGCGCGAAGGGGTGCTCCGACTCAATGGCGAGCATCGCACGCGGTTGTCGAACGACCTGGGCGCCATCGCGGGCCTGCTGTTCGACGTCGGCAGCGGCCGCTACGCGGCGCCTCCGCGCGAGGACGACCAGGCGTCCCACGCCGCTTGGGAAATCGACCTGCAGCGTGTTCGGGAAGAGAGCGCCTCGGCGCACAAGCAATGGCTCGCGCAAAGGGAAGGGGACACGACGCATACCGAGGTCCAGGGCTGGCTGCGTGATCTGGGCAAGGCACTGGGCTTCGACGTCTGGGTGGCGGCCAATGACCGCAACCGCAGTTATGGCGCAGGACGGCTTTACGATGGCTGCCTTGACCAGTTGCCGCCGCAGATCAACGGGGCCGCGGATGCGGTACGCCTGATCGACGTGGTCTGGCTCGACCCGGCCTCCCGGCGCGTCAAGGCGGCCTTCGAGGTGGAGCATTCGACCACGATCTACTCGGGCATCGTGCGCATGCTCGACCTGGCGCTGGACGGCGACATGGGCTCGGAAAGTACGCTGTTTCTGGTCGCGCCGGACGAGCGCCGCCAGGAAGTCGCCCAGCAGCTGCGCCGCCCGGCATTTTCCCGGGTCGCCGACCTCGGCATCCGCTACCTGCCGTATGGCGAACTCAAGGACCATCGCCAGGCGATCCAGCGGTTTGGGGCCGGCATAAAGCCCTTGCTCGAAGTCTCAACCGTGCTTTGATGCGGCGCCAGGGGAGCTTTTGCTGCGGTCCTGCCTTGAGCCAGCGCTTGACCTTGCCACGTGGGAAGGTTTTATCGTTGACGCGCGACGCTGAAGCCGCCGCGCTGAAGGATACCGCCATGCTATCCAATGTCGAAGTCCGGGGCAGGTTAGAGCAAGACTTGCTGAGCCTTTACCGTAGGGCACTGTCCGCCGATTGCTTGGACGTGGCTGAACATCTGCTGCGGGCGCTGGAGCAGCTGGCAGCCACTGGCTCCTCGTGCGCCGCGCTGGACGCGGGCTACCTGGACCTCGCAGCCCATGCCCGCCGCAAACCGGGTTCAGGTGGGCGTCTCACTTGAAGGTCGCAACGGCATCTCCGCCCGGCTCGGGGAGCGGGGCACCGCCGCGCATCACCAAGGCGCGCAGGGCGACATGGCTAAAGATACCACCCTGGGGTTCTTCGTCCTGGTTCAGGTCTGGGCATCGACACCGATCAGCAGCTTTAAGGCGCTCGCGTAGCCAGCCCGACGATATTGTTGGGCGCCCGCCCATCTAGCGTGACTCCCCATCGCCGCGCGCTGTGGCGGCGATTTGCTTTCTGAACGGCCGCTCACTCAACGACTGCCGCGAAACCAGGTTGAAACCCATGCAGTCATCGCGCATGGCAGTAGAACTGCTTGCCTTCATTTTTGATGGCGGGAGGTTTCACAGCAGGCTCATGTTGGCGCCCTTTTCATGGCTTCCTGTGCCGCCTCACGACGAGTCCGATGGGGGGTATGTCGCTGAAAAGATGACGAACGGGTTACGCAAATGTAATTAATGCGTAGCACGCCGGTCAGCCATCTCCCTCTAGCATTCCGATAACGCACCGTCGCACCAGCAAACAAGTTCCCATTGAAGTCAAAGGAGCATCGTTATGAACCTGCCGTATGACCCAGGCCAGCGTCGTCCATCCGGACCTAACTGGTCTCGCATCAACCAGTGGTTGCTTTGGATCGGGCTAGCTGCGGCTGTGGCCTGGATGTTCTTCCGTCACAACGCCCACCTCCTGCAATTGCTGCCCTTCCTGTTCATCCTGGCGTGTCCGCTGATGCACATCTTCGGACACGGAGGCCATGGTGGCCATGGGGACGCTTCACCGCGCAATACGGACAAGCCATCGGCGCAACGTCCCGAACAAGAGGCAAACCAACAACCACCGGCCGGCGGTCATGCCGGTCATCACCACTGAACTCCAGGAGAACATTATGGAAACCGCCGAACTCTACGTTGCCGGCATGACTTGCGGGTCCTGTGTCGCATCGGTTACCAGGGCACTCAAACGAGTGCCCGGAGTGAAGGATGTGCACGTCGATCTTTCGAGGGGCACTGCTCAAATCACGGGCGAAGAAGCCGCGCAACAACTGCCGGCGCTGCTCGCGGCCCTGTCCGATGCAGGGTATGAGGCGTCCGCGAAGACGACAGCGGCATCGGAGGATCATGTCGCACCGGTATCTCACCATTCAGCCAAAGCCACAGGTGCTGGAAAGGGTAGCTGCTGCTGCCGCAGATGAAACCGACAGGAATATGACGACCCACGCTTGGCTCACCCGATGCGCGCCAATCGGAAGCTGTGGTCCGAGCTTACTGCGGCGGAGTTGGCCTGGCTGCAGTGGCCGAGGCATGGACCTCCTGGCGAACGCTGCGCGATCTGTGGGCCAAGACTCATATTCATTGAGAGAAGCGGCGCTGTCTATTTCAAGTTCATAGGAGTCGGATCAATAAGGCGCAGTTGTCGTCTCCCAGCTACTTCATGCTGGCACTATCCGGTTCTCTTGCAACGAAGCAATCAGCGGACAGGAAACATTCCCCTTCCGCGCATGACAGGCGCACACCAATGCGGATAGCGCGGCTTCCATGCGCGCCAAATCAGCCATCTTTTCGCGTACGTCCTGGAGCTTGTGCTCCGCCAAGCGGCTGGCTTCATCGCAGTGCGTGCCATCGTCCAACCTGAGCAGTTCGGCAACTTCGTCCAGGCTGAAGCCCAGCCGCTGGGATGATTTCACAAACCGTACCCGCGCCACGTCGGCTTCGCCATACCGGCGAATGCTGCCATAGGGCTTGTCCGGCTCGGGCAACAAGCCTTTGCGCTGATAGAAGCGGATGGTCTCCACATTGACCCCGGCCGCCTTGGCAAAAGCGCCAATGGTCAGATTCTCAAAAATAGTTTGCATATTGCTTGACTCCGTACATGACTACGGAAATAAGGTTACGCTATTCAATCCATTTTCGATAGGACAGGCACATGGCTGAACCACAAAACGGGCGCGGCGCGCTCGTCGCCGGCGGGCTGGCCGCCATTCTCGCTTCGACCTGCTGCCTGGGGCCGCTGCTTCTGATCACCCTGGGATTCAGTGGTGCCTGGATCGGCAACCTGACGGTACTGGAGCCGTACCGTCCGCTTTTCATCGGTGCGGCGCTGGTGGCGTTGTTCTTCGCCTGGCGGCGCATCTATCGCCCGACACAAGCCTGCAAGCCGGGGGAGGTGTGCGCGGTTCCACAGGTGCGCGGTACCTACAAGCTCATTTTCTGGATCGTTGCCGCGCTGGTACTGGTTGCGCTTGGATTCCCCTATGTCCTCCCCTTGTTTTACTGACCGGAGATCACCATGAAAAAACGGTTTGCCGCCCTCGCTCTCGTCGCCGTCGCTGCCCCAGCGTGGGCCGCCACCCAAACCGTCAAGCTGTCGGTGCCTGGCATGACTTGCGCAACCTGTCCGATCACGGTCAAGAAAGCGCTCTCCAAGGTCGATGGCGTGAGCAAGGCCGACGTGAACTTCGATAAGCGCGAAGCCGTCGTCACCTTCGACGACGCCAAGACCAGCGTCCAGAAGCTGACCAAAGCGACCGAAGACGCGGGCTATCCGTCCAGCGTCAAGCAGTGAGCCGTTGAACCGGGCGCGGCATCATGGGTTTGATGGTCGGGGTGTCAATCTGGGATTTCGCCTCGCCAGCGCATCGCCGCTGCAGACTGGACGGTTGCGAACTGCCAACCCAATGCGGCTGACGGCAGAGGCCGTCGCCGACAACAGAAAAGGAACGAGCATGACCACCCTGAAGATCACCGGCATGACCTGCGATTCGTGCGCGGCCCACGTCAAGGACGCGTTGGAGAAGGTGCCGGGCGTGCAGTCGGCCGTCGTGTCCTATGCCAAGGGCGCGGCGCAGGTCGCCATCAAACCCGGCACTGCATCGGACGTACTGACGGCCGCCGTGGCGGAGCTTGGCTACCAAGCGACGCTCGCCGATGCTCCGCTGACCGAGAATCGCAGCGGTCTGCTCGACAAGGTGCGCGGCTGGAGGGGGGCCGCCGACAAGCACAGCGATGGCGAACGCCCGTTGCAGGTTGCTGTGATCGGCAGCGGCGGCGCGGCAATGGCGGCGGCGCTGAAAGCTGTCGAGCAAGGCGCACATGTCACGCTGATCGAGCGCGGCACGATCGGCGGCACTTGCGTCAATGTGGGGTGCGTGCCGTCCAAGATCATGATCCGCGCCGCCCACATTGCGCATCTGCGCCGTGAAAGTCCGTTCGACGGTGGCATCGCGGCGAATGTGCCCGCGATTGACCGCAGCAAGCTGCTGGCCCAGCAGCAGACGCGTGTTGATGAGCTGCGCCACGCCAAGTACGAAGGCATTCTGGACGGTAATCCGGCCATTACCGTACTGCACGGCGAAGCGCGTTTCAAGGACGCCCAGAGTCTGACCGTGCGGCATGGCGATGGGGGTGAACGCGTGGTGAGTTTCAACCGCTGCCTAGTCGCCACCGGTGCCAGTCCGGCCGTGCCGCCGATTCCGGGCTTGAAAGACACGCCGTATTGGACATCCACCGAGGCGCTGGTGAGTGACACCATTCCCGAGCGCCTGGCAGTGATCGGATCGTCCGTAGTCGCGCTGGAACTGGCGCAAGCCTTTGCCCGGCTGGGCAGCCAGGTCACGATCCTGGCGCGCAACACTTTTTTCTTCCGCGAAGATCCGGCCATTGGTGAAGCCGTCACCGCAGCCTTCCGTGCCGAAGGCCTCAAGGTGCTGGAACACACGCAGGCCAGCCAGGTCGCCCATGCAGACGGTGAATTCGTGCTGACCACCGGGCATGGTGAAGTGCGCGCCGACAGGTTGCTGGTCGCGACCGGCCGCACACCGAACACGCGCAGCCTGGCGCTGGAAGCGGCGGGTGTCGCCACCAATGCGCAGGGGGCCATCGTCATCGACCAAGGCATGCGCACCAGCGCGCCGCATATCTATGCCGCCGGCGACTGCACCGACCAGCCGCAATTCGTCTATGTGGCGGCGGCGGCCGGCACCCGTGCGGCCATCAACATGACCGGCGGAGAAGCCACGCTCAATCTGACCGCGATGCCAGCAGTGGTGTTCACCGATCCGCAGGTGGCCACCGTGGGCTACAGCGAAGCGCAAGCGCATCACGACGGCATCGGGATCGACAGCCGCACCTTGAGCCTGGACAACGTGCCACGCGCGCTGGCCAACTTCGATACGCGCGGTTTCATCAAGCTGGTGATTGAGAAAGGCAGCGGGCGACTCATCGGCGTGCAGGCGGTGGCTCCTGAAGCGGGCGAGCTGATCCAGACGGCGGCGCTCGCGATCCGTAACCGCATGACGGTACAGGAACTGGCCGATCAGTTGTTTCCCTATCTGACGATGGTCGAAGGGCTGAAGTTGGCGGCGCAGACCTTCAGTAAAGACGTGAAGCAGCTTTCGTGCTGCGCAGGCTGAGGAAAAGGAGGTGTTCGATGAATACCCACACGGTGCCCCTCCCATAGGAAAGCAAGTCTCAACGGTGGGGCGCATGCTTATCTGCGTCGGCATGACGTTGTCGACGTGCGGGCTCATCCGGCCAGCCTTGGCACACGCGGCGCGTAAAAGTGCCATGCGACGATCACGCTGAGCAGCGCGGCGAAGAAGCACCAGACCGAAATGAACCAGGTCGCGTAGGAGGCATAGGCGGCGACCGCGGATCCGAATGCGGCGATACCGAAGGCCACCACGCGGCGGTGACTGGAAAACATCAGGCTGGCGCAGGTTCCCGCGAAGTACAAGGCCATCGTCGTCAGCACGTAGAAATGCGGCGAGTCGTAGAAGATGTGCTGACCGATCACGCGCGCGGTGATCGGCAGACGGACGAGCATGACGAGCAGATACAGCCCGACCACGGCGCCGGCCAGGGCAATTGCGATCAGAACCCGGCGCCGCCAGCGCACGGGTTCGAGTGCCAAGGCCGCGAGCGGGATGTAGATGGGCCACAGCACATGCGAGAAAAACGAGAACGCATGTGTGAGCCACACATTGAGCGTCGGTGCCCGGTCCGGGAAGGTCAGCCATAAGGTACCCTCGAGCAACTGTTGCAGGCCGAACAGCACTGGAATCAACGCATAGGGCAGTTCAGCGCGGCTGGCGGCGCGCGGAACCGTCGTGGCGCCGAGCGCCAGGAGGACGCCGCCAGCGGTGAAACTGGCAGTGGCTGAGAAACACATTCGCTAAAGACTCCAATAAGTTGATCGTGTGTTAGAGCGCGCGTTTGCCGTCTCGCGTGAACCACGTTCCCGCATCGCCCAGCAGCATCGCCTCAATCTGCTCCAATGAGCCTATCACCGCCCGAAGTCCGGTGGCCCGCACGAACGCGCAAGCTGCTTCGACCTCGGGCACCATTGAGTCGGCGGGAGAAATGCTGTGCGTCGAGCGCCATCGGCGACACCGCTGCGCAGCGGGCACTGCGCCGGTTGGCCGAAATCGAGGTAGACCGCGTCGACGTCGGTGGCGATCACCAGACAGTCGACGTTTAACTCGCGTGCCAGCAGGCTGCTGCACAGATCTTTGTCGATCACCGCGTCGACGCCGCGCAGGCCAGGCTCGTCCGCAGCCTTGGCGACCGGGATCCCGCCGCCGCCGGCCGCGATGACCAGGGCGCCGTTTGACAGCAGCCAGCGGATGGGTTGCAAGCCGACCACGCTCAAGGGCTTTAGCGATGCCACGACCAGCAGCCGGAAGGCGGGCCGATCGGCTCCACGGGTCAAGGCAGACACGAAATGGGTCTCGAGCGCGCGCATGGTCCCGCTTCATTGCTTGCGTGTGACCGGCCTCTGGCCGAGTTCAACCGTCACCGCGATCGGTTCGCCGCCGCGCAGGAGCTTGAACTGCGCGCTCGTACCGGGCACCAGCGCCGCCGTCTCGCCGACCAGGGCCGCGGTGTCGATCACCTCCTTGCCATTGATCGCCAGCACGGTGTCACCGGTGCGCAGGCCTGCCTTGTCCGCCGGGCCTCCTCGCTGCACCGCGGCCAGTGCTGCGCCGGCGGGTGCCCCTGTCGTCTCGTGGATCACGTCGCGCGCACTGACCCCGAGCCAGCCGCGGCTGACTCGTCCCGTGGAAATGATTTGCTCCAGCACCTGCCGAGCCAGACTGACGGGGATCGCGAAGCCGATCCCCTGCGAGCCGCCGCTGCGCGAGTAGATCGCCGTGTTGATGCCCACGAGATGGCCGGCGGTGTCTACCAGCGCGCCGCCGGAGTTGCCCGGATTGATGGCCGCATCGGTCTGGATGAAGTTCTCGAAGGTGTTGATACCCAGCCGGTTGCGGCCGGTCGCGCTGACGATGCCCTGGGTCACCGTCTGGCCCACGCCGAAGGGGTCGCCGACTGCGAGCACGATGTCGCCGACCTGCACCGATGCCGGGTCGGCGAAGGTGATCGGCTGCATTCCCTTCGCCTCGACGCGCAACACGGCAAGATCCGACTCGGGATCGGTGCCCACGACAAGCGCTTCCGCCACCTTCCCGCCGGGCAGCATCACGGCGATCTCGTCGGCGCCCTCGACGACGTGGTTGTTCGTGAGGATGTAGCCCTGCGCAGCGACGACCACCCCGGAGCCCAGACTCGACTGCCCTTGTGCTGCCTCGTCCTGGTCGCTTGGGGGACGCAGCCAGCTCGGCAGTTGTCGTGGCGGCGCCTTGTGCGTATAGATGTTGACGACGGAGGCCGAGGCCTTGGCGGCGGCGGCCCGGAAGCCCGCCTCGAGGCGCGACGCCACCGCCTTCGAGGAAGGCGCCGATGCCGGTGCTTCGACGGCTGGCGCCTCGCGCAGCGCGACGACGTCGTTCCGTGTTGGCGCGGCCGGTGCCGGGCCGAAGGCGCGCCAGGCGATCAGCAGGCCGGCGGCAATTGCGATCACCTGGGCCACGAGCAGCCACAGTCGCCGGAGGGCGGATGGCCGATCCGAGTTCATGTAGCGCTTCCCTCCATCAGTTGTTCCAGCGCGCGGGCCATCGCTTCAGTGACGTCGATGCCGTTCGAGGCGTGCGGCACCGTGTTGCAGGTGACGACCCGAGCGGCCCCGCTGGCCAGCAGCTCGTTGTAGGCATCTGGTGCGAACAAGGCGTGCACGCCGATGCAGACGGGCGTGGGCAAGCCGACCTTGCGCACGCTGCCAACAGCTTGAATCATAGTGCGCGCGCTGGAGACGATGTCGTCCACGAGCACCGGCTGCCGGTCGAGCCAGGGCGTGACGTCCGGCAGACTCACCTCCACATCTCGGTCGCCGTGGCGGATCTTCTGCAGCACGGTGAAGGGCGCGCCGGCGTCGGCAGCAACCTGCGTCACCCATTGCTCGCTTTCTGAATCAGGCCCAATCAGCAGCGGACGATCGACCTGCGCCTTGACCCATTGAGCGATCAGCGGCGCGGAATGCACGACCCGGCTCGGGATGCGGTAAATCTCGTCCAGCGAGTGGTAACGGTGCAGGTGCGGATCGACGGTGACCAGGGCGTCGAACGTGTCTGACAGCAGGCGCGCGTATGTCTTCGACGTGATGGCTTCGCCGGCGCGGAACCGGCGGTCCTGGCGCAGGTAGGCGAGATAGGGTGCGGCGAGTACGACGCGGGCCGCGCCGAGGTCACGCGCGGCATCGGCTGCGAACAGCAGCGGCAGCGTCTTCGCATCGGGCTTCGCAAGGCTGCAGGTGATGACGACCGTGCGCCCCGCCACGCTGGCGTCTAAGCGCACGAGCGATTCACCATCGGGGAAGTGGTGCAACGCCAGCCCGGCTGACTCGGCCTGCAGCGCGAGGGCGAGTCGGTCGGCGAAGTCTTCATCGCCTGGCAGATGAAAGACCAGTGGTTTCATGCTGCCTCCGAGATCTGGAAGATGGGCGGACGGGTGTCCACGAAGTGCCCGGCGTAGTCCAGCTCGCCGGCCGTCTGGGCATGCAGCGTGAACAGCGGTTGGCCGGCCTGGACCGGATCGCCGATGCGTGCGTGCACGTCCACCCCGGCGGCTGGCGCCTTTGGCGCACCAGCCAATTTGGCCGCGCGCGCGAGCACGCGGTTGTCAATGGCCGCAACCCGCCCGGCCACCGCTGCCGTGATGACCTGCCGATACGGCGCCACGGGCACCTCGCGCAGCCCTCCCTGCGCCTCACAGATGGCCTGGAACTTGGCCCAGGCGCGGCCGTCAGCAAGCACCTCGGCGGCCAGTCGCAGGCCGCTTCCGTTAGGCGCGGCATTGCCCAGCTCCAGGATGTCGCCGGCCAACTGCAGGGCCCGCTGGCGCAGATCGTCAGGTGCATCGGCCTGGCCGCGCAGCACCGCCAGTACGTCGCGTGCTTCCAGTGCCGGGCCGACACCCCGGCCGACGGGCTGCAACCCGTCGGTGATGCGCAGAGTGACCTGCAGGCCGATCGCGCGGCCGACTTCCATCAGGCGGCGACCGAGCGCCTGCGCGGCCTCGGTGCTGCGCACCTTGGCGGTCGGGCCGACCGGCAGGTCGATCAGCACATGGGTGGAGCCGGCTGCGGCTTTCTTTGACAGAACCGAGGCGACCAACTGGCCCTCGCTGTCGAGGTCCAGCGGCCGCTCGACGCGGATCAGCACATCGTCGGCCGGACTCAGCCGCACCGAGCCACCCCACACGATGCAGCCACCGGTGCGCTCAACGGTGCGCCGCATCGCGGCGATGTCCAGGTCCACTGGCGCCAGCACCTCCATCGTGTCGGCGGTGCCGGCCGGCGAAGTGATCGCGCGCGAGGATGTCTTGGGCATGGTCAGCCCGCAGGCCGTGACAATGGGCACGACCAGCAAGGTGGTGCGGTTGCCTGGCAGCCCACCGACGCAGTGCTTGTCAACCACGGTTTCGCGGCCCCAGTCGAGCCGGTGGCCGACGGCGACCATGGCCCGGGTCAGCGCCACGGTCTCGGACAGGTCGAGCCGGTCGCCGGCGCATGCGGTGACGAATGCGGCCAGGTACAGGTCGGAGTAGCGGCCTGCCGCGACGTCGCCGATCACGGCATTGAATGCGCCGGCATCGAGACGGTGGCCATAGACCTTGGCGCGCACGTGGCTCATCGAATCAAGCGTCGGCGCGTAGCTGACGTCGATCCAGGCGTCGGCGGCAGGATCGAGCGCACGCCAGGTCGCCTCGGACAGGCCAGCGACGCCAGGGGCCAGCCAATTTCCCTCGACCACATTCAGCGTGGCCACGGCGCTGCGGGTGCCGGCGGTAAGCAGCACGCGCGTCTGCGTCGTGAAGCCCTCGGAACGGCAGACCACGCAGTCACTGCGCATGTAGACGATCGGCTCCTGGTAGGTGTCGATACCGGTGCGCCAGGCGCGCAGCCTGGTGTCATGGTCGCGCTGCCCGTTCATGGCGTGGTCACTCATGCCAGCTCCACCGTTTCCAGGTAGTCCGGCACGCGGCAGGGCCAGCCCAGCTCGTGTTCGATGCGCGAGCGCATCGCATCGGCCGCCGAGGGTTCGCCGTGGGTCACAAAGGTCATTTGGGGCGCCGCGTCAAAGCCGCGCATCCACTGCAGGATCTCGCCCGCGTCGGCATGGGCCGACAGGCTGCCGAGCGAGGCGACTTCGGCCCGGATCGGCACCTCCTCGCCGTGGATGCGCACCGAGGCCGCCCCCTGCAGGATCGTGGCACCTCGTGTCCCGCCGGCCTGGTAGCCGGCGAACAGGATGGTGTTGCGGTGGTCTGGGGCGAAAGATTTGAGGTGGTGCACCACGCGCCCCCCGGTGGCCATGCCGCTGGCGGAGATGATGACCATCGGACCGCGCCGCGCGCTCAGCGCCTTGGAGTCTGCGGGCTTGTTGACGATGGTGGCGGCGTGGCACATGGCTTCGCACTGATCGGGCGTCAGGCGGTGTTCGTCGCGATGTGCGTGGTAGATGCGTGTCGCGTCGATGGCCATGGGGCTGTCCAGGTAGACCGGAAGATGGTGAATCACGCCGCGCTCCTTGAGCAGGTGGATCGCATACAGCAGCGTCTGCGCCCGGCCGACAGCGAAGGCCGGGATCACTACCGTGCCGCCGCGCGCGGCCGTGCGGTTGATGACATCCCCCAGCTTGGCCAGCGGATCGCCTGGCTCATGCGCCCGGTCGCCGTAGGTGGATTCGACCACCGCGTAGTCGGCGCCAGGCAGGCGTGTCGGCGCGGCCAGCACCAGGTCGTTCGGGCGCCCGATGTCGCCGGAGAAAAGAATCGAGCGCTTGCCGTCGTCGATGCGCACGAAGGCTGAGCCCAGCATGTGGCCGGATCGGTCGAGGCGGGCATGCAGGCCATTTGCCGGGCTCCATGTCGTGCCGAACGGCCGCGGCGCGAACAGCTTCAGGCAGCGTTCGGCGTCCTCGCGCGTGTACAGCGGCAGCGCCGGTTTGTGCTTGGAGAAACTGTGCCGGTTAGCGTACTCGGCTTCCTCCTCCTGCAGGTGGCCGCTGTCTGGCAGCAGGATGCGGCACAGGTCGAAGGTCGCTTCAGAGCAGTACACCTTGCCCTTGAACCCCTGGCGCGCAAGCAGCGGAAGGTAGCCGCTGTGGTCGATGTGGGCGTGCGTCAGTACGATCGCGTCGATGTCGGCCGCCGGCACCGGGAGGGGGGCCCAGTTGCGCAGCCGTAGCTGCTTGTAGCCCTGGAAAAGGCCGCAGTCGACAAGCAGCGTTGCGCCCTCGTGGCGCAGCAGGTACTTTGAGCCGGTGACGGTGCCGGTGGCGCCGAGAAATTGAAGTTGCATGATGGTTCCTTGCTTCTGGTAGGTTTCACAGCACGACCGGGTTGTCGGGCAGTTCGTTGTGGTCGTCGCTGTGGACGGGGAAGTGGCAGGCGAGCAGGCCTGTCACGGCCTCGATGCCGAGCACCGAGCCGGCGCCGAAGTCGCCCTTGGCAAATCGCTCTTCCATGCCACGGCAGATCTCGGTCCAGGCATTGGCCCGGCAACAGGCATGGATCCCGCGATCGGCGACGATCTCGACGCGTCGGTCCGCCAGCAGCACGTAGATCAGCACACCGTTGTTGTGCTCGGTATCCCAGACGCGCAGACGACCGAACAGGTCGATGGCGCGTTCGCGTGCGGACTGGCCCCGCCACAGCGGAGCTCCGTCGAGGGCGCCTTCGACGACGAAGCGCAACTCGCCACCGTGGCTCGATTCGCTGGCGCGGACGGCCTCTTCGATGGCCTTCAGCGTCGATGCGGGAAAGGCGTGCCGAACCTGCCATGAGGTCATGGCCAGGTGCCGCAAGATGCCAGACAGGTCCATGTTCACCATCTCCCGGAAGCGCCGCCGCCGCCAAATCCGCCGCCGCCGCCGCGGAACCCACCACCGCCGGACCAGCCGCCACCGCCCCCGTGCCCGTGGCCGCCGCGTCCATGCATGCCGCCATGGCCGCCCATGCCGATGCCGAGCAGCGTGACGAAGAATCCGGTCAACCCCGCGGTTGCCGCGACGGCTAGAGTCCCGATTGCGAACCAGGTGACGACGCCGAGCACACCGCCGGCCACCAGCGCACCGGGCAAGCGGCCCAGCACTTGCCGCAGCACGCCGCCGAACATCAGCGCCACAATGAACAGCAGCGGCCAGGTCTGTCCGAGTCCGTTGTCGCCGCGATCCTGCCGCGACGGGGCAGGCAGGGGCTCGCCGTCCAGGACGCGCACGATCCGGTCGACGCCGGCCGTGATGCCCCCGTGGAAATCGCCCTGCTGGAATCTTGGCGTGATGACCTCGGCAATAATGCGGCGCGAGGTTACATCGTTGAGCGCGCCTTCAATGCCGTAGCCGACCTCGAGGCGCACAGCCCGGTCGTCTTTGGCGACGAGCAGCAGCGCGCCGTCGTCCACCTTGCGCCGCCCCAGCTTCCACTGCTCGGCGACGCGCAGCGCGAACTGCTCGATGGCTTCCGGGCGCGTGGTCGGCACGAGCAGGACGGCGAGCTGGATGCCCTTGCGATCTTCGAAGGCACGCAGCGACTGGTCGAGCGACGTCGTCTGCTCCGACGTCAGCGTGCCGGTCAGGTCGGTGACGCGGCCTTTGAGCGGCGGCACCGGCACCAGGTCCTGCGCTGCGGCGCCGAACATGACGACCAGCAGCAATCCGAAGGCGGCGAAGGCCCGCGTCACTCGGCGGAAGCTGCCGTGGAGCAGAGTCACTTCGAGCCCCCCCCGGCGCCCGAAGCGCCGAAATCGACTTTGGGCGGCACGGCCAGGGCCTTCTCGTCAGCGACGCTGAAGTTCGCCTTGACGCCGTAGCCGAACAGCATTGCCGTCAGGTTGCTCGGGAAGCTGCGGACCGCCACGTTGTAGTCCTGCACCGCCTTGACGTAACGGCCGCGCGCCACGGCGATGCGATTCTCGGTGCCGTCCAGTTGCGCCCGCAGGTCCTGGAAGCCCTGGTTGGCCTTCAGGCTCGGGTAGTTCTCGCTGACCACCAGCAGGCGCGACAGCGCACTCGTCAGCTCACCCTGGGCCGCCTGGAACTTGTTGAAGGCCTCGGGGTTGTTGACCAGTTCGGGGGTGGCCTGGATCGAGGTGGCCTTGGCGCGTGCCTCGACCACCCGGGTCAATGTCTCCTGCTCGAAGTTTGCCTCGCCCTTGACGGTGGCGACGACGTTCGGGATCAGGTCCGCGCGGCGCTGGTACTGGTTGAGCACCTCCGACCAGCTCGCCTTGATCTGCTCGTCGGTCGACTGGAAGGTGTTGTAGCCGCAACCCGACAACGCAAGCGTCAGGGTGGCGAGTACGGCAAGAAGCAGTTTGCGCATGGTCATGGCTCCTGTGATGGCCCGGAGGGCCGCGAACGAAGTGAAAGCTGAGGCGCCGGGGCGGCGTCCTGGGCGAACCAACGCGCCGGGCGCACCAGCAGCAGAGCGAGCGTTGCCAGCAGCGGCAGGGCGAGCCAAGCGAAACTCGTTTGCGCGACGGCACCGAACATCCATCCTGTGGCGGCCGAGCCGATCGTTTGGCCGAAACCCGCCGCGGAGGCCAGGCCGCCCATGGTCGCCCCCAGGCGGCGGCGCGATGCGCCGGCGGCGAGGAACGAGATAGTCGGCAGTACCAGCCCGGTGCCGGCCGCGGTGAGGCTCACGCCGACGTACATCCAGGCGTCGCTGCGGTGCAGGGCCAGCATCGCCAGGCCGGCGATCGCCAGCACGAGCCCGGCGGCGAGAACACCTCGGCCCGCGGCGCGCTCGAGCAGTCCGGTGAAGAAAAGCATAGCGTTGATGACCAGCATCACGAGGCTGCACTCCGCGAACATCAACGAGATCTCTCGCGACGAGAGCGTCGGGTGCTGCTGCCCCTGCAGCACGATGCCGAGCTCGAAGCCGGCCAGCACGAACATGACGACGCCGTTCAAGACCCAGAGCGCGATCGCGCGGCGCTTGTCATCCGTCTCCCCGCCGGCCTGTTCAACGTCTAGTGTGGGCGCGAGGTCGCTCGGCAGCGACGCCGCGAGCCCCAGCATCATCAGACCGCCGAGCAAGGCCGCCAGAAGGATGACAAGATCGGTCGCCGCATACGAACCTGCGCCTGCATCGGTCAAGGCGGACGACAGCCGACTGGCGACCGCGTTCAGTCCGGGCCCGAACAGGAAGCCGAGCAGCGACATCGCACCGAGCCACGCGAAGCGCCGCGCCCGCCGGTCTTCCGGCGTGTATTCGGCCACCAGTGCAGGCACCACCAGCACGACGGCGGCGACGAAGAAGCCGGTCGCCGCACGCAGCGCATAAATGCCGGCCAGACCGGTCCACTCGGGCCATAGCAGCGGCAACAGGCTGAGCACGTAACCCACCAGGCCGATCAGCAGGATACGGCGGCGCCCGACGCGATCCGAGATCATGCCCCACAGCGGCGCGCCGACAAGCAGACCGGCCGTATACGCGCCACTGAGCAGGCCGACGTGGCGAGCAACCTCCGCCTTGTCATCTGCGGGCATCAGAGGCAGCAGCCAAGCAGGCAAAACCGGCATCAGCGCACCGTAGCCCGCAGAAACGACAAATACAGCCGCTGCCAAGCAGCCGAGTTGCCAGCGTCCAAGCGAGACCATGGTTCTGTTTCCAGATGGTTTGCTAGATGTGGAGTCGGTCATCGCGGCGCGTCGGTGTCTGTGGATGTAACGGTGCGGTCGACAGATTGGATCAGGTAGACGCACCTTGCCCCTGTGCGCCAACGACAGGCAAAGTCGACTCCTGATGCGTGCCGCGGATGCCCGTGAGCTTGGTGCGCTTGAGCATCAGCGCGTTGATGGCCACGATGGCCGAACTGCCCGACATCGACAGCGCGGCCACTTCGGGCGACAGCGTGAAGGGGTAGAAGACGCCGGCGGCGAGCGGGAAGGCCAGCAGGTTGTAGCCCACCGCCCAACCAAGGTTCTGGTGCATCTTACGCAGCGTTGCGCGCGACAGCTCAATGGCGCCGACCACGTCCAGGGGGTCGCTCTTCATCAACACGACCTGGGCGCTGTCCATCGCCACGTCGGTGCCAGCGCCGATCGCGAAGCCGACATCGGCCTGGGTCAGTGCCGGCGCGTCGTTGATGCCGTCGCCGACCATGCCGACCTTGTGACCCTGGCCTTGCAGTTCCTTGACCTTTGATGCCTTCTCGCCCGGCAGCACGTCGGCCAGTACGATGTCGATGCCGAGCTCCTGGCCGATGCGCTCGGCGGTGGCCTGATTGTCGCCGGTAATCATCGCCACCTTGACGCCGCGCTCCTGGAGCTTGGCCACGGTCTCCTTCGACGTCGGACGGACGGCGTCGGCAATGGCGATCAGGCCGATCAACTGGCCGGCACGGGCCACGTGCACGACCGTGCGGCCGCCGCCCTGCAGGCGTGCCGACTCAGCGGCCAGCGCGTCCAGGGCGACGCCTTCGGCCCGCATCAGCTTACGGTTGCCCAGCAGGATGCGATCGTCGCCGATCGACGCCTTGGCGCCCTGGCCGTCGATGTTGGCGAAGTCCGAGGCCGTCTCGTCGATCGCGTCGCCCGCGCGCTTGAGTATGGCCAGCGCGAGCGGATGCTCGGAGAACTTCTCGACCGCCGCCGCGGTGGACAGCAGCCGGTCTTCGGTGATGCCGGGGGCGGGAACCATTTCGACGACATCAGGCTGGCCGAGCGTGAGCGTGCCGGTCTTGTCGAACACGACCACGGTCAGTTTGGACGCGTTCTCCAGCGCCGCCGCGTTCTTGAACAGGATGCCGTTCTGCGCGCCCAGGCCAGTGCCGACCATGACGGCCATCGGCGTCGCCAGCCCCAGGGCATCCGGACAGGCGACCACGAACACCGTGATCATCAGTGTCACGGCCAGCAGCAGGGGTTGGCCCAGCACCCAGAACCAGACCGCGAAGGTCAGCAGACCGATCGAGATGGCGGCCAGCACCAGCCATTGAGAGGCCCGGTCGGCCAGCAACTGACCCGGCGCCTTCGAGTTCTGCGCCTCCTGGACCAGCTTGACGATCTGCGCCAGTGCCGTGTCGGCACCGACCTTGGTCGCCTGGTAGCGGAAGCTGCCGCTCTTGTTGATGGTCGCGCCGATGACAGTGTCGCCGACCGCCTTCTTCACTGGCATCGATTCGCCAGTCAGCATGGATTCGTCGACCTGCGAACCCCCTTCGGTGATCTTCCCGTCCACCGGAATCTTGTCGCCTGGCTTGATGACGACGGTCTCGCCGACCAGCACCTCGGCCGTTGGCACCTTGGTCTCGGCGCCGCTGCGCAGCACGGTGGCCATCGGCGGCGCCAGGTCCATCAGGGCGCGAATCGCGTCCGTGGCGCCGGCGCGGGCGCGCATCTCGAGCCAGTGACCGAGCAGGATGAAGACGAGCAGCACCGCGGCGGCCTCGTAGAAGACCTCGCCTTCGTAGAAGAAGGTGGCGCCGACGCTGAAGGCGTAGCCGGTGCCGACCGACAGCACCACCAGCGTCGCCATGTTGACAACCTTGTTGCGCGCCGCGCGCCAGGCCGAGACGAGGAACGGCCAGCTCGGATAGGCGATCGCCGCGGTGGCGACGATGAAGAGGAACAGGTTGCGGTCCATGCCGAACGGCGTGGAGAAATTTCCGATCATCTCGCCCATCGGCGAGTAGAGAAACACCGGGATAGCGAAGAACAGCGCGACGAAGAAGCGGTTGCGCATGTCGACAACCATGTCCTCCATCGACATGCCCGCCCAATGGCCCATGTCGTGCATCACGTCGCTCATCTGGTGGCCCGCATCGTCGCCGTGACCTGTGTGCCCGGAGCGGATCTGTGCGGTCGGCGCCATGCCTGAAGGTGCGGCTGAATGACCAGCGTGTGCGGCGTGTCCCGCATGTGCTTCGCGAGCGGCATGCGTATCGGGCGCATGTACATGCGCTTCCGGCAGGCAGACGTGAGCGGGGAGCATCTCGCCGCGGCAGTGGTAGCCGCACTCGACGATGCGCTGGCGGATCGTCTCAAGCGTGACCTTCATCTCGTCGTAGTGGACAGTCGCGCTGCCTGCGACGTAATTGACGTCGACGTGATGAACACCGGGCAGCGCTGCGATTTGGCCTTGGACGCCAGCGGCGCTCAGGCTGGATACGAGTTCGCCGACTTCAAGCGTGCTTGTTTTCATGGTTTTTTGGAGCTGGTTGTCAAGGGGCCAGGCGACCTGCCTTGAGGCAGTCCGGCGAGAACTCGAACACGACACCGGGATCGGGACGCACAAGCTTGTCCTTCTTGCCCGCGTAGTGCAGTCGCGACAGGATGTCTCGCATCAGGTTGAGCCGTGCAAGTCGCTTGTCGTCGGCACGCACGATGTGCCATGGGGCCGCCGCGTTGTGCGTACGCATCAGCATCTCGTCCCGTGCCTGCGAGTAGGCCCTCCAGTGCTTCACGGCGACGGCGTCGATCGGGCTCGATTTCCACTGTTTCAGCGGATCGTGACGCCGATCGCGCAGGCGCTTGATCTGTTCGTCCTTGCCGATGTCCAGGTAATACTTGAGTAGCTTGATGCCCGAGCCGACGAGCATCGCCTCGAAGCTGGGGACCGACTGCATGAATTCCTCGTGCTCGTCCAGCGTACAGAAACCCATCACGTGCTCGACACCCGCGCGGTTGTACCAACTGCGGTTGAACAGCACGAGCTCCTCAGCCACCGGCAGGTGCGGCACGTAGCGCTGGAAGTACCAGGCACTGCGCTCGCGGTCGGACGGTTTGCCCAGTGCCACAACGCGGGTCTCGCGTGGACTGAGGTTCTCGACGATGCGCTTGATGCTGCCATCCTTGCCAGCCGAGTCCCGGCCTTCGAGGAGGATGAGGATCCGGTCGCGGCACTTGATGAAGTGACGCTGGAGCTTCACGAGTTCGATTTGCAGCAGGCGCAACTGGGCCTCGTACCCCTCCCGGTCGAGTACCTGGGCAACGGCGGCATCGCCCTCGTGCCGACGGGGTTGGGCGTCGTCAGTACGAGTTGCCTTGCTCTTCTTGGTCTTTGTCATGTGTTTCTCCGTCATGCCTTGGTGTCCTCGCCAACGACAATGGTGCAAGGGCCGGCCAGCCGATAGGGCGGAACGGTCAGGTTGGTCGGCGCCGGAACATTCTTGACGACACGTCCTGCGAGATCGAACTTGGAGCCGTGCGCCGCCGGTCACCGACATCGCGCGGAGCCAGCGGCAGCGCGCGAGATGTCGTCGGCTCGATCGCTCACGGCGTATCCCTCGTCCAGTCGTAGGCTGCAATCGCGTACGGACCGGCGTCCACACGCAGTACGGGGCTTTCGTTCATCTCCAGGCTCCTTCCCTGGGTTGCGTGAGAGCCTGAAAGAAGCGTGGCGCGCGCGCCGCGTAGGCGTCGAACTCGGCCCTCAAATAAATGCGCATTTCGACTTCCTCGTTGATGACCAGTCGCAAATACATCAGCACCAGAATCGGGAACATCAGCAGAGTGAGCAGCGTTGGCCATTGCAGCAGGAACCCGAGCAGGATAGTCACGAAGGCGGTTTACTGAGGATGCCGGATACGGGCATATGGTCCACTGATCGCGGGGCGGCCTGGGTCATACGGCAGGTTCATAACGATGCTCCTTTGACTTCAATGGGAACTTGTTTGCTGGTGCGACGGTGCGTTATCGGAATGCTAGAGGGAGATGGCTGACCGGCGTGCTACGCATTAATTACATTTGCGTAACCCTTTCGTCATCTTTTCAGCGACATACCCCCAATCGGACTCGTCGTGAGGCGGCACAGGAAGCCATGAAAAGGGCGCCAACATGAGCCTGCTGTGAAACCTCCCGCCATCAAAGATGAAGGCAAGCACCATGTTCGGATGCAGGTCATGACTCAAGGCCACGCCGCTCACTGAGGCCCCGGGCTCACGGGTCTGAGCCAGAACCGACGCCTTGAAGGCAGTGCTGTACTCGCGCCGCAGCCGGCGCTCTTCATCGATCAATCGTTCCATCGTCTCCACGATCTCCTTCGTGGGGACGATCCTCGATTACCTCAATCGATTCAAGATGGGTTCACCGGACGCATACGCAGCAAGCGCCACCTGCTGGTGGACGGGCGTGGCGTCCCGTTGTCTCTCGTCGTGACGGGAGCCAACGCGAACGACGTGACGCAAATTGAGGCCGTGCTCGATGCCATCGTGGTCAAACGTCCGGCACCAAAGCAACGCCGCTTCAAACATCTGTGCGCCGATGCAGGCTATCGCGGCAAAGGTGCCATGGCCGTGATCCTTGCCCATGGCTATATCCCGCATGTGGTCAGCCGCAAGAGCGAAGCGGCACAGAAGAAACGAGACCCGAAGAAGAAGGCCCGCCGCTGGGTGGTCGAGGCCTGTCATGGCTGGTTCAACCGTTTCAGGAAACTATTGGTGCGCTACGAAAAGCTCGAACACACCTTCCTGGCGCTCAACCACCTCGCTGCGGCCATCATCGCCCTGCGCAAGATCGAGTTGCCAGTCAATGTTATTTACGGATAAATCCTAAGTTCAGCAGCGGCATGCCCTCCAAAGTCGGCTGAATTCTTGAAGCCGACCATCGTGCATGCCGCTTCCCCCATCTGACGAACAACGGCATCGTGATTTTCCTGATGCGCCGATCGGAAAAGCGGATTGCCGTGCAGGGCTACATCACAAGAGGAGGTTGACATGGGAGGCGATTTCGATTTTTCGGTCGTCTGGCATTCGCTGGCTGCCGATCAGTCAAGGCCAATCTTGACTGATGAGCAGATCGAGACTGGAGCGCATCGTATTCGAGTTCGCAGTAGCCAACCGCTGGGGGATTTAGCGCTCTACTACATGCTGTTCGCGACGGGCGCGAGGCCATTGGAAATTGCGCGATTGGAAGTCCGTGATTATCTAGAGTCCAACGGTGACGTGCGCTGCGTGTCCGTGGTGCGCGAAGAAGTTGCGATCAACGCGCGCTCAAGGCCATTGTACTTTCGGAGCGTTCGGCTAGACAATGCGCTTGAGCCATACTTGGCGGCGCGTGTGCGTAGCAAGGTGGAGTTGGAAAACGGAGGTCATTTCCGGGGGCTCAACCCTCGAAGCCGACTCTTTCTTTCGGCTAGTAGCCAGGGGTTTGAGGTCATACCGATCGGAAAAGGAGGAACCCGGCGGTTTCTCTGCGGGGGCATTCAGGAAGCGTATCGCAAGTTATTTCAGTATGCTGAGTTCGAACGGTTGACAGCAATGACGGCCCGCTACACGGTTGCGGAGCGGCTGTACTTGCGTGGCGCCGATGATTCGCAGGTTGGTCTGCTGCTAGGTATTGCGGAGCGCAGCGCAGTGCGCCAGCGTTTTCCGCGTCGACTGCAGTCCTTGGAGGAGTTGACCAAAGATTTGGTGTAGTTGCGCTGCAAAGAGCTATCAGGTAGCTTGGAGCCAAGGCGAGGCCGTGAGAGATTTAGTCGTACGAAAAGCCATCTTCCTCTTCTTCCTGCTGCTGGGCGTCGGTTTCGGCTACCTGTCTGCGCGCCATGACGACTGGGGCCTTCGGGTTGGCATGATGGTCATGGGCGCGCTGTTCGGTGGGGCGATCGGAGGCGGGCTGTCCCAGATCGGCAAGCACCGCCACAAGCTTCGGCCTGTTCCGACAGAAGAAGAGCTCAATCCGATCCCTGGAATGGGTACCTCCAGTCGCGATCTGGCGGCGAACTATTGGCGTGACGAGGGGCATCCGCAGTTCATGAAGCCGCCGCACCCCGAGTACGGCAATCGCATGCTCGATGCCGACAAAAATCTCTAACGCTTCTATTTCTTCAGCGCATCCTTGATAGCCTGCTTGGCGTCTTCGACGATGGGCGCGGCGTCTTCCGTGACCTGATTGACGGATTGCTTCATCAAGGAACGCTCAGATGCCAACGTTCCATCCGGTGTTTTGGTGATATGCGCCTTGCGCTCAAAAGTGGCCTGATCCGCGGAGGAGCTTGCACGGATACGCTGGCCTTCTGCCTGGACCTCGCTGCGCATGGCTGACGGGGACTCACCCGGAGCCGCAGTCCTGGGCCCACCGCCGGAGCCGCGCACGCTGCCTTGGTTGGCGCGGTGCTGGCCTCCAATTTCCGGCGCAAGGGCAGGATTGCCGGAATTTTGCAAGTGCTGGACGGACAGGTCTCCAAAGGCAGTCGGTACTGCGGTCCCGTCCGAGAACACGCGGTTCGGCTGTAGCGACTGCCTGGCCAGCTCCGCTTCCATCAGCACGCGAGCCGACGCGCTGCTGCCGCCATACTGATCGGCATAGCGGGTGAACATTGCGAGGTTATGGGGATCCTGGGCGATATCGATTGAGATGGTTTCACCGCGTTCATAGGCCGTTGAGACACGCTCGGCAAAGGCGCTGCGCTCGTTCAAGCTGGCGTCGGCCCGCTCGGTCCGCGCGCTGGTCGATGCCAGCCGGGCGGATAGGTCCTGAGCCTCGCGGCTGTCGCTGGCGACCATGCTGATAAAGCTTCTGTCCCGAGACACCCGGTCGCCAAACTGCTTGAACTCGGCCAGTTGCTCGCTGTTCATGGAGGCCAATACCTTTTGCTCGGCAGCGGAGAGTCCGGACAAATAGCTCTTGTCACCGGATGCGTTTGCTCCTAGCCCCGCAATGGGTGTATTGATTCCCACATGGCCTGTGGCACCCAAGGCAATTCGTGCGACCTGAGATTGCGTGAGCCCTGTCGTATCCGCCACGCTCTTGCTGATCTGGTCCAGCCGGTTGACCGTCTCACCGAACTGCTCGAAGCCGCTCGACGTGGTGCCGGTGCTGTTGCGCGATGAGCGCAGCTTGGCGATGCCCTTGGTGAACGCCTCCGCGAGCACTGCCGAGCGCTCGCTGCTGGCCGCCACCGCTTCGCTGCGCGCAGCATCGACCTGGCGGCTGGCATCCTGCACTTCCTGCTCGGACACCCGCATTGAGACCACCCGCGACGCAAAGCCCTGGTTGCGCAGCAGGCTCACGGCCGTGCGACCCGTCAGCGCGTTGCTCGTGAAGGTGTTGCCAGTCAGGTCATGCTGCCAACTGCCCATGAAGGCAGAGGTGCGGTTCGGGGCGAGCTGCATCTGGTCCATGGAGACATTGCCCAGCGAGGTATTGCCCACGGTGGACGCCGAGGTCGAACCCGAAAGCATGGCCTGCAGCCCCGACAGCCCGCCCACCAGGGCCGTGCCGAAGTTCTCCATGCGTTTGAGTGCGGCCCAGGCGATTAAGGGGATGCTGATGGCGAGATAGCCGACGATGGCCTCGCCCGACAGGGCCCGGGTGTAGATCACCGACGCGGTCTGCAGCGCCAGGGCCTTGCCGCCGGTGCCGAGATCAGCGGCAGCTGCCAGATCGTAGGCGGCGTAGATCGAGGCCATATAGTTCAGGATCGCATAGAGCGGCGGCCACAGCTGGATCCAGATCAGGATGGCCGCATAGCCCTTGAAGGCCAGCATGGTCTCGCGGCCGCTGGTCAGCAGCAGCAAGAGCACGAACAGCGGGAAGAGGGCGTACGTCACCGCCTCGATCACGTTGCGGAACACCGGCAGCGCCTGCTCGGCCACCTTGCCGTAGTTCAGCCACGAGGCATTCATCTGCGCCACGGCCTGTGCCCGCCCGACGGCCAGCACCATGGCAGCTGGGTCATTGACCTTCTGGCCCACGATGTTGCCCGTATCCTTCAGCGCATTGAGCATGGCGTTCTGGCGGATGATGTCGGCGGTGGTCGCCGAGGCGTTGGCGATATCGTTCTTCAGATAGGCCTGCTGGATCTGGCCCGCAATGGCCGCCGCGGCTGCCGTGCCCGGCAGCGTCGGGTTCAACTGGAAGGCCAGTCGCCCCTGGATGCGCTGCAGCTGCGCCGGCAGCCGTCCGTTCAGGCTCAGGTACACGTTGGGACAGGTGTCCACGCCGACGGTGCCGCCGGCTCCCGTCAACGTGCTGAACCGGGCCGGATTGGGCGAGCCCATCAGCGGCCACACATCGTCCGATGCAGAAAACGCCGCCAGATCCAGCGTGCCGTCGGCCAGGTCGTACGTCGTGCAGTTGTGGATGAAGTTCACCAGGTCGGTTCTGAACCCCGGATCCTGGAAGACGACATTGCCGGTCTCCCGGATCAGCCGGTTGCCGAACATCAGGCCGTTGCGCTGGTAGGATAGTTCGGCCGGCAGCGCGCCGGCGCCGGGAATCACCTGGAAGGCCGTCTCGAAGAGGCCGGTCAGCGTATGGCCGATGGTGCTGGTGAGGCTGCCCAGCAGCGCCACGCCGAACGGCACGTTGTCCACCACCTTGACCGCGGAGCCGCCGGTCTTGTCGACCACGCCCACGGTCACCTTGGGCACGATCAGGATGCCGAAGACCAGCACCACCGACCCCAGCCACTTCCAGCCCTGCAGCTTCTCCGGCGCGAAGGCATAGGCGATCAGGGCCGCGACGAAGCCGCAGAAGGCGACGGCCGCGACGGCCGAGGCGTAGTCGTTGGACGAATGGATGGCCGCGGCGGCGTTGAACACGCCGAACAGGCTGTCGGCATTCTGGTAGGCGTAGATCTCCCACATGGCGGTGCATCTCCGGCGCTCTCAGCGCGACAGGTAGGCCGCCTGCTGGCCCAGCATGTCCATGACGTGCTGCGGCATGCTGGAGCGCAGTTGCCGTTCCAATTGCTCCAGGTGGCTGACCACAGCCCGGAACGAGCCGACCTTCTGGTACAGCAGGTTCTTCTCCTGGGAGATCTGCAGCAGCATGGCCTGTGCGCGCTGCCGCACCTGGTTGGCCTGGTCGCGCTGGGTCTGCTGGAGCGTGTAGTCCTTGGACAGTGCCGCCATGCCCAGACGCAGATTGCGTTCGAGAAAGACATAGGCATAGTCCGCCGCGATCACATCGCGGTATTGGCCGATCAGGCTGTCGGCCAGGCCCGAACCTGGGATGCTGGTGCCCACCGAGAGCATCTTGTAGACGGGTTCGGTGGTCTGATTCACGAAGCCGACTTCCGCTGAGTTGTTGGGAATCGGCGTGCGCGTGGCGATCTTGTCCGCGATCGAGCGCATCATCGTCTCCACCTTCGCCGTGAACGGGACGTGGTTGTAGTTGGTATTGAGTGAAACCACGTCGCAGTTCGCGTAGTCGTTGCAGCGCAGCAGGTGCTGGACGACATTGGTGCCGGAGCCCGCGGCCTGGCCGTAGAGCAGCTGGCTGATGGAGGTGAGCGTCGGGGCGATGGGTTCCGGATCGCGCTTCGATTCCTCCGGGTAGTAGATGACGGTGCCGACCATGCTCATGATCAGCTCGCGTTCGGCATCGTCCAGATAGGCGCCGGTGTGCTGCAGCGCTTTCCAGGTCAAGTTCCCTACGAACGGCGCCTTGTTGCGCACGTTGGCATCGCCCGACGAGCGCGCCGAAGACAGGATGCTCGGCCGGTCGGTGCCACAGCGCTTGCGCGCCGAGTCCCGGTCACTCTCCAGGCCCATGTCGATCGCGAGATCGGCGCAGGTCTCCTGCGAGCTGTAGCCCACGGCCTCGGCTGCCGTACTGACGATGGCTTTCGCCGTTTCGCAGGAATTGATGCGGGCGTTGTTGATCCAGGTCTCCAAACCCTTGGCCCACTTGGTCAATCCGCCCAGCAGGGGTGAGACCGCTTCCAGCGCCAGTTGGAACGCGATTCCCGGCAGGGCCGCCGTGATGTTGCGCAGCATGTTCTTGAACTCCTGCGCGGAGATGTGACTGAAGCTGCCGCCGAACACGTCGATCCCGCCGCAGCCTGCTTTCGCGCTCGGGAACTGGATGGCCGCGAGCTGATACACCTTGTTCGGCGATCGCATCATCAGGTTGCCGCCGGTGTAGGTGTTGTAGGTCTGGCCGCGAAACGCCCCCGGCGCCGTGTAGTTGCCGATGGCGCCCAGGTTGTTGAACATGTCATTGACCTCGCTGTTGAGATCAGCGCGACTGGGCATCGTGGTGCACAGCAGCGACAAGGCGATGGCCGCAGCAGTGGCCTTGCGCGTATGAACGGTGCGGGAACGGATGGGCATGAAGACCTCCTACGGAAGAGCCAGGCGCTGGGTGGCACCGGGCAGCATGGCCTCGCCCGTGGGCGATGAGACGGTGGCGATCCGCTCGAGCAGTTGCGATTCGGACAGCACGCCGAAGCCGATCGGGGTGATCTTTCCGGTATAGGGTTGGGCCAGGAAAACGGCCGGTACTTGTGTCACCTTCAAGGTCGTGGCAATGCCGTTGTCGGGGCGCGCCCTGGGGAAGCCCGGCATCGGTCCGCCGTCCACGCTCACGGCCACCACCTGAATGCCATGACGGGCTTCGAAAGCCTGCAGGGTTGGCGCGAACGCGTGGCAGTAGGGGCAGTCACTGCGGTAGAAGAAGAACAGCACATGGTCGCGGCCCAACGATTCGACGGAGGTGGAGCGGCCTGCGCGCTGCTGTTGATCGAAAGCCTCCAGCGCCTGGGCATTGACTGGACGACCTTGCAGGGTTGGGTCAAGCTCGGGCGTGGCCCACGCCACGCGCTGCGCCATGTCCGCGAAATAGGAGGCCCGGTTCACAACCTGCATCTCCAGCTCCATGTAGCGCCGCACGTTGCGCTCGGTCGGCCGCATGATCGCGATATTGCGCAGTTCCTCAAGGGTCTTCTGCAAGCGCTCGAACTCCACCAGCTCAGGCGGGCGTGGTGGAGCGGAGGGCCGGGACGGGATGGCCGGCGCGGGCCGGGCGGTGGGTACGGGCTCTTCCTGGGGTGGATCCTCGTAGAAGTGCCAGCCGCGCCAGCCGTCGGACCAGTAGGGGCGCAGGGCGTCACCCATGGACGCCGGCGGAGCAATGCCCTGTGCCGAAGCCATGCCGATCACCATGGCGGCCGCAGAGACCACTGCAGCGGCCAGGATCGAAGGGAGACGCGCGTGCATGGCCATCCCCTCAGAGCAGCGACTTGGGCGGAAGGCCCGTGGCGCAGTAGTTGATGCCGAACTCGATCGTCTGCTTGCGTGGCGCCTTGGCCTCGGGCAGGCGCACGCCTTCTTGCCAGAAAAGCACCTTCAGCCGGCTGCAGCCCGGCTCCCGGTAGCGCCGTTCAGTGGAGACGTCGATGTAGATCGGCGAAGTCGCCTCGAAGCGCTTCGTGATGGCGTCCGCCATTTCTCCGGTCAAGACACCATGGGCCGTGCCGTCGGCGGACTGCAAGGCGGCCAGCAGGACGGGGCGAGCGTCAGGAACCGGAGTGCGCACCGGCTCGGCGTGTGCCCCCGCGCAAAGCAGGCACATGGATACCGACGCAGCGGCGCAGACGTTGCGTGCGCGGATGTTCATTGGCATCTCCCTTCCCCGTAGTAGCAGTTGCTCGCGCGGCCTGCGTTGCCGCCCTGGATCGCGCCGACGTTGGGCAGCTTGGGCACGATGGAGGCATAGAACTCGGTCAGGTCCATGCGCGAGAAGTCCAGCGATTGCAGCTGGGCGATCGTGAAGCCCGAGCAGTCCGGCATCTCCGCCGTGCCCCACCACTTCATGACCTGCAGCCGGCCCTGCTCGTTGATGATCCGGGCCAGCACCGAGTTGAAGCAGCACTTCGTGGTCGTGTGCTCGATGCAGGACACGCACTTGCCCAGGATCCGCAGGCAGGAAGAGCAGTAGGTGCCGACCGTGTGGCACAGCTTCGCGCCTTCCTTCATGGCGAGCTTCCCCTCATCCTCGTTGCAGGACATCATCGACATCACGATGTAGATGACGACCGCGATCACCAGGCTCCACGGGTCGAAGGCAATGATCACGCTCTCGCCGGAGTAGAGGACGGCTGACCCCGCCGGCAGGGCCGTGCCGTTCACGGCCACGGTGACCCCGTAGCTGGTGAAGCTGCCGGAAAATCCGCCGCCGGTCAGCAGAGCCGACAGTCCCTGGTAGACGAACTCGCGGTTGCCGGCGTTCATAAGCGTGTCGTAGACCAGCCGTGAGCCGACGCCGTAGACGCTCTGGTTGCTCATGCCCGAGCCGACCGAGTCGGCGTAGCAGCAGTTCTTGAGCAGGCGGTCGCGGCAGCTGTTGGCCTCTCCCTTGAAGACCTGCAGGTTGTCGGTGTCGAGGTAAACACCGGCCTCGCGCCCGGCCTCCAGGAACGACATGGACCGAGCAAAGTCGGCGTCGTTCGTGTATGCCGTGTTGAAGCAGTTGCCCGCGATGCAGAAGACGTTGGCCGGGCAGTTGCTGGCCGCCACGGTCGAGCCCGGCGCCACCGGGCAGGTGTAGCGGTTCTCGGTGATCTCGCAGGCACCGGTGGCGGGATTGGCTTGCCTGCAGCTTGTGCCCGCCGGCGTGCAGCCTGCGGCAGCCAGCGGCGCGCACTCGTCGGTGGGTGCGCCGTACTGGCATGACATGGCGGTCTCGTAGCGCCAACAGGCCCGGGTGACCGGCGCACCGTCGATCTGCCTGGTCGCGGGCCCGTCCACGCAGCGAGCCGCACCGGAAATCGTGCAGCGCCCATCGCCTTGGAGGCTGGGACATTGATCGTCCCACTGGTCCGATTCCGTTACCGTGGTATGCGGCCGCTCATAGGCCAGCGTCATTTGTGGGATCGGTCCGTAGGCGGGGTTCAGTTGGAACCCGACGATGGGGCGGCTCGATTGCACAGTCCAGTAGCTGCCCGAGACCGTGCCCATGTCGTCGGATCCAGGGTAGTCCGAGGGCCCCTGCGTGGGCGCGTAGCAGGTAGCCTTGTCCAGGTAGGTCGTCTGGCCGGACCCTCCGTCGCCGCCGCCACCGGCGGTGTACGCGATGTGATCGCCGCTCTGCGCCCCGGCGGGGCACGCGGCGTAAACCTCCAGGAAGGGCCGCTCGGTGGTGCAGGTCACGTCACCCGCGTCCCCGCCGCTGCCAGTGCAGATCTGCCGGTACTGCTGGGCGATGAAGCCGGTGAGACGGCAGTCGTCACCCGTGCACCGGTTGTTGGCAACCCAGACGCCGTTGGCGCCGCCACCCCACCAATTGCCACCTGGCACCTGCGCGACCATCTGCGGGAACACGTACGCGGCGCTCATGTTCACATCGAAGAAGGCCAGCGGCACGCCGTTGCTCGCGACTCGGAAATGCTGGGCCGAGGCCGGCAGATCTGGCTTGCACTGCACGGCGAGGGCGATGCTTCCCGAAGCCGCCTGGGCGAACCACTCGCCCGGCGAGCAGTTGCTGGTGCGCGAGGTCGACACCGACAGGGTGCGCGCGCAGGATTGCGCCGAGGCGCCGCTGTACTGACGGCACACGCGGGTCTCCGTCGCCGGCGTGGCCACGGTATCGACCTGGCAGCCGCTGTAGTAGCTCGCGATGTCCTCCAACTGCGTCGACGGGTTGGCCGCGATGCGCCGGGCGCCCAGCACGGCGGGGTCGTAGGGCGAGACCGGCTCCCGCGGCGTGTTGGCCGAAGCTCGGGCGCCCAGCAGCGCCTGGCACACCGGGTCGTTGGGCGTGAGGGCGCAGGCGGCGAGCTGGGCGCTGGTCTGGCCCGAGAGATTGGGCTGGCTGTAGTAGAGGCGCTCGGTCGGTGCCGCCGTGTAGCCCGGCACCACGGACGAAGCGCTGGGCGTGGTGATTGTTCCCCGGACCAGCGGGTTGGCCGCCTGCCCGGCGGCCGTGCCTTCCTCGTGCGGATCGGCCACGGCCGCCGTTTGCGTCGCGAGGAAGCTGACCAGCGTGAAGCCGACGACGATCCGGCGCAGCAGCAGTGCAAGGGTGGCAGGCATGCGGGTCTCCTAGTTCCGCAACCGTGCGAGGAACGGGGCCGCGTCGGCGCGGAAGGCAGGGGCGGCGCGCTGCATGTGCTCGAGGGCGTAGTCCAGGCTCACGTCCCCGGCCGTGCGCAGGAAGGCCTCCCGCGGCGCGCAGCTGCCGGCGGCGCAGGACTCGGGCCGCGTGCCGTCGCGCACCAGCACGAAGCTGGGCACCCGCACGATCGCGAAGCGGTCGAAGGCCTGCGGGTCGATCTGCACCGCGACCTGGCGTTGGCCGATCAGTGGCTGCACCTGGGCCACGGTCTGGCGCAGCGAGCCATTGGTCAGGCCGCGCAGGATGACCGAGGCCCGGGCACGTGCGGCTTGGTCAATCAGCCGCTGCAGCGTAGGCCGGGGCATCGCGAGGCTGACGAAGACGAACAGGCCAGGGCCCTTCGCCAAGCCTTGGGCGGTTTCCATCGTGTCCGTCTGCGATACATATCCGCGCGCCAGCGCTTCGAGGTCGATCGGCGTGCGCGTCACGGGCTGCGGCAGGGCGTCGATGGAAGGGGCGGTGGTCGCGGGAGGGATCGCTGGGATGTCAATCGGCGGCAAGCTGTGCTTGCGCCGCGCCTGTTCGATGTCCTGCTCGGTGACCGTGGGCTGGGCGCGGCGCGCTCGTTCGATGTCGGCCTCCGTGATGGCCGGGCCGGCGGCCCAGACCGCTGGCAGCGCGCCAGCGGCCAGCAGCGAAGTCAGCGTGCGCCGCAGGAGGGCGGGGAGGTGGGAGCGGTCAGTAGCCGACACAGCAGTTCCTTTTTCTGAAGAGCAGGAAGGCGAAGTCCTCGCCGCGCACCGGGTACTCCTTCCCGGCGCCCCAGGTCACGGTCGTGCGGCCGAACGGCTGGCAGCACTTGCCGGCTTCCTTCGCGGTGTTCGGGATGGGGTGGGTGAGCTGGGTCTTGTAGGCGGTCTTGTCCATGACCGGCGCGAAGTAGGGCCCGCAGAGGCCGGCCTGGCCGTGCCAGGCCCAGGCGATCAGCTCGCGGTGCATCTTGGCCGTGAGCCGCTGGGCCATCAGGGCTGCCGTGCGCACGCCACCCATGTGGTACGGGACATGGCCGTTCATCGGATACAGGCCACCTTGGCAACCCGCGCACCAGAACATCTCCCGGATCCCGAAACCCACCGAGGCGGCCACGCAGTCGGCGGCGCACGCGGCGATCGCCACCGGATTGGCGAACAGCGCCGCGTCCGGATTGATGATCAGCGTGAGCTCGTCGTCGGCCCACAGCGGATCGACCTCGGTCAGGTAGGCCAGGTCGAACGAGCCCTTCTCCAGGCACGGGAAATCGGTCACCACCTCCAGGTAGTAGAGGACCGGGTTCACGTAGAAGTGCGCCTGGTAGAAGCTGCCGCCGTCGCCATCGCCCTCGGGGCGTGTGAAGCGCGCCGCCTCGGGCGCCGGGATGCCGGGATCGAGGTCGATGCCGCCCAGCGACGTCAGGCAGAACGGCTTGCGCACCGCCTCGACGTGGCGCGCGGGTTCCCAGAATCCGATCGACAGGCCGATGATGGGATTCACGCCGCAGGTGCACAGCGGACTCGAGGGGTTGTCGATGTCCTCCTGGTCGCCGAAGTTGCCGATTCGGGCGCCGCCGATGCTCAGCGGCAGAATGCAACTCCAGCAGATATCGGTGATGGGGTTCGGAAACTTGCCGGTGCAGGTGGCCGCGCCCGCGGCGCCTGCCGCAGTTCCAGTGGCCAGGAGCAGAGCGGTCAGCAACGCGGTCGCCAGCGCGCGGAAGATGCGGGTCATCGCGGCACCTCCATCTCGTCGATGCGCAGCCGCTTACCCTCCTGCGAGACCAGGGCCGGCACCTGGGCGATGCCGAGTCGGCGCGTCAGCAGTCCCTGCTGGTCGTAGTAGACCGGGGTGCGCCAGGACTGCATCAGGTCCAGGTAAGAGCCGCCCGTCAGGATCGGCTTGACCTTGCCCTGGTAGCGCGCCATCAGCTCGCGCGCTTGGCGGATCTGGCGGCTGTCGCGGGCATCGAAGAACAGGAGATGCCGCGACAGCGACACCACGTCCAAGGGATTGGCTTTGGTGCCGGCGGCGAACATCAATTCACCCTTTGCACCCAGGATGTTGCGATCCAGCGTGTAGGTTGGGTCGAAATAAAAGGTGCGCGGCTTGGCCGTGGTCTGCACACCCGCAACAGGCGCCGGGCTGCGCACCGCCTCTGTGCCGCGGGCGCGCGCATCCTGCTCGATCCGGGCCAATTCGCCGGAGCGATCCTTCTCGCGCAGGCGCTGCTCGATCATCTGCAGCAGATGGGGCTCGGCGATCTCGTAGGTGGGGCCCAGGGTGCCGAGGTCGGTGGCGTGTGTGGATGCGCTGGAGCCGGCCAGCACGGCGAACGCGAGGGCAAGGTGGGCTTTGGGGTTCATCGCGTGTCTCCGCGTGGACAGGGAAGCTGGGCGACGAGCCGGTCTCGAGCGGCGGTGTCCTTCTGGTGGGCGGCGCGGATCAAGCCCATCAGCGCGGGATTGCCTTCGCCCTCGGACACGGCCTGCCGCAGCTCGGCCGTGCTCAGCGTGCGGCCGCAGCGCAGCTGCAGGGCGCCGAGGTAGGTGCGCGCGGCGCTTTCCGCCGAAGGGGCGATCTGCTTGAGCAGCCCGAGGTAGTCGGCCATGGGTATATCGCGGGCGGCTTCCGGGCCCGGCGTTGCGGAGGAGCCTGCAGCCAGTGGGCCAAAGGCCGGGCTGGTCTGGGCGAGCGCGGTGCTCGCGGCCAGCGCTTGGCCCAGCAGGAGCGCGGTGAGGATGGAGGCGCTGCGCATGGTCCGGCTCTCAGAAGATCGGCACCACGATGCCCACCACCTGCTCGGCACGCACCAGGCCGCTTTCGGCGTAGCGCGAGTCGAAGCTGTGGGGACCGATGCCCTGTACATAGAAGTGACCGGGTGGAATGACCGTCGGCGCGATCGGCGCGAGCGGATGGCCGTCGAAGGCCCGAGTCTTGGCCAGGCCCACGGCCTCGCCGTTGACGAAGACCGTGCGCTCCGACACCGTGACGACGTCGCCAGGGATGCCACGCACCTGCTTGAAGAAGGGCTGTCCGCGCAGGCCGGGGTAGTGGGCCTGGGCCTCGCCCGCGAACGCGAACACAATCAGGTCGCCGCGCTGCACCTCCGGGTGCTGGTACTGCATCAGCGCCAGGTGGTAGGGCAGGCTGGGCGTCCAGTTGACCAGCAGGGGCAGACGCGGCGTCGGGTCGATGAAGAGCCGCACATAGGCAAAGCCCCAGATCGCGAACACCGGCAGGTACAGGTACCAGCGCCGGCGCATATGGCGCAGAAAGTCCAGCAGGGCATCGGCGCGTCGCCGCCACCAGTTGCGGGGCTGGCTATCCAGGGCGACGAGGGAATCCGGGTGCGCGGTCATGGCAGATCCACCTTGCGGCGCAGGGCCGCGGTCAGGTCGAGCCCATGGGGCGTGCCGGCGATCGCGCTCTTGATGACGACGAGGCACCCACACTCCCGGGGCAGCTCGTCCAGCGCGGCGGGTAGGCGCTGCGAGAAGTTGCGCGCCAGCGCGAGCGCCCGCTCGCGGTCCGCGTCGCTGCCGGGCTGGGTCAGCAGGCGGGTGAACTCGGCTTCCTTGGCACGGTAGACCTCGGGGAGATCGACCACGCCGACCACAAGGGCCGGGCGCAGTACCCAGCGGTCATAGGCCGTGATGCCGAGGGCGACCAGCAGCGCCGAGACGATGGCGTTGAGCAGCAGCGGCCGGGTCATAGCGCATGTCCCCGTTGCCGCAGCAGCTCGGCGATGGCCTCGTCGATCGACAGGCCCTGGGCGCGCAACGCATCGATGGGCGCGTTGTCCTCCAGCTTGTTCGAGAACAGCAAGTGCGTAGCCGGATCGAGGATGTTGCGCGCCACGCCTTCGCCCACCGGCGAGGAGATATACAACTCCGAGAACGCCCCGGCCTCGGTGCGCAGCGAATTGAGCAGCCGCTTCTTGGGCTCGTCCATGGCCAGGCGCCCCTTGCGGTCCAGCATCTCGATGGATTCGGGCTTCTGGCGCAGCAGGAACACCCAGTCCGAGCAGTTGAAGGCGGCCTCCATCTGCGCCGAGCCGTAGTAGTCGTCGGCGCTCTGGGTCGCGGTGCCCAGGGCGCCGCCGTACTTGCGCGCGCGCCGGGCGGCTTCCTCGACCACGGCGGCCTTGACCGGATCGTCGGCGCCGATGTCGCCCAACTGCTGCTTGAGTTCGTCGATGAACAGCACCTTGCGCCGGTTGCGCGTCAGGTACATCTCGCCGGTGATCTGGTGCAGCAGCAGGATGTTGACGACGGCATGCAGGTCGGGCCGGCGCTTGAGCTCCTCGTTCTCGATGACGATGAAGTCGTTCGAGAAGTCCACATTGGCGCGGCCCTCGAAGAAGCGCTCGTACTGTCCGCCCCTGGCGTAGGGGTTGAGCATGATGGCCAGGTCCTTGATGCGCTGGTCGTTGACAGCGCCCAGTTCCTCCAGCGTGCCGGTCTTGAAGGCATCGCGTAGCCCGGTGACCGTGAGGTCCTGGCCGTACTGGCGCCAGAGCTTGAGGATCATGGCCGAGATGGCCTTGTACTGGACCTCGTCCAGCGCATGCTGCATCGAGCACATCTTGCTGATGCCCGGCACCAGCATGTCGATGTCCTCGTTGATGTCATGCACGATGGTGAACGGGTTCAGGCAGATGTCCACGTCCGGCCGGAACTCGATGTAGGTGCCCTGGGCCTTGCGGCACAGCTTCTCGAAGCTGCGGCCCAGGTCCAGCATCCAGACCTTGGCGCCAATCGCCCGGTATGACCAGGCCATCTCGTTCATCAGCACGGACTTGCCCGAGCCGGGCGCACCGATGATCGCGAAGTTGTAGTTGCCCAGGTCGTTGTCGAACAGGTCCAGCGTCATGACTTGTCCGCGCCGGCCACCGAACACCAAGGCCGGAGTGCGCGTGCCGCGCCACTCGGCGATCAGCGGCGCCATGTGGATGGCATTGGCCATGGTCTTGCGCGTGACGCGGCGCATCTTGGCGAGGTCCTTGTGGAACCTCGGGGTCAGCGTCATCGGCAGGCTGGCCAGCAGCGCCTGGCGATGCATGTAGGCGTCGGCGTTGAGCTGGAAGCCCCGGGCGCGCCAGATGGCGTTCGCGGCCTCGTGCGCCGAGGCCGCCTTGTCTGGCGCCGTAAAAATTGCCAGTTGGTGGTACAGGCTCACCAGGCTGCCGCCGGTGTCGATTGCGTTGGCCGCGGCCGACCAGTCGTCGAGCTTCTTCCTCACATCCGGCATCACATCGGCCATCCTGGATTTGGCGTTCTGCGTCGCGCGCACGTGGTTGGCCGTGATGATGGACTTGGTGGCGTTCGGATCCAGCACATGCACGCCCAGCGTGATCAGGAAGGGGGCGCTGTACTGCAGCGCCGGCTGCATCAGGTCACCGATCAGTGAGCCCATCTGCCACAGGGCAAAGCGCTCGGGAAAGCTCTTGATCGAATAGAAGCGCGCTTCCAGCACCTCGGCGCTGGTTTCCTTCCATAGCGTGATCCCCGAGGGGTTCGGGTCCTGGATGGTGTCGAAGTCCACGATCTGGTCGCGGATCTCCCGGCCGTCGTCGTAGCGCAGCCAGTGGTCATCGTCGTAGTTCAGGTCCTCGGCATCCGAATGCGCGATGCGGTCGGGGTTGGTGAACAGCGCGCACCAGTTGATCAGGTCGGCCGCGTCGCAGACCCGGTTGGGCAGCATGGCCGAGCGCAGCGTCGCCGACATGGAGTCGCGCAGGGCCAGTAGCGCGTCGCGCCGGTTCAGGTCCTCGGCGCTCCCCGGAAACGCCACGCTCAGCATCAGCCGAAAATCCCGCAGCGTGTAGTGGAACCCCGCCGTCAGCGAGTCCTGGGTGCCGTGCAGCAGGTGGTTGACCCGCTGGCGGGCCAGCTTGCGGAACAGGTTCTCATTGGGAACGGGGCGGCCCCACTCGCGGGCCTTCTCGGCCTGGTCTTCGTCTTCGACGCGCAGGTTGGTGTACTGGCGCAACTGGTGGCGGATGTGGGGCGACGCGAACAGGTGGAACTGCAGGCCGGTGCCCGGCGGACAGTTGGCATAGAGCGATACCAGGATCTCGGCCATGCGCTCGTCGGCGCCCGACTGGGGCATGACTTCGAGCATGAAGCCCATGCCGTCGCGGTTCACGAAGATCTTTTCATGGGCGAGATAGGCTGAATATGGCAGCCAGTTGGCAAACTGCTCGGCCGGCGTGTCCGCGGCTGTGCCGAACGGAAATAGTGGTGCGGCGTGGGTACCGCCGGGCCGTGCATCGGTGGAATAAAACAGCATGGCAACCTCACTGCGGACGTGCGCCCAGCCCCGCCGGCGGTTGAGCGAGCGAGGGGAAAGCGTTGAACGGGGCGGGGCGCTGAACGGCGCCCTCGGCAGGGGCGGCGCCGTCAGGGGCGGACGGGGCAAGCCCAGAAGAGGCCGGCGCGTCGCCAGGTGTCGCGGCAGGCGCAGCCGCTGGCGGCGGACGCAGCGGGGCGTACTGGTCGCGGATGCGCTGGCGCACATGTTCGATCTGCCAGCGGCCTGCATCGACCTGGACATAGACATAGCCCTGGTCCCAGAGATCGCCATCGGCGTCTTCCCAGGGCTTGGTCCACAGACGCAGCACCCGGGCCTGGGAGCGCAGTGCCAGGGGCGGAGCACCGTCCGCGCTGCCGTCGGCGATGCTGCGCGGCGCACCGGCCATCGGTTGGCGCACTGGTACCGATGCGGTGGGCGCTGCTGTAGTGCCCTGTGGTTCGGCGCGGGAGGCCGACGCCTGCTGGCTGGGCAGGTTGTTATGAAGGGCGTTGGTGTAGGTGCCGGACACCGAGTCGCAGGCCACGCCTTCCGGCGCGGCGCACGAATATTTGGAACTGCCGCTCAGCCCCGACATGTTCATGCAGCCGGCGAGCGGAAGCAGCAGAGCGGCAACGGCCCAGCGTGCGATCCATGCGATGCGTGCGCTCATGGCCGCTTCTCCGTCTTGACCGGCTGGGCCACGGCCACCTTGCCGACCTCCGCGAACCTGGCTTCGAGCACGGAGCGCCCGACATAGCCGTCGGTGCGGCTGCCGTCTGCCCAGATCATGGTCGGCGTTCCCTGCACGCGGAGCCGGCGCGCCAGCTCGAGGTTGCGCGCAATCGGGTGATCGCACTGCGCGCCCGGCTGCATCAGGCTGGCATCCGCCTGCAGCATCCATTGGCGCCAGGCGCGTTCGCGGTCGGCTGCGCACCAGATGGCGACCGGCCGGGCCTCGCCCTGGAATGGGACGAGAAAGGTGTAGATCGTGACGTTGTCCAGGCCTGCGAGCTCGGGTTCGAGCTGCTTGCAATAGACGCAGTTCGGGTCGCTGAACACGGCGAGCTTGCGCTGGCCGTTGCCGCGCACCGTCTTGATCGCATCGGCCAGCGGCAACTGATCGACTGGCACCGGCGCGGCGGAGACGGCTTCCGTCTGCGCCCGTCCATCCTGGCTGGACTGGCTGGAGCGCTGCGCGATCCTCGGGCCGGTGATGTCACGCATGGCCTGGGTGTCGAACAGCCGCCCGAAGATGAAATAGCGTGGATTCGTCGACATGACATAGGCGACGTTGCCGTTCATCCAGACCTCGTAGAGGCCCGAGACCTCGGTGCGCGACACCTCGGAGAACTCCGTGCCCGGATGGGCCTTGCGCAAAGCGGTCAGGAGCCGGGTCTCGTCTGGAGACGCGGCTTGGGCGGCGGCGGCCGCAGCCGCCAGCACAGCGCAGAGCACTGTCGAAGCGAAGCGGTGGCTCCGGCGCGCGGATTCAGTAGTTGCCATCATCGGTGGTCTCCAGGTAGCGGGTTTCAGGGGAAGCGGTGCGGCGCTGGCCGCGCTCGGCAAGGGAGTGGGAGGAGGCGGTCATCGGCACGTCGATGCGCACGCCCTTGGTGATCACGACGTCGATCTGGCGGCCGGCGTCCACCTCGATGACCGGGAACGTGTTCTCGGCCAGCTTGATGTAGTACTGGGCGAGCCGGTCCAGTGCTTTGCCGACGCCGTGGCCCAGGCCCGCCCGGTAGGCATCGGCATTGCTGTCGGTGCTGGCCATCGTCCCGAGCGGGGAGCTGCTGTAGGTAGTGTTGGCGGTGGACAGGCCTTGGCCGATCCCGCTGACCACGCCGGCCAACAATGCGTTGGCCAGCATCTGCCCCTGCTTGGTGACCAGCCGCCCGCGCATGCCGACCTTGCCGTCCTCGCCGTTGACCGAACCCTGGATGCGCACCTCCAGCGTGGCGCCGTCGGCGCGCACGCACGAGAGGTTCTCGGTGCGCAGGTAGGCGCGCTCGGAGCTGATGTCGCCATAGCCCGCCGCGACCACGAAGCACTCGCGGTATTCGCCGCGGAACTGGTTGGGCAGCACGCTGTTGTCCGACAGGCGGATCAGCACCGGATGGGGGTTGGCCTGGGATTGCCCGCCCGTGGGCGCATCGAGGCCGCCGAGCAGGATGCCGCGTGTGAAGCTCACGGGCAGGAAGGTGGACACCGTCTTGGGGGCGTTCGATGCCTGGCCGCCCCCCTCGGCCCTGTGGGGGCCGTCGCCACCGGTCGTGGTGGACGAGCGAGGACGCTCGGCGAGCGTCACGCGGGAGATCACGGGCGCTGGCGGCGTGGCTGCGGCCATGCCTTGGAACGCGGGCATGCCGGAAGGCATGGCGCCTGTGCCCGGGGCGGGCGGCGCGGGCGGCAGGCCAGCCGCGGGCGGCATGGTGGTCGGGGCTGCCGGTGCGGGCGCCGGCGGCGGCGCAGGCGTGGGCGCGGGAGGCGGCGATGCGGCGGCCTGCTGGGTGCTGGTCAGCCGCTTCTCCAGTTCCGCGAAGCGCTGCAGGGTCTTGTTCTCGAAGGCCTCGCGGTCCTTGTTGACCCGGCTCTGTGCCTCGCGCTCGGTCTCGTACTGGGCAAGCTTGCGTCCCGCCGTGCCGACCCACTGATCCACCGGATTGACCTGGCCGCCTGGCGGCATCACGCCGATGTTGGTGACGTCGCCGGGCTGGGGCTGGGCCGCGCGGCCGCTGTGCGGCTTGGCGTCGCTTCCCGCGAAGCTGAAGATCATCCACAGCAGGCCGATGCCGCCGCCCAGGATGGCGGCCAGCAGCGCGTACTGGCGCTGGCGCGGCGATAGCCGTTCCAGCCAGCCGCGCACGGCGTGGCTGGATGGCCGTCCGGTTCCGGACGGCCCCGAAGGCATGGAAGGAGTGCTCATCGTGAGCCTCCTCGCCGGATCACATAGACGCTGGTGGTTTCGCCGGGCCGCAAGTTGTGATGCTCGATCGCGATGCCGGTGATCTCCCCGCCGGCACGGCTGTCCGGGCGGTCGAACTCCTGCTCGGCCAGCACCATGGGAGCCAGGCTCGCGTTTTGCAGCGCGTACTTTTCGCCCACATAGCCGCGGCCTTCGTAGCGGCGCATCAACGTGAAGCGCGCTTCCGCCCAGAGCTGGATGGGCTTGGAAGCTTCCTCGACGCGCACGTCGGCGGGCACGCGGTCCGAAGACATGGCCACCAGCAGGCCCTTCATCGCGCGCACATGGCTGGGTGCCGGGCCGGAGGGCGCCGCCTCGGGTGCGCCGGAACGCAGCGCCACGGGCGTCTTGTCCCGGATGACGATGGTGTCGGCCGGGGTGTCCGAACGGCGCAGCAGCAGCGTGTAGGTGGCCGTGCCCGACGAAACGAACAGGTTGATTGGCCGCAGCGCATCGCCGACGGGCCGGATGTAGACCTCGCCCTTGTCGCGGTCGCATTCGACGATGACGTCCCCGGCCGGGTTGACCGAGGAGGAGGTGATCGATGCCGGGCTGGCAAGGCCGGGCGTGCTTGACGGGGTGTTGGGTGCGGCAGAGATGGCCGGCGCGCCGCCGCCGCAATGGCTGGAATGGATGTTGCCGAACACGTCGGTGATCGCCGCACCCTCGATGCGGATGCGCGTGGGTTCCTTGAGAGAGACGATGGCCTCGACCGCCACCCCGTCGCTGGCCTCCACGACTTGCAGCGCGTGGGCGTGCAGGCCGAGGGACAGGGCGGTGACGGCGAGCACCTTGCGCGCGGCCGGCGGCAACCGGCGCCAGCGCTGGCGCGACGGATTGCCGCAAGAAGCGGGCGCCAGGGCCGCGAGGCTCGCGGCCCGCGGCCGCAGGGCCACAGTGCGCGAGAGCGTGCGCGGGAAATACGCGGGCCAGGGCCGCGTGAGCGTGCTGTCACTTGACCGCATAGGGCACCTCCTTGAATCCGATGACGTGCATGCGAGCTGCGGCGTGGCCGAACTCGATGCGATAGGCCTTGAGGTCGTTGGCGGTCTCCATGCCGTTGACCAGGGTGCGCAGCCGCCCGCGCACGACGAGCGACTGGGTGTCTTCGCTGGCGACGAGTTGCTGGGGCGCGAAGGCGGTCGCGGCGTTGATGCGCTTGAGCCGCTCGGCCTCGACCTCCTGGCGTGTCTTGAGCGGGCCGTACTGGGCCGGGTCGACGTAGCCCAGCAGGATGTCCTTCTTCCAGTCGATCGTGGACGGGGTGACGTCCAGGATCAGCCAGGCGACGAAGCTGCCCATCTGCTCCAGGTATTCGCTGGAAGCCCGGTCGCTGGTGACCCAGAACGTCTTGCTGAGCGAGGGCGGCACGACGACGGTGCGCACCGTGCCGAGCAGGTTGAGGATGATGGCGAGCGCGAGGAAGAGGCCCGCAGCCAGGGCACCGACGGCCAGGCCCAGGCCCCGGTTGCGCCGGCGCATGTCCTTGAGGTCGCCGCTGAGCCGATCGAAGTCCATGGTGCTTCTCCGGTTCAGCCGACCATGCGGCGGATGTGCGATGGCGGCGTGGCGCGCATGGCGGTGGCGGGATTGACCGGCAGGTGCCAGTACAGCCAGTGCAGCGCGAAGGCCGGGTGCTTGTCCGCCTTCAGGCGGGCGATCCAGCGTGAGACAGCGATACCGGCCGCCATGCAGACCGCGAACGCGGCCTTGCTGGCCGACAGGTAGCCGATGAAGAAGGCCAGGACGATGGGCGCGGCGACATCCACGTCCCAGAAGCCGATCTTCCACTGGTCGTCCAAGCGCCGCGGGATATAGGTGTCCGCTTGCATGTGGGCCTCCGGGAGGGGGATGCGCCGGGGCTCAGACGACCGCGCCCATGATCGCGCCGGCGATCACGAGACCCACGGCGGCGAAGATGGCCAGGCCCACGTAGAACAGCACGGGCCCGAAATTGCGCAACGCGGACAGCGAGATCAGCGCCACCACGAAGCCGACGAAGCCCACGAGCGCCTTGATGCCCGGCCCCAGTTCGGCGATCTGCGTCAGGGCCGACGTGAGCGGGCCGGTGATGCCCGTGAAGGCGACGAGATCCAGCGCATGGCTCGGGAACGCCAGCGCCAGGCCGGCCAGGGCCAGCGCGACCAGACAGAGAAAGCCGAGGATCCTGCGCGCGGGGGCGCGCCGCGAGGCAGAGGTGGGAGTGGACAGAATGGCAGTGCTCATGACGAATCTCCGGAATAGGAAAAGACGGGTGTCGATCGGGTGGTGCGGTTCGGTCTGCTCAGTGGCGGGGTGGGGCCAAGGCCCGGTCGGGTGTTCGTTGGCGTTCTTGGTCGGGCAGTGAACTACTGCGCTGTGGCGCCTCCGGTGGTGGTTCCGCGCCAGGCGGCCCCTCGGTTGCGGGCGTTGCCTGATGGGTCTGCACCTCCACCTGCTCGCCGGGGCCCATCGACTCGATGAGCGGAACCGGGGCATCGGCTACGGGATCCAGCACTACCGGGGAGATGACTCTTGGCGCTGTGTTCAAGGTCTTGGTCGTGGGTTGGGGACAGGCGTCACCACGGCACAGCGCGAACGCGGCTTGCGCACCATGTCCGTGCTGGGCCAGCCGCGCCCAGGCTTTGGTGGCCACCGGTGCGGGCGGCTCGATGGCGCTGGGCGGCGCTGTGGTGCAGGCCGAGATGGCCAGACACGCGCACAGCGCGCAGCGGCGGTACAGCGCCTCGGGTGTCAAGCACCTCATGGCGAAACCCTCACGCGCAGGCCCTGGCTTTGCGCCACGACGGCGGTGGCCTTCTGCCGTGTACCCTGACCCACACCACGCGTTGACGGCAGATGCCGGTACACCTTCCAGGCATAGGCGGCCCTGGCTTGAGTGCAGGCATCCCCCTTGAGCTGGGTGCATGCTGCGTTGTAGGCACCCACGGCATTCCAGCTGATGCCGTGCCGGGCGAAGCTGTCGGCCATCAGCCACGCCCCCACCTGCAGGTTCACGCAGGGGTCGTACAGATCGGCTTCGCGTATGCCGAAGCCAGCCAGCCGGGGCAGGTGCCGGCTGTTGATCTGCATCAGGCCGATGTCGTAGCTGCCCGTGCGCCTCTCATGCGCGCGGTTCACCGCACGCGGATTCAGGCTCGACTCGGTACGGGCGACGGCGTAGAGCAACTCCGGCGCAATGCCGTAGCGTTGCGCCGCGGTGTCCCAGCACGTGGCCAGGGCTGAAGCGGCCGGCAGCATTGCCACCATGAAAACGGCAACCAAGCGCATCGAACACCCCCCAGTGGTTCAGGACAAGCCCGCTGCGACGCGGGCACGGGGTGGGACCGGCGTGCCGGTCAGGGTCTTGGCAGGTAAGTCGGGCAGGGGCCTGGAGGGTCAATGCGGGTGAGCGGCGCCTGCCGCAAGGTCATCGCTGGTGCCGCGGCGCGAGGTGGGTCAAGTGCCGCTCCACCATGTTCCGGCGTGCCTGGACCAGGACGGCTGCACCCGAGGCATCGTCCAGTTGGCAGAGCGCCACGCAGGCGGTGGTCAGCTGATCGAGCTGGAATTTGGGGTTGGGATGCCTGTTGGCAGGTGAGCATTGCAGGTCGTGCAGCAGCTCGAACTGGGGGCGCCACAGCGATTCGCGTCGGCGCGGCGTGGTAGGCGAGCGCATGACCAGCGCGGTTCCGAGAAAGCCGAAGATGCGTTCCGCGGCATTGTCATTGCCGAAGACGAGAGCCACGCAAGCGCTGATCAGATCCGGAATGCGGAACGTGGGAGCGACATTGCTCTCGCTGCGCAGGAGGGCATAGAGCCAGTTGTGCTCTTCCAGCCAGAGCCGTGTCTCGACCACGTCGCTGGTGTCGGCAGCGCCCTCGGCGGCCTGGCTTGCAGGGCTGGTGTTCGGCATGGCAATCAACATGACATGGGTCCTCGTGTCCTGGAGTTCAATGAACACGCGCATCAGCGCATGGGCAGAGAATAGGAGAGGGCGGTATGCAAGTCGCCCAGGAATGAAGCTCAACTCAGGGGTGTTTCGCAATCAGCTCGTTTTGATGTGCATTCCGTAGAGAACGCGAGTGGTGAGACTGACATGGGACTCAGTGATCCCCACTCTGATCGGCATCAGGGAGTGAGTCCTGAGAGGCGAACATGGGCAGACCGTCAATGACAGGTCCCTCGGAGTCGAAAAATAGCCACTCGATACCAGCACGGGCCGAGAGTCCCGCGATGAGCGCAAGATCAGTCTCGACAGGAATGCGGTGTGGCGGTGAGCCGACGTAGACCAGTCCTCCAAATTCGGTGGGATAGGCGTTCACCGACAGGTCATTCCGGTGCAGCTTTGCACGTGTGGCTGGCTGCAAATGGGACAATGAGAGAGCAGTGATGGATTCCGCCAACTCCCGGAGGCGTTCGATGCAGGCTGTGTTCATGGTCGTGCCCTCGACAGAGATGATGCATTGCGTCAATGCAAGACGAGTCCAGAGTTAACGGGAACCGTCCAGGATTAACGGAACGACAAACAACACCACCGGTCGCACGCTCTCCCACTGGCCGTGTATGTGGAAGATTGTCCGTGGTGTGATTGGCATCATATCCCCACCATGCGGGGATGCCCATTACCTCGCCTCGGCACGCCAACGACCCGGTGCTCATCGCACTGGGCGGTGCCATTCGCCGCAGCCGGCGCGCGCGAGGCATCTCTCAAGAAGAACTCGCACACCGAAGTGTCATTGATCGTTTCTACATGAGCAGCATCGAACGCGGCGGCCAGAATCCCGGGATCGTCTCGATCGCTCGCATCGCGAAAGCGATGGAGATGAGCATGACCGAACTGATGGCCGAGGCCGAGTTGTAGCGGGCAATGGCGCAGTCATGCGCGCCGATGAAAATGCATGATCGCACGGCCCAGCAGCACGGTCATCGCAATGGGCGAAGCGGCCAGCATGGCGGGATGCAATTGGATGGGCAGCACGAATGCGACCACCGTTGCCCAGCCGGTGATGATCAAGAGAGAGCACCACACGGCGAACATCTCCGGATCGTGCAGCAGAAACTCCTTCGACCGAACAACGCGCAGCAAGAAGCCGTCAATGCTGGCGGCCAGCATCAGAGGGATCAGCCAAGGCAGCCATTCCAGCAAACAGGAAAGGCGATAGCTCGCGAGCATCAGCAGCGCATCGACCGAGCGGAAGTAGGCGTTGTTGAACAGGCGCTGATTGACCGAGCTCATCTCGGAGGCGACCGCTTGGTTGGTGCCGTGGATCTTCGGAATGTCCCTCGGCGCTGGCAGAGGGCTGGCTTCGGCGGCATCGGACTGCAGGCGTATGGCGCGATCGAGCATTCGGTAGGCGGGTTCCGCTCCCCAGAATTCAACAGCCACCTGGTGCTCGCTGCGCATTTGGTCCAGGAATCGCTCGGGCGGATGCACGGCAGGGACGTACAGCACCAGTATGAGCAGCAGCACGAGGGAGATGACGGCGATGGCCCGGATCATGCGGCCGCTCCTCCCTGCTGCGCGTCCGCGTCAGCATCGATGATCGGAAAACGGCCCTTGATGATGCGGCCGCCCGATACCGATGCGAAGTACTGCAGGTTCGGCAGCTTGCCGAGAATGTCCGCCGGCACCACCTCCTCGAAGCTTTCGGTGAGCTGGGTCGAGTAGCTCGATGAGAAGTCACCGAGGTGGGTATCGGCCCCGTGGCTCAGGCCCACGCGTACCGTGTGGATCGCGGTCTTGCCAAAGGTCTCGACCACGAAGTCCTGCGTGGGCCGGTCCTTGGTGCGCAGCGCAATCAGGTTGTTCAGGTTGCCCAGCGCCATGCGGGCGGCATCCTCGCTGCCCAGGCGCCGCGCCAGGTCGGCCAGGGTCTGCATGGCGCAGGTGGCGAAGATGCCGCCCTCGGCGCCCTTGTTGAGGATCTCGATCAACGGTTGGTTGATGACGTTGCTGACCTCGTCCACGAACAGCGAGATGCGGCGGTAGGTGCCAAGGTTGTAGCGCATGCCGGCCCGGGCGGCCTGGTCGGCCAGTGCCAGCGCGCCGATTGCCGAAGCCACGGATGGGTCCGGCAGCGAATCCAGGCACATGTAGAGCACATGGCCGCCGCGCTCGATCTTCTCGAAGTTCATGATCGGGCGCGGATCGTCTGCATCGAAGGGATCGGGCGACAGGCTGCGGCCCAGGTCGCCCGATGTCAGCATCGAGAGGATCGGCAGCAGGTTCGCCGTGATCTTCTGGTAGTGCTCCCGGTTGTGCCGGAACGTACGCACCTGGGCATCGAGCACCTTGTTGCGCTGGTTCTGCGCGACGTGGTGCTCGTAGTAGGCGACGAATCCCATCAGGTCGGCGCTCGCCGCCTCGGAGGGCCTGCGCATGTTGCCCCGGTGCGCATCGTGCAGCAGCTTGCGCATCTCGGGCTGCTCGCGCCAGCCATGGCCCAGCAACTGCTCGTAGAAGCGCCGCAGCGAAGCTTCCAGCACCGGCTCGATCCCACCCTCAATGTACTTGGTGAGCTTGATGAGATTCGGCCGCTCTTCCAGTTCGACCAGGCCCTGCACCACCACGTTGACGGCGTCCCAGCCGAAGGCCGTGAACGCGCCGGCCGTGTCGGGCGGCATGATGGACTGGATGCGCGATGCGATCTCGGTGGGCTTTTGCCAGTTGAACGTGAAGTCCAGGCGCACACCGCGCTCCGGAAAGGCAGGGTGGAACTCCATGAAGGTGTCCGTCTCGCGGTAGTCCTCGCAGGCCCGCTCGACGACCCGTTTGAGGCGGCGGCTGTTCTTGGGGTCGATCACGATCACGACGTCGCCGCGGCGCACGGCCTGGGTGATCAGGTTGGCCAGCGCCACGCCCTTGCCCGACTGCGTGGTTCCCACCAGGAGCGTGCCGCCCTCGAAGTTCTGCAACGGTCGGCGCAGCGCATGTTCGGTCGGCTCTACCCCGTGGATGTAGGGCAGACCGATTTCCGCATCGGGCTGTGCGGCGCCACCTTGCCCGAGGGCATGCTGCAGCCACCCGGGCACCTTGAACTCGCGGTAGTCCACCTTGGCGAGTTCGTAAAGACGCTGCGCATGCACCGGTCTCCACTCGAAGCCGAAGCCCAGGAACACCTGGGCTGGATCGGTGCACAGGCGCCCCAGTTCCTGCGCGCTCAGCACTTGGATGCGGCGCCCGCCGAGGGATCCGCGCAGCCGCAGTATCCGTAGCGCCTGGGCCGTGCGCCGGCAGGCCATCAGCAAGCAGGCGGCAGCCAGTCCGAGTGAAGGAAGGACAGGCAATGGGCCGGCCAGAGCAATGATCGCGAAGGAGAGCGAGGCGGCGAGCCACACCAGTCCCGCATGGGCCTCGAAGGCGCGGCGCCAGGGCATTTCGTAGCGGCGTACCAGCATGTCAGCGGCCTCGCTGCTGTGCGGCGGTGGAGTCGGAAGGGGTGGCCGCTTGTTCCTCCGCAGCGAGGCCAAAGGCCGCAGGATCCAGGCCTTCGACGTGTGCGGGCGCGAGGATCACGCCTACCACGGTGGTGCCGCGGATCTGGCGTGAGACCGTGGGCGGGCCGCCTGGCTGCGGATGCCGGATCATCCGCGTATCGTCCAGAGCGCGGATCGCGATGCTGGGTTGTATGCCGCGGCATTCGAAATCGGCCAGCGGCACAAAGACGCCCTCGGCCACCGTGCAGCTATTCGATGCGGAGGCGCCGTCATTGAGGGTCGCCACGATGTCGGCCAGGGCTTTGCGCACGGCAGGGTTCAGGCGCATCGGGGCTCGCAGGCGGATAGCGGATGGTTCTGTCCCTGAAGGGACTGAAGCCGGTGCGTCAACCAGGGCGGGTGCCTCTTGCTGCCCAGTTTCGGGCGCGTCGGTATTGCCGGTGGCCTCCAGCAGCGACAGCTGTTCTGCTGGTGTGGCTGCCGCAGACACTTCGGGTGGGGACGTGGTTGGAGGAGAGGGCGCGGTCGCCGTGGCGGCAGGTGAATCTCCGGCTACTGCGGACTTCGTGTTGGCTGCCTGAGCCGGTGGCTTCGTTGGTGGTGAAGACGGAGCGAGGAGGTTTGTCGTCAGGGCGGTGGGTTGTGGATCAAGGCCAGCCAGCAAGATGGCCGGATTGGCGAGCTTCACGGCTTCGATCGCCGTCTTCGCTCCCGGCGGCTGGATGTCCCAGGTTTCGTGGCCGGCGCTGGCGGCCACGAATACCTTCGCCTCTAGCAGCAAGTCCAGCAGGGTATGGGGCGATTTCGGGATACCGACCAATTGGTCGCTTTCCAGCAGCGACAACGCATCCTCCGCGGCCCCCGGCCAGACCAGGAACAATCCCTCCGGCCCCAGCCAGACACGGCTCTTGTCGCGGTTCGGCGTCCACGCGGAATGGCCGGCGGCGAGGCGTCGCAGGGCGTCCACGAGGTAGCGCTCGAGGTGAGATCCATACTGGGGCTTGCCGTAGCGGTCTGCGCTCGCCAGCAGGTTGCGGTCGATGACCAGCGCCATCGACCGGCGCACGAGTTCGTCCAGAACGTTGTGCTCGCGGTACTGGGGGACACCCGCGATGCTGGCCAGCAGCTGCGGCACCACCAGGGAATTGCCCTCGCCCAGCATCTGCAGCACTTCGGCCGGGACGACATGGGTCAGAGCGAACAGGCCCACGCCCCGGGACTCTCGCGCATTGGCGCGCCAGCGCACGAAGTAGCGATCGGCTGCTCGCTGCTCCAGCCATGGAGTCAGGCCACCCAGGAATGCCGGCCATTCCTCGCCGTCCGCAGTGGTCACGATGAGGTGGGTCAGCGTCCGGTGCAGTTCGCTACATAGGCCGCCTATGAAGGTTGCGATGCGCCAGCGTGGCTCCAGTTCGCGGCGTTCGGAAATCGTGGCTCGGCCTGAGAAGATGTGCGCATCCGTGCCCTGTAGGCTGAAGAATGCCGTCTCTAGTCCGAGCTGCAGTAGACCGCCAGGCGTGTGGAAATAGTTGTCGGGGGTGGCCGGGAGCAAGTGCACGAAGCGTGCGTAGCCCTGAACCAGCGGCATCAGTTCGCGCTCGAAGGTGGCGCGGTCCGCGCCGAAGCACAACTTGATGCGGCCCAGAAGCGCTTGGTGGCCCGCGATGACTGCGGCCAAGGGCAGTGCTTCGAAGCCGGGATCCGAGGATGCGAACGGTTGTACGCCGGTGCTGGACGATGAGGTGCCGGGAGCCATCGAAGAATCTCCACGCCCGCGTGGGGCCATGACGATTCATTGTTCAGGAAGGGCTAGGTTTCGGCCGGTGGCAATGAAGACGAATTGGAGGGGGTTTCGCCATTGGCATCCGTGACTGGGCCAGGAACGGTCATCAGGTGCGCGATCAGCTCCTCTGAAGCCGGCGGCGGTTCGGGGAATGACGCGGTGAGGCGCGGATCGCGGGCGTGCCGATCGAGCAATTGGCAGAAAGGGCAGGGTCGTGCCGTCGTGTCGGCGCCTGCGAATGCGTCCAGGAACTCGCTGCTGCAGCGGGAACACGATGCCAGGCGGAAGCTGGGGGCCTTGGCGATCCACAAGCCCTCGGTATGCGCTGCGAGATCGAATGCCCGGTCGAAGCTGATGCGAGCCGGGGGCCGGTACATCGATTGGTAATAGCGGTACGCGCCAACCAGGGCCTCAGGCGCAGGAAAACCCAGATGGCGCATGCGCCGGAAGTTGGCGATGACGATGGAAGCCTCGATCCGTTGCAGAAGGTTCGCGTGGTGGTACCACTCGCGGGAATTCGGGGCCCTGCCGCAGGGTGGTATGGCGTGCGAATTGAACAGCAGGTGCAGCAGCTCGCGCGGGCGCAGTCCGGTGAGGTGGTGGATTGTCCGGATGCGCGCGCCCAATGCTGCGCAGTCGCGGGCCAGTTGCAGCGCCCGCATGCGCTGGCTGATCTTGGTGCCTGGCATCTATCGGGACACCTGGACGTGCATGGGCGGCGCAGGAAGGGGCGGACGCGCGGCGGCCAAGGTGCCCGCAAGCGCCGGCGGCGAGTCGATCAGCGCGACAAGATCGGCCCGCGGAACGAACAGGGAGGTCTGACCGACCGCATGCACCAGGCTCCAGACCCCGGCAGGTGTCAGGGTGCGCAGGCGCTCGGCCTGGGCCGCATGCAGGTTGAATTTGCGGCAGGTCTCCACCATGTCGCGCTCCGTGCCGATCAGGATGGCATGGAGCAATTGAAGGTTGGTGGATTGCACATCGGATAGAAGCAGGTGGCTCATGATCGTTCCTCGATGCCCCTCTGAAGGGGAGTGTTAACAATGTTTCACGGGTACTCGATTCGAATGGGGTGGTGGTAAGGTCTGAGTCAGCATATGCTGTCGACCATGAACTTGTGCGCATCAATTGCTGTGTTCACGAAGGCGGGCTGAATTCGCCACCGTAAAGGGCAAGGGTTGGCGGTCGTTTTCGAAACTGGCCACATCCGGTAACAAAAGTAGCGGTAAAACACACGCTTTTGACTTTTTTCGGCGGGAGGTCGTGTGACTGCCAAGACAACGTCGTCGAGCCGCGCGGTGCCACGCTTGCCAGTGGATCGGCGTGGAAGGCTGGAGGACAGCCGTGCAGTGAGCCGCGCAGGGCGTTCCTTTGCCGCATCCCTCGACGGTGATCTCGACTTGATTCCTGGTGTGCGTGACCGCCTGCAGGCCAGGCTGGTCGCCATGGGCATTCCCGCCGACAAGACGGTTTCGCATGTGGCCGGGATCACGCAGCGCGCGGCCCAGAGCGTGCGTCGATGGTTCGATGCCAGCGAGCCTGGTTTGCCGGATCTGGAATCGTTTGCCCGGCTGTGTGCGGGTCTGGGTTGCAGTGCGGACGAGATCATCGGCGCGCTGCGGCCCCACGCTGACGATGAGGTCCACTGCGCCCAGCTCATTCAGGTGGCCAACTGCATCCAGGCCATCACCGATTCTCTGGCCCACCATGGCCAACTGGGCATTCCAATGCAGGTGCCCGGAGACGAAATGGCGCCCCATCTGAAGGCAGGTGATCTGGTGTTCGTCGATTCGGCGGTGACGCAACTGGCCGGCAACGGAATCTATGCGTTCAACTGCAACGGCAGTCTTTTCATCCGGCGGGTGGAACGGCGCATGGACCGGAGCATCGTGCTCAAGTGCGACAACAAGGCCTACCAGGACTACGAGTGGACAGGGGCAACAGCGGCCGCAAAGCGCCGCGTGGAAATCCTAGGCAAGGTGCGCAGCGCCATCAGCGTGAAGGTGTTCTCCTGACACCGGTGTGCGCAGGAGCGTGAAACGGGCGGAAGGGGCATCCCCTCCCGCCACGGTTCATCTATAGGCCGTTGACGCCGCTCATGCCGCTTCGGCGAGCGGCTTCCATTCGGCAGCCGTCAACTCGATCAGCTTGCCACCCAGCGCTTCGAACTCGGTCGCCCGGTCGTAGTCCTCGACTTCCTGGCTGAAGTGGGTCACCGCGTTGACCAGGCCGTAGCCTGACATATCGCCTCCGGCCACCAGATGGCGCAGCACGCCCGAGCGTTCGGTGTCGTTCAGCGTGTAGCGCTGGGCAAGCACCTCCACGCTTTGCACCGGATCGCCTGTCAGCTTGATGCCCATGGTCTTTTGCATCTTCACTGCCGCTTGCCGGAATGTCACGTCCGATACGGCGGCTTGCACGACGTCGCGCACCTTCAGGAAGAAGGCCTTGTCGTCGGCCTGCAAGGTGTCGTCCTGGTAGATCGTCACGCCTTCATCCTCTTGGGCGAGCGCGCGGCCGACGTGGGTCTTGCGCAGCGCCCGGTCGGCGACGATCAGGCCATTGCGGCACACGAGGCGGAACAGCAGCGGCTGCACCGACAGCGTCCCTTGGCCGACCTCGGAGTTCGAGATTGCGATCCCGGCCTGCACGATGTCGCCGGGGGCCATCTCGAACTTCAGCTGCGGCGTGACGCACTTGAGGTACATGCGCGTCTCGGTCAGCTCCACCGACTCGAACTGAATGTCGTGCAGGCCCTGCAGAATGGGCAGGACATGCTCGGCCAGGTCGTAGTTGTCCAGGCGGCGAAAGCGGTCGGACAGCACGGCGCGTACGCGGCCATCGAGCGTGCGCAGCAGGCGGCGGTCGCCTTCGCTTTGCAGCCAGGTGTTCACATTGCGGTCCAGCAGCACGGGCTGGTTCTCGCGCATGCGCTCGAAATAGGCATACGGGATGCTCAGTTTGTCGGCGAGCTGGCGCCGGGCCAGCGGCGTGACGCCGTAGCTCGTGGGCCCGCCGGCTTCTTCGATGACGAGGGTGGTGCCGCCGCCCTCGCTGGTGCTGTGGCGCACCAGCGGCGAGGGCACCACCAGATCCTTCTTGGTATCAAGCTGGCGCTGTAGTTCATGGGCCAGGCTCACCAGGGTACGTCCGCTTCTCATGAGAATCTCCTTTGGGGGAACAGGAAAAAGCGGGGACGGCAGAGCCCCGACGGGGATGCATCCCCGCATGGGCCGATGAAGGATCGGCGTACGCCAATCCACGATGGCGCAATCGAATTGCGCGAAAAACTCCAAGGCTGCCTTCGCCGCACGATGGGTGTCGTGAACGGCCTGGTCTGGCAGCGACCAGGGGGAGAAACCTTTTCGGTGCAGGCGCTGAGCGAACCCCTCGAACCTGCACTGAAAAGGTCCGGGAGTGGGCGAACCCACCCCCGAAGCAAGCATCACGCGGCGCGCAGCACCGTGGATTCCTGGCGCTGCAGCCACACATCGGCCCAATCGGTTCCCGCCAGCTTGGGCAGGAACACCTGAACCGTTCTCGGGCCGCTTTGCGCCTCCTCGCGCTTGACCCGGCGCGCCAGCGCATAGGCACTGGCCTGCCCTGTGAAATCGCCGTCGGCATCGTTGTCGCCATAGATGCACAGGCGCCTGACGGTCTCCGGGATCCAGAGCTTTTCGAGATTGCCGGCGCTCAGGGCGCTCCACACGGGCGTGCCGGTGGCCAGGAAGACCGCGATCGCGGTCTCTATGCCTTCGCACACGGCAAGTTCCTCCGTCGCCTCGGCCAGCCGGATCGCGGCCCCGACGAAGCCGCTGCAGAGCACCTTCTTCGCATCGGGTGCAGCCAGCTTGCGGCCGGCGTGCAGATAGGTCCGGTGCAGCGTCACGGCGCCCTGGGCATCCCGCACGCTGGCCAGCATGGCCGGGTATTCAGCCACCTTGCGCGCCTTGGTAGCACCCTCCTTCTGGTAGTAGCCCAGGGCAGGGTGGAACCGCAACGAGGCTGGGTACTGGCTCAAGGCCAGTCCACGATCGCGCAGGTAGCGATCCACCTCGTCGCCCAGCGTCACCGGTCGGGCTTCATTCCAGATGCGCTGCACGAGCTTTTTCATGCGATCCGGCGAGGCTTCGCCAGCAGGTGCCGCAGGAGGCAGCACGCCGACCAGCTTCTCGACGGCACACAGCGCGGTGTGGAAGTCCATGCCCTTGCAAGCCTGCAGCAGCTTGAAGCCGCCGCCTGGACCGCACTTGCGGCAGTGGTAGTTCCCTTCGCCGAACTTGTCGGTGTACTGGAAACGGTCCACACCGTCCTTGCAGACGGGGCAGGGCATGGGCTTGCGTTTGAGCATGCGCTCGTCCAGGCCCAGGGCTCCCAGGATCTCGGTCCAGCGGCCGTGAGCGCGCCGCTTCACGTCTTCCACGCGGGCAACGCATTCAGCGTTCTGCATGGCCGTCTCCGCTGGATGCGAGCGCCTCTTCTGCGCCGACCAACTCCACTGAGCATCCCGGCATGTTGCCAACACCCACGGTCACCTCGAAGCGCCGGCCGTGCAGCAATGCGTACTTGCCAAGGCCGAGCTCGGACAGCAGCGAGCTGAGCGCGGCGACCGGATCGGTCGACCGCAGCCTGCGGATCAGGTCGGCAAGCGCCATGCAATCGGCCTCGGCGTCGTCTTCGCGGTACTGATCGTTTCCATCGACGAAGTCGGACATCTGCCGCATGGTTTGTCCCGAGACTTCGTTGGCGGGAATCAGGAGATTGCCGTCGTGGCATACCCCGTCATCCACGAGGATGGCCGCGTGCCCGCCAATGCGGATACCTGACCGACTCGCAAAGGACGACCTGTGGCCAGACCCAGCGGCCCTCCAACGTGATGCGCGCGGTTTCACCTTGCGGTTCGACCACGGCTGTCTCCAAGTCCGGGTAGTGGACATGCGGATGGAGCCAATGGTTGCTGTCCAGGCGGTAAGCCTCAGTGAGCAGCCACTGCTTTTGCCGGGCCAGCATCCAGTGCGCGGCGTTTTCCTCGCTGACTGCTCCCATGGACACCAGCGTGACCTGACCGGATTCGATGTCTGCGCGGCTGGGGGCTACGGTGGCGGGCTCGAGAAAGCCCTGCTGTCCGTAGTGGGTCTGGAAGGGGTAACCCGAGATGCATTGGAACAGCGTGGCAGGCAACTCGTCCAGGTCATTGAGCAGATCTTGATGCTGCCACTGGAGCATCACATCGAAGTAGGTTGCGACGAAGTCCTGCGGCTTGAGCTGGGTCTTCGCCACCTCGAGGATGCTGCGCCAGGACTGCTTGATCTGGGCATCGACCCGCTTGAGCTGCTGGTCGGCGTCGATCAGTTGATCCCGATCGGGGAGCCTGGCCATGAACTGCTGCGGGTCGAGGTGAACGACATTCACGGAGTCCGCCTGGAAGTACCTGGGCCGATGGACGCAGAAGCCCTGAAGGAACACCAGCGTGGCGTAGGTGGCCTTGCCGTCGCGGTTGCCGCTGACATGGATCGCGCCAATCGGCGTGGGGCTCAGTGCAATCTTGTCTTCGGCATAGCGGCGCACCATCGGCGTGCCGTTGAACACCACGTCGACCGGGAAGCCCTCGCACAGTGTCTCCATCTGCTTGGCGAGATCGCTGATCTCGACGCCATGCAGTTCGATGGCCGTGCCGTTCACGACGCGCCGCGTGGTGGTGACGTCGAAGGACTCGCGCTGCAGGGCGGCCGCGGTATCAATGTCCACCTGCTGGCGTCTCGATGCGGCCACGATGCGTGCGGCCGCGTAGAGGCACTTGGTGAAGCCGACGCCGAAGGGATGCTCCTGGCCGGCCAGGCCCTCGTCCCAGCCGGATTCGTGAAAGCTCAGCAGCTTCTGAAAATCCTCCACGCCGCAGCCATCATCCATGACGCGCAGCACCCGATCTTCGGGACGGTGCTCGACGGTGATGTGGTGCGCGCCGGCGCGGCGGGCATTCTGCAGCAGCTCGGTGACCAGCGTGAACCGGTCCGTGAAGGCATAGCGCTGGTTGCGCAGTGCGCCTTCCTCGTTGAAACGGATCTGGATCTTCATGGTGATCTCCTGAATGGCCAGCGCCCGCCCGCACAGCGAGCGAGCCCGCTGGCGGGGTGAAAGAAATCAGGCGGTGGCGCCGGATGCGCCAAACGCGCAAGACACGCGCGGCACCGGTGCCGTGAACAACTGGCCGCAGGCGAGGGCCTGGGCCAAGCTGTGCTGAGAGAACTCCCAGGGCAGCAGGTGCTGGCAATTCAGTACGTCGCCGCTCTCGTCGAGGCGCTCGACCTTGAATCCGAGCGGATGCCAGTGCACCCGGTAGGACAGGCGGTCGGCTCCGGCGATGACAAAGCTTCTGCCGGCCTGGCCGGTGAGCACTTCGCTCTCCTTCACCAGGTACTCGATGTCGCCCAGGGCCTGGACCGTGAGCAGGGCGGCCGGGCGGCTTGGTGTGCGTGCGATGTGGTTCATTTTTCGATCCCTTCGTGATCCTCCGGCCGCCAGGCCGGTGGGGTGTGGGGTTCAGCCCGGGCCAGGCGCGCAGGCGTTGACTCGAACTGCGGCGTGGCGCAGGACGGCGGATCGTCCTGGCGCATGGCTTCTTCCATGGCGACGGCATCCTGGTAGTCCAGGTGGCCGGCCAGGCCGTAGGCGAAGAAGATCGCCAGCAGGCAAAGAACGTTCTTCATGGCGGACTCCTTTCGGACGGGGTTGATGGGCAGTCAGGCGAAGAGGTCGCCCTCGCTGGCGAAGCGCCTGACTTCTTCGTTGATCCATTGCGGGTTGCGGGCCAGTCGCTCTTCCACCCAGTCGGGGTGGTCCACGATGGCCTCGCGTACCCAGGTGGGGTAGCGCTTCAGGGTCTGCTGCAGCCAGTGGGGGATGGCGAGACGGATGAAGTCGCGCACTTCCTCGACATCGACCAGGCCGCAGTACGGCAGGGGCGACAGGGGGCTGCAGCCCACCACGCGCAGGCAGGACACGAAGCTGAAGGGCCGGAGGTCCTTGTCGCGCTCGGTGAAGACCCAGCGCAAGGTGTCGAACTTCTCTTCCAGCGGTGTCTCGGGATCGGCCAGGCGGCCGATTTCCTTGAGCAGCCGCCAGTGAAGCAGCACGACGTCTTCCTCGCTCCATTCGATGGGAGAGCCTTGGTCCGCATCCAGCGAGGCCAAGGCTGTGGCCGTTGTGGCCGCCGAGGCATCGGTTTGAAGCCTGTCGAGCAAGACGTGGAAGAAAGGCCGCGATGGCTCGGAGTAGACGGAGGAAGCAGCTCGGAACTTGGGTGCGACGCTGGGGTGCAGCATGGTTGGCTCCTTGGAGAAAAACAGGAGCCAACGCACCAATCAAGGGGCGATGAGCCCCAAGGGGTGGATGGGTGGACGGATCCGCGAGACGGATCGGAGATTCCTGGGCTGGCTTGGGTCACGGCGGGATGCGCCATGGGGCCGGTGTGCCAGCGACCGGCGGGGGAAGCTTTCGGCGCCAGGCCGAGGGCATTGCTACCCTCGGGGCCGGCCTCGAAAGCCGCCTGCGGGAAGCGCTACGTGGAGACAGCGATCCCGCGCATCGCGCTCAGACCGTGTCGATGGAAACTCCAGGGCTTGCCAGGGGTGCAGGGCCAGCTACTGCATGCTTCGCACAGTAGAGGGCCGCCCCTTGCGCGTCAATGCCTGAGGTGCAGGCAATGCGCGCCAATGCCGAAAGCAGCCTGACTTCGTGGCCGTTTCGCGTGGCGACCCGTGGCTGCATGGCCGATCATTGATCCGGGCAGCGCTGCCTCAGGAGAACTCGATCATGGCCGACATTGATTTCGTCAAGCACGACCAAGGGGGGGTCAACGCCCGCATCCTCGCGAAGGAAACCAAGGCCGACTTCCGCCGCGTCGAAGCGGCTTCGTTGAAGATCAAGGCGAGCTTTGCCAGTGCCGAGGGCAAGCGCCTGTTCATCCGCTACTTCAACACCTTCCAGTTGGGCATTCATTTCATCTCGGTGATCTCGCGCACCCGGCTGAACCACGACGACGTCAGCAAGGTCGAGGCGCTGATCCGGTCGCAGATGGACAAGGTTGCCGAGGATCTCAACAAGGCGATCGACGGTGCCGAGGCCCTGTTCCATGCGAATGGCATCACCAGCACCGCGACCTACGACACCGTCCCTTTGGATCTGGAGGTGGGGGTGCTCTCGTCGAGCAGCCGCCGGTATCTGGAAATCCTGGGCAAGCTCGATCAGCTGATGCCGCTGCTGCAGACGCTCGAGATCCACGAAATCATCACCCAGCAGGCCGTCGATGTCGAACGGGCCGCGCTCAAGCGCAAGGTGCGTGACGTGGCGAACGGGGCGCGCAACCTGGCGACACGCCTGCGGCGGGAGATGAATGCGCTCGACGCGCGCCGCACTGCCGGTGATGCTGGAAGTGCGGGCGAAGCGGAGAGCTCCCAACCCGGCGAAGCGCCGCCAGCAGACGATGTCGCAGCCAGTCTCCTGGTGGAGGCCGACGCAGCGCAGGGCGTGGCTGGGGCCGACGACATCGCACCACCTTCGTCTTCAGAGGCCGACGCCGTCACGGTGGATCCGGCATAGCATCGTGACGTCTCCACGGACAACCGGCTGCGCGTGGGGCCGTTTGCCCGCGCCGCGTTGAATGCAGCCGGTACGGCATGGGCCTGCGCGGGTAAAGTGATGCACAGGGGCTGAGATTGCACCTTCGCCCCGCAGTCCACTTGGCAAGCCAAGTGCGTCGCAGTCGTCACCTGCCTTCAGGCCGCGTTCCCACTCGGCCCCATGTATTGAACACTGTTCCTGTTGCTCTGCGCTTTGCGGCCGGAATGTGTTCGTGATCTGCTGATTCAAACCTCATACACCCATTGCCCTGTGCCTGAATGGAACGCCTGCACAGAGGTAGGAGTCCTGCGTTCCTCGGCAGCGAAAGCCTTTCAAGACCGACTTCGCTGCGACAGAGCTGGTCATGCCCCTGCACCTTTGGCATTCGCCAAGACAAGGAATGATCATGCAAGTTACCTCGACCACTTCTCCCGCTGCGCCCGCCGGACTTCAGGCGCAGCGGCCCAGGCTGCCCGATACGGGATTCGTCCGCCAGAAGCTGCTGCTGAGCTTCGTCCCGTTTTCCAAGTCCACGCTTTGGCGGCGTGTCAACGAAGGGGTATTCCCCGCCCCGATTCGCCTGTCGGTTGGGATCACGGCATGGCGCGTAGAGGATGTACGGCGATGGATTGCCGAGCAGGATTGAACGACTGGCGTGTTCCGGCTGCAGTGGATGCGTGAGCAACCGGAACCTCAGGCGACGGTCAGAGGCGCTGGCCCGATGCTTTGGGAGGCAGTGACGGCATCGGATTGGCGGTATGCCAATGCCACGCGTTTGAAATTCCGCCAGCGAGAATCGCTTTTTGCTTCAGGGCCCGGTCCCTTGGGTTCATGAATTCGCTGGTCAGATGCAAAGGGACGAGTGTGGTGCCGCAGTCCAGCAGCAGAGCATTGGGGAAGGCTGCCGCAGCTTTGGCGTCATAGCGCAACGGTTTGAGAAAGCGCCGCCTTTGCGCGATCAAGGCATCGACGAGGGGGAGTTCGTGGATGCCATCCACGGGAATCCACTGCTCGCTGACCAGCATCAGACTGGCAGCGTCGATCTCGTAGGTGAACTCCCGCCGGGCGTGGATCAGCGCCGCCATGACGAGCCGGACGGGGTGGCCGGAATCTGCATCGCGCGCTTCCAGCAGGGCCGCGTAGGTGCGAGCCAGGCGATCCCACGCGCGTGAGTCCATCAGAAGCGGAGCATCCGGCATGTGGCGGATCCAGATGCGGCAGCCGTTGTCACCGCGCTCGCAGGTCTTGAACTCGCCGATCACCAGCGCGAGCGGTGCCTGGCCGTCATGGGGTTGCAGCACTGCCAACTTGGCACGCCGACGCCGCGCGATATCAGCCTTTGCGGGTTCGCTGAAGGGCTCGGGGACGTAGAGCCTTTCGGCCAGGCACTTGCCCTTGACCTCGATCTCCGCAGCGGCTTCGAGCAGGTACTTGCACAGCACCCCTTGATTGCGTTTCCCGGACATCGCCGGTGTCCACCGGTTGAAGCCCGCCCGTTCGAACAGGAAGTGCGTGACGGCTCTGAGGGTCATGCGCCTGCGCGGTACCGAAACCTCTCCCGGCTCGTCCGGCTCGCCGCGCGCCACAGCCCGCCTATGAACGCGCGTCCACGGAAAGTCGACGCGAAGCTCGACATGGCCCGGATGCGTTTCGAGCACGGCGTCGCCCACCAAGTCACCCAGTCCCGAATAGGCGTTGTCGGGCTCATACGATGGGCACAGTGGATGATGGGACTTGCCGGTGTCCGGCATTCGTTTCACGAGGTATTGACGGTGCCGTGCCACGTACATCTCGACCCCATCGGGCACGCACAGGCAACGCGGCCGTTCCGCCGTGTCATGAATCTGGGCGAGGGCCTCTTGCAGGCCCGGATCGGTGATCTGCCAGATCTGGCCACGGATGGAGAATCGTTGCTCATCCGGGGCCGGAACGGCTGTGATCCCGTTCATGGCCGCTACACCAGATCGGTGGTCAGGGTGTCCAGCGATGGCAGACGGCGGGGGAATTGCTCCCGTACCGCACTGCGGTCGGCGATGCCCAGCAGCAGTCCTATCTGGGATTCGTCCGCGCCTCTTGCATAGAGGCGGTCGGCCACGGTATGGCGGACCGTGAGCGCGGTCACCTGCTTGAGTTCGGCGTAGCGGAAAAGCTTGCGGTAGGTTTCTTGTATGGCACGGCACCGGAACCGCTTCTGGCCATTCGACCCATAGGGCTTGATCTCGAAGCCCTGGCCATTGGCGGACAGAAAGAGCCGGCTGGCGGGGTCGAGTCCTCGGTACCACCCGCCTGAGCCCAACCCCTGTCGGGCGGCAACGCGTTCTGCCAGGTAGGCGTTCAAGGCTTCCTCGAGCCGCGTGCTGCAGAAGAAAAGCGGACGCTCCTTCCCGGTGATGGCGACCTCGGGCCGGACAGACGAGATTCGGCGCACCGTGCCGTCGGCATGGAGATAGTCGCGGACTTCAAGGCGAGCGATCTCCAGCGGCCGGGCGCCCGTGGCGAGCAGGATGTAGTAAAGGGCGAGATCTTCGTGGGGCTGCTGACTGCGCCCTCGAATGCGCACGGCACCTGAGCTGATTTCCTGATCGGTGAGAACGCGAATATGCCGTGCATGGGCAGGTGGTTCGGTGCCCAGTCTGTCCAAGGCGTCGTGGATGGCGTCGCGATGCAGCCGGAGACGCCGAACGAAGGTCGCTCCCTCGGCATTCAGTCCCGCGATGCCGGCGGTGGAGGCGACATGGATGGCGACGGCCTTGATGCGCCGTTCGACGGCCGTGCGCGTGATGCCATGTCGGGATGCGACGGCGTCGTAGGTGTCACCGTTCAGAACGCCACGCAGCATCGCGATCGCGAGCGCCCAGGAACTTTGCGGTGTTCCCTCTTCGGGTTCGATGGTTTCCTCCACTTGCACGCTATCGCTCCTTGTTGCTCCAGCTTGGCCATGGATCCATGCTGAACAGTTGCTTGACTGCGCGCCAGCCGAAACCGCGGCGAAATGCAGGGGGTTTCGGCATCAGCCAAGTGTGTGCCCTGTCCGTCAACGCTACGCCTTGGGCAATCTTGAAGATTCAACTCGGGAATGTTGGGTCTATCGGCTTACAGCTGCGCGATCAGCTGCAAGCCGGTGCCAAGGGTTGATGACGGCCATATGCGCGAGAGCATGAACCATCGGAATGTCCCGATGTTCATGAAGGAGCACTCCATGGCACAAGCCATTATCACGGTGCAGGGCGGACCGGACTCCTTGCCGACCTTGCTGGGCCAGGCCCCCGCGCGCATCCCCATCGGCGGCAAGATCCGCCCGGGCATCATGGTGCTCACGCGCAAGGCGGCCGAGCAACCCGAGGCCAAGGCCATCTACACCCAGGGCGTGGCCGAAGGGCGATCGTTCGAGGCGATCGAGAGGGCGCTGGCACAGGCGCTGCCCCAGCTCAAGTCCCCGCTGGTGCCGCGCAACGTACCGTGGTTCACGGTGCGCGGAGTGGACTTCCCCAACCCGGAAATCGCGCGCGAGATTCTCGACACCTACGGCGAGGATCGGGGGCAGGGCCATCGGCTGTACCGCTTCCCGGTCGTTTTCCCGTCCGACCACTGGCAGACCGTGATGCCGCACGAGCTGGCGGCTTGGAGCACGCACGAAAAGCGATTCTGGTCGCAGTATTCGCCCGATGGGCTGGTGCGCCACTGCATGCGCCATGCACCGGTGCCGGTGGACCACACCGGGCGGCGCACGATCCGCATCTTCGGCGGGCGCAAGACCATGCCCCGGGAGGAAAACGGCGGCATCTGCAACCCGGAGTCTTGCCCCGAATACCAGGCCCGCCAGTGCAATCTCACGGGCCGCTTCCTGTTCTTCATTCCCGGCATCCGTTCGATCAGCGCGTTGGAGCTGCCCACCACGAGTTTCTACGCGATGAGTGCCGCCATCCAGCGCTTCCAGGCCATCGCCCAAATGCGCGGTGGGCGCATTTCCGGATTCCTGGGACGCGACCGCACGACCTTCTTCCTGACCAAGGTGCTCAAGGAGGTGCCGCACATCGATGACCAGGGACGGGCGGTGCGCGTGCCCCAGTGGATCATCGTGCTCGAGGCACCCGTGGACGTGACGGCGCTCCTGCGCGACCACGAAGACGAGGAGGCGATCGTCCAGCAAGCCCGCCTGGCGACCCAGATCCTCGACGGTACAGCAGTTGGCGGGCAAGGCCTTGACGAGGTGCAGACGCGGGCAGAGGAGTACGACATTGACGGTTCGGAGACGGCGGAGCCGTCCCCGGGCCGCCCGACGCTGGAGCAGTTGCTGGCGCGCGTGCGGGGCATCGGTCTGCCGGTGGAGCGCTACCAGGCCTATGCGGATCGCCGATGGGGCCGTGGCTGGCGGGTCAACCCGCATGGCAGGGGCCGGGCCTGGGATGAACTGGAGCGCTACCGTAACGATCCGCGGGGCTACGCCGACAAGATCGACGTCGAGTTGCGCGCGTCGGCGTGAAGGAGACGACCATGCGCATTGCCCATTTTTCCGACTTGCACTACGGCAGCCGGACGCTGGCCGAGGCGGACCTCTGCTTCGGCGCGGCCATCGACCGCGCGGCGTCGCTCGGCGTCGACGCCGCCGTCATCTCTGGGGATGCCACCGACCATGCGCTCGACCTGCACGCCCCGGCGGCCCGGCGGCTGGTGGAGCAGGTGCGGCGGCTCGCCGATCACTGTCCCGTGCTGCTGCTGCAGGGAACCTACTCCCACGAGCCGCCGGGCACACTCGGGATCTTCCGGGCGCTGGGCGGCCGCCATCCCATCCATGTGGCCGAAGGCATCGGGCAGGCGGTGCTGACGCGCGGGCGGGGCTGGCAGCGCTCCCCCGACTGGCGCTTTGAGGTGCTGCCCAGCGATGCCGTCGCCTTGTTTTCCTGCCTGCCGACTGTCAACAGGGCAGAGCTGGCGGCTGCGGTCGGGGCGGTGGATGCCGCCGAGGCCGTTGGCGAGCACCTGGAGCGCCTGCTGGCCGGCTGGGCGCCCACCCACCGGCTGGCGCGCGGTCGGGCCCTGCCCACGATCGGCGTGTCGCACGGGACGGTGTTCGGCTGCGTGAGCGAGCACGGCGTGCCGATGGCGGGCTTCGACCACGAGTTCACGACTGGCGCGCTCTTCGCGGCCGAGGCCCAGGCCTTCATGCTTGGCCACATCCACCGGCACCAGGCCTGGAGCAGACAGGGTGACCGAGGAGAGCAGCTCATCGCCTATCCTGGGTCGATCGGTCGCTTCCACTACGGCGAGGAGGGCGAGAAGGGTTTTCTGGTCTGGGAAGTCGGTGCCGACGATGCGCGCTGCACGCTGGAAGCCACGCCAGCGCGCCGCACCGTCGACATCGTCTTCGAAGGGCGCCCGGATCTTGACCAACTGCGAGACGCAATCGCGCGCCAGGACGTGACGGGCGCCAGCGTGCGCGTGCGCTGGACCGTCGCGGACGAGGACCGCGGCGCGGTCGACCGCGAGGCGATCCAGCGCATGCTGGCAGGCGCGGCTGAGGCCAAGTTGGAGGGGCGCATCGTACCTGTGGTGCGCACGCGCGCGGCCGGCATCTCCCAACTGCCACACCTGGAAGACAAGCTGCGCGCCTGGGCGAAGGTGGCCGAGGTTCGCCCCGAACCCCTGCTGGCCTGCATGGCCGCGCTGGACCACGCGCAGCCCGAGGTCATCGCGGCAAGGCTGATCGGAAGCGCTACGGACTCAACGTCCTCGACGTGCCATGCGCTGCAGGAACCGCTGAGCGAACTGGTCTGAGGATCCGCCGTCCCAATCCGGGACGGCTGTGCGCGATGGGGACAGGCCGGTCAGCGCAGCGTGTCCAGCAGCGTGGCCGCCACCTTCTCAAAGTCCCCGAATGCCTGCTCGAATGCCGGTGTGCCACCGCCATAGACCAGGGGCAGCAGGTTGCCGGTGAATTCCGCCTGGATCTTCGTATCCGCACGGGCTTGCCGCAGCGCGCCGCTCAGCACCTGATGGGGTGCCGCGGCAAAGTCCGGGAACTGGACGCCAAACTCCTTCTGGTCGCCCGCGACCAGCACGGGGAATGCCCGCCGGGCATCGGCCAGCACTTCGGGCTGGCGCTGGAGAATGCTGTGCACGTCGTACAGGTGCCGTACCAGGGCCGTATCCCAGGCTTGGCGCATCAGCCCGGCGCGATGCTGGGCGTAGCGGCGCAGGAACGAAAGGACTTTCTCCGCGACCGTCTCGGCCACGGCGACCACCAGCGCCTCGAAGGCTGGATCGCTGCGGCCGGCGAGCTGGTCGGCCAGTGTGGTGATGCGGCAGACTTGCGCAGGCAGAACCGGGGTGCGTGCCGTCAATTCGATCTGCAGGTGAGGGCGCAGCCCCGCAGCGGAGCCATAGTGCCGCGCGTAGCTCCATTCGCTGCAGAAGTACCGGTTCTCGTTGAAGGCCAATTCCTTGGCGGGGTCTTCGACCAGGCCGATGCCGGCCAGCGTTTCGGTCACCAGGGCTTTCAGCGCGGAAAGCCGGCGGCGGGTTTCCGCGCGGGAGGCCTGACCGGCATCGGGGAGTACGACCTTCAGATCCGCGTCCTCGGACATGCGTTCGATCAGCCCATAGGCCTTCGACAAGCTGGTGCCGCCACAGAACACCAGCTGCACGCCTTCGGGCTGCAAGGCGAACAGGGCCCGCAACGCATCGGTCAGGTGCTCGTCTTTTTCCAACAAGCCCGCCGTAATCCCGCCAGGCGCCGCTTCCGCGACCAGCGCCTCGATCAGTTCCCGCCGCTCGGGCGCCAGTACCCTCATGCGTGTTCGTACTGGATCGCCTTGCCGTTGAAGCCGAGCTTGCGGGCGATACGGCGCCGTCCGACGTTGAAGACGATGCCCGCGGGCACCTGGGTGCTGCGCCCGGCGTTGTACTCCTGGGTCAGGCGGCTGGCCATGACGGCCACTCCCAGCTTATTCAGCGCCTCCGGGGCCAGAACCTCCAGCGGCCGTACCGGAATGGGCTTGCCGGTCAGCACGCTCGGCTTGGCCTTGGCGTAGACGCCCAGGCCCAGGCGCACCAGCGTGCCGTCCATCAGCAGTTCGCGCAGAGCGCGGCCCACCTGCGCAGCACTGCCGAACTGATCGAACTCGCTGCGCAGGAGCACGTCGTCGCTGCGGTTGGCAACAGAGCGTTTGATGCGGTTGAGTGTGTTCATGGCAGCGGAGCAGTGGATCCTTGGAGGGCTATTTTACCTCTCTTGCAGATTTCCGTAAGTTGCTGTCTGTAAAAGGGATTTTTGATCTTGACTCGCTCATTTTCTGAAGCATCCGTTCGATGGGCGACAGAGAAGGCCATCGGCGCTTTCAAGCCCTTGATCTCCGCCGGCCTCACGGGAAACTGGATTGCACCAATCCATGGAGATCATCGCCATGCAACTTCTTTCCCTGACCCTCAAGGGCTTTCGCGGCATCCGCGATGGCCTGGGGCTGGATGTCCTGACCCTGGACTTCGAGGCCCTGTGCGATGGGGCCGAACTGGTCGCCATCGCCGGCGCTAACGGGCGTGGCAAGACCACGGTACTCGACAACATGCACCCCTACCTCACCATGCCTTCGCGCGCGGCAGCGGCGGGTGCGGGCGGCTTCAGCTACTACGACCACGTCTTCCTCCCGGAGAACGAGAAGGATCTGGTCTGGGCCTTGGAAGGGCGCAGCTATCGCTCCCAGATCGTGATCCGGCTCAATGGCCGGCGCCGGACGGAAGCCTTCCTGTTTGTGCTCTCGGATACGGGAGCATGGCGCCCGGTCATCTTGGAGGACGGCACGGTATCGGACGGCAAGGTGGACACCTATACGCGCTGCGTAGAGCATCTGTGCGGCAGCGCCGATACCTTCTTCACCTCGGTCTTCGGCGCCCAGGGCAAGCGCCAGCTCAGCGACTACCGCAACGCGGAAATCAAGACACTGCTGGCCGACCTGCTGGGCCAGGAGCACATCCGCGAACTGGGCCGCAAGGCTGGTGACACCGCCAAACTCCTGAAGGCGGGGTTGGCAGCGGTGCGGCAGGATGCGCTCGGCATGGAAGCCGAGGCCAGCCGGTTGGCGGCCGCATGGGACGAAGTTGCGGATGCACCGGCCTTGGCCGGACGAGCGCAGGACGCCGTGACGGCCGCGGCCACCGAACTGGAAGTCGCTCGGCAGGTCTGCGCCCAGGTCACCGCGCAGCGTGACCACGCCCGTGAGGCCGATGCCCGGCGGGCCCAACTGCTCGCGGAGCGGGAAGCGGCGCAGACCGTTGCTCGCAGCGCGATGCAGGAGCTGGCGGATCGGGAGACCGGCGAGGGCCTGCGGTTGGAACGCCTGGCCCGGCGAGTAGCTCAGCGGCAGGCCCAGGCCGGACAGCGCAGGGAGCGTCTGGAGGGCGTGCAAGCGCAGTGCAATGCCTTGCTGGCTAGTGAACCTCTGGTGCGGCGCGCGGTTCGGCGCCTGCCGCTGGCCGAGCACCTTCTGGCGCAGCGCGCGGAGCGTGTTCGTCTGGCGAGGATTCAATTGGCAGACCGGGAGCAGGCCCGCGGCCAATTGCGGATGCTGGCGCAGCGGGTCCAAGGCATCGAGCGCGAGGCGGGGCAGGCGGCCCTGCAGACGCAGGCACTGCGGCGCCGTTTCGGCCTGACCGCCGAGGTGCCCTGCAGCGGCATGCCGCTGCAAGGGCGCTGCCAGTTGCTAGCCGACGCTCGCGAAGCCCAGGCGCTGATTCCCAGCGCCGATGCGGTGCTGCAGCGGCTGGCCGACGAGAAGGCCGGGGTCGAGCGTGAGGGCCGGGCCGTCAAGGCACGCGTCTTGGCCTTGAATTCCGTTGGGGCCCAGTTGGAGCTGTCAGAGCGGAACCTGGAGCGTGCACGGGGCCGGGCATCCACGCTGGCGCTGCTTGCAGCGAAGGCCGACGACATGGAGGTGGCCCGGCAGCGTCTTGCCGATGCGCGGGACGAGCTGACAGGCCTCGGTGTGGCCGGCGGCGAGGACGGTTCGGCCGAAGCCCGCGCAGAGCGGGAGGAACGGGAAGCCATCACGGCGGCGATGCAAGCCATCGGCACACAGCGGCAACAGCAGTCGGCCGGACTGCAGCAAGCGCTGGCCCGACTGGATGGCGTGCTGGCAACGCTGCCCGAGCCCTTCGACCACAATACTCTGTCCGCAGCGAATACGGCCCTGGATGACGCCGTCACCGTGCACGAGGCCGCGCAGCGCGCCCATGTGCAAGCCCTCCAACAGGTGCAGAGCCTGGCCGCACTGCACCAGCAGCGGGAAGCATTGTCCGAACGCCAGGCGGCGGCCCGTCGGCGCAGCCAGCTTATCGAAAGCGCCATCGGCGACTGGACCCTGCTGGCGCGCTGCATGAGCAATGACGGCCTGATCGCCCTGGCGATCGACGACGCGGGGCCGGCCTTGTCGGCTCTGGCGAATGATCTGCTGCTGGCCTGCTACGGCCCGCGCTTCACCGTCTCCATCGTCACGCAGGCGGAGACCGTCAAGGGGGAGAAGCGGGAGGATTTCGACATCGTGGTGCACGACGCCGAATCAGGGGAAAGCAAGAGTGTGCGGCTGATGTCCGGAGGGGAGAGGGTCTGGATCAACGAATCCCTGGTGCGGGCCGTGGCGCTGTACCTGGCGCAGACCAGCGAGCATCGCTATGAAACGCTGTTCTCGGACGAGGCCGATGGCGCGCTCGATCCGGAACGCAAGCGCATGTTCGGAGCAATGAAGCGGGAGGTGTTGCGGCTCGGAGGCTACCGGCGCGAGTTCTTCGTCTCGCAGACGCCCGAGTTGGCGGGCATGGCAGATGCAGTGATTGACCTGGAGGCGCTGCGGATGGACGCCGGTGCCGTTCCCGTCGGGTAATGGCGATGGAGGTGGGCCAGTCCCCGGCGCCGAGTCGGCACCGGGGGCGTTCTCACAAGAGGGGATCTTGGGGAGAGAAGATCGGCAGTCCCTCGACGGCGGGGGCCTCGCTGTCGAATTTGAGCCAGACGATTCCGGCTCGCTCGGCGGCCTCGAAAATCGTTGCCAGGTCGGATTCCGCAGGCGAGCGATAGCACGGTGATCCTACGAAGACGAAGCCGCCAAAGTCAGTCGGGTAGGCATTGACGGACAGTTCGTCGTCTCGCAGCTTTTGCCGCGTGGCTGGTGTGAGATGGTTCAGCGAAAGCGCCGCCAGAGGTTCTGCCAATTCGCGTAACTGCTCAATGCATTGGGTGTGCATGGGGGTCGCTCCTTGTGGGGCAATGCCGGCATGGGATCGGGGAAGTCTTGTGGACTTCGCCAACCCTGCAGAGGGAGGCCACCATGAATATCAACGTTCCCAGAAACATGGTTTCGGCACCGCTGATGCGGTGCTGCACGAGGACGGCGTCCCCGGCGGGAAGGTGGTGCGCAACGGTTGTCGGCACGGTGGTCTTTGCAAGTAGCGATTGCGGCGCCGGCGACTGGCCGGAGGGCCTTTATCTGAATAGAAAGTGGGTTTGGGCAGTGTCGCCCTGGCCTCGCTGCGTCACAAGGGGGAAAACGTGTGCAGGCCGTAAACCGCGGTGATAAACCTCTCATTCATTGCCGAATTCGGATGGCAATTGCACGCGGTGTCGCGAAGCGTCAACGCCGAGAGAGTCTGATGCATGCCACTGACGGTCTTGTGACACTCAAAAGTTACTCCGGTGTCACTCCAGATATTTTTTGATCAGGCTCTGCTTATTCGCCCTAAAGTTTGTTTTTTGGCGTCAGTATGGTGGCTATCAAGAGGCTTCACCATGATCCGCTTAGGGGCGCAGATCCGTTTGACGAGCAAGGAAATCGAGCATTTCCGATGGCTGACCGACATCGAACCGGCCGGCATCCGCACGCGCGCGGATCTCGATGCGTATGTGGCGAAGTGCAAGGCGCACTATTGGGGCGTGTCACACGACACGCAGTTCCTGCATTGGATGATCGACCAGGAGATTGCGCGTTGCCTGGCGGCCTGATGGCGTGAGCGCGGTGGGGATGGAGGTGTTCTGCCTGATGGCCTGCCTATCGCGGCAGAAACACCGAGTCCTCCCGGCCATGGGCCAGGAGAACTGGGTGCCAGGCTCAGCCGTTGGCCTGAGCCGCTCGGGGTGCCGCATCCATTACTTTGACAGCCGCCGGTTGGGCGGGTGTCTCTGCAGCGGCTGGTGGCGCCTGGAACGCCGCGCGTGCGGCGCGAACCTTGGGGCTTTTGCTCAAACGCTGAACCTGCGCAGCGGCCGGCTCGGCGCCGGTTTCGGGCAGACACGCTGCGGCGAGATCACTTCCCCGGCCGATGGCGCGGCGCGCGTTGGCGGGGAGTCGGACGAACAGTCCACTGAGCAGCCAGCGCACGAACTGCCCGAAGCGCTGGTTGCGCGCCTCGCGGGCCTGGTGCAGGCGCAGCGATTCGCGGCAGCACAGATACAGCGCCAGGTGCTCGCGCTTCATTTCGATGTCGGCTTCGAGCTGGGCCGCCACTTCAGCAGCGATCGCCGGATCCTTGCCGGCGCGCCGGTAGAAGGACACCCAGGCGCGCTCTTCCTCGAGGCCGATGGCGTTGCGCTTCGGCCGGATGCGGGTGGCGTTGAGAGTCATGGTCGTTACTCCTTGCTGGAGGGAAGCACGCGCCAGGCCCCGTTCGGGAGGCGTCAGTCTCCCAGGGGTTGCGGCGATGTGCTGCCTTGCTAAGCTGGCATCCCACACGCCTTGAAAAGCCCTCACATGCTTCGTGCAGGCCACTCACTCCGGTTCACGCCCACCGAAACCGATGAACTCCGAAAACTCGGCATCGGTGTCGGCGGGGCGCGAACGCAAGACGATCTTGACCAGGCGCTGGCCCAATGGGCCGGCACGCTGGCCGAGGAACGTCCGGAACTGCTGGAGAAGATCGCTGTGGCGATGGCGCAGGCGAAGGGAGCCTCGCTACCCGTGCGTTTGACGCGGGTGCGCTGAGCTGCCTCGCTGTGCGTTGGCCTGGGCAATCGTGATCCAGCGCTCGGCGATCCGGTCCAGATAGACCAGATCGTCGGCCTCGATTTCGCCCGCCGTGCGCAGGCGGGCAATGACTTCCTTGACCAGGAACGGATCGTCCCGGGCCAGTTCGACGACAGTGGCGGCAATGCGCCGGCGGTACAAGTCGACCGGCATGGTCAACCTCCCGCACGGCACGCCGCACACGGGAGCCCCATGCACTTGCCGAGGCAGGGCAGGGGACGCAACAGCAGCGCAAGCTTGCGCTGCGCAGCGGGCAGGGGACTGGCGATGCCAGTCCCGCCCAGCAGCACCGGGACGCGGTGCGATGCTCTGGCTGCAGGGACAGCAGACATGGGGTTCTCCTTCGGTGAAAAAGGGGAACGCCCAACCCTGGCGGGGACTGGGGTCCCCGTTCGGGTATGCCTCGCTGGCGCGAAGCGGCTCGGCACCGGCCTCGAGGGCCGGCATGGGATGAAGGCCCGTGCCTTTGCGGCAAGGGCCCTTGCTCAATGACGCGCCACGGTGAGGTGGCGCGTCACGGAGAAAGGTCGGCGCGGACGCCGACGGATGCTCTCGGCTGCCGAAGCAGCCGCCCCGGCAGAAGCCAGGGAACTCGAGGGCAGGTAACGACTGCGACGCCAGCAGGGCTGAACTTCGGCGCGGCCGAGGCCGCGAGGAAGGCTTTATGGACGCGATGTCCATGGGAAGCCCCTTCAGTATGGCGAGCGCGCGGCCACATGCTCACCGGGCGGGGAAATACCCACCGCAATCGACGGACCGGCCCGGCGGTTGCGCGTGGCTATCCTCCCGCGTATCCAGCGCCTGACTGTTGACTCGCTGCGAAGCCGGTCCCCACATCGTCAGGGCAGGACGCGGCGAGCAGCCGGGGCCTTGAAGCCGATGCGCACGTCGCGATGGGCTTGGGGCGTTCCGCGCATCCCCTGGGAATGAAACGCCATGGAATCCGGCGCCGTCCGATTTCATTGCGCACAATAAAAAACGCCCCACCACCTTTCGGCAGCAGGGCGTGAACTCAGGCAGCCTGGCGCATCGCTTCGCCATCCAGGCTGGCGTTGCCGGCCTCGTCCTTGTCGAGGTCGAGCTGTTTGAGCAGCTCGCGCTGGTGCACCAGCAGGGAGGTCAGCCGCGCCTCGTGCTCGAACGGCCGGGCCAGCTCCAGCTGGAGATCCTCCAGCCGCTTGCGCCCCAGCGCGAGCTGTTCGCCCGTCCTGGACTGCTGCTCGCCGACCGAAGCCAGCGCCGCCAGCAGCGCGGACACCAGCCCGGGCCCGGTCTGGTAGGGTTCGGCGTCGTAGCGGCAGCGCCCCGCGAGGAAGAACGCCGGTACAGCTTCGGTGCCGATGGCCTGCAGCCCCAGCTCGAAGCCGCCGAAGCGGCCCAGGATCTGGCCCGACAGCAGGGCTCTGCCGTGGATCGCGGCGCGGGCGGTTTTCACGAGCTCGCGCAAGGCGTCACCCACGGCATCCGGCCCAGCGATCCGCCGGCCACCCAGCTCCACGGCGATCTGCGCCATGGTCTGGGGCTCCGCCTGGGCGGCGTCCTCGGCCTGCAGCGTCAGCTTCTGTTCCAGCGACTCGATCAGCATGGGCAGCCGTCCCACCTCGCTCTCGTTGGACCAGCGCTGGTTGCGCCAGACCGAGAACAGAGTGGAGAGCTTGGCCACCTCCGCGTCCACGCCGGCCTTCTCGATCACCATGGGGTTGCCCGAAGCGAGCGCCTTGACCTCGGCGTAGCTCAGCGTGGCCAGCTCCACGTCCTCGATGGCCCGCAGGCCCTTGTCGCCGCGCATGACCTGCGCGATGAAGCGGGCCTTGGTTTCCAGCGTCTGCCAGCTGTAGGCATCGAAGCTCTGCTCGGTCACGTAGCGGAAGATCTCGACCTCCTCGCATTCGTTGCCCTGGCGCAGGATGCGGCCCTCGCGTTGCTCGACGTCACAGGGGCGCCACGGCGCATCGAGGTGATGCAACGCCACCAGGCGCGTCTGCACGTTGGTGCCCACGCCCATCTTTCCGGTCGAACCCAGCAGCACACGCACGCGGCCCTCGCGGACCGCCTTGAACAGCGTGGCCTTCTGCGCGTCGGTCTCCGCATCGTGGATGAATGCGATCTCCTTCTCGGGAATACCGGCCTCCACCAGCCGCTGGCGCAGATCCTCGTAGACGCTGAAGGCCTTGCCGCCCTTTGGGCTGGACAGGTCGCAGAACACCAGCTGCGCGCCGCGAAAGTCCGCCGTGCGCTGCCAGATCGCCAGCACCTCGCGGGTACAGGCGACGACCTTCCCATGAGGATCGAACCGCGCCGCAGGCGCCACCAGCCGAAAATCCAGCGCTGCCGCCCGGCCGTCGTTCGTGACCGCGAGCATGTTGTCCTCGGTCGGATTGACGTGGCCGTTGCGGATCTTCTCGGCGCGCTGCACCAGCGTCTGCACATAGGCCTTGAGCGCCGTGCTGGCAGGGCAGGCCACCGTGCGCGCCTTGCCGCCGCGCAGCTGGGGCACCGGCAAGTTCAGCATCTCGGCGGTGCGAATGTCCGCGACCTCCCCGAAAACGGCCATCAGCTCCGGCACGTTGATGAAGCGCGCGAAGCGCGTGTGCATGCGATAGCCGCTGCCGTCCGGCGCGATCTCCAGCGCCGTCACCGACTCCCCGAAGGTCGCCGCCCAGGCGTCGAACTGCTGCAGGCCTAGCTCCTCCAGCCGCCGGGGCTGCAGGTAGCGCTGCATGGTGTGGATCTCCGCCATGGTGTTGGCCACCGGCGTCGCCGTCGCGAAGACCACGCCGCGCTGCGCGTTGCCGTGCAGCTTCATCGTGTAGCGCGTCTTCAGGTACAGATCGAACGCACGTTCCGAGTTCGAGAGCGGCAGACCCGCGACCCGCGTCATCTTCGTGAACCTATAGAGGTTCTTGAAGAGGTGGGCTTCGTCGACGAACAAGCCGTCTATGCCCAACTGCTCCCAGGTCAGCAGATCGTCCTTCTTCTGGTCGGCGGCCAGCCGCTCTAGCCGCGCCTTCCAGCTTTTCTTCTGCGTTTCGAGTTGCTTGATGATCCGGTTGCTCCGGTCACCGCTCTTCTCGGCGCGCACTGCCATCTCTATCTCATGGATCACCTCCGCGATGTAGTCCTCGGTGAATTGCGGCGACATCCGGATGCGCTCGAAGCTCGAGTGCGTGATGACCACCGCGTCCCAGTCGCCCGTGGCGATGCGCGACACCAGCTCGCGCCGGCGGTCGCCCTCCAGATCCTCCTTTCCGGCCATGAGCACCGAGGCCTGCGGGTACAGGCGCACGAACTCGGCCGTGTACTGGGCCAGCATGTGGTTGGGCACCACATGGCAGGGCTTGGACAGGAACCCCAGGCGGCGCATCTCCATGCTGGCGATCACGCACACCGCCGTCTTGCCGGCGCCGACCACATGGAACAGGCCCACGTTGCCGGTCTGCACGGCGCGCCAGACGGAATCCCGCTGGTGCGGATGCAGCTCGAAGCACTGCGAGAACCCCGGCAGCTTCAGGTGCGAGCCATCGAAATGCCGCGGCCGCGTGGCGTTGAACAGGTCGTTGTAGACCCGGCACAGCCGCTCGCGGCGCTTGCTGTCCTCAAAAGCCCATGCCGCGAAGCGGTCCTTGAGCGACCCGAACTTCTCCCGCGCCGCCAGCGTTTCCGCTGGATTGACGTGGTAGCGGTCCGTGGCCGGATCGCGGTCGCGCACCATCGGTACCTGCACGTTCAGCGCGGCCTGCACCAGCTCGATGGCGTTCATCCGCGCTGTGCCCCATTCCTGGGTCACCTTGACGTTGTGTCGGGCGCTCCATTCGGGGTAGGTCACCGACCAGGCCCCGGCCTCGGCCGAGTACGACACCCGGCAGTCCTTGAGCTCCAGCACTTCGTGGATGAAGGCCTCGACGTCGCCCGCCGGTATCCAGACCGCGCCCAGGCGCGGCTCGATGGAAGCGGGCGGCAGGTCCTCGGGCTGCACGCGCTCCAGCGCTTCCACATTGCGGCGCAGGGCCGGGCCCGAGAGGGCAGCCTGCTTGAGCCTGGCCTTGACGTTGCCCGACAGGTAGTCGTCCGCGGTCTTCCAGGCGTCGTCGGCCGGATCCAGGAAGATCTGCCCGGCCTCGGAGAGCGTGGCCAGCACTTCGTCCTCGTGCGCCGACAGCAGCCGGGCCATGTAGCCGGGATCGACCCGGCCCCGCCACTGCACCGACGCCGCCAGCGCCTCGGTGGGCTCGGCGACAGCCGTCGGGGCCGACACCCGGCGCAGCGTGCGCTGGGTGAACAGAGCCGCCTTGCGGGCGGTGTCCGACTCTTCGTCGTAGTGCTCCAGCGACAGCAGCAGCGGGTAGTCCGGGTCGCGCCGGAATGCCAGCGCGTTGGCCCGGGTGCTCAGGCAGCCGTGGCGCGACACGTAGCGGTCGTAGGTGCCGTTGAGCATCGCCCGCAACTGCGCCAGCCCTTCGTCGCCGTCCTGCGCCAGCTGCGCGTCGAGCAGCGCCCGGGCATGGTCCCGGATCGCGCACATGCCTGCGATGCGGACGCGCTGGGTGGCATTCAGGCTGTCATGCAGGTCGACCAGCTCTGCGCCTTCGACCCGGTGCACGCGCCCGTGGTGGACCCGAAAACTCCCGGGCCGCGCGCCGGGCTCGGCCGGCACGGCGGCACGCACGGAGGCCAGCACCACCGGCTTGGCCGGGGTGTACACGCCGCTGGGCAGCAGCGCGATGCGCTCGGCCAGCGCCGACTCGAGGTCGCCCTCGAACGCCACGGTCGGCACTTCCTCGTAGCCGTTGCTCTCCTGCGTGACCTGGCCGATGCAGAACCCGGGGTTCCTGGCGTACCAGGCGTTGATCTGCAGGTACTTGTGCGGGCAGCGCGGGTGGCGCAGCCCGTCCGGGACCAGCACGCGTTCCATCCAGGCGCCGCTCACGGCTTCGCCGGGGTGGCGCTTGCCCAGGAACAGGATGTCGGTCTGCACATCGGTCGAGGCGAGACCGGCGAAGGCGCCCCGGGGCAGCCGGATCGCGCCCAGCAGCTTGGCCTGCGATGCCACGTACTCGCGCACGGCGTCGTCGCGGGCCTCCATCGTCCCGGTGCTGGTGATGAAGCACACCAGCCCGCCGGGGCGGACCAGGTCCAGCGCGCGGCCGAAGAAGTAGTTGTGGATCCGGAACCGTGCATAGGGCTTGGGGCCCGCGTCGGCGGCGGGGTAGTTGCCGAACGGCACGTTGCCGATCACCAGGTCGAACCAGTTCTCGGGCAGCGCTACCTTCTCGAACGGCGCAATGCGCACGTCGGCACCATGCGGCGCATACAGCGCCTGCAGCATCCGGCCGGAGAGTCGGTCGATCTCGATGGCCGTGACCGCGCTGCGCTCGGCGAGCGATCGGGGCATGGCGCCCAGGAAATGGCCGACACCGGCCGCGGGCTCGAGCACGCGCCCGCCGGTGAAGCCGAAGCGCTCCACGGCCTGCCACATGGCCTCGATCATATGAACCTCGGTGTAGTGGCTGTTGTTGACCGAGGCCCTGGCCGACGCGTAGTCGTCGGCGGGCAGCAGCGCCTGCAGCTCCTCGGCGCGGGCGCGCCAGGCCGGATCGTTGCCTTCCAGGTTGAAAGCAGCGGGCAGGCCGCCCCAGCCGGTGAAGCGCAGCAACTGGCAGCGCTCGGTGGCGTCCGGGGTACGAAACGCCAATTCGATGCTCTGCAGTGCGCGTGCTGCGGCGAGGTTGGCTTCGAACTTGGTGACGGCGCCGTTCAGATCGCTTAGGTGCTCACGGCGCAATGGTGGCCAGAGAGTTCGTGGCTCATCGCGCTTGGCACCGACGACGACGCGCCAGCTTGCACGCGAGGGCGAGCTGTGACGCTCGCTGCGCACTTCGGCGTCGGTTTCGGTCCCAGCAAGCACGCCGGCCGCGCTGGTGGCAGCGGTGGCTTGGGACGCGTCGGGCGCAAGGTATTCGGCAAACAGATCCCCCTCGGGGGACAGATCGGGAAGCGCGGGCTCGTCGGGGTCGAAGCCCGGCAGCCATAGGGAAGGCGCGGTGGTGCGTGCCATCGGTGGTTCTCCGAAGGAAGGCGGGGAACGCACCGACCCCATGGGGGAGGCGAGCTCCCCGGATGGGATGAACAAATGCACGGTGCCATGCGCCCGCAGTGCGGGCGCATGGCACAAAGTGCGTGATGAAGTGACAGCTCAGGGCTGCCGTGGCGTGGAGGCGGGTATCGACCGCGACGCCCGAGCGGACTCGGGAACGCCCGTGGGGCGTGCGTTGGCCGGAGCCAGGATGCGAGGATCAGTATGTGGCGCGGCGGGCTTGGGCCGCGAGTTCCTGGCGCGGCGCCTGCGCAAGCGGCAGCCCACCGGGAAGAAACCCCGTGGCGCCGTACTTCCCATCCCGGGAGTCAACCGTGAAATGTGGGGCGATACCATGCCAATGGCGTCGAAACTTGACATCGATATCCGCTGGAGAGGGCGGGGCGCAGACGCCGATGACCAAGGATGTTCTATGAGTGACTACTTCAGCGACCGCGAACTGGGTCCCAAAGCCAGGGCCGAGCAGGAGATGGGCCCTGTGACCTGGGCTGGTATCGCGGCGCTCGCGGCTTCATTGGCCAATAGCGGGGCCTTTGGGGCGAGCTATCCGGAGCGGTGCCCCGATGGGCAGGTCATCTGCGGCAACGAGATATCCGATCTGAAAAGTGCGATCGAAGCTGAACTCCACGGCTTGACATGGCCACTGCAGACCGACCGAATCGATGAGGAAAGCTTCATTCGCACCAGCGAGCCCTGGGCGCCTTCGACCTTGGTGGCGCTGGACTTCGTGGAGTTTGTGTGGCGCAAGGTGGCGCTGCCTGTCGTTGGCTGGCATCACGACTATCACCGACACCACCACCTCACGTTCGACATCGAGGCGGGGCGTGCGGCATTCCGTTCGGACGTGAACCGGATCCTGGCTCGCAATGGCATGGCCTATGAACTGGGAGAGGACGGTGCGATGCGGCGCTTGTTGCCGGCCGTGCTCGGGGAAGCCCTGGTGCGGACCTACTTCAGAACCGGGGATCGGACGCTGGACGTGATGCTGGAGGAGAGCCGGACGAAGTTCTCGGACCCGGACCCCTTGATTCGGCGTGAAGCGCTTGAGCGGCTGTTTGATGCCTGGGAGCGCATCAAGTCCCTGGCCGATGCCCACAAGGCCAAGTCGGCTCAGCTCATCCTGGACAGGAGCGCTTCCGAGCCCGCGTTTCGCGAGGTTCTTGAGAAGGAGGCGCGCGAGCTGACGCAGATCGGCAACGGCCATCTGTTGCGCCACCATGAGCGCAACCAGACACCGGTGATCGATGTCGACCATGTGGACTACCTGTACCACCGGTTGTTCGCGCTGGTCGAGTTGGTCATCCGCCGGAACTCGCCTCGCTAGGAGGCCGGTCGACGATGGCGCAACCACACCGACCACCGCCGCTCGAAACACTGCGCGACGCGATCGCCGAAGCCTTGTGGGGCGCCGTGAGCGCGCCCGCGCTACCCGCCGCCTGCGTTGCCCTGGGGCTGCGGGACGGCGATTCGGCCGAGGCGATGAACAGCAAGCGCAAATACGTGCGCAGCCGCATCACAACATTCAAAGGGCCAGAGCTGCTCGCGCTGGCGCAGCGCGTGGTGGAGGAGTTCGGAGCTGCGGACCTGGCGGACTACGTGAGTGAGCTGACGACGCATGCCGATCACCGCATCACGGATCTCACCCGTCGCGCCGTACTCGCGGAGCTGGTCTCAGCGGGAGAATTGTTCGGCAACCTGCCAGTCTGGGACGGCATCGCGGTGCTGAGTCCGGATCTCGAGAAGCCCGCGCAATACTCAACCAAGTTCGCGGCCACGCTGCGCGATGACATCCAGCGGCACTATGTAGAAGACAACGATCTGAACAATGCCGAACTGCTGGAGCTGTGCGGCGCATTGACATGCTCGCAGCAGCGCTTCTTCGACATGCTGGAAAAGGTTGTCGATCCGGTCTGCCGCCGCGGGCTGGAGGAGGAACGCCTCGTTCAAGCGTTGAACAAGCTGCTGGTCGCCGACGGCTTCGTGCTTGTCGTCGTCGGCGAGGTCTCGCGCCATCCCCAGTACGGTGTGCGCCGCGTGGCCAGTGGGGTGGCCGGCGCGCCGAAGAACCTGATCTTTGCTGCGATCAACTGCAAGCCTGACCTGTATTTTGCTGACGCGATCAACAACGACGTTGCCATCGCCAACGATTCCGACGCCTTGATCTACGACCGTGTGCTGTCCGATGGCGGCCTTCGCTGGGACGTTCTGGTCGACTGGTGGCGCGACCGAGAACGGCGCGAGGAGGTGGCGGACGCCAGGAAGAGCCTTTTCGTGAGGCTGCGCACCGCGGTTCACGCCGCCCAGTCGCCGGGCGAAGTGGCCATCTTTGAGGCCTACTACGCTCACTTCGCGCGAAGCATGGGCGACAAGCTGCCGGCCCTGATTCCTCAGGTCTACCTGCACTACGACCCCAGGGCGGCGTCGGAGCGTGGCGCCGGCCGCGTCCTCGCGAGGCAGCGCATGGACTTTCTGCTCCTTCTGGGGCATGGCGTCCGTGTTGTGGTCGAAGTGGATGGCAAGCACCATTTCGCCAATGGAGAGGTGGCGTCGCCGGCGCGGTATGCGGAGATGGCAGCGGAAGACCGCCGCCTGCGCCTGCAGGGCTACGAGGTCTATCGTTTCGGCGCCGCCGAGTTTGCGGATGTTGAGCGCGTTGATGGGCGTTACGCGGTGGGGCCACGCTCGAAGCAGCTCATCGTGGACTTCTTCGAAAAGCTGTTCGCCCGGCACCTGGATCGCGCGAGCGCATAGTCGCCGCTGGCGCGCACAGCGAAGCCCGAGATGGGAATCTCGGGGTCCGCCGTGCGACCTGCGGTTCAGGCTTCACTGGAAAACACGGGGCTCGACGATCTCGCCGCACATGAAGGCGAGGTAGCCGCCCGCCTTGCCGATATCCGCGAAGCAGGCCACGACGGTTCCGTCATGCAATACCTGCCAGGGCCTGTCGGTTTTGTCACGATCCTTGCGGATCGTCAGGTCGGGCGTGCGATAGACCGGGTGTCGGTAGAGGTCGCGGCCCGATTCCCAGTCGATCAGGCGCAGTAGGCAATTCGTCAAGATGGCCGTGCCACCGCCATCGGCGCCGGCCTCGATCAGCAACGGCACTTTCATCATGCCGCCAGAACGGCCGATCCGGCCGACCACATCGTGCTCGTCCAGCCAGCAGCGGCCGGTAGCGGTGTCGCCCTGCACCAGCCGCACCTTGCAGCCATCGCGGCGACAGATCTCCAGCGCCCGGGCCGCCTTGGGATCGGTGCCCGGGTCGAAGTAGGTCTGCAGTGTCAGCTGTGAACGGCCCCATGCGGCGATGGCGGCCTGGTACTTGGCGTAGCCGTCCAGCGAGCCGTGGTCGCTGGTCGCGAAGGCCAGGTCAGGCCGTTGCAGCCGGGCGGCGATTTGGTCGGCATGGCTGCGCGCGTTGTCGAAGCCCAGGCAGGTGTAGCCATCGCCGCAGGGGATGACGTACAGCCGTTGCTCGGCATTCAGGGTCACGTTCATGGCGGGTTCCTTGAGGGTTGGGGCAGAACCCGCCCCCCAGCGGAGCGAGCCCCGCCGGGTTGGATTGGAAAAGCAGATGCCGTGGCATCCACCCGATGCTTCGGGCGACCAGCCGTTGCGGCTGGGGCCGCACCGTGGTGACGAACAGGCGTCGCAGCGCCGTCACTGCGCCAATGGTCAGGGATGCGCAGGCGCCGACCTCGGCCATGCCCGGTCGCACGCCAGGATGCTGACGAAAATCAGGCAACCGCTGGTGAGGAAGGACAGTTGGCGGCCTGTCGGCGGTCTCGGGGCGCGCGTTGGGTATTCAGCCTGCGTGCAGGACGACCGAAGGCCGGTCGAAGTGGTGTTCGACAACCCGGTTGCCGACGTTGAAGCACTGATCCAGGAAGATGCCTTCGATCAGGCTGGCGGGTGGCTCGATGCCCAGGGTCGCCAGTTTGTCGGCCACGGTGTTGATGTCGCTCCAATCCAGGCCAGGGTCGCCCAGACTGTCGTAGACGAACGCTTCCTCCTGATGGGGATCCGCATCGTTGTCGTGGATCACGTGCAAGTACAGCTCACGCAGAGGCCGGTCGTAGCCGGCCACCACGGTGAGCTTGCGGCCCTGGCGGAGCAGGTGCAGGAGATGGCGGCTCATGCCGGCCGCTCCAGTGACGTCGTCACTGCGACGGGGGCGGGGCGTCTCGGACGGCGGGTGCGGCTGAAGTCCATGCCGCACTGGCGGCAGCGGAACCAGGTACGCAATCCCAGCGTGCCGAGCAGCGAACCTTCACCTGAGCAGAGGGGACATGCGGGGGCATGGCGATGAGACATAAGGGTGATCTCCAGAAAAAGCGGGAACACCCTCCCCACGGGAGCAGTGTTCCCAGGGGGATATGAAGCGAAAGGGCGGCTGTCCTTTCTCAGGCAGGTGACGACTGCGACGCCCGGCTGGGCCGGGAGGGCTTGCGCAATGCAAGCAGGGGAATTTCCAGTATGGCTGCGGTGCCCAAGATCGGCGGCGCTGGCGATGCGAAGCCAGCCGGTAAGCGTCCGGATCGATGGGCGAATCACGGTGGCATCGGTGTCCGAGCCGCGCTTGGGCTGCCCCCCGTTGGCTGCGGAGTGCGGAAAAGCGGTAAAATGCATGAAATTTCAATGAAAAACTAGCCATGCCTGCCGTTGCCCAATCTCCTGTTGTCTCCTTGCGAGGCGGGGCTGCCCACCTCGCTGGCGAGTTGCAAGCCGGGCGCGTTTACCGGAGGGAGGATCTTGCAGGCTTGTCCACGGCAGTGGATCGGCATCTGCGTGAACTGGTGGCCACTGGAAAGCTGAGGAAGCTTGCCCAAGGCCTGTACCACGCACCCAAGCAGTCCAGTTTCGGTCCACTGCCGCCGGCCGATGAGCAAGTGGTGGGCGGGTTCCTGCGCGACAAAGATTTCCTGGTGTTCTCTCCCTCGGCTTACAACGCCGTGGGTCTGGGTACGACCCAGCTCTACAACCGCACGCTGGTCTACAACCACAAACGCCACGGCCTCTTCAAGCTCGGCAATCGGCAGTTCGACTTCAGGATGAAGCCGCGCTTTCCCAGGAAGCTGACGCCGGAGTTCCTGTATGTGGATCTGCTGAACAACCTGGACGAACTGGCGGAGGACCGTGATGCGGTCTTGCGGCAGGCGCGTGGCAAGCTGCCTTCATTCGATCCCACCCGTCTGCAGCGCGCAGCCGACAGCTTTGGCAGCGTGGCCACGCGAAAGCGTCTGCGGGAGTGGGTGGGTGGCTGAATTCCTGCACGAACGAGCGGACTTCGATCAGTTGCTGTCGGTGGTCGCAGACTCGCACGGCCTCGATCCCGTGCTGGTCGAGAAGGACTACTGGATCATGCATTGCCTGTGGGGCCTTCAGGCGCAGGGCTTTCAGTTCGAGTTGAAGGGAGGTACGTCCTTGTCGAAGGGGTTCGGTGTCATCCACCGCTTCTCCGAAGACATCGACATCCGCATTGAACCTCCCGCTGGCATGGACGTGAAGACGGGGCGCAACCAGGACAAGCCGGCGCATGTCGAATCGCGGCGCGCGTATTACGACGCCCTGGCCGAACAGATCCAAATTCCGGGTATCGACAGTGTGGAGCGCGACATGCAGTTCGACGACGACAAGATGCGCAGCGCAGGCATCCGCTTGATCTACGTACCGCGTGTCCCGGCGCTTACTGGCGTCAAGGACGGCATCCTGCTGGAACTCGGATTCGATGACACCGCCCCGAACCGGCCCGTCACGATCTCGTCGTGGGCGCTGGATGTAGCCATGGAGCGCGGGGTCGCGGCGGGGGACAACCGCGCGGTGGCCGTGCCGTGCTATGCGCCCACGCACACCTTCGTCGAGAAGTTGCAGACGATCTCTACCAAGTACCGCCGACTCGATGAAGCCCAGGCGTTCCCCGCCAACTTCCTGAGGCATTACTACGACGTGTACTGCCTACTGGAGTTGGATGAGGTCCAGGCCTTCATGAGGACGCCGGCCTACCAGGAGCGCAAGGCGCAGCGGTTCCGAACCGGCGATGACCAGGCCATTGCCCGCAATCCTGCTTTTTTGCTGGCCGACGCCGATCAGCGTCAGCGCTTTGCGCAGGAATATCGCAAGACAGCCGCGCTGTACTACCAGGGGCAGCCTGACTTCGAGGTGCTGCTGGACAGGATCCATCAACACATTGACGTCATGTGAGAGGGCGAGGGCTTGATGCGGCAATTTCCGAATTCGGTGCCTTCCCATGTCTGCATGTCGATACTGTACAAAAAATCAGTGCATTGTTACAATGCACCAAGAGAGTGAACAATGGGAAAAGACACCCGCATCGAGTGGACGCACCACACCTTCAATCCATGGTGGGGTTGCGTGCGCGTGTCCGATGCGTGTGACCATTGCTATGCCGAAACCTGGGCGAAGCGCCTCGGGGAAGACGTTTGGGGCGCGAAGTCGGAGCGGCGTTTTTTTGGCGATGCGCATTGGAAGGAGCCCCTGAAGTGGGACCGGGAGGCCCGGGAGAGCAAGACCAGGCGGCGCGTGTTTTGTGCGTCCATGGCGGACGTGTTCGAGAACCGCAAGGATTTGGTGCCGCATCGGCTTCGCCTTCTGGACCTCATCGCGGCAACGCCCCATCTTGATTGGCTGCTTCTGACCAAGCGAATCCATCTGGTGCGCAAGCAACTGCCAAAGGGCTATGAACTGCCATCCAACGTTTGGCTGGGTGCGACCGTCGAAAACCAGGATGCCGCAGGCAAACGGCTGAAGTACCTTCTGGAGTTCGAGACGCCGGCAGTCCGGTTCCTGTCCTGTGAGCCTCTGCTCGGGCCCCTGGATTTGCGCCAGTGGTTGAAGGCACGGGAGGGCGGCACGCGTGTGGATTGGGTTATCGCTGGCGGCGAGTCAGGGCCAGGGTCGCGTCCCATGGATCCGCAATGGCCTGAAGATCTTCGCAAACAATGCAATGCAGCCGGCGTCGCGTTCCATTTCAAGCAATGGGGTCACTGGGCGCCTATAGAGCAAGCTGCTGACGCCGTGACGGGCCGGACTCCGATCCACATCGTCAGGCGTGATGGTTCAGAGATCAAACTCGCCGCTGTCGGAAAAGGCAAGGCTGGCCGGTCTCTGGGCGGCCGGCATTGGGATCAGTTTCCGAGCACGGGAAACACGGTGTAGCGTCGAATCGACTTCAGTACCGCAGAAAGGCTTCGCTTGGCAAAGAGTCACTACGATTGGAGGAACGGACCGGCAGAGATCGATCCGCATAGTGTGACGAAGCATGAGGTGCTGGTTGGCTACCTGATTCGGTACTTCGAGCAGCGAACGCTCAATGCCCGCGGGCGGGAGCGGCTGCGCATCACGCTGGTGGACGGATTTTGCGGGGGCGGTCTTTATACGCTCAAAGGGCTGGGTACGGAAATCCTCGGTTCTCCGCTGCGCATGCTGGATGCGGTCCGGGAGGCCAGTCTCCGCGTCAACGCCCAGAGAACGAAACCCATCGATCTGGATGTGCGGTACATCTTCATCGACAAGGATGCTCAGGCGTTGTCGCACCTGAAGCAGGTCTTGCATGACAGGGGATACGGTGCGCAAGTCGGCCAATCCATTCACGTCATTCATGACGACTTTGCCTCGGCATCTCCAGCCGTGTTTCGGTTGATTGAGGCGCACACCCCCCGAGCACACACGGCGCTTTTCTTTCTGGATCAGTATGGGTACAGCGATGTGCCGGCGCCGCTGATTCAAAAGATATTTGCTGAATCACCGAAGAGCGAGGTGGTTCTGACGTTCCATGTCGCGGCCTTTGCCACCTACACCAACGATGAGTTCACGGACAAGGTCTCCAGCAAGCTGGCCGTCGACATTCGCTCGGCGCTGGGGGGAAGGACGATTGAGCAGATCAAGGAAGAGGACTCGGCGGATTGGCGGCGCTTCATCCAAGCAGCCCTGTACCAAGCCTTGGTGAAAGATTGTGGAGCTGAGTACTTCACGCCATTCTTCATTCGTGGCGAAGGGAGTGGTCAAGGCGAGTACTGGCTTGTCCATCTTTCGCGGCATCCGCGTGCGCAGGATGTGATGAAACAGGTGCACTGGGAGCACCAGAACCATTCCATCCACTACGGTGGTGCGGGCCTTGACATGCTTGCGACCCACATGATGGGGTTCCGCCAGGAGTTCGAAGGGGGATTCGTGTTCGACGATGTGGCGCAGAGCCTGTCTGCCGATGTGTTGCCCCAGCACCTTGCGGAGAATATTTTTGGGCGAGGACAGCCGGTGCAGATCGGCGAGCTTTATGCCTCGACCTGCAATACGTCCCCGGGCACCTCGCTCATGTACAAGGACGCGCTTGAGCGATTGTCCGGTGAGAAAGACATCGTCATTCGATCGGAGGATGGAGCGGTTCGGCGGCTTGCGCGATACATGCGGGATACAGATTGGATCGAACGAAACCGGCAGGGCGCGCTATTCCGCACTCCGCAAAGGGGTGGGCAGTGAGTTTTTCCCTCGCGCACAACGATGATCCTTTGCCCCATCTGCCGGTGGAATTCGGGCGGGCCGGCGAGGGTGTTGGCAGGTGGGTTCCAGAGATGAAGCACACCTTCTTGGCGAAGTATGTGGAAGGCACGCGGAGAGCGCGCGAGAAGTTCAAGCAGCGCGTCTATGTCGATCTGTTCTGTGGGCCTGGACGCATTCAGGTCAAGGGCGAAACGATGACCCGTCCTGGTGGCGCACAGGTCGCATGGCAGCACTCGCTGCGCGACAAGGTGGCCTTCACATCATGTTTCGTTGGTGACCTGGACGCGTCACGAGCATCGGCCTGCGCGGAGCGGTTGCAGGCAATGGGTGCGCCGGCCACAGCTTTGCCGGGGGCAGCCGAGTCCACGGTGGATCAAGTGTTTCGAATGATTCCGAAGGGCGCCCTGTGCCTTGCGTACCTCGATCCCTACAACCTCCAGTACCTGTCGTTCAGCGTGATCGAGAAACTGGCACGGCTGAAGTTTGTTGATTTTGCGGTTCATTTCAGCACCATGGATCTGCGGCGAAACGTGCTGATGGAATACAACCCGGATCGGGCGCGCTTCGATGCGGCAGCACCTGGATGGCGGGATCATATCGACCCGATTGCATTTGTACGTGGTGATGCCGACGAGGCGTTCTTTGACTATTGGTGCGGTCTGGTGCGCGGCCTTGGATTTTCGATCAGCCGACGCATGCCGCTGGTGCGCGATGAGGGAAATCGGCCGCTGTACCACTTGGTGTTCTTCAGTCGTCATGAGCTACCCAACAGGATCTGGGGCGATGTGGCCCAAGGTCCGAACCGTGAATTCGACTTCTAGGGAAGCTCTGAATGGATCACTTTGACCTTGTCCCTGAAAACCGCATCCCATGCTGAGGTGTTTCAATCGAAGCGAGGAGGCAAAGATGCCGTCGTGATGGCTGTTCTTGGAAAAATATAGGGAGAAGGAATGCTGTCATTCAGGGTCGTCGATTCGGCCTCTGCCCCAAGCAACGGCAATGAGGTTCTCCTCGGCCGCGACAAATGGAACGACTGGTTCACCTGGGTGACGCAGTTTCATGTGATCGTAGTCACAGAAGACCGTCGGCGGATCGATATTGGCAACGTAAAGATCGCCAGGGCGGGGATGACCCCTGAGTCTGCCATCAGCTCGGCATTGCTCGATCCCGTGTTTTCCAGGCTCGAAGCCCCGTGGTTCTCGATGGGTCAGACCGAGAACTACTACGAACAGCTCAACGAACTTGGCGAGCAGTTGCGGGACGAGTACCTCCTTGCAATGCGTGACATGGCACGGAACCCGTCACTGCTCGAGGAATATGCCGCCGAGGAAGTTTTGCGGCGATCACTGCTGCGCGATATCGATATCGACCGAGTGCGCAATCGCTTCCACCGGCTCGCGCTCGGCAATGTCGTGCTAACCGCGTTCGCGTTTCGCTACACGTTTCCCCAGGATCCGTACATCTCTGACGCTCCGCCGCGACTCGATTTCCAGGTCACGCCCGAATCCAGTCCACCGACCAACGTCCACGTCGTCATCGGACGGAACGGCGTTGGCAAGACGCGCTGCTTCGACTATTTGTCGCGGGCCTTTCTTGGCCTGCAGTCGCGCGACGGAGGTGCGGTAGGCGAGTTGGGGCCGCTGAATCCTCTCGGGTTCAACGGTCCGTTTGGGTACGTCAATCCGTCCCCGAAGAAGGGCCATGACTTTGCCGGACTGGTGACGGTCTCGTTCAGCCCATTCGACGAGTACGGCCCGCTGGTACGCGCGAATGCTCAACTGGACGTGAGGTACGAGTACATCGGCCTGATCCGACAGTCCGCTGCGGAGGTTCAACCGAGTGGCGTCGATGACGATGGACAGTCGGAGCTGAGCATCAAGGGGCGTTCCGAGCTTTCTCGGGATTTTTTGAAAGGCATAGTCGCCTGTCGCGGCGCCGCGCGTCGGCGTCGCTGGCTGAAAGCGGTCGAACTGCTGGAGGCCGATCCCTTGTTTCTTGACGCGAATGCCAGGAGCGTCATCGATGACACCGCGGAGGGCTGGGAAGATCGCACGCGCAAGTGGTTTCGGCGGCTGAGCTCGGGCCATAGTGTCGTCCTGCTGACGATTACGCTGCTCGTCGAACTTGTCGAGGAAAAGTCGCTGGTGCTCATCGACGAGCCCGAAGGGCATCTTCATCCGCCGCTGCTGTCCGCCTTCGTGCGTGCGCTGAGCGAGCTACTGGTTAACCGCAATGGCGTGGCGATCATCGCGACGCACTCGCCGGTCGTCTTGCAGGAGGTGCCCCGTTCTTGCGCATGGGTGCTCAACCGCTCGGGCCACTCCGCGCGCGCCGACCGGCCCGAGCTTGAGACTTTTGGCGAGAACGTCGGAACCCTCACCCGCGAGGTGTTCGGGCTGGAGGTTGTCCAGACTGGCTTTCACCGCTTGATCAGCGACGCAGTGCAACAAGGCGGATACGAGCAAGCCATAGCGCGATTCGGCGGCCGACTCGGCGGTGAGGCGCGATCGTTGGCTCGCGCACTCAGCATGGTGCCTCCGTCACCACCCGACGCGGCAGGCGAGGGGGCCTAACATGCGAAGTTTGCCTCTTCCAACCGACACGCAGGCGAGTGTGTTCGCGCTGTGCCTGGGTGCCACGAATGATCCTGGCCTCCAGGCCCGCCTGACGGCAATTGCCGCCAGCCTCGCTGCTTCTGGGGTGACCTACCATGCGAACGCTACGGCGGCCTCGCTCCACCACGTCGAGCGTCGGCCCTCGGTTGGCGGTGTCACCAAGGCGGAGCTGACCGGACTTTACGAGGAGCATCTGAGCAAGACGAGCGGCGCGGCCCGCGCGGTCTATGACCGCATACGCAGCGCGGCGCCGAACAACCGTTGTCCGCTGTGCGGTGTAGGCAGTGTCGCCCATTGCGACCACCATCTGCCCAAGTCACGCTATCCCGATTTATCCATTCTGCCGTTCAACCTGGTGCCTGCATGTCATTTCTGCAATGACAAGAAGCGTGCGAAGTATCCTGCCATGGCTGGACAGCAGACCTTCCATCCTTATTTCGATCAGCATCTTCTGAAAGATCCCTGGGTACGAGCAACGCTCGACCCCGGGCCGCCGCCGGTACTGGTGTTCGATGCATGCCCCCCAACTGCGTGGCCCGCTGTGGATCAAGATCGCGTTCGGCGGCATTTCGACGTGTGTGGGCTGGCGACTACGTTCACAACCAACGCCAATGACGAATTACCGATCCTTCGCGACAGGTTGGTTCTGCAGGGAAGTCGCGGTGGCGTGCCTGCGATCCAGCAGTTTCTCGATGATGAGCGCGACGTGCATTTGGCCAGGCCCAACAGCTGGCAGTACGCAACCTATCGCGCGTTGGCTGCTAATGCTTGGTTTGTGAGCGGGGGCTATCTCACGATCCCGTGAGCGGACTCGGCTCCTCCTTGCCGCGCGATGATGCGGATGACTTTCAGTTCAGATGCTGATGCACCAGCCGCTGGAACTCCGGGCGCAGCGCCCGCCCGTGATCAACCGACAGAGCCTCGCGTCGGCCGCTGGGCCAGGCCAGTTCGCCGTGGTGGCCATCGAGCGTCAGTACCGCGTGGTCGAAGATCCGTTTGGACGGGTTGCCGCCACCGCCCACGATCTGCAGGGACATCACCGTGGCGCTCTCGATCCACAGCCAGCGGGTGCCGCTTCCCTCAGACAGGTCGGGGTGTGCCAGTTCAATCTCGGCCAGACTGCCGTGAGCGGCATTGAGCAACTGCAGCACGGTGTAGTGGATGGGCATGGCATGGCCGTTGGGAAGCGGGCACCGGCCGGACTACCGGCCTGCACCCGTTGCGGTGTCAGGGCAAAGAGGTTACAGAGCAGCGTCCTTGAGCTTCTTCAGCGCGCGGGCCTTGATGCGCACGGTGGCCGGCTTTGCCGCGAAAACCTGCTCCTCTTTGGTGAACGGGTTGATGCCCTTGCGCTTGGGCTTGGCCGGCACCTTCTGCACGTCGATCTTGAGCAGGCCGGGCAGGACGAAAGCGCCAGCACCCTTCTTGTGAACCGAGCCGAGGACGGCGGATTCGAGCGCGGCCAGCACGGCCTTCACCGCCTTGGGCTCGACGCTCGATTGTTCGGCAAGGTGGGCGACCAGGGCCGACTTCGTGAGCGTTTCCTTGACGGGCTTGACGGTGGCAGCGGGTGCCTTGGCGGCGGGCGCTGGCTTGATGGATTTCGCTGCAGGTGCCGGCTTGGTGGTTTTCTTCGCAGTTGCCATGGTTCTCGGTCTCGTTCGTTGTGGTTGAAGAAAGGATTGCGCCACGGTATTTGGGTGCGTCGCGCAGTGGTCCATTTTATCGGTTGGGCATTGCGCGCCACCTGATCGACGGGCATTGGTTGACCGTCTGGCCATGAGGGGCGTTGAAGCCGGCTGGCTTCACAGGACGATGACTCCATTCCCTGTGCGGCCCAGCCGCGAGCCATTCAGAAGGAGCCAGCGGATGACGATCAAACTCAATGCCATGGCGGCGGCGCTGGCCGTGCGTGATGCCTGCAAGCGCCACGTCGAGAAAGACCGCCCCATCGACAACCTCTACATCGATGCCATCGTCGAGCGGGCGCTGCGCGAAGCGGCCAGCAGCTTGCCATGTGCGGATGACGTGTTCGAAGGCATGGCCATTGCGATCCAAGCGCAAAGCCATTGCACGGCCACTGAGGCATTCGAGCAGGTGCTGCGGCTTCTGGATCCCTCCGCGCCATTGCACTACTCGCGTTGGCGGCACGGCGGCTGGTACGTGGGTGGCGTTCGCTATCCGAGCGGTGCCTGTGGTTGCGTCAGCAACAACTATCCCGACCGAAAGTGGCGCATCGTTTGCGACGACCGCAGGCAGGCGTTGAATGCGCCCGGCGATGTGACCTTCGGCTCACGCGAAGCGGCGGCGCGGGCCGAGCAATTGCTGGCGCTGCACGCCTGGGAAGCCTTCGTCCGGGCTTCTGCCTGATGGGGAGAGCGCCGCAGCCCCTTGAAGGAGGGGCGAGCAGCGAGAGCATGACTGCATCCCCACCCGATGCAGACAGGAGACACCGTGACCGACCCCACCCAGCCGAGCCAGCCCACCTTGCCGATCCGCAAGATCGTCCAGGGCAAGAACCCCCGCGAATACTTCGACCCCGCCGAGATGGCCGAACTGGAGGAGGGCATCCGCGCCGTCGGTGTGCTCGAGCCCATCGTCGTGCGCCCCGTTCCGGGCACCGACCTCTACGAAATCATCGCCGGTGAACGCCGCTGGCGCGCCGCGAAGAACGTCTTCGGCGACGGCTACGACATGCCGGTGGTCATCAAGGACGCGAACGACGAGACGGCCGAGGCCATGTCGGTGATCGAGAACTACCACCGCGCCGCGATGTCGCCCGCAGAGGAAGCCCACGCCGCACAGCGCCAGCTCCTGCGCCAGCGCGGCGACAAGGAGGAAGCCGCCCGCCTCATGGGCTGGTCGCTCGATGTGCTGGAGCGGCGGCTGGCGCTGCTGGCCTGCACGCCCGCCGTGCTCAAGGCGCTCACCACCCGCACCATCCAGCTCGGCCACGCCGAACTGCTCGCGGGCATTCCCCCGGACAAGCAGGACAGTGTGCTCAACGGCATCGTGGCGCAGAAAGTGCCGGTGGCCGTGCTCAAGGCGCAACTGGGCCGTTATGCGCGGCGGCTGGCCGACGCGATCTTCGACACCGCGCAATGCGGCGGCTGTCCGCACAACTCGGCGCGGCAGTCGGGCCTGTTCGCGGAATCCCTGGGCGAGGGCTACTGCCAGCACCCGAGCCACTTCGAGGAACTGACCCAGCAGGCCATCGAATCCCGAGCCAATGCGCTGCGCGACGAATACCCGGTCATCCGCATCGTCAAAACCGGCGATGGCTTTGCGCCGGTGCCCGTGACCGCCGAGGGCGACCTGGGCGTTGGCGCGCCGCAGTACACGTCCTGCCAGGGATGCCAGTCCTTCGGCTGCGCGGTATCCGCGATGCCGGGCAGCTATGGCGAGGTCACGCGCTCGCTGTGCTTCGACGCCGCCTGCAACAGCCAGAAGGTCGCCCTGTGGCGCAAGGCGCAGCGCGATGCCCAGGCGGCGCTGGACGAAGCGCAGGGCAAGGGCGCGGTGAAGGCGGGCGCAGCCAAGCCCACCGGCAAGAAGCCCAAGCCCGCCGCGCCCACGAACCAGACGCCGCAGCGTGTCGTCAGCTACCGTGTCATGGAGTGGCGCAAATGGCTGGCCAAGGCCTTGATGGCGCAGCCGCAGTGCAGCCAGCGGGTGCTGATCGCGCTGGCGCTGGCCGGTCGCGGGGCCGATCTGCGGGAGGCGCAGTTCCGCAACGCCTTCGACCGGCTCGCGGGTCAAGCCGCAGGCGCGGGGTTCGGCGTGCGTGGCGGATTGCAACGGGCCGCTGCCGCGCCCGAGGCCCAACTGGAGCGGCTGCTGCAAGCCGCCACCGCTTCGGCGGCGTTCGGCGTCACTGTGACCGACCTCGAACTGCTGTTGAACTATGCCCAGGTGGATGAAGGGCGGTATTTCCAGTGGAACAAGGAGTTCCTCGACCTGTTCACGATGAGCGAACTGGAGAGCCTTGCCGCAGAAGTCGGGCTCAAGAAGGCGATGGGCTCGGGCTTCAAGGCGGCACGCGCTGGCAAGAAGCCCGACTTCATCACGGCGCTGCTCAAGGTGCCGGGCTTCGCCTACCAAGGTGCGGTGCCCGCCGTGATGCGCTACCCGCGCCAGCCGATCCTGGCCGATGGAGCGGATGAGGCCGAGAGCGCTGAGGCCACACCGGAATTGCAGCCCGAGCCTGCGCTGGCCTGACGCGCCAACCGGCCCCTTGACACCCACTGGACACCAGGGAGCCGGGTTCTAGCATGGTCTGGACGGCCCCGCATGGGGCCATGTCCCCCATTCCACCAAGGAGCTTCAAATGACGATGTTCGAAGAACTGTTCGCGCTGGCTTGCAGCGCCACGCTGACGATGACCGTGAGCGCCGACGAGAAATCCGGCCGCCTGACGGTCAACGTGATCCCCAAGCCCCGGCAGGACGCGGGCGAGCCTGGGCTGACGCAGCCCCTGAGCCTCACGGCCACGCCGCAGGAGTTTGACGCGGGTTTCATCGAAGCCCTGCGCGGCTACCGCGAGGTGCGCCAGAGCCTTGCGCAGCAGGCCGAGGCCACGAAGGAAGTGATCGAGGCCGCGAAGGCGGCATCGGTCAAGAAGGCCAGCGATGCCACCGTAAAGGCGGGTGCCTCCAAGTCCGTACCGGCCAAGCCCGTGACAGCCCCGGCGGTATCCGCCTCGGACAGTGCGGCGGATGACGAGGAGGAAGGCGATGCCTCGCAGGCCCCTGCGGCGGGCGCGGTGCCAGCCACGGCCACTGGCAGCGACTCCTTCGACCTGTTCGGGTGAGTCGGCGGGCACCCTTGATGCGGGCAACGACGGCGAGAGACTGAACACATGGCAACCACGGCGGTTGCCGCGTTCATCCCCCAAGGAGTCCAACCCATGGCCATAGAAGTCACCCCCATCGTCCGCACCTTCACCTACAACGGCATCCTGCTGCCGGACGTGCCCGGCCTCTCGCCCCGCGAAGTGCGCGACCTCTACAGCGCCCAATACCCCGAACTGGTCAGCGCTGAGGCCGAGGCCAGTCCGGTCGCCAACGGGCGGCAGGACTTCACGTTCCGCAAGGCCGTGGGCACCAAGGGCGCGGGCGCGTCCGGGCAACCCGGCCCTCGACTTGCGGCGCTGCTGGCCTGCGTTCAGCCCCGACAGATTGGCGCGGCCAGCGCGACGGCCAAGCTGTCCCGCGCCGTATCGCAGCGCGCCGTGGTGAATCGCTCGGCGGCCTGGAGCCGCTTTGCCCGCCAGACCCTGGAGCAGCACCGGCACGAAGGCGCAGCCCCGCGCGCCAGCGTCACCAGCGAAATGCTCACCCCGCTGCCGTGAGGGCCACGGTCATGCCTGCCGCTCCCATGCTGGCGCTGCCCAGCTTGCAACCCGGCATTCCGCTGGCGGTTGCGTCCACATCCCAGGCCAGTGCGAACGCGGCGCTGTGCCGCTTCCTGATCGCATCGGGCGCGGTACGGGAAGACGACCTACCGGATGGCGAGGCCGACCCACTGAAAGCCTGCCAGCGCGCCATCGACGCCTGGATCAAGCGCCAGATCGGCCCGCTGCACTGCCTGGAGCCGCGCTTCGCCATCAACGTGCTCGACGAGCACATGCGCAGCGGTCCGCCAGCCCCCTATGCCCAGTTGGACGTGTACTGGTGCGAATACCGCGAGGCCGAGTGGCCGGTGGGCCGCAGCCTAGAGGCGTTGAACAAAGCCATGCCGCACCTGGGGGCCACGGTGCTGCAGGTGCTGCGCCAGCAGGGCCGCTACGTGTACCCCCTGTTCACACCGGATATTGCCGATGACGTGGCGTCCTATGTGTACTGGCAGGGGGAAATGGATGAGGAGGCGGCGCTGGACATGATGTGCGAGGACAGCAGCAGCGGTGACAGCGCCGACCGCGAAGCCATGCGCGAGGAAATGGTCACGCGCAGGATGCTGGACGATGCCTTTCCCGAGTGGGCGCGCTGCTGGCTGGTGCGGCCCGACAAAAGCGAGGGCGGGCACAAGCGCACCCCGGCATGGCACCCATGCAGCCTGCGCCGCGCCGCCAGGACGCTGACCGACCCCCACCAGCGCCAGATTGCCGCCGATGCGCTGGCGCTGTCGCGCCTGAAGCTCACCGACGATTTCCATCCCGACACCGAGGGCGAGTACATCGGCTTCGGCGCGGTGCTGTCCTGGGATGAGGGCGACGTCACCACCCGCATCTACGACGACCTGCTCAATCTGGCGCACCAGTCCGACTACTGCGACCGCATGGGCGAGGTGCTCATCCCGCTGGACGACCCCGGCGCGTTGCAAGCGTGGTTCCTGCGCATGGGCCAGCGCTTCGAGGCCATCGCGCTGATCGACCGCTTGATCCATGCCCTGTGCCACGGACACTGACTCTATATATAGATAGGAGGTGGTTCCCATGAACGAGGCGGAGTTTTCCATTCAGACGCCCACGGACAACGTGCTGGAGCTGGATCAGGCGGTGCTGCTGTATCACGGGCGCTCGGGCAGCGCACTGGCGACAGTGCATGAGGTCACGACCGTGGATGGCGCACCTGTGATCGGTGCGGGCCGGGCGATGACCGCCCAGGCGGCGCGGGAGTTGGCCGGGGCCTTGCTCCAGCGCGCGGCCCACGGCGGATTCCTTCCCGAGACGGTGCTGTATCTCCACGGCGACCTGCTGGTGTGGTGGGTGCCACCGGCACGCAGGCATGTGGCGTTCAGGGTGGGTGCGGAGCAGGCCGAAGCGTTTGGCGGGCGCGAGCGCGGCGAGACGGTGCCGCAGCCGGGACTGATTTTCGCCGCCGCCAACAATGACTGGAGGGTATGGGCCGTGAAGGGCCATCACCGTCCGACGCCGCAGACGCCGCTGTTCCAGGCCCCGTACTTCAACGTCGATGGCCAGGGCCACATCTGCCAGGGCAATGTGCCGGTGCCCAATGGAACGACCGTGGAAAAGATCAGCGCCTGGAACGACGCCTTCCTGCGTTCCTACTTCACGCACCCCAACGTGGCGGGCAAGCTGCTGCGCTACCGGGGCGGGGCCTACGCCTTCTGGCGCGACATGCTCGATGGAGCCTTCACGCGCTTCCCCGAGCGGGTGCTGGTCGATGCCAAGACCACGCTGGGCCAACTGCTGGGCGAACCAGAGGCCACATGATGAGCACGATGGACCCGAGAGACCAAGCCCTGCTCGCCGCATGCCCGGTGATCGCCGCGCCGCGCTTCGGCGCGCTGCCGGACATGGGCAACGGCCAGCGCATCATCGTGGCGCGCAACGGATGGTTCGTGCAGACCCGGCTCGACTGGCTCGACAGCATCGTGGCCCTGGGCCACGGCTCACCGTCCATGCGCTTGCCCTACGGTGAAGTCGCGGAGCACCTGTGCTTCAGCTTTGGCGTGCTGCCTATCCGTTTGATCGAAGCGTTCGTGGCGGCGGGCCGGGAGCATCTGCCCAATGAAGCCGCCGGGGTGCTGATCTATTCGCGCCGCACCGGGCAGCTTCGGCTGGCGATGTGCGAGCCCGAGCAGACCTCGCCTGTCCATATCCACTATCGGCGTCCCGCCATGGCCGACGACGAGACGGTCGCGGTGGACCTGCACACGCATGGCCGGGCACCGGCCTTCTGGTCGGGCGCGGACGACCGCGACGACCAGGGCATCAAGGTGGCGGGGGTCTTCGGCCTGCTCGACCGGCCACGGCCCTCGGCCTGTTTCCGGCTGGTGATCAATGGCCTGTACCAGCCGCTCGACCGGCATCCGTGGCGAGAGTCGCAAGGCGAATGGCCGGAGCAGGGCGCTGCGGCACAGCGCAGCGAAGGCTGGATGCGGCGCGTGCTGTGGCGCTGGCGCGAGCGTCACCTGCCGGGTTGAAGGCCACTCATTCAGCGAGAGACTGGGTGCAGGACATTCGATTGGAGGCACTGGTGGAACACCTGATTCATCCGAAGCTGCTGGAGCGCCGCGTGGCGGTGCATCTGGTGGGTGTGGGCGGTAATGGCGCGCAGATGGCCGCCTGCCTTGCCCGGCTGGACATTGCGATGCGCGCCCTGGGTCATCCGCTGGGCCTGCACGTCAAGGCATTCGACGCGGATCGCGTCAGCGAGGCCAATGTGGGGCGGCAACTCTACAGCGCCGCCGACATCGGCAGGCACAAGGCGCTGGTGACCATCCATCGCCTGAACCAGTTCTATGGGCTGGATTGGGAGGCCCATCCCATGCGTTACGAAGAATTCGTACTCGGTCAACGGTACGCGGCCAGCGCCGATCTGCTGGTCAGTTGCGTGGACAGCCGCTCGGCGCGGCAGACGCTGCACCAACTCGCTTGGCGTGACGCCCACCACTACGGCTACTGGCTCGACCTGGGCAACACCGAGTCCACCGCGCAGGTGGTCTTGGGCGAACCACAGAGCAGCGCGGCATCGCGGCAGGGGCAAGGCCCGCGCCTGCCCTGCGTGACGGAGCTTTTCCCCGAACTGCTCGACGCGGCAGCGCCGGAAGACAACCAGCCATCCTGCTCGGTCCGCATGTCGCTAGCCTCCCAGGGGCTGTTCGTCAACGACGTGGCGGTGCGCTACGCCGCGCAACTGCTCTATGAGTTGTTCTCCAAAGGGCGGCTGTCCGCGCACGGTGTCGTCATCAATCTGGAATCCAAACGCAGCGGCCCCATCGAGGTTGATCGACGCACCTGGGCGCGCTTCGGTTTCAGCCACGAGGATGCCGAGCGCCAGGAGCCGGAACTGGAATCCGTCGCCGAGGAGTGCGCGGCATGACCATGAAGCGATGGAATGTGCGCGTGGTGCGCAATGGGCATGCCGTCCATCTCGGGCAGGTGGCCGAGTCTTCCGAGACGCTGGCGCGGTGCGCCGCGCTGTCTCGATATGGGTTGTCCGAGGACGAGGCAGAAGAAACGCAGCAAGACCCCGTTGATCCACGCGGCCCTGCGATCTACCCGGACGAGGCGTTCGACGTGTCGCCCGCGACTTGATTCCGAGGGCCTGCTATAGACTTGGCTCGTGGTCAGGGTGTTTGACTCGCCTCGCACGATCACGCACCCCAACGAACTCCAATCACAAAGGCTGCCATGGCTCGCAAATCTCCCCACCGCACGACCCAGGAACTCGACGCCGAGATCGCCAGATTGCAGAAGGAGCGGGATCAACTCCGCGAAGACGAGAAGGCAGGCGTAGTGGGCCGCATGAAGGAAGCCATTGCCTACTATGGCATCACCGCCGTCGACCTGGGACTGGATGCCGCCAAGCGCACGGCCCGGACCGACGTGGCGAAGGCCAAGGACTCGAAGACCCAGCGCGCCGTAGGCCGCATCAAGTACAAGGACGACGCGGGCCACACATGGTCGGGCTACGGCCCCAAGCCCAAGTGGTTCACCGAGGCCCTGGCCAGCGGCAAGACCGAAGCCGACCTGCGCGTCACCTGAAGCGTCAGGCGGGCGGGTTAGCCTCCGGCCCATCGGCGGATTGCCGACGGCCTGCGCTTTGCCTCGGCGATGCCGGGCCCAAATAGGCTCCAGCGGCCCTTTGCCTGGCATGGCCAGCTCTCTCTGATACGGCCAGTCGCGCAGCCCGATCCGCATTCGCGTCCACACCGCTGCCGCCGCGCACGGGCGATGGCGCACCTGAAAGCGATTCATACAGATTGTTCAGATTGCCATGCCGCAGGCCGTGGGCTGTGACACCCGCCTGCCGCTTGGTGATGCCGAACTTCTCCAGGGCGTAGTCGAGCCGGCGCAGATTGCGCTTGAGTTTCAGGGCTGGATCGCCCATGTGCGCATCACGGCTTGTGGCCAGTGAACGCGCCAGCGCCACCGCCGAGCGCTGACCGTCTGTCTCCAGCGGCACCCAGCGCACGCGCCCGCCCTTGCCCTTGATCCATACATACTCATCCGCCTTGCGGCTTTCGAGGGGCAGGCCGGTCTGCTCGAATGGCATGACGTGCTCAAAGGGCCGGAACATCACCGACTCCTTGCGCCGCAGCGCCAGCGCGTCCATCAACCGTATCGACGCCGCGATCCGCGCATCGAACTGCGCGACCTGGGCGAAGACTGTTTCCACATCGACACCATGCGCGCCCCAGCTCTTGTCGCGCAGCGCGTGTTCGTGGCGCTCGTATTCCTCCAGGCTCAGGCCATAGCGAGCCGGTGGCCGCACCAAGCCCGGCTTTCCCAGCCATGATGCCAGCCCCCGCAGAAAGCTCAGATAGGTCTGGATCGTGGCCGGCGCCAGCCGCTCGCGTTGCCAGACCTGCACCATCGCGTGCAGGTGCTTCTGTCCCAGGTTGCGTGGGTCGGGCATGGTGTGAAAGCCCGCCTTGCGCTGGAGATCGAGGAAGAAGCGCCGCAGAAAGCGCGCCCGTTCTGCACGGGTCTTGTGCGAGACGGTCTTCTCGCGTGCCGTGTGCCGCGTGTTGAACAGTTCGATCAGGGTGTCCAGCACGCGCAGCGGATCGGCATGGCCGGGGCGCAGGCGGTCAAGGATTTCCTGGGGCGACTTGCCCGCCCAGGCGTGGGGGCGCGGTCGATCCATGCCAGGGATCCGCCCTGGGCTGACCGGATCGGCCTGTCGGGTTGAGGGTGTCGTCATCGTGCTTTCCAGGTGAAGGAAGTGGCGCGCCGCCCGAACGGTGTGCCCTCAGGAATCCGGGAAGTCCAACCCCAGCGACGGATTCCGTCATCCGCTGGAGCGGGCGGTCAGGCAAGCACGGCGGCACGCGGGACCACACCGCGTGCCGCCGACCCAAGGGTTGCGCCAGCCATGCGCTTGCACGGGCCAGCTCGGTCGGTCTTAAAAATGAAAACATGTGATCCGGCTCCGTCCGCGCATTTCTGCGACCACGGAGGGTTGTGACGCGCTGTCGCCTCGGGGGCAGGCAGCCGCGTCGGCGACGAGATCGGGTCTCGCGCGCACTGGTGGATCAATCCTGGAGTTCGCAGCGCCATCCGACCGCATGGGTCCACCCCTGACCGAAAGTCCAGGGCGGTGTCGGGCGTTTGAGCGAAGACCAGCGGGGAGCCCATGAGGGCAAACACAGCCGCTGGCGGCGTGAAACACGCATGCTCGGGTGATGGCGGGATCGGGAACCGGCATCGGGTGCCGGGCCGGGAGATCGACGGCCTCGACGCGCTTCCATGAGCGCCCAGCCGCAAGGGCTGGCAAAGGTCGAGGCACATGCTCTACGAAATAAACCTCGGAGCGGTCGCCTCGGGGGCGACGGCCACCCCGGCTCTGGGCCGGGGCTGCAAGGGCAGGTAACGACTGCGACGCCTGTTGCTCCGCGATGGAGCGGGCCAAGGATGGCCCTCGGGAGCCACTAGTGGATGACGAAAGGGGCTTGATGGTCAATGCCGGCGTGGCAATGCGACGGCATGGGAAAGCGCCTTGCCGGTGGCGCTTGTGGGCACGCGACGGCGTGATAGGGGCCATTTAGTGTCCCGCACGAACGCAGAGCAAGGCTGCATGCGGGCTTGACAGGAGAAAGTCCTGCCTCTGGTCCCGGACGGGAGTCCCAAGCCCTTGGCGGGCATCTGCACGAAGGGCGCTTGATGGGCGCGCAACGGGGGTTGACGACTGGCAGTGCGGTGAGACCGTGGTGACACACACGCAGTTCGCAGCGGCTTGAGTCCGGGTCTGGCGTCATTGCAATGCCACTGTGCTTTCACACCAGTAATAGGCGGCGGCACCTGATCCCGAAACCTGGGCCATTTCGTGCGAATTGCGGGTGGCGTGGCCGCACCGCCTTGCCGATGCTGGCCGTCATGTTTCCTCACCTTGGAGCACCATCATGGAATTGATCGTCAGGGCGGTGGATGTCGGATCGGGCAACACCAAGTTCGTCACCGGCGTCGCGGAGGCCGGAATCCGTTGCGCCAGCTTCCCCTCCATCGCTTATCCATCCAGCGGCGAGACGCCGCAGTGGCCGACCAGCGAACGGCGCAAGACCGTCTGCATCCCAGTCGGACCGCTGTTCTACGAGGTCGGGCCCGACGTCGGCCTGGCCGCGGACACCTTCCGCGCCAAGCAGTTGCACGACGAGTACACCGAGTCGCCCGAGTACATGGCGCTGCTGCGCGGCGCGCTCAGCATGATGAAGCTGTCCCACATCGACCTGCTGATCGTCGGGCTGCCGGTGGCGCTGTTCACCCTGAAGAAGGCCGCGCTCGAGAAGGCCATGGTCGGCAGCCACCAGGTCGGTGGCGGCAAAACTGTGACGGTAGCCAAGGCGATGGCGGTCGCCCAACCGCAGGGCGCGCTGGTCCACTACGCGGCCGAACACCAGAAGATCGAGACCATCGGCACCGAGCAGAGCCTGGTCATCGACCCCGGCTCGCGCACCTTCGACTGGCTGGTCACCCGCGGCATGCGCCTGGTGCAGAAGCAATCGCACTCGATCAACCGCGGCATGTCCGACGTGCTGCGCCTGCTGGCGGCCGAGATCTCCAAGGACATCGGCACCCCGTACCGTGACTTCGACGCCATCGACCTCGCGCTGCGCACCGGCAAGGCGCCGGTGATCTTCCAGAAGCCCTACGACATGAAAAAGCACTTGCCGTTGGCCGAGAGCGTGGCCCAGCAGGCGGTGTCCACGATGCGCCAGTGGATCGAAACCCCAGAGAGCCTGCAGAACATCATCCTGGTGGGCGGTGGCGCCTTCCTGTTCAAGAAGGCTGTGAAGGCGGCGTTTCCGAAGCACCGGATCCACGAGGTCAAGGAACCCATGTTCGCCAACGTGCGAGGTTTCCAGATCGCGGGCCAGAACTATGCCGCCAGCACCATGGCCTCAGGCCGGGATCGTGCGGCAGGGGAGGCTGTATGAACCCATGTTCTCAGAATGAGCCGAGGCCGATCCGGCTGGTGTTCGAACTGGCGCGTGCTGACAACCCGCGCCTGTACGACGAGCTGGTGCGCTTTCCGCAAGGGGCCAAGCGCGTGAACCGGCTGCGTGTGCTGGCCTATGACGGACTGCTGGCGCAGTACGGTGTGTTTGCCGTGGATGACGCCAGGCAGGTGCCTCCGCCCGTGGCCAGCGAAGCGTCGAAGTCCGCGACCGTGAGCAACGACGTGTTCGGGCCCAGCCTGCAAGAGTGAGGTCGCTATGTCAACACGAAGATACGCGCGGCGTGATGAGGTGAGCCCCACGGAGCTTGCGGAAATGGGCTTCTGCGAGAAGAGGGTGCAGCTTGCACATCTATATGGTGACCAGGCGACGCCCGAGCAGCGACAAGCCATGGCCCGAGGGCAGGTGGCCCACCAGCGGTACTTGGAGGAGGGCCTGGTAGCGACGGCGGATCGCCGGTGCTTTGTCGCCACCTTCGTGTTCGGCCCGGATGCACGGGAGACGCAGGTGCTTCGCGCATATCGCGATGCGGTTCTCTTGCGACGGCGCTGGGGGAGGATTCTAGTTGTCGCGTACTACTGGGTGGCCCCAGTGGGTTGCCGAATCATGGCGCGATCACCTGTGATCGTGGCTGGGGTGCGCCGCATGCTGTGCATCGTGGTTGCACGGTGTGAAAGGTCGCTGAGCGACAGGAGGTCGTCATGACTTTGTATGCCGTGTATGTCCTTGCCGGTCTGGTATTCGCGCTGTGGCTGGCGCGGCAATGGACGCGCCGCCACGCATCTTGCGAGCGAGCCTCACGGCCGCGAGAGCTGGCCAATGCCGAGCTGGTCTATATGGAGAAGCTTTTTCGCATCCGGGCTCCGATCCGACTCGTCGCGAAGGCCGATCGCGTCTACCGGCTGCCGGGCGGATCGTTGGTACTCGTGGAATTGAAGACACGGTCAACCAATCGGGCCTATCCCAGTGACATCATTCAGCTTTCGGCGCAGAAAGTCGCTATTGAGCATCAGACAGGCGAGGTGGTTGAGCCATTCGCTTTTGTCACTGCTCTGCACCCCACCTCGCCTCGACGCTGGCGGTTCCATCGGGTGCGTTTGCTGGATGAGGGGCAAGTGATTGCCCTGGCGCAGCGCCGTAGCGACATCTTGGCTCGGCAAGCTGATCCCACCTATGCCTCCTCGGCTCGAGCATGTGCGGGCTGTGCATTTCGGACCAGATGTGACCGTTTTGAATCGCAAGCCTGAAGATCAGATGCCCCATCTCGCTGGCTCTCTTTCAGGCAACGCATCGACAGTGCGTTAAAGGCAGCGGGCTCTTGGCTCATGGCGTCTCATTCTTTCGCCAACGCCGTAAGGGCTTGCAGTTATGGCCAATTGTGGCTGGCGCTCCCCAGCCTCCACATGCACCCTCTGTGCCAGTACCTACTTGCATCCGGGCGTTGAGGTGCCAATCGGCTAGACGCAGAAGTGGCTGATCGCCGCCGCTGTGCGTGGACTTGAAGCCGAACATTTGGCTGTTCTCATGAAGGTGCGAGTACGGGCTTTTATCCGCACCGAACATCAAGGAGAACGAATATGGTTGGCGTTGAGAAACTCACGGCGCTGAAGGTAACGCGTCTGTCCAAGCCCGGAAGATATTCCGACGGCAACGGACTCTACCTGCAGATCACGAAGGCTCTCGTGAAAAGCTGGATCTTTCGATATGCACGGGGCACGGGTGAGCACTTCATGGGAATCGGCCCCGTGCACACGGTCAACCTCGCAGAGGCCCGGGAGCAGGCTCGGAAGGCTAGGCTTCTGCTCAGGGATGGTATTGACCCACTGATGCACCGGGCCGAGGCCCTGGCCAAAGCCAAGGCGGTCCAGGCTAGCAACAGGATCTTCAGAGATTGCATGGACGAGTACATCAAGAGCCACAAGGAGTCATGGCGCAACGAGAAGCATCAAAAGCAATGGGAGGCGACTCTCGTCGAGTATGCTTGCCCCGTCTTTGGGAAGATGCACGTTCGCTTGATCAACACGCCGTTGGTTCTGCAGGTGCTCGAGCCAATCTGGAAGACCAAGACGGAAACTGCGAGCCGGGTGCGGGAGCGGATTGAACGGGTCCTGGCATGGGCAACGACGCAAGGATTTCGTGAGGGTGAGAATCCGGCGCGTTGGCGCGGGCACCTCCAGGAATTGCTTCCTAAGCCCTCGAAGCTCAAGAAGGTCAGGCACCATCCGTCGCTGCCCTATGGGCATGTAGGAGCGTTCGTTCGGCTGCTCGCTCGCGAGAAGGGGATTGCAGCACGGGCATTGCAGTTCACCATCCTCACCGCTTGCCGTACTGGCGAGGTGATCTTTGCGAAGTGGAACGAGATCGACCTTGATGCAACGGTGTGGATCATCCCGAAAGAGCGAATGAAGGCGCACAAGGAACATCGGGTGCCGCTCGTTCGTGATGCACTCACGATCCTTGAGCGGTTGAAGGGGCTGGATCCGGTATGGGTCTTCCCAGGTGCGAAGCAAAATCGACCCATGTCCAATATGGCGATGGCGAACGTTCTGGAACGGATGCAGCGCTCAGACATCACGGTGCATGGATTTCGTTCCACGTTCCGTACCTGGGCAGCGGAAAGAACTCTCTACCCGAAAGAGATGCCCGAAATGGCCCTGGCTCACAAGGTGGGGACTGAGGTCGAGGAGGCGTATCGACGTACGGATCTTTTCGAGCGTCGGCGTGCGTTGATGCGAGACTGGGCTGAATGGTGCAGTGTCGTGCAGCCGACGCAAGGGCAAGTGCAATGCGGCGACGCAGAGCAGCAGACTCCTCCGCCCGGCACGCCGACCTCCGTCGTGACCCCCGAGTTTCCAGGGGTGAGTAGGGCGGCGGAAAACTCTCCGCCCAATCGTTCAACCTCCGGAGCGATCCCCGTCCATGACGGAGATTCCATGAGCCATGATGAGCCGGAATGACGCAATGTTTTTTTGTAAGCCGTTTTCTCTGCTAGAATCTTGGTCTGTTGTGAGACGAGATGAACGCCTACCAAGGCAGACGTCCACTCCGCCATATCTTGGGGGTATAGCTCAGCTGGGAGAGCGCTTGCATGGCATGCAAGAGGTCAGCGGTTCGATCCCGCTTACCTCCACCAGGATTGTCGAATTTCTAGGTTTTGACCCTATCGTCTAGAGGCCTAGGACATCACCCTTTCACGGTGAGTACCGGGGTTCGAATCCCCGTAGGGTCGCCAAGTTTTGTGGCACTTGGTTCCGCAAGGAACGAAAGTCACACCGACGCGGAGTGGTAGTTCAGTCGGTTAGAATACCGGCCTGTCACGCCGGGGGTCGCGGGTTCGAGTCCCGTCCACTCCGCCAAGCCATTGAAAGCGGGCTGCATCGCAAGGTGCAGCCCGTTTCGTTTTGCTCTGCCGAGGCGCATGCTCCCAAAAACCGCCGCGCGAAGGCGGCGGGGGCTCGAAGGCCGGGGCACGCGGCCCGGAGTCACTTCGGCGCGAGGCGGATGGCGCCGTCCAGGCGGATCACCTCGCCGTTGAGCATGTCGTTCTCGAAGATGTGGCGCACGAGCCTGGCGTAGTCCTGTGGAGTGCCCAGGCGGCTGGGGAAGGGCACGCCGGCGGCGAGTGCGTCCTGCACCTCCTGGGGCATGCCGAACAGCATGGGCGTGCCGAAGATGCCGGGGGCGATGGTCATGTTGCGGATACCGCTGCGGGCCAGGTCGCGGGCGATGGGCAGCGTCATGCCGACCACGCCGCCCTTGGAGGCGGAGTAGGCGGCCTGGCCGATCTGGCCGTCGTAGGCCGCTACGCTGGCTGTGGAGATCAGCACGCCGCGCTCGCCCGTGGGCTCGGGCTCGTTCCTGCTCATGGCCTCCGCAGCCAGCCGGATCATGTTGAAGGTGCCGACCAGGTTCACCGTGATGGTCTTGGTGAACGTGGCCAGCGCATGCGCGCCGTTCTTGCCCACCGTTTTCTCCGCGGGGGCGATGCCCGCGCAGTTCACCAGGCCCATGAGCTTGCCCAGGGACACGGCCTTGGCCACCACGGCCTGGCCGTCGGCCTCGCTGCTCACGTCGCAGCGCACGAAGGCGCCTTTGACTTCGCGCGCCACGGCCTCGCCCTTGTCGGCCTGCATGTCGGCGATCACCACCTGCCCGCCGGCGTCCGCCAGCATGCGCGCCGTGCCTTCGCCCAGGCCCGAGGCGCCGCCCGTGACGATGAATACCTTGCCCTTGATGTCCATGGAGTCTCCAAGAATGACGTTGACGTAAACGTCAATTATGAACGAGTGCGGGCAGTGGTGCAAAAGCAAGAAAGCCCGGCGGGGCCGGGCTCGTCGCGGGTGGTCGCGTGGAGATCAGCGGAAGCCGACGCGGTCCAGCATCTGCTGCACCTTGACCGTATTGGCACCCACGGCGCTGATGGGGATGGTCTCGCTCTTGAACGGCTTGCCGTCGGTCATGGCCTTGAGGGCGGGGTTGCCGGGGTCCACGCCCTTGGCTGCGGGCCACTCGTTGTTGCCGTTGGCGAAATAGTTTTGCGCCTCGGGGCTCGCCAGGTATTCCAGGAACTTGATCGCGTTCGCCTGGTGCTTGGTGTGGCGCGCCACGGCACCGCCGGCGATGTTCATGTGCGTGCCCCAGGACTGCTGGTTGGGGAACACCACCGTGACCTTCTCGACGACGGCCTTGTCCTCGGGCTTTTCCGAGCGCATCAGGCGGGCCAGGTAGTAGCTATTGGTCACTGCGATGTCGCACTCGCCCGCGGCCACGGCCTTGATCTGGTCGGTGTCGCCGCCCTTGGGCGCGCGCGCGAGGTTGTTCACCACGCCCTTGAGCCAGGCCTCGGCCTTCTGCTCGCCCATGTGCTCGGTGACGGCGCCGAAGAGGCTCAGGTTGTAGGGATGCGAGCCCGAGCGTATGCACAGCTTGCCCTTGTTCTTGGGGGCGCCCAGTTCCTCGTAGGTGTCCACGTCGTCCTTGTTCACCTTGGCCTTGTTGTAGACGATGACGCGGGCGCGGGTGGACAGGCCGAACCAGGCGATGCCGCCATCGGCGGCGGGCGTGGCGCGCAGGTTGGCGGGGATGGCGTCCTCCAGCACCTTGGAGCGCACGGGCAGGAACAGCCCGTCGGCCTCGCCGCGGTACAGGCGCGCGGCATCCACCAGCAGGATCACGTCGGCGGGCGAGGCCGTGCCTTCGGCCTTCAGGCGGGCCATGATGCCGGCATCGTCGGAGTCCACGCGGTTGACCTTGATCCCCGTGGCCTTGGTGAACCCGCTGTACAGGGCTTCGTCCGTGGCGTAGTGGCGCGCCGAATACAGGTTGACCACCTGCTCCTGGGCGCAGGCGGCGCCTGCCGTCGCCAGGACGCAGATGGCCAGCAGGGATTTCATGGGCTTGTGCATGGGGACCGGTCTTTCTCGGGAATGGGATGCGCGGATCATAAGGCAAACGAGAATCGTTCCTAAATAGGTCGGAGCGCCGCAGGGGAATCCTGTACTCCCGCGAAGAGGCAAAAAAAAAGCCCAGTCAGGGACTGGGCTTGAAGGGATCCATGAAACGCGAGGCTTCGAAAGGATCCAAGGAGACAACTGGTAGGCCTTGCTATCTATCTTTGACGGCAGGACCGATATGCGAATTATAGGTGAAAACCCTGGGCTGCGCATCTACCGATGCGCAGCCGGGCCATCAGCGCTTGCGTGCGGCGACTTCGACCGTCTTGGCGGCGTTGGCGGCGGAGTTCGCCACGGCGTTGAAGTTTGCTTCGGCCACGTCACTGGCTTGCTTCACGGCCTTTTGTACGGATTCGAAGGCGTTGTTGGCGGCAGAGACGGCGCTCTTGAACACGGCCACGGTGGTTTCGGAACCGGCGGGGGCGTTCTTGGCGGCGGTGTCCACCAGATTGCTGAAGTTGCGCTGCGCTTCGGCGGCCTGGGATTCGAAGGCCTTGCCGAATTCGGCGCCGGTGCCCGAGGCGATTTCATACACGTGGCGGCTGTAGGCGGCAGCCTTCTCGGCCAGGGGCTGGAACAGGCCAGCTTGCAGGGCCAGCAGTTCCTGCGCGTCCTTGACGGACAGCACGGCTTGAGCGTGGGTGGCGGCTTCGGTCAGGGCGGCGCGCGAGGCGGCAACGTTCAGTTGAACGAGCTTTTCCACGCCTTCGAAGGCCTTGTTGGTCAGGCCGAACAGGGTTTCGATGTTGGCTTTGTGGGAAGCGAGGATTTGTTCAGGGGTCAGCGACATGTCGTATCTCCAAAATGAAAGCCCTTGCGGGGCGGGTTAAGAGAACTGCTCTGACTGACCTCTATGTCATGTTGCAGTGCAGCATGGGATGAATTTTAGGGATCCTGTCCCGAGATGCAAGTGTTTTTGTTGCAATGCAGCATTTTTAGGGTCGATTCCCCAATGTTCCGTTTGTTACGGAGACGTGGTGCGGGTGTCTGGCGTCCGGCCTCCTGCGGAAGAGGCCTTTCTTGTCCCGCTGGCACAATCGTCGGCCTATGAATGCGCCCTCTGTTCCGCCGTCCACCGCCCTCGTGCCGCCGCGCCCGCGGCCGCAGCCCCGCGATGCCTATCGGGCCTTCCGCAGCATAGGCACGCGCTGGATGGACAACGACATCTACGGCCACGTGAACAACGTCGTGTACTACAGCTGGTTCGACACGGCCGTGAACGCCTACCTGATAGAGCAGGGCGCCCTGGACATCCACCAGGGCGACACCATCGGGCTGGTCATCGAGACGCAGTGCAACTACTTCGCGCCGCTGGCCTTTCCGCAGACCATCGATGCCGGCATACGCGTGGCCCGGCTGGGCGAGAGCAGCGTGCGCTACGAGGTGGGCCTGTTCGCGCAGAGTGAGGCGGTGAGCGCGGCCTGCGGCCATTTCGTGCACGTGTACGTGGGCCGCGACGACCGCCGGCCGCGGCCGTTGCCCCAGCGGCTGCGACAGGTGCTGCAGCCGCTGTGTATTTGAGGCCCGGCGCCGCCGTGGGGTTGTCCGCGCAAGGGCGGCGGGTGGCGCCTGGTTGATGCCAGAATCGTGGGCCAGAGATCCCATGTCCTCCCTCCCGGGCGCTGGTCCGCGGCCCACGGCCGGCGGGTCGCGGAACCGCGCGCATATCCATGATCATCACCAGTCTGCTCGACACCGACCTGTACAAGTTCACCATGATGCAGGTGGTGCTGCACCAGTTCCCGGGCGCGCAGGTCGAGTACCGCTTCAAGTGCCGCAACCCGGGCGTGGAGCTCGCGCCCTTCGCGAGCGAGATCCGCGACGAGATCCGCGCGCTGTGCACTCTGCAGTTCCAGGATGCCGAGCTGGCCTACCTGCGCTCGATGCGTTTCATCAAGAGCGATTTCGTCGATTTCCTGGGCCTGTTTAGGCTCAACGAGAAATACATCCGCGTGAGTGCGCTGCCTACGGGGGAGATCGACATCACGATCACAGGCCCCTGGCTGCACACCATATTGTTCGAGATCCCGGTGCTGGCCATCGTCAACGAGGTGTACTTCCGCAACACGCAGAAGGTGCCCGACTTCCCCGAGGGCCGCAGGCGGCTCGATGCCAAGATCGCGCAGCTGCAGGCCAGCGGGCTGGAGCGGCTGAAGATCGCCGACTACGGCACGCGCCGGCGCTTCTCCCGCGCCTGGCACGAGGAGGTTTTGCGCGTGCTGTGCGCGCGCCTGGGGACCGATGGCCGCGGCGACGGCGACGCCGGGCGGTTCGCGGGCACGAGCAACGTGCTGTATGCGATGAAGCTGGGGGTGACGCCGCTGGGCACCATGGCCCATGAATACCTGCAGGCCTGCCAGTCGCTGGGCCCGCGGCTGCGCGACACCCAGGTGTTCGGCTTCGAGATGTGGGCCAAGGAATACCGCGGCGACCTAGGCATTGCGCTGTCGGACGTCTACGGCATGAATGCCTTTCTGCGCGACTTCGACCTGTATTTCTGCAAGCTGTTCGACGGCGCGCGCCATGACAGCGGCGACCCATTTGCCTGGGGCGAGCGCCTTCTGCAGCACTATCGCGACAACCGCGTCGATCCGCTGACCAAGACGCTGATCTTCAGCGACGCGCTCACCGTGCCGCGCATCATCGAGCTGTTCCAGCGCTTCCACGGGCGCTGCCAGCTGGCCTTCGGCATAGGCACGAACCTGACCAACGACCTGGGCTGCGAGCCGCTGCAGATCGTCGTCAAGATGACGCGCTGCAACGGCCAGCCCGTGGCCAAGCTCTCGGACGCGCCCGGCAAGAATATGTGCGACGACGAAAAATACCTGGCCTACCTGCGCCAGGTGTTCGACATCCCCACCCCCGCATGAGGGGGCGGATTCCCGGAACAAAGCAAAGGACCCAAGGAGGGAGATTCATGAAGGTTTTCCGTATGCTGGCGCTGGCCATGGCATGCATGGCTTCGCCGCTGGCCATGGCGGCGGACATCGACGGCAGCCGGCTGTCGGTGCTGTGGGGCGTGCCCTTTGCCGGCATCCTGCTGTCGATCGCGCTGCTGCCGCTGCTGGCGCCGATGTTCTGGCACCACCATTTCGGCAAGGTGGCCGCGGCCTGGGCGCTGGCCTTTCTGGTTCCGTTCGCCTTCGTGTACGGGCCGGGCGCGGCGGCGGCGGGCTTCGTGCATGCGCTGGTGGCCGAGTACATCCCGTTCGTGATCCTGCTCACGGCGCTGTTCACGGTGGCGGGCGGCATCTACATACGCGGCAACCTGCACGGCAGCCCGGCGCTCAATACGGGACTGCTGGCCGTGGGCGCGGTACTGGCGAGCTTCATGGGCACGACGGGCGCGTCCATGCTGCTCATCCGCCCCTTGATACGCGCCAACGACAACCGCAAGCACGTGGCGCACGTCGTGGTGTTCTTCATCTTCATCGTCTCCAATGCCGGCGGCTCGCTCACGCCGCTGGGCGATCCGCCGCTGTTCCTGGGCTTTCTCAAGGGCGTGGACTTCTCCTGGACCGTGCGGCACATCTTCCCGGATACGCTGTTCCTCGTCGGCGTGCTGCTGGCGCTGTTCTATGCGTTCGACAGCTGGTACTACCGGCAGGCGGGCGAGGTCGGCCGCAGCGACCCCACGCCCGATTCGCCGCCCCAGGCGCTGGGCTTCGACGGCAAGGTCAACTTCGTGCTGCTGCTGGCCGTGGTGGCGCTGGTGCTGCTGAGCGGCGTTTGGAAGTCCTCCGTGGAATGGGTGATCGCCGGTACCCCCGTGGGCCTGCCGGGCCTGGTGCGCGACCTGGGGCTGATCGTGGTCACGCTCGTGTCGCTGGCCCTCACGCCGCGCCAGGTGCATGCGGACAACCAGTTCGGCTGGGGCCCCATGCAGGAGGTGGCCAAGCTGTTCGCGGGCATCTTCCTGACCATCATCCCCGTGATCGCCATGCTCAAGGCGGGTGTCGATGGCCCGTTCGGCGCGATCGTCTCGGCCGTCACGCGCGCGGATGGCTCGCCCGACCCGGCCATGTACTTCTGGGCCACGGGCGTGCTGTCGTCCTTCCTGGACAACGCGCCCACCTACCTGGTGTTCTTCAACACGGCCGGGGGCGACCCGGCCACGCTCATGACCACGCACGCGGCCACGCTTGCGGCCATCTCGGCGGGCGCCGTGTTCATGGGCGCCAACACCTACATCGGCAACGCGCCCAACCTCATGGTCAAGGCCATCGCCGAGGACCGCGGCGTGAAGATGCCGAGCTTCTTCGGCTACATGCTGTGGTCCGGCGCCATCCTGGTGCCGCTGTTCGTCGCCATGACCTTCATCTTCTTCTGAACAAAGGACAAGCCCCATGCCCGAGCCCCGCATCCTGGTCACGCGCCGCATCTTTCCAGAGGTGATCGAACGCCTTTCGCGGCATTTCGAGGTCGAGTCCAACCCGGACGACGTCCTGTGGACGCAGGCCGAGCTGGCCCAGCGCATGGCTGACAAGGACGGTGCCTTCACCACCGGCAGCCACCGCATCGACAAGGCGCTGCTCGCGGTCAGCCCGCGCCTGAAGATCGTGGCCAACATGGCCGTGGGCTACAACAACTTCGACGTGGAGGCGATGACCGCCGCCGGCGTGCAGGCCACCAACACGCCCGACGTGCTGACCGAGACCACGGCCGACTTCGGCTTCGCGCTGCTCATGGCCACGGCGCGGCGCATCACCGAGAGCGAGCATTACCTGCGCGCAGGCCAATGGACGCGCTGGAGCTACGACATGTTCGCGGGCGGCGAGGTGCACGGCAGCACCCTGGGCATCCTGGGCATGGGCCGCATCGGCCAGGGCATCGCCAGGCGCGGCGCGCACGGCTTCGGCATGGACGTCATCTACCACAACCGCTCGCGCCTCTCGCCCGAGCTGGAGGCCGAGTGCAAGGCGCGCTACGTGGGCAAGGACGAGCTGCTCGCGCAGGCCGACCACCTCGTGCTGGTGCTGCCGTACACGCCCGAGTCGCACCACGCCATCGGCGCGGCCGAGATCGCGCGCATGAAGACCACGGCCACGCTCATCAACATCGCGCGCGGCGGCATCGTCGATGACGCGGCGCTGGCCGAGGCGCTCAAGGACAGGCGCATCGCCGCCGCGGGCCTGGACGTGTTCGAGGGCGAGCCCAGCGTGCACCCCGGCCTGCTGGAGGTGCCCAACGTGGTGCTCACGCCGCACATCGCCAGCGCCACCGTGGCCACGCGGCTGGCCATGGCCAACCTCGCGGCCGACAACCTGATCGCTTTCTTCGAGAAGGGCGCGCCGCTCACGCCCGTGAACCGCATCGCGTCCAGGTGAAATACAAGCCAAAAAGGCCTGTGGCGCTTTTCTGGAAAGCGCTGGCAGCTATCGAATCAATAGTAGAACAATCTTGAGCACCGAACTCCTGGCCGTGCTGGCCGCCATTCTGTCGATCGTCCTGGCCCTGGGGCTGGGCCTGCTGTGGGGCGCGGCGCGCGCGCGGCGCGAGGCCGAGGCCGGGCGCGAGCAGGCCCTGGCGGCGGCGCGCGCCGAGGCCCAGGCCGAGGCGCTCGCGCGCATCGCCGCGGCGCAGGAGCGCGTGCGCGGGCTGGAGAGCGAGCGCGCCGGCCTGCAGGCCGAGCTGCAGCAGCTCAAGGCCCAGGCATCGGCCTGGCGCGAGGCGCTGGACACGGCGCGCGACGAGCGCGCCCAGATGGCCGAGCGCGCCGCGCGCGTGCCCGCGCTGGAGGCGCAGCTGCAGGAGCAGGGCCAGCTCGCCCAGGCGCTGCGCCAGCAGCTGGCCGCGCTGCAGGCGCAGGCCGCGGCCCAGGCCGCGCAGGCCGATGCCGAGCGCCGCGCGGCGCAGGAAAAACTGGCGCTGCTCACCGAGGCGCGCGAGGCGCTCACGCACCAGTTCAAGAGCCTGGCCAACGACATCCTCGAAGAGAAGGGCAGGCGCTTTGCCGAGCAGAACCAGCAGAGCCTGGGCCAGCTGCTCGACCCGCTGCGCACGCGCCTGGCCGAGTTCCAGGGCAAGGTCGAGCAGTTCTACGACGCGGAAGGGCGGCAGCGCTCGGCCCTCGCGCAGCAGGTGCACCAGCTCATGGGCCTGAACCAGACGCTGAGCGAGGATGCGAAGAACCTCACGCAGGCGCTCAAGGGATCGACGAAGGCGCAGGGCAACTGGGGCGAGCTGATCCTGGAGCGCGTGCTCGAATCGGCCGGGCTGCGCAGGGGCTTCGAGTACGACGTGCAGGAGAACCACCTGCGCGACGACGGCTCGCGCGCCCAGCCCGACGTGGTCATCCACCTGCCCGAGGACCGGCACCTCGTGGTGGACGCCAAGGTTTCGCTGCTCGCCTACGAGGAGTGGGCGACCGGCGACGACGAAACGCTGCGCGCCGCCGCGCAGCGCCGCCACCTCGACTCGGTGCGCCAGCACATCAAGGGCCTGGCCGAGCGCAACTACCAGCAGCTCTACGGCCTGCAGTCGCTCGACTTCGTGCTGATGTTCGTGCCCATCGAGCCCGCGTTCATGCTGGCCGTGAGCGGCGATGGCCAGCTCTACGGCGACGCGTGGAACAGGAACGTGCTGCTCGTGAGCCCCTCCACGCTGCTGTTCGTGGTGCGCACCGTGGCCCACCTGTGGCGCCAGGAGGCGCAGACCCGCAACGCGCAGGAGATCGCCAGGCGCGGCGCCGAGCTGTACGACCACCTCACGGCCTTCGTCGAGGAGCTGGAGAAGGTGGGCAAGGGCCTCGCGCAGGCGTCCGACGCGTACCACCGCGCCTTCAACAAGCTCAGCAAGAGCCGCGGCAACGTGATCCGCCGCGCCGAGATGCTCAAGGAACTGGGCATCAAGCCCGCCAAGGCGCTGCCGCCCGCGCTGGTGGAGGCGGCCCGGGAAGGCGATTCCGAGGAAAATACCGCTGCAACGCTTGCCCAGCCTGCGCTAGGCGCTTCTGAAGATGTAGCAGAAGAAGGGCCGAGCGGAAAGGGCGCCGCGTGAACTGGGCCCTGGCGCGCCTGATCGCCGGACAGATCTGCATCCACGCCTGCATGGCCGGCATGCGCATGGCCGCGCCGCTGCTGGCGCTGCGCCAGGGCTACAGCGCCGCGGCCGTGGGCGTGCTGCTGGCGCTGTTCGCGCTCACCCAGGTGTTCCTGGCGCTGCCGGCGGGGCGCTATGCCGACCGCCACGGCCTCAAGCGCCCGGTGCGCCATGCGGTGGTGGCGGCCGTGCTGGGGGCGGGTGGCGCGTTCGCCTGGCCCGTGTTCCCCATGCTGTGCGTGGCGGCCCTGCTCACGGGCGGGGCCACGGGCGCGGCCACGATCGCGCTGCAGCGCCACGTGGGCCGCGCCGCGCACGACGCCACGCAGCTCAAGCAGGTGTTCAGCTGGCTGGCCATAGGGCCGGCGGTGTCGAACTTCCTGGGGCCGTTCTGCGCCGGCCTGCTCATCGACCATGCGGGCGCGCAGGCCGGCGGCACCGGCGGCTTTCGCGCGGCGTTCGCGCTCATGGCCGTGCTGCCGCTGGCCACCTGGTTCTGGGTGCGCACCGCGCAGGAGCTGCCCAGCGTGATCGCCGCGGCCGGCGGGCCGCGCCAGCGCGCCTGGGACCTGATGGCCGACGTGGGCTTTCGCCGCCTGCTCATCGTCAACTGGCTGCTGTCGTCCTGCTGGGACGTGCACACCTTCGTCGTGCCGCTGCTGGGCTACGAGCGCGGGCTGTCGGCCTCGGTCATCGGCTCCATCCTGGGCGCGTTCGCCATTGCGGCGGCGCTGATCCGCGTGCTCATGCCGCTGGTGGCCGAGCGCCTGCGCGAGGCCACCGTGGTGACCTGGGCCATGGGGATGACCGCGGTGCTGTTCGCCGTCTACCCGCTGCTGCCCACGGCCCTGGCGCTGGGGACGTGCTCGGTGCTGCTGGGGTTCGCGCTCGGCTCGGTGCAGCCCATGGTCATGAGCCTGCTGCACCAGATCACGCCGGCCCACCGCCATGGCGAGGCGCTGGGGCTGCGGCTCATGGCCATCAACGGCTCCAGCGTGCTCATGCCGCTGCTGTTCGGCTCGGCCAGCGCGCTGATCGGCGTGAGCGGCCTGTTCTGGATGGTGGGCGCCACGGTGGGCCTGGGCTCGCGCGTGGCCTGGCGGCTGGGGGACCGTTAGGCCGTAAATACGTTCTAGAGTTCGTAGAAGGCGCGGATGATGCCCCAGGCCTCGGCCGGGTCATCCGTGTAGTGGAACAGCTTGAGGTCCTCGGGCGAGACCGTGCCCTGCTCCACCAGGGCTTCGAAGTTGATGAGCCGTTTCCAGAACGCGGTGCCGAACAGCACGATGGGCGCGGGCTTGGCCTTGCCGGTCTGCACCAGGGTCAGCACCTCGAACAGCTCGTCGAGCGTGCCGAAGCCGCCGGGGAACAGCACCAGGGCCTTGGCGCGCATCATGAAGTGCATCTTGCGCAGCGCGAAGTAGTGGAACTTGAACGACAGCGCGGGGGTGATGTAGCGGTTGCCGCTCTGCTCGTGCGGCAGCGTGATGTTCAGGCCGATGGTGGGCGCGCCGGCCTCGTAGGCGCCGCGGTTGGCAGCCTCCATGATGCCGGGGCCGCCGCCCGTGCAGACGTACAGGCGCTCGGCGGGCGGGCGGCTCAGGCTGTAGTCGGCCACGTGGCGCGCGAACTGGCGCGCCAGGTCGTAGTACTGCGCGTTCTTCACGGCGCGCTCGGCGCGCGCGATGCGTTCGCCGTCGCCGCTGGCCTGCGCCTCGGCAAGCTGCTGGGCCGCGGCTTCGGGCGACACGAAGCGCGCGCTGCCGTACACCACCACGGTGTGCTCGATGCCCTGCGCGGCCTGCTCCAGGTCGGGCTTGAGCAGCTCCAGCTGAAAGCGTATGCCGCGCGTTTCGCGGCGCAGCATGAATTCGGGGTCGGCGAAGGCCAGGCGGTACGAGTCGGGGTGCAGCGGGTTGCCCGCCACGGCGTAGTTGTGCAGCTCGGCCCAGGCGTTGGCCAGGCGGCTGTCTTGGAGGTCGGTGTTGGCTTGCATGGTTGTCGGTGTCGGAGAAAAGGACCTGGCCATGGCCGCTATGGAAGGCGTTGGCGGCGGCACGGGTGGATGGCGGAAATTTTAGTCGGATTGGCCTAAAGCGCTTGTGCATCAAGCGCTGGCAGCTACTCAAATGATAGTTCTCAGGTGGGGCAGAAGCAGGGGCAGGCTGCGCAGCCCGGCCCAGGTCAGGCACAGCGAGCCCGCCACGTGCACGGCGCACACGCCCAGGGCCAGCGCCAGGCGCTGTTCCAGCAGCAGGGTGACGACCTCGGCCGAGAAGGTGGAGAAGGTGGTCAGGCCCCCCAGGAATCCGGTGATGAGCAGCATGCGCCACGCCGGGTCGAGCTGCGGCAGGGCCTGGAACAGCGCCAGGCACAGGCCGATGAGATAGCCGCCGACGAGGTTGGCCGCCAGCGTGCCCCAGGGCAGCAGCGAGCCCTGGGTGTTGAGCCACAGGCCAAGCCGCCAGCGCGCCAGCGCGCCGACGCCGGCGCCTGCGAAGATGGCGAGAGCGTGCAACATCGGCGGCATTGTAGGCAGGCGGATCAGCGCGGGGCGATGCCCTGCCACGCCTGCGCGGCCGCCAGCGCGGTGTGCATCTGCACGGTGTGCGCGAAGCGGAAGGCGTCGCCGCACACGGTCTCGTCCGGAAACTCGGTGACCAGCGTCACCGGCGCGTCGTGCGCGGTCTGCGTCTGCATGCAGGCGATCCCGTGCAGCACCTCGAAGGGCAGCGGGCCCGCGTGGCGCTCGTAGAGCGCGCGCTGGCGGGCATTGAACTCGGCCAGGCCCGGCACCTGCGCGAGCTGTGCGCACACGGCCTCGAGCAGCGCGCGGGCCGGCTGCTGCCAGCCGGCGTGGTGGCGCAGGATGAGGAAGAAGCCCTTGGGACACATCCACTGCTCGAAGCCGCGCGGCACGTAGCCCGACAGCGGCCGTGTCCACTCATGGGCGGGGTAGCCGTGCAGGTTCACGTGCAGTTGCGCGCCGGACAGGGCCAGCGCGGCCTGGCGCGCCTCGCGTTCGAGCAGCGGCGCGGTCTCGCGGTACTCCACGTCGTCGCCCAGCGCCGTGTAGCGCGCCGCGTGGTGCATGTGGCCGGCGTGCCAGGCGCACAGCTCGGCGTGCAGGGCGTAGCCGTCGGGGTTCTCCAGCGCGATGAGCGCGAAGTGCGCGCCGTCCTGCTGGCGCAGCGCCTCGGCGGCGCGCAGCGCGCCGACCACGCCCGAGGTCTCGTTGGCGTGCTGTCCGCCGCTGATGAACACGGGGCACTGCGTGCCGGGGTGGTAGAGCCCCCACACGGTGCGGCCCTGGCGCGTGGGCGCGCTGAAGCGCCGGCCCGGCCAGGACTGCAGGATCTGCGCGATGTGCTCGGGCGCGGGCGCCCTGTCGAGCGACTCCAGCGGCTGGCCGGCCGCGGCGCGCAGCCCCTTCCGGGCCGCGAGCGCATCCTGGGCCGCGGCGTCGAAGGGCTGCAGGCTGACGCGCACGCGCGGCGCGGCGGAGCCTGTGCGGACGTCGGGCACGATCTGGCCGGGCTGCAGCCGCCGGTCGCCCAGGGGGCGGCCGCTGTGCTGCTGGAAAAACTCCAGCAGCGAGAAGTACAGGTCCTCGTGCAGCGCCTCGGCGGTGCTGATGGTCTCGTCGGCCCAGGCGATGGGCTGCTCGAACCCGGGCAGGTCGATGCGCAGCAGCAGGCGCTCGAAATACGGTTCGCCGGGCGGCCAGGGGTGCTCGCGCACGGCCTGCACGGCATGGTGGAAGGCGCGCTCGAAATCCGTGCACACGGCGATGTCGAGCAGGTCGGCCGCGCCCGCCTGCGTGCCCGCGCGCAGCCAGCCGCAGGGCGAGAGCGCGGCCGCGCCCGTGGTGTCGGCGTGGGCGCGGTTGGGCGCCCGGACGCGCTGTTCCAGGCACTGGCCGTCGCGCAGGTGCAGCTGCACGTCGTACCAGGGATTGGCGTCGCCGCGTGGTTCCAGGCGCAGCGCGTCTTCGCCCAACAGGGCCGCCAGCGGGTAGGCCTCCAGGCGGAAGCGCTGCCGCGGGCCCGTCGCGGGAACGGGGTAGCGCACGTGGGCCGCCGCCAGCTGCTCAAGGTTCACGTGGTCGATGAAATGCTGTACCAGGGGCTTGTAGGCGCTGTGAAAGCGCGCATGCACGCCCACGGCCGCCAGCTGCTGCTCGGCCGCAAGGCGCTCGGCCCGGCCCTCAAACAGCCAGCCCTCGACGTGGCGGCCGTGCCAGCGCGGCTGCGAGAAACGCCGCACCCAGGCGTGCAGCGTGCGCTCCAGCGGCAGGTCGAGCACAGTGGAGGCGGTCATGATCAGAAATCGCGCACGTGGTCGTCGGTCGTTCGGCTCAGGTTGGGCGGCACGTTCTCGCCCGTGCGCCGCGCGCGGAACAGCGCGGCGCGCATCAGGAAGATGTTGGTGACGGGCACGGTGACGGCCACGAACAGGGCGATGAGCAGCGCATGCAGCGCCAGCCCGTCGCCCACCGCCGAGAAATACACCAGCGTGGCGTGCATGATGCACCAGCAGCCCAGGGTGGCGATGATGGCGGGAGCGTGCACGCGCTCGAAGTAGGTCTTCAGGCGCAGCAGCCCGAGCGAGCCGAGGAAGGCGATGGCCGCGCCGGCGAGCACCAGCACCGAGACGGCGATGTCGAGCCACAGGGGCAGGGCCTGCGGGGTCATTCGATCACCTCGCCGCGCAGCAGGAACTTGGCCATGGCCGTGGAGCTGGCGAAGCCCAGCAGCGCGATGAGCATGGCGGCCTCGAAGTAGTTGGCGCTGCCGTAGTAGATGCCCAGCGCCAGCATGAGCAGCATGCCGTTGAGGTACATGCAGTCCAGCGCCAGCACCCGGTCCTGCGCGGCCGGGCCCCTGAGCAGGCGCGCCAGGCACAGCACCATGGCCGCCACCAGCAGGAACAGGGCGATGGGCAGGGCCCAGGACAGTATGGGGCTGGTCATTCGAAGATCTCCATCAAGGGGCGCTCGTAGCATGTCTTGACGTGGTGGACGATGGCCTGGGGGTCGTCCACCTCCAGCACGTGCAGCATCAGCATGGAGCGGTCCAGCGACAGCTCGGCCCAGGCCGTGCCGGGGGTGATGCACACGATCATGGCCAGCACGGCCAGGCCGTTGGGGTCGCGCAGCTCCAGCGGAATCTTCACGAAGTCGGGCGGGTGGCGGCGCGTGCCCGGCAGCAGCAGGAAGCGCAGCACGGCGATGTTGGAGCGCGTCGTGTCCACCATCACCCTGAAGCACAGCCGCACCACTGCGCCGAAGCTGCGCACGCGCACCTTCTGCGGGCGCAGCTCGTGGAACATCAGGGGCAGGCCCAGCGCCAGGACCAGCGCCAGCAGCACGTGGCCGGCGCTCATCGACCGGTTGAGCAGCAGCCACATCACGAACAGGCCGAGCGAGACCTGCGGCGCAGGCAACAGCCTTTTCATCATTGCACCGCCCCTCCCGCCTGCACCGCCGCCGCGGGTGCGGGGCGGGGCGGGGCCGACATCACGGCGCGCACGTAGGTGCCCGGCGCGTGCAGGGCGTTGGCCGTGGCCGTGGTGAAGCGCATCACGCCCTCGGCCTGCAGCGTCAGGGTCACGCAGGCGCCCAGCAGCACGGCGATGGGCAGGCCTTCGAGCACACGCAGCTGCGGCATGGAGCGCTCGGGGCTGGCCCAGAAGTGGCGTATGCCCGAGCGCGTGAGGGCCATGAGCGCGAACAGGCCCGTGCCTATCATGAGCGCCAGCAGGGTCCAGCCCACGGGGCCGGGCCGCGTGCCGGCCGACGAGCCCAGGCCCAGCGGGTTGAGCAGGGCCGTGAGCATGGCGAACTTGCCGATGAAGCCCGACAGCGGCGGCAGCCCGGCGATCACCAGGGTGCACATCAGGTAGGCCAGGCCCATGAAGGCGGCGGAGGCCGGGATGACGCGGCCGACCAGCACCTGCTCGTCGTCGTCCAGGTTCAGGCCCGCGGTGGGCACCAGCTCGGGCGAGAGGAACGGGGCGTCGTCGTCGCTCTCGTAGGGGGCCAGCGTGGTGCCGTCGTTGCGCCAGCGGTCTATCAGGTCGGCCAGCAGGAACAGCGCGCCCACCGCCAGCGTGGAGCTGGGCAGGTAGTACAGCAGGCCGGCCGTGAGGGCGTTCTGCCCGAAGCCCGCGGCCGCCAGCAGCGTGCCCGAGGACAGCACGGCCGCGTGGCCTGCCAGGTGGGTCAGGCGCTGCGAGCCCATCATGCCGATGGCGCCGAAGGCCATGGTGGCCATGCCGCCGACGATCAGCCACAGGCTGCCGAACAGGGCCGAGGCGCCGGCTTCCGTGCCGAACATCAGCGTCCACAGGCGCAGCAGCGTGTAGACCCCCACCTTGGTCATGAGCGCGAACAGCGCGCCCACTGGCGCCGTGGCCGCGCTGTAGGCGGGCACCAGCCAGAAGTTCAGGGGCCACATGGCGGCCTTGATGAGGAATGCCGTTGCCAGGATGGCCGCGGCCGCGTGCAGCAGGCCCCGGTCCTCGGCCGAGACATGCGCCATGCCCTGCGCCAGGTCCGCCATGTTCAGCGTGCCCGTGATGCCGTAGAACATCGAGGCGCCGATGAGGAACAGCGACGAGGCCGCCAGGTTGATGGCGATGTAGTGCAGGCCCGACTGCACCCGCGCGCGCCCCGAGCCGTGCAGCAGCAGGCCGTAGGACGCGGCCAGCAGGATCTCGAAGAACACGAACAGGTTGAACAGGTCGGCCGTGAGGAAGGCGCCCGATAGGCCCATGAGCTGGAACTGGAACAGCGTGTGGTAATGCACGCCGGCGCGCTGCCAGCGCGCGCCGGCGAACAGCACCGAGCACAGCGCGACGATGTTGGTGAGCAGCAGCATCAGCGCCGACAGGCGGTCGAGCACCAGCACGATACCGAAGGGCGCCGGCCAATTGCCGGGCAGGTACACGCCCATGCTGGCCGGCGCGCTGGCCTGGTGCGTCCACTGCAGCAGCGCGCTGGCGACCAGCAGGCCCGCCAGCGTGGACAGGACGCTCAGGCCGAACTTCAGGCGCTGCTGCTCCTCGCGCAGCAGCAGCAGGAACGCGGCCGTGAACATGGGCAGCGCTATGGGCGCCAGCATCAGGTGCGGCATGGCCGCGGCGGTGAGCTCGGAGAGATGGCTCATTGGACAACCTCCGTGCTGCGCACTGCGGTGCGAGCCCCCTTCGCAACGGCCGGGCGGGGGCTCATGGCATCTCCTGCTGTTCGCGCGCGTGGGTGCCGTCCACGTGGTCGGTGCCCGATATGCCGCGCGAGGCCAGCAGCACCACGAGGAACAGTGCCGTCATGGCGAAGCCGATCACGATGGCCGTGAGCACCAGGGCCTGGGGCAGGGGGTCGGCGTAGTGCTGCAGGTCCGGCGGCACGCCGGGCACGAGCACGGGCTCCTTGTCCACCGCCAGGCCCAGGCGCCCCATGCTGAAGATGAACAGGTTGACCGCGTAGGACAGCAGCGACAGGCCCATGATGACCTGGAAGGTGCGCGGGCGCAGCAGCAGCCAGACGCCCGAGCCCGTGAGCACGCCGATGGAGATGGCCAGTACGATTTCCATTCAGCGTTGCTCCTGCATGCCGTCGTCGCCGTAGGACACCACGGCCGCCATGGCAAGCTGCTGCTCCTCCAGCAGGCGGGCGTGATGGCGGTGGCTGCGCACCGACTGGTGCGCGATGGCCGTGAGGATGAGCAGCGTCGCGCCCACGACCAGCGAGAACACGCCCATGTCGAAGAACATGGCGCTGGCGACGTGGATCTCGCCGATCAGCGGCAGGCTCACGTGGGCCGTATGGCTGGTGAGGAACGGATAGCCCAGGATCAGCGCGCCCAGGCCCGTGCCCAGCGCCAGCAGCAGGCCCCAGGCGATCCAGCGCCGCGGCAGCAGGGGCAGGTGCGCCTCCACCCAGGTGGTGCCCGAGATCATGTACTGCAGCACCAGCCCGACCGAGAACACCAGCCCGGCGACGAACCCCCCGCCCGGCTCGTTGTGGCCGCGCATGAACAGGTAGAACGCCACCAGCGCCGTGAACGGCAGCAGCAGGCGCACCAGCACGGCGGGCACCATCAGGTAGCCGATGGCGGTGTCGCTGGCGTGGCGCGGGTTCAGCAGGTCGGTCTGCAGGTCGGCGGGCAGGAAGCGCTGCTGCTCCGGCAGGTCCATGGCCTCGCCCGCGGGGCGGAAGCGCCTGAGCAGCGCATACACGGTGATGGCGACGACGCCCAGCACCACGATCTCGCCGAAGGTGTCGAAGCCCCGGAAGTCCACCAGCATGACGTTGACCACGTTGGTGCCGCCGCCCTCGCTGAGCGCGCGCTCCAGGAAGAAGGTGGAGGTGCTCTGCGCGAACGGCCGGCTCATCATGGCCAGCGCCAGCCAGCCCATGCCGGCGCCGGCGATAACGGAGAGGAACAGGTCGCGCAGGCGGCGCGCGCGCGTCAGCGCGGTGCTGGCCTGCAGCGCGGGCAGGCTTTCGTCGCGCTTGGGCAGCCAGCGCAGGCCCAGCAGGATGAGGATGGTGGTCACCACCTCCACCGACAGCTGCGTGAGCGCCAGGTCGGGCGCCGAGAACCACAGGAAGGTGATGGCGGTGCACAGGCCCGCGCCGCCCATGAGCGTGAGCGCCGCCAGCCGGTGGTACTTGGCCTGCCAGGCCGCGCTCACGGCGCACACCATGCCCAGGGCCCAGAGCAGCACGAAGGTGGGCGATAGCGGCAGGGTGCCGCGCTCGCCCAGGTGCATGCCCCGCGTCCACAGCGGCATGGCGGCGCCCGCGAGCGCGACCAGCACCAGCCACAGCATTTGCCACTGCAGGCGCCGGGTGGACAGCAGGCGCCTGCCGCCGCGCCCCAGCAACGTGAGCCGGGTGAGCGCGGCTTCGAAGATGTAGCGCCCGCTGATGCGGTGCATCAGGGGCGGGGCGCTGATGCGGCCGCGGTCGCGCTCCCGGCGCAGCAGCAGGTACAGGGCCGCGCCGCCCACCAGGGCCACGAAGCTCATGACCAGCGGCGCGTTGATGCCGTGCCACACGGCCAGGCTGAATGCCGGCAGGCTGCCGCCCACCACCGGCAGCGCGGCGGCGTCGAGGTAGCGGCCCACCGACCAGGCTGGAAGAATGCCGACAACCAGGCACGCGCAGACCAGCAGCTCGACCGGCACGCGCATCCAGTGCGGCGGCTCGTGCGGCTGGTGCGGCAGGTCGGTGGCCGGCGGGCCCCAGAACACGTCGACGATGAAGCGCAGCGAATAGGCCACGCTGAACATGCCGGCCACGGTGGCCGTGGCCGGCAGCAGCGTGGCGACGAGGGGCGCGGCGTCGATGAACACGGTCTCGGCGAAGAACATTTCCTTGGACAGGAAGCCGTTGAGCAGCGGTACGCCCGCCATGGCCGCGCTGGCCACGGTGGCCAGCGTGGCGGTGATGGGCATCATGCGGCGCAGGCCCGACAGGCGCCGTATGTCGCGCGTGCCGCTCTCGTGGTCGATGATGCCCGCGGCCATGAACAGCGACGCCTTGAAGGTGGCGTGGTTCATGATGTGGAACACGGCGGCCACGGCGGCCAGCGGGCTGTTGAGGCCCAGCAGCAGCGTGATCAGCCCCAAGTGCGAGATCGTGGAGTAGGCCAGCAGGCCCTTCAGGTCGTCCTGGAACATCGCGGCATAGCCGCCGATCAGCAGCGTGGCCAGGCCCGTGCCGCCCACCAGCCAGAACCAGGGCTCGGTGCCGCCCATCACCGGCCAGAAGCGCGCGAGCAGGAACACCCCGGCCTTGACCATGGTGGCCGAGTGCAGGTAGCTGGACACTGGCGTGGGCGCCGCCATGGCGTTGGGCAGCCAGAACTGGAAGGGGAACTGCGCGCTCTTGGTGAAGGCGCCCAGCAGCACCAGCGCCAGCGCGGTGAGGTACAGCGGGTGGTCGCGCACCAGCTCGGCCGCGCCGAGCACGCGGTCCATGTCGTAGCTGCCGACGATGTGGCCCACGACCAGCATGCCCGCGAGCAGGCACAAGCCGCCCGTGCCGGTCACCGTGAGCGCCATGCGCGCGCCGCGGCGCGCGTCCTCGCGATGGTGCCAGTAGCCGATGAGCAGGAAGGAGAACAGGCTGGTCAGTTCCCAGAAGAACACCAGCTGGATGATGTTGCCCGACAACACCACGCCGGCCATGGCGCCCATGAAGGCCAGGAAGAACGAGAAGAAGCGCGGCACGGGATCGGCCGGCGACATGTAGTAGCGCGCGTAGAGCACCACCAGCGAGCCGATGCCGAACACCAGCATGGAGAACATCCAGGCGAACCCGTCCATGCGGATGACCAGGTTCATGCCCAGCGAGGGCAGCCAGGCGACCTCCTGATGCAGCACCCCCCCGTTGGCGACGTCGGGAAAGCACAGCGCCACCTGGGCGGTGCAGGCCAGCGCGACGAGGCCCGCCAGCGTGGACTCGGTGTTGCGCGCGTTGGCGGGCAGCGCGGCCGCCAGCAGGCTTGCGATGAAGGGGAGTGCGACGAGCAGAATCAAGGGCATCTGCGCCGGATTCTAGGGGTAAGCCGCTTGCAGTCCGCTATGAAAACCAGAGTGCATGCCGGGCATTGGATCAGCCTCTGGTGCGAAATCAATGGGAAGGAGCCGTGCCTGCCGCCCCTGGCCGGGCGTCTTGCGGCGCATAGCTGGCGCCATCCACGGTGAGCCCGTTTTCCGACAGCCGGGCCGCCGCCGCCGGACCTATGCCCTTGACGCGGGAGATCAGGTCGCGCCAGTCTTGGAAGCGCCCCTTGGCGCGCTCGGCGAGGATGCGCGAGGACAGCGCCGGGCCTATGCCCTTGATGCCGTCCAGGTCCGCCTCCCGGGCGCGGTTGACGTCCACCGCGGCCAGCGCCGTGCCCGCGTGCAGCAGGGCGGCCAGGCAGAGGGCCGGCAGGAACCTGTTCGCCATCAGAGTTCCTCGACGCGGCGTGCCGGATAGCTGTCCCAGGTCTGGCAGCCGGGGCATTGCCAGAAATGCTGGCGCGCCTCGAAGCCGCAGGCCGCGCAGCGGTAGCGCGTGAGCGGCTTGGCCGCCTGCTCCAGCGCGCGCTGGATCTGGGGGTGGAACTGCTCGTGGCCCAAGGTCTCGTCGGCCAGCCACTTGGTTGCGGCCACCAGGGACGGCTCCTTGTCGAGGTGGCGCACGTACCACTCGCGCCCCGCGCCGGGGGCACCGTCCGTCGCTGTCTGCAGCGACACGATGGCCTCCAGCAGGTCCAGCGACGGCATGTCCTGATAGTGCTGCTGCAGCAGGGCGCCGGCCTGCTGCGCGCGCCCGCTGGCGAGAGCGGTCTCCACCAGCAGCGGCGCGGCCAGCGCCAGGGCCGCGGGCGCGCTGTCGGCCAGGGCCTGCAGCGTTGCCAGGGCGGCATCCGGCCGGCCCATGCGCTGCTGCAGGCGCGCCATCTCGATGCGCGCGCGCGGGGCCTGCGGCGCGGTGGCCACGGCCTGCTCCAGCAGGGCCTGGGCCGCCTGCAGCTCGCCGCGCGCGGCCAGGGGCAGCGCCTGCTCGCACAGGTAATGGGCCTGGCGCGTGCTGAAGTCGCCCTGCTGGGCGGCCTGCATGCGCTGGGCGATGTCCGATGCCTGCGCCCAGTCGCGCGAGCGCTCGTAGATGGCCAGCAGGGCCATGCGGGCCTGGGCCTCGAAGGGCGTGCCCTCCAGGCGGCGCAGCGCGTCCTCGGCGCGGTCGAGCAGGCCGGCCTTGAGGAAGTCGAGCGCCAGCGCGTGCTGGGCGCGCTCGCGGTCGGTGCGCGAGAGGTCACCGCGCGAGAGCAGGTGCTCGTGCACGCGCACGGCGCGGTTGTATTCGCCGCGGCGGCGGAACAGGTTGCCCAGAGCGAAGTGCAGTTCCGTGGTGTCGGGGTCGTTCTGCACGGCCTCGATGAAGGCGTCGATCGCCTGGTCCTGCTGTTCGTTGAGCAGGTAGTTCAGGCCCTTGAAGTAGGCCTTGGGCGCGCGCCGGTTTTCCTCGCGCATCTGGCGCAGGTCCAGGCGCGAGGCCAGCCAGCCCAGTCCGAAGGCCAGGGGCAGGCCGAGCAGCAGCCAGGTGGGATCAAATTCCATCGATGGGCGTCTGGGGCATGGTGGGCTCGGCCGGGGGCTGCGCCGGCGCGGCGGGGGAGGGCTCTTGCGCGGCGGCCTGGGCGCGGCGCGCGGCGCTGCGGTGGCGCCACCAGCGCGGCACCATGCCCAGCACGCCGACGACCACGCCCAGCGTGAAGGCCGAGAGCACGATCAGCACGGCCGGCGCCGTCCAGCGGGTGCCGAAGAAGAAGTGCACCGTGGCGTCCTGCTGGTTGTTCAGCGCGAAGGCGAACAGAGTGAAAAAAATGGCTGCCTTGAGCAGCCACAGGAGGTATTTCATGTGTCTCCCCGGTGATGGGCGAGATTCTACGGGCTGAGCCCCCCTGTGGGCGCCCGGCGCCGGATATCAGGGAAAAATGGCCGCAGCACCCGCCAGGCAAGCGCTGGCAGCTATGGTTTGATGAGTGCCGCGGACCGCTGCGGCCCTGAATGAAAAAACGCGGCCGGGGGCCGCGTTCTGCCGTGCGGGGCGCGTGGCCCGGCGGTCACTCCACCTTGGCCTTGGCGCGCAGGTCTTCCTGGAACTTGGCGAGCTTCTGCTGCTGCAGCTGCTGGGCGATCTGGGGCTTGACCTCGTCGAGCTTGGGCAGCTGGGCGTCGCGCACGTCGTCCAGGCGGATGACGTGCCAGCCGAACTGGCTCTTCACGGGGGTCTGGGTCATCTTGCCCTTTTCGAGCTTGACCAGGGCCTCGGTGAACTCGGGCACGTAGCTGCCGGGGTTGGCCCAGTCCAGGTCGCCGCCGCGGGCGCCGGACCCGGGGTCCTTGGACTGCTTCTTGGCGATGTCCTCGAACTTCGCGCCCTTCTTGATCGAGGCGATGATGGACTTGGCCTCGTCCTCCTTGGCGACCAGGATGTGGCTGGCCTTGTATTCCTTGCCGGCGTTGGCGGCCACGAACTTGTCGTACTCGGCCTGGATCTCGGCGTCGGTCACGGGGTTGTTCTTCTGGAAGTCGACGAACAGCTCGCGGATCAGGATGGTCTGGCGCGCCAGCTCCATCTGGGTCTTGTAGTCGGCCGTGCCTTCCAGGCCGCGCTTTTGCGCCTCCTGCATGAAGATCTCGCGGGCGACCACTTCTTCCTTGATCTGGTTCTCCATCTCGGGGGTGACGGGACGGCCGGCGCGCTCCACCTGCTGCTTCAGGGCCTCGGCGCGCTCCTTGGGGACGGCCTTGCCATTGACGATGGCGATGTTTTGCGCGGCGACGGGCAAGGCCATCGTGCCCAGCATGGCGGCGGCCACGAGGCCGGACAAAAGCTGTTTCTTCATTGGGAATCCACGGATAGAAATGGGTTTGCGGGCAACTGGCACGCAAGCCGTTGGAGTCTGGCGGTGTCAGAGAGTTTCAATGGCGATGGCGTGCGCGCCATGGTCGATGAAAATCTGTAGCGCATCATACACAAGCCGGTGCTGCGCCACCTTGCGCTTTCCGGCGAACAGGGGGGACGCGATGCGTACGCGAAAGTGTGTGCCGAAGCCCGTGCCATTGGCGCCCGCATGCCCTTCGTGCTGCCAGCTTTCGTCCAGCACTTCGAGCCGGGTGGGGGCCAGCGTAGCGCGCAGGCGCTCGGCCATGGCTTCGGCGGTGACGGAGACGGGAGTCGTTGCGGTCATGGTTGCGAGTCCTCGGGTGCGGCGTCGCCTTCCTTCATGTGGCGACTCAGGAACAGGGCCTGGGCGATGACGAAGGCGAACATCAGCCCCAGGCCGCCAAAAAGCTTGAAGTTCACCCAGGTGTCGGTGTCGAAGCGGTAGGCCACCCAGAGGTTGAGCAGGCCCATGGCGGCGAAGAAGGTGGTCCAGGCCCAGTTGAGCTGGCGCCATACGGGGGCGGGCAGCTCGATCTGCTTGCCCATGAGCGACTGGATGAAGTTCTTGCGGAACACCAGTTGGCCGACGAGCAGCGTGCCGCCCATGAGCCAGTACAGCACGGTGGGCTTCCACTTGATGAAGGTCTCGCTGTGCGCCAGCAGCGTGGCGCCGCCGAACACCACGATCACCCCCAGGCTGAGCCACTGCATGGGCTCGACCTTGCCGTGCCTGACGTGGATATAGGCGATCTGCGCCACGGTGGCGGCGATGGCCACGCCCGTGGCCACGTAGATGCCCCAGACCTTGAACGCGGCGAAGAACAGGATGATGGGGAAGAAGTCGATGAGCAGTTTCATGGCGCCGGGGGGTCGAAGTCGAGCGAGGCGGAATTCATGCAGTAGCGCAGGCCCGTGGGGCCCGGGCCGTCGGGAAACACATGGCCCAGGTGGGCACCGCATTGTGCACACACGGTCTCGGTGCGCAGCATGCCGTGGCTGTGGTCCTCGATCTCGCGGATGGCGCCGGGCACGGCGCGCCAGAAGCTGGGCCAGCCGCAGCCCGCGTCGAACTTGGTCTCCGAATCGAACAGCTTGGCACCGCAGCAGATGCAGCGGTAGCTGCCGTCGGCCCAGTGCCCTTCGTACTTGCCGGTGAAGGGGCGCTCGGTGGCGGCGTGGCGCGTGACCTCGAAGGCGCCGGGCTCGGCGCCCTTCTCGCGCAGCAGGGCTTGCCATTCGGCGTCGGTTTTCTGGATGGGGTAGGTCATGAGGAGCAGCTGATGGAGATGGTGGACGCCCACTCGGGCGGAAAGCCGGCATGGGCCTCGTGCCCCGGATGCTCGTCGAATGGCCGCGCCAGCAGCTTCTGCAGGGTTTGGAGTTCGGAAAAGTCGCCGAGTTTCGCGGCGCGTATGGCCTGCTCGCCCAGGTGGTTGCGCAGCACGAAGCCCGGATTGGTATTGAGCATCAAATCGGCCACTAGCGCTTGATCCTCAAGCGCCAGCAGCTCCTCATAGGATAGCAACCAGGCGTCGAAGGCGGCGCGGTCGGCGAACAGGTCGCGCACGGGTTCGAAGTCGCCCGCGGCCACGGCGTGCGACAGGCGGCGCCAGAAGATGGTGTAGTCCACGCGGCCCGCGGCCAGCAGGCGCAGCAGGGCGTCGACCAGCGCGCCGTCGCCCTCGCGCGGCTGCTGCAGCCCGAGCTTGGCGCGCATGCGCCGCAGGAATTCGGCGGCGAACACGCCCTCGTAGGTCGAGAGCGCGGCCCGGGCCGTCTCCACCTCGCCGATCAGCGGCAGCATCGCCTGCGCCAGGCACAGCAGGTTCCACCAGGCCACGCCGGGCTGGCGGTCGAAGGCGTAGCGGCCCTGCGCGTCGCTGTGGTTGCAGATGTGGCCGGGGTCGAAGGCGTCGAGGAACTGGAACGGCCCGTAGTCGATGGTCAGCCCCAGGATGCTCATGTTGTCGGTGTTCATCACGCCGTGGCAGAAGCCCACGGCCTGCCACCGGGCCATCAGGGCAGCGGTGCGCTCGCTCACGGCGCGCAGCAGCGCGGCGCAGGGGTTGGCGCCGTCGCGGCATTCGGGGTAGTAGCGGTCGATCACGTAGTCGGCCAGCCGGCGCAGCTCGGCCTGCTGGCCGCGCGCGGCGAAGTGCTCGAAGTGGCCGAAGCGGATGAAGCTGGGCGCCACGCGCGTGACCACGGCGGCCGTCTCGATCTCCTCGCGCGCCACGGGCGCGGGCGAGCCGGTGACGCACAGCGCGCGCGTGGTCGGGATGCCCAGCGCGTGCATGGCCTCGCTGCAGAGGAACTCGCGGATGGACGAGCGCAGCACGGCGCGCCCGTCGCCCATCCGCGAATAGGGTGTGCGCCCGCAGCCCTTGAGCTGCAGTTCCTGGCCGCCATGGGCCGGGGTTTCCACCTCGCCGAGGAGGATGGCGCGGCCGTCGCCCAGCTGCCCGGCCCACACGCCGAACTGGTGGCCGCTGTAGACGCTGGCCAGTGGCCGGCTGCCCGGCGGCAGGGCGTTTCCGGTGAAGGACTGCAGCGCGTCGTCGCGCTGCTGCCAGCCCTCCGGCAGGCCCAGCAGCGCAGCCACGTCGTCGCTCGCGCCCACCCAGTGGGGGGCGGGCAGGGGCGTGGGGCGCAGCTCGGTGAAGAACGCGGGCCCCAGGGCGGCGAAGCCGTTGCGCCAGCCGGCCACCAGGGGCGCCTGCGCGGGGGCTGCGAGGGCCTGGTGCGAAGTCATGTGGTGGATTGTCTCCTGCGTTGCAATGCCCCGCCTCGGCATGCGGCAAAGTGGGTTTTCACTGATGCAACGGCTGGTTCTAGGCGTTTCATCACCGTTACGATGGCGCGGTTTACGTCCACCAATAGATAAAGGAGCACCCATGCTGGGCTTGATGCAGAACCAACCTCTCCTGATCTCCACGCTGATCACGTTCGCCGAGCGCAACCATGGCGACGGGGAGATCGTGTCGCGCAGGGTGGAGGGGGACATCCACCGCTACACCTACCGCGACCTGGCGCGGCGCGCGCGCCAACTGGCCAATGTGCTCGACGGCATGGGCCTGCAGTTCAGCGACCGCGTGGCGTCCCTGGCCTGGAACGGCTACCGCCACATGGAGATGTACTTCGGCGTCTCCGGCTCGGGCCGCGTGCTGCACACCGTGAACCCGCGCCTGCACCCGGACCAGATCGCCTGGATCGTGAACCATGCCGAGGACCAGGTGCTGTGCTTCGACATGACGTTCCTGCCCATCGTGCAGGCCGTGCACGCCAAGTGCCCCACGGTGAAGAAATGGGTGGCGCTGTGCGACGCCGACCGGCTGCCCGCGGATTCGGGTATTCCCGGCCTGACGAGCTACGAGGACTGGATCGGCGGCGCGCCGGGCGAGTACGACTGGCCCACTTTCGACGAGAACTCCGCGTCCAGCATGTGCTACACCAGCGGCACCACGGGCAACCCCAAGGCGGCGCTGTACAGCCACCGTTCCACCACGCTGCACGCCTACGCGGCGGCGCTGCCCGACGTGATGTGCCTGTCGGCGCGCGACAGCGTGCTGCCCGTCGTGCCCATGTTCCACGTCAACGCCTGGGGCATCCCGTACTCGGCCGCGCTCACGGGCTGCAAGGTGGTGTTCCCCGGTCCGGCGCTTGACGGCAAGTCGGTCTACGAGCTCATCGAGGCCGAGGGCGTGACCTTCGCCGCGGGCGTGCCCACCGTGTGGCAGATGCTGCTCAACCACGTGCAGGCGGCCGGCCTGAAGTTCAGCACGCTGGGCCGCACGGTGATCGGCGGATCGGCCTGCCCGCCGGCCATGATCACGGCCTTCCAGGACGGCTACGGCGTCTCGGTGCTGCACGCCTGGGGCATGACCGAGATGAGCCCGCTGGGCACGCTGTGCACGCTCAAGAACAAGCACCTGCGCATGGGCCGCGACGAGCAGATGCACATCCTGCAGAAGCAGGGGCGCGCCATCTATGGCGTGGAGATGAAGATCGTGGGCGCAGACGGCAAGGAACAGCCCTGGGACGGCAAGGCCTATGGCGACCTGCTGGTGCGCGGCCCCTGGATCCTGGAGCGCTACTACAAGGGCGAGAGCCCGCTGGTCAAGGACGAGCACGGCGTGGGCTGGTTCCCCACGGGCGACGTGGCCACCATAGACGCCGACGGCTACATGCAGATCACCGACCGCAGCAAGGACGTGATCAAGTCCGGCGGCGAATGGATCAGCTCCATCGACATCGAGAACATCGCCATGGCGCACCCCGCCGTGGCCATGGCCGCCTGCGTCGGCATGCCGCACCCCAAGTGGGACGAGCGCCCCATCGTGGTGGTGGCCAGGCGCCCGGGCGCGGAGGTCACGCGCGAGGAGCTGCTCGCCTTCTACGAGGGCAAGACGGCCAAGTGGCAGATCCCGGACGACGTGGTGTTCGTGGACGCGATCCCGCTGGGAGCCACCGGCAAGATGCTCAAGACCCGCCTGCGCGAGCAGCTGGCGGGCTACAAGCTGCCGGGGCTGTGAGCGCGTACGCGCCCGGTGCGCCGCCGCCTTCGGGGGCGCGCCGGTCGCATTCGCGATAGGGGCTACGGGCTATCCCTGAAGAAGCTTTCGTCGCCAGCCCTTACGCTGCCGCCTATCCATTCTCATAGAGGAGGCAAGGCATGAGGCGTACTATCAAGAAAATAGCTGTCAGTGCAATGCTGGTGGCTGCTGGCGGCGCATTTGCCCAGAAAGGCGAAACCGTCAAGATCGCCTGGCTCGACCCGCTGTCGGGCCTGATGGCGGCGGTGGGCACGAACCAGCTCAAGAGCTTCCAGTTCATCTCCGAGGAGTTCAACAGGAAGAACGCCTCGGGCGTGAAGTTCGAGATCATCGGCATCGACAACAAGCTCAGCCCGCAGGAGACCACCAGCGCGCTGCGCTCGGCCATGGACCAGGGCGCGCGCTACGTGGTGCAGGGCAACGGCTCGGGCCCGGCGCTGGCCATCATGGATGCGCTGGAAAAGCACAACGCGCGCAACCCCGGCAAGGAGGTGGTCTACCTCAACTACGCCGCGGTGGACCCCGACCTCACCAACAGCAAGTGCAGCTACTGGCACTTCCGCCTGGATGCCGACACCTCGATGAAGATGGAGGCTCTGACCACCTTCATGAAGGACCACGCCGAGATCAAGAAGGTCTACCTGATCAACCAGAACTACTCGCACGGCCACCAGGTCTCCAAGTACGCCAAGGAGAACCTCAAGCGCAAGCGCCCCGACGTGCAGATCGTGGGCGACGACCTGCATCCGCTGGCACAGGTGCGCGACTTCTCGCCCTACATCGCCAAGATCAAGCAGTCGGGCGCCGACACGGTGATCACGGGCAACTGGGGCTCGGACCTCGCGCTGCTCATCAAGGCCGCCAACGATGCGGGCCTGAACAACGTCAACTTCTACACCTACTACGGCGGCGTGACGGGCAGCCCCACGGCCATGGGCGCGGGCGCCGCGGGGCGCGTGTACATGGTCTCGTACGGCCACCTGAACCTGCCGGGCGACATCGGCCGCATCGTGGGCGAGTACAAGAAGAAGTTCAACGACGACATGTACACCGGCGCCGTGTACCACGCCTTCGCCATGCTGGACGCGGGCTTCGTGAAGGCCAAGTCCACCGATCCCGTGAAGGTGGCCGCCGTCATGGAAGGCATGAAGTTCAACAGCTTCAACGGCGAGGTGGAGATGCGCAAGACCGATCACCAGCTGCAGCAGGGCCTGTTCGTCACGCGCTGGGAGAAGGCGGGCGGCAAGTACCCCGTCGATGCGGAGAACACCGGCTACACCTTCGTGCCCGTCAAGTACTACGAGCCCTACGTGGCGAGCACGCCCACCTCGTGCCAGATGAAGCGGCCGTCCTGATCGTTACTCCTGGTGAGACCTTCGGGGCCCGATTCTCCTCGGGCCTTTTTTTCACCTGCCACGAAGCGTTTCCATGAATCTCGAGTTTTTCGTGATCTCGCTGCTGAACGGCATCAGCTACGGGCTGCTGCTGTTCATGCTGAGTTCGGGGCTGACGCTGATCTTCAGCATGATGGGGGTGCTCAACTTTGCGCACACCAGCTTCTACATGCTGGGTGCGTACTTCGCCTACACCCTCTCGGGCGTGATCGGCTTCTGGCCGGCGCTCGTGGCCGCGCCGCTGCTCATCGGCGCGCTGGGGGCGCTGTTCGAGCGCTACGCGCTGCGCCGGGTGCACAAGTTCGGCCACGTGCCGGAGCTGCTGGTCACCTTCGGCCTGTCGTACCTGGTGCTGGAGGTGGTGCAGCTCGTGTGGGGCCGCTCCACCGTGCCCTATGGCCTGCCCGCGCAGCTCCAGGGGCCTCTGTTCACGCTGTACGGCACGCAGTTCCCCAAGTCGCGCTCGTTCATCATGCTGGTGGCGGTGCTCATGCTGCTGTCGGTGTGGCTGCTGCTCACGCGCACGCGCATCGGCCTGGTGATCCAGGCGGCGCTCAAGCACCCGCACATGGTGGAGGCGCTGGGCCACAACGTGCCGCGCGTGTTCATGCTGGTGTTCGGCGGCGGCTGCGCGCTCGCCGGGCTGGCCGGGGTGATCGGCGGCAACACCTACGTGACGGAGCCGGCCATGGCCGCCTCGGTGGGCTCGATCATCTTCGTGGTGGTGGTGGTGGGCGGCATGGGGTCGCTCGCGGGGGCGTTCCTCGCCTCGCTGCTCATCGGGCTGGTGCAGACCTTCGCGGTGGCGCTGGACTATTCGCTCGTGCACGCCTTCACACGCTTGGGCGTGCAGGTCACCGAGCAGACCTTCGGCTACCCGGTGCTCAGGCTCACCATCTCGCAGGTGGCTCCCATCCTGCCGTACCTGTTCCTCGTCCTGATCCTGATCTTCCGCCCCAAGGGCCTGCTGGGCACGCGGGAGGACTGAAGCCATGCGAACGACTTCCTCCCTCTCCCCGGCCGCCGCGCCGGACGCCACCCGGTACTACCGCTTCAAGCCCCTGAACGTGGGCCGGATCGTCATCTGGAGCCTGTTCGCCATCGCGCTCATCGCCGCGCCCCGGCTGTTCACCAGCGGGCTGGCGCTGACCATGCTCTCGCAGATCGGCTACGCGACCATCATCTGCCTGTCCTACAACATCCTGCTGGGGCAGGGCGGCATGCTGAGCTTCGGCCATGCGGTGTACACGGGCCTGGGCTCCTTCATCACGGTGCACGCCATCAACATGGCCGGCGCGGGGCAGCTGCCCATTCCGCTGTGGCTCATGCCGCTCGTGGGGGGGCTCGCGGGCATGTTCTTCGCCGTGCTGCTGGGGTTCGTGACCACCAAGAAGTCGGGCACCACCTTCGCCATGATCACGCTGGGCATCGGCGAGCTGGTGGCCTCGATGGCGCTGATGTTCCCCGAGTTCTTCGGCGGCGAGGGCGGCATCACCACCGATCGGGTGTACGGCCAGCCCTTCTTCGGCATCACCTTCGGGCCGGCCATACAGGTGTACTACCTGATCGCGGCGTACTGCTTCGTGTGCACGGCGGCCATGTACGCCTTCACCGGCACGCCGCTCGGGCGCATCCTGAACGCCGTGCGCGACAACCCCGAGCGCGTGGAGTTCATCGGCTACAACACGCAGCGCGTGCGCTATTTCGCCTTCATCATCGCGGGCTTCTTCGCGGGCATCGGCGGGGCGCTGGCGGCCATCAACTTCGAGATCGTCACCGGCGCCGACAGCGTGAGCGTGGTGCGCTCGGGCGGCTACCTGCTGTTCACCTTCCTGGGCGGGGCCACGTTCTTCTTCGGGCCCATCATCGGGGCGGTGCTGCTGGTGCTGGCCTCGGTGCTGTTGTCGGAGCTGTCCAAGGCCTGGCTGCTGTATCTGGGCCTGGTGTTCCTGTTCATGGTGATGTATGCGCCCGGAGGCATCGCCAGCCTCATCATGATGAACCTGCGGCTGGCCAGGTACGGCAAGCTGCGCGGCATCGTCGGCGCGTACCTGGCGCTGGGCGGCACGGCGCTGGTGGCGGTGCTGGGCGCGGCCGCGATGATCGAGATGACCTACCACCTGCAGCTCAACGCGGCGCTCGGGCCCCGGCTGGAGTTCCTGGGCGCCACGCTGGACGCGCGCAGCGTGGCGAGCTGGTTCGGCGCTGGCTTCGTGCTCGCCACGGGGCTGGGGCTGTTCGAGCTGTGCAGGCGGCAGTTCCTGCGGCAGTGGGGCGAGATCCAGGAAGAGATCGAGCACGAGATCAAGCGCGGGGAGGCGGCATGACGACGGACCACCAGGCGGCCCATGCGCTGGAGCTGCGCGACCTGCGCAAGAGCTTCGGCAAGACGGAGATCATCCGCGGCGCCAACCTGACCGTGCGCTCCGGCGAGCGCGTGGCCATCATCGGCCCCAACGGCGCGGGCAAGTCCACGCTGTTCAACCTGATCAGCGGGCGCTTCGCGCCCACCAGCGGCCAGGTGTTGCTGCACGGCGCGCGCATCGACGGCAAGGCGCCGTTCGAGATCAACCGCATGGGCCTGTCCCGCAGCTTTCAGATCACCAACATCTTCCCCAAGCTCAGCGTGTTCGAGAACTTGCGCTGCGGCGTGCTCTGGAGCCTGGGCTACCGCTACGCGTTCTGGCGCTTCCTGTCGAAGCTGCAGGACGCCAACGAGCGCGCCGAGCAGCTCATGGAGATGATCAAGCTCGACAAGAAGCGCGACACGCTGGCCATGAACCTGACCTACGCCGAACAGCGGGCGCTGGAGATCGGCATCACCATCGCGGGCGGCGCCAGCGTGATCCTGCTGGACGAGCCCACCGCCGGCATGAGCAAGAGCGAGACCACGCGCTTCATCCACCTCATCAAGGAGGTGACCGAGGGCCGCACGCTGCTCACCGTGGAGCACGACATGGGCGTTGTCTTCGGCCTGGCCGACAAGATCGCGGTGGTGGTGTACGGCGAGGTGATCGCCTTCGACACGCCCGAGAACGTGCGCGCCAACCAGCGCGTGCAGGAGGCCTACCTGGGCTCGGTCATTGCGGCGCAGCAGGAAGGGAGGCACTGATGCTGAAGATGGAGAACCTGCACGCCTACTACGGCAAGAGCCACGTGCTGCACGGCGTGACCTTCGACGTGCAGCCCGGCGAGATCGTGGCGCTGCTGGGCCGCAACGGCTCTGGCCGCTCCACGGCTGCCAAGGCCATCATGGGCCTGGTGGACTGGGAGGGCACGCTGGAGTGGAAGGGCCGGAGCCTGCGGGGCAGGAAGGCCTACGAGATCGCCCACCTGGGCCTGGGCTACGTGCCCGAGAGCCGCGACGTGTTCCCCAACCTCACGGTGCACCAGAACCTGCTGCTGGGCCAGAAGGGCAGCGGCCGGGGCAGCCGCTGGACGTTCGACGACATGTATGCCATGTTCCCGCGCCTGAAGGAGCGGCGCAACATCGAGGCGGGCGTGATGTCCGGCGGCGAGCAGCAGATGCTCACGCTGTGCCGCACGCTCATGGGCGACCCGGACCTCATCATCATCGACGAGCCCACCGAGGGCCTCGCGCCCAAGATCGTGGAACTGGTCGCCGAATACTTGACGAGGCTCAAGGAGCGCGGCATCTCGGTGCTGCTCATCGAGCAGAAGCTCACCATCGCCATGACCATCTCCGACCGCGCGCTGGTCATGGGCCACGGCAGCATCGTCTTCCAGGGCACGCCCGACGAGCTGCGCGCCAACAGCTACGTGCGCAAGGAGTGGCTGGAGGTCTGATTCAAAGCCAAATCGGCCTCTGGTGCCCATGCAAAAAGCGTTGGTTGCTATTGAATTAATAGCGAATGACAGCCCGGGCCCGGGCCTTGTCCCGCCAGCGACAAAAAACGCGCCCGAGTCCCCCTAGACTTGCCGAAAAAAACGCACGAGCGTACTTTTCTTTCATCCACCCGAGATCCAAGAGGAACGACAGCATGACGGCTGAATACCAGGTCCACGGCGACGTGGCCGTGATCACCCTCAACAACCCGCCCGTCAACGGGCTTGGCCTTGATACGCGGCGCGGCATCGTCGATGGCCTGGAGCGCGCGCAGGCCGACGCGGCCGTCAAGGCCATCGTCGTCACCGGCGCGGGCGGCGCCTTCTCGGGCGGCGCGGACATCAAGGAGTTCGGCACCGAGAAATCCCTGCAGGAGCCGAACCTGCACTCCGTCATCAGCGCCGTCGAGAACTGCGCCAAGCCCGTGGTGGCCGCCATCCACGGCGTCTGCATGGGCGGCGGGCTGGAACTGGCGCTGGGCTGCCATTACCGTATCGCCGCGCCCGGCTGCAGCGTGGCGCTGCCCGAGGTGAAGCTGGGCCTGCTGCCCGGCGCGGGCGGCACGCAGCGCCTGCCGCGCGTGGTGGGCGTGGAGGCGGCGCTCAACATGATCGTGAGCGGCGAGCCGGTCAAGAGCGAGTTCATCGGCGCCGTGCCCGGCCAGAAGCTGTTCGACAGGATGGCCGCCTCGCCCGAATCCTTGCCCGAGGAAGCCCTGGCCTTCGCGCGCAGCGTGGCCGAAGCGCGTCCGCTGCCGCTGGTGCGCAACCTGCCGTGCAAGCACCCCGAGGGCGACGCGTACTTCCAGTTCGCGCGCAACATGGTCAAAGGGATGGCCAAAAACTTCCCAGCGCCCGCCAAGTGCGTGGACGCCGTGGAGGCCGCCACCAGGCGCAAGTTCGCCGACGGCCTGCAGTACGAGCGCGAACTGTTCATCAACCTGATGTGGACGCCCGAGTCGCGCGCGCTGCGCCACCTGTTCTTTGCCGAGCGCGCCGCGAGCAAGATCCCCGACGTACCTTCGGATACGCCCAAGCGCGACATCAAAAAGGTGGGCGTGATCGGCGCCGGCACCATGGGCGGCGGCATCAGCATGAACTTCCTGAACGCGGGCATCCCCGTGACCATCCTGGAGATGAAGCAGGAGGCGCTGGACCGCGGCATCGCCACCATCCGCAAGAACTACGAGGCCCAGGTCAAGAAAGGCAAGCTCAAGGAGGACAAATACCAGCAGCGCATGGCCCTGCTGTCCACCACGCTCTCGTACGACGACCTCAAGGACTGCGACCTCATCATCGAGGCCGTGTTCGAGGAACTGGGCGTGAAGGAGGCCGTGTTCAGGCAGCTCGACCAAGTCGCCAAGCCCGGCGCCATCCTGGCCTCCAACACCTCCACGCTCGACGTGGACAGGATCGCCGCCTTCACCCGGCGCCCGCAGGACGTGGTGGGCATGCACTTCTTCAGCCCCGCCAACGTGATGAAGCTGCTGGAGGTGGTGCGCGGCAAGGCAACGGCCAAGGACGTGCTCGCCACCGTCATGGCCATCGCCAAGAAGATCAGGAAGACGGCCGTCGTCTCCGGCGTGTGCGACGGCTTTATCGGAAACCGCATGATCGAGCGCTACAGCCAGCAGGCCGGCTTCCTGCTCGACGAAGGCTGCACGCCCAGCCAGGTGGACAAGGCCATCGAGAGGTTCGGTTTCGCCATGGGCCCGTTCCGCATGGGCGACCTGGCCGGCAACGACATCGGCTGGGCCATCCGCAAGCGCCGCTACGTGGAAAAGCCCGACATGAAGTACAGCAAGACGGCCGACCTGCTCTGCGAAATGGGCCGCTTCGGCCAGAAGACCGGCGCGGGCTGGTACGACTACGCGCCCGGCAAGCGCGACGCCATCCCCAGCCCCATGGTCGAAAAGATGGTCGAGGAGCACCGCAAGGCCCTGGGCATCGCGCCGCGCAAGATCAGCGACGAAGAAATCGTGCAGCGCCTCGTCTACTCGCTGGTCAACGAGGGCGCGAAGATCCTCGAAGAGGGTATCGCCAGCAAGGCGGGCGACATCGACATGGTGTACCTGACCGGCTACGGCTTCCCCATCCACCGCGGCGGCCCCATGCACTACGCGAGCGAAGTGGGCCTGTTCAACGTGGTGCAGGCTATGAAGCGCTTCGCCAGGAACCCGCTGGACGACGCGCGCGCCTGGGAGCCCGCGCCCCTGCTGGCGCGCCTCGCCGCCGAAGGCAAGGCCTTCGCCTGATCGAGAGCATCCCTATAGAACAAGGAACACCGACATGACATCCGCAGTGATCGTTTCCACCGCCCGCACGCCGCTCGCCAAGAGCTGGAAGGGCTCGTTCAACATGACCCACGGTGCCACCCTGGGCGGCCACGCGGTGCAGCATGCCGTGCAGCGCGCGGGCATCGACGGGGCCGACGTGGACGACGTCATCATGGGCTGCGCCAACCCCGAAGGCGCTACCGGCATGAACATCGCGCGCCAGATCGCGCTCAAGGCCGGCCTGCCCGTCACCACATCGGGCATGACCATCAACCGCTTCTGCTCATCGGGCCTGCAGACCATCGCCACCGCCGCCCAGCGCATCATCGCGGGCGAGGGCGAGGTGTACGTGGCCGGCGGCGTGGAAAGCATCTCCTGCGTGCAGCAGGAGATGAACCAGCACATGCTGATGGACCACTCGATCACCAAGCCCGAGCTGTACTGGTCCATGCTGCAGACCGCCGAGATGGTGGCCAAGCGCTACGGCATCGGCCGCGACGCCATGGACGAGTACGGTGCCGCCAGCCAGCAAAAAGCCTGCGCCGCCCAGGCCGCAGGCAAGTTCGACGACGAGATCGCCCCCATCACCGTCACTGCCGGCATCGCCGACAAGACGCTGGGCCTGATCACCAGGCAGGTCACCGTGAGCCGCGACGAAGGCACGCGCGAAGGCACCACCAAGGAAGGCATCAGCGGCATCCGCCCGGCGCTGCCCGGCGGGCTGATCTCGGCGGGCAACGCCAGCCAGTTCTCCGATGGCGCCGGCGCCTGCGTGGTGGTGAGCGAGGAATACGCCGGCCGCAAGGGCCTCAAGCCCCTGGGCCGCTTCCTCGGCTTCGCCGTGGCCGGCTGCGAGCCCGACGAAATGGGCATCGGCCCCGTCTTCGCCGTGCCCAAGGTGCTCAAGAAACTGGGTCTCACCGTGCAGGACATCGACCTGTGGGAACTCAACGAAGCCTTCGCCGTGCAGGTGCTCTACTGCCGCGACAAGCTCGGCATCCCCGCCGACCGCCTGAACGTCAACGGCGGTGCCATCGCCCTGGGCCACCCCTACGGCGTGAGCGGCCAGCGCCTCACGGGCCACGCGCTCATCGAAGGCAAGCGCCGGGCTGCCCGCCGCGTGTGCGTGACCATGTGCATTGGTGGTGGCATGGGGGCGGCGGGGGTGTTTGAGGTGCTGTAAGCGCTGACGACTCTCCGAAGACCAACGCCCCGCGCAGGCTGGAAGGCTTGCGCGGGGCGTTTGCTTTTGTTTTGATAGCTGCTGGAGATTGCTGGGTGGGCGTTAAGGGGTATAAAGGATTATTTTCTTGCGATGAACTGGTAGCGGTGGTCGGACCGGACAAGCAGCTCGCGCATTCCATAGCTGCTATATATTGATTCACGTCACAGACCATCCAAGAGGACCGCATGTCGATCAAATCCATTCTGAAATCCACCGTGGTGGCTCTGGCGATCGTGACCGGTGGGTCGCTTTTCGCACAGGGCACGCCCATCGATGCAGCGGCGTTTGACGCACTGGTGGCGCAGGGCCCCGTTGCCGACGCGGCGACTATTCGCTCGAGCACCTGGGCCAGCAAGATCAAGCAGGCCGGTACGCTACGTCTCGGCGGCACACAGACCTCGAATCTTTTCTCGCTGCTCAACGAAAAAGACGGCAAGATCCGCGGCTTCGACGCCGGTCTGGCCCAGCTGATCACCCGCTACATCCTGGGCGATGGAGCCAAGTACCGGTTCACGCAGGTGACCTCGTCCACGCGCGAACAGGTGCTCATCAACGACCAGGTGGACATGGTGTTCGCCACCTACTCCATCACCCCCGCCCGCGCCGAGAAGATCTCATTCGCCGGCCCTTACTACACCTCGCAGGCTGGGGTGTTGGTCAAGGCGAACAACAAGACGATTCAGTCGTACAACGATCTGGCCGGCAAGAAGGTCGCCACGCAGGCCGGCTCCACGGGGCCCGCGATCCTGGCGCAGTATGCGTCCAAGGCTGTCGTACAAGAGTTCCAGACGCATCAGGAAGCTCTCGATGCACTGCGCCAGGGACGCGTGGACGCCTACGTGACCGATTACACGCTGCTGCTCAACGCCCTGAGCCTCGGCACCGGCGACGCGCGGCTGGCGGGCGCGCCCTTTGGTGCGCAGGATCCCTACGGCGTCGGACTGCCCAAGGGCTCGGACGGCGTGGCCTTCATCAATGCCCTCCTGAAAAAACTGGAAGCCGACGGCACCTGGGCCAAGCTCTGGGCCATCTCCATCGGACAGCGCACCGGCAGCACAGCCGTTCCGACGCCGCCCACCCTCCCATAACCGATGGGCGATGTTTCCAGGCTCCTGGCCGACTACGGGCCTGCCTTCGGGCAGGCCCTCTTGCTGACGTGGAAGCTCACTGTAGTGTCGTTCGTGCCCGGCTTTCTGCTGGGTATGGTCGTGACGGTGCTTCGGCTCCTTCCGCTGCCGCCGCTGCGCTTCGTCCTGACCGGCTACGTCGAGATCTTCCGCAACATTCCCAGCGTAGCGCTGCTGATCTTCATCGTGTTCGCGCTGCCCGATCTCAACGTCGTGATTGACTATGAGCCCAGCGTGATCCTGACGTTGGCGCTGGTCTGCTCCGCGTTCACGGCGGACTACCTGCGCTCGGGCATCAACACCATTCCTGGCGGCCAAATTGAGGCCGCACTCAGCTTGGGGCTGCGGCCGATGCGCATCATCTCTGCGGTGGTATTGCCGCAGGCGCTGCGCGCGGTGGTGCAGCCGATGACGTCGCTGCTCATTGCGCTGATGTTGTCCACCTCATTGGCATCGCAGGTACCGTTTCCGGGCCGGGAGCTCACCGCGCTCGTGTCCAAGATCGCCACCGATTCTGCCGCCGGTATTCCCGCGTTCGCGGTGGCCGCCGCGATGTACGTGGCGACCGGGTTGCTCATCGCCTGGGCTGGCGCCGCCCTGGAAAAGAAGGTGCGGATCCTGCGATGAGCCGCCCTCTGGAAGACATTCTGTTTGGTGCGCCGAGCCCCCGGGCCCAGACCGCCATACGGGTGGCCAGCGTGACCGCAGCGGCCGTGCTGCTCCTGCTGGCTGCGGGCATCGTGTTCCGGTTCCATGCCGCAGGGCAGCTCGACGCCCGATTCTGGGAATTCTTCGCCTGGCCGACGACTTGGGCCTTCCTGGGCAGAGGCCTGCTTGGCACGCTGGCATCGGCGGCGATGGCCGCCGTCATCGCGCTGGCCTTCGGGCTGGTGCTGATGATGGGGCGCCTGGCGCGGCTGAGGCTCGTGCGCTGGCCGAGCATCGCGGTGATCGAGTTCCTGCGCGGCACGCCGACGCTGTTGCTCATCTATGTGTGTTTTCTGGTGCTTCCGTCGGTCGGGATCAAGCTGAGCACCTACTGGATGTTGACGCTGCCCATCGGCCTGGCCACCGCCGCCGTGGTGGCCGAGGTCTACCGCGCGGGCGTGCTCGCCGTTCCCCGCGGCCAGACCGATGCGGCGCGAAGCCTGGGGCTGACCGAAGCCCAGGTTTTTTTCCTCGTCGTCTTCCCCCAGGCCCTTCGCTACATCGTCCCGGCACTGGTCGCGCAACTGGTCATCGTGGTCAAGGACACCACCTTCGGCTACGTCGTCACCTACGGTGAGCTCATGCAGAACGCCAAGGTGCTCATCGCCAACTACCACGCGCTGGTACCCGTGTACCTCGTTGTCGCGGCGCTTTACTGCCTCGTGAACTACGCGATATCAAGGGCGAGCAAACGGCTCGGCGGGCCGATGCATTGACCATCACCAAGCTGCTCACGTGCTGTGCTGGACAGTTGCAATGCAAGGAAGTTGCTGCAGGATGTTCTTGACTGCTCGTATGAAATATCGGACGAGGCCTTTGCCATGGCTGCCGAAGCTGGAAGGACTCAGCGGTCTCTTCTCAGTCGTAGCTGTCTGCAACCTCGAGAGCAGGCGTTACAGAGTCGATTGACTAGGAATTTGGTCAACGGCACATAGCGCCCCTTGATGTCGATGAAGTCTATGACTGGGGCGCTTCAAGGCTTCCAGGACGGGACGGCAGCGGCGCATCACAGGTGGACGGAAGTTGGTGAAGCAGTGGAGCGATCCCGAACGTCCGGTTGGGAGTTCGCAATGGGTCGGCTTCCGCCATCTAGAACAACAAGATCGACCCTCCGCTGAACCAGCTTCCACCGCGTCACGCACAGGACATGTCTCCCCAGGGCATGCCTCCCATAATTTCCAGCATGACCACCTCCCTGCGCTCCACCCTCGACTTCCTGCTCTACGACTGGCTCCGCGCCGCATCGCTCACCGCCCGGCCGCGCTTTGCCGACCACTCGCGCGAGACCTTCGATGCCGTGCTCGACACCTGCGAACGCATCGCGCGCGAGAAGTACGCGCCGTTCAACCGCACCGTCGACACGCAGGAGCCCCGGTTCGACGGCGAGAAGGTCATCCTGCCCCAGTGCACGCACGACGCGCGCCAGGCCTATGCCGACAGCGGCATGCTCGGCGCCGCGCAGGACTACGAGCTGGGCGGCATGCAGCTGCCCTACGTGGTGGAGTCGGCGGCCAACAGTTTCTTTGCCTGCGCGTCGATCAGCATCGGCTCCAACCTGCTGACCACGGGCAACGCCAACGCCATCCTCGTTCACGGCACGCCGATGCAGCAGCGGGTGTTCGCCGCCAACGAGTTCAACGGCCGCTGGGCGGGCACCATGTGCCTGTCGGAGCCGCAGGCGGGCTCGTCCTTGAGCGACATCGCCACGCGCGCCGAGCCGGACGGCGCGGGTTTCGAGGCCGATCCGCTGGGCCCGCGCTACCGCCTGCGCGGCAACAAGATGTGGATCAGCGCGGGCGACCACGAGCTGACCGAGAACATCGTGCACCTCGTGCTCGCCAAGATCCCGGGGCCGGACGGCAAGCCGGTGCCGGGCGTGAAGGGCATTTCGCTGTTCATCGTGCCCAAGAAGCTCGTGGACACCGAAGGCAAGCTGACCGGCGAGCGCAACGATGTGGCCCTGGCCGGGCTGAACCACAAGCTCGGCTGGCGCGGCACGACGAACACGCTGCTGAACTTCGGCGAGGGCAGGTACCCCGTGCGCGCAGGGCAGGGCGGCGGCCTGGACGGCCGGGGGGCAGGGGCCATCGGCTACCTGGTCGGCAAGCCGGGCGAGGGCCTGAAGTGCATGTTCCACATGATGAACGAGGCGCGCATCTCCATCGGCATGGCCGCCACCATGCTGGGACTGGCGGGCTACTACGCGAGCCTGGACTACGCCAGGACGCGCCTGCAGGGCCGCCCCATCGGCAGCGGCGGCAAGGACGCCAGCAGCCCCCAGGTGCGCCTGATCGAGCATGCCGACGTCAAGCGCATGCTGCTGGCGCAAAAGAGCTACGGCGAGGGCGCGCTGGCGCTCAACCTGTACTGCGCGCGGCTGGTCGATGAGGGCCGCACGGGCGATGCCGGGGCAGCCGCCGATGCCAGGCTGCTGCTGGAGGTGCTCACGCCCATCGCCAAGAGCTGGCCCAGCGAGTTCTGCCTGGAGGCCAACTCGCTGGCCATCCAGATCCACGGCGGCTACGGCTACACGCGCGACTTTCCCGTGGAGCAGTACTGGCGCGACAACCGCCTGAACATGATCCACGAGGGCACGCACGGCATCCAGGCCGCCGACCTGCTGGGCCGCAAGGTGGTCATGCAGGGCGGGGCTGGGCTGCAGTTGCTCGCGCGCACCGTCGCCGTCACCATCGCCAAGGCGCGCCAGCGGCCCGGGCTGGCCGCCTGGGCCGGCCAGCTCGAACAGGCCCTGCGGGACGTGATCGACGCCACCCGGGCCGCCTGGGCCACGGGCAACGCGGGCGAGGCCCTGGCCAACGCCGTGCCCTACATGCAGGCCTTCGGCCACGTGGTGCTGGCCTGGATGTGGCTGGACGTGGCGGACAGCGTGCTTGCCAAGGATGCTTCGCTTTCCATAGCTGCAAGCGTAGGCAGAATGGGCGCTGCACGCTATTTCTTCCACTACGAACTGCCGAAGACCGGCGCCTGGCTGGCCGTGGTGTGCACGCGCGACGCCACCTGCGCGGACATGGCCGAAGACGCTTTCTGACCATTCCCCCCGGGCAGCGGGACAATGCGGGCATGTCCACCGCGCCCAAGACCCTGCTGATCGTCTACCACTCGCTGACCGGCGGCACGCGCCAGATGGCCGAGGCCGCGCAGGCCGGCGCCGTCGCCGAGCCCGCCGTGGCGGTGCGCCTGCTGCACGCGGCTCAGGCCGGCCCGGACGACGTGCTGGCCGCGCAGGGCTACCTGTTCGCCACGCCCGAGAACTTGGCGGCCATGAGCGGGCAGCTCAAGGACTTCTTCGACCGCTGCTACTACCCGGTGCTCGACCGCATCAACGGCCGGCCCTACGCCAGCCTGATCTGCGCCGGCAGCGACGGCCAGAACGCCGCGCGGCAGATTGCGCGCATCGCCACGGGCTGGCGCCTGAAGGAGGTGGCCGAGCCGCTGATCGTCTGCACCCACGCGCAGACGCCCGAGGCCATCCTGGCGCCCAAGCAGATCGGCGCCGACGAGCTGGAGCGATGCCACGCCCTGGGCGAGGCGTTGGCCGCGGGGCTGGCGCTGGGCGTGTTCTGATCCGCACTACACTCGCCGCCCATGTCCCTCCTGCCCTCGCACCAGCTTCGCGCCCGGCCCGCCGCCGGCCTGCGCGTGCGCGCGGGCAACCCTCCCCCTCCCATCCAGCACGCCGTGGCGGCCTGCCCGCCACCGCCGGCGCACGTCCTCCTGGGCTGACTTCCGGCTCGGCCTCCTCGTCTGCGCGGGGCATTGCCGCCCGCTGCGCACTGGGCTTGTTTCTTGACGGATGGGATATCCATGTCTTTTCGTACCTCTTCCTGGGCCTCGTGGGGGGCCATGCCCATGTTCGTGCTGCTGTGGGGCAGCGCGGCCATCTTCACGCGCTGGGCGCTGGACCATGGCTCGCCCTCGGCCGTGCTGCTGGTGCGCTACGGCGCGGCGTTCGCTGCGCTGCTGGCCGTGGCGCCATGGCGGCGCGGGCGCTGGTGGCCGGCCGCGGGCACGCGCGGCACGGTGGCGCTGGCCGGGCTGCTGATGGTGGCGCTGTACTCCGTGTGTTACTTCCAGGCCATGGCCCACGGCATCACGCCGGGGCTGATCGCCACGCTGCTGGGCGTGCAGCCCATCCTCACGCTGGCGCTGGTAAAGCGGCGCTTTGGCGCCGCGCGCCTGGGCGGCCTGCTGCTGGCGCTGGTCGGGCTGGCCATGGTGGTGTGGCAAAGCTTGGTGGCCACGCGCTTCGCGGCGGCGGGCCTGGCCTTCGCGCTGGGGGCACTGGCCTGCATCACGGCCGGCGCCATCGTGCAAAAGCGCGTGCGGCAGGAACCCCTGCAGGTGCTGCCGCTGCAATACGCCGTGACGCTGGCCGTGTGCCTGGCGTTCGCGCAGGTGCAGCCGCTGCGCCTGGATGGCAGCGCGGGCTTCTGGCTGCCTGCGCTGTTCCTGGGGCTGGGCATTTCGGTGCTGGCGCAGTGGCTGCTGTACCGGCTGATCCAGCGCGGCAACCTGGTGAACGTGACCAGCCTGTTTTACCTGGTGCCCGCCGTCACCGCGCTGCTCGATTACGCGGTGCTGGGCAACCTGCTGGCGCCCATGGCGGTGGCGGGCATGCTGTGCATCCTGGCCGGGGTGATCCTGGTGCACCGGCGCGCCTGAAGGCGGCTGCGCGCGGCCGGCGCGGGCGCAGCCGGTGCCGCGTCCACATGCCTCGGCTCTGGCCGATGGAGAGACTGTGGCAAACGGGGCGAGACCGGAAATTATCAGGCTATAATGTCGAGCTACGGTGGCTGTAGCTCAGTTGGTAGAGTCCAGGATTGTGATTCCTGTTGTCGTGGGTTCGAGTCCCATCAGCCACCCCAAAGACATTTTCCCCTTTGTAATCAATAGGTTACAAAGGGGTTTTGCTTTGTGGTGTAGCAATTGGTGTAGCACTTCCTAGGTGCCGCAACCCCAACCTTGGGGTTCGCCATGCTGCAAAACACCTACCAAAACCGACACGGCACGTTCTACCTTCGCCTGTTCGTTCCTGCTGTACTCCACCCTCACGTTAGCTCCACAAAGTTAGTTCACAGCCTTCGGACCAAAGACCGAAAGCAGGCATACTTACGCTCGTTACAAGTTGCTCTGGCTTTTGAGAAATGGGTCATGGATACGAAGAAAAAACTTGAACTGGTTGATCCAAGGGAGCTCACGGTCAGCCTGCCCAATGGAGTCAAAATTGATTTCAATATGGAAGTTGAGGCAGAACGAGTTGCCTATGAGGACGCCATTGAGCGTATAGGACGATTTAAAGAGCCTCTAATCGTTCAAAAGCAGGTGGAAGCTACTACCCCACATGCAGCGGCTCGCTATCGTCTTATAGACCTGTTTGACTCGTACAAGGTAGCCAAGGTCAAGACCTTTTCCCAGTCAACTCAGGACGGCTACTTTCCTCGCATTCAAAAATTCATTGACTACTATCAGGGCCGTGGAGTCATTTACATTGACGAGATCCACAAGCCCCAAGCCAGTGATTACCGTGAAATCGTAATCAAGGAACAGGATAGCCCTCTGACGGTGGATAACTACACAAAAACCCTCAAAGGCTATTTTGACTTCGCTATTGGTGCTGGAAAATATCCATATGAAAATCCATTTGCGAATATGCACTTGGTCAAAAAATCGGAACGAGCCAAGCACACCAATTCGTGGATTCCATACTCAAAAGATGAAATTCAACGACTGTTCGTTGAAGAATTTGAGGAATACAAACGCCGTTTCAAGAAGCCCGATCTATTTTTTGCTCCTCTGGTAGGTCTGACTATGGGGCTACGTGAAGACGAAATCACGCAGCTTTATATCAACGACGTTTATCAGGAAAACGGAATCTGGCTCATTGACGTCAATGACGACGGTGACGATAAGGAAGTTAAAACACCTTCCTCTGTCCGAAAAATTCCCATGCCTGCCCAACTGCTCCAGACGAATTTTTTGGAGTATTACGAACTTGTCAAAGCAAAGTATGGGGAAACCTCTTTGCTATTTCCCTACCTTATCAAGACTGCTTCCAATGGATATGCCAAAAATGTTTCCTACAACTGGACCCAATACAAGCAGAAGTTGATCAAGGTGGACGAATCCCAAAAATCTTTCCATAGCCTGCGGAAAAACTTCGGAGCGGCAATGGTAGATTTGGGCTTGGATTTGCCATTGCGGAAATGGATTTTGGGGCACAGTCAGGAGCAGGACGTGACCCAAACAGTCTACGGTGCGGAATATTCTTTGCAGAATATTCGCTCCGTGTTAGAGAAAATGGATTGGGGTTTTGACTTCGCCAAGTTCCAATTCAAGTTCAAAAACGAACATATTTTGGCGGGCCTCGTGAACGAGAAAGCCATAAAGTTACGTAAGAAGGCAGCAGCGAAAGCCGAGAAAGAGAAAACCAAGATTTGACTTTTTCTGCTGGTTTCATACCTTGTTCAGAAAAAGGAGCAAGGTATGAGGTGGTTTCGAAAACTAATTGAACTAATTGAGTTATTGAAAATGCGAATTAAACCAAGCTCGTGTTCACCTCAAGAATGCATCGATAAAATTGAAAATTCCCTCCAGATTGAGCTTGACCCAATGGAGGAGGACTTCGTGGAAAATCTCTGTGCAGCGGGTTATCACTGCGAGGAGATATGTAAAGTCATTAATTTCAGAAGAAGACGGAATCAACTAAGGCGACGTCTAAAAAAGCATGGCATGTCAGATTCCGATATAAAAGAAGTTCTAAATCAATCATCAGATCTTCTCCATGGAACAAAAAGTGTGGAAAAGATATTCGAAAAAATAAAAAAAGATATTGAGGAAGCCTCGAATCCAAAGCCAAAAAAATGAGTGGAGTAACACCTATTCAAGCAATGTCAACTATCAAATTTGATAGGTGACAGATTAGATAAAATAGGCCGAGTGTCAAATAAAAATGCTACCGATAGGTGGCATTTTTTTTGGCATTCGGAAAGGAGTTTGAGGACAGGTCCTCAAGGTCCGGGCTTTGACTTTGCTTTTGGGAATCCAAAGGGGAACCCTTTGGCCTACGTAAACCCCGGAGCGCAGCGTAGTGGGTTTGCATAGTAGGCGATGTTCATGAAATGAACGTCAAAGGGGTTTGCTCTTGCCTTTCGGCATTTATGCGTTACGCTTTATATAGGGCAGGAGGCAAAAAGAACGATAAAAAGCCCGCAATATGGCATATAAAAACAAGAACGAAGTCAAGCCAATGTATGCATGCCTTCGCACCAAGAAAATCAGAAATAGGTACCACCTAGCAGGTGCCATGCGGCACAACCTACGGTTAAGAAAACAGAAAAATATCGATTCCTCACGTAGCGAGTTGAATCAAATTTTGGTCAATGACTTCGGCATTGACTGTACTTCGGGTGCGGAGTTCACTGCCAAATTGAACGAGCACTATCAGAAGTTGGGTATCAAGGAAAAGAAAAACAATGTGCTCGCCTTTGAATACTTTGCCATTGCTTCGCCTGGATTTTTTGAGGGGAAGTCAATCGAAGACATTGGGAAGTGGGCCGCTGATCAGGTCAAGTTCATGCGGAAAGAATTTGGTGATCAACTCAAATTCGGCGTACTCCACCTAGACGAAAAGACACCTCATATTCATTTTTTTGTGACCACTGAACAGAAGTCCATGAAGCGGTACAAAAATCAAAAGGGGGAGTTTTTTAAGGAAACCTGGTCATTGAGTTCTCGCCATATCAATCCAGAATTCCTTGCAGACCTGCAAACGAGGTTTGCAGAAAACAATAGCAAATGGGGATTGGTGCGAGGTCAAAAAGGTTCCAAGGCGAAGCACCAGGAAGCGGGTGATTACGAGTACACCATTCAAAAAGTTCAGCAGATTTTGGAAAGCAGTCCTGCATATGAGGAAAAATTCCGTGAACTCATAGGCGGAATTTATTTCACTTGGAAAGAGCGAATGTCAGAAGACATGCTCAAGAAAAAATTTTCTGAATGCGTTTTACCCCTAATAAAAGACATAAAACATGAGGCGGACATTTACAAGCAATTCTCCATGCTCAATTTCCAGAAGCTGCAAATGAAATTTTTCAAGGAAACCAAGGCTGTGGTCTTGGAGAGGGAAGAAATCAAAGAGGAGCGAAAGGAAATAGAAGCCAGAAGGGAAGTCTATGCAACCGCAATCAATGAAAAATTTGGTGATGCTGGCCTTGTCTTTCGTCTGCAAGACCAGTTGCTTAAAAAGGACGAAGAGTTGGCAACGGAGAGAAAGAAAAATGCGGAGTTGAGATCCAGACTCCGGCAGCGGTTTGAAAAATTCTTGGAGATTGCCAAAAATTTCCTTGGCGAGCCGCCAAAGCCAAAAATTTCCTAAAAACGTGCTCTTAAGTGGCCGCCGTCCGTTTATATTAACTTCGTTAATATCTACCCTACGGGTACAGATCTCTATTGATGGTTATTTATATAGATCTCTAGTATTGGATCTGTACTGTACTCTATATAGTCTACTTCGTAGACTAGTTTGTCTTTAAGCTTTACCGGCTTATCCGTCTTTCAGACTACTAAGCCCGGCAAAGCTCTGCTTAAAGGTCAACGAAATTGTTGCCCGAATAGCGGCTCTTACCAGGCCTAGAATATGTATGATTTATGAGCTTGGTCTAGCTGATAAAACACCTACATACCCGGCATGCAGTCATGTTATGTGCTGCAATATCTCGGTTCAGGAACATAACCCCCTGTAAACGTGGTCCGAGATTACTCTCACTTGTGCTCTGTTCACAACTCTTCTAGCACTTACCCTATAAAATTTTAGTTGGGCTGTAGGTCCGTCCAATACAGTATCGATCTATCGCTCTACAAAGCCCTATCGAATTTTGGTCAGGCTCAAGCAGTGAAGTTTATTAACGCGACTCTCTGCATTACGACTTATATCGGCTCCTACTGGCAATATTTACGAACATTGATGCCCCGTTAATAAAAATTGCCCCAGCGTTTTCACTGGAGCAATTCTTTTATATTCGGGGATTGACTTTTTCAATCGGCTGATTATATTTAGATTGCGCCTCGGAAACGCCTTCTTCTTATTTAAACAATTTTTCGGAATTGTCAAATCGGAGAAGATAGAAGCAAAAAAGCCAGTCAAACGACTGGCTTTTGCTATTCCATATCTAGGTGCTTGAAGAACTCGGACGGCTGCAAGTCCATGTAGGTCTATCGTTATTTCCAGTTTCGGTAGAATAAATTTCGCCATTTTCCGCCACGCACTTTCGTTTTCCAGTAAAACCAATTTAATGGGACAAGCGCAAGCAAGGCGACTTTGGAAGAAAATGTCACGTGAGCGTTTGTGGATACGTCACCATTGGCGTGCATTAGATAAACCCCCACAAACAAAGAAACCAGAACCCACAAGAGGACATTCAAAAGAGCCCATGTAACCATGTTGAAAGTTGTACGGCCCACGTCAAAATACAAGGTTGTTTTGTTCGGATCTTGCACGCTACCCCCAATTTTTAAGTTCGCGCGCTTACTTTGCCATTGGCATGGTCACTATACAAGTCCTATGTCGCTCAATCGCCGCTGGGCTCGTTGGAAGGTCTGCCGTTGGCATGTCCTAACGGAACAGGTGAGAAGGTTCAGGAGCTTATACCCCTAATACGAATAGGGTTAGTGTAGCACTTGGTGTAGCACTTTTTCGGGTAAAATAGGTCAACCTACAATGGGTTTTCGTAGAACAATCAATGGGTTGTAGCGCTTTTGGATTTACTCCCATCAGCCACCCCATAAACACTAGCTCTAGTGCTACGCAATATGTAGCAATGGGAAATTAAAAGGCCCTCGTGGGAAATCACGGGGGCCTTTTTGTTACAGAGAGCGACGTTTTGCCTCACGACTGCGCTCGTACACCCTGACCTGCTCAAGCGCCGCGGGCGGACGGTCGTGCTGATCGCGCACAGACCATCGGCCATCCGCCATGCGGATCCGGATCGCGTGGTGCCGCTCCTGGGCAGTTCCCGGGAGTGAGGTTCGGGCGTATGTCTACCGCGCCAGCAGCGTATCCACCGCCGCCACGTCGTCGGCCGTCAGCGTGCCTGCCGCCTGCTTCAGGCGCAGGGTGCCGACCAGCACGTTGTAGCGCGCGGTGGCCAGGTCGCGCTTGGTCTGGTAGAGCTGGCTTTGCGCGTTGAGCACGTCGATGTTGATGCGCACGCCCACCTTGTAGCCGAGCAGGTTGGCGTCCAGCGCGCTCTGGCTCGATGCCTCGGCCGCCTGCAGGGCGCCGACCTGGCTCAGGCCCGACTGCACGTTGAAGAAGGCGGCGCGCGCGGCCTGGGCCGCGGTGCGGCGGGCGTTGTCGAGGTCGGCGCGGGCCTTGTCCTCCAGCGACAGGGTTTCCTTCACGCGGTTCTGCACCGCGAAGCCCGCGAACAGCGGCAGGTTGAGCGCCACGCCCACGCTGGCCACGTTGGTGCGCGAGTGGATGCCGGGCATGAGCACGGTGCCGTTGGGCGTTCGCTGCACGCCGTAGCTGGCCTGCAGGTCCACCGTGGGCAGGTGGCCGGTCTCGGCCTTGCGGGTCTCCAGGCGCGCCACGTCCAGGGCCAGGGCGGCTTGGCGCACCTGCGGCTGCCGGTCTTCGGCGGTGCGCACCCAGTGGTCGACGTCCGCGGGCCGCACGCCGGGCAGCTGCACGGGCTGGGCCAGGGGCAGTGGGCTGGTGCCGGGACGGCCGACGATCTGGTCGAGTGCCAGGCGCTTGACGTGCAGGTCGTTTTCGGCGGCGATTTCCTGGGCGGAGACGAGGTCGTGGCGGGCCTGGGCCTCGCGTTCGTCGGTCACGGTGGCGGTGCCGACCTCGAAGTTGCGCTTGGCCGAGGCCAGCTGTTCGGCCACGGCGGCCTTTTGCGCGCGCACGAAGGCCAGGGTGTCCTGCGCGCCCAGCACGTCGAAGTAGGCCTGGCTCACGCGCACCAGCAGGTCCTGCTCGGCGGCGTCGCGCTGCGCGCTGGCCAGGTCGATGCCGCGCTGGCCCTGTTCGAAGCCGATGCGGCTGGCCGGGCGGTACAGGGGCTGGGATGCCTGCACGCCCAGGGTCTGCGTGGGGCCGTTCACGCCTACGCCGGGCAGGGGCGGGCGCGTCACGTCGTTGCGCGCGTAGGTCACGCCGCCGCTGAGCCCCGCGCTGGGCAGCAGGCCGGCGCGTGCCTGCTCGGCGCGGCTGGCGGCCGCCTGCAGCTGCGCCTGGGCGGCCTGCCAGGGGGCGTCATAGCCGCGGGCCAGTTCCACCAGCGCCGACAGGCTCTGCGCCTGCGCGGGGCTGGCCGCTGCGGCAAGGGCGGCGCACACCGCCAGGGATAAGCAGAGCAGCCGTCGGGGGGTGAGCATGGTCGGGCCGGGTCGTTCAATACCGCGGCACCGCCGGGTCGCATTCGTGCGACCAGGCATCGATGCCGCCGGTGATGTTGGCCACCCGGTCGAAGCCCTGGTGTGCCAGGAAGCCGGCCACGTGCAGGCTGCGCACGCCGTGGTGGCACAGGCAGGCGACGGGGCGGGCGGGGTCGAGTTCGGAGAGCCGCGTGGCCAGCTCGCCCATGGGGATGGCCGCGAGCTCGAAGCCCCGCGGCGTGACGCTGGCGGTCTGCAGCTCCCACGGCTCGCGCACATCCAGCACCAGGGGGCGGTCGCCCGCGTGGGCAGCGATCCAGTCGGCCAGCTGGGCCGGGCGGATGTGGTCGATCATGATGTGCAGGGGGCCGGGTCAGAACTTGAAGGGCGAGGGCTCGGGGAAGTTGCGCAGGCGCGGCACGACCACGTCCCAGGGCTGGCTGGTCTCGAAGCGCTCGCCGCTGCGGCGCACGAAGGTGGCCCGCATCATGGGCTGGTGGCCCACGTAGGCGCCCAGGCGGCCGCCGTCGCGCAGCAGCGCCAGCAGCTTCTGCGGCACCTCGGCCACGGAGCCGCTGAGCACGATCACGTCGAACGGGCCGTCGGGAATGGGATCGAGCGCGCCGTCGGCCTGGCGCACCTGGGCGTTTTCCACGCCGGCGCCGCGCAGGTTCTCGCGGGCGAATTCGGCCAGGTCGGGGTCGATCTCCAGCGACACCACGCGCTCGGCGCGGGCGGCCAGCAGGGCGGCCATGTAGCCCGAGCCGGCGCCGATCTCCAGCACGCGGTCGGTGGGCTGGACCTGCAGGTCGTGCAGCATGCGCGCGTCCACGCGCGGCTCCAGCATCACCTGGCCCAGGCGCTCGGCCTCCTGCGCGTCGGGGTTCAGGGGGATCCGCGTGTCGGTGAAGGCCGCGCCCTGGTAGGCGGGCGGGACGAAGTCTTCACGGCGCACGACGGACAGCAGCTCCAGCACGCCCGCGTCGAGCACGTTCCACGGACGGATCTGCTGCTCCACCATGTTGTAGCGGGCCTGCTCGACGGGATCGTGGATGTCGGCGGACGTGTTCAGGGGCATGTTCATGGGAGGTACTCCGGAAGGCTGACTGTGGGGAATCGGACAAACCCGCAATTTTAGGTCGGCCGCACGCACAGGCCCTGCAATACGTTGTCGGCCTGCAGGCGGATGTATTTTTCCGGTGAAAAACACTCCGGGTCGAGGATGCACAGCGACGGCGAGGGCTGCGAGATCGTCAGGAACATCAGCGGCGCGAGCACGCAGTAGACGGCGTGGTCCAGGTCGAGCGGGCGCAGCTCGCCACGGTCCATGCCGCGCTGCAGGATGCGGCGGATCAGCCGGTGGCCGGGCTCGATGACCTCGCGGCGGTAGAAGTCGGCGAGCTCGGGGAAGTTGTTGGCCTCGCTCAGCATGAGCTTGCCCAGGCCCGCTGCCTTGGTCGAGCCCACGCGCTCCCACCAGGTCTGGAAGCAGTACTGCACCAGCTCGCTGCTCGTGCCTTCGTAGGCTTCGAGCTCCAGGTCCCATTCGGCGAAGCGCCCGGCGATGTTCTTGCGCACCACGGCCTTGAACAGCTCTTCCTTGCTCGGGAAGTAGAGGAACAGCGTGCCCTTGGACACGCCGGCGCGCGCCGCGACCTCCTCCACGCGCGTGGCGGCGAAGCCTTTTTCCACGAACAGGTCCAGCGCCGCTTCCAGCAGCTCGCCCGGGCGCGCTTCCTTGCGGCGGCCGCGCCGGGGGGCTTCGGGCTGGTCGGGAAGGGAGGGGAGGGCGTTCATGGAGTTACTGACTTGCCGGTTAGTAATGACGGCGACCGCATGGTAGCGACCGCGCGGCCCACGTGTCAACGCGCAGCGTTCGCCCGGCCATGGGCCTGGATATGGGTTCCTTCCTATCATGTGCGCCCGTGTTTCAAGGAGTGTGCCCATGTCTTCGCAATTGCAGACCATCACCCTGGGCGGCGGCTGTTTCTGGTGCACCGAGGCCGTGTTCGACCGCGTGCGCGGCGTGACCGACGTGCAGAGCGGCTACGCCAACGGCCATGTGGCCGCGCCCACGTACGAGCAGGTGTGCTCGGGCGATACGGGCCATGCCGAGGTGGTGCGCGTTACCTTCGACCCGGCCGAGATCGGCGTGCGCGAGATCCTCGAAATCTTCTTCGCCATCCACGACCCCACCACGCCCGACCGCCAGGGCAACGACGTGGGCACGCAGTACCGCAGCGGCATCTACTACACCGACCCCGCGCACAGGCAGGTGGCCGAGGACCTGCTGCGCGAGCTGGAGCAGGGCGGCCAGTGGGGCGCGCCCGTGGTGACGCAGCTGCAGGAGCTGAAAAGCTACTGGCCGGCCGAGGACTACCACCAGGACTACTTCGCCAACCACCCCGACCAGGGCTACTGCGCCTTCGTCGTGGGGCCGAAGGTGGCGAAGTTCCGCAAGACCTTCGCGCGCCACCTGAAGCCCGGGGCCTGAATCCTGCGCTATCCTCCCGGGCCCATGCTGCGCCCACCGCACCCCCACGCCCTGCCGCTGCTGCGCCGCCGCCTTGCGCTGGCGTGGCTGCTGCTGGCGCTCGTGCTCGCGCCCACGCTGGGCCGCATGCACCAGGTGCTGCACCTGCCCGGCGGCGCGGCCCCCCAGGCGCACGCGCATGGGGCGGAGCGGCAGGCGTTCGACGCGCTGCACGCCCTCTTTGCCGGCCACGGCAACGCCGACTGCCAGGTGCTGGACCAGCAGACGCTGGTGGGCGCCGCGCTCGGCCATGCCCCGGCGCTGCTGCAGGCCCAGCCGCAGCTGCCGCCCGCCTGCGCGCCCGCGCCCGCGCCCGGCACGGGCGGCGCGGCGCCGTTCCACGCGCGCGCCCCGCCGCCGCGCGCCTGAGGCAGCCCCCGCCTCATGCGGCCGCCGCATCGCGCGCCGGCCCGATCAGTTCCATTTTGATAGCTGCCAGCGCTTGCTGAATAAGCGCTTGTGGCGTTTTTCATTGAAATTCCAGTGCGGCCGCGCGCGACCTGTGCGTGCGCGCGCGCCGCCTCTTTGAACGAATCCATCCATGAATTCCTTTGCTTCTTCCCCGCGGGCGCCCGGCGCCCGCCATCCGCTGGCCTGGGCCGTGCTGCTGAGCCTGGCCGGCGCCGCGCCCGCCTGGGCGCAGGCCGAGGCCAGCCTGCCCGAGGTCACCGTGTCCTCCAGCGGCCTGCAGCTGGGCGCGTCGGAGATGACGCAGCCCGTCTCCGTGCTGGAGGGCGACGAGCTGGTGCGCCGGCGCGAGGCCACGCTGGGTGAGACCCTGGAGGGCGAGCCCGGCATCACCGGCAGCCACTTCGGCGCGGGCGCCAGCCGCCCCGTGATCCGCGGCATGGACGGCGCGCGCGTGCGCGTGCTGTCCGATGGCTCGCAGCTGCAGGACGCCTCTACCGTCAGCCCGGACCATGCCGTGGCCGCCGAGCCGCTGCTGGCCACGCAGGTCGAGGTGCTGCGCGGCCCCTCGGCCCTGGCCTACGGCGCCGGCGCCGTGGGCGGCGTGGTGAACGTGCTGGACGGCAAGGTGCCCACGGCCATCCCGCAGAAGGGCTACGAGGGCAGCGCCGAGCTGCGCGCCGGCAGCGCCGCGCGCGAGACGGCCGGCGCCGTGGCCCTGACGGGCGGCGCCGGCAACGTGGCCGTGCACGTGGAGGCCGCGGGGCGCGACGCGGGCGACTACCGCGTGGGCAGCGGCTGGGCCGGCGGCAGCCGCGTGCCCGGCAGCTTCAACCGCACCGATACGGGCAGCGTGGGCCTGTCGTGGGTCGGCAGCCGCGGCTACCTGGGCATGGCACTCACGCGCCAGAACGCCAAGTACGGCCTGCCGGGCCACGACCACGGCTTCGAGGGCTGCCACACCCATGGCGACCACCTGCACTGCGGCAGCCACGACGGCCACGACCACGACGACCATGACCATGGCGACGTGCCGGTGGTGGACCTGCGCAGCGAGCGCATGGACGTGCGCGGCGAGTTGCGCGACCCGTTCGCGGGCTTCGCCGCGCTGCGCCTGCGCGCGGGCGTGACGGACTACCGGCACGACGAGGTGGAGGACGGCGCCGTCTCCACCGCCTTCAGGAACAAGGCGCATGACCTGCGCGTGGAGCTGCAGCACGCGCCCGTCGCGGGCCTGCGCGGCATGTTCGGCGTGCAGACCGCGCAGCGCAGGTTCAGCGCCGTGGGCGAGGAGGCCTACGTGCTGCCCACGCTCACGCGCCAGTGGGGCGTCTTCGTGCTGGAGGAATACCGCATCGGCAACCTGCGGCTGGAGGGCGCGCTGCGCCACGACCGGCAGACGGCTGAGCTGGAGGACGGCACGGACCGGCGTCGCCACGGCGGCACCTCGGCGTCGCTGGGCGCCGTGTGGCGCTTCGCGCCCGGCTACGCGGCGGGCATCAGCCTCACGCGCGCCAGCCGCGCGCCCACGGCCGAGGAGCTGTACGCGCGCGGCCTGCACATGGCCACCTCCACCTACGAGCGCGGCGACGCCGGCCTGCGCGCGGAAAGCTCGCGCAACATCGACCTGAGCCTGCGCAAGACCAGCGGCGACACCACCTTCGACGTGACCGTGTTCCGCAACCGTATCCGCGACTACATCTACGGCCGCACGCTCGACGAGCACGACGGCCTGCAGCTGCTGCAGTACGCCCAGGCGGACGCCACCTTCACCGGCATCGAGGGCCGCGTGCGCCAGCGTATCACGCCCCGCCTGGGCGTGACGCTGTTCGGCGACAGCGTGCGCGCGCGCCTGGACGGCGGCGGCCTGCTGCCGCGCATCGCGCCCATGCGGGCCGGCCTGCGCCTGGACGCCAACTGGCAGGCCTGGGAAGGCCAGGTGGAATGGGTGCAGGTGGCGCGCCAGGACCGCGTGGCGCAGTTCGAGACAGCCACCCCGGGCTACGGCATGCTGAACATGGGCGTGGCCTACAACGGCCGCACCGGCGGCGGCATGCCCTGGCAGCTGTACCTGAAGGCGCGCAATCTGACTGGCCGCCTGGCCTACGCCCACACCTCGTTCATCAAGGACGCGGCGCCGCTGGCCGGGCGCAACGTGACGCTGGGCGTGCGCGTGTCGTTCTGACTAGGGCCTGTTGACGCTATGGGAGGCAACCCGAAGGGAAGCTCATGACAGCCCGCCCCTCGGCGTTGCGCTCCTTGTGCGTGCACACGCACGCACTGCGTCGCGCGCTTTGATGGGCGGGCTGTCATGAGCTTCGCGACCCCTTCCATAGTGTTAACAGGCCCTCAAGACCGTGCGCCGCCGTGCGACAAGCTTGTCGCCGGCGGGCACGGCTGCTAGCATGCCCGCCCTATGTCCCGTCCCGCCTCCGTGTCCAGCACCACCCCGCGCAGCGTGGGCGGCGCGGCCGTGGCGCGCGAGATCTGGCCATACAAGCCGGTCGCACATTCCCCCGCCCGGCGATAAAGCACCCCTTCCCCTTTCCATCAGCGCAGAACCACCATCGCCGGGCATCCGCCCTGCGCTGCGGTGGACTGGCGCTGCCCCACGCGCGCCCACCGGGTCACAAGGACCATGCGCCCGCGCTGCGCATGGCGCCACCATCCAAGGATTGGAGCGTCGCATGGAATTCACCAAGCAGTTTCTCCGGGCCAAGAACCCCTGCGCCAACGGGTTTCGCTGGTTCGTGCGCCACGTCGAGGACGGCGTGGGCTACCAGCAGGCGCTGGACCAGCTGGTCGCAGCCGGCCGCGTGGACGATGCGCTGTGGCTGCTGGGCCAGTTCGGCCCCACGAACGCCGTGCTGCGCGCGGACGGCCTGGAGGCCGAGGCCGTGGTGTTCGCCGGCACCGTGCAGGTGCGCGGCGGCATCGATGTGGACGGCGTGATCCACGCGGGCCGCTCCATCCACGCGGGCGGCGGCATACGCGCGGGCGGCGCCATCGTGGCGGGCGAGGACATCCGCGCGGGCGCCAGCATCCGCGGCCAGGGCCGCCTGCACTGCGGCGGCGACCTGCGCGCGGATTGGGGTGTGGAGGTGCAGGAATCGCTGCACTGCGGCGGCGAGCTGCGCGCCGCGTGGGACGTGGTGTGCGGCGGCGCGCTGGAGGTGGGCGCTGGCGCCTTCGTCGGCCAGGACCTGACCGTGCACGGCGACATGGCCTGCGGCAAGGGGCTGCGCGTGGGCGGCCACCTGAGCGGCGCGGGCAGCCTGCGCGCGGGGCAGGGGATCGTCGTGGGCGGCGCCATCGGCGGCGTGATGCACCTGGAGGCCGGCTGGGGCATCAAGGCCGGCGAATCCATACGGGCCAACGGCGCCATCAAGGCGGGCGAGAGCCTGTGCGCGCGCGAGGACATCCGCGCGGGCGATGGCTACGGCATCTTCGCCGGCCTGAACGTGCAGGAGCCCGCCTGGGAGGACTGCGCCCAGGTCTGGGCGCAGCGGCTGCCCGCGGGCCTGCGCAGCGGCGTGTGGATGGGACCCAGCGCCATTTGAATAGAGCGGGGGGCCCGATACTCGGGGAGTTTGTCGCCAGCCCCCGTGTCCATGCCCCCGCCCCCATCAAACCCGGAAACCCGCCACGCATCGGCCTGGGCGGTGTTTGCCATCTTCCTGCGCCTGGGCCTGACCTCGTTCGGCGGGCCCGTCGCCCACCTGGGCTATTTCCGCCAGGAGTTTGTCGCGCGCCGCCGCTGGCTTCCAGAAGACGCCTACGCCGACCTGGTGGCGCTGTGCCAGTTCCTGCCCGGCCCGGCCAGCAGCCAGGTGGGCATGGCCCTGGGTCTGCGCCGGGCCGGCTGGGGCGGCGCGCTGGCGGCCTGGCTGGGCTTCACGCTGCCGTCGGCCCTGGCGATGGCGCTGCTGGGCCTGGGCCTGGTGGCGGGCCAGGGGCTGGTGCCCGCGGGCGTGCTGCATGGGCTCAAGGTGGCCGCCGTGGCCGTGGTGGCGCAGGCCGTGTGGGGCATGGCGCGCGGCCTGTGCCGGGGGCCGGCCCGGCTGCTGCTGATGGCGCTGGCTTGCGCGCTGGCGCTGCTGTGGCCGGGCGTGGCGGGGCAGGTGGGCGCCATGCTGCTGGCGGCGCTGGCCGGCCTGGCGCTGTGGGGCCGGGGTGGCGCCGCGCCGGTGCCGCCCGTGCACGACGAGCCCGTGGGCGTGCGCGCACGCACGGGCGCGCTGCTGCTGGCGGCTTTCGCCGCCCTGCTGGTGCTGCTGCCCCTGGCGGCGCGTGCCTGGCCGCAGCCTGCGCTGCTGCTGGCCGATGCGTTCTACCGCGCCGGGGCCCTGGTGTTCGGCGGCGGCCACGTGGTGCTGCCGCTGTTGCAGGCCGAGGTGGTGGCCACCGGCTGGGTGGCTGCGGACGAGTTCCTGGCCGGCTACGGCCTGGCGCAGGCCGTGCCGGGGCCGCTGTTCAGCTTCGCCGCCTTCCTGGGCGCGGCGGCGCGCAACGGCGCAGGTGGCTGGCCGGGGGCGCTGGTGTGCCTGGCGGCCATCTTCCTGCCGGCATTCCTGCTGGTGGCGGGCGCGCTGCCGTTCTGGGAGCGCCTGCGCCACGACGTGCGCGCCCGTGCGGCGATGTCGGGCGTGAACGCGGCCGTGGTGGGCCTGCTGCTGGCCGCGCTCTACCGCCCGGTGTGGACCAGCGCCATCCACGCCCCGGCGGACCTTGCCCTGGCGCTGGCCGCCCTTGCGGCACTGGCATGGGGGCGCGTGCCGCCCTGGCTGGTGGTGCCGCTGTGCGGGGCGGCGGGCCCGTGGCTGCTGCGCTGATTCAAGGTCAAATCTCCCTGTAGCGCCCGGCTGGCAAGCGCTGGCAGCTATCGAATGAAAAGCAGCGGCCCGGCAGGCGGCGGCGCCTGGCCCTACACTTGCGGCCCGCTGCCTTCCGACATTCACGCGCCTTGCTCTCCTCCATCCTCGTTCCGCTGGTCCCCGTCATCCTGTGCATAGGCACGGGCTATCTCATCGCCCGCGTGGGCTGGGTGCGCGCCGCGGCGGTGCCGGACCTGTCCAACATCCTCTTCCTGCTGCTCACGCCCGCGCTGCTCTTTCGCACCATGGGGCAGGTGCACCTGCAGGAGCTGGACTTCCGGCCCGTGGGGCTGTATTTCGCATCGGCTGCGCTGCTGTTCGGGGCCACGCTGGCCTGGGCGCCGTTCACCACGGCGACGGCGGCGCGGGCGCTGGCGCACACCTTCAGCAACACGGTGATGATCGGCGTGCCGCTCATCAGCCTGGTCTATGGCCCCGCGGGGCTGGTGGCGCTGTTCACGCTGGTCTCGCTGCATTCGCTGGTGCTGCTCACGGCCGCCACGCTGGTGTTCGAGCTGGCGCAGGCGCGCGCGGGCGCCGATGACGGGCATTCGATGGCGCGCACGGTGTGGCAGGCGGTGCGGGGCAGCATCGTGCATCCGGTGCCGCTGCCCATCCTCGCGGGCCTGCTGTTCGCGCAGACGGGCCTGCCGCTGCCCGAGGTGGTCGACAAGCCGCTGCAGATGCTGGGCGCGGCGCTCGGGCCCATGGCGCTGCTGCTCGTGGGCATCGCGCTGGCGCACACGCGCATCGGCGCGCACTGGCGCGGCGCGCTGCGCATCGCGGCGATCAAGAACCTTGTCATGCCCTCAACCCTGGCCGCGCTGGCCTGGGCGCTGGGCCTCTCGGGGCCGGCCGTGGCGGTGATGTTCACCGCGTCTGCGCTGCCCGTGGGCGCCAACGTGCTGTACTTCACGCAGCGCTACGGGGTGATGCAGGAGGAGGTGTCGTCGGCCATCGCCATCTCCACGGCGCTGGCGCTGGCGACCGTGCCGCTGGCGCTCGCGGCGGCGCGGCTGTTCATGTGATCAGGGGGCCAGGCGCTCGCGCACCCAGGCGCCGCCTTCCAGCCGGTAGCGCAGCCGGTCGTGCAGCCGGCTCTTGCGGCCCTGCCAGAACTCCCACTGCTCGGGCTTGAGGCGGTAGCCGCCCCAGTGCGGCGGGCGCGGGGGCTTGAGCAGAAACTGCGCGCCGTACCTGGCGGCGTTGGCCACGAGCACGCCGCGGCTGGCGATCACCTGGCTCTGCGGGCTGGCCCAGGCGCCTATGCGCGAGTCGAGCGGGCGGCTGTGGAAGTAGGCGTCGCTTTCCTCGTCGCTGACCTTCTCCACGATGCCCTCGATGCGCACCACGCGTTCGAGCTCCACCCAGTGGAACTGCAGCGCGGCATAGGGATTGCCCGCGAGCTGGCGGCCCTTGCGGCTGTCGTAGTTGGTGTACCAGACGATGCCGCGCGCGTCGTAGCCCTTGATGAGCACCACGCGCGTGCTCGGGCGCAGGTCGCTGCCCACGGTGGCCACGGTCATGGCGTTGGGCTCGGGCACCTGGGCGGCGACGGCTTCCTGCAGCCATTGGTCGAATTGCTGCAGCGGATCGGCGTGGGAGGCGTCTTCGCTGAGCTCGGCGCGCTCGTAGCTCTTGCGCAGGTCGGCGATGGAGGAGGAGAGGGGGCTGTGGCTCATGCGCCGATTGTGCCCCTCAAGCGTGCGGCCGCGACAGGGCCAGCAGGCGCGCCAGCGCCCGGTCGTGGATGCCCAGGCGCAGCAGCTCGGCGTGGGTGGCCTCGGCGTAGTCGCGCGTGGTGCCGTAGATGCCGCTGGCCTGCGCGAAGATGCGCCGGTATTCCTCGTCGGCCAGCACGCCCGTGTGGCTGGGGCTCTTGCGCGAGAGGGTGAAGGCCAGGGCGCGCACCGGGCCGGCGGGGGTGCGGCAGTCGAGCCAGCGCGGGTCGTACACGCCCAGCACCATCTCGCGCTGCCACAGGTTGACCATGACCTGGCGGGCATGGGCCTGCTCCACGCGGAACACCATGCCGCGGCAGCTTCCGCCCGAAAGCATGCCGAACACCAGGCCCGGGCATTCGGGCGTGCCGCGGTTCACGCGGCTCCACATCTTGAGCGCCCGGTGCCAGCCGTGCACCTTGGCGGCGCGGCGCTCGGCGAAGGGGAAGTCCGGGCGCCAGATCAGCGAGCCGTAGCCGAAGATCCACAGGTCGCACGCGCCGCCCCATTCTTCGAGCGTGCGTTCGAGCATGGGGGCGGGATCGCGCAGGGGGGCGGCAAGCGCAGGCATGGCGAGACTCTACAATCGACGGGTTTTGTCCAACGCACGGATTATTCACGGGAGTCTCCATCATGTCCTTCAGCAGCTCCGACGACGACAGCCAGCAGCGCTTCGCACTCGGGTTCCTCTTCGCCCTCATCGCCCTGGTGGTGTCCACCGTCGTGGGCGTGGTGGTCTACAAGCGCGGCATCGCGCACGCGCCGGCCAAGGCGCCGGCCGCCGCCGTGGTGACGACAGCGGTCGAAGTGGTGGCCGAAGACGCTGCCAGCGTGGTGGTCGAGGGCGGCGTGGTGAAGTTCTTCTTCGCCAGCGGCAAGGCCGACCTGGCCGCGGGCGCCAGCGAGGCGCTGGCCGAGGCGGTCAAGGGCGTGCTCGAAGGCGGCAAGACGGCCGTGGTCTCGGGCTTTCACGATGCGACGGGCGACGCCGCGGTGAACGCCGAGCTTTCCAAGCAGCGCGCCCTGGCCGTGCGCGACGCGCTCAAGGCGCTGGGCGTTCCCGAAGAGAAGGTGGAGCTCAAGAAGCCCGAAGTCACGCAGGGCAGCGGCAGCAATGCCGAGGCGCGCCGCGTCGAGGTGATGCTGGCGCCCTGACGGCCCATTCCCACGCGCGCACGAGAAACCCGGCATTGCCGGGTTTTTTTATTGGGCGGCGCCCAGTGCGGCCACCTGCTCGGCCAGCCGGCGCACCGTGAGCGGCGCGCAGCCCTCGGCATGGTTGCTGATGGTGACGTAGGCGTTCTGCCCGCGCCCGCACACGCCGGCGAGCGTGCGAGCGAGCAGCGCATGGGTGTCCGGATCGGGGTGGTGGATGCGGTCGTAGGGGGCGTACAGCTTCTGCGCGTCCTCGTAGCCGTGGGGGCCGTGCACGGGGTGCAGGTTCCAGCGGCATACCAGCGGGCCGGGCCACAGCAGGCGCAGGAGCGGCAGTTGCTCGGCCAGCGGCGGCAGGCGCGCGTGCAGGCCCAGGCAGTAGGTGGCGCCGCTGCTCCTGAGCACGTCGGCGAAGTGCCCCATGTGTTCGGGCGCCAGCCACTCGGGGTCGCGCACCTCCACGGCCAGCACGGCGTCCGGCTGGCCCAGGGGCGGCTGGGCCTGCAGCAGGGTGCGCAGGCGCTCCAGCACCTCGGGCAGGCGGTCGAGCAGGCGCCAGGGCAGGGGACTCAACTGGAACACCAGGGCGCCGGTGCGTGCGCCCAGTCCTTCGAGCGCGGGCGCCACGAACTCCTGCGCGGCCAGCTGCGGGTTCAGGAAGGCCGGGTTGGGCTCGCGCGCGCGTCCATCCTCGCTGCGCACGAGAGCGTCGGCGACCAGGCTGGGCGCCTTGACGACGAAGCGGAAATCCCCCGGCACCTGGGCCGCGTAGCGCGCGTAGTCGCTGGCCGTGAGGGGGCGGTAGAAGCTGCGGTCGATGCTCACCGTGCGCAGCAGCGGGTGCCTGGCGTAGACGGGCAGGCCCTTTTTGGCCAGTGTCTGCTCGGAATGCGCACTCTCCCACACCAGGCCCTGCCAGCCGGGGTAGCTCCACGACGAGGTGCCCAGGCGCAGCCGGGGCGGCAGCCTGGCGGCCAGGGCGTGCAGGTCGCCGCCCCAGGTGGCGGGGTGCACGCCGGTGCGGCGCGCGGGGGCTTTATCGGGCGCGGCCGGGGCCGAGGGCGGCGGCGGGCCGCCGAACAGATCGTCCTGCACCTACATCCCCTCGAACAGGCCGCCCTCGTCGAGCAGGCCGTAGGCGATCTCGGGCCGCCGCTCCATGCTTTTGCGGATGGCCTCGGGAATGGCCTTGCGCGTCTTGCGGCACAGGCCCGGCTGCGCGTGCACGAGGATGGCGATGCCGCGCAGCGTGCGCACTTCATGGGGGCTGGCGGTGATGGACAGGCGCACGCCGAGCTGCTCGAACAGGCGCTGCTCCATGTGGCGCAGGTCGGCCAGGCTCGTGAGGTTCTCCAGCCGCTGCACCAGGCGCTTCTCCTCATCGCGCGTCAAGCGCAGGATGCGCACGTCGCCGCCGGGCGCGCGCATGAGCGCGTCGCGTTCGCATACGCAGCTGCCGGGCGGGCATTCGGTGCGGATGGGAAAGGGCTGGGCGGACATGGCTGGCGTTCGATTATGGGGCGGCCGCCACGGGTGCGCCGGGCCGTATGGCAAACTCCCGCGCTTCGTTTTCCCTCGCGTTTTCCAGGCACATGCAGCAGATCGTCCGGCAGTTGGCCGCAGAAATCAAAATCACCGAAACCCAGGTCCTGGCCGCCGTGGAACTGCTCGATGGCGGCGCCACCGTGCCCTTCATCGCGCGCTACCGCAAGGAGGCCACGGGCGGGCTGGACGACGTGCAGCTGCGCGAGCTCGAAGCCCGCCTGTCCTACCTGCGCGAGCTGCAGGAGCGGCGCGTGGCGGTGCTCAAGGCCATCGACGAGCAGGGCAAGCTGACCGCGCAGCTCCGCGCGCAAATCGCCGCAGTGCCGACCAAGCAGGAGCTGGAGGACATCTACCTGCCGTTCAAGCAGAAGCGCCGCACCAAGGGCCAGATCGCCAGGGAGTTCGGCATCGAACCGCTGGCCGACAAGCTGCTGGCCGACCCGACGCTCGACCCGCACGAGGAGGCCAAGGCCTTCTGCCAGCCCGCGACGACGCTCGACGACGGCAAGCCCGGCCCTGATTTCTCGACCACCTTCGCCGTGCTCGACGGCGTGCGCGACATCCTCTCCGAGCGCTGGGCCGAGGACGCGCAGCTCGTGCAGTCGCTGCGCGAATGGCTCTGGGCCGAGGGGCTCTTGCGCAGCAAAAAGGTGGACGGCAAGAACGAGAACGACCCCGAGGTCGCCAAGTTCCGCGACTACTTCGACTACGACGAGCCCATCGGCCGCGTGCCCTCGCACCGGGCGCTGGCGGTGTTCCGCGGCCGGGCGCTGGAGATCCTGGAGGCCCGGCTGGTGCAGCCGCAGGAGCCCGAGCCCGGCCAGCCCAGCCTGGCCGAGGGCCGCATCGCCCTGCACCTGGGCTGGAGCCACCAGGGCCGCAAGTGCGACGACCTGCTGCGCAAGTGCGTGGCCTGGACGTGGCGCGTGAAGCTGTCCCTCTCCACCGAGCGCGACCTGTTCTCGCGCCTGCGCGAGGAGGCCGAGAAGGTGGCCATCAAGGTCTTCGCCGACAACCTGCGCGACCTGCTGCTGGCAGCCCCCGCCGGCCCCAAGGCCGTGATGGGGCTGGACCCCGGCATCCGCACGGGCGTGAAGGTGGCGGTGGTGGACGCCACGGGCAAGCTGGTGGAGACCGCCACCGTCTACCCGCACGAGCCGCGCCGCGACTGGGACGGGAGCCTCGCCGTGCTGGGGCGCCTGTGCATGAAGCACGGCGTGCAGCTCATCGCCATCGGCAACGGCACGGCCAGCCGCGAGACCGACAAGCTCGCGGCCGAGCTCATAAAGTTAATGCAAAAACAGGCTCCAGCGCAGACGGGGCAAGCGCCTATAGCTATCGAAAAGGTAGTGGTGAGCGAGGCCGGCGCCTCGGTGTATTCGGCCAGCGAATACGCATCCCAAGAGATGCCCGACGTGGACGTGAGCCTGCGCGGCGCGGCCAGCATCGCGCGGCGCCTGCAGGACCCGCTGGCCGAGCTCGTGAAGATCGACCCCAAGAGCATCGGCGTGGGCCAGTACCAGCACGACGTGAACCAGGGCGAGCTTGCGCGCACGCTGGGCGCCGTGGTGGAGGACTGCGTGAACAGCGTGGGCGTTGACCTCAACACCGCCAGCGTGCCGTTGCTCTCGCGCGTTTCGGGCCTGTCGGGCAGCGTGGCCAAGGCCGTGGTGCGCTGGCGCGAGCAGCATGGCGCGTTCAGGAGCCGCAAGCAGCTCATGGAGGTGGGCGGCCTGGGCGCCAAGACCTTCGAGCAGGCGGCGGGCTTCCTGCGCATACGCGGCGGCGACAACCCGCTGGACATGACCGGCGTGCACCCCGAGACCTACCCGGTCGTCGAGCAGATCATCGTGAAGACCGGCAGGCCCGTGCAGGAGCTGATGGGCCGCGCCGAAGTGCTCAAGGCCCTGAAACCCGAGCAGTTCGCCAGCGAGCGGTTCGGCGCCATCACCGTGCGCGACATCCTGGGCGAGCTGGAAAAGCCCGGCCGCGACCCGCGCCCGGACTTCAAGGTGGCGCGCTTCAACGAGGGCGTGGAGGAAATCACCGACCTGAAGGAGGGCATGGTGCTCGAAGGCACGGTGAGCAACGTGGCCCAGTTCGGCGCCTTCGTGGACCTGGGCGTGCACCAGGACGGGCTGGTGCACGTGAGCCAGCTCGCGCACAAGTTCGTTCAGGACGCGCGCGAGGTGGTCAAGACCGGCGACATCGTGAAGGTCAAGGTGCTGGAGGTGGACGTGGCGCGCGGCCGCATCAGCCTGAGCATGAAGCTGGACGCCGCGCCCGCGCGCCAAGGACATGAAAGGGGCCCGCGCGAGAACCGCTTCGAGGGGGCAGGGCGCGGCTATGCCCAGCCGCAGCGCCGGGGCAACGACCCGGCGCCGCAGTCGGCCATGGCATCGGCGTTCGCCAAGCTGCAGGGCCGCAGATAGGCAGCCACGGATTCCTTACTGCACCGTGGCGCCCGATGCCTTGACGACCTTGGCCCAGCGCTCCATCTCCTGGTGCACATAGGCGTTGAACGCCGCGGGGTCTGTCACCTGGGCCTCTGCCCCCATGTCGGCGATGCGCCGCAGCACTTCGGGCTGGGTGAAGATCCGCACCATCTCGGCATGCAGCTTGTCCACCACGGGCCTGGGCATGCCCGCAGGGCCCATCAGGCCGAACCAGGAGCGCACGTCGAAACCGGGCACGGTTTCGGCAATGGCCGGCAGGTCGGGAAACGCGGCATTGCGCCGGGCGCTGGTGACGGCCAAGGCGCGGAGCTTGCCGGCCCGGATGTTGGGGGCCGCGGCGGGCAGGTTGTCGAACATCAGGTGGACGTGGCCGCCGAGCAGGTCGTTGGTCGCGGGGGCCGCGCCCTTGTAGGGGACGTGCTGGTACTTGACGCCGGTGGCCATGCGGAACATTTCGGCGGAGAGGTGCTGCGACGTGCCGTTGCCGGACGAGGCGAACACCAGCGTATCGTGCGTTCGCGCGTACTGGATGAACTCCGCCAGCGTGGTCACGGGCAACGAGGGGTGCACGACGAGCACGTTGGGAATGGAGACGAGGTGCGAGATGAAGGTGAAGTCCTTCACGCTGTCGTAGGGCAGCTTGCCGACCAGGCTCGCATTGATGGTGTGGTTGATGGCGCCCATGAGCAGGGTATGCCCGTCCCCGCTGGCTCGCGCGACGACCTGCGTTCCGATGACGCCGCCGCCGCCCGCGACGTTTTCCACGACCATGGGTTGCGGCCAGGCAAGGCTTGCCTGATGGGCGACCAGGCGGCCGATGATGTCGGTGGCTCCGCCCGCCGCGGCGGGCACGATCAGCCGTATGGGCTTGCCGGGGTAGGTGGCTTGCGCGCCCGCATGGAGGGCGGGCATCGTGCCTGCGGCGGCGATGGCTTGCAGCAGGCGGCGGCGCGTAAGGGGAATCATCGGTCGTCTCCTTCGTTGTGGTTCATGCCGGCCGGAAGACCGGCGCATGCCGGCCTTCGGCGGTCGCGCGGAAATCGCATCGCACGGCCATTCCGATATGCAGGTCTTCCGGGGCCGCATCGATGATGTTGGTCATCATCAAAGGACCCTCCTCGACCTGCACATAGGCCAGCACGCAGTGGGAATCCGGGCGCCGGATGACGGTGCAGGCGTGGATCGTCCCCCTGCCGCTGGCCTCTTCCCAGCGCACGGCCTCCGAGCGGCAGTAGGGGCAATGGGCGCGCGGGTGCCAATGGGCTTGCCCGCAGTCGGCGCAGCGCGGCAGCAAGAGCCTGCCGCGCGCGGCGGCTTCCCAGAAGGGCAGGTTTTCGGGAAAGGCGGCGACATAGGGATCGCCGGCAAGGGCGTGGGCGTTGTTCATTGCAGGCGCTCCAGCAATACCGTGGCGTGTGCATGGCCCGCGCCCATGACGAGGCCCGGGCCGCTGGTCAGGGCGATGTCGCAGTTCGGGACCTGCACGGCAGGATGGGCTTCTCCGCGCAGCTGGCGCACGGCCTCGATGACCTTGGTGATGCCGCCGCGGTTCTGCGGGTGGTTGTTGCACAGGCCGCCGCCGTCCGTGTTCCAGGGCAGCCTGCCAACGCCAGAGATGAGGTTGCCGTCGGCGACGAAGCGGCCGCCATCGCCCTTGGCGCAGAAGCCCAAGTCTTCGAGCTGCATGGCCACCATGATGGTGAAGTTGTCGTAGACCGAGGCGTACTTCACGTCCGCGGGCGTGAGGCGGGCGTTCTCGAAGGCGCGCGGGCCGGTGACTGCGGCACCGGTCTGCAGCAGGTCGAGGCGCCCGGCCTCGTTGGTGCGGATGGTTTCCGCGAACCCGCGCACGCCGACCATGGGGCGCTTGAGCGACCGCGCAATGGAGGGGTGGACCATCACCAGCGCGCCCCCGCCGTCGGTGATCACGCAGCAATCCAGCCGCCGCAGCGGATCGGCCACGAGGGGGGAGGCCAGCACGTCGTCCGTGGTGAATACCTTGCGAAGCAGCGCATGGGGGTTGTGCTGGGCATGGTGCGACGCAGCGACCTTGACCCAGGCCAACTGCTCCATCGTCGTGCCGTATTCGTACATGTGCCGGCTGGCCAGGATGCCGTACAGGCCGGCGACCGTCCATGCGTAGGGCTGCTCGAAGGGCGCGGCGGGGCGCTCCGGGGGAATCTTGCGGATCTCGGTGCCGGTCGCCTGGCCGCTGCTGCGCGGCTTGCCGGCCAGCGTGATGAGGGCCACGGAGCACCTGCCCTGTGCGATGGCCGTGGCGGCATGGCCTACGTGCGCGATGTACGAGCAGCCGCCGGACTCCGTGCCGTCGATGTGCCGCAGGCGCAGATTCAGGTAGTCGGCCATCAGGGCGGGGATGCCGCCTGGCGCATCGGCGGCGCAGAAATAGCCGTCCACGTCGTCCATGCCCAGCCCGGCGTCGGCCAGCGCGCCGCGCGCGCATTCGGCATGCAATTGCGCCACCGACTTGTCCGGCGCATGGCGCGTCGGGTGCTCGAAGGCGCCCACGATGAAGGCGGGATGATGAAAATTCATGGCGTTCATTGGGTGGTGGCGCAGCGTTCGGGAACGGCGGTGCACGGCAGCTTGCCTATCACCTCGCCCCACTTGAGGGTTTCCGCCTTCAGGCGCTTTTCCACATCTGCCGGCGTCCCGGGCAAAGGCTCGTAGCCGAGTGCCGCGAGCTGCTCGCGGAATTCGGCCGAGGCCTGGATGCGGTTGAGTTCCGTGTTCAGCCGTTGCACGATGGCCGGCGGCAGCCGGGCCGGCCCGATCAGCGCGAACCAGCCTCCCGACTCGTAGCCCGGCACGCTGTCGGCAATCGGCGGCACGCCGGGCAGCAGCGCATGGCGCTTGACGCCGCTGACGCCTAGGGCCTTGACCTTGCCTCCTTCGATCTGCGCGATGGCGCCGCCCACCACGTCGAACATGAAATCCGTGCGGCCCGCCATCACGTCCAGGATGGCCGGGCTGCCGCCCCGGTAGGGGATGCCGTTGAGATCGGCCTGTGCGAGCTGGCCGAACAATGCCGCAGCCAGATGGTTGCCGGTGCCCACGCCCGAGGAACCGTACGAGACCGTTCCGGGGTTCTTGCGGGCGCGCTCGACCAGCTCGGCGACGTTCTTGTAGGGCGCATCCGGCGCGGTGATCAGCACGTAGTCGAAGGCGGCATAGGTGCCGACGAAGCTGAAAGCCGAAAAAGCGTCGTAGGGCAGCTTGCCCATGTGCGGCGCGATGGTGTGCAGGCTGTTGGCCGTGGCGCCCAGCGTGTAGCCATCGGGCTCGGCCTGCGCAAGCCGCTGCAGCGCGATGCTGCCCGAGGCGCCGGTGACGTTCTCCGCGACGACCTGCTGGCCCAGCGCAACGCTGAGCCGCTGGGCCACCAGGCGCGCGGCCTTGTCCGTGGCGCCGCCGGCAGCCAGCGGGATGATCATCTTGACCGGCTTGGCCGGCCAGGCCTGGGCGCTGGCGGCGCCCTGTGCCACGCACAGGCCGACCGCGGCGGCGAGCGATATCCATTGCATGGGGGTCTCCTGAAGTATCGGGATGGCCGTTGCCGCTTCAATGCGGCAGGGAGCAGGTGATGCCGCCATCGACGGCCATCACCACGCCAGTGACGTATTTGGACTCGTCCGCGGCGAAGAACAGTGCCGCGTTGGCGATGTCCCAGGCTTCGCCCATGCGCTTCATCGGCACGGCCTGCGAACGCGATGCGCGCATCCTTTCCACATCGCCGCCGAATACCGGCAGGATGGTCTGGTAGATGCGCGGGGAGTCGATGAGGCCCGGCATGATGCAGTTGCAGCGGATGCCTTCGGCCGCGTGCTGCACCGCGACCATGCGCGTGAGCTGGTTCAGCGCGGCTTTCGACGACTGGTAGGACAGCAGGGCATGCCCCGTCCAGCCGACGGCGGCAATCGACGAGACATGGATGATGGAGCCGCCGCCCTGGCGCTGCATGTGCGGGATCACCGCCTTGCATGCGAGGAAGGCGCCCCTGGCGTTGACGGCGTACACGCGGTCCCAGCTTTCCTCGCTGGAATCCAGCGTGCCTCCGCGCACGCTGATGCCTGCGTTGTTGTGCAGCACGTCGATGCGCCCGTAGGCCTCGAGCGCAACGGCCGCCGCATGCTCCAGCTGTTCGAGGCTGGCAACGTCGGCACGCACGTGCACGGCCTTGCCGCCCTCGCGGCGCACGAGTTCCGCGGTTTGCGCTGCGGACCCCTCGTTGATGTCGGCGCACACCACGTTGGCGCCTTCGCGCGCGAAGGTCACCGCGGTCGCGTTGCCGTTGCCCCAGCCCTCGCCGACGCAGCCCGCGCCCAGCACCAGTGCCGTCTTGCCCTTGAGTCGTTCCGTCATGGCCGTCTCCTTGCCTGCGTTTGCGCTCAAACGCGCCGGCTCTGCCCCGCCCAGTAGCGTTCGCGGATCTCCCGCTTCAGCACCTTGCCCACCGTGCTGCGCGGCAGTTGCGGCCACACCTCGATGGACTTGGGCGCCTTCATGCCACCCAGGCGATCGCGGCAGTAGGCCAGGGCCGCGTTCTCGTCCCACGGCACGCCGGGCTTGAGTTCGACGATAGCCTTCACCGACTCTCCCCAGTGGCTGTCGGGCACGCCGATCACGGCGCATTCGCTGACGGCCGGATGCGCCCACAGCACCTGTTCGACCTCGCTCGGGGAAATGTTGAAGCCTCCCGAGACGATCAGGTCCTTCATGCGGTCGACGATGTAGAAGTAGCCGTCCTCGTCGCGGTAGCCTACGTCGCCCGTATGCAGCCAGCCGTGGCGCAGGGTCTCGGCGGTCTTTTCGGGATCCTGGTAATAGCCCTTCATGACGAGGTCGCCCTGCACGACGATCTCCCCGCGTTCGCCGGGCGGCAGCAGGCGGCCTTCTGCGTCCATGACGCCCACGCGCACGAACGGCGAGGCGCGCCCGCAGCTGGACAGGCGGTGCCCCAGGGCCGGGTCGCCCAGGATGTGCGCGTGCTCGTCCGCCGTCATGATCGTGCAGGCGAAGGGCGCCTCGGCCTGGCCATAGGCCTGCACCATGACCGGGCCGAATACCTGCAGCGCCTCGCGCAGCTTGTCCACCGACATCGGCGCTGCCGAATAGACGAAGTAGCGCAGCGAGCGGTAGTCGCCCCTGCGCACGTCCGGGTGTGCGAGCAGCTTGTAGATCACCGTGGGCGGCAGGAAGAGCTGCGTCACCTTGTAGCGCTCGATCGCCTCGATGATGGCTGCGGGCTCGGCGCTCGGCAGGATGATGTTGGCGCCGCCGTAGCCGCAGGTGGCGAAGCACAGCGAGCCGGCCGCGTGCGTCAGCGGCGCCACCACCAGGTGCACGGGCCGCTCGCGCACGGGCATGGCGGCGTACCAGTTGGCATACATGGCCAGGTAGTTGCGGTGGCTGATCAGCACGCCCTTGGGCAGCCCCGTCGTGCCTCCGGTGCCGCGGATCGCGACGACGTCGTCGGTCCGGTCTTCGCTGCGAAAGGGCTGGGCCGGCTGCTCCCCGGCCCAGGTTTGCAAGCCGGGCACGCCGGGCAATTCGGCATCGATGCACACGATGCCTTTGAGCGCCGGCATGGCCTCGCGCAGCTGCGGCAGCTGCGCCGCGAACTGGCTGTGCACGAACAGGAATTCGCAGCCACCACGCACCAGGATGTTGACGTTCTCCTCGGGCGCATTGCGCGCATTCACGGGCAGCCAGATGCCGTTGGAGCGCACGATGCCCAGGATGGCCGCGAACGTCAGCACGTGGTTGGCGCTGAGCAAGCCGACCTTGCTCCCTCGCTCCACCCCGCAGGTCTGCAGGCCGTTGGCGATGCGGTGCGATAGGTCCTGCACCTGCGCGTAGCTCCAGGTGCTTCCTCCGGGCTCGATCAGGCAGGGGCTTTCGGCGCCATAGGTGGCTCCGCGGTCGAACAGATCGATCAATTGCATGTCCGTCACTCCGCCTTGGCGCCGCTGGCGCGCACGACTTGCAGGTAGCGCTGCCGCTCCGCCGCGATGGTGCGGCTCCACTCGGCTTCGCCCATGAAGTCGGCGTCCATGCCTATGCCCTTGGTGAACTCTCGGTAGCCGTCGCTTCCGGCCACTTCGCCCAGCACGCCGGAGAGTTTGCGGACGATGTCGCGCGGGGTGTTCGCCGGCGCGAGGAAGAAAGTGTTGGCCACCCACTCGAACCCCGGCACGCCGGCCTCGGCAACGGTGGGCATCTCCGGGAAGGAGGCCGATCGGCTGGACCCGCTGACGGCCAGGACGCGGATCTTGTCCGCGGCCAGCAGGGGCTTGGCCGTGGCGATGGCGATGAAGGAAAAGTCCACCTCGCCGGACGCAGTGGCCACTGCCGCCGGCACCTGCGCCTTGTAGGGCACGTGCATCAGCTGCGTGTTCGACAAGGTGCCCAGCTGCGCGCCCGACAGGTGCTGCGAGCTGCCGTTGCCGCCGGAGGCATAGGTCAGCCTGCCGGGGTTGGCCCTGGCGAAGTCCACCAGTTCCTTCGCGCTGCGCAAGCGCGAATTGGCGGGCACGCACAGCAGAAGCTGCACACCGCCCACCTTGGCCACGGGCACGAAGCTGTCGAGCGGGTGGTAGGGCAGCTTGGACACCATGGCCTCGTTGGTGAAGAAGCCGGTGGAGGTGATCAGGAAGGTATAGCCGTCGGGCGCCGCGCGGGCCACGTACTCGGTGCCGATGATGCTGTTGGCGCCGACCTTGTGCTCCATCACGGTGGGCACCTTCCAGCGCTCGGAGATCTGCTGGGCGATGTAGCGCGAGGATGCATCGGTCGCGGTCCCCGGCGCATAGGGCTGCACGAAGGTGATGCTGCGCTCAGGCCATTGCGCAGCGCGCACGGTCAGACCTGCCGGCAGGGCCAGGGCCGCCAGTGCCTGCAGCACGGCACGTCGCCGGGATGGGAGAAGGTTCGCTGGTTCCATGGGATCTTGTGGAAGCGTTTTCACACGATAAATCCTATGTATGCTGTGCAAAATCAGCAATCCTGTGGAACGTTTTCATTCGCGTAAACCATGACCGAACGTGTATCGATCAGAGATGTCGCAGCAGCGGCCGAGGTGTCCATCGGCACCGTGTCCCGTGTACTCAACGGCAGCGGCTACGCGAGCCAGGCCGTGCGCCAGCGCGTGCAGCAGGCCATTGCGCGGCTGGGGTACGAGCCGGACTTCACCGCCCGCCACCTGCGTACCGGCCACAGCCGCACCATCGGCTACCTGCTGCCGAACATCGCCAACCCGTTTCTGGCGATCCATCTGGCAGAGGTCGAGAAGCTCGCGCAGGGCGCGGGCTACTCGCTGTTCATCGGCAGCTCGGAGCGGCCGGCGCGCGACAAGGAACTGGTCGCGTTCTTCGAGAACCGGCGGCTGGAGGGCATCATCGCCTCGCCGTCGCACGAATACGAGGATCCGAAGTCATCGCCCTTCGGCACGACGAGCCTGCCCACGGTGATCGTCGATCGCGACCTGGGGCCCGGGTTCGACAGCGTGCTGGTGGATCACTGCCAGGGCATGCGCAAGGTGATGGAATACCTGCTTGCCCTGGGCCACCGGCGCGTGGCGCTGTTCGCCTCGGGCCCGCGCCTGCGCCCGGGCCGCGAAAAGCTGCGCGGATACCGCGCGGCGCTGGAGGATGCGGGGTTCGCGTTCGACGAGCGGCTGGTGCATCTCTCCGAGTCGTGGCTCGAATCCTCGCGCGAGCCCATGCGGCGCATGCTGCGGCTGGAAGCGCCGCCCACGGCCATCATTGCCGTGGGCACCCAATTGCTGTCGGGCGCCGTGCACGTCGTGCGCGAAGCGGGGATGGACATCCCGCGCGACATGTCCGTGGTGGGGATCGGCACGCTGGAGACGCTGGAGCTGATGTACCCGCCCGTCACGGCCCTGCGCTACAACTTCCACCAGAGCGCAAGCGCCGCCGTGCAGCTCATTCTGCAGCGCATCGAGAAAGTGGCTCCGCCGCATGCGCGCACGGTGGTCATCCAGTCGGATTTGATCCTGGGTGCTTCCTGCGGCGCGGTGTGACGAACGTATCGATGTAAAAAGGATAGCGGATACCGCTTTTCCCGCAAGACTCTACGTCGAATTCCGGGAGGAAATCAATCCGACCCGGTTTCAGGTCTGGCTGCCCGGCACCGCGCGCTGCGCAGGGCCGTCGTAGCTCCAGATGTACTCGCGGGGGATGGGGCCCTTGTTGCGCCCTCCCTGCCGCGTCTGCTCCCACGCATGGGCCAGGATGCCCACCGAGCGCGACAGGCAGAACAGGCCGCGCGCGAGCGCGGCGGGAAAGCCCAGCTCGGCATAGATCACCGCGGTGGCGCCGTCGATGTTCATCGGGATGCGCTTGCCGTTCTTGCGCGCCGCAAGCTCCTCCTCCACCGCGCGCCCTATGCGCGCAAAGCGCCCGCCGACCACGCCGGCCCGGGCGGCCTCGTCCACCAGTTCCAGGAGGCGCGGCGCGCGCGGGTCGATGGGGTGGAAGCGGTGGCCGAAGCCGGAGACGAACTTCCCGTGGCGGTCGATCGCCTCGTCGAGGCCCGCGCTCGCGGCGGCGCGAAGGTCCTCGCCCCGGTCCAGCCGCCGCGCGATGCAGGCATACATCTCCACGGCCTGCTCACCCGCGCCTCCGTGCACGTCGCCCAGCACGTTCACCGCCGAGGCCATGGCGTTGTTCAGGCCCACGCCGCAGGTGGCGGCCATGCGGGCTATGGCGATGCTCGGCGCCTGGGGGCCATGGTCCACCGCGGCCACCAGCGCGGCGTCGAGCAGGCGCGCCTCGCCTTCGCTCGGGAGCTCGCCGCGCGTCATCAGCCAGATCATCTGCGCGAAGCCGACGCGGCCGATCAGCTCCTGTATGGGGTAGCCGCTGTAGCGGATGCTGCCCGGCGCCATGTCGATGATGGAGGTGCGCCACCAGTCCCTCACGGCCTGCCGCACCTGTTCCGTGTCTTTCGGTGTCGTGCTCATACGATCTCCTGCTGCTTGAAGGATGCGATCTCTTCCTCGGCATAGCCCAGCTCGGCCAGGATCGCGTCGGTGTGCTCGCCCAGCCGGGGCGGCGGCGCGTCCACGGAAGGCGCCTCCCCGTTGAGCTTGAAGCCCGTGCGCACGAGCCGGATGTCGCGGCCCACGCCCGGGGCGTCCTTGAACGTGGCCACCATGCCCCGCGTGCTGATCTGGGGGTGGTCCAGGGCCTGCGGCACGCTGTACACGGGCCCGGACGGCACTCCGGCGGCGTTGAGCAACTGCCACCAGGCATCGGCCGAACGGGCGGCCAGCTCGGTTTCCATCAGGCGCTTGAGCTCGGCCCTGTTCCCGAGCCGGGCGTGGCGCTCGGCAAAGCGCGGGTCCTGCTTCCATTCGGGGCGGCCCAGCACGTCGCAGACTTTCTCGAACTGCTCCTGCTTGTTGGCCGCGATGTTCAGCAGCCCGTCGCCCGTCCTGAAGGTTCCGGAGGGGCTCGCGGTCACGTTGTCGTTGCCCATGGGCTGCGGTGCGCGCCCGGCGACGAGGTGGTTGGAAACGGCCCACCCCATCGTCGCCATGGTGGCCTCCAGCATCGATACGTCGATGAACACGCCTTTGTTGCGCTTCGGACTGGCCAGGGCCGATGCCACGGCGAATGCGGCCGTGATGCCGCCGATGGTGTCGGCGATGGGGTAGCCGACGCGCAGCGGCGCCGACTCCTGGTCGCCGGTGATGCCCATCACGCCGGACATGCCCTGGATGATCTGGTCATACGCGGGGAAGTCGCGCAGCGGGCCGGTCTGGCCGAAGCCCGAGATCGCGCAGTAGACGAGCCCGGGGTTCTCCTGGAGCAACTCCGCGTAGCCCAGGCCCAGGCGGTCCATGACGCCGGGCCGGAAGTTCTCCACCACCACGTCCGCCGTGCGCACCAGCCTGCGGAACACGGCCTTGGCGCTCTCTTTCTTGAGATCGAGCGTGATGGAGCGCTTGCCGGGGTTCTGCGCGAGGAAGGACACGCCCATGTTGCGGCGGTTGAGCTCCACGTCGGCGCCCAGCTGGCGCGCCAGGTCGCCGCCCAGCCGCGCCTCGACCTTGATGACGTCGGCGCCCATGTGGGCGAGCTGATGGCAGCAGAAGGGGCCGGCGAGCACGTTGGTCAGGTCCAGCACCCGAACGCCTTGCAGAGGTTTGATCGGCATGGTCACTCCGGCTTGATGCCGGCCTGTTTGATGACTGCGCTCCAGCGCTGGATCTCGCTGTGCACGAACTGCGTCGCCTGCTCGGGCGTGCTGCCCACCACGGTAAGCCCCATCTCGGCGAACTTCTTCCTGGCCTCGGGTTGCGCCAAGGCTGCATTGATGGCCTTGCCGAGCTTGTCGATGACGGGCTGGGGCGTGCCTGCCGGCGCGCCGAGCCCGACCCAGTAGTCGATGTCCATCGCCGGGATGCCCGCTTCCTTGGCCGACGGCACGTCGGGCAGCAGGGCATTGCGCTGTGCACCGGTCACCATCAACGCCCGGAGCTTGCCGCTGCGGATGTGGGACAGCGCGGTGGGCACCGCGGTGATCAGCGCCTGCACCTGGTTGCCCATCAGGTCGGCAAGCACCGCGCCGGCCCCCTTGTAGGGCACGTGCACGATGTCCGTCCCGGTAACGCTCTTGAACAGCTCGCCCGCCAGATGGGTGTTGGTGCCGTTGCCTCCCGAACCATAGTTGAGCTTGCCGGGCTGCGCCTTTGCCAGCGCGATGAATTCCTGCACCGTCTTGGCGGGCACGTTCGGATTCACCACCAGCACATGCGGCACCTTGACGGCCGTCGTGATCTGGGAGAACGCCTTGAGCGGATCGAAAGGCATGTTCGGCAGCAAGCCTGCGGCAATCGCGTAGGCCAGTTCGACCGTCAGCAGTGTGTTGCCATCGGGGGCCGCGCGCGAGGCGAGGCCCCAGCCGATGAGCCCGCCGCCTCCGGTGCGGTTATCGACCACCATGGGCGAACCCACGCTTGGCGCCGCGAACTGCGCAATCACCCGTGTCGAAAGGTCTGCAGTACCGCCAGGCGAATAGGGAACGATGATGGTGATGGGCTTGCCCTGCGCGAAGGCCGGTGTGCCGAGCATGCTGGCGGCGCCGGCCAGAAGCATGTGGCGGCGCATGTTGTCGATGGGCATGGATGTCTCCGAGTCATGGTGGAAAGAAGGTATCAGTCGAGCTTGGCGCCCGACTCGCGTACGGCAGTCCCCCAGCGGGCCTGCTCGCTCTTCAGGAAGGCGCCGAGTTCGGCGGGGGTGCCGCCACGCGCCACGCTGCCTTCGTCGCGCAGGCGCTCGGCGATCTCCGGGCGGGCGAGCGCCGCATTCACGGCCTTGTTGATCTGGGCGATAGCTTCCGGCGGCGTGCCGGCCGGCGCCACCATGGCCTTCCAGTCCTCCGCCTCGAAGCCCGGGTAGCCGGATTCGGCCACCGTCGGCACGTCGGGCAGCACCGACAGGCGCTTGGGCGAAGTGACGGCCACCGCGCGCAGCTTGCCGCTCTTGATCAGGGAAATGACGCTCGGCGGCGTGGCGAAGTACATGTCCGTGACGCCGCCCAGCAGATCGGTGGTGGCAGGTCCGGCGCCCTTGTAGGGCACGTGCATGACCTTGATCCCGGCACGCTTGGCAAACATCTCGCCGCCCACGTGGCCCACCGTACCGGTACCGGCCGAGGCCATCGTGAGCTGCTTGGCCTGCGTCTTCACGTCGGCCAAGGTTTTGATTGGAGAGTCCGGCCTGACCACGAGCACCACAGGCTGCGAAGCCAGCAGCACCACGGGCGCGAAGTCCTTGCCCGCATCGAATGGCATCTTCGTGTACAGGGTCGGGTTGATCGCCAGATTGGCCGTCTGCCCCGTGCCCAGGGTGTATCCGTCTTTCCTGGCTTTGGCGACAGCGTCCAGTCCGATGTTGCCTCCCGCGCCGGGCTTGTTATCGACCACGAAGGTCCATTTCTCCTTGAGCGCTACCTCGTTGGCAACCAGGCGCGTCAGCACGTCAGTGCCGCCGGCGGGGGGGAACGGCACGATCAGCTTGATGGGCTGGCTTGGGTAGCCGCCCTGCGCCATCGAGGCCAGGGGCAGCGCGCAAATGGCGGCAAGAAGCAAGCGGCGAGGCGTATCGACCATGGAATGTCTCCGTTGAGTAGATGAAAAAGAATGTGGGCCGGTGGGCCGTTTCAGGCGATCCTGTAGACCCGCGTCGCGGTGCCTTCGAACAGCGCCCGCCTTTCCTGTGCGCTGGCGCCGGATGTGAGGCGTTTGAAGGCGTTCCAGAGCGTCGCGTAGGAATACGAGCCCTTGTCCACGGGGAAATTGCTCTCGAACATGCAGCGCTCGGCGCCGAAAGCCTCGATGCAGGTTTCCATCCATGGGCGCCACGCGGCGGCCAGTTGCTGCGAGGAGGGCGGTGTTTCGGATTTCTCGAAATCGAAGCCGTTGATGCGCATGCCCAGCCCGCCCAGCTTGACGTACACGTTCGGAAGCCGGGCCAGTTCCCGCATGGCGCGGGCCCATTGCCTGAAGACCTCGTCCCGGCATTGCGCATAAGGGCCGATGCGCACGATGCCGCCGCAATGGTTCACGACGACCGTGGTGTCGGGAAAGGCCTCGGCAAGGTCCTGCAGTTCGGGCAGCTGGTGGAAGAACAGCCAGGCGTCGTAGGACAGCCCCAGCGGCGCGAGCTGCGCCACGCCCTCCCTGTAGGCGCCGTCAAGCATGAGCCGCGCGGGGACCGCCGACAGCGGATTGACCAGCGATGCGTCCGCGTCCCAGGTCGTGAGGTGCCGGATGCCGCGGAAACGCCCGCGCCCCGCCTCGATGTGTGCCTGCAGAACCTCGCGTACCCGGGCCCCCGCGCGCAGATCGGCGTGGCCGACGATGCCCGCCGCGACGTTCACGCCGGTCGCTGCCAGGGAGTCGGCGGCATGGGCGACGTACTCGGTCTCCCCGGCGGCGCGCAGGTTGGCGGGCCCTTCCCGGCGGTACCGGGTCTGGGCCTGCATATAGACCGTTGAGTGGATCTTGTGGCCCGAGCGCACGTCCGCCAGGTATTCGCTGGCCAGATAGGTCCAGCCCGGGCGATCGAAAAAGTGGTGATGGACATCCACGATCGGCAGGTCCGGCTCCAGGATTTCTTCCTGCCCGAGTGCAAGCCAATCGGGACGCACGGCCAGGTAATTGCTGCTCATGGTGGTGTCCGGGATGAGGGATCGGCGCCCTGGCGCCGAATATGTTTTGTTCTGTCTTATAGAACTAAAATTCAAAAGATAGAACAATAGTAGTTGTGAGGATCCGGCGTGTCAATCGGGCCCCTGGTTTCCCGTTACCCTCGGCGCCATGCCAAAGAAGTCCGCAACCACCTCTCTCGCCGATGAACAGGCCGCTCCAGGCGGCGCCGCCGCCGTCGACAAGGCGGTCACCGTCCTTGCCGCCTTCCGGGCGGGAGACAGGGCGCTGAGCGTCACGGAGCTGGCAGAGCGCACACGGCTTTACAAGAGCACCGTGCTGCGCCTGCTGGCGTCGCTTGCGCATGGACGCCTGGTGCAGCGGACGGCGGACGGCCAGTGGAGCCTCGGCCCCGAGGTGGCACGCCTGGCGTCGATCTATTCGGCATCGTTCTCGCTCGAGGACCTGGTCATGCCCGAGATGCGCGCGCTGATGGAGCGCACGCAGGAAAGCGTGGCGTTCCACGTCCGCCAGGGTGATCAGCGCCTGGTGCTCTACCGCGTCGATTCGCCCCAGTTGCTGCGCGACCACGTGCGCGCCGGGGATCTGCTACCGCTGGACCGGGGGGCGGGGGGGCGCGTCCTCATGGCGTTCGCGGGGGCCAAGGGCCGCATGTACGACAAGGTGCGGCGCGATGGATTCGTCATGGTCTCGGGAGACCGCGTCCCGGGGCTGGTCGGCATATCCGCGCCGGTATGGAACGCAGCCCGGGAACTGGTGGGCGCGCTCACGCTCACCGCGCCGGAGCAGCGGGTGCGGCCATCGTTCGCCGACGAGCTGCGGCGCTCGGCGCAGGCATTGACCGGGCTGCTCGGCGGATGAGATGCTGCAGGCGGCAACAATCGTTACATAATCCCCGCACCTTCCTGTCCGGGCAATGCAATCGATGGAGTTGAATGCACTGCTGGAACAGCCCTTCGTGCTGCCCAGCCTGCCACGCGCCGTGGCACTACTGATGAACGAGCTGGGCAGCGCCGAGCCGAGCCTGCGGCGGCTGAACCAGCTCTTCGGCACCGACCCGGCGCTGGCCGCGCGGCTGCTGCAGGAAGCCAACTCCGCCCCCTTTGCCGCGCAGCGCCAGGTCAGCGGCATTCCCGAGGCGCTGGCCCTGCTGGGCGTGGACCGGCTGCGCACGCTGGTGGCCGCGGCCCCGCCGGGCACCACGTCGCGCTCGGTGCCGGGCGTGAACCTGCAGCATTTCTGGCGCTACAGCCTCTACACGGCCAAGCTCGCGCGCGCGCTGGCGGGCCTGGTGCACCACAACCAGATCGCGGCCTACACGGCGGGGCTGCTGCATGGCGTGGGCGAGCTTGCGCTGCACATGGCCGACGCAGCGCGCATGCAGTCCGTCAACGCGCTGGTGGGGCCGCTGGATCTGCGCCGCGCCAAGCTGGAGCAGCACCTGCTGGGCTACTGCTATGCGCAGGTCAGCGCGGGCCTGGCCTGGCGCTGGCAGCTGCCAGACGTGGTGGTCGATGCGCTGCGCCACCATCCAGCACCGTTCGACAACGACGTTTGCGAACCCCTGGCCGGCGTGCTGCACCTGGCCGCCTGGCGCGCCCGCGCGCGCGAGGCGGGGCTGGGCGCGCGCGAGCTGGCCGTGACCTTCCCCGGCGAGGTGGGCGTGGCCCTGGGCCTGGACATCGATATGGTGCTGCAGCAGGACCCCATCGACTGGAAGGCGCGCTCCGACGCGGGCGACTACGTATGAGCCGGGGCCGGCCCGGCCGGTGGGTGAGAGCCTTGTGTGCAGCGCCGGCCGGACGCCATTACGATCAGCCGCCACGACACAACAAGGAGACCGGCATGACCATGAAGCAATCTTTCACCGCGCTGGGTGCGGGCCTCGCACTGGCGCTGGCCATGGGCGCACAGGCCCAGTGCCTGAGCGACGGCGAGGTGGGCGTCCTTGCCTCGCACTATTCGGCCAAGACGCCCGCGCCCAATTTCCCAGCGCTTTCGGACGCGGACGGCGCCTGCACGCGCGCCAAGTTCAACGTGCTGCTGGCCTCCAGCCTGGGCAAGGTGGTGGGCTACAAGGCGGGCTTGACCAACCCAGCGGTGCAAAAGCGCTTCCGTACCGACAAGCCCGTCTGGGGCAAGCTCTACGAGGGCATGGTCCAGCCAAGCGGCACCGCCGTGCCCGCCGCCTTCGGCGCCCGCCCGCTGTACGAGGCCGACATGCTGGTGCGCGTGAAGGACGCGGCCATCAACCACGCGCGCACGCCCTACGAGGTGCTGCAGCACATCGACCAAGTGATTCCCTTCATTGAGCTCCCCGACCTGATCGTGCAGGCGCCGCCGCAGCTCAACGGCCCCGGCGTGGCCGCGATCAACGTGGGTGCGCGCCTGGGCGTGGCGGGCCAGCCCATCGCCGTGCCGGCCACGCGCGGCGAGCGCTACGCGCTGCTCGACGCGCTCGAACGCATGGAGGTGCAGCTCACCAACGACAAGGGCGAATTGCTGGCCAGCGGCAAGGGCAGCGACATCCTGGGCCAGCCGCTCAATGCGGTGGTCTGGCTGGCGCAGGCGCTGCAGCAGGAGGACATCACCCTGCAGCCGGGCGACCTGGTCAGCCTGGGTTCGTTCTCGCCGCTGCTGCCGCCGCGCGCCGGGCTCGGCGTCACGGCCACCTATGTGGGCCTGCCCGGCGCGCGGCCGGTGCAGGTGCATTTCAAGTAAAGGACGCATCCATTGACGACGACCGGCCCCGATTCCGCCCTCCCTTCGCCCCACCATGCGCGGCTCACGCCGCAGATGCGCAGCGTCGTCGACCGCATGGCGCGCGCCGGCCGTCCTCCCCTGCACACGCTGACCCCCGCCGAGGCCCGCGCCGCCTATGAGCTGGGCGCCGGCGTGCTGGAGGTGCCGAAGGCCGCGCTGCCCCGCGTGGAGGACCTGCGTATCCCTGCGCGAGATGGCCTGCCGCTGCCAGCGCGCCTGTACGCGCCCGGGGCCGGGCGCGCGCTGCCGCTGCTGCTGTACCTGCACGGCGGGGGCTTCACCGTCGGCAGCGTGGACACGCACGACGTGCTGTGCCGCGAGCTTGCGCGCCTGGCCGGCTGCATGGTGGTGTCGCTCGGCTACCGGCTTGCGCCCGAGCACCCGTTCCCCCGCGCCAGCGACGACGCCTGGGACGCGCTGGCCTGGGTGGCCGCCAACGCCGCCCGGCTGGGCGCAGACCCGGCGCGGCTGGCCGTGGGCGGCGACAGCGCGGGCGGCACGCTGGCGGCCGTCAGCGCCATACTGGCGCGCGACGTCGGCCTGCCGCTGGCGCTGCAGCTCCTGATCTATCCCGGAACCACGGCGCACCAGGACACGCCCTCGCACACCGAGTTCGCCTACGGCCCGGTGCTCGACCGCGCGGCCATAGGCTGGTTCTTCGACCAGTACATCCCCAGCCGCGCCGAGCGCGAGGACTGGCGCTTCGCCCCGTTGCTCGCCCCCGACGTGGACGGCGTGGCCCCCGCCTGGATCGGCCTGGCCGAATGCGACCCGCTGGTGGACGAGGGCGTAGCGTACGGCGACAAGTTGCGCGCCGCCGGCGTGGCCGTCGATCTGGAGATCTACCGCGGCGTCACGCACGAATTCATCAAGATGGGCCGCGCCATTCCCGAGGCGCGCCAGGCCCACCAGGACGCGGCGCACGCCCTGCGTGCCGCCTTTCTCATCGACTGAAAACAAGCCATGCAACGAAAAGACTTCCGCTGCTGCCACCGCCTGCGTGTGCGCTGGTCCGAGGTGGACATCCAGAAAATCGTCTTCAACGCCCACTACCTCACCTATGCCGACTGTGCCATGACCGAATACTGGCGCGCGCTGGCGCTGCCCTACGAGGCCGGCATGCAGGCCCTGGACGGCGAGGTGTACCTCAAGAAGGCCAGCGTGGAGTACCACGCCTCGGCGCGCCTGGACGACCTGCTGGACTTGGGGCTGCGCTGCGCGCGCGTGGGCAACACCTCCCTGGTGTTCGAGTGCGGCGTGTTCGCGGGCGAGCGGCTGCTGGCCGCCATCGAGCTGGTCTACGTCTTCGCTGATCCGGCCACGCAGACCAAGCGCGCCGTGCCGCCCCAGCTGCGCGCCATGATCGAGCACTTCGAGGCCGGCGGCGAGATGGTCGAGCTGCGCGTGGGCGACTGGGCCACCCTGGGCCGCGACGCCACCCGGCTGCGCATGGCGGTGTTCGTACAGGAGCAGGGCATAGACCCCACGATCGAGCTCGACGAGCACGACGCCACGGCCGTGCACGCCGTGGCCTACAACCGCCTGGGCCAGGCCGTGTCCACGGGCCGCCTGCTGTACGAGGCCCCGGGCGACGCGCGCATAGGCCGCATGGCCGTGGACCGCGTGGTGCGCGGCCAGCGCTGGGGCCGCATGGTGCTCGATGCCCTGGTGGATGCCGCGCGATCGCGCGGCGACGCGCTAGTGACGCTTCACGCCCAGCGCAGCGCCGAGGGCTTCTACCGCCGCGCGGGCTTCGAGGTGCAGGGCGAGCCGTTCGAGGAAGCGGGCATACCGCACATCACCATGCGACGGGCGTTGCCGTAGCCGTTACCTGAGCAATTCCTGCACCTGGTCGATCGCCGCCTTGGCGCACTGCTCATCCAGATGGCCGCCGGGGGCGCCGCCAATGCCCACGGCGCCGATCACTTCGTTGCCCGCCTTGACCGGCAGGCCGCCGCCCAGCAGCAGGTAGCCCGGGATCTGGCCCAGGTTGGCCGCGCCGGGGTTCTTCTGCGAGCCTTCCATGATGGCGCTGGTGCTGTTCTTGGCCGATGCCGACGTGTAGGCTTTCAGGCGGCTGGCCTCCAGGGTGTGGGGGCCGGCGTTGTCGGCGCGCAGCTGCGCGCGCACCTGGCCGGCGCGGTCCACCACGGTGGCCGCCACCGCGTAGCCGTTGGCGGCGCAGGCGGCGATGCTGTGCGTGGCGATCTGGCTGGCGAGTTCCAGCGACATGTTTTTCTCGGTGCGCACGGCCTGGGCGTTGGCGGCACCGGCGATGGCGGCGGTGGCGAGCAGGGCGATGGTCTTGGCTTGCATGGGTGCTTTCTTCGGCAGGTTGACAGATGCCGCAGCGGCGCTGCGGACATGGGTGCCACTGTAGGAAAAGCCTCCCGTGCGCACCATTCGCATGGCTACGCTGGGCGTTACGTAGTTTTACGCGGTGGGCGGTGCATCCACTTCCGCCAGGCTGGCGTAGCGGCGCACGAGGTGCGCCAGGCTTGGTACTTGCAGCTTGGCGAACAGGTTGGCGCGGTGCACCTCCACGGTGCGTGGCGAAAGCTCCAGTGCGCGTGCCATTTCCTTGTTCGACAGGCCCTGCACGATCAGCGCCAGTACCTGGCGCTCGCGCGTGGAGAGTTCGGCAAAACGCTGCTCGGCGTCGCGATCCGCCTGGCGCTGCAGGCGCGCGCGCACATGCTGGCGCACGGCCGCCTGCAGCGTCTCCAGCAGCAGCTCGTCGTCCACCGGCTTCTCCAGGAACTCCGCCGCGCCGGCCTTGAACGCGCGCCGGCACATGTCCACCGTGCCGTGGCCGGTCAGCAGGACGATGGGGTGGTCCACCCCCTGATCCACGAGCTGCGCCAGCAGCGCCAGGCCGCCGATGCCGGGCATGCGCACGTCGAGCACGATGGCGCCTATGCCTTCTCGGTCGAACCGCGCGGCAAACGCCAGGGGATCGGCCCAGGTCTGCACGCGCAGGCCAATGGTGGAGATGAGCAGCGCCAGGCTGCCGCGCACTGCGTCGTCATCGTCCACTAGGTGGATCAGCGGGGATAGGTCTGCGTTGGAGGCTGTCATCTCGTGGCGTGCACCGGCAGGCGCAGGGCGAAACAGGCACCGGGGCCGGGGGCGGGCTCGTGCAGCTGCAGGCTGCCGCCCATGGTCTCGGCCAGGCTTTGGCTCAACGTCAACCCCAGGCCCAGGCCGTGGTCGCGGTTGGTGGCGAAAGGGATGAACAGGCGGGGCAGCATGTCGGGGGCGATGCCGGGGCCGCTGTCGCGCACCGTGAGCAGCAGCTGCGCGCCCTGGTGCGCGATCGTGATCCAGATCTGGTGTTCGCCCAGGGGCATCGCCTCGATCGCCTGCAGCGCGTTGGCCAGAAGGTTGTGCAGGATTTGCTGCAACGCCACCGCATCGGCGCTGGCGGCGGGAAGGCCGGGCGCGAACTGCGTGTGCACCTGCACCTTGTGGGCGGCAAGCTGTGGTTCGAGCAGGTGCAGCGCGTCGGCGGCGGCCTGGGGCAGGTCGATGGCACTGGTGCGCGCCGCCGCGTCCGGGCGTTCGACCAGGCGGCGTAGCCGCGTCACCACGTCCGATGCGCGCCGCGCCTGCGCCACCGCCTGCGCCAGGGCCTGGCGCAGCAGCGGCATGTTGGGTTCATCGTCGGCCAGCAGGCGCTGCGCGGCCTGGCTGCTGGCAAGCACCGCCGTGAGCGGCTGGTTGAGCTCGTGCGCCATGCCGGCGGCGAGTTCCCCCAGGGTGTTCAACCGCGCCACCTGGCCCAGCTGCAGCAGCTGCTCGGCGCGCCGGCGGGCCACGCGCTGGCGCATCAGCTGGCGCAGGGCAGCGAGAAGGGCCGCACTGCCTGCCACCCAGCCGAGCATCGCGGCCCAGGGCAGCATGTCGGCGCGCACCGTCTGCTGCATGTGCAGCGCAAGGGGCTGGCTAGCGGCCGCCAGCGTCTTCTCGGCCCGCCAGTGCCAGTGCCAGCGTCCCGCGGTCTCAGCGCCGCCCTGGATCTCGTAGTGCTGGCTGCCGAGCGTGAACCAAGCGCGCACCGGGCTGCCGGAGGGCAGCGGCCAGTCGTCGGCCGATGCAGTGGCGTGCAGGTCCAGGTGCAGCGCAAAGCTGGCGGGCGAGCCGGCTTGCACCAAGTAGAGCTGGCCGCTGGCCAGGTCGCTGCGGGCCAGCATGGCGTGGCCGCTGGCGCGCGACTGTGCGAGCGCCGCATCCATGCCCTGCGGCCAGCCGGCGGGCCAGGCCTGCGCGGCATCGTCGTGGCGCAGCACTTCGCGCACCTGCGGGTAGGGGCGGGCGAGCGCGCTCCAGGGCACGGGCCCGGCCGCTGGGCCTTCGGGCTGCAACAGTACCAGCGTGGCCAGGATGGCCTCGTGCTGCACCATGCGCTGGCTGAGCACGCGGTGGGCAATGCGCGCGTCGGTGTCGAAGGCGTCGTGCAGCTGCTGCAGGCGCTGCCGCGCCAGCCATGCGCAGCCGGCTGCGGCCAGCACCAGCCAGGCCAGCAGCCACGGGGCGGTGCGGCGCAATCCGTTCATGGGCAAATTCTGGCACGCGGCTTCACGGCGCCGGCGGGTGCATCGCGCGCTCGAACCGCGCGGGCGCAAAGCGTGCCACCAGCACCGCAACGAGCAGCGCAATGGCGCACTGCATCCACCAGCCGCTGGAAAAGCCGCCGCTGCCCTGGTGCAGCCGTGCCATCAGCCAGGTCGGCAGGGCCGAGAGCAGAAAGCCGCCGCCCTGCATCAGCGCGTTCAGCGCACCGGCCTGCAGCGGTGCGTGCAGATGGTCCAGCGCCACCAGCATGAAGAAGGTGAAGCAGCCGCCCAGGCCCACGCCCAGCACGATGGCAGTGGCCAGCGGCGCAGCCAGGGGAGCCCTGGCCAGCAGCGCGAAACCCAGCGCCTGGCAGCCGAGCGTGAGCCAGAGCCAGGGCCGGCGATCGGGCCCGCCGCGCGTGGCCAGCACCGGCAGCAGCAGGGCGGCCACCGCTTGCGCGATTGACAGGACGGCGACCAGCGTGCCGCTGCGCGCGGCGCTCAAGCCCAGCTCTTGGTAGTGCGGCGCCAGCCACGCGACCATGCTGGCGTAGCCGCCGTTCATCAGGCCAAAGGCCAGCATCAGGTACCAGGTGCGCGGGCGGCGCAGCAGCCAGGCGGTGGCGCCGCCGCGTGTCCCTGTGGCCGCGGGCGCCGCCATGCGGTCCAGCTGCCGCCAGGCAAGCGCCAGCGCCGCCAGCACGGGCAGCGACCACAGCGCCAGGGCGCCTCTCCAGTCCACGCCCCATTGCAGCGCCAGCGGGGAAAGCTGCGCGCCCAGCGCGCCGCCGCTCATGAGGGCGGCCGAGTACACGCCCATCATCGGCGCGACATGGCGCGGCGTGTGCAGCTTGATCAGGCCCGGCAGCACGCCCTGTACCAGCGCCACGCCCACGCCGCACAGCGCGGCGGTGGCGATCAGCCAGGCGGGAACCAGGCGCAGCGCGCAGCCCAGCGCCAGCAGCGCGAGCGCCAGTGCCAGCGTGGACCGCGCGCCCACGCGGTGCAGCACGGCGGGCGCAAGCCAGGTGCCCGCGCCCATCAGCGCCATGGGCAGCAGCGTGAGCCAGGCCAGCGCCTGCAGGCTCAGGCCCGTGTGCGCCTGGATGGCCGGCGTGAGCGGCCCCACGGCGGTGAGGAACGGGCGCAGGTTGAGCGTGACCAGCACCACCGTGGCCAGCCATGCCGGCGCGATGCGCGCGGCGCGCTCAGCCACGGGGCGTTTCTGGCCAGGGGGCGTCGCCGTACAGCTGCGCCGCGCTGATGCCGGTGTCGAGCCGCTCCATGGGCAGGGGAGGCGGGTCGAGCGGCAGGCGCAGGCGCTGGTAGGTGCCTTCGCTGGACAGGCCATAGGGCGCAGCATCCCGGTTGTCGAAGGCGAAGAACACGCGCTCGGCCCCGGCCATGACCAGCGCCGCCAGGCACATCGGGCAGGGGTGGCCGCTGGCGTAGACGCTGCAGCCGGCAAGGCTCGCGTCGCGCCTTGCGCGCGTGGCCTCGCGCAGCGCCTGCATCTCGGCGTGCGCGCTGGGGTCGCAGGTCTGGTGGGTCTCGTTCACGCCGGTGGCCAGTTGCCGGCCGTCGCGCGCGATCACGGCGCCAAAGGGCCGCCCGCCCTGCATGCGGTTGGCGTGCGCCAGGTCGACGGCGCGGCGCAGCAGCGCAATGTCGCTGGTCGAGGTGGCAGGTGTCAGTGTCATGCCCAGGGGCCTCGTGCCGGTGCGTGGATAGCCTCAGATGTCCTCAAGCAGCGCATAGGGCAGCGGCAGCAGCGCGAGCGGCACGCCGTCCGCCGCGCCCGCCCGCAGCGCGCCGCCGGCGGCCGCGATCTGCAGCGACACGAGCGCGTCCACGCCGCCGCCGGGCGCGGCGGCGGCCTGCACCACGGTGCCCACGGGCTGCTCGGCGTCGCCCTCGGCGAACACCTCGGCGCCCGCGGCGATGGCCGAGGGCGCATGCGCCAGGTAGGTGCGGCGCTTGAGCGTGCCGCGGAACTGGCTGCGCGCCACCACCTCCTGGCCAGGGTAGCAGCCCTTCTTGAAATTCACGCCGCCCACGGATTCGTAGTTCAGCATCTGCGGCACGAAGGCCTCGGCCACGGGCGCGGTGAGCGTGGCGATGCCGCTGCGCACCTCGCTCCACAGCCACAGCGACTCGTCCAGCGGCGCACCGGCGGGCGCGCTGCCCGCCGTGGCGGGCGCCAGCCACAGGGCGCGCGGCTGGCCGTCGGCCGGATACAGCTGCACCACGCTGGCTTCGCCCAGGTCGATCTTGGCCCAGGGCTCGCCGCCTTCGGGCAGCACGGCGCGGGCCGCGTCGCCCAGCAGGCCGTACAGGGCGAAGTCATCCGTCGCGTCGCTCAGCCTGGCCTTGGCGCGCAGCACGAACATGGACAGGCGCTTGAGTGTGGGCGCGAGCAGCTCGCGCGCGCACACCAGCAGCACCTCGGCATCGTTGCGCTTGAAGGCGATGAAGCTGGCCAGCATGCGGCCCTTGACGGTGAGGAAGGCCGCCAGGCGCGCATGCTGCAGGTCCAGCAGCGCGAAGTCATGGGTGAGTTGGCCGTGCAGGAACTTGGCGGCGTCTTCACCGGCGACGCGGATCACGCCGAGGTGGGATAAACGTGTCACGCCGCCCGCGGGCAGGGGCGGCGGTACTGGCTTGGGGTCGGTCATGGCTGAATTATGATGCCCGGCTTTCCTTCATACAGGCTGCAGGGTTGTGCGCAGGTTCCTCGTTCTGGTGTTGCTCGTCGTGCTGGCCCTGGCCGCCGGCGCGGCCTGGTGGCTGCAGGCCCCCATGCCCGTGCGCGCGGGCGTGGGCGCGGGGCAGCCGCTGGAGCTGGAGATAGAGCCCGGCACCACGCCGCGCGGCGTGGCGCGCGCCGTGGTGCAGGCCGGCTTCGACACCGATGCGCGCCTGCTGTTCCTGTGGTTCCGCCTGTCGGGCAAGGACCGCGGCATCAAGGCCGGCAACTATGAGGTCGCGCAGGGCACCAGCCCCCATGCGCTGTTGCAGAAGCTCGTGCGCGGCGAGGAGGCGCTGCGCGCCGTCACGCTGGTGGAGGGCTGGAACTTCCGCCAGCTGCGCCAGGCGCTGGCGCGCGCCGAGCAGCTCAGGCCCGATACCGAGGGCTTGAGCGACGCGGACATCATGGCCCGCCTGGACCGCCCGGGCGTACCCGCCGAGGGGCGCTTCTTTCCCGACACTTACACCTACGCCAAGGGCAGCAGCGACCTGGCCGTGCTGCGCCGCGCGCTGCACGCCATGGACCGGCGCCTGGAGGCCGCCTGGGCCCAGCGCGCACCCGACACCCCGCTGAAGTCGCCCGAGCAGGCGCTGATCCTGGCCAGCATCGTCGAGAAGGAGACCGGCCGCCCCGAGGACCGCGCCCAGATCGCCGGCGTGTTCAGCAACCGCCTGCGCGCGGGCATGCTGCTGCAGACCGATCCCACGGTGATCTACGGCTTGGGCGAGAGGTTCGACGGCAACCTGCGCAAGCGCGACCTGCAGGCCGACACGCCCTACAACACCTACACGCGCGCGGGCCTGCCGCCCACGCCCATCGCCATGCCGGGCCGCGCCGCGTTGCTGGCCGCCGTGCAGCCCGCCGATACGCGCGCGCTGTACTTCGTGGCGCGCGGCGACGGCACGAGCCACTTCAGCGTTACGCTCGACGAGCACAACCGCGCCGTCAACCGGTATCAACGCAAATGACGACAGGCCTGTTCATCACCTTCGAGGGCATAGACGGCGCGGGCAAGTCCTCGCACATCGAGACGCTGGCGCGCGCCCTGCGCGCGGCCGGGCGCAGCGTGACGCTGACGCGCGAGCCCGGCGGCACGCCGCTGGCCGAGAAGCTGCGCGCGCTGCTGCTCAATGACGCCATGGATGCGCTGACCGAGACGCTGCTGGCGTTCGCCGCGCGGCGCGACCACCTGTGCCGCGTGATCGGGCCGGCGCTCGCGCGCGGCGAGGCCGTGCTGTGCGACCGCTTCACCGACGCCACCTTCGCCTACCAGGGCGCGGGGCGCGGCTTCGATCTGCGGGTGCTCTCATATATGGAGCGGCTGGCGCAGACAGGGATTGGCCTGGGGCCTGATTCGATGCTTGAGCCCGATCTCACGCTGTGGTTCGACGTGCCGCCCGAGGTGGCCGCCGAGCGCCTGGCCGCGGCACGCGCGCCGGACAGGTTCGAGGCCCAGCCCGTGGAGTTCTTCGCCCGCGTGGCGCGGGGCTATGCCGACCGCGCCGCCGGCGCGCCCCGGCGCTTCGCGCGCATCGACGGGGCGCAGCCGCGCGAGCAGGTGGCCGCGCAGATGCTGGCCGCGGTGGCCGCGCGCGGCTGGCTGCCGGGGGCCGCGCCATGAACGCCGTGGCGCCCTGGATCGCGGCCCAGCGCGCGCAGCTGCTGGCGCAGCGCGGCCACGCCTGGCTGCTGCACGGCCCGTCGGGCCTGGGCCAGTACGCGCTGGCCCTGGAGCTGGTGCGCGCCTGGCTGTGCGACGCGCCCGGCGAGCACGGCGCCTGCGGCCGGTGCGCGAGCTGCCACGGCATCGACGTGCGCACCCATGCCGACCTGTGCGTGCTCATGCCCGAAACCCAGATGCTGGCTCTGGGCTGGCCCCTGCCCGAGAAGGCCCAGGCCGAGATCGAGGACAAGAAGCGCAAGGCGAGCCGCGAGATCCGCGTGGAGGCCATGCGCGACGCCGTGGAGTTCGCACAGCGCACCAGCGCGCGCGGGCGCGGCAAGGCGGTGCTGGTGTTCCCGGCCGAGCAGATGAACCACGTGACGGCCAACGCCCTGCTCAAGACGCTGGAGGAGCCGCCGGGCGACGTGCGCTTCGTGCTCGCCACCGAGGCCGCGCACGAGCTGCTGCCCACCATCCGCAGCCGCTGCCTGGGCCATGCCATGTTGTGGCCCCGGCCCGACGAGGCGCGCGGCTGGCTCGCGGGGCAGGGCGTGGCGCCCGATGCGGCCCAGGCCCTGCTGCGCGCCGCGGGCGGGCGGCCCGACGATGCGCTGGCCCTGGCCCGCGCGGGCCGCAGCCCCCAGGCCTGGGCCCTGATCCCCAAGGCCATGGCGCGCGGAGACGTCTCGGCGCTGTCCGAGCTCGAACCCGCCCAGGCCGTGGATGCGCTGCAGAAGCTCTGCCACGACCTGCTGGCGCAGCGCGTGGGCGCGCAGCCGCGCTACTTCGACGCGGCAGACCTGCCCCGGCCGCCCGGCCTGGGGCCGCTCACGCGCTGGTCGCGCGCGCTCATCCAGGAGGCTCGCACGGCCGACCACCCTTTCAACGCGGGCTTGATGCTGGAGTCGCTTGTAGCCCAGGCGCGCCAGACACTAAACTCGCGCCATTGATTTCCCCAGGCCACCTATGAGCAGTCCGTCCACAGCGCCGCGCCCCAGCGTCATGCAGCTGAACATCAAGGAAAAGGCTGCTCTGTACGCAGCCTACATCCCGTTCTTCGAGGAGGGCGGCATCTTCGTGCCCACGACGCGCGAGTACAGGCTGGGCGACGACGTCTACGTGCTGCTCACGCTGCCCGATGACCCGCAGCGCTACCCCGTGGCCGGCCGCGTGGCCTGGGTGACGCCGGCGCGCGCCGTCGGCAACCGCACGCAGGGCGTGGGCATACAGTTCCCCAAGGACGAGAAGTCGCGCCAGCTCAAGCTCAAAATCGAGGAAATCCTGGGCACGGCCCTGGCCGCCGACCGGCCCACGCAGACCATTTGAGGGGCGCGGTCCCGCTCTTGCCGCCGGCCTCTCCGGCAGGCTTTTCGTTTTCCATTGCGCCATGTTCGTCGATTCCCACTGCCATCTGAACTTTCCCGAGCTCGCCAGCCAGCTGCCCCAGATCCGCCAGGCCATGGCGGCGGCGCAGGTGGACCGCGCGCTGTGCATCTGCACCACCATGGAGGAGTTCCCCGCCGTGCACGGCCTGGCCACGGCCTATGACAACTTCTGGGCCACCGTGGGCGTGCACCCCGATACCGAAGACATGGCCGAGCCTTCGGTGCAGGACCTGCTGGAGCGCGCCGTGCTGCCGCGCGTGGTGGCCATCGGCGAGACGGGGCTCGACTACTACGGCATGGAAGATCGCAAGGGCGGGCGCAGCATCGCCGACCTGGAGTGGCAGCGCGAGCGCTTCCGCACCCACATCCGCGCCGCGCGCGCCTGCGGCAAACCGCTGGTGATCCACACGCGCAGCGCCTCGGGCGACACCCTGGCCATCCTGCGCGAGGAGGGCGAGGACGGCGCTGGCAACCGCGCCGGCGGCGTGTTCCACTGCTTCACCGAGACGGCCGAGGTGGCGCGCGCGGCGCTGGACTTGGGCTACTACATCTCGTTTTCCGGCATCATCACCTTCAAGAACGCGCAGGACCTGCGCGACGTGGCCGCCTTCGTGCCCATGGACCGCCTGCTCATCGAGACCGACAGCCCCTACCTGGCTCCCGTGCCCTACCGCGGCAAGACCAACAACCCGTCCTACGTGCCCTTCGTGGCGCAGCAGATCGCGGCCATCAGGGGCCTGCCGGTGCAGGAGGTGGCCCGGGCCACGAGCCGCAACTTCGAGCGGTTGTTCCTGCAGGGGGGCGCCGCATGACGAGCCGCCGCCGCACCCTGGCATGGCTGGCGCTGGCCGCCGCCGCACCCGTGGCCGGACTGGCGCATGCCGGCGCCTATGAGGACTTCTTCAAGGCCATAGAACTCGACAACGGCGCCGCCGTGGCCGACCTGCTGCGCCGCGGCTTCGACCCCAACGCGCGCGACCCCAAGGGCCAGCCCGCGCTCATCGTGGCGCTGCGCGGGGACTCGCGCAAGGCCGCGGCCGCACTGATTGCGGCCAAGGGCCTGAAGGTGGAAGAGCGCAACGCCAAGGACGAGAGCGCGCTGATGCTGGCCGCCCTGCGCGGCAACCTGAGCGCGGCGCGCGCCCTGATCAGACTGGATGCCGACGTCAACAAGACCGGCTGGACGCCGCTGCACTACGCCGCGTCGGGCACCACGCAGGACGCCGCCGCCATGGTGGCGCTGCTGCTGGAGGAGAGCGCCTACATCGACGCCGCCTCGCCCAACGGCACCACGCCCTTGATGATGGCCGTGCGCTACGGCACGGGCGACGTGGCGCTCCTGCTGATCGAGGAGGGCGCCGATCCCACGTTGAAGAACGACCTGGGCCTGACGGCCATCGACTTTGCGCGCCAGGCCGACCGCGCCGACATGGTGGACCTGGTGGCCCAGGCCGTGCGCCGGCGCCAGCCCAACCGGGGGCGGTGGTGACGCCTGGCCGGCAGCCGCCGCGCGGGGGCTGAAGCGGGTTTTCGAGGTTCTTCGCCGCGGGCACTGCCGCCGCCCGATGGCACCGGGCGCGATTCGCCCTTGTGGATACCGCTGGAGTTCGTTACGCTTCGACTCTTTTAAATGCGAACAAGTCGCATTTAAAATTAACTTCCAGCCACTCACAGGAGGACCGCATGGAGCGCTCGCCTACTTCGTCCAGCTGCCAGCACGCCTTGCTGGTCCATAGCCCGGTCGGACATGTGTCCGTCTGCCCCGATTGCGGCGTCGTGCATCTGTCCCTCGACTGTGTCTCCGTGCGGCTGGAGGTGGGCGCCTTCCTGGCGTTGGCCGAGATGCTGTCCCAGGCGCAGAAGCGCCTGCACGGCATGCCGCCGCACGAGAGCCGCGGCCACGAAGGCCGGGCGCGCGCCGTCCATTGAAGCCCCCAGGCGCGCAGAGCAAGGAGGTCGCATGTGCGATGAGTGCTTCCGCCCCCTGGCGGCCATCAACGGGTCGCGCCGCAAGCGGCTCTGGGATCTGCCGCACCCATGCCACTGCCCCGTGGTGGGGGTCTGCTTCCCGCTGCCGGTGCTGCGCCAGCTGGTCGGCAAGGCGCTGGTCGGCAAGGCCGTCGCGGACGACTATGAGATCCACCTCGGCGCGGTGGCCGAGTGCATGAAGCGCAACCGGCTGTCCGAAGTGCTGCAGAAGGAGCTGGAGTCCCGCTACGCCGGCGCGGTGCAGGCGTTCCGCGCCGCCAAGGACACCCAGGCGGTCGCGGACATGTGGGCGGCGGCGGTCCGGGGAGGGGACGTCCCGGGCGCGTTCTGGGCCGTGCTGACCCATCCGCGCTGCGACGAGCTGCTGCAGGAGGCCGTGCTGCGGGACATGCACATGCTGCAGCATCAGGCCGGGGCGGCGGCGTGGGTGGACGCCGCCCGTTTCGGCGAGCTGGTCAAGGAAAACGGCGTCCTGGGCCGGGAGCTGGGCAGGGTACAGGAGCGCTGCACCCGCGTGATCAGCGAGAAGTCGGTCGAAATCGAGCGGCTCAACGCCCAGCTGGTGCAGCAGCGCGCGATTGCGATCGGCAAGGATTCACGGATTGCGTTCCTCACGCAGGACCTGGAGCGGCTCCAGGCGTCGCTGCCGGGCTACGAGGACACCGCGAGGCTGCGCAGGAAGCTCGAACAGCTCGGCGCCCGGCTGGCCGGCCTGGAGGCGCAGAACGCGCGGCTGCGCCAGCAGCTCGGCGAGGCGCAATGCCTGCTAGGGCTGCGCGAAGCCGAGGCCGCGCCCGCGGCGGAGCATCGGGGCGATGCGCCCAGGGAAAGCCCCGTCGCGTTCCATTTCAAGGAAAAGACGGTCCTGTGCGTCGGCGGCCGCAACGGGAACGTGTCCAGCTACCGGGATGTCGTCGAGAAGGCGGGCGGGCATTTCGCGCACCACGATGGCGGGCTGGAAGACAAGCAGGGGGCGCTCGACTCGGTGCTCGCCGCGGCGGACCTTGTCATCTGCCAGACCGGCTGCATCAGCCACAACGCGTATTGGCGGGTGAAGGACTTCTGCAAGCGCACCGGAAAGCAATGCGTCTTCGTGGAGAACCCCAGCACGTCCTCGCTGACCCGCACGCTGCAGCAAATCACCGCAGGCGACTCTGCCGAAAAGCCGGCCGCAGACGCCGGCCGGTGAGGGTCACTTGCCCGCGCCGGCGTCGGAGATGCGCCGCGCGTAGGCCGCCAGCACGATGCGCTCGGAGTGCACCAGGTAGTCGTTGAGCACGGCGGCGGCCTCCTGCGGCTTGCCGGCCTCAAACAGCTCCACGATCTTCACGTTGCTGTCCACGTAGGGGGCGTGCAGGAACTCGGGGTCGTTGAGCAAGCCGAAGGCAAGGCGCAGCTCGGCCAGCAGGTGCGAGAACATTTCGTTCAGGCGCTCGCTGTCGGCCAGCTCCACGATGGCCTGGTGGAACTCCATGTTGGCTGTGCCCACGCCGCGCCAGTCGCCCTCGCCGCGGCAGCGCAGCGCCTTGTCCACGGCCTCGCGCAGGCGCTTCCTGGCCGGGTGGCGCGGGTAGGCCTGGGCCAGCGCCTGGCATTCGATGAGCCGGCGCACGCGGTAGATGTCGATGATGGCCGCGATGCTGGGAATAGCCACCGACACGCCGCGGTTGGGCTCGTGCTTGAGCAGCCCCTCCTTGGTCAGCAGGCGGAACGCCTCGCGCAGCGTGTTGCGCGAGATCTCCAGGCTTTCACTCAGGGCGGCCTCCGACAGGCGCTGGCCGGGCGTGAGTTCGCCATCGACGAGCTTGCGCCGGATCTGCTCGCTCACGCGGTCGGTCAGGTTTTGCGGTGCATCGGCAGGGGAGGTCATGGCATGCGAGGAAGCGGGATGGCCGCGCGGGCGCTGGAGGCCCGAGTGTAGCGAGCCCGCGCGCGCGGCCCGGGTGTGTCCGCCGGGCCATCCGGGGGCGGGTATTCCCTGATTCGCTGCATCCTGAATTGTTGAACAATAAATTCATGTGAGTTGATCAATATGTTTATTGTGATCAACACATGCGTATGTATTGCCCGCTGATTCATCCGGCTCAATCAGGAACGCCAAGTCCTTCAACGCATCGAGAAAGGCCAGACACCATGTGGCTCAAGGAAACCAGTCAGGAAGAGCGCAAGACGCTGTTTGCCGCATTCGTCGGCTATGGCGTGGATGCGTTCGACTACATGATCTACACCTTCATGATCCCCACCTTCATCCTGGTGTGGGGCATGACCAAGACCGAGGCTGGCTACATCGCCACCGGTGCGCTGATCAGCTCGGCCATCGGCGGCTGGCTGGCCGGCATCCTGGCCGACAAGTACGGCCGCGTGCGCATACTGCAGCTGACGGTGCTGTGGTTCAGCTTCTTCACCTTCCTGAGCGGCTTCACGCACTCGCCCGAGCAGCTGTTCGTGACGCGCGCGCTGCAGGGCCTGGGCTTCGGCGGCGAATGGTCGGTGGGCTCGGTGCTGATCGCCGAGATGATCCGCGCGCGCCACCGCGGCAAGGCCGTGGGGCTGGTGCAGAGCAGCTGGGCCGTGGGCTGGGGCCTGTCAGCCATCGCCTTCTGGGCCGTCTATGCGCTGGTGGAGCAGCAGACCGCCTGGCGCGTGCTGTTCTGGCTGGGCGTGCTGCCGGCCCTGTTCATCCTCTACATCCGCCGCAACATCAGCGAGCCCACGGTGTTCCGCGCCACGCAGGAGCGGCTGGCCAAGACCGGGCAGAGCAGCCACTTCATGCTCATCTTCAAGCCCGGCGTGCTGCGCGTGACGGTGTGGGCCAGCCTGCTGGCCACGGGCATGCAGGGGGCCTACTACTCGGTCACCACCTGGCTGCCCACTTACCTGAAGATGGAGCGCAACCTCTCGGTGCTCAACACCAGCGGCTACCTGATGGTGCTCATCGCGGGCTCATTCGCCGGCTACCTCACGAGCGCCTGGCTGTCCGACCGCCTGGGCCGGCGCCGCTGCTTCATGCTGTTCGCGGTCAGTGCAGCCGTCCTGGTGACCTTCTACACCCAGCTGCCGATCACCGACGCCGCCATGATGGTGCTGGGTTTCCCGTTGGGCTTCTTCCTGTCGGGCATTTTTTCGGGCATGGGCGCCTACCTCACCGAGCTCTACCCCAGCCACATCCGCGGCTCGGGCCAGGGTTTTTGCTACAACTTCGGGCGTGCCGTGGGCTCGGTGTGCCCGGCCATGGTGGGCTACATGAGTTCGACCATGTCGCTGGGCGTGGCCATCGGCTACATGGCCGTGGGCGCCTATGCGCTGGTGGTGATCGCCTGCCTGGCCCTGCCCGAGACCCAGGGGCGCGAGCTGGCCGAGGCGGCCGAGCCGACCGCCTAGCGCAATGACCGGCAAGGAGTGAGAGACATGACGAGGCATATCGATCTGAACAGCGACCTGGGCGAGAGCCTGGGCGCCTGGCGCATGGGCGACGACGACGCCATGCTGGACATCGTGAGCAGCGCCAATGTGGCCTGCGGCTTCCACGCGGGCGACCCAGCGGGAATCCTGGGCACGCTCAAGGCGGCGCATGCGCGCGGCGTGGCCGTGGGGGCGCACGTGGCCTATCCCGACCTGGTGGGCTTCGGCCGACGCAACATGGACGTGGCCAGCAGCGACCTGGTGGCCGACGTGATCTACCAGATTGGCGCGCTGCAGGGCCTGGCGCACGCCGCGGGCACGCGCGTCACCTACGTCAAGCCCCATGGCGCGCTCTACAACACCATCGCGCACGACGAGCGCCAGGCGCGCGACGTGATCGCCGCCATCCGCGCGGTGGACGGCAGCCTTGCGCTCGTGGCGCTGGCGGGCTCGCCGCTCGTCCAATGGGCGCAGGACGCCGGCTTGCGCGTGATCGCCGAGGCCTTCGCCGACCGCGCCTACACGCCGCAGGGCACGCTGGTGTCGCGCCGCGAGAAGGGCGCCGTGCTGCACGACAGCGCCCTGGTGGCGCAGCGCATGCTGCGCCTGGTGCGCGAGGGCGTGGTGGAGGCCGTGGATGGCAGCCTGGCGCGCGTGCAGGCGCAGTCCATCTGCGTGCACGGCGACAGCGCGGGCGCCGTGGAGATGGCGCGCGCCGTGCGCATGGCGCTCGAGAGCGACGGCGTCGTCGTGCGCCCGTTCGCCTGAAATTTTCACTGGAGCAGACACCATGCAACACAACGCCTTGGAGCAGGCGCGCGCCGCCGCCGTGGCCGCGGCGCGCCAGGCGCGCGCCGCCTACCGCGCGGGCAGCGTGCGGCCCACGGCCGGCGTCGCGCCCGGCATGACGCAGGCCAACATGATCGCGCTGCCGCGCGACTGGGCCTGGGACTTCCTGCTGTACGCGCAGCGCAACCCCAAGCCCTGCCCGGTGCTCGACGTGATCGAGGCCGGCGCGCACCAGACCCTGCTGGCCGAGGGGGCCGACATCCGCACCGACATCCCCCTGTACCGCGTCTGGCGCGATGGCCGGCTGGCGCAGGAGGTGCAGGACGCCACGCCCCTGTGGGCCGAGCATCCCGACCTGGTCACCTTTCTGATCGGCTGCAGCTTCACGTTCGAGACGCCGCTGCAGGAGGCCGGCATCGAGGTGCGCCACATCGCCGACGGCTGCAACGTGCCCATGTACCGCACCAACCGCGCCTGCCGCCCGGCCGGGCGCCTGCGCGGCGAGATGGTGGTGTCCATGCGGCCCATCCCGGCGCACCGCGTGGCCGACGCTGTGGCGATCTCGGCGCGCTTCCCCTCGGTGCATGGCGCGCCCGTGCACGTGGGTGACCCGGCGGCGCTGGGCATCGCCGATCTGGCCAGGCCCGATTTCGGCGACCCCGTGCGCATCGCGCCCGGCGAGCTGCCCGTGTTCTGGGCCTGCGGCGTCACGCCCCAGGCGGCCGTGATGGCCTCGGGCGTGCCCTTTGCCGTCACCCATGCGCCGGGCCACATGTTCATCACCGACGTGCCCGACAGCAGCTACCACGTGTGAGGCCCAGGTGCGTTTTCTGCCCGTATCGTTGAACGCGCTGCTCGTGGAGCTGGCCGACCTGGACCAGACCCTGGCCCTGCTGGCCTCGCTGCAGCGCGAACCCTTGCCCGGCGTGCTGGAGCTGGTGCCCGCGGCGCGCACCATCCTCGTGCAGTTCTCGCCCTCGGCCACCGACACCGCGCGGCTGGTGCGCGCCATTGCCGCGCGCGACCTGTCGCAGCAGGTGCGGCGCGGCGGCATCCTGGTCGAAATCCCCGTGCGCTACGACGGCGAGGACCTGGCCGAGGTGGCGCAGATGCTGGGCATCACGCGCGAGGAACTGGTGCGCCGCCACACCGGCAGCGCCTACAGCGTGGCCTTCGTGGGCTTTGCGCCGGGTTTCGCCTACCTCTCGGGCGGCCACGAAAGCCTGGACGTGCCGCGCCGCGCCACGCCGCGCACGCGCATCCCCGCGGGCGCCGTGGGCCTGGCGGGTCGGTTCAGCGGCGTGTACCCGCAGGCCAGCCCCGGGGGCTGGCAGATCATCGGCACGACGCCGCTGGCGATGTGGGACCTGGAGCGCCCGGTGCCTGCGCTGCTGCAGCCGGGCTTCCAGGTGCGCTTCGTCGATATTGCTACGCTTTCGGAAGCTGCTCGCGCAGAACTGGAGAGCGCTATAGCCCCAAAACATGCCAAACCCGCGGCGCCCGTGGCGGCGGACGGACCGGCGCTCGAAGTGCGCTCGCCCGGCCTGCTCACGCTGCTGCAGGACCTGGGCCGGCCCGGCCAGGCGGGGCAGGGCGTGTCGGCCTCCGGCGCGCTGGACCAGGGCGCCTGCCGCACCGCCAACCGGCTCGTGGGCAACCCGTCCGGCATGGCCTGCCTGGAGACCGTGGGCGGCGGCCTGCGCCTGCGCAGCCGTGGCGACACCGTGGTGGCCGTGACCGGCGCGGATGCGCCCCTCACCCTGGCCACCGCCGGCGGCGCGCGCTGGCACGTGCCGCGCTATCAGGCCGTGGCGCTGGCCGATGGCGATGAGCTGGCCGTCGGCGAGCCCGCCGCGGGCACGCGCTGCTACGTGGCCGCGCGCGGCGGCTTCGACGTGGCGCCCGTGCTCGGCAGCCGCAGCACCGACACCCTGGCGCATGTGGGCCCGCCCGCGCTGGCGGCGGGCGACGTGCTGGCGCTGTGCGCGGTGGCGCGCGGCGCCGTCGTGGGCGATGCCGAGCTGCCGCCCGACGACCTGCCCAGCGTGCACGAGGACGTGGTGCTCGACGTGGTGCCGGGCCCGCGCGCCGACTGGTTCACGCCCGAGGCCCTGGAGCTGCTGGCGCGCCAGCGCTGGCGCGTCACGCCCCAGTCCAACCGCGTGGGCCTGCGGCTGGCGGGAGAGGTGCCGCTGGCGCGCGCCATCACCCAGGAGCTGCCCAGCGAGGGCACGCCCACGGGCGCCATCCAGGTGCCCGCCAGCGGCCAGCCCGTGCTGTTCCTGGCCGACCACCCGCTCACCGGCGGCTACCCGGTGATCGCCTGCGTCGCGCCGCACCACCTGGACCGCGCGGGCCAGATCCCCGTGAACGCCTGGGTGCGCTTCCATCCCATACGGCCCTTCGAGGCCATCGAATGCTGAATGCCATGAAAAGAGTCCTGATTGCGAACCGAGGCGAGATCGCCGTGCGCGTGGTGCGTGCCTGCCGCGACTACGGCGTGCAGTCCGTCGCCGTGTACGCCGATGCCGACATCGACGCCCTGCACGTCCGCATGGCCGACGAGGCCTACGGCCTTCATGGCGACCGCCCGGCCGATACCTACCTGCACATCGCGAAGCTGCTGGACGTCGCGCGAAAGAGCGGCGCTGACGCCGTGCACCCCGGCTACGGCTTCCTGTCCGAGAGCGCGGCCTTCGCGCAGGCCGTGATGGATGCGGGCCTGGCCTGGATAGGGCCGTCGCCCCGGGCGATCGCGCGCCTGGGCGACAAGGTCGAGGCGCGCAAGATCGCGCTGAAGGTGGGGGCGCCGCTGGTCGCGGGAACCCCGGAGCCCGTCAAGGACGCGGCCGAGGTGCTGGCCTTTGCCGGGCAGCATGGCCTGCCCATCATCATCAAGGCCGCGTTCGGCGGCGGCGGGCGCGGCATGAAGATCGCGTGGCGCATGGACGAGGTGGCGGAGCTGTATGCGTCGGCCGTGCGCGAGGCCACGGCGGCCTTCGGGCGCGGCGAATGCTTCGTCGAGCAGTTCCTGGACAGGCCGCGCCACATCGAGGCCCAGGTCATGGGCGACCGGCATGGCCGGGTGGTGGTGCTGGGCACGCGCGACTGCTCGCTGCAGCGGCGCAACCAGAAGCTCGTCGAGGAGGCGCCCGCGCCGTTCCTGACCGACGTGCAGCGCCAGCGCATCCACCAGGCTGCGCACGACATCTGCGCCGAGGTGGGCTACGAAGGCGCGGGCACGGTGGAATTCCTGCTCTCGGGCAGCGGAGCGATCTCGTTCCTGGAGGTGAACACGCGCCTGCAGGTCGAGCACCCGGTCACTGAGCAGACCACGGGCCTGGACCTCGTGGTCGAGCAGCTGCGCGTGGCCGACGGCCTGCCGCTGTCCATAGCCGAAACGCCCGCGCCGCTGGGCCACGCCATCGAGTTCCGCATCAACGCCGAGGACGTGGGCCGGGGCTTTCTGCCCACGCCCGGGCAGGTGGCGCGCTTCGACCCGCCCGCGGGCCCGGGCGTGCGCGTGGACAGCGGCGTGCAGGCGGGATCGATCGTGCCCGGCACCTTCGATTCGCTGATGGCCAAGCTCATCGTGACCGGCGCCACGCGCGAGCAGGCGCTGGCGCGCGCGCGCCGGGCGCTGGCCGAGTTCCGCATCGAGGGCGTGGCCAGCGTGCTGCCGTTCCACCGCGCCGTGATGGAGCATGCGGACTTCACCGGCGCCGACGGCTTCAAGGTGCACACGCGCTGGATAGAGACCGCCTTCGCCAACGACCTTGCGGCCGCCGCGCGCGCCGAGCCCCAGCCGGATGCCGCGCTGGTGCGCTGCACCATCGAGATCGACGGGCGCCGCATGCAGCTGGGCCTGCCGGCCGCGCTGCTGCAGGGTCTGGCGTCGGCGGGCGGTGGCGCCGCCGCAGCAGCGCCCGCGGCGCAGGAAAGCACCGACGAAGCGGCCGTCGCCTCGCCCATCGCAGGCAACCTGCACGCCTGGAAGGTGGGGGAGGGCGACGCGGTGCGGGAAGGCGACGTGATCGCCGTCATGGAGGCTATGAAGATGGAGATGCAGGTCGCCGCGCACCGCGCCGGCCGCATCACGCTGCAGGCGGCCGCGGGCAGCTACCAGGCGGCCGGCGCCTGCATCGCGCGCATCTGCTGATTTTTGAGTGTTTTTGGCCGCTGGCGCTTGGTGCAAAAGCGCTGGCAGCTATCGTTTTTACGTCAGGAGCCGTGCGCCTGCAGGCGCGCGAACAGCCCGCCCGCGGCCACCAGATCGGCATGCGTGCCCTGCTCCGCGATGCGCCCACGCTCCATCACCACCACGCGGTCGGCGTGCTCGATGGTGGACAGGCGGTGCGCGATCACCAGCGTGGTGCGCCCGCGCATCAGGCGTTGCAGTGCCTCCTGCACGAGGCGCTCGGACTCCGTGTCCAGCGCCGACGTGGCCTCGTCCAGGATCAGGACCGGGGCGTCCTTGTATAGCGCCCGCGCGATCGCCAGCCGCTGGCGCTGGCCGCCCGAGAGTTGCGTGGCGTTGTGCCCCACCACCGTGTGCATGCCCTGGGGCAGGGCGGCCACGTGCTGGGCCAGGTTGGCCGCTGCCAGGCACTGCTGCACGCGCTGCTCGTCGACGGGGGCGCCCAGCGCCACGTTGGCGGCGATGCTGTCGTTGAACATCACCACGTCCTGGCTCACCATGGCGAACTGCGCGCGCAGGCAGTCCAGGTCCCAGTCCTGCACCGGCACGCCATCGAGCAGCACCTGGCCGCCGCTCGGCGTGACGAAGCGCGGCAGCAGGTTCACCAGTGTGGTCTTGCCGGCGCCCGACGGTCCCACCAGGGCCACCACCTCGCCGGGGTGGATGTCCAGGCTCACGGCATCCAGGGCGGGCGCGTGCTCGGCGTCGAAGCGCACGCTCGCATCGCGCAGGCTGATCGCACCCCGGGCCCGCGCGGCGACATGGCTGCCGCCCGACTCCGCCGGCGTGTCGCTGAGCAGCACCAGGCCGCGCTCTAGCGCCGCCACGCCGCGCGTGATGGGGTTGGCCACGTCGGCCAGGCGGCGCATGGGGGCGATCAGCATCAGCATGGCGGCGATGAAGGAGGCGAAGCCGCCCACGGTCACGTCCTTGACGCCATGGCCGTGGCTTTGCCACAGGGCGATGCAGATCACGGTGGACAGCGCGCCTGCCGAAAGCAGCTGCGTGGTGGGCGTCATGGCGGCCGAGGCGATCGTGGACTTGATGGCCAGGCGGCGCAGCTTCTGGCTGAGCGTGTCGAAGCGCTCGCCCTGCCCGGCCTGGGCGCCGTGCAGGCGCACCATGCGATGGGCCAGCACGTTCTCCTCGACCACGTAGGCCAGGTCGTCGGTGGCCTGCTGGCTGCTCTTGGTGATCTTGTACAGGCGCCGCGACAGAGCCTTCATGACCCAGGCCACGCCCGGCACCAGCACCGCCACGATGAGGGTGAGCTGCCAGTTCAGGTAGACCAGGTAGCCTAGCAGCGCCACCAGTGTGAAGCCGTCGCGCGAGAGGCCGACCAGCGCCTGCACCAGCGAGGTGAAGCCGGTCTGCACCTCGTACACCACGGTGTTGGACAGGGCACTGGCCGATTGGTGGCGGAACAGGCGCATGTCGGCTGCCAGCAGCCGCTCGAACAGGGCGGTGCGCAGCCGCAGCATGCCCTCGTTGGCGATGCGCGTCAGCGCGTACTGGCTGGTGAACTGCGCCAGCCCGCGCACCAGGAACACGCCGATGATCGCCACGGGAACCATCCACAGCTGCAGCGATCCCTCTGTGAAGCCCTGATCGAGCAAGGGTTTGAGCAGAGCGGGAATCAGGGGCTCGGTGACGGCCGCCACCACGGTGGCCAGCAGGGCCATGGCCCACGCCAGGCGCTGGTGGCCGAAGTACGTGTGCAGGCGCCGCAAGCGGGCCAGCAGCGAAAGAGGCTGCACCGCCTGCGGCGAGCCAGTCTTTGTCGCGCTATGATTCGAGTCTTGCATGAGGGGCGGATTCTACGTTTCGGCTATGGCCGGTCGGCACAGTTTGTCACAGGGCGCGCTACGCTATGTGTAACATGCGCGCTTGTGTTGACCGCCATCCGACGGTTGTTTGACGGTTATTCGACGGTTGCCAATGACTATTGACCGCACTCCTCCATCCACCTCCCTTCCCAGCACACTGCTGCCCCTGTCGCGGCGCCACGCCGTTGCGGCCCTGGCCGCCGGCTCCACCCTCCCGGCGCTCGCGCAATTCCGCGTAGAGATCACGGGCGTGGGCCTGACGCAGCTGCCCATTGCCATCGCGCCCCTGCGCGGCGAGGCGCAGTCGCCGCAAAAAATCTCCGCCATCGTGCAGGCCGACCTGGAGCGCAGCGGCCGCTTCACCGGCGTCGATGCCACGGGCGTGGCGCTCGACGAGACCTCGCGCCCCGACCTGTCGCAGTGGCGCCAGCGCAAGGCCGACGCCCTGAGCACCGGCAGCGTCACGCGCCTGGCCGATGGGCGTTTCGACGTGCGCTTTCGCCTGTGGGACGTGGTCAAGGGCCAGGATCTGGGCGGGCAGAGCTTCACCGTCACGCAGGCGGACCTGCGCTTGGTGGCCCACCGCATCGCCGACTTCATCTACGAAAAGCTCACGGGCGAGCGCGGCGTCTTCTCCACGCGCATCGCCTACGTGACCAAGGTGGGCGCGCGCTACAGCCTGTGGGTGGCCGATGCTGATGGCGAGAACGCCCAGTCGGCGCTGTCCAGCCCTGAGCCCATCATCTCGCCGGCCTGGTCGCCCTCGGGCGCGCAGCTGGCCTACGTGTCGTTCGAGTCGCGCAAGCCCGTGGTCTACGTGCACGACGTGGCCACGGGGCGGCGCCGGCTGATCGCCAATTTCCGCGGCTCCAACAGCGCGCCCGCCTGGTCGCCCGATGGCCGCACCCTGGCCGTGACGCTGAGCCGCGACGGCGGCTCGCAGCTCTACACCATCGACGCCAATGGCGGCGAGCCGCGCCGCCTCATGCAAAGCAGCGGCATCGATACCGAGCCGGCGTTTTCGAGCGACGGCCGCAGCATCTACTTCGTGAGCGACCGCGGCGGCTCGCCCCAGATCTACCGCGTGGCGGCCGGCGGCGGCAATGCCGAGCGCGTCACGTTCAACGGCGCCTACAACATATCGCCGGCCATCAGCCCCGACGGACAGTGGCTGGCCTACATCTCGCGCGTGGGCGGCGCCTTCAAGCTGCACGTGATGGACCTGAGGTCGGGCTCCGTGACGGCGCTGACCGACTCCAGCGCCGATGAAAGCCCGAGCTTCGCGCCCAACAGCCGCCTCATCCTGTACGCCACCCAGCAGCAGGGCCGCGAGGCCCTGATGACCACCACGTTGGACGGCAAGATCAAGGCCCGCCTGGCCGGCCAGGGCGGGGACATCCGCGAGCCCGACTGGGGGCCATTCCAGAAGCAATGATGCGTTTTTAGTCTCTCAAACCCCTTTTTCCAGGACGTTCACAATGAAGCAATCCTCCTTCAAGCGCGTTTCGCTTGCACTCACCATCGCCGCCCTCATGGCGGGCTGCAGCTCCGGCGTGAAGCTCGACGATGTTCCGGTCGAGGACAAGGGCGCCACCTCCACCGTGCCCGGTGCCAATTCCGGCGGCACGAGCCAGAGCGGCGTCGCGCCGGTCGATCTGACCCAGTCCGGCCGCGAGGCCGGCGGCCCCGTGGGCGTGGCGCGCATCATCTACTTCGACTTCGACAGCTTCACCGTCAAGCCGGAATACCAGTCGGTGCTCGAAGGCCACTCGCGCTACCTGAAGGCCTCGTCCGCACGCAAGGTCATGCTCGAAGGCCACACCGACGAGCGCGGCGGCCGCGAATACAACTTGGCGCTGGGCCAGAAGCGCGCCGAGGCCGTGCGCCGTTCCCTGGCGCTGCTGGGCGTGCCCGATGCCCAGATGGAGGCCGTGAGCTACGGCGAGGAAAAGCCGGCCGCGCAAGGCCATAGCGAGAGCGCCTTCGCGCAGAACCGCCGCGTCGAACTGTCGTACCGTTGATGGCCGCGCGCATGTCTTTTCCCCATCGCTCGCGCGTGCTGAGCACCGTGGTCTTCGCGGCCGCTGCCACCTGGGCCATGCCCAGCCACGCGCTGTTTGGGGACGATGAGGCGCGCCGTGCCATTCTGGAGCTGCGCCAGCGCGTCGATGCGCTGCAGCAGGCCAACCAGCGCGCTGGCGAGCGTTCGGGCGACGAGGTCTCGCAGCTGCGGCGCAGCCTGCTGGACTTGCAGGCGCAGATCGAGGCGCTGCGCACCGAGCAGGCGAGCCTGCGCGGGCAGAATGAGCAGCTGCTGCGCGACGTGGCTGAACTGCAGCGCCGGCAGAAGGACATGGCGCGCGGCGTGGACGAGCGGCTGCGCCAGTTCGAGCCCGTTGCCGTGAACGTCGATGGGCGCGAGTTCCGCGCGGACCCGGCGGAAAAGCGCGATTTCGAAGCCGCCCTGGCGGTATTCCGTTCGGGCAAGTTTCCCGAGGCGGCCACGGCGTTCGGCAATTTCGTGCGCCAGTACCCGCAATCGGGCTACGTGCCGTCGGCGCGCTTCTGGCTGGGCAACGCGCAGTACGCCACGCGCGACTACAAGGAAGCCATCGCCAACTTCAAGGGGCTGCTGGCGGCCGCGCCCGACCATGCGCGCGCGCCCGAGGCGGCGCTGTCGATCGCCAACTGCCAGATCGAGCTGAAGGACACGCGCGCCGCCCGCAAGACCCTGGAAGACCTGCTGCGCGCCTATCCTCAGTCCGAGGCCGCCGCTGCCGCCAAGGAACGCCTGGCGCGCCTGAAGTGAGCACTGCTGTGCACGAGCCGGCCGACCTGGAGCGCCGCTTCGGCGGCCTGGCCCGGCTGTTCGGCGTGGAGGGCTCGACCCGCATCCGCGCGGCCCATGTCGCCGTCGTCGGCATCGGCGGGGTGGGCTCCTGGGCTGCCGAGGCCTTGGCGCGCAGCGGCGTGGGACGGCTGACCTTGATCGACTTGGACCATGTGGCCGAGTCGAACATCAACCGCCAGATCCACGCCCTGAGCACGACGCTGGGCCAGGCCAAGGTCCATGCCATGGCAGAGCGCATCGCGCTCATCAACCCCGCATGCCGTGTCGAGTGCGTCGAGGAATTCGTCGAACCCGCGAACTGGCCCGCCATCCTGCCCGGCCCGGTGGACGCCGTCATCGACGCCTGCGACCAGGTCAGGGCCAAGACCGCCATGGCGGCGTGGGCGCTCCAGAACCGCCGGCCTTTCATCACCGTGGGTGCGGCGGGCGGCAAGCGGCTGGCCCACAAGGTCGACGTGGACGACCTTGCCCACACCACGCACGACCCATTGCTCGCCCAACTGCGCTACCGCCTGCGCAGGGAGCATGGCGCCGCCCGGGACGGCAGGCGCATGGGCATTGCCTGCGTATTCAGCAGGGAGGCCGTGGCCCCGCCACATGCATCCTGCGCCGTGCAGGAAGGGGACGGCACCTTGAATTGCCACGGCTATGGCTCCTCCGTGGCCGTGACGGCCACCTTCGGCCAGTGCGCCGCCGGTTGGGTATTGGACGGACTGTCTGGCAAACCCTGAAAGCACGCTATAATGTGCGACTTTGCTGCAGCAAGCCAGCAGGCGGGGGACGTTAGCTCAGTTGGTAGAGCAGCGGACTTTTAATCCGTTGGTCACAAGTTCGAATCTTGTACGTCCTACCAATCAAATCAAGCACTTAGGCCAGTTCTTCGGGGCTGGCCTTTTTGTTTGCCGTCAGCTTGTAGGCAATCTGTAGGCACTTTTGCTTTTTCTGCGGCGGGCAAGCGCGGCAAGCTGGGGCTGCTCAGGCGCTGCACCAGCGGGCGCGGTCTATGTTGGGCATAGGGCGGGCACTCCACGCGCGCGGGGGGGCAAATCCGGCAACGTTACCGGATTAGCCACTGTGGTGCTTCCACGCGTGCGCGTGCAGCGGGCTTACCGGGAAAAGCCCGGTTTGGTTCACGCCCTTGCTGCGCTTGATGGCCCGCAGCCAGAAAATCGCAGCTCAGGCGCGATTACCCCGGCACTAGGGCAAGGGGGGGGCAAAGTGACGCACCCTTGGCCAGGCGCAAAAAAGCCCGCACGCGGCGGGCCTGGGTTGATGGCGATGACGGGATCAGGTGCTGCGCCATATCTGCACGCCGGGCGCCTCGGCAAGCTCGCGCACCTCCGCATCAATGGTCAGGCTTCCCGGGTCAGCAGCGGCGCAGGCTTTGCGCAGTCTGGCCTTTGCGGTGGCCTCAGCCTTGCGCGCATCGTTCACCTCGGGCACGGTGGCCCATCGCAAAGCATCCGCGTTTTGCTTGGTGACGGCAATGCGATGCAGTCGGGCCCGGTTCCACGCCAGCGCAGCAGCGGCCACATTCTCAAGTTCATGGCGCATCGGTATCACCTCCTATGGCTCGCCACACGATGACGCCGGGATGCAGCGCGGTGCACCTGTTTTCCAACTCTTCCAAGGTCTCGCCGGTCAGGCGGTCAACCGTGGTGCAAAGGACGGGAGCGCACGCTGTAAAGCCTTGCGGCTCGCGGCCAATGGTCAGGACAAACAGGCGCGGCGGCTCGGTCTCCAACAATCGCGCCTCCAGGCGGGCGATGCGGCGCTCAATGCTCGATTGCATGATGGTGTCCTTCAGTCAATTGACGCATGTAGGGCACGGCCAGCCGCGCCCATTCGTCAGCCGGCAGGACTTCGCCCACCAGCAGGAAGCCGCCACGCACGCCGGCAGCGGCGGCGGCCTCGATGGATGGCCACGCCAGCGGCCAGCGGCGCCGGGCGTCCTGGGCAGCTTCCAGGCGCTGCAAACGGGTCTTGATGCTCATACCAAGCCCTCCAACCAATCGACGGCGGCATTGAGCCGGTCGGCATCGTCGGCAATCAGAATCACCGTGTGCCCTTGTTGGCGCAGTCGCTGCGCTTGCTGGCGTGCTGCATCGCCGTCAGGGCCGTCCGGTGCAATCAGGATGGTCGGCAACAAGCCGCGCGGGTCTACGGCGCCCTCAAGGCGCTCCAGTCGGGTTTTCAGTGCGTTGCCCATGCTGACCCCTTCCCTTCGCCCTTGATGGCTTCCAACTCCTCGATGCGGGCTTCCAAGTCGCTTGTCTCCAGCACGCGCGCCAGGATTTGCAGGATGTTGGCCAAGCGCGATGCGTCCTGCACCTCCATTTGCCCGGCTCGGGCCTGTCGATACAGCCGTGCCAGCTCGCGCGCAACATCGCCGGCACTGGCCAGCGGCAGACGCAAGCGGGGGGGTGCAGCCCCATTGCTTGCAGTGGTGCGGGTTTCGCTCATGTCGGTTGATCCTTTCTCAGCCGTTTACAGCCCCGCCAGCGCGTCAAACTGCGCCGGCAGGGCCTGGGTAGTGACTAAACGTTATGCGGCCTTCAGCGCGTCCAGGGCGACGGCGCGGCGCACCACGTCAGGCGCCAAACCAAAGGCTCCGAAGCCTTCAGGCATTTGCCCTTTGGCATTGCGGGTCAGCACTTCCAGCGGCTCGGCCAGCCCTTGGAAGGCTTCAGCGGCGGCCACGCCGATAACCTGGATCGAAGCCATCGCCCAACGGGCAGATTGGCGGTCGCACTCGATTGCCTCGGTCTCGGTGGCGTTGCTCTCACGCCGGTGCGTCTCCCATGCCGTGCGGACGGTCTCCACGTCATCATCAAGCCCCACCATCGGGCCGCTCATCAGCGCGGCCAGGACTTCCTCGGCGCCGTGGTGGCCTTGCTGCACGCGGGCCAGGAATTGCAGCTTCCCGGCCTTGTCCAGGTCGCGGAAGAACGAGCGGGCTTCCCATGCGCGGATGGCGGCGCCGGGCGTGCGCAGGTCAGGTGCTGGCACGGCCAGCAGGCGGCGCTCGCGCTCATTGGCGGCCTCAAGCGCGCGCTCGGCATCGTCGTAGGCGCTTGCAATTTTCCAAAAGCACGCCAGGGCGGCGGGCGCTGCGGCCTTGCGTCGCCCGGCCTCCGTCCAGTCGCTCGATTGCCTGATTTCGAGCGCACGCGGGCCGTGCTCGCGCAAGGCCTGGGCAGCGCGGGTGACGGCGGCCTCGGCGTTGTAGTTGCCGGTCGCGGGCACGGGCGGCGCGTCAAGGCGCAGCTTGCCGGCGGCGTGATGGATCCACGCGGTGTTGTCGTTGACGGTCACGCCGTCCAGGTCAGTCAGTCGTTGTTGGGTCATGTTGGGTCTTTCCGGGCAGGTCGCCCGATGGTGAAAAAGGGAAGGGATCAGCCGCGCGGCATGGGTGAAAACATGGGTAACGAGCGCGCGCGGCCTGGGAAGCGGCGCCAGCGCTCAAACTGCGGCGGACAAGCCCTCCGTCTTGCGTGCCGTGCGGCGCTTGCTGGGGCGCTTGCTGGCAGTCGGCAACGATGGGTCACGCCACGTCACACGGCAGCCCACGCGCTCCCACAGCACTTGGAGACAGTCGATTGCCTGCTCATCCTTCGCCCCTTCAGATGGCTTATCTAGATGGTTTCCGGGAGACGGAATAGAGGGGCCGGGCAAATTGGCCTGCATTGTTCCGGGAGACGGAATAGGAGCGGGTGTCTCTATTCCGGGAGACGGAACAATAGGGCGCTTCCCTGTTCCGGGAGACGGAATAAGGGGAGCGTTTTTGCGGTACGCGCCACGCTCGAAGGATTCCAGGGCGCCGGGGTCGTAGCCGTTGTGCCGGTCAAGTGTGCGCCAGGTCAGGGCGTGCCAGCTCGCGCGATTGGGGCGCGCGCCCTTGCAGGTCTCGAAGATGAAGCCAGCGGCCAGCAGCTCGGTTTTGGCGCGCTGCACCACGTCGGCAGACTTCCAGCCGCGCGGGCGCAGGTGCGCCATGCTGCACAACAATTTGCCGTTGTTGTCTCTCACGAATTGGCGCGCAAGCTCCATCAGCAAAGCCTTTGCGGGATGGCTCAAACGGGCGTAGGCGGGCGAATCAAACACTGTCCAGGGGATGGCAGCAAACCCGCCTCCATCGCGCCCTGTGTCGCCCTTGGAACGCTTGTAGTCGCGTCCCATGTCAGACGCTCCCGATCAGCGCATCGGCGTTTTCCGGCTCGGCAACAAGGCTGTACAGCGCCACGCCGGTATGGCTGTAACCGTCGCGATCAACGACCGTGACAGTCGTTTTGTCGATGAGAAAGCCCTTGGCCTTCAGCTCGAAGATGCGCGATGGCGGGTGATACACGCCGGCAATCGTCATCAAGTCGTAGCTGGTGTGCGGCCTGCGGCGCAGGGCCTCGATGATGCGCCGGTACTGCGCTTCGGTAGCCGTGCTTTTGCTAAAATGGCGGCGCTTGTGTGTGACGTTTTGGAAGCCCTCGGTGTTGGTAGCTCCGGGGGCTTTTTGCTTGCTGTGACCGAGGATCATTTACACGCCCTCCACGCCCAGCAGACGGCGGATGTCGTCAGTTTTCCAGGCCAGGCGGCCATTGACGCGCAGGGGTTGGATGGGGTGCCCCGTCATGGCCCAAATACGGAGCGTTTGCTGTGCGCGGCTCAGGTGGTGCGCTGCCTCGCGGGTCGGCAGTGCGGCGCGGGACTCTTGCGCCAAGGGGGTGATTGCGTTTGCCATCGTTTAATCCCTTTTGGGTTTGTTGCGATGGCTGTATTGGCTTTCCGCACCCCCCGTTGCGGTCAAAGGCGCAACCCATTGCGGGTGCGCAAAGCCTTATTTCATGCGGGTTTCAGGGCGGCAGGCGTAACCCCCAGCGCAACCCGTTATGGCTATTTCGGGCGATGCGTAAACGCGCTGTAGCCCTTTGGTTTGGGTTTTTCGCCCGGCAGTTTTTGCCGAATCAACGCCTCAGAAACGCCATAGTGTTCGGCGGTTTTTTTAGTGCCGTGCTTTTTTCGATATGCGCTTACCTCGGCCAGCCTTTCATCAGTCCACACCTTGCCTGGCGCATTGCTGGGGCTGTTCACCACGGGCGCGGGTGCAGGGGTCTGGGGCTGCATCACGGGCGCATCGGGCACCCAATAGCGCAACGGCGAATCTGCGGCCATCGGAGGGCAATCCGGCCATACGATGAAATCAGTAAAAAGAAGGTGCCGATGCTCGCGCGGGATAAATCCGCCGAGCTCGCCAGCATCAAACGCCCGCGTTATTTGCTGTAGCACCTCGGCTGTTTTTTCGGCATCGCCAGGCCAGAACAAGGCGGCAGCATGGGGCAGCGAAAGCGCCAGTTCGGAATCGTCGCCTTTGACTTTTTGCGCCACGCGGCGGGCGATGTTCTGGCGCTCTATCGGCGTGGCAACGCCTGCGAGGATTTGCGCCACGCGGCGCAGGGCTTGGATTTCATCGGTCATATCTGCGCCTCCCTCAGCGCATCCCTGAAAAAAAGGTGCCCCAGCAGGCGGGCAGGGAAACCCGCTCTTCGGTTCGCGGGCCTAGCTGGGGCGAAACTTTCAGACTACGGCGCGCAGCTTGCCCGGTTCCGCCTGGGCGTCGAACTGCACCCCGGCCTGTTCCAGAATCCACGCTTCCAGCCGCTCATGGTGCAGGCGCAGCAAGTCCAGGGGCCGGACGCGGTAATGCTTTTCAGCCGTCGCGCTGGGCTTGTGGCCTTGAATCTGCGCCACCACGCCGGCAGGCAGTTCCAGCCACTCGGACAAGGTGCCAAAGCTGCGGCGCAGCCCGTGCAGCGTCAGCCCGTCGATACCGGCCACGGCGCAGGCGCTGGCGTGCGCCTTGTGCGGCTTGCTCATGGGCTTGTCGCCATCCTCGCCGGCAAACACGTACTGCCCACGGCGCGGCAGGCCGGCCAGCAGGTGCCAGACGTAGGGCGTCAGGGGAATGACGCGCTCACCTTCCACCTTGTCCCGGATGGTCAGTCCGCGCCACTGGGTGTTGACGTCCTGCCACTGCAACCCCAGCAGCTCACCGGGCCGGGCGCCCACCAGCAGCAGGGCTTGCAAATAGGCGGCCTGGGCAGGGTTGCGGATGGCTCGCACGGCGGCGAACCAGACGGGAAGCTGTTCCTTCAGCAAGGCATCGTCCTTTGCCTGGGGCTTGCCCAATGCCTCGCGGGCGCGGCGGCTCTTTGCCGGGTTGCGCTCAGGCACGGCGGCGCGGTAGTCGGGATGCTCGCTGCACCAGGCCATGAAGGCACGCAACAGCCGCCAGGCCAGGCGGGCCACGGTCGGGCGGCTCTGGCCTTCGCGCTGCGCCCATGCCTCGATGGCGGGCGTTGTCAGCTCGCGCAAGGGCTGGGACATAAGCACGTGCAGCGGGCCGGCCACGGTCACGCCACGGCCACGGGTGCCACGGGCGGCAGGTTGCCCACCAGCGCGGGCCAATGCTTCATGGTCGCTGTAATGGCGCTCGCCCCAGTGCGGGCGGCGGTCTGCCAGGTAGGCAGCCCATGCTTCGCCCACGGTCACGGCCTGGGCAGCCAGCGCGGCAGCTTGCGCGGCTTGCTCGGCTTCGTGCTGGCGCTTTTGCTCGCGCGGGTCGGTGCCACTGTCCACCAGCAGCGTCAGCCGGGTTGCCTCAGCCTGCGCGGCGGCCAGCGTCCAGGCGCGCACGTCGCCAATGCTCAGGCGCAGCGTCTTGCCTTGCAGGCGCGATTCGAAGGTGTAAGTCTTGCGCCCTGTCGGTGTCGCGCGAACGGCCAGAGCGGGCGCGACGGTGTCCCACAGGAAGGACTGGGACTTGCCCGGCGGGCAGGCGAAGGATTCAACGCGGGCGGCGGTCAGTCTGACGCGGCTGGGCACTGTGGGCATGGCGGCTTGTAGGCGGGTTGTAGGCAATCTGTAGGCAGATTTGCCAAAAACAGGCGAATCCCAATCAACGCCTGCACCCTGTCAAAAGCGCATAAGCTGTTGATTTGCATAGATTATAGCTACACCAATCAACACTGCCAAACACCCGCTAGGCCGGACTTTTAATCCGTTGGTCACAAGTTCGAATCTTGTACGTCCTACCAGGCTGCATAGGGAAAGCGCGCTATCAAATAGATTGCGCGCTTTTTTGTTTCTTGTCACCCGCAGGCAGTCTGCCGGTGCATGACTGCGGAGCGCCCGCGTGGCGTTGGCCTGCATACGTAGTCTCCCGGCAGGGTTCACCCTGATGCCGAACCAGGGTCCATGCGGCACGATTGCTGCACTGCAACATGCGGTGTTCATTGGTGCTTTTCGAGGATGTCTCCCCTGTCTGTTACCCGTCGCCAGTTGGGCCGGCTTGGCATATTGTCCGCCGCCGCCCTGGGCGTGCCCGCTTTGCTGCGCGCGCAGTCGCGCCCGGGTGCCGCCATGCCGGTGCGCATTGCCGTGGGCGGGCAGGCGGGGCTGTATTACCTGCCGCTCACGGTGGCGCTGGGGCTGGGGTTTTTCCGTGACGAGGGGCTGGACGTCCGGGTTATGGACTATCCCGGCGGCGGACTGGCGCTGCAGGCGCTGCATGGGAGAGTGGCCGACGTGTGCTGCGGCGCGTTCGAGCATGTCGTGCGTCAGCAATTGCGCGGCGTGGCATACCGCAGCCTGGCCGTGCTCGGGCGGGCACCGCAGCTGGCTCTGGTGGCGTCGGCGCGCCATTGGCCGCTCAAGGACATTGCCGGCTTCCGCGGTCTGCGCGTGGGCGTGACGGCGCTGGATTCGTCCACGCAGTTCCTGGCGAGCCTGTGGCTGAACCAGTCGGGGGTGCCGCTCGATGCGGTGCGCTTCGTCGGCGTGGGCAGCGGCATGGGGGCGCTCACGGCACTCCGGCAGGGGCGGGTGCATGCGCTGTGCCATTCGGACCCTCTCATCACCATGCTGGAGCAGCGCGGCGAGGTGCGGCTGCTGGCCGACACGCGTACGCTCAAGGGCACGGTCGAGATGTTCGGCGGAGCGATGCCCGGCGCCTGCCTGTACGCGCCCCAGGACTATGTGCAGAGCCATCCGGCCGAGGTGCAGGCGCTCGTCAACGCGTTGGTGCATGCGCTGAAGTGGCTGCAGACGGCCAGCCCCACCGATCTGGCGCGTGTGGTGCCGCCGTCCTATCTTTTGGGCGACCGCGCGCGCTACATGGCGGCTTTCTACAAGGTGCGCGAGACCCTGTCGCCCGATGGCATGATGCCGGAGGATGGCCCCGTGACGGCAGTTCGCGCCGTGGCGCGGCTGCAACCGGAGTCGGCGGCGGCGCGGGTGGCGCTGGACAAGACGTTCAGCAACAATTGGGTGCGCAAGGCCAAGCAGAAATTCCAGCTCTGACGGTGGCGCGGTCCGCATGGGGCGGTGCCCGGGCGCGCTAAAGTTGGCAGATAGCCGGCGCGCCGCGCCGGGATTCGACTCTCCACAAGGCCTACCCTATGTCTCTGCACCTCAGCATCGGCCCCCTGGTTTCCCTGATCGCGGGCATTCTGATCCTGATCATGCCCAAGCTGCTCAACGTCATCGTGGCGCTGTACCTGATCGTGATCGGCGTGCTGGGGCTGATGGGGATGCACACGCTGCGCCTGTAGCCACGCAGCCCTGCGGCTCAGCGCTTGCGCTTGGCCGGCGTGCCGCCCTTGCGCGCCGGGCTGGCCTTGGCCGTCTGGGCAATCGCCTTGCCGGCCTGCCGTTTGCCGGGGGAGTGCGACAGCGCCGTCGCAGTCAGGCGCATGGGCAGGTACATCACCACGCGTTCGCCGGCCTTGAAGCTGCTGGAGGCCTTCAGGTCGTTCCAGTCGGCAACGTCCGCGGCGCTGACCTTGTAGCGGCGGGCGATGCTGGCCACGGTGTCGCGCTTGCCGGCGCGCACGGTGGTGCGGCGCGTGACGATCTCGGGCGTGAAGGCGATCTGCCCGTTGTCCGCCACATGGCTGGAGACGTCGGCGCGCGTCGTGGCGGCGCGCGGTACCATCAGGGCCGAGCCGGCCTTGATCATCATGCGCGGCGGTATGCCGTTGAGCTGACGCAGCTCGCTCTCGCTCATGCCGGCGCGCTGGGCCGCGGCCGATACGCTCATGGTGCTGGGCACGGTCCAGACGGTCCAGCTGGCGTACTGGCCTTCGTTGTAGGCCTCCAGGTTCCTGCGGAACACCTGGGCGTTGTCCCAGGGCAGCAGGATCTGCGGCATGCCCGCGGCCAGGATCACCGGGCGGTGCAGCGAGGGGTTGAGCGCGCGGAAGTCCTCCTCGCGTATGCCCGCCAGGTTGGCGACCAGCGACACGTCGATGTCGCGCGTGATCTCCACGCTCTGGAAGTAGGGGTGGTTCTCGATCAGCGGCAGCTCGGTGCTGAACCGGACGGGATCGGCCACGATGTTCTTCACCGCCTGCAGCTTGGGCACGTACATGCGCGTCTCGGCGGGCATGGACAGGTTGGTGTAGCCGGTGTCCAGGCCCTGCTTCTCGTTGCGGGCGATGGCGCGCGCCACGCTGCCCTCGCCCCAGTTGTAGGCGGCCAGGGCCAGGTGCCAGTCGCCGAACATGCCGTAGAGCTTCTGCAGGTAGTCGAGCGCAGCGCGCGTGGAGGCCAGCACGTCGCGCCGGTCGTCGCGGAAGGCATTCTGCTTGAGGTCGAAGTAGCTGCCCGTGGCCGGCATGAACTGCCACATGCCCGCGGCCTTGGCGCTGGAGACGGCCTGGGGGTTGAAGGCGCTCTCGATGTAGGGCAGCAGAGCCAGTTCGGTGGGCATGCCGCGGCGCTCCAGCTCTTCGACGATGTGGAACAGGTACTTGCTGGAGCGCTCGGTCATGCGCTGCATGTAGTCGGGCCGGGTGGCATACCACTGCTCGCGGTCGCGCACCAAGTCGGTGTCCAGGTCGGGCATGGCGAAGCCCCGGCGGATGCGGTCCCACAGATCGGACGGCGCGTCGATGCCGGCCACGGCGCGGCCTTTGGCGGTGCCGGCCGTGATGGGTGAGAGCGGCCCCGAGGGGTATACCGCCGTCGCGCCGGTGCTGGCCTGGCTGGTGTCGGAGGAGGTGGTGTCGCTGGGGGTGCTGGTGGTGGCGCAGCCGGTCAGCCACAGCAGGCTGGCCAGCCACAGGATGTGCAGGATTTTCATCGGAACTCGTTCTTCCATTGGCGCAGCGCGGCTAGCACGGTCGCGGGTTCGCGCGGATCCACGTGCGCGTCGAAGCCGTGGGCCGCCTGGGCGACGGTGGCTTCGCGCGTGCGCAGAAAGGGGTTGATGGCGCGCTCCGTGTCCATGCGCGAGGGCAGCGTGGGCCGGCCCGCCTGGCGCAGGGATTCGCAGTGGCCGAGGTACTGGAGCAGGGCCTGGTTGCCGGGCTCCACGGCGCGCGCGAACTTCAGGTTGGAGAGCGTGTATTCGTGGGCGCAGCACACGCGCGTGTCGCCCGGCAGGGCGGCCAGGGTATCGAGCGAGGCCTGCATCTGCGCGGGCGTGCCCTCGAAGAGGCGGCCGCAGCCGCCCGAGAACAGCGTGTCGCCGCAGAACAGCAGGGGTGCGCCGTCCACGTCGGCGCAGTAATAGGCGATGTGCCCCGCAGTGTGGCCGGGCACGTCGATCACCGCGAAGCGCAGGCCCAGCGCGGTGACGGCCTCGCCATGGCGCAGGCGCGTGATGGGCTCGGGCATCGCCTCGCCCGCGGGGCCGTAGATGGCGGCGCCGGTGGCTTCGCGCAGGGCGTTCACCCCGCCCACATGGTCGCCATGGTGGTGCGTGACTAGAATCGTCCGCAGTGACAGCCCCATGCCATGCAGTGCCTGCAATACCGGCGCGGCGTCGCCCGGGTCCACGACGAGTGCATGGCGAGCGTCGTGCAGCATCCAGATGTAGTTATCGGAGAAGGCGGGCAGCGGCAGCAAGTTCATGAGCGGCGAAATTATAGGTTTACACCACTGGTTTGGCTCCCCCCCCGGGCGCTACCTGCTCGCCTGGGAGCAGGAGCGCTACGACGAACTGGTGGCCGACATCTTCGGCTACCACGCGCTGCAGCTCGGCATGCCGGGCCTGCAGGGCCTGCGCGCCAATCGCATGCCGCACCGCTGGCTGGCGCTGGGCGGCGAAGAGGCGCGATTGCTGCCGCGCGAGGCGTCGCCCGCCGAGGCGCCGGCCGTGGCCCTGCTGGCCGAGGCCGTGGCCCTGCCGTTTGCCGAGGGCAGCCTGGACCTGGTGGCCATGCCCCACACGCTGGAGCTCAGCGTCGACCCGCACGCGGCGCTGCGCGAGGTGTACCGCGTGCTGGTGCCCGAGGGCAGGGCGGTGATCAGCGGCCTGAATCCCTTGAGCCTGTGGGGCCTGCGCCAGTGGCGCGCGCGGCTGTATCAGCGCTGCGGCGGGGGGGGGCAGCTTTACCTGCCGGACGTGGGGGAGTTCATCACGCCAGGGCGCCTGCGCGACTGGCTGCGCCTGCTGGGGTTCGAGCTGGAGTCGATCAGCTTCGGCTGCTACCGGCCCGCGGCGGCCAGCGAGCGCTGGCTGGAGCATTACGGCTGGATGGACGGGCTGGGCGCGCGCTGGTGGCCGATACTCGGGGCCGCCTACGTAATCGTCGCTGCCAAGCGCGTGCAGGGCATGCGGCTGCTGGAGCCCTCGTGGCGCAAGGCGCCGAAGGCCGCGGCCGCGCAGGTACAGGTCGCGCGGCGGCATTGAGCACCCACCGGGACGGTGGGTTTCTTGTTTCTTCAGGAGTCTTTTTTGAATCAGGTGGTGATCTATACCGACGGTGCGTGCAAGGGCAATCCGGGCCCCGGCGGCTGGGGGGTGGTGCTGCGCTCGGGCGAGCTCGAGAAGGAGCTGTTCGGCGGCGAGCTGGGGACCACCAACAACCGCATGGAGCTGATGGCCGTCATCCAGGCGCTGGCGGCGCTCAAGCGCCCCTGCCAGGTGGCGCTGTACCTTGACAGCCAGTACGTGCGCCAGGGCATCACCGAATGGATCCATGGCTGGAAGAAAAAGGGCTGGCGCACCGCTGCGGGCCAGCCGGTCAAGAACGTGGAGCTGTGGCAGCGCCTGGACGAGCTGGCGCACAAGGCGGGCCACCGCATCGAATGGCACTGGGTGAAGGGCCACGCGGGCGACCCGGGCAACGAGCGTGCCGATGCGCTGGCCAACAAGGGTGTGGAGCAGGCGCTGGGACGGTAATCGAATTTGATAGCTGCCAGCGCTTTTCATAAAAGGATTTCACATAGTTTTATATGGAAAACCTGGAAATGAAAGGCGCTGGTAGCTATCAAGTCGGTAGCGCTAGTCCGCCAGGCGGGTGCAGAAGTGCCGAATTGCCTCGCAGGCGCCGCGCAGTGCCGCATCGTCGATGGCGTAGGCGACGCGCAGGTAGGGCCCCAGGCCAAAGGCGCTGCCGTGCACGGCGGCCACGCCCGCCTCGCCCAGCAAGGCAGTGGCCACCGCCTCGTCCGTGTCCAGCTGCGTGCCCCCGGGGGTAGTCTTGCCGATCAGGCCCTCGCAGGAGGCGAATGCGTAGAACGCGCCTTGCGGCACTTCGCAATGCAGGCCTGGCGCCTGGTTCAGCGACTCGACCACCATGTCGCGCCGCCGCTGGAAGGCTGTGCGCGATTGCTGGATGAAGTCTTGCGGTCCGGTCAGCGCGGCCAGCGCCGCATGTTGCGAGATGGTGCACGCCCCCGAGGTCTGCTGGCCTTGCAGCTTCTCCATGGCTTCGATCAGCCAGCCAGGCCCCGTGCAGAACCCGATGCGCCAGCCGGTCATGGCATAGGCCTTGGAAACGCCGTTCATGGTCAGCACGCGTTCGCGCAGGCGCGGCTCCACCTGGGCGATGGTGAAGAACGCCAGGCCGTCGAAGATCAGGTGTTCGTATATGTCGTCGGACAGCACCAGTACATGCGGGTGCGCGAGCAGCACCTCGGCCAGTGCCTGCAGTTCCGCGCGGCTGTAGACCGCGCCCGTCGGGTTGGAGGGCGAATTGAGGATGAGCCAGCGCGTGCGCGGCGTGATCGCGGCTTGCAGCGCGGCGGGGGTGAGCTTGAAGCCGTTCCCGGCATTGCAGGCCACGGTGATGGCCTTGCTGCCGCACAGCTGCACGATCTCGGGGTAGCTCACCCAGTACGGCGCGGGCATGATGACCTCGTCGCCCTCGTTCAGTGTGGCGGCCAGCGCGTTGAAGATCGCCTGCTTGCCGCCGCTGCACACCAGGGTGCCGCGCCAGTCCAGCTCCAGCCCGTTCTCGCGCTGGAACTTGGCGGCAATCGCTTCGCGCAGGGCGCGCAGCCCGGCCACCTGCGTGTAGCGGGTATGGCCGGCGCGGATGGCGGCGATGCCGGCCTCGCGCACATGGCCGGGCGTATCGAAGTCCGGCTCGCCCGCGCACAGCGAGATCACCTGGGCGCCCGCCGAACGGCGCGCGGCCACACGGTCCATCACTTTGTAGGTGGCCGAAGGCTTGGCTTGGGCCAGGAAGCGGTTCAACGCATGGACCGACGCATTCATCGGGCTTGTCTCCAGCTCGTCAGGCCCATGAGTTCCAGCGTGGATTTGCCTTGCGCCAGCGCTTCCATCATGCGGGCTTCCTTGTCCGCACGGGCCTGGCCGTTCGCCAAGGCGTGCTCGACGTGCGCGGCCGGAATGACCAGCACGCCGTCGTCGTCGGCAACCACCAGATCACCCGGTGCTACGGGCGTGCCGGTGAGGCTGATGGGCTGGCCGACGGAAGGCGCGCTGGCCTTGATGGTGCCGCGCATCGAGATGCCGCGCGTGAACACCGCGAAGCGCCGGCTGGTGAGCGCCGCGACGTCGCGCACGCCGCCGTCGATGACCAGGCCCGCGATGCCCGCCGCCTCGGCCGCCACCGTCAGCACTTCGCCCCAGTAGCCCGCGACGAAGCCGCCGGTGGAGATGACAAGGATGCTGCCGCGCGGCGCCTTCTCCATCGCGATGTGGATGGCCAGGTTGTCCCCCGGCGAGCATTCGAGCGGATAGGCCGGCCCGGCGATCGATGCTCCGGCCCACACGGGGCGGATGGCCGCGTTGGCGGCGCCGGTGGCCAAGCCCGAGGCCTCGAACAGTGTGGACGTGCCCAGCTTGCGGGCCTGCTCCAGTTGCGCGGCGCTGTAGGCCATGGCGCTCACTCCTTGGCCTGCAGCTTGTGGTAGCCCAGCGCGGCGCGCGCTTCGCCCAGGGTCTTGCCCTGCACGATCTGTTCGCGGATGCGCGATTCGGTTTCCTCGATCCTGCGGGCGGTCTCGGCCACCTCTCGGGCGTGGCCGCGCGGAACGACGACCACGCCGTTTGCATCGGCCACCACGATGTCGCGCGCGGCCACGCGCACGGTGCCGATGGCCACGGTGCCGTTCACCGTTTCGACCTGCACGCGGTCCTTGCCCGTGCGCATGAAGCGGCCGGCGGTGAACATGGGGTAGCCGTCGCCCAGCGCCTTGCCCACGTCGCGGCATACGCCGTCGATCACCGTGGCCGCGATGCCGCGCAGGCCCGCGTACTGGGTCATGATGTCGCCCCAGACGGTGCAGTCGGTACGGCCGTCGTTGTCGATCACGATCACGTCGCCGGGCGCCACATCGTCGATGAAGTCGCCCACCGTGCCGGGCGGGTTGCTTGAGGGCACGTACTTGACGGTGAAGGCCGGGCCCGCCACGGCCCTGGCGTAGTTGGCCAGCGGCATGATGCCCAGCGCCTGGCCGTGCAGGCCCAGCTTGTCCATGGCGTCGGAGACGCCCGGCGTGTCCAGGCCGTCGAAGAGGGCGACCAGTTCCTGGTCCTGTGCGTGCATATGTCGGTTCATCGTCAAGCGGCCTTCGTGTGGATGGATGGGGGCATCATGGCGCGGCCATGCTGATAGTTGAAATACGATGAACCTATCTGGGTGATACCGTTTGCGGATGAGCGGAGCCCGCCACAATCGCCGCGAGGAGAGCACCCCATGAGCACCATCGACTTTCGCCTGATCCGCCAACTCTGGATGTTTCTGGCCGTGGCCGAGGAGCAGAACTTCGGGCGCGCGGCCGCGCGGCTGGCCATGTCGCAGCCGCCGCTGACCGAGCAGATCAAGGTTCTGGAGCACTCGCTGCGGCTGCAGTTGTTCGAGCGCTCGCGGCGCGGCACGCAGCTCAGCCCCGCGGGCGCGGCCATCCTGCCGGCGGTGCGCCAGTTCGCTCGACAGGTGGAGCACCTGGAGCGCGTGGTGCGCGAGGTGGCGGCCGGGCAGTCGGGCGTGCTGCACGTGGGCGCCATCACGTCGGCCATGCTCGACACGGTGCCGCCGCTGCTCGACCATCTGCGGCGCACGCATCCGCGCCTGACGGTGTTCGTGCGCGAGATCGACAGCGTGGACGCCATCTCCGGCCTGGAGGCGGGCGAGCTGGACCTGGCCTTCGTGCGCATCGACGGCGAGGTGAGCAGCGGCGGCATCGCCGTGCTCCCGCTCATGGAGGACCGGCTGGCGGTCGCGACGTCCCACGACCATGCATTGGCGGCGCAGCCGCGCGTGCGGCTGAAGTCGCTGGCCGAGGAGCAGTGGGTGATGCCGGCCCGGCAGGTCGCCCCGGCGTATTTCGACCTGCTCGTCAACATCTGCCGCACGCAGGGCTTTTCTCCGCGCGTGCTGCACGAGGTGCGCTCCGTCACCTCGCAGATCGCCTACGTGGGCTGCGGCCAGGGCGTGGCGCTGGTGCCCGCGTCCATGCGCAAGCTGGCGCCCGCCAACGTGGTGGTGCGGCCGCTGAAGGAAAAGGTCATGGTGATCACGGCCGCCGCCGCGTGGAACACGCGCCGGCATCATCCGATGGTGGACGAGGCCGTGGACTGGCTGCGCGCACAGGGCCGCCAGGGCCGTACACCCAGGCCATAGCCTTCGCGTATCACAGCATTCCGTAAAACGGAATTTACGGCGGCGCTCCCGGCGTGGACAGTCGGCGTGGCTCCCGGCATGGCACCTGCCGCCGGGAGAGGAGCCACACCCTTAACGACACGCGACCTGCTGGCAGGTCATGGAGACAAGGCCATGAAGAAATACCTCGCAGCCTGCGCCCTCGTGGCGCAGGGCTTCCTGCACGTGCCGGTGCAAGCGCAGACCCTGGAGAAGATCAAGGCCTCGGGCGCCGTCACCATGGGCGTGCGCGATAGCTCGATTCCGCTGTCCTACGCCGGGGCCGATGGCGCGCCCATCGGGTTCCACGTCGACATCTGCCGCAAGGTGCTGGAGGACGTGCAGGCGCAACTGGGCCTGGCGCGGCTGGAGACCCGGTACCAGTTGGTCACGTCGCAGAACCGTATCCCGCTCGTGGCCAACGGCACGATCGACATCGAATGCGGCTCCACCACGAACACGCAGGCGCGGCAGAAGGAGGTGGCGTTCGCGCTCACGACCTACGTCGAGGAGGTGCGGCTGGCCGTGCGCGCCGATTCCGGCATCCGGTCGGTGCGCGACCTGGCAGGCAAGGTCGTGGTGGCGACCACGGGCACGACCTCCGTGCAGCACCTGCGCCGCAAGGTGCGCGAGCTGGGGTTGGAGCTCAAGGACGTGTCGCTGGGCAAGGACCACGCGGACAGCTTCCTGCTGCTGGAGTCGGGCAGGGCCGATGCGTGGGTGCTCGACCAGGGCGTGCTGCGTGCATCCATCGCCAACGCGCGCCAGTCCTCCGCCTTTTCCGTCGTGGGCGAGGTGCTCAACGCCGAGCCCATCGCGATCATGGTGCGCAAGGACGACCCCGGCTTCAAGCGCGCGGTGGACGTGACCATTCGCAAGCTGCTGGCCAGCGGCGAGATGCAGGTCCTGTGGAAGAAATGGTTCCAGGCGCCGATTCCGCCGCGCGGCGTGGCGCTGGACATGGCGCCGCCCGAATCGCTGCAGCGCCTGTGGGCGCACCCCAGCGACCTGCCCATGGAAACCTTCCAGGCCCCATAGCCCCGTTTTCTCCCAGACCTTTCAAGGACAAGACGATGACCGATACCGCCCACGTGGAGGCACACCTCGCCCGCCTGCAGGCGCTGGACTCGAATACCGTGTCCGACGCTCTCGATTTCTTTGGCCTGCCCGGCGCCACCTTCGGTATCCGGCCGCTGTGGAACTGTCCCAGGATCGTGGGCCGGGCCTCCACGCTGCAGTTCGCACCCAAGACCGGCGGCGGCGCCACCGTGCACCCCATCACGCCGGTGATCGCCGCCAGCAAAGGCTGCGACCGTATCCTCGTCATTGCCGGCGGCCTGGAAGGCATCTCGTGCTGGGGCGACATCGTGGCCAACGCGGCCAAGGCCAAGGGCATCCGCGGCACGGTGATCGACGGCTGCAGCCGCGACATCGAGGGCAGCGAAGCCATCGGCTACCCCGTCTACGGGCGCGGCATCACCATGATCAGCGCGCGCAACCGCGCCGTGCAGGTCTCGTCCGGAGAGCCGGTCACGATGGCTGGCGTGCGGGTGGCGCAGGACGACTATGTCATCGCCGACCGCTGCGGCACGGTCTTCGTGCCCGCCGCGTGCATTGGGGAAGTGCTGGACCTGGGCGAGCGCATCGCGCGCCGCCAGGACGGCATGGTGCAGGCGGTCATCGCCGGACGCTCCGTCGAGGAGGTGATGCACGACAAGGAATTCGAGGCGATCGCCGTTTCGCAGAAATAACTCAAAAGTGATAGCTGCTTACGTCCGATGGACGGGCGCTAGGGGCTGTTTCACTCAAATTTCCATCCAGGAGACAAACATGTGCCCTCGCCGCATTTCCCTCGCGTGCGCCCTGCTGGCCGCGGCCGCCAGCGGCGCGGCCTTCGCCCAGGCCTCCGCGGCCTTCCCCTGCAAGATCGTCAAGTTCGTCGTCCCCTATCCGCCGGGCGGCTCCAGCGACCTGCTGGCCCGCATGCTGGTGCCGGGCATGAACAAGCTGCTGGACACCACCGTCGTCGTCGAGAACAAGGCCGGCGCGGTGGGCAACATCGGCACCGCCCAGGTCAGCGCGGCCGAGAGCGACGGCTGCACCTGGCTGCTGGGCAACAGCTCCAACATCGTGGTCAGCCGCAACCTGTACAAGCTGACCCACGACCCGGTCGAATACCTCAAGCCCGTAGCCGAGGCGGCGGCCGTGCCTATGGTGCTGTACGTCAACGCGAACCTGCCCGTCAAAACCTTCGATGAATTCATCGCGCTGCTGCGCAAGAACCCGGGCAAGTATTCCTACGCGTCGCCGGGCAGCGGCAGCACCCACCAGCTGCTCACCGAGATGATGAAGATCGAGTTCGGCCTGCAGGCCGAGCACATCCCCTACAAGGGCTCCGGGCCGGCCATCCAGGACGTGATCGCCGGCCACGTCGCCTTCGCGTTCGAGGGCACCAGCGCCATCGCGCCGCACGTCGCGGGGGGCAAGGTGAAGGCGCTTGCCACCACCGGCGCGGCGCGCTCGAACGTCTTGTCCACGGTGCCGACGATGAAGGAGCTGGGGCACCCAAAGTTCGTCGCGACCAACTGGTACGGCGTGTTCGTGCCCGCGAAAACGCCGGACGCCCTCGTCGCGCGGCTCAATGCCGGCCTGCGGCAGGTGGTGAAGTCGCCCGAGATCGTGGAGAGCCTGCGCAAGCTCGACTCCCGGGCGTCCGACCTGGACGTTGCCGGGTTCGCCAGGTTCGCCAGGTTCGTGCAGGAAGAAATCCCTTTCTGGAAGTCGCTGGCCGACCAGACGGGTGTCAAGGTGGATTGAGGCTCGCGATCAGCTCGGAGCGCAGAGGCCGGATGCGCTCCTCCTCGTAATAGCCGCCATATTCCGTATAGCGCAGATAGGCTCCCGCGCAGCGCGGGCAGCGCCACAGCGCGCAGCGGGTGTACGGGTGCCAGCCCAGGGCGATGGGCGCGTCGGGCGACCAGAGGTTCGTGCCGTGCGGGTGGTATTCGTCCAGCCGGTCCCAGTCGGCCTCGGTGCCCAGCGGCCCCAGGCATTCGAGGTGCGCGGTATTCGTCGCGCCCGAGATCGATTCCCAGCCCGGTCTTTGCAGGCCGGCGCAGTCGGCGCAGCGCGGCCGCGCCGCGGCTTCGGCTGCGAGGCGGCGCAGATCCGGTTCGGCGAGGGGCGTCATGGCGCAATGCCTCGCAGCGCCTCCTCGATCTCGCGCGCCGTCTGCGGGCGCACTAGGCGGGCCGCCTCCTGGCCGTTGCGCAGAAAGATGAGCGTGGGCCAGAGCTTGACGCGGTAGCTGCGGCCCAGGGGGCGGCCAGGGCCGTCCTCGACCTTGAGGTGCTGCACGCCGGCCTGGTCCTTGAGGGCCTGCTCGATGAGCGGCTGGGCGCGCTGGCAATGGCCGCACCAGGGCGTGCCGAATTCGAGCACGGCGGGGCCTTGCAACTGGTCAACGGCTTCGCGCGTGGGCGGCTGGGTGAGATGGGTGGCGGCAAAAGGCATGTCAGATCACTCCGTCGAACATCATCACGTCCACCATGTCGCCCGCGGCCACGTTGCCTTGCTCGTGGTGCAGCACGATCAGGCCGTTGGCCTGCACCATGGAGCTGAGCACGCCCGAGCCCTGGTTGCCCGTGGTGCGCACCTGCAGCGTGCCGTCGGCCGCCTGGGTGACCAGGCCGCGCTGGTATTCGGTGCGGCCCGCCTTCTTGCGCATGGGCTCGGCGCTGGTGGCGCGCAGCAGCGGCGGCGCGGCTCGCGTGCAGCCCATCATGCGCAGCAGGGCGGGGCGCACGAAGGCCAGAAAGGTGACCATCACCGCCACCGGGTTGCCTGGGAGGCCGAACAGCACGCTGCCGCCCGCTGCGCCATGGGTACTTTCGTTTTGATAGCTGCTGACGCTTGGCTGGTGGTCGTTGGAGGCCGTTTTTCCTTGCAATTCCGATCGGATGCGCCCCACGGCCATGGGCCGGCCCGGGCGCATGGCGATGCGCCAGAAGGCCACGTCGCCCAGCTGCCGCATCATGGTGCGCGTGTGGTCGGCCTCGCCCACGCTCACGCCGCCGCTGGTGATGATGGCGTCGGCCTCGGCGGCCGCGCGGCGAAAGGCGGCCTCCAGCAGCGCGGGGTCGTCGCGCACCACGCCCAGGTCGATCACCTGTACGCCCAGCCGCGTGAGCAGGCCGAAGACGGTGTAGCGGTTGCTGTCGTACACCGCGCCCTCGCGCGGCGGTTCGCCCAGGCTCAGGATCTCGTCGCCGGTGGAGAAGTAGGCCACGCGCAGGCGCCGGTGGACGGTGACCGTCTTGAGGCCCAGGCTGGCCACCAGGCCAATGGCGGCAGGCGTGAGCAGCTCGCCTTTCGAGAGCGCCACGCAACCCTGCATGAGGTCTTCGCCGAGCAGGCGCCGGTTGTCCCCGCGGCGCAGCACGCTGGCGGCGATATGGATGGTGCCGTCCGGCCCGGCGCTGGTGAGTTCCTGCGGCACCACCGTGTCCAGCCCCGCGGGCATGATGGCGCCGGTCATGATCTTCACGCATTCGCCCGCGCCCACCCGGCCCGTCCAGGCCGCGCCGGCGAAGGCCGTGGGGCCCACGGGGCGCAGCAGCAGCGCGTGGCCGGACGCGAGCTGCGCGCCGTCGAAGGCATAGCCGTCCATGGCCGAGTTGTCGTGTGGTGGCACGCTGATGGGCGAGACCACGTCGCGCGCCAGCACGCGGCCCAGGGCGTCGAAGATGCCGACCTCCTCGGCCTCGGCGACGGGCGCCACGAGGCGCTGCAGGAAGGCGTTCACGTCGGCCGCGCGCAGCGCCTGCGGGTCGTAGCCCTGCAGTTCGGCGGCGATCTGGTCAATGGTCTTCATGGGGTGCAATGGGTTGCCACAGGGGCGATGAGGGAAGGAGCCGCAGCATGTGCAGCTTGTCGTGGCCCACGCCCGCCACCACGATGGCCCGCGGCAGCAGGCCGTAGGGCGTGAAGCCCGCGCGCTGGTACAGGCGCACGGCGTGCGCGTTGCCGGCCGTGACCGTAAGCACCAGCTGCTCCAGGCCGGCCATGCGCTCGGCCTGCGCCAGGCAGGCGCGCAGCAGCTGCCGGCCGATGCCGCGGCGCTGCGCCTGCGGCGCCACCATCATGGCGACCACGGTGGCCATGTGGCGCTGCTGCGCCCGTTCCTCGCGCTGGCAGCCGATGCTGCCCAGCAGCGCGCCGTCCGCATCCCACGCGCCCAGGAAAAAGCCTTCGTCCGCGGGCATGGACAGGCGCGGCGCGTAGGACTGGGCCGGCCGCTGCACGGCCGTGGCGTAGTCGCTGGTGAAGGCCTCGGGGGCGCAGCGCAGGGCCTCGTCGCGCAGCGCCTTGTAGGCCGGTGCGTGCGCGGCTGCCAGGACGGTGATGCGCGGGGCGGCGGCAGGCTCCCGCGTCATGGCGACCCCTGGCCCTCCAGCGCGTGCAGCTCGGCCAGGGTGTTGGCGTTGCGGAAGGCCAGCGGGTCGTCGCCAGGCTGGTCGAAGGCCACGATGGCGCAGGGGTGCTGCGCGGTCCAGCGGTCGATCTTGCGCCCGCCCTCCTGGGTGAAGCGCATCAGGCTCTCCAGCAGGCTCACGCGCAGCAGGCAGAACACCGGCTGGGTGCGCACGCGCGTGCTGCCGTCGTCCTCCTGCTCGGGGGCCGAGGCCATGGCGATGTCGGCGCCCTGGATCGCTGCGGCGGCGGCCAGGCGGCTGGCCAGATCGGCCGGGAACAGCGGCGTGTCGCAGGGCACGGTGAGCAGCCAGGGGGTCTCGCAGCGCTCCAGCCCGCAGAGGAAGCCTGCCAGCGGGCCGGCATAGTCGGCCAAGCCGTCGGGCCAGACGGGCATGCCGAACGATTCGTAGGCCGACAGGTTGCGGTTGGCGTTGATCATCACGCTGCCCACCTGGGGTGAGAGCCGCATGAGTGCGTGCAGCGCCAGCGGCATGCCGCGAAAGTTCTGCAGGCCCTTGTCCACGCCGCCCATGCGCGAGCCGCGGCCGCCGGCGAGGATGAGGCCCGTGATGTCGTGGGTGTCGATCATTGGTCAGCCACCGATGTAGCTCATTTCTATGCGCCGCCCGCGCTCCTCGCCCTGGTCGGGCGGCAGGCTGGCGCGCAGCTCGGAATAGCGGTCGCCGCGGCCCTGCCAGATGTGGGCGATGGCGGCGCTGATCTGCGCGTCGCTGGCGTCGCTACGCAGCAGGCTGCGCAGGTCCCAGCCCTGGGTGGCGAACAGGCACAGGTACAGACGCCCCTCCATGGACAGGCGGGCGCGGTTGCAGTCGCCGCAGAAGGCCTGGGTAACGCTGCCGATCACGCCCACCTCGCCCAGCGACGGGTCGTGGCGGCCGTCGGCGCCCGCGTAGCCCCAGCGCTGCGCGGTCTCGCCCACGGCGGTGGGCGAGAGCGGCACCAGCGGCAGTTCGGACTGCAGGCGCGCGATGACCTCGCGCGACGGCACGACCTGGTCCATGCGCCAGCCGTTGGTGGCGCCCACGTCCATGAACTCGATGAAGCGCAGCGTGATGCCGGTGCCGCGGAAGTGCCGCGCCATGCGCAGGATCTCGTGATCGTTGGTGCCGCGCTTGACCACCATGTTGACCTTGATGGTGCCGAAGCCCGCGGCCTGCGCGGCCTCGATGCCGGCCAGCACCTCGGCCACGGGGAAGTCCACGTCGTTCATGCGGCGGAACACGGCGTCGTCCAGGCTGTCCAGGCTGACGGTGACGCGCTGCAGGCCCGCGGCCTTGAGCGCGCGCGCCTTGCGCGCCAGCAGCGAGCCGTTGGTGGTGAGCGTGAGGTCGGGCACGCGACCCTCGGTGGTGCGCAGCCCGGCCAGCTGTTCGACCAGCAGCTCCAGGTCCTTGCGCAGCAGCGGCTCGCCGCCCGTCAGGCGGATCTTGTGCACCCCGTGCGCCATGAACAGCCGCGCCAGCCGCGTGATCTCCTCGAAGCTCAGCAGGTCGCTGTGCGGCAGGTAGCGGTAGTGCTTGTCGAACACTTCCTTGGGCATGCAGTAGCTGCAGCGGAAGTTGCAGCGGTCGGTCACGCTGATGCGCAGGTCGCGCAGCGGCCGCGCGCGCGTGTCGTACAGCTCTCCCGTGGCGGGCATGGCGGCCGCGGCGGCGGTCGCCGGCACGGCGGGCCGCAGCGGCCTGCTGCGGTGGTCCACGAGAGGAATGACACGTTCAGCCATGGCCAAATTGTGCCCCATGGGGGGCGTAGGGGTATGCGTACGGGCGTGAAAATTGACGCCGATCAATTGGCGATGGCGCCGCGCACAGGCCGTCGTTTGAGCGGCGTCAGTGGCGGCGCGCCGCGCCGGCCGGAGAATCCGGCCCATGCGCGATACCTGCTTCCTTCCCGTCCCGTCCTCCGCGGCCTGCCGCCGCCGTGACCGCCGCTTGGCGCTGCGCGTGCTGGGCACCGGCCTGCTGGCGCCTGCGCTGCCGCTGTCGGCGCAGGCGCGCATGGCGCTGGCCACGGCCATCAACCGCACGGCGCGCTTTCGGGCCTTGTCGCAGCGCATGGCCAAGGCCTATGGCCAGCTGTACCTGAACGTGAGGCCGGTGCGCGCCCGCGACGTGCTCGAGCACACGCGGCGCCAGGTGCGCTCGGGCTTCGAGGACATGGCGCACCCGGGCTGGCCGCCCGAGGTGGCGCGCCTGCTGGCGGACGTGCGCCGCAGCGCGGACCGCCTGAATGCGCTGGCGGAGCAGGCGCCCTCCAGGAGTGTCTTCCAGGCCGTGTCGGCGCAGGCCGACCAGATGCTCGCGCTTGCCGACACCGCCACGCAGGCCCTGGAACGCCAGGCTCAGGTCCCCACGGCGCGGCTGGTGAACACCGCGGGCCGCCAGCGCATGCTCTCGCAGCGCATGGCCAAGAACTACGAGCTGGCGGCCGCGGGGCTGGACGGCCGCACGGTGCGCGAACAGCTGGCGGGCGACGCCGACGAGTTCCAGCGCGCCATGGCGCGGCTGAGCGAGGCGCCCATCTCCACGCCCGCCATCCGCTCGGCGCTGGAGCTGGGCCAGGCGCAGTGGCTGTTCTTCGATGCCGCCCTCAAGCGCCAGCCCGACGGCCGCGGGCTGGAGGAGGTGGCCACCACCAGCGAGCGCCTGCTGGAGGTGATGGACGGCCTCACCGCGCTGTACGAGGCGGCCCTGCGGGATCTGTTGGGCTGATCTTTGAGCGAAAAAGGCCATCAGCGCTTGTTTATCAAGCGCTGATAGCTATTTTTTCAGGAGCTGCGGCGTGTGGCCGTAGAACTGCGGGTAGTGTTCCTTCACGGCCTGGCCGTGAAAGTCCCAGCCCGTGCACTGGCCCAGGTGGCGCGGCGGCTCGTCGCCCTGGCTCTGGAATGCCGATTCGACGCTCTGGAACGTGGCCGTGGCCAGGTTGAACAGCAGTTCGCGCAGGTGGGTGCAGCTGGCCACGCCGCCCAGGTGGATCTGGATGGACTGGCGCCAGCCGCGCGTCATGCTGCAGCCCACCATGGCCTGCAGGGCGCGCTGGGCCTGGGGGCAGCCGGCCAGGGGATGGTCGTCCATGGCAGATTCGATGGCCTGCACGACCAGGTTGCGGTCCACCGTCACGCGCAGCCACATGTGGTGTATGGGCTCGCCGGCGCGGCGCGTCCTGCCGGGGTTGCGCCGCGACGGCAGATCGTGCGTCTTGCTGTCGTGCAGCTCGCCTTCGATGTCCCAGAGACCGTCCTCGCGTTCGAAGCCCTGGTAGGTGATGCGGCGGATGTGTCTGGCGGTGCGGGGTGCTGGGGGAGACAGGGGCATGGGGCGGGATCAGCCGTGGCGGATGGCGACGGTCTTGAGCGTGGTGAAGCCGTAGAGCGCCTCAAAGCCCTTCTCGCGGCCGTGGCCGCTCGACTTGACGCCGCCGAACGGCAGCTCCACGCCGCCGCCGGCGCCGTAGTTGTTGATGAATACTTGGCCGCTGGCGACGCGTCGCGCCATGCGGAACTGGCGCGCGCCGTCGCGCGTCCAGATGCCGGCCACCAAGCCGAACTGCGTGGCGTTGGCCAGCTCCACCGCGTGGTCCTCGTCCTGAAAGGCCATGGCCGAGAGCACGGGGCCGAAGACCTCTTCCTGCGCTAGCCGGTGGCCTACGGGCACGTCGCGCAGCAGGGTGGGGGCCTGGTAGTAGCCGGTCTCGGGGGCTTCATCCACCACCACGCCCTGGGCCACCATGGGGATGCCGGCCACCTGCGCGTCCGACAGGAAGTCCCACACGCGCTGCTGCTGCGTCTGGCGGATCAGCGGGCCCACGTCCAGGTCCATGGCGGCGGGGCCCACGCGGAGCTTCTCGAAGGCCTGGCCCAGGCGCTCCAGCAGGGGTTCGTAGATGAGCGAGTCGATGAGCACGCGCGAGCCGGCCGAGCAGGTCTGGCCGGCGTTCTGCACGATGGCGTTGATGACCACGGGCACGGCGGCGTCCAGGTCGGCGTCGGCGAAGATGATCTGCGGGCTCTTGCCGCCCAGCTCCAGCGTCACGGGGCAGTGGCGCTCGGCGGCGGCCTGCTGGATCAGCGTGCCCACCTTGGGGCTGCCGGTGAAGCTGATGTGGTGTATGCCCGGGTGGCGCGCCAGCGCGTCGCCCACCTCGTGCCCGTAGCCGGTCACGATGTTGAGCGCGCCCGCGGGAAAGCCCGCCTCGGCCGCGAGCTGGGCCACGCGCAGCAGTGACAGGCAGGCATCCTCGGCCGGCTTGACCACGCACACGTTGCCCGCGGCCAGGGCCGCGCCCACGCAGCGGCCGAAGATCTGCATGGGGTAGTTCCAGGGCACGATGTGGCCGGTCACGCCATGGGGCTCGCGCCAGGTCAACACGCTGAAGCCATCCTGGTAGGGGATGGTCTCGCCATGCAGCTTGTCGCAGGCGCCGGCGTAGAACTCGAAGTAGCGCGCCAGGGCGGCGGCGTCGGCACGCGCCTGGCGCGTGGGCTTGCCGCAGTCGCGCTGCTCGATGGCGGCGAGCTCCTCGGCATGCTCGGTGATCTTGGCCGACAGGCGCTGCAGCAGCCGTCCGCGCTCGGCCGGGGCCAGCTTGCGCCAGACGGTGTCGTAGCACTGCTGCGCGGCCCGCACGGCGGCGTCTATGTCCTCGGCCGTTCCGCGCTGGATCTCGTCATAGGGCTGACCGTCGGAGGGGTCGATAACGGCGATGGTGCGGCCCGAGGCCGAGGCCACGCCCGCGTTGGCGATGTAGTGGAGCTGCATGCGGCCTATTGTGCGGCAGGTGCGCGCGGCGTGCAGGGGCCGGTTGGGCCGTGCCTTCTTCTTCTGCGAGACGGGGAGTCGCCGCCCGCGCTGGCTTGTATATGAAAAAAGCTGCCAGCGCCCATTTAATGGGCGCTGGCAGCTTCGCTTTTGATAGTAAGACTTCAGCCCGCGTGGAACTTCACCACCAGCGGCACGATGAGCAGCGCCACGATGTTGATGATCTTGATGAGCGGGTTCACCGCCGGGCCGGCCGTGTCCTTGTAGGGGTCGCCCACGGTGTCGCCGGTCACGGCGGCCTTGTGCGCCTCGCTGCCCTTGCCGCCGTGGTTGCCGTCCTCGATGTACTTCTTGGCGTTGTCCCAGGCGCCGCCGCCGGTGCACATGCTGATGGCCACGAACAGCCCGGTGACGATGGTGCCCATGAGCAGCCCGCCGAGCGCCTTCGGGCCCAGCGCCAGGCCCACGACGATGGGCACGGCCACGGGCAGCAGGCTGGGGACGATCATCTCCTTGATTGCGGCGCTGGTCAGCATGTCCACGGCGCGGCCGTACTCGGGCTTGGCCGTGCCTTCCATGATGCCCTTGATCTCGGCGAACTGGCGGCGCACCTCCACCACCACGCTGCCGGCCGCGCGGCCCACGGCCTCCATGGCCATGGCACCGAACAGGTAGGGGATCAGGCCGCCGATGAACAGGCCCACGATGACCATGGGGTCGGACAGATCGAAGCGGATCGCCTGGCCGTAGCTCTCCAGCTTGTGCGTGTAGTCGGCGAACAGCACCAGCGCCGCCAGGCCCGCCGAGCCGATGGCGTAGCCCTTGGTGACGGCCTTGGTGGTGTTGCCCACGGCGTCCAGCGGGTCGGTGATGTCGCGCACGCTGCTGGGCAGTTCGGCCATCTCGGCGATGCCGCCGGCGTTGTCGGTGATGGGGCCGTAGGCGTCCAGTGCCACCACGATGCCCGCCATGGAGAGCATGGACATGGCGGCCACGGCCACGCCGTACAGGCCGGCCAGCATGTACGACACGATGATGGCCACGCACACGAAGAGCACCGGCCAGGCCGTGGAGCGCATGGACACGCCCAGCCCCGCGATGATGTTGGTGCCGTGGCCCGTGGTGGAGGCCTGGGCGATGTGGCGCACGGGCGAATACTGCGTGCCGGTGTAGAACTCGGTGATCCACACCAGCGCGGCCGTGAGCACCAGCCCCGTGGCGCAGGCGCCGAACAGTCGCGCCTGCGCGCCCGTGCCGCCCAGGGCGTTGTCGGGAACCACCCAGGCCGTGACGAACCAGAACGCGACCAGCGACAGCACGCCCGCGATCGCCAGGCCACGGTACAGCGCCGGCATCACGTTCTTCATGCCGGGGCTGGCCTTGACGAAGAAGCAGCCGATGATGGACGCGACGATGGACACCGCGCCCAGCGCCAGCGGATAGGCCACGGCCGCCACGGGCGCCGCGCCCACCAGCAGCGCGCCCAGCACCATGGTGGCGATGAGCGTCACGGCGTAGGTCTCGAACAGGTCGGCCGCCATGCCGGCGCAGTCGCCTACGTTGTCGCCCACGTTGTCGGCGATCACGGCGGGGTTGCGCGGGTCGTCCTCGGGGATGCCGGCCTCCACCTTGCCCACGAGGTCGGCGCCCACGTCGGCGCCCTTGGTGAAGATGCCGCCGCCCAGCCGCGCGAAGATGGAGATCAGCGACGAGCCGAACGCGAAGCCGATCAGCGGGTTGAGCAGCGCTGGCAGATTGGCCGTGGGGGTGAGCCGGCCGTTGCCCACCAGGAACCAGGCGAACGCCGTCACCCCGAGCAAGCCCAGACCCACCACCAGCATGCCGGTGATGGCGCCGCCGCGGAAGGCGACTTGGAGCGCTGGCCCCATGCCCTGCGTGGCCGCCTGCGCCGTGCGCACGTTGGCGCGCACCGAGACGTTCATGCCGATGAAGCCGCAGGCGCCCGAGAGCACGGCGCCGATGACGAAGCCCACGGCCGTGTTGACGTCGAGGAACACGCCGATGAGCACGGCCAGCACGATGCCCACCAGGGAAATGGTCTTGTATTGCCGCGCCAGATAGGCGGCCGCTCCGGTCTGGATGGCTGCGGCAATCTCCTGCATGCGGGCGTTGCCCTGGTCCTTGGCCAGAATCCAGCTGCGCGCCCAGATGCCGTAGACCACGGCAATCAGGCCGCACGCCAGGGCCAGTATGAGCGGGGACGTCAGCGCCGACGGTTCGGTCATTCTCGATCTCCTCAGAACATGGAATGGGTTCTTGGTTACACGGATTGGGAAGCACAACGCAGGCGAAGGGCTTGCCCAGCGTTGCTTCCTCGTGCCCGGTTCCGGGAGACGATTGGCCAACAGGGGCATTTAACGCCAAACCCGGCGTTGCAAGCAAGCAGCAAGGGGCGAGCGCCTAAAATCCGCCCCGTAATTCACACCTAGACCCCCAACCATGTCTCTGAACAACGTCAAGCCTGGCAAGAACATTCCCGAAGCCTTCAACGTGGTGATCGAGATCCCCGCGGAATCCGATCCCGTGAAGTACGAGGTGGACAAGGAGTCCGGCGCCGTCTTCGTGGACCGCTTCCTGACCACGGCCATGTACTACCCTTGCAACTACGGCTACGTACCCCAGACCCTGTCGGGCGACGGCGACCCGGTGGACGTGCTGGTCATCACGCCCTACCCGTTGCATCCCGGCGTGGTCGTGCCCTGCCGCGCCCTGGGCATCCTCAAAATGGAGGATGAGGCCGGCGTGGACGGCAAGGTGCTGGCGGTGCCCACCACCAAGATCCTGAAGATGTACGAGAACTGGAAGTCCGTGCAGGATGTGAACCCCATGCGCCTGAAGGCCATCAGCCATTTCTTCGAGCACTACAAGGACCTGGAAGAGGGCAAGTGGGTCAAGGTGCTGGGCTGGGAAGGCGTGGACGCCGCGAACAAGGAGGTGCTGGACGGCGTCGAGAACTACAAGAAGAGCCTCTGAGCCCGCCGCAGCCGCCCTGGCTGCCGGTTGCATGAAAGCCTGCTCGCAACCAGCCAGCAGGCTTTTTTGTGTGCGGATAACGTCAAATGTCAGAATAAGTAACCGCGAACTGCTATGCTGGCGAGGTATCGAGCACGGATGCCGGCGCGGGGCCGGCGCGCGCACTCGAGTTGCCCAAGATTCATTTCCCAAGGAGTTGCCATGCTGTCCTCTGCCGCCCAGCGTCCTTCCACCGGCAGTGCCGCCGCCAGCGCCGCGGCGGAGTTCCTGACCTTCCGCCTGGGCCAGGAGGAATACGGCATCGACATCCTGCGCGTGCAGGAGATCCGCTCCTACGAACAGCCCACGCGCATGGCCCATGCGCCGGAGTTCATCAAGGGCGTAATCGACCTGCGCGGCGTCATCGTGCCCATCGTCGACCTGCGCCTGAAGCTGCACTGCGCGACGGCCGAATACACCGACTTCACCGTGGTCATCATCCTCAACGTGGGCGGCACCGTGCTTGGCGCGGTGGTGGACGCGGTGGCCGACGTGGTGGCCCTGCCGGCCGACGCCATCAAGCCCGCGCCGCAGTTCCAGGGGCAGGTGGACGCCGCGTTCGTGCGCGGCATCGCCACGGTGGACAAGCGCATGCTGATCGTGATGGACATCGAATCGCTGCTCAGCAGCGCCGAGATGGGGCTGGTCCAATCCGTCGCGGTGGCCTGAGGGCGCTTGATCATGCGTCTGTCCGACATGCGCGTCGGCGTGAAGCTGGGGCTGGCCTTCGCCGCCATGGCGCTGCTCAACCTGGTGCTGGGCGGCCTGGCCGTGGTGTGGCTGGGCCACGTCAACGAGGACACGCGCGAGATCGCCAACAAATGGCTGCCCAGCGTACAGGCGCTGGGCGACATGCGCGCCACGGCCAACCGCCTGCGCGCGAGCGAGATCGGCGCGGTGCTCGGCTCCGACCCGCAGCTGGTGCCCCGGCTGCGCGAGGACGTGGCTGCCGTGGGCAGGCTGCTGGGCGAAGCGGAGCAGCGCTACGCGCCCATGGTGGCGCCGTCCGAGGCGCCGCTCTACGCCGAGTTCAAGAACCACCGCGACGCCTACCTGCGCGCGCAGGCACGGCTCATGGAGATGGTGGCCGACGAGTCGCGCCGCGCCGAGGCCGCGCACATGCTCTACGGCGAATCGCAGAAGACCTTCATCAACATGGCCGAGACGATCGGCAAGCTCTCGCGCGCCAGCCACGAAGGCTCGCAGGCAGCCTATGCCGAGTCGCAGCAGACCTTCGGCTCGGCGCGCGGCTCGGTGATCGCGGTGCTGGCGGTGGTGATCGCGGCCGCCATCGCGCTGGGGCTGTGGATCACGCGCCTGGTCACCAGGCCCGTGGCCCATGCCGTGCAGGCGGCGCGCGAGATCGCCCAGGGCAACCTGGCCGCGAGCCTGTCCGTGCACGGCAGGGACGAGCTGGGCCAGCTCACGCAGGCCCTCGTCGACATGCAGGCCAACCTGGCCCGCGTGGTGTCCGACGTGCGCGCCAACGCCGAGAGCGTGGCCACGGCCAGCGCCCAGATCGCGCAGGGCAACGGCGACCTGTCGGCGCGCACCGAAAGCCAGGCCAGCGCGCTGCAGGAGACGGCCGCCTCCATGGAACAGCTGGGCGCCACCGTGCGCCAGAACGCCGACAACGCCGCCCAGGCCAACCAGCTGGCCATGAGCGCGAGCACCGTCGCCGCGCAGGGCGGCGAAGTCGTCTCCGAAGTGGTGGACACCATGCGCGGCATCAACGACGCGAGCCGCAAGATCGCCGACATCATCGGCGTGATCGACGGCATCGCGTTCCAGACCAACATCCTGGCGCTCAACGCGGCGGTGGAGGCCGCGCGCGCGGGCGAACAGGGCCGGGGCTTCGCCGTGGTGGCGGGCGAGGTGCGCAGCCTTGCGCAGCGCAGTGCCGAGGCGGCCAAGGAAATCAAGCAGCTCATCACCGCGAGCGTCGAGCGCGTGGAGCAGGGCACGCAGCTCGTGGACAAGGCCGGCGAGACCATGACCGAAGTGGTCGGAGCCATCCGGCGCGTCACCGACATCGTGGGCGAGATCAGCGCGGCCAGCAGCGAGCAGAGCAGCGGCGTGGCCCAGGTGGGCGAGGCCATCACGCAGATGGACCAGGCCACGCAGCGGAACGCCGCGCTGGTGGAGGAAAGCGCCGCGGCCGCCAGCAGCCTCAAGGCCCAGGCCGCGCAGCTCGTGCAGGCCGTGGCCGTGTTCCGGCTGGCGCAGGGTGGCGGCGGGGCCATCGCGCCGCGCCCCAGCCCTGCCGCGGCGGTGCCAGCGGCAGCGCCGCAGCCGCGCGTGGCGGCACCTGCGCCGGCGCCCAAGGCCGCGCCGCCGCGCAAGCCTGCCGCACCCGCGCCGAATGCGGCGGCGCCGGCTGCGCAGCGGCCCAGGCTCGCAGTCGTGCCCAAGAATGACGACGACTGGGAGAGCTTCTAGCCGCCGGCTTCCCGCCTGAACGGGCTGTGCGCGTGCAGCTCCTCCAGGTAGTGCGCAACGCCTTCGCCCTCGCGCTCCAGGAAGCGCTGCACCGCGTCGGCGAACGCCGGGTGGGCCAGCCAGTGCGCGCTGGTGGCCTGCACCGGCATCAGCGCGCGGGCCATCTTGTGCTCGCCCTGCGCGCCGCCCTCGAAGCGCCGCACGCCGTGTGCGATGCACCATTGCAGGGGCTGGTAGTAGCAGGCCTCGAAATGCAGGCAGTCCACCCGCTCCAGCGCGCCCCAGTAGCGGCCGTAGGCCACCAGAGGTTCAGGGTTTTTTTGACATTCAGCGCTTGATGGGAAAGCGCTTATAGCTATCAAACTGCTAGCTATGGGTCGCCCGCTGCGCTCGGCTACGAACAGCAGCCACGCCTCGGGTAGGTGCGCCGCCATGCGCGCGAAGAAGTCGCGTGCGAGGTAGGGCGGGTTGCCGTGCTCCAGGTAGGTCCGCTCGTAGCAGCGGTAGAAGAAATCCCAGTCTGCCGGCGTGATCTGCGCGCCGCGTGCCCAGCGGAACGTGACGCCCGCTTCCTGCACCTTGTGGCGCTCCTGGCGGATCTTCTTGCGCTTGTCCTGCGAGAGCGAGGCCAGGAAATCGTCGAAGTCGCGGTAGCCCGCGTTCTGCCAGTGGAACTGCACCGTGTGGCGCAGCATCAGGCCCTGGGCCTGCGCCTCCTGCACGTCCTCCTGCGCCATGAACAGCAGGTGTAGCGACGACAGATCCTGCGCCCGGCACCAGTCCACCAGCGCGCGCAGCAGCGCCGAGCGCGCCGCCGCGTCGCGCGCCAGCAGCCGCGTGCCCGGCACGGGCGTGAAGGGCACGGCGGCCACCGCCTTGGGGTAGTAGGGCACGCCATGCTGCTCGTAGGCGTTGGCCCAGGCCCAGTCGAACACGTATTCGCCGTAGGAGTGGCTCTTGAGGTACAGCGCGCAGGCTGCCGCCAGCACGCCGCCCTGCCACAGCGTAACAAAGCGCGGCGCCCAGCCGGTGCGCGGCGTGGCGCTGCTGCTGTCGTGCAGGGCCGCAAGGTAGGCGTGGCGCAGGAAGGGCGTGGGGTGGCTTTGCCGTGCGAGCAGGGCGTCCCAGGCGGCGGAGTCGATGTGCGCGGGGGAATCGGCCACGCGCAGTTCGTAGGTCGGGGCGGGCAAGGGCTGGTGCAGGGGTTCGGGGCGGGCCATGGTGCCACAGTGCGCAGCCCCGCGCTGGCCGTCAGAAATTGGCGCGCAGCGTGAGCATGGCGCTGCGGGGCAGGCCGTAGTAGTTGCTGCGCGTGGCGGTGCCTGCGCGCTCCCAATAGACGCGGTCGAACAGGTTGTTGATGTTCACCGACAGCTTCAGGCGCTCGCCGATGCCGTTTCGCGGCTCTGCGCGTAGGTGGCGCCGTCCTGGAAGGCGGCCCAGCCGCCGGCCCGCCAGCTTGTGGGCCGGGTGACATAATCCACGTCCCCCTCCCTCTGCCCGTTCCCGCCCGTATGCCACTCGCCATCAGCATCGCCCAGCTCAATTTCGTGGTGGGCGACCTGCAGGGCAATGCCCAAAAGATCATCGACGCTGCCCGCCAGTCTTATGCCGCCGGCGCGCGGCTGCTGCTCACGCCCGAACTGGCCATTTGCGGCTACGCGGCCGAGGACCTGTTCCTGCGCCCCGCCTTCCTGGCGGCCTGCGACGAGGCCGTGCAGGCCGTAGCGCGCGGGACGGCGGACCTCGCGGGCCTGGCCATCGTGCTGGGCCACCCCCGGGCAGCCGCGCCGGGCGCGCCGGCCTTCAGCTCCTGCCTGAACGCCGCCAGCGTGCTGCGCGCGGGCCGCGTCGAGCAGACCTACGCCAAGCGCGAGCTGCCCAACTACCAGGTGTTCGATGAACGCCGCTACTTCGTGGCGGGCGACGCGCCCTGCGTGTTCGAGGTAGAAGGCGTGCGCGTGGGCCTGCTGATCTGCGAGGACGCATGGTTCTCCGCCCCGGCGCGCGACGCGGCGGCGGCGGGCGCGCAGCTGCTGGCCGTAATCAACGCCTCGCCCTTCCACCTGGGCAAGGGCGCCGAGCGCGAGCAGACCATGCGCGAGCGCGTGGCCGAGACGGGCCTGCCGCTGGTCTACGCCCACCTGGTGGGCGGGCAGGACGAGGTGGTGTTCGAGGGACGCTCGTTCGCGCTGAACGCCGACGGCACGGTAGCGATGCGTGCGCCGGCTTTCGAGGAAAAACTGGTGTTTGCGCAGGTCCATCAAGCGCAAGCAGGTATCGAGATGGAAGCAGATGTGGCCCCTGAGCGCAGCTTGGAGGCCGACCTGTGGGACGCCCTGGTGCTGGGCGTGCGTGACTACGTGGGCAAGAACGGCTTCCCCGGCGCGCTGCTGGGGCTGTCGGGCGGTATCGACTCGGCCCTGGTGCTGGCCATCGCCGTGGACGCGCTGGGCGCGGACAAGGTGCGCACGGTGATGATGCCCTCGCCCTACACGGCCGATATCAGCTGGATCGACGCGCGCGACATGGCGGCACGCCTTGGCGTGCGCTACGACGAGATCGCCATCGCCCCGCAGTTCGAGGCTTTCAAGGCTGCGCTCGCGCCGCTGTTCGAGGGCCGCGCCGAGGACACCACCGAGGAGAACCTGCAGGCGCGCATCCGCGGCACGCTGCTGATGGCCTTGTCCAACAAGTTCGGCGCCGTGGTGCTCACCACCGGCAACAAGAGCGAGATGGCCACGGGCTACTGCACGCTCTACGGCGACATGGCCGGGGGCTTCGCCGTGATCAAGGACGTGGTGAAGACCCGCGTGTTCGACCTGGCACGCTGGCGCAACGCCAACGACCCGTACGGCACGGGCGCCAACCCCATTCCAGAGCGCATCATCATCCGCCCCCCGAGTGCCGAGCTGCGCCCGGACCAGAAAGACCAGGACAGCCTGCCGCCTTACGAGGTGCTCGATGCGATCCTGGCGCGCTATATGGAAAATGACGAGCCGGTGGAGGACATCGTGCGCGCCGGCTACGACCGGGCCGACGTGGAGCGCGTCACCCGCCTCATCAAGATCAACGAGTACAAGCGCCGCCAAGCCCCCGTGGGCGTGCGGGTCACGCGCCGCAGCTTCGGCAAGGACTGGCGCTACCCGATCACGAACAAATTCAGGGCCTGACGCCCCTCGGCCACGCCCCCCGCTTCACCCACATTCCAGGAGTCCACGCCATGCAAATGATCACCGCCGTCATCAAGCCTTTCAAACTGGAAGAGGTCCGCGAGGCGCTGGCCGAGTGCGGCGTGACGGGGCTGACGGTGACCGAGGTGAAGGGCTTCGGCCGCCAGAAAGGGCATACCGAGCTTTACCGCGGCGCCGAATACGTGGTGGATTTCTTGCCCAAGGTCAAGATCGAGGTGGTGGTGCGCACCGAGGACGTGGACCGCTGCGTGGATGCCATCGTGGCCGCGGCGCGCACGGGCAAGATCGGCGACGGCAAGATCTTCGTAACCGCCGTGGAGCGCGTGGTGCGCATACGCACGGGGGACCTGGACGACGCGGCCGTGTGACCGTATCGGTCAGATCACGTCGCGCAGGGGGATCGTGCTGGCGCTGAGGCCAGCGTCCTGCACCAGCGCGGCGAGCAGGGCCGCAGGCTCGATGCCCGTGCGGATCAGCCCCATCTGCCACTCGCTCATGAGGCCGCAGCGCTCGGAGTGCCGCAGGAAGTCCAGCAGGCCGCCGTAGTAGCCATTGGTATCGAGCAGGCCTACGGGCTTGTCGTGGTAGCCCAGCTGGCGCCAGGTCCAGACCTCGAACAGCTCCTCCAGCGTGCCTATGCCGCCGGGCAGTGCCAGGAAGGCGTCGCTGCGCTCGGCCATCATGGCCTTGCGTTCGTGCATGCTCGTGACGACGTGCAGCTCGTCGCACAGGTGGTTGGCCAGCTCTTTGTCCACCAGCGCCTGGGGAATGATGCCGACCACGCGCCCGCCCGCCAAGCGCGTGGCCTCGGCCACCGTGCCCATCAGGCCGCTGCGCCCGCCGCCATAGACCAGTTGCCCGCCATGCTGGCCGATCCAGCGGCCCACGGCCACGGCGGCCTCGGTGAACAAGGAGTTGTTGCCGGGACGCGAGCCCAGGTACACGCAGATGGAAAAGGCAGCATCAGCCATGGATAAACCTTTGGTAGAGCGCGGCGGCCCAGGTCGCGCCGCACAGCAGCAGGCTCAGCAGCACGGCGGCGCTACCCATGTCCTTGGCGCGCTTGGACAGTTCGTGCAGTTCGGGGCCGATGCGGTCGATGGCCGCCTCTATGCCCGAGTTGAGCAGTTCGGTGATCAGCACCAGCACCACAGTGCCGGCTAGCAGCGCGGTCTCCGTCCAGCCGTTGCCGAGCCAGAACGCCAGCGGCAGCAGCACGGCGGCCAGGCACAGCTCCTGGCGGAAGGCCTTCTCGCCCCAGCCCGCGCGCAGCCCCGCGACGGAGTAGCTCGTGGCATGCCACAGCCGGTTCAGGCCGGTGCGCTGCTTGTGCGGGTGGGGGCTGGCGGGCGGCAGGGACATGGGCGGTGGCGTCGGTGGGCGATGGGGCGGCCCCGGCACGACCGTGGCCGGGGCGCTGCCCGTCATTTGTTCTTGCGCGGGCGCGGCGGCAGCTCGTGATGCACCAGGCGGGTGCCCGCCAGCGCATCGTGCCAGAACTGGCGCTGCGGGTGGAGATAGCTGGCCAGGGCCCAGAAGATGACCCACAGGGTCAGCAGCAGGAGGGTCGCCAGCACGGGTATGCCTGCCGCGTACGCCGCCAGCGGCGGCAGGAACCACAGCCAGCTCAGCAGGTAGCGCAGCAGCGCACGCCACTGGCTGATGGCGCGGCCCTGGCTGTCCACCACGCGGATGTGCCAGGTCTTCATGGCCAAGGTATGCCCCCGGGACCAGAACCAGACGAAGTAGATGCCGAAGACGACGAACAGGAAGGCCTGCAGCGCATGGCGGTTGTCCAGCGCATGGCGGGTCTGCGTCAGCGTGCCGAACAGGTAGCCGGCGATGAACACCACGCCGAACATCAGCATGCCCTCGTACAGCCAGCAGGCCATGCGGCGGTACAGTGGGGGGGCCATGGTGCCCGCCGACGGGGCCGGCGGGGAGGGTGTCGCGGCGTTGGATGACTGGGTGGAGCCTGGCTGGCTGGGGGCGTGCATGCGGGAAGAGCGCGGGGTTCGGGAGCGCTATTGTGGCGGATGCAGTGGCGTCAGGTCGCGGACGGGCTCCTCCCGCGCATCGGGCACGGAGGCAGGCTGCAGGGGGGGCAGAGAGGCCGGCACGGCCGATGGCGTGGCGATGGGGGCCGTCTCTACCACCGCCGGCGCGGGCGCGGGCAGCACCTGGGGCGTGTGGATGAGCTCCGGTGCCACGATCTTCGGCGGGTTGGGCACGGCCGGCGGCGTGTCGGCCGCCGCGGGCACGCGGGCCAGCTTCTTGGGCGAAACGGGGCGCACGGCGGTGGCCGCGCCCCGGGGCCTGGGCGCGGCCTTGGCTGCCAGGCGCTTCTTTTCCTCGGCGCTCAGCGCCTGGTAGGCCTCCCATTGGGCGCGCCTGCTGTCCGCGGGGAGCTGGGCTGCGGCCGCGTAGTTCAACCGCGCCTGGCTACGCTGCTGGGCGCTCAGGCTGGCCCAGTCGGTGATGCGGGCCAGCATCTTCTGCTGCTCCTCGGGCGAGAGCGCGTGAAAGCCCGCCGCGAGGCTCAGCCAGTTGCGCTTCTGCACCTCGCTGAGCACGCTCCAGCGGTCGGCCAGCGGGTACAGGGCCTCTTTCTGCGCGGTTGTCAGGGCAGTCCACGGCGGGCCCGCCTCCGGCTGGGGCGGCAGCCGGGGCTCGCCGAGCACCCGGTGCTTGCCGGCGTGCAGCGCCTGCGCCGGCACGGGGGTGCTGGGTGCGATGCGCACGTAGATCGCCATCCACCAGCCCGCCGCCGCCAGCGCGCTCAGCAATACAAAAGCCAGCAGGAAGGCTGGCAGTGTGTAGGCAGGCGTAGAGCCGGACGGTGCGTGCATGCAGGCTGGGGAGTCGGCTCGCGTTACCGGGTCTGGTTCGCCGACTTGAGGAATTGCAGGAAGCCCGGGTCGGCATAGGCCGAGGGCGGCAGGTCGTCCGTCAGCAGGGCGGCATCCACCTCGGCGATCTCGGTGGCCACGGCATCGTCTTGCACCATGTTGACGAAGAACAGGCCGACGACCAGCGCCGCCAGGGGCACGGCCGATACCAGGGCGCGCCACCAGGTGCCGTCTTCCCGGCCCCAGCCGCCCAGCGCGGCGGTGGACCCGTTGGACACCACCTGCGGGGCCGCCGCCGTTTCCCGCACGGGCAGGCTCACGGGGCGCTTGCGCCTGGCCAGCGCCTGCATGCGCGCGGCGCGCAGCCGCTCGGTGATGTCGTAGGGCAGGTCGGCGTTGCCGTGCGTCAGGCGCGCAGCGAGGCGGCGCGCGTAGGCGTCTGCTGCCTGGGCGGCTTGCATGGTGGGTTCGGTGGTGCGGTTCATAGCACGATTCCTTTGGCCTTCAGTGCCTTGCTGAGCGATTGGACGGCGCGGAAGCAATGCGTCTTTACGCTGCCCTCGGAGCAGCCCATGGCGGCTGCCGTTTCCGAGACGTCCATTTCCTCCCAGTAACGCATCAAAAAAGCTTCTCGTTGACGCGCGGGTAATTGTTGTATCTCTATTTCGATGGCCTGCAGAACCTGCGTTCGCCGAAGGGTATCTTCGGCGCTTTGCGCGGTTTCGCCCTCGGGGAGGCCGGCGTGGACTTCGAGCAGGTCGAAGTCGGCCCCGTCTTCGCCCGGCCCTTCGAAGTCGCTCAGGCTGGAAAACAGCGCATTGCGGGTCTTTTGCCGGCGGAACCAGTCCAGCGTGCAGTTCGTGAGAATGCGCTGGAACAGCATGGGCAGTTCGCCCGGAGGCTTGTCGCCGTAGTGCTCCGCGAGCTTGAGCATGCTGTCCTGAACGATGTCCAGGGCCGCTTCCTCGTTGCGAACGTGGTACAGCGTGCGCTTGAAGGCACGCTTGTCCACGCTCTTGAGGAAGTCGGAAAGCTCGTGTTCGGTAGCCAAAAGACAAAAGGCCCGTGACGGGCCGGTTGAAGCGGCGCAACGGGCACGAATGCAGGTTGCGAATGGCGGATTATGGCATCTGGGCCGTATTTTTTTGTACCGGCGCCGCGCAAGCGCATGTGTGCAGTGCAATAATCGTGGCTGCAATTCAAAAAGGCAAACGGGTCCCGGTCCGGCGCAGCACTCATGTCGCCCATGGCCGAGGCCTCAAGTTCCAAGTCGGCTTCACAAGAGCGCGCACGAGGGGCACCCAAGGTTTTTCGTTAGAGAAATTCGCAAAGGTTGATCATGGAAATCTCCAAGGCCGAAATCAGCTCGGCAGCACAGGCCGCACGCGGCGGCAACCCCCACGCATCGGGCACCCAGGAACTCATGGGCGCCGAAATCCTCGTCAAGGCGTTGCAGGCCGAGAACGTGCAGTACATGTGGGGCTATCCCGGCGGCGCCGTGCTCTACATCTACGATGCGCTGTACAAGCAGGAAAGCATCCAGCATGTGCTGGTGCGTCACGAGCAGGCTGCCGTGCACGCGGCCGACGGCTACGCGCGCGCCACGGGCGAGGTGGGTGTGGCGCTGGTCACGTCGGGCCCCGGGCTGACGAACGCGGTCACGGGCATCGCGACGGCCTACATGGATTCGATTCCCATGGTGATCATCTCCGGCCAGGTGCCCACGCCCGCCATCGGGCTGGACGCATTCCAGGAGTGCGACACCGTCGGCATCACGCGCCCCATCGTCAAGCACAACTTCCTGGTCAAGGACGTGCGCGATCTGGCGCTGACGCTCAAGAAAGCATTCCACATCGCGCGCACCGGCCGGCCCGGCCCCGTGGTGGTGGACATTCCCAAGGATGTCTCGTTCAAGAAGACGGCCTACCACGGCTACCCGCAGAGCGTGGAGATGCGCTCCTACAACCCGGTCAAGAAGGGCCATGCGGGTCAGATCCGCAAGGCCTTGCAGCTGCTCCTGGGTGCCAAGCGCCCCTATATCTATACCGGCGGCGGCGTGCTGCTGGGCAATGCCACGCAGGAGCTGCGCGCCCTGGTGGACATGTTGGGCTACCCGGTCACGAACACGCTGATGGGCCTGGGCGCCTACCCGGCCACGGACCGCAAGTTCCTCGGCATGCTGGGCATGCACGGCACGATCGAGGCCAACAACACCATGCAGAACTGCGACGTGCTGCTGGCCGTGGGCGCGCGCTTCGACGACCGCGTGATCGGCAACCCCAAGCATTTCGCGCAAAACGACCGCAAGATCATCCACATTGACATCGATCCTTCGTCGATCTCCAAGCGCGTGAAGGTCGACATCCCGATCGTCGGCGACGTCAAGGAGGTGCTGACCGAGCTGATCTCCATGATCCGCGAGAGCACCACGCGCCCCGATGCCGGCGCCCTGTCCGCCTGGTGGGACCAGATCGAGGCCTGGCGCGGCCGCGACTGCCTGAAGTACGACCGTGGCAACACCGAGGTCATCAAGCCGCAGCACGTGATCGAGACGCTGTGGAACATGACGAAGGATGCTGACGCCTACATCACCTCCGACGTGGGCCAGCACCAGATGTGGGCCGCGCAGTATTACAAGTTCGACGAGCCGCGTCGCTGGATCAACTCGGGCGGCCTGGGCACCATGGGCGTGGGCATTCCCTACGCCATGGGCATCAAGCTGGCCAAGCCCGACGCCGAGGTGTTCTGCGTGACGGGCGAGGGCTCGGTGCAGATGAACATCCAGGAACTGTCCACCTGCCTGCAGTACAACACGCCGATCAAGATCCTGTCGCTGAACAACCGGTATCTCGGCATGGTGCGCCAGTGGCAGGAGATCGAGTACTCGGGCCGCTACAGCCACAGCTACATGGATGCGCTGCCCAACTTCGTGAAGCTGGCCGAGGCCTACGGCCACGTGGGCATGCTGATCGAGCGCCCGCAGGACGTGGAGCCCGCGCTGCGCGAGGCGCGCAAGCTCAAGGACCGCACCGTGTTCCTGGACTTCCGCACCGACCCGACCGAGAACGTGTTCCCCATGGTGCAGGCGGGCAAGGGCATCACCGAAATGCTGCTGGGATCGGAAGACCTGTAAGGGAAACCGGCAGCAAACGCTTGCTGGGCAAGCGCTAGTAGCTATTCATCGAATAGCATTCTTTGACGAATCTATTGCCTGCCAAGCCTGGCGCTTACCGGCGCCGGGGGAGGGCAGCGAAAAACGACAGTTTTCAGCGACCATTTTTTTGATCGTGCTGTCGTCGCAAAAAGAGGAAGCACATCTCATGAAACACATCATTGCCGTTCTGATAGAGAACGAGGCCGGCGCGCTGTCACGCGTGGTGGCGCTGTTTTCGGCGCGTGGCTACAACATCGAGTCGCTCACGGTGGCGCCGACGGAAGACCCGTCGCTGTCGCGCATGACGATCCAGACCACGGGCTCGGATGACGTGATCGAGCAGATCACCAAGCACTTGAACCGCCTCATCGAGGTCGTGAAGGTGGTGGACCTGACCGAGGGTGCCTACACCGAGCGCGAGCTCATGATGGTGAAGGTGCGCGCCGTGGGCAAGGAGCGCGAGGAGATGAAGCGCATGGCCGACATCTTCCGCGGCCGCATCATCGACGTGACCGACAAGAGCTACACCGTCGAACTCACGGGCGACCAGTCCAAGAACGACGCCTTCCTGCAGGCCATCGACCGCACGGCCATCCTGGAGACCGTGCGCACCGGGGCCAGCGGCATCGGCCGCGGCGAGCGCATCCTGCGCGTGTAGGACAATCCCCCATTTCCCCCTTTCCCCATTCCCCATTCCCCCTGACAAGAATCCCAACCGGAGCGACCATGAAAGTTTTCTACGACAAAGACTGTGACCTGAGCCTCATCAAGGGCAAGACCGTGGCCATCATCGGCTACGGCAGCCAGGGCCATGCCCACGCACAGAACCTCAACGACAGCGGCGTGAAGGTCGTCGTCGGCCTGCGCAAGGGCGGCGCCAGCTGGGACAAGGTCGGCAAGGCCGGCCTCACCGTGAAGGAAGTGAACGACGCGGTTAAGGAAGCCGACGTGGTCATGATCCTGCTGCCCGACGAGCAGATCGCCGAGGTCTACAAGAACAACGTCGAGCCGAACATCAAGCAGGGCGCGTCGCTCGCCTTCGCGCACGGCTTCAACGTGCACTACAACCAGGTCGTGCCGCGCGCCGACCTGGACGTGTGGATGGTCGCCCCCAAGGCCCCCGGCCATACCGTGCGCAACACCTACACCCAGGGTGGCGGCGTGCCCCATCTGGTGGCCGTGCACCAGGACAAGTCCGGCCGCGCGCGTGAACTGGCCCTCTCGTACGCCATGGCCAACGGCGGTGGCAAGGCCGGCATCATCGAGACCAACTTCCGCGAAGAGACCGAGACCGACCTGTTCGGCGAGCAGGCCGTGCTGTGCGGCGGCGCCGTCGAGCTGATCAAGATGGGCTACGAGACCCTGGTCGAGGCCGGCTACGCCCCCGAGATGGCCTACTTCGAGTGCCTGCACGAGCTCAAGCTCATCGTGGACCTGATCTACGAAGGCGGCATCGCCAATATGAACTACTCGATCTCGAACAATGCCGAGTACGGCGAGTACGTGACGGGCCCCGAGGTCATCAACGAGCAGTCGCGTGCCGCCATGCGCAATGCCCTCAAGCGCATCCAGGACGGCGAGTACGCCAAGATGTTCATCCAGGAAGGGCGCCTGAACTACCCCAGCATGACGGCACGCCGCCGCAATCTGGCCGCCCACTCCATCGAGCAGGTGGGTGCCCAGCTGCGCGCCATGATGCCCTGGATCGCCAAGAACAAGCTGGTGGACCAGAGCCGCAACTGATGCCGGCGGCGCGGCCGAGGCTGCGCCACCCATCATGCACCCAAGGCCACTTCGGTGGCCTTTTTTGCGTGGCGCGGCAGGGCTACACTGCGTCCTTTCGCGCCGCACCTGCAAAAACGATGACTATAAAATTAATAGCTTATTGCACTTATCCATCAAGCCTTGGAGGCCTGTTCAATGCATGATGGCAACGATGTCGGCGAAGGCACGGGCGTGCTGGTGCGCAAGCGCCGCAAGGGCATTTACATCCTGCCCAACCTGTTCACCCTGGCGGCGCTGTTCGGCGGGTTCTACGCCATCGTCATGGCCATGAACGGGCGTTTCGAGATGGCGTCCATCGGCGTGTTCTGCGCCATGGTGCTCGACAGCCTGGACGGGCGTGTGGCGCGCATGACCAATACGCAGAGCGCCTTCGGCGAGCAGATGGACTCGCTGTCCGACATGGTGTCCTTCGGCGCCGCGCCCGCGCTCATCGCCTATGTGTGGGCGCTGCAGGGCCTGGGGCGCTGGGGCTGGATCGCGGCCTTCGTCTACTGTGCCTGCGCCGCGCTGCGGCTGGCGCGCTTCAACGTGAATACGGGCGTGGTGGACAAGCGCTACTTTCAGGGACTGCCATCGCCGGCGGCGGCGGCCCTGGTCATGGGCTTCATCTGGCTGCTGACCGACGCGGGCGTGCGCCCGGGGCAGGGCGTGCTCAGCCTGTCCTGGGGGCAGATCACCTGGGTGATGTTCGGCTTCACGCTCTATGCGGGGCTGACCATGGTCACCAACGTCCCCTTCTACAGCTTCAAGGATTTGCACATGAAGAAAAGCGTGCCCTTTTCGGCCATCGTGCTCATCGCCCTGGGCATCGCCGTGATCAACATCCACACGCCAACGGTGCTGTTCGGCGTGTTCGTGCTCTACGGTCTTTCTGGCTATGCCGTCTATGTCTGGCGCAAGGCCAAGGGCCAGCACACCAGCGTGATCAGCACCTCGACCGACGAGCCGGACGAGCAGGGCCTGCACCACTGAACCTCCGCGGCGCGGGCGCCGTGGTCAACGGGCGAGGGCGTGCTCCGCATCCGGCTGCATGTCCGGCGCGGCCTGTCGGAACGCGGGCAATTGCTCGCAGGCATCGACGATGCGCGCGATGGTGGGGTAGGCGTCCAGCGCGCAGTTGAAGCGCCGCGCGTTGAACACCTGGGGCACCAGGCAGCAGTCGGCCAGGCCGGGGGTGTCGCCATGGCAGAAGCGCCCTGTGTCGCCGCTGCGCGCGAGAACGTCTTCCACGGCCCGCAGCCCCAGCGCCACCCAGTGGGCGTACCAGGCGTCCTTCTGCGCGCCGGACACGCCCAGCTCCTGCGTCAGGTAGTTCAGCACGCGCAGGTTGTTGAGCGGGTGGATCTCGCAGGCCACCATGTGCGCCAGGCCGCGCACGCGCGCGCGGCCCAGAGCGTCGGCGGGCAGCAGGGCGGGCGCGGGGTGCACCTCGTCGAGGTACTCCATGATGGCCAGCGACTGCGCCAGCACCGGCCCCCTTTCGGCCATCTGCAGGGCGGGCACCAGCCCCTGCGGGTTGGCGCCGCGGTAGGCGCTGCCGTTGTGCTGGCCGCCATCCCTGAGCAGATGCACGGGGATGGTGTCGTAGGCCAGGCTTTTGAGCGCCAGGGCGATGCGCACGCGGTAGGCCGCGGAGCTGCGGAAGTAGGAGTAAAGCTTGAGCATGGGGGCAGGATCAGGCGGCGCTGCGCGTATCCACCTGGTTTTCGATCGCGCCGAAGACGCTGCGGCCCTGGCCGTCGAACATCTCTATGCGCACCGTGTCGCCGTGCTTCATGAAGGGCGTGGCGGGCTTGCCCTGTTCGATGGCCTCGTAGGTGCGCACCTCGGCCAGGCAGCAGTAGCCCACGCCGCCGTTGGCGATCGACGAGCCCCACAGGCTGCCCTGCTTGTTCGACACCGTGCCCGATCCGATGATCGAGCCCGCGCACAGGGTGCGCGTCTTGGCCACGTGGGCGATGAGCCGGCCGAAATCGAAGGTCATGTCCACGCCCGCATCGGGCTTGCCGAACAGCTGGCCGTTCAGGTGCACTACAAGCGGCAGGTGCACCTTCGCGTCCCGCCAGGCGTCGCCCAGCTCGTCGGGCGTGACGGCCACGGGGCTGAAGGCGCTGGCGGGTTTGCTCTGGAAGAAGCCGAAACCCTTGGCCAGCTCGGACGGGATCAGGTTGCGCAGCGACACGTCGTTCACCAGCATCACTAGGCGGATGGCCTTCGCGGCCTCCTCGGGCGTGGCGCCCATGGGCACGTCGCCGGTGACCACGGCGACCTCGGCCTCGAAGTCGATGCCCCAGGCATCCTGGGCCACGATCTTGCCATAAGGGGGGATGAAGCCGTCGCTGCCGCCCTGGTACATGAGCGGGTCGGTGTAGAAGCTCTCGGGCACCTCGGCATTGCGCGCGCGGCGCACCAGCTCCACGTGGTTGATGTAGGCCGAGCCATCGGCCCACTGCCAAGTGCGGGGCAGCGGCGAGTGGCAGGCGGCCTGGTCGAAGGGATCGCCCTTGATGGCGCCGCTGTTCAGGGCCTCGTAGACCTGGCGCAGTTGGGGTTCGACCGTGGCCCAGTCGTCCAGCGCGGCGAGCAGGGTGCGGGCGATGGCGGGCACGGCGCGGCAGTGTGCGAGGTCGCGGCTGACGACGACTAGCGTGCCGTCGCGGCCGCCTTGTTGCAGGGTGGCGAGTTTCATGTTCGTTCTCTTTGGTGCGGGGACGATGGAGGTTCAGCCCCGGCAATCCGTTGATGGAAAGGAAGTTTTGAAATGTCAGTGAGCAGCAGGGGCTTCGGCTGCCGACAGGGGCTTGCGAGTCACCTGGACGCCAAAGAGCAGCAGGCCCAGAATCAACAGCGACGGTATTGCCACCACATGGAATAGGTTGGCTTGCGACCAACTCAGCGCGATGAGCTGGCCACCGACCACAGGTCCCAAAACCGAGCCGATGCGTCCGACGCCGAGGCTCCAGCCGACACCCGTGGTGCGCAGGGCAGTGGGGTAATAGCTGGCGGCGAGCGCATTGATCGCCGGCTGGCCGCCGATCACCATGAAACCTGCCACGAACACGCTGGTAAACAGCACGACCAGTTCATTCGATGCGTGGCCAATGGAAGCCACGGAAATGAAAGCCAGTATGAAGCAACCCAGCAGCACGGGTTTGAAGCCATATTTGTCGATGAGCGCTCCCATCAGGATGGTGCCGATCGTTCCACCAAGCTGCAGCATTGTTCCCAGCAGCACCGCGGTCTGGATCGTCAACCCTGCTCCTTTGGCCAATGTGGGTAGCCATTGCGATAGGAAGTACAGGCCGATCATGTTGAGGAAGCTGATGCACCAGATGGTGAGGGTGCCGGTGGTGCGGCCTTCCGCAAACAACCTGACCATGGGTGCACCCTTGGGTTTTGCTGCAGGGCGTGCGATTTCGGCGTTTGCGGGGATGTGCTCTTGCGGCAACAATCGGCGCACCACGGGCAGGATGCGTCCGGCGGGAACACCATGCAGTGCCTGGAACTGTACGGATTCAGGAAGCCAGAACATCATTGTGATGGCGATGATCAGCGGAATCGCGCCGCCTGCATAGAACACCGATTTCCAACCGAAGGAGGGAATAAGCGCAGCAGCGACCATGCCCCCGAGCATCGCGCCGACGGTGAAGCCGCACGAGATCAACATCATCACGAACACGCGGCGGCGTTGCGGGCTGAACTCGCCGCACAGGGCCATCGTGTTGGGCATGATGGCGCCCAGGCCGAGGCCGGTGACGAAGCGCAGAACCACCAGGTGCTCTACGTTGTCCGCCAGCGGGGTCACCAGCATGCACACGGCAAAGAAGAATGTCGACGCGATCAGCACCGGGCGGCGCCCGATCTTGTCGGACAGCACGCTCAGCACCAATGAGCCCACCAGCAGGCCAGACAGGCCAGCGCCAAACACCGGGCCCATGGCGGATTTCTCGATATTCCATTCCTGAAGAATGGCTGGCGCCACATAGCCAATGGCCTGCACGTCAAATCCGTCCATCACCATGCAGGCACCGCACAGGATGAGAATCATCCACTGGCGAACGCCAATGTGATTGCGGTCGATCAACTCGGTCACGTTGATCTGCGGTGCTTGCGACGGGTTGAGGGAATGGGCTGTCATGGCGTTTTCCGATCTCTGTGGGAAAGAGTCAGTCCGATCCGATGCGGCCCGAGCCATCGTGCATCCAGCGCGCGTGGGTGGGGGCCTTCTTGGTGCGGTCCCACTCGTTGAGCATGTCCCACTTCACGTCGTCGAGTGCCTTGTCCATTTGCGGCGTGGCGGTGTTCACGGCCAGCTCCAGCCGGTGGCCTGAGGGATCGCGGAAGTAGATGGACTGGAAGATCGTGTGATTGGTGGGGCCTATGACCTGGATGCCGTCGGCTTCCATCCTGGCCTTGACCTTCATCATCGTTTCGATGGAATCGACCTTGAGCGCCAAGTGCTGTGTCCAGGACGGGGTGTTGGCATCCGAGGGCGCGATCATCTCGGGCTTGGTGGGCAGTTCGAAGAAGGCCAGGATGTTGCCGCCGCCGATGTCGATAAAGATGTGCATGTAGGGGTCGGGCTCCTTGGTCGAGGGCACCTGGTTTTCGGCGATGGCGAGGATGAAATTCGCGTCCAGGTACTTTTGGTACCACTCGACGGTTGCTTTAGCGTTCTTGCAGCGGTAAGCGACGTGGTGGACGCCATTGAGGAAGGCCATGGTTGTCTCCTTGGTAGGTTGAAAAAACAAGCCGTTGGAGGGATTGCATCGGCTTGAAGAATGAGGTGTATTAAAGTCCCCATGGATTTATCATTCAAACGGTATTTAGTGATGCACTTATAAGATCATCTGATGAATGTGACGCTGCGCCAGTTGAGTGCCTTCGTGGCGGTGGCCGAGACCGGCAGCTTCACGCTGGCGGCCGAGCGGCTTTTCATCACCCAGTCGGCCTTGAGCGGCCTGATCAAGGAGCTGGAGGCGTCCCTGGGCCTGCGCCTCTTCGACCGCAGCACGCGCCGCCTGCGCCTGTCCGACACGGCGCGCGAGCTCTATCCGCAGATCGAGAAGATCCTGCACGACCTGGATGGCGTGGTCAGCGAGGTAGGCAACCTCAAGGCGCTGCAGCGCGGCAGCGTGCGCGTGGCTGTGCCGCAGCTGCTCGCCTGCACGCTGCTGCCCGAGCTGATGGCCGGGTTTCGTGCGCAGCACCCGGGCGTGCACCTGCGCTTGGTCGATTGCGCGGTCGAGAGCGTGATGGCGCGGGTGTTTTCCGGCGAGGTGGACATAGGCATAGGCCCGGAGCGCGAGACCAATTCGGACATCGCGGCCGACCGGCTCTTCTGCATGCCCTTTATGGCCGTGATGCCGCCGGGCCATGTGCTGGCGCGCCGGCGCACGCTGCAGTGGCACGACCTTTCCGGGCAGTCGCTGATCACCCTGCAGGGTCAGTTCACGGACCTGCTGGTGAGCGACGTGGGCGAGGCCGCGCGCGGCCTGCACAAGGAGGCCTTCATGCAGGTGACCTTCATGACCACGGCGCTGGCGCTGGCGCGCGCGGGCCTGGGCATCACGCTGTGCATGCCCTATGCGCGCTCGCTCGTCGAGCAGTTCGGGCTGGTCATGCGGCCGGTGGGCGACCCGGTGGTGGAGCGCAGCTTCTGGATCTTCACGCGCCGCGGCAGGGCGCCGTCACCGGCGGCGCAGGGGTTCCGTACCTTTCTCGAAGAGCGGCTGATGGACGGAAGGGCTGGCAGCGCTTAGTTTTTGTGCTAGAGTGCACTCCATGCATTTCCTGTCGCTAGCACTACTACTCAACTTGTCCAACGGGCAGGCACAGTAGCGCGCGCGTACACACACCTACTTCCACGGCCCGTGAGCACCAGCGACGGGCCGTTTTTGTTTTTTCTCGGGGTCGCTGGAGCACAGGCCGGATTCGTTTCCTTGTTCCATCTGAAAGAGAGAGCCCCGATGTTGCACAACCCCGCCGCCAAGTACCGCCCCGCCGCTCCCGTGCGCCTCACGGATCGCACCTGGCCCGATGCGGTGATCACCAAGGCCCCCATCTGGTGCAGCGTCGACCTGCGCGACGGCAACCAGGCCTTGATCGAGCCCATGGACATAGCGCGCAAGATGCGCATGTTCGAGCAACTGGTGAAGATCGGCTTCAAGGAGATCGAGGTCGGCTTCCCCTCCGCGTCGCAGATCGAGTTCGACTTCGTGCGCAAGCTCATCGAGGAAGACCGTATCCCCGACGACGTGACCATCCAGGTATTGACCCAAGCGCGCGAGCCGTTGATCCACCGCACCTTCGAGGCGCTGGTGGGCGCGCCGCGCGCCATCGTGCACCTCTACAACGCCACCGCGCCCGTGATGCGCCGCGTGGTGCTGGGCATGAGCAAGGACGAAATCGTCGATCTGGCCGTCAGCCACGCGCGGCTGTTCAAGGAACTGGCGGCGAAGCAGCGCGCGACGGACTGGACCTTCGAGTACTCGCCCGAGATGTATTCGGACACCGAGCTGGAATTCTCCAAGCGCGTGATCGATGCCGTGACCGACGTGTGGCAGCCCACGCCGCAGAAGAAATGCATCATCAACCTGCCCACCACGGTGGAGCATTCCACGCCCAACATCTTCGCCGACATGGTGGAGTGGACGCATCGCCACGTGCAGCGCCGGGACAGCATCGTTCTGTCCGTGCACCCGCACAATGACCGCGGCACGGGCACCGCATCCGCCGAGCTGGCCTTGATGGCCGGCGCCGACCGCCTCGAAGGCTGCCTGTTCGGCAACGGCGAGCGCACCGGCAACCTCGACGTGGTGAACGTGGCGCTCAACATGTACACCCAGGGCGTGTCGCCGGGGCTGGACTTCTCGGACATCGACGGCATCCGCAGCACGGTGGAGTATTGCAACCAGTTGCCCGTGCACCCGCGCCATCCCTATGTGGGCGACCTCGTCTACACCTCGTTCTCGGGCTCGCACCAGGATGCGATCAAGAAGGCCTTTGCCGAGCGCCGGGAGGGCGACATCTGGGACATGCCCTATCTGCCAATCGACCCCAAGGACCTGGGCCGCAGCTACGAGGCCGTCATCCGCGTCAACAGCCAGTCCGGCAAGGGCGGCATCTCCTACCTGCTGGAGAGCGAATACGGCTTGCAGTTGCCACGCCGCCTGCAGATCGAGTTCAGCCAGGCCGTGCAGCGCGAGATGGACGCCAGCGGCAAGGAGCTGACGGCGGAGGACCTCTGGAACCTGTTCCAGCAGGAGTATCGCTTCAAGTCGGTGGCTGCACCGGCCTACCGCATGCAGGAGCAGGACGGCGGCTTCTCGCTGCGCGCCAGCCTGCAGTGGCAGGGCGAGCCGCTGGAGATCGAAGGCGAGGGGACGGGGCCCATCGATGCCTTCGTGCAGGCCGTGTCCTCGGCGTTCGATCGTGACGTGCGCGTGCTCGACTACAGCGAGCACGCCATCGGCGAGGGCGCCGGCGCCAAGGCTGTGGCCTATGTGGAGATGCGCATCGACGGGCAGCACACGGTGTACGGCGTGGGCATGGACGCCAACATCGTCTCCGCGTCCATCCGCGCCATCCTCTCGGGCCTGGAGCGCGTGCCGCAGGTGCAGGCTGCCGTCGCGTAAAGTCCTGCTTTTCGCTCACACGACAGAGGCACCCCATGAGCACAGACAAACTCATCATCTTCGACACCACCTTGCGCGACGGCGAGCAGTCGCCGGGCGCCTCCATGACGCGCGACGAGAAGCTGCGCATCGCGCGCCAGCTCGAACGTCTGAAGGTGGACGTGATCGAGGCCGGCTTTGCCGCCAGCTCCAACGGCGACTTCGAGTGCGTGCAGGCGATTGCCCGCGCCATCAAGGACTCCACGGTCTGCTCGCTGGCGCGCACCAACGATCGCGACATCACGCGTGCCGCGGAGGCGCTCAAGGACGCGGGCCGCGCCCGCATCCACCTCTTCATCGCCACCAGCCCGCTGCACATGGAGAAGAAGCTGCGCATGACGCCCGAGCAGGTGCTGGAGCAGTCGCGCCTGTCCACGCGCTTCGCGCGCAACCTCGCGGAAGATATCGAGTTCAGCGCCGAGGACGGCTACCGCAGCGACCCGGACTTCCTGTGCCGCGTGGTCGAGGCGGCCATCGAGGAGGGCGCCACCACCATCAACATTCCCGACACCGTGGGCTACGCCATACCCGAGCTGTACGGTAGTTTCATCAAGAACCTGCGCGAGCGCGTGCCCAACAGCGACAAGGCGGTCTGGAGCGTGCACTGCCACAACGACCTGGGCATGGCCGTGGCCAATTCGCTGGCGGGCGTGAAGATTGGCGGCGCGCGCCAGGTGGAATGCACCATCAACGGCCTGGGCGAGCGCGCGGGCAACTGTTCGCTCGAAGAGGTGGTGATGGCCGTCAAGACGCGGCGCGACTACTTCGGCCTGGAGGTGGGCATAGACGCCAAGCACCTGCTGGCCGCGAGCCGCATGGTCAGCCAGACCACGGGCTTCGTCGTGCAGCCCAATAAGGCCGTGGTCGGGGCGAACGCCTTCGCGCATGCCTCCGGCATCCACCAGGACGGCGTGCTCAAGGCGCGCGACACCTACGAGATCATGCGCGCCGAGGACGTGGGCTGGAGCACCAACAAGATCGTGCTCGGCAAGCTCTCGGGCCGCAACGCCTTCAAGCAGCGCCTGCAGGAACTGGGCGTGGAGCTGGAGAGCGAGGGCGAGATCAATGCAGCCTTCGCCAGGTTCAAGGAACTGGCCGATCGCAAGAGCGAGATCTTCGACGAGGACATCCTGGCCCTGGTCAGCGACGAGAGCATGCACGGCGACAAGGAGCAGTTCGGCTTCGTCTCGCTTGCCCAGCACAGCGAGACCGGCGAGCGCCCGCAGGCCAGCATCGTCTTCACCATGAATGGCAAGGAGGTGCGCAGTTCCTCCGAAGGCAACGGCCCCGTCGATGCATCGCTCAAGGCGATCGAGGCGCATGTGCAAAGCGGCGCCGAGATGGTGCTGTACTCCGTCAACGCCATCAGCGGCTCCACCGAGAGCCAGGGCGAGGTGACGGTGCGCCTGCAGAACGCCGGCCGCGTGGTCAACGGCGTGGGGGCCGACCCGGACATCGTGGTCGCGTCGGCCAAGGCCTACCTGAGTGCCCTGAACAAGTTACAAAGTAAAGCGGAACGAGTGGCTGCACAAGGCTGAATGCCGCGCCTATAATTCAGGCAGCTTTTTAAAAGAGTCGCGCAAGATATTGATCTTGCGCGGCTTTTTTCAATTCTGTACACTGGCACACAGTTTTTGCAGTTTGGAGCATATGATGCACGCCCGATTCCGCATCGCCTCCCGTCTTTCCCATGCTCTGGCTCTCCTGGCCGTAGGGGTCGCGCTGGCCTCTCCCGGCGCCCATGCGGCAGAGCGCAAGCACGCGGTCGCCAAGAAACATTCCACCACCGTCGCCGCCAAACGCGCGGCGCCCAGGCAGGCGGCCGTCAAGGTCCGGCACAAGACGGTTTCGGCCAAGGCCACGCGCGTGTCCGCGCGCAGCGCCAGGGCGCCGGTACGCATGGTGGCGGAGCCGGCGCGGCTGTCGTTCGGCCAGCTGGCGGGCCTGCACGAGGTCAGCGATCCGCTCGATCTGAAATCCAGCGTGGCCCTGGTGATCGACCAGGACACCAAGGAGGTTCTGCTCAGCAAGAACGACCATGCGGTGCTGCCGATCGCTTCGCTGACCAAGCTCATGACGGGCCTGCTGATTTCCGAGGCGCGCCTGCCCATGGACGAGCCCATCACCATCACCCAGGACGACGTGGACACCGAGAAGGGCAGCGGCTCGCGCCTGACGGTGGGCACCACCCTGTCGCGCGGGGAGCTGCTGCACCTGGCCCTGATGTCCAGCGAGAACCGGGCGGCCCATGCCCTCGGGCGCACCTATCCCGGCGGGCTGGCGGTGTTCGTGCAGCGCATGAACGCCAAGGCCAGGCTGCTGGGCATGACGGAGACGCGCTACGTCGAGCCCACGGGCCTTTCCAGCAAGAACCAGTCCAGCGCACACGACTTGGCCACGCTGGTCAACGTGGCGCATGGCGACCCGCTGCTGCGCGAGCTGTCCACGTCGCCCAGCCATGAGGTCGCCGTGGGCCAGCGTGTGCTGCAGTACAACAACACCAACCGCCTCGTGAAGAGCCCCTCGTGGGACATCGGCCTGCAGAAGACCGGCTACATCTCCGAGGCCGGGCGCTGCCTGGTGATGCAGGCGCAGGTTGCCGGCCGCAAGCTGATCATGGTGTTCCTCGACTCGGCCGGCAAATTCAGCCGCCTGGGCGACGCGGAGCGGGTGCGCTCCTGGGTGGAGAAGGGCCACCCCGGCAGCAGCGCCAGTCTGCATCTGGGCGTGACGTCGCCCAGCAGCTGACGCGGCGGAGCACCGCGCCGCCAGCGTGGGGCGGCCGTTACGACTTTTCCGGGCCGTTGAGCGCCGTGCGCATGCCCGTCGTATAGCCCATGGCCAGCGAAATCTCCCGGGCCGTCGCCTGCAGCTTGGGCAGCCAGCCTTCGTCCAGGCGGTCGGCGGGCGCAGAGATCGACAGGCCGGCGACCAGCTGCCCCTGGTCGTCGTACACGCCCGCCGCCATGCAGCGCACGCCCAGCTCCAGTTCTTCGTTGTCGCGCGCCACGCCGTATTGCCGTGCCTTGCTGAGCTCGCGTTCGAGCAGGAGCAGCTGGGTGATGCTGTTGCGCGTGTGGCCCGGCAGTCCGGTGCGCGTGGCGTAGGCGCGCACGCGCTGGGGGTCGTCCGCAGCCAGGAACAGCTTGCCGGTGGAGGTCAGGTGCAGCGGCGCATGCCCGCCGATGGCGCGCACCACCTGCATGCCCGAGCGCTCGCTGTAAGCGCGCTCGATGTAGACGATTTCGTCGCCCTGGCGCACGCTCAGGTTGACGGGCTGCTGGATCAGCTTGTGCAGCTGGCGCATGGGCGCCATGGCAGCGTCGCGCACGGACAGGCGCGCCTTGACTAGGTTGCCCAGCTCCAGCAGGCGCATGCCTAGGCGGTAGCTGCCCGATTCGGGCCGGTCGACGAAGCGCCCTATCGTCAGGTCGTTGAGGATGCGGTGCGCGGTGGAAGGGTGCAGTCCCGTCTTCTCGCTGATCTCCTTGAGCGAAACGGACTCCTCCTTTGCTGCCAGCACGTCGATCAGCTGGAACATGCGTTCCAGCACTTGGACGTTGGGCTTGGCGGTCATGTCCGCGGGGCTTTTCTTCATGGAGATCACATCGGTTGCGAAAGCCGGTGATCTTATCTGGTGAAAAGCAATCGTGCCTCGTGCAAGAAAATGCCCGGCGCTGGTCAGCGCGCGCCTATGCGCGCGAACTCCTGCTGCACCGCGGCATGGGCCTTGCGCATGCTATGCGACGGCGGGGTGCCGAGTAGGCTCGTCACGACCACGGCCAGCCAGCCCAAGATGAAGCCGGGTACGATCTCGTACAGGCCGAGCCAGCCCCCTTGCTTCCACACGAGCACGGTGACGGCTCCCACGACGATGCCGGCGAGCGCGCCGCCGCGCGTCATGCGCTCCCAGAACAGCGACAGGATGATCACTGGCCCGAAGGCGGCGCCGAAGCCTGCCCAGGCGTAGCTGACCATGCCGAGCACCTTGGACTCGGGGTTGCTGGCGATGGCGATGGCGATCACGGCGATCAGCAGCACCATGGCGCGGCCGATCCAGACCAGCTCCTGCTCGCTCGCGTTCTTGCGCAGGAAGGCGCGGTAGATGTCCTCGGTCAGCGCGCTGGAGCACACCAGCAGCTGGCACGACAGCGTGCTCATCACGGCGGCCAGGATGGCGGCCAGCAGGGCGCCGGCGATCCAGGGGTTGAAGAGCTGCTTGGCGATCTCCATGAACACCGTCTCGCCGTTGGCGTGCACGGCGTCGGCGCCGGCCTGGCCGGCGGTGAAGAAGGGGATGCCGACGAAGCCCACGGCCACGGCGCCCGCCAGGCACAGGACCATCCAGGTCATGCTGATGCGCCGGGCGTTGGGAATGGTCTGCACCGACGAGGCGGCCATGAAGCGCACGAGGATGTGCGGCTGGCCGAAGTAGCCCAGGCCCCAGGCCAGCAGCGAGACGATGCCCACGAGGCTGGCGCCGCGCAGCATGTCGAACTTCTCGGGCGCGACGATGGCGTGCCAGTCCTGGCCCGGCTGCAGCTGGCCTTGCACGGCCAGCCAGGCCATGATGGGGGCGAGGATCAGGGCCGTGATCATCAGCGAGGCCTGGATGGTGTCGGTCCAGCTCACGGCCAGGAAGCCGCCGATCAGCACGTAGGCGATGGTGCAGGCCGCGCCCACCCACAGCGCGGTGGCGTAGGGCATGCCGAACATGTTCTCGAACAGGCGCGCGCCCGCCACCACGCCCGAGGCGCAGTACAGCGTGAAGAACACCAGGATCACCAGCGCGGTGACGATGCGCAGCAGGTTGCTTTTGTCCTCGAAGCGGTTGGCCAGGTAGTCGGGCAGCGTGAGGGCGTTGCCCGCGCGCTCGGTGTACAGGCGCAGCCGCGCGGCCACTAGGCGCCAGTTGAGGTAGGCGCCGGCGACCAGGCCGATGGCGATCCACGATTCGGACAGGCCCGAGACGAAGATCGCGCCGGGCAGGCCCATGAGCAGCCAGCCGCTCATGTCCGAGGCGCCCGCCGACAGCGCCGTGACGAAGCTGCCCAGGCTGCGCCCGCCCAGGATGTAGTCCGACAGGTTCTTGGTGCCCAGGTAGCCCAGCGCGCCAATGCCCAGCATGGCCACCAGATAGATGGCGAACATGATCGCCGTGGGGTCGTTCCAGGAAAATTGCATGAGGGGTCTCTCTCTATCTTTCTGATAGCTTGAAGCGCTTGCCAGGAAAGCGCTGGATGCTCTTTTTGTATGAAATCCTCCCGGTCGGGGAGGCGTGAAGGAGGGTGCCGGGGCGCAGCTCCGTCTCGTCGTTGGCCGGGGCCGTCCGCCCGCGCCGCGGCCTTCCTCCCGGTGGAGGGAAGCCGTGGCCGTCCGTCCAGGCTCAGGCCATGGTCATTAGCTGGGCATTGCCGCCGGCCGCCGCCGTGTTGGTGCTGATGGACTGCTCGTGGCACAGCGCGGCCAGGTCGTAGCCGCGGCCGGCCTGCAGCTCGTCGCTGCTGCGGCTTTCCACGCGCACGATGGCGCCTTCGCGCGCCGCCACCTGGGCGCCCACCTGCAGGAGCGCGTCGCCGTCGCCCTCGAACAGCAGGGCCGACATGGCGGCGGTGCCGTCGCCGAGGGCGGCGGCGTCGGCGCCGTGCAGCCAGGCCGCGCCGGTGTCGCCGGCCGCGGCGCGCAGCGCCTGCCACAGCGCCGCGCAGCCGTCGTCGTCCTGTGGCAGCACTACGTGGCAGGGGTTGCCGCTGGCAAGGCTGGCCGCCACCTGATGCACCAGGCCCAGCGGCGTGCGTGGCAGCGCCCACACTGGGCCGCGCGGCAGCAGGCGATAACGGTTGGATTCCCCCGTGGGGCCGGGCAGCAGCTGGCCCGCGCCCAGGCGCGAGGCGGCCAGCGCCGCATCGCAGGCCATGCGGGCCTGGTCCTGCCCGACGCCGGGCAGCACCGCCTGCTGCAGCCGGGCCAGCAGCTCCAGGGCTGGCTGGGGTTGCCCGGCATCGGCGCGCGGCAGGGCCTGCAGGGCCGCGTTGGGCTCGCCCTGCACCAGGCGGTGCAGGTACAGTGGGCCGCCGGCCTTGGGGCCGGTGCCCGACAGGTCCATGCCGCCGAAGGGCTGCACGCCCACCACCGCGCCGATGACGTTGCGGTTCACGTAGATGTTGCCGGCCGCGATGCGCCCGCTCAGGTGGGCGATGGTCTCGTCGATGCGGCTGTGCACGCCGAAGGTCAGGCCGTAGCCGGTGGCGTTGATGTCGTCCACCAGGGCGTCGAGCTGCTCCCTGGCGTAGCGGATTACATGCAGGACGGGGCCGAAAACCTCACGGGTCAAGCGCGACGTGCTATCGATTTCGATGATCGTGGGGGCGACGAAATGGCCGTTCAGGCTGCCGTCCCGGCGCTCCACGCGCGTGACCTTCTGGCCCGCGGCCTGCATGCGCTCGATGTGCGCCTCGATCTGCGCGCGCGCATCGGCGTCGATCACCGGGCCCACGTCGGTGCTCAGGCGGTCGGGATTGCCGAGCTGCCACTCCTGCAGCGCGTCGCGCAGCATGGTCAGGGTGCGGTCGGCCACCTCCTCCTGCAGGCACAGCAGGCGCAGCGCCGAGCAGCGCTGGCCGGCCGAGTCGAAGGCCGAGGCCAGCACGTCGGCCACCACCTGCTCGGCCAGGGCCGAGGAGTCCACGATCATTGCGTTCTGCCCGCCGGTCTCGGCGATCAGCGGGATGGGATGGCCGCTCGGCGACAGGCGCCGGGCCAGCTGGCGCGCGATGAGGCGCGCCACCTCGGTCGAGCCGGTGAACATCACGCCCGCCACCTGCGGGTGCGCCACCAGGGCCGCGCCCACGGTCTCGCCCCGGCCCGGCATGAGCTGCAGCGCGCCCTGCGGCACGCCCGCCTCGTGCAGGATGGCGACCATGGCGGCGGCGGTGAGCGGCGTCTGCTCGGCTGGCTTGGCCAGCACCGCGTTGCCCGCGGCCAGGGCCGCGGCCACCTGGCCGGTGAAGATGGCGAGCGGGAAATTCCACGGGCTGATGGCCAGGACCACGCCCAGCGGGCGCTCCCTGGCGTTGTCGAACTGCGCCGCCACCTGGGCGCCGTAGTAGCGCAGAAAGTCCACGGCCTCGCGGATCTCGGCGATGGCGTTGGGCAGGGTCTTGCCGGCCTCGCGCATGATCAGGCCCATGAGCGGCTGGCTGCGCTGCTCCAGCAGGTCGGCGGCGCGCGCTAGCACATCGGCGCGCGCGGCCGGGGGCGTGCCGGCCCAGATGGGCGCGGCCTGCGCGGCGCGCCCGGTCGCGGCCTGCACCTGGGCCTCGGTGGCCTCGTGCACCCAGCCCACGGTGTCGGCCAGCTCGGCCGGGTTGGGCAGGGCCTGCCAGCCGGGCGTGGCGGCCGGGTCGGCGGGCAGGGGAACGTCGGGCGGCGCGGCCAGCCAGGCCTGGCGCGTGCTGTGCAGCAGCGCCGCAGCCAGCGAGGCCAGCTGCTGCTCGTGCGCCAGGTTCAGGCCGCGCGAATTGGCGCGGGCCTGCCCGCCCGGGCCGCCGAACAGCTCGGCCGGCAGCGGGATGCGCGGGTGCGGCGCGCCCAGGCGGCCTTCGGTGCGCGCGATCTCCAGCACTTCCCCGACCGGGTCGGCCACCAGATCGGCCACGGGCACGCCGGCATCGCCGATGCGGTTCACGAACGAGGTGTTGGCGCCGTTCTCCAGCAGGCGGCGCACCAGGTAGGCGAGCAGCGTCTCGTGGCTGCCCACCGGGGCGTAGATGCGGCAGGGGCGCGCCAGCTTGCCCTCGGCGGCGGGGCCGGTGACCTGCGCGTACAGCGGCTCGCCCATGCCGTGCAGGCACTGGAACTCGTACTGCCCGCTGTAGTAGCTGCCGCCCACGCTCTGCGCGAGCTGGTAGATGCTGGCCAGCGTCTGCGCGTTGTGCGTGGCGAACTGGGGGTAGACGGCGTCGGGCGCTTCCAGCAGCTTCCTGGCGCAGGCCAGGTAGCTCACGTCGGTGTAGACCTTGCGCGTGTAGACGGGGTAGCCCGCCAGGCCGTCGATCTGGGCGCGCTTGATCTCGCTGTCCCAGTAAGCACCCTTGACCAGGCGCACCATCAGGCGGCGGCGGCTGCGCCGCGCCAGGTCGATCAGGTATTCGATGACATAGGGGCAGCGCTTCTGGTAGGCCTGCACCACGAAGCCGATGCCGCTCCAGCCCTTCAGGCTGGGCGCGGCGCACAGGGCCTCCATCAGGTCCAGCGACAGCTCCAGGCGGTCGGCCTCCTCGGCGTCGATGTTCATGCCGATGTCGTACTGCTTGGCCAGCTCCGCCAGGTGCAGCACGCGCGGCAGCAGCTCCTGCATCACGCGCTCGTACTGCGCGCGCGAATAGCGCGGGTGCAGGGCCGAGAGCTTGATGGAGATGCCCGGGCCCTCGAAGATGCCGCGCCCGGCGGACGCCGCGCCGATCGCGTGGATGGCCTGCTCGTAGTCGCGCAGGTAGCGCTGCGCGTCGGCGTCCGTCGCGGCGGCCTCGCCCAGCATGTCGTAGCTGTAGCGAAAGCCCTGCTTCTCATAGGCGCGGCTGTTGGCCAGCGCCTCGGCGATGTGCTGGCCGGTGACGAACTGCTCGCCCATGAGCTTCATCGCGCGGTGCACGCCTTGGCGGATCAGCGGCTCGCCGCCCTTGCCGATCACGCGGGTCAGGGCGGCCGACAGGCTCTTTTCGCTGCTGGTGGAGGTCAGCTTGCCCGTGAGCACCAGGCCCCAGGCCGCCGCGTTGACGAACAGGGACGGCGAGCGGCCCACGTGGGCGCGCCAGTCGCCCTTGCTGATCTTGTCGCGGATGAGCGCGTCGCGCGTGGCCTTGTCGGGTATGCGCAGGAGCGCCTCGGCCAGGCACATCAGCGCCACGCCTTCCTGGCTGGAGAGCGAGAACTCCTGCACCAGGGCGGCCACGCCGCTGGTCACGGGCGCATCGCGCAGGCCCTGCACCAGGCGGGTGGCGAGTTCGCGCACCTTGGCCGCCTGTTCCTCGTCCTGCGTGCGCGCCAGCGGCAGCAGGGCCGGCAGGCATTCGGTCTCGGGCCGGTGCCAGGCGGCGGTGATGGCGGCGCGCAACTCGGTCTGGGGCAGGATGGACTGGGCGAAGGCGAGGAAGGGTTGCACCTCCTGGGCGGCGGGTTGTACCATTTCCGCGCCATCCTCCGGTACACCCTCGTCGGCGCCGAAGAGGCGGATGGTGGTGGCGCCGCGCTCCAGCGCGTCCAAGTATTGCACCACGGCCTGCTTGATCAGCCAGTGGGGGGTGCGGTTCATGCGTTGGGCGGCGCCGCGGATGCGCTCGCGCAGAAGGTCATCGACCTTGATGCCGATCGTGGTGGTCATGGGTGGGGTGGGTAAAGAAGGGTGCAACCTATGAGGCCTGCGAATATCGCAAAGGTTGCACCTTCTTTGTTATGGGGTAAACCCTATATTTCCAGCCCCATGCCCTGGAGGTCGCGAAGCGTGGCCCCGGATCGTGGACGGGCCCTCAGGGCCGGGTGGCGTGCTTGCCCAGCTCCCACTTGGCGATGGCGCTGCGGTGCACCTCGTCGGGGCCGTCGGCAAAGCGCAGCGTGCGCGCGTTGGCGTAGGCGTAGGCGAGCGGGAAGTCGTCGCTCACGCCGCCGCCGCCATGCGCCTGCATGGCCCAGTCGATCACCTGGCAGGCCATGCCGGGGGCAACGACCTTGATCATGGCGATCTCGGTCTTGGCGACCTTGTTGCCCGCGGTGTCCATCATCCAGGCGGCCTTCAGCGTGAGCAGGCGCGCCATGTCGATCCTGCAGCGCGCCTCGGCGATGCGCTCCTGCGTCACGCCCTGCTGCGCGATGGTCTTGCCGAAGGCGGTGCGCGAGAGCGTGCGCTGGCACATGAGCTCCAGCGCGCGCTCGGCCTGGCCGATCAGGCGCATGCAGTGGTGGATGCGCCCGGGGCCCAGGCGGCCCTGGGCGATCTCGAAGCCGCGGCCCTCGCCCAGGAGGATGTTGTCCACGGGAACCTTGACGTCGTCGAAGACGACCTCGGCGTGGCCGTGGGGCGCATCGTCGTAGCCGAACACGTTCAGCGGCCGCACGATGGTGATGCCGGGCGTGTCCGCGGGCACGACGATCATGCTCTGCTGCGAGTGCCTGGGCGCATCGGGGTCGGTCTTGCCCATGGTGATGAAGACCTTGCAGCGCGGATCGTTGGCACCGCTGGTCCACCACTTGCGGCCGTTGATGACGTAGTGGCGGCCCTGGCGCTCGATGCGCGTGCAGATGTTGGTGGCGTCGCTGGAGGCGACATCCGGCTCGGTCATGGCGAAGGCCGAGCGGATGCGACCTTCGAGCAGGGGCGTGAGCCACTCGGCTTTGATGGCCTCGCTGCCGTAGCGCGCGATGGTCTCCATGTTGCCGGTGTCGGGCGCGGAGCAGTTGAACACCTCGCTGGCCCAGAGCACGCGGCCCATGATCTCGGCCAGCGGCGCGTACTCGGCATTGGTGAGGCCCGCGCCGTGGTAGCCCGAAGCTTCGGCCGTGTCCACGGGCAGGAACAGGTTCCACAGCCCCGCGGCCCGGGCCTTGGGCTTGAGGTTCTCGATGGTTTGCAGCGGCTGCCAGCGGTTGCCGGCGGCGGTGTGGGCTGCGAGCTCCTCGGCGCAGGCTTTCTCGGCCGGGTGGATGTGGTCGTCCATGAACTGGCGCAGGCGCGCCTGCAGTTCCTTGGTCTTGGGCGAGTAGTCGAAGTCCATGCCGTTGCCTCGTTGTCAGGAATGGGAGCGCTGCGCGAACGACCAGGCCAGCTGCGCCATGGGCCGCGCCGTGGCGCCTGCGGCCTTGGCCTGGGCGCTGGCGGCGGTGCCGGCCTCCACGCGCTTGGCGATGCCCTGCAGGATGGCGGCGATGCGGAACATGTTGTAGGCCAGGTAGAAGTTCCAGTCGGCGCGCAGTGCATCGACGTCGGCGATGCCGGTGCGCTCGCAGTAGCGGCGGATGTAGTCGGACTCGGCCGGGATGCCCAGCGCGGCCAAGTCCAGTCCGCCGATGCCGCGGCTGAGCGAGGCGGGGATGTGCCAGCTCATGCAGTGGTAGGCGAAGTCGGCCAGCGGGTGGCCGAGCGTGGACAGCTCCCAGTCGAGCACGGCGATCACGCGTGGCTCGGTGGGGTGGAACATGAGGTTGTCGAGCCGGTAGTCGCCGTGCACGATGGACACGCGGCTGTCGTCGCGCGCGCTGGCGGGCATGTGGGCCGGCAGCCACTCCATGAGCCGGTCCATCTCGGGGATTGGCTGGGTGACGGAGGCCAGGTACTGCTTGCTCCAGCGGCCGATCTGGCGCTCGAAGTAGTTGCCCGGCTTGCCGTAGCCGGCCAGGCCCCGCGCGGCGAAGTCGACGGTGTGCAGCGCGGCGATCACGCGGTTCATCTCGTCGTAGATGGCGGCGCGCTCGGCCGGCTGCAGGCCGGGCAGGGACTGGTCCCACAGTACGCGGCCCTGCATGAACTCCATGACGTAGAAGGCGCGGCCGATGACCGATTCGTCCTCGCACAGCGCGAACATGCGCGGCACGGGCACGCCGGTGCCGGCCAGGCCGCTCATCACGGCGTACTCGCGCTCGATGGCGTGGGCGGAGGGCAGCAGCTTGGCCACCGGCCCCGGCTTGGCGCGCATCACGTAGCTGAGCGCGGGCGTGATGAGCTTGTAGGTGGGGTTGGACTGGCCGCCCTTGAACATCTCCACGGTGAGCGGCCCGGCGAAGTCCTCCAGGTGCCGTGACAGCCAGGCGCCGAGCGCGCCGGTGTCGAACGCGTGCTGCCCGGAGACGGGGCGGGTGCCGATGAAGTGGTCGAAGTTGCTCATGGGGGGAAGATGTCCTGCGGGAGGGAAGAGGTCTGGAAGGCGGCCGTTCAGCGTGTCAGGGGCTGGCCTCGGCAATGCGCATGAGCGCCTCGCGGTCGCGCACCACGAGCCCGCCGGGCTCGATGCGGATAGTGTCCTCGCGCTCCATGGCCTTGAGTTCCTGGTTCACGCGCTGGCGCGATGCGCCCAGCAGCTGCGCCAGCTCCTCCTGCGCCAGCTGTAGGCCGATGCGGATCTCGCTGCCGTCGGACAGGCTGGGCACGCCGTAGCTGCGCACCAGGTGCAGCAGCTGCTTGGCCAGGCGCGAGCGCAGCGGCAGCGTGTTGAGGTCCTCCACCAGCCCGAAGAGCTGGCGGATGCGCCGCGCATGCAGGCGCAGCATGGCCTCGTAGAGCTCGGTGTGCTGCGCGAGGATCTTGCGGAAGTCGGTCCGCGTCACGCACAGGATGGTGGTGTCCCCGTGCGCGTAGGCGTCGTGCGTGCGCTGGTCGCCGTCGAAGATCGCCACGTCGCCGAACCAGATGCCTGGCTCCACGTAGGTCAGCGTGATCTGCTTGCCCGAGAGGCTGGTGGAGCTCACGCGCACGGCGCCGCGCGCACAGGCGATCCAGTCTTCGGGAGGGTCGCCGCGCGCGGCGATGAGCGTGCCGTCCTTGTAGCGTTTGACGTAGGAGCATCGCAGTATGTCGTGGCGCAAAGAAGGGGAGAGGGAGGAAAACCAGCGACCGGAGTTGATCGCCTCGCGTTCTTCGATGGTAAGAATCGGTTCGTCCATGGTCTGTCGTTTGCGTGACTGGGGAGCGGACCATTGTCGCGCGCGCGGATGGCGCGGCAGGGCCGGGCTGTCATGTATGCGTCGCCACGGCGGGCGGCGCGGCAACGGGCATGCGGCGCTGCCGGCGCGCCGCATGGTTTTGGGCGTTTTAGGGCCGCAGTGCTTGTGGGTAGGGCGCTTGCAGCTACGTTATTTGTAGTTTGGGGTGCGCTTTTCGAGCGCCGCGGCAATGCCTTCCCCGGCATTCGCGTGCTGCAGGCTGCGCACCAAGTGGTCGCGCTCGTGCGCCAGCTGCTCGGTGAAGCTGCGCTGCGGCGCGTCGCCTACCAGTTCCTTGATGCTGGCCAGCGCGTTGGGCGCGCGCGCGTTCAGGCGCTGGGCCAGGGCCAGCGCCTCGTGCAGCGCGCGGCCGGGCTCGGCCAGGTGGTTGACCAGGCCGAGGGCGTGCAGACGCGGCGCCGCGATGTGCTCGCCGCACAGCAGGATCTCGCTGGCCATCTGGTGCGGAAGGCTCCGCGGCAGGTTCCAGCTCGCGCCGCCGGCGGGGGACAGGCCCAGCCGGGCGCCGCCCATGGCGAACGCCGCGTTGCGTGCCGCCACGACAAGGTCGCAGGCCAGCGCCAGCGAGAAGCCGGCTCCCTCGGCCATGCCCTCCACGGCGGCGATCACAGGCTTGGGATGGGTGCGCACGGCCTCCACCCAGTGGTGCAGCAGCTCCACGCCCTGGGCCTGCGCCTGGGCCGGCTGCTGGCGCCTGGCCTGCAGGCGCTCCAGGCTGGTCTCGGCGCTGAAGACGCCGTCCGCGCCGGTGATGACCACGCAGCGCACCTCTTCGCTGCGCTCGGCCACGCTCAGGGCCTCGATGCCGGCGGCGCAGATGGCGCCGTCCAGCGCATTGCGGGCCTGGGGCGCGCGCAGGGTCAGGACCAAGGTCTGGCCGTGGCTGGTGCTTTGCAGTTCTGCGGTCATGGCGGTCGGGTCAGGGTTCTTCGTGCGTCAGGCTCAGGCCTATGGCGCCGCGGCGGCGCAGCCAGGGGCTGGGGCGGTAGCGCGCGTCGCCATAGACGGTCTGCATGTTGAACAGCACTTCGAGGATGTTGGTCGGCCCCCAGCGGTCGCCCATGGCCAGCGGGCCCAGCGGGTAGCCCAGGCCCAGGGTCACGGCGGTCTCCAGGTCCTGCGGGCTGCAGATGCGCTGCTGGCAGATGTCGGCCGCGATGTTGACGATGGTGGCCACCACGCGCTGCGTGACGAAGCCGCCGCTGTCGCGGATCACGCTCACGGCCTTGCCGTCGCTCGCGAACAGCGCGTGCGCCGCATCGCGCATGTCCTCGCGCGTGGCGGGGTTGGTGGCCAGCACGCGGCGGCGCGTGGCCGCGTCGTCGATCAGCATGTCGATGCCGACAGTGCGCGTGGGGTCCAGGCGTTCGACCACGGCCACCGTGGTCACGTCGAAGCCCAGCGGCGCCACCAGGATCAGCGCACCCGCCGAGGGCGTGGCGCCAGTCTCTATGGTGGCGCCCAGGCTCTTGAGCAGCTGGTACAGCTCGGCGCGCCGCGCCGCGCGCGGGGACACCCAGACCGGCGGAAGGCTTGCCGGCCGGGGCGCGGGCGGCTCGGCCGGCACCTGGGCCGCGCCGTCCACGTAGCGGTAGAAGCCTTCGCCCGTCTTGCGGCCCAGCAGGCCCGCGGCCAGACGCTGCGCAGTGATCGGGCTGGGGCGAAAGCGCGGCTCTTCGTAATACTGGTGGTAGATGGACTCCATCGCCGGGTGCGTCACGTCCAGGGCGGTCAGGTCCATGAGCTCGAACGGCCCGAGCTTGAAGCCCGCCTGGTCGCGCAGGATGCGGTCCACCGTGGCGAAGTCGGCCACGCCCTCGCTCACGATGCGCAGGGCCTCCGTGCCGAAACCCCGGCCCGCGTGGTTCACGATGAAGCCCGGCGTGTCCTGCGCCATCACGGGCGTATGGCCCATGGCGCGGGCGTACTGCGCCAGGCGCGCGCAGACCACGGCCTCGGTGCGCAGCCCGGCCACCACTTCCACCACCTTCATGAGCGGCACGGGGTTGAAGAAGTGAAAGCCCGCCACGCGCTGCGGGTGCGTGAGCGGCGCCGCCAGCGCCGTGATCGACAGCGACGAGGTGTTGCTGGCCAGCACTGCCCCGGGCGCGACGATGTATTCGAGTTCGAGCAGCAACTCCCGCTTGGCGTCCAGGCGCTCGGCGATGGCCTCCACCACCAGTTCGCAGGCCGCCAGGTCGTGCAGCGAGGCGGCGCGCACGAGCCGCTCCAGCAAGACGGGCACCTGGGTCGCATCGATGCGCCCCTTGTCCGCCAGGCGCTGCCACTGCCCATGGAGATGCGTCCGCGCCGCATCGACCGCGCCGGGTTTTGTGTCAAAAAGATACACCGTGCTGCCGGCCTGGGCCGCTATCTGCGCGATACCGCGGCCCATTGCGCCCGTGCCGACGATGCCTATCGAAGTGAATGCCGCATTCATGATCAAATTATCAGACGGCAATGAGGTAGCACGAGGCTTGTGTCAAAATTGTTAAACATCTTGAAACGATTGTGATTATGCGCAATGTACTCGTGGGCGCCTGCCTGTGCGTCGCGGCCTCTGGCGTGGCGGCGCTTTCGCTGGGGGCGAGCCGCGGCGCAGTGGTGCTCGGGTCGGCGATCGACCTCGGGTTCGAGGTGCGGCCCGATCCGGGCAAGGATCTGGCGTCCTCGTGCATCTCGGCGCACCTGGTTTCAGGCACGACAAGCATTGCGGACTCACGCGTCCGCGTCACGCCTGTCGAGGGCGGGGTCATCCCTATGGTGCGCGTGCAGGCCACCATGGTGGCCGACGAGCCCGTGCTCACCGTCACCATCGCGGCAGGGTGCGAAGGCCGCGTGACGCGCACCTACACCTTCCTGGCCGACCTGCCGGCCGCTGGCGCCGCGAACACGCAGGGCCCCCTGGACATCGGTCGGCTGGGCACGGCCGACCCGGGCACCTTCGCCGCGCGCCCTGCAAATGCGGTTGCGGCTGCGGCGGGCCCGCGTACACCGGCCGCCGCGGGCGCTGCCGCCGTGCAATCCCTCGTCCGCCGCGAGAAGCCCCAGGCTGGTGCGTCCGCGGGCCAGGCGGCCGACAAGCCGGCGCGGCCGCGCGCGCGGGCCACGGTGCCGGCGCCTGTGCCGACCGCGGCCGCGCGCCTCATCGTGGAGCCGCTGGACCTGTGGCTCGACGCCCCCCTGGAGCTGCGCCTGTCGCGCGAGGAACCGCTCTTGCTCTCCACCCCCGACGAGGCCCGGCGCGCAGAATTCGCGGCGCTGTGGAAGGTGCTCAACAGCTCCCCCGCCGACCTGCGGCAGTCCATGGAGCGCCTGGGCAGGCTGGAGGCCGATGCGGCGGCGCACCGCAGGCAGGCGGACGCCGGGCGCGCGGAGGCGAGCGGGCTGCGCCAGCAGCTCGAACAGTTGCAGTCACAGAGCTTTTCGGCCGGCGTGGTCTACGCGCTGGGGGGCGCGCTGGTGCTGGCCCTGGCCGCGATCGCCTGGCTGCTGCGGCGCACGCGGCGCGAGGCGCTCCAGGCATGGCACAACTCCGTGGCGCTGAGCGAGGGGCTCAAGGACGGCGCCGTGGTCTCCGAAGGGCCCGATGGCAAGGTCCGCTGGCAGGTCGAGCCCGAGGCGGCTGACACCTGGCATCCCAGCTCGGTGCCACCTGAGGAACTGCAAGAGGCCGGCCCGGGCCCGTCCGATGCGCCCGACACCATTCCCCCGGCCCCGGCGCAAACGGCCGCGCCGGAGCCTGCCGCCCGGCTGGCTGCGCCGCGGCAGCAGGCCATCCAGCCCGAGGGGCTGTTCGACATCCAGCAGCAGGCGGAGTTCTTCATTTCCATCGGCGAGCACGAGCAGGCGATACAGGTGCTGCGCAGCCACATCGCCGAGCAGGGTGACGCGATGCCGGCCGTGTACCTCGAACTGCTGCGCCTTTTCCAGATGCTGGGGCGCACGGACAGCTTCGAGCAACTGCGCAGGCAGTTCCAGGAACGCTTCAACGTGCAGGTCCCGCGGTACACGCAATGGCATGAAAGCGGGCATGCGCTGGAGGACTACCCGGAGGCGCTGGCGCAGATCGAGGCGCTGTGGTCTTCGCCCGAGGTGCTGGGGGTGCTTGACGGATTCCTGTTCCGCCGCGGCGATGGGCGGGACGCGCAGCGGTTCGATCTGGCCGCCTTCGACGATCTGCTGCTGTTGCTGGCCATCGCCCAGACCACGCCCGCGCACCTGCGCGGCGCGCCGCCGCCGCGCGCGCGCACGACGCCCCTGGGCCCTGCGGCCGCGGTCCCGCGCTCGCTCGACTCCATCGTGGGCGACTTGTCGCTGATGCCGTCGGGCTACGACGTGCTGGCAAAGCAGCCGTCCGTGGAGGACATGCTCGACGTCGACCTGTCGGAGCCCGCGCAATTCACGCTGCGCGACCACCAGCCGGAGGCCGGCGCCGCTGCGCCGGCGCACGGCCAGTCCGTGGGGTTCGCCATGGACGACGACAAGCTGGAACTGCGCTTCGAACTGGAGCGCATGGAAAACCGCCGGTACTGAGCAGCAGCGGCTATGCCTGCATCGCGCGCATCAGCCGTGCGGCAGAGGCTTCCGGCTCGTCGGCATTGACCAGGGCGCGCACCACGGCGATCGAGCCCACGCCGGTGGCGAGCACCTGGGGGAACTGTTCCAGGCCAATGCCGCCTATGGCCACCTGCGGGTAGCCGCGCATCAGCCGCGCATAGGCCACCAGCCGCGCCACGCCCTGGGGCACGGTGGCCATTTTCTTGAGCGTGGTCGGGAAGACCGCGCCCATGGCGATGTAGCTGGGGCTGGCGGCATCGGCGCGCACCATCTCGGCGTAGCCATGGGTGCTCACGCCCAGGCGCAGCCCGGCCTCGCGGATGGCGCGCAGGTCGTCGGGGCCCAGCGCGTCCAGGTCTTCCTGCCCCAGGTGCACGCCGTAGGCGCCGGCGTCGATGGCCGCGCGCCAATGGTCGTTGATGAACAGCAGTGCCGGCGTGCCCCGCACGGCCTGCACGGCGGCCTGCACCTCGCGCGCGATGGCGGCGCCGTCCTGCGACTTGTAGCGCAGCTGCACCGTGGGCACGCCGGCGCGCGCCATGCGGCCGACCCAGGCGGCATCGGGCAGCACGGCGTACAGGCCTAGCTGCTGCGGGCAGGGCGCGAAGGGCCGGGCATGGGGGCGCGGCTGCAAGCCGAAGTCCGCGGGGTCGTCAGGCCAGCGGGCGGCGTCGAAGGATCCCAGGCGCCGCGTCTGCGCGGCCCAGGCGCGGGCCAGGCAGCCGGCGTCGTGGGCGATGAAGCCCAGCGCGCTGCAGGCGGCCAGGGCCGCGCGGTATACGGGCTCGTCCGTTGCGGTGGCGGGCACGGGCTGCGCCGGGAAGTCCGCGTAGGCGGCGCCGTGGTGGTGCACGATGGCCTGCACCATGGCCTCATGGCTTTCGTGCATTCAGGCTTCCTGCGCGTGGTGCCAGAACGGCGTGCCCAGCACGGGGGTGCTGGGCTGGGCCGATTCCCGCGGCTGCATGGCGCCGGCCAGGTGGGCGGCGCGGCCCGCGGCCACGGCGTCGGCAAAGGCGCCGGCCATGCGCACGGGGTCGGCGGCCTGGGCCACGGCGGTGTTCAGCAGCACGCCGTCGAAGCCCCACTCCATGACCTGGCAGGCGTGCGAGGGCAGGCCCAGGCCCGCGTCCACCAGCATGGGCACGTCCAGACGCTGGCGCAGCGTCTGCATGGCGTAGGGATTGACGGGGCCGCGCCCCGTGCCTATGGGCGCGGCCCAGGGCATGATGGCCTGGCAGCCCACGTCCACCAGGCGCTGGCACAGCACCAGGTCCTCGGTGCAGTAGGGCAGCACGTAGAAGCCGTCGCGCACGAGCTGCTCGGCTGCCTGCACCAGGTTCAGCGTGTCGGGCTGCAGCGTGTAGTCGTCGCCGATCACCTCCAGCTTGATCCAGGGGGTGTCGAACACCTCGCGCGCCATGTGGGAGGTGGTGATGGCCTCCTGCACGCTGTGGCAGCCGGCGGTGTTGGGCAGCACCGGCACCTGCAGTTCCTTGAGCATGGCCCAGAAGCTCTTGCCCTGCTCGATGCTGCCCTGGCGGCGCAGCGCCGCCGTGAGCATGGCCGGGCGCGCGCGCTGCACGGCGGCCTGCAGCGCGGCGGGCGAGGGGTAGCGGGCCGTGCCCAGCAGCAGCCGGCTTTCGAAGCGCTGGCCGTACAGCACCAGGGCGTCGTCGTTGGGAGTGTTCATGGTGTCTGGTCGCTTTCAGCCGCCGGTGACCGGGGCAATGATTTCCACGCTGTCGCCGGCCTGCAGCAGGTGCGTGGCGTAGGCCGCGCGCGGCACGAACTGCAGGTTGACGGCTACGGCGAACGGGGGCGTGGGGTCGAGGCTGGCCACGGCGTCGGCCACGCTGGCGCCGTCGGGCAGCTCCACGGGGTTCTGGTTGATGAGGATGTTCATGCAGCGGTTGCGGCGCCGCCTTGCAGCGCGAGTTCGAAATCGGGGGCCAGCGCCGATTGTCCCTCGCCCAGCAGCTGCATGACCACGTCCAGCATGGCCGGGGCGATCATGAAGCCGTGGCGGTACAGGCCGTTGACCTGCAGCACGCGCTCGCGCGGCATGCGGATGGCGGGCAGGTTGTCGGGCAGGGTGGGGCGGCACTGGGTGGTCAGCTCGGTGATGCGCGCCTCGGCGAAGCCCGGGTGCACGGCGTAGGCGGCGCTGAGCAGCTCCAGCGTGGAGCGCACGCTGGCGGGCGAGAGGTCCTCGGACTCGATCTCGGTCGCGCCGATGACGAAGCGGTGGTCCTCCTTGGGCGCCAGGTAGATGGAGTAGCGCGGATGCACTAGGCGCGTGGGGCGCTGCAGCGTGACGTCCGGCGCGTGCAGGCGGACCACCTCGCCGCGCACGCCGCGCAGGTCCTGCCACTGTTCGCGCGCGCCCAGGCCGCGGCAGTCCAGCAGCCAGTCGGGCTGGCCGGCGGCGCCGGGGGCGAAGTCCTGCGGCGCGCGCGCGCTGTGCCAGTGCGTCGCGACGCCCAGCGCGTCCATGGTGGCGGCCAGGGCGTCCAGGAGCTGGCGGTTGTCCAGCTGGCCCTCGCCGGGCAGGTACAGGCCCTGGCTGAAGCGCCCGGCCAGGGCCGGCTCGCGCTCGGCCAGCGCGGCGGCGTCCAGCGGCTGCATGTGCGGAAGCTGGGGAACGGCGCCCTGGGTCTGCTCGAACTTCTGGCGCAGGCGCGCGGCCTCGGGCGCGTCCTGGCGGTGCCAGACGATCAGCGTGCCGTTGTGCTGGAAGTACACGGGCTGCACCAGCTGGGCCAGCAGCCCGGGCCAGCGCGCCAGGGAATGCTGGCCCATGCGCACCACGCCCGGCTCGGCCACGATGGACTCGGCCAGCGGCGCCACCATGGCGGCGGCCACGTGGGCGGCGCTGGTGGCGCCGTCGCGGCTACCGGCCTCGTGTACCTCGACCTTGTGGCCCTGGCGCGCGAGCGCCACGGCCAGCAGCCGGCCCATCAGGCCGGCGCCGAGGATGGTGATGAAGGAGGGGGATCGGAGGGATGGGTGCGCAAGCATCGTCGTTCAAGTCCTGTATGGAGGACAAAACGGGGCTGGGCACCGGTGCTGGAAACTCCCCACGCCAGCATGACCTGGATCGGGTGTGAAGGGTATTTCTCAGTCGCCCGCCGACATGGCGGGGACACCCCTGTTTCGTCCGTGGCGGCAATTACAGCACAGCGGTAGTGTCCTTACGGTCGATAATTTTTGTCATGACGCAAGAAACACCTACTTCCACCCGGCGCTATGCGCGCGTGCTGTCCATCGCGGGCTCCGACAGCGGCGGGGGCGCGGGCATACAGGCCGATCTCAAGACCTTCTGCGCGCTGGGCTGCTATGGCATGACGGCGATCACCGCCATCACGGCGCAGAACACCCAGGGCGTGCGCGCCATCCACGGTGTGCCCACCGACATCCTGCGCGCGCAGATCGACGCGGTGGTCGAGGACATAGGCGTCGATGCCGTGAAGATCGGCATGCTGCACGCGCCCGAGGTGGTGCAGGTGGTGGCCGAGGCCATCCGCCGCCACCGCCTGCCCAGCGTGGTGCTGGACCCGGTGATGGTGGCCACCAGCGGCGACAGGCTCATTGCCGAGGAAACCGTGGGCACGCTGGTGCGCGAGCTGTTCCCGCTGGCCGCGGTGGTCACGCCCAACCTGGACGAGGCCGGCTGGCTGCTGGGCCGCCCGATCACGGGTGAGGACGAGCTGGGTGCGGCCGCCGGCGACCTGCTGGCCCTGGGCGCGCGCGCCGCGCTGCTCAAGGGCGGGCACCTGCCGGGCGAGCGCGTGGTGGACCTGCTGGCGCTGCCCGGGGGCGAGCGCCACCGCCTGGCCTCTGCGCGCATCGCCACGCACAACGGCCATGGCACGGGTTGCACGCTGTCGTCCGCCATCGCTGCGCACCTGGCGCTGGGCCTGCCCCTGGTGCGGGCTGTGGAGGAGGCGCGCGCCTACATCCTGGGCGCGATCGCCGCGGGTGCCGACGTGCGCACGGGCCACGGCCACGGGCCGCTGAACCACGGCTACGCGCCGCAGCCCCAGCGCATCCTGGAGGGCTGAGCCGCAGGCTCTACCAGCCCCAGGTGAGGCGCTTGGCCACCCAGCCCTTCTGGCCGCCGTCGCGCTGCACCTTTGCCCAGGCGCCGGATTGGCCCAGGCTGCGCACCACTTCGTGCTGCTGCAGCGTGCCCACGATCTTGTGCTGCGTGCCCGGGCCGGCGCGCAGGCGGGCGCTGGGCGCGGTCACCACGCGGTGCGGCGTCTTGCTGGTGAGCGGGGCGAACACCCAGCCGAGCGATTCCTCGAAGTCGCGCACCTTGAGCCACTGGCCCCGGCGCTGCTCGACCTGCAGGGGGTAGCCCCGGCCCAGCTCCCAGCGCGTGTCCGAGCGCGTGGTGGGCTGCGCCCGCACGTTGACTGCGTTGCTCTTGATGCTGACGAATTCGCGCGCCCCGGCCGTGGCCGGGGCCAGCAGCGGCGCGGCCAGCGCGAGGGCGGCCGTGGCGGTGGAGAGGGTGCGGGCGAGGCGGGACGGTGCGAAGGACACGGGCGGCGGCTCCTTGATGGGTGAACGGGGGAATGCCTTGGGAGAGCCCTCCGCGCGCCCGAAGTTCCGCCTGCGTGGCGACGAGCTCAGCCGCGCGGGCGCGTGAGGTAGGCCAGCGCGAAGCACAGCGCCAGCGTGGGCAGCGCCGCGCCCAGGGCCGGCAGCGCGCGCGGCAGCAGGTGGTAGCAGGCGATGCCAGCCAGCCACAGCGCCACGGGCAGCCCGTGCACGCCGGCGGCGCGCTGCAGCGCCGCGTGCGCCGGAACGCCGAAGGCCAGGCGCCCCAGGATCACGCCGAACAGCGGCACGAAGACCGAGCTGAGCAGCAGCAGGAACGGCTCCAGGCTGTGCATGGGCAGCACCAGGGCCAGCGCGGTGCACAGCGCGGCCAGGCCCAGGCCCCAGCGGCGCACGCTCCAGCGCGGGCGCAGGCTGTGCGCCGAGACGGCACCGGAGTACATGTCGCCGTAGGCGTTGTCCACCTCGTCGATGAGGATCAGCGACAGCGCCAGCAGCCCGCCCTGGGCCAGCAGCAGGGCGGTCACCAGGTCCTGGCTGGGCAGCACCAGCGCCACCAGCACGCCCAGGCAATAGCACCAGATGTTGGCCAGCGCGTAGCCGATCCAGCTGCCGCGCAGGGCGTCCGCGCCGCTCACGCCGTGGCGTGCGTAGTCAGCCACGAGCGGCAGCCACGAGATGGGCATGGCGATCACGAGGTCGAGCGCCGGCATCACGCCCATGCCGCCGTTGCCGCGGCGCTGCCAGATCTGGGCCAGGCCCTGGGCCTGCGCCATGGCGATGAACTGCCAGGACAGCCACAGCAGCGACAGCACGACGAGCGGCAGCGCCACGCGCGCGATGACGCGGCGCACCAGCTGCACCATGGAGCCGCTGATGAGCAGCAGCACCACGCCGCCCCACAGCAGCGTGGCGGCCACGGGCCATGCGCCGGCGGCGAGCATGCCGGACTGCCGGCCTATGGCCACGGTGGCGTCGCGCATCACCACGAGCTCGAACGTGCCCCAGCCCACGAGCTGCACGATGTTGAGCACGATGGGCAGACCCGCGAAGCGCCGACCGTAGACGGCGTGCATCAGCCCCGCGCTGGCCAAGCCGCTGTCGCAGCCTATTTTTGCCACCCAGCCCAGCAGCCCCGCGCCGATGACGGAGCCGACCACGACGGCCAGGAGCGCCTGCTGCGTACCCAGGGCAGGCATCAGGTAGGCGCCCACCTGCATGACCAGCAGCCCCACGCCCAGGCTGAACCAGAGCGATGCATGGTCGTGCCAGCGGAACACGCGCTGCCCGGCCGGCAGCGGGGCCAGGGCTTCGTTGCGGGAGGTGGCGAGGGTGTTCATGCGCCCACGCCCAGGCGCGCGTGCAGCCGCTCGCTGCTGGTCGTGTACTCCAGCGGCAGCCTGTGGCCTGCCTGCCGCTCCGCCTCGGCGAAGGCGGCCAGCGTGGCCTCGTGGAAGCCGCACAGGATGAGCTTGCGTTTGCCGGGGTAGCCGTTGACGTCGCCCACGGCGTAGATGCCGGGCACGCTGGTGGCGAACGTGGCCGTGTCCACGGCAATCTGCTTGCGCTCCATGGCCAAGCCCCAGCCGGCGACCGGCCCCAGGCGCGGGGAGATGCCCAGGTAGGCCAGCAGCAGGTCGAGCGGCAGGTGTTGCTGCGAGCCGTCGGGCAGTTGCAGCACGAGGGCCTGCAGGCGGCCGTCCGGCGCGGCCTGCACGCCCGTGATCTGGCCTATGGCGACGCGGATGCGCCCGCCCTCGCGCAGCGTCTGCAGCTCGGCCAGCAGTGCGGGCTCGGCCTGGAAGACGTCGCGGCGATGCAGCAGCGTGACGCTGGCGGCCAGCGGCGCGCAGGCGATGGCAGCCTGCACGGCGGCCTCGTCGCCGCCATGCACGACCACGTGGCGGGCGTTGGCGACGCCGGTATCCGTGGGGTGGTAGAGCACCTGGCCGCCCGCCAGAGCGGCGATGCCGTCCACCTTGATGGTGCGCGGCACGAAGGCGCCCACGCCGGCGGCGATGAAGACGCTCTTCGCCAGCAGCCGGGTGCCGGCGGTGGTCTGCAGCAGGAATCGGCCATCGTCCTGCGCGGCCAGCGTCTCGACCTGCTGGCCCAGGTGGCATGCGGGCGCGAACGGCGCCATCTGCCGCTGCAGCAGCGCAACCAGTTCGCGGCCCGAGCACACGGGAACGCCGGGGATGTCGTAGATGGGCTTGTCGGGATAGAGCTCGGCGCACTGGCCGCCCACGTGGGGCAGGGCGTCGACGAGGTGCGCTGCGATGCCCTGCAGCCCGAGCTGGAACACCTGGAACAGGCCCACCGGGCCCGCGCCGATCACCACGGCATCGGCCTGCGCCGGTGCGGGGGCCGAGGGCGCTTGCATGGCCGGGGGCAGGATCAGCGCTCCAGGTCCTTCAGCTTGCCGGGCGTGCCGTTCCACTCGTCGGCGTCGGGCAGGGCGGCCTTGCGCTTGGTGATGCTCTTGAACTTGGGCGTCAGCTCGGCGTTGATCTTGATGAAGGCGAGCTGGTCGCTGGGCAGGTCTTCTTCGGCAAAGATGGCGTTGGCCGGGCATTCGGGCACGCAAACGGCGCAGTCGATGCACTCGTCGGGGTCGATGACGAGCATGTTCGGGCCTTCGCGGAAGCAGTCCACGGGGCATACATCCACGCAATCGGTGTATTTGCACTTGATGCAGTTTTCGACAACAACGTGGGTCATGGGATTTCTGTGGTATCGGTATTGGGTGTAACCCGTAATTCTAGGGCCATGGCCGTCCCGGACGGCGGGGCGACCATGGCTGTGGCGCGGAAACCTTGATGTTGCTCAATGCGGAACGGGCGGCGCCCTAGGTCCGCACCAGCACGGCGCCGGCCGTCTTGTGGCTTGCGGTGTCGACCAGGATCATGGAGCCGAGCACGCGCGCTTTCTCGAACGGCGCAGCGGGCACGCTCTCCTGCAGCAGCAGTTCCACGTGGCCGATGGCGTTGGGTTCGAGCTGCGTGGCGTCCTGCTCGGCCAGGGTGTGGATGTCCAGGCGGTGCACCACGCGGCGCAGCTTGGCCTTGACCCAGCGGTGGCCGTGCAGCGCCCAGTACACGCGGCCGGCGACCAGGGGTTCGTCGTCCATCCAGGCGACGGTGGCGCCGAGCTCGCGCCGGCCGGGCCAGCTGGGCTGCTCCGCCGGGGTGTCGAAATCGTCTTCCGCGGCCTGGGCGGCGGGCGTGGGCGCGGCGACGATCCAGTCGCCGCGCGAGACGTCCACCTCGCGGTCCAGCACGATGCCGGCGCTGCCGCCCGCCTGGATGCCGCCGGGGCGGCGCGCGTGGTCCAGCACCTGAGCGATGGCGGCGCGCTGGCCGCTGGGGAAGACCTGTACCTGCGCGCCCACCCGGGCGCCGCCCGCGGCCACGCGGCCCCAGAACACGCGCCGGCCCTGGCGCGTGTCGGAGGACGAGGAGAACTTCTCCACCCACTGCACCGGGAAGGCCAGCGGCAGGTGCGCGTCGGCCGGGGTATGGGGCAGCAGCTCCAGGATCTGCAGCAGGCTGCTGCCCTCGTAGCCGCACCAGCCCGGCCGGGCGTCGACCACGTTCCAGCCCTTGAGGGCCGAGACGGGCACGGTGGCGGCCACGGTGATGCCCGCATCCTGCGCGAATTGCTGCAGCGCGGCGCGGATGTGCGCGAACGCCAGGGCCGGGTCGGCCACGGCGTCGAGCTTGTTCACGGCGAACACCAGCGAATGCACGCGCAGCAGGTGCACGAGCAGGCTGTGGCGGCGCGTCTGCGGCAGCAGCGCGAGCCGGGGGTTCTGCCAGTCGAGCTTGGTCGCGTCCACCAGCACCACGGCGGCGTCGGCCTGCGAGGCGGCGGTGACCATGTTGCGCGTGTACTGCTCGTGGCCGGGCGCGTCGCCGATGATGAACTTGCGCGCCTCGGTGGCGAAGTAGCGGTAGGCCACGTCGATGGTGATGCCTTGCTCGCGCTCGGCCGAGAGGCCGTCGGTGAGCAGCGCCAGGTCCACCTCGCCGCCGCGCTGCACGCCCGCCAAGTGGTCCTGCAGCACGGCGCGGCTGTCCACGAGCAGGCGGCCGATCAGCGTGCTCTTGCCGTCGTCCACGCTGCCGCAAGTGATGAACTTCAGCGCGGAAACATGGTCGTTCCTGGCTGCGGCGCCCGCCGCTGTTGCGGTATCAGCTATTAAATTGGTAGTCATCAGAAGTACCCGTCTTTCTTACGCTTTTCCATCGAGGCGTCGGAGGTCTTGTCGTCCATGCGCGTGGCGCCGCGTTCGCTGACCTCGGCGGCCAGGGTCTCGATCACGATCTCGGCGGCGCTGGCGGCGGGGCTTTCCACCGGGCAGGTGCAGGTGATGTCGCCCACGGTGCGAAAGCGCACGGTGCGGGTCTCGACCCGCTCGCCGTCCTTGGGCGGGGTGAGCGGCGTGACGGGCACCAGCAGGCCCCGGCGCTCTACCACCTGGCGCTGGTGCGCGTAGTAGAGGCTGGGCAGGGCGATCGCCTCGCGGTCGATGTACTGCCACACGTCCAGCTCGGTCCAGTTGCTGATCGGGAACACGCGGAAGTGCTCGCCCGGGGCGATGCGGGTGTTGAACAGCGTCCAGAGCTCGGGCCGCTGGGCCTTGGGTTGCCATTGGCCGAAGCCGTCGCGGTGGGAGAAGATGCGCTCCTTGGCCCGGGCCTTTTCCTCGTCGCGGCGCGCGCCGCCGATCAGCGCGTCGAAGCGGAATTCCTCGATGGCTTCGAGCAGCGTGACCGACTGGTGCACGTTGCGGCTCTCGCCCGGGTGCGCCAGGCGCACCGTGCCGCGCGCCATGGAGTCTTCGACGCTGCGCACGATGAGCTCGGCGCCGAGCTCCCTGGCGCGCTGGTCGCGGAAGTCGGTCACCTCGGGGAAGTTGTGGCCGGTGTCGATCATCAAGAGCGGGTAGGGGATGCGGCCCCGGCTGCCGGAGGGGCCTTTCGAATCCATGAAGGCCTTTTCGGCGCACCGGAGCATGACCAGCGAGTCCTTGCCGCCGGAGAACAGCAGCGCGGGGCGCTCGAAGGCGGCGGCCACTTCGCGCAGGATGAAGATGGTTTCTTCCTCCAGCGCGTCCAGGTGCTGGTTGCTCAGGTGCGTGAGCACGGAGGTGTCAACTCGGGCGTTCATTTGTCTTTCCAATCAAATCGGGCTGAAGCGTTCGTGGGGCCTGCGCTGGCAGCTATCGTTTTTCTTCAGTGGGCCAGGTGCAGGCCGCATTCGCGCTGTTCCTCGCCCTTGGTCGGGTCCACGTAGTCGAAGTTGTTGGGCAGGCCGTGGGCCTCGCAGTACTGGTGCAGGTCCCTGGACGTCCAGTGCAGCAGCGGCGCGACCTTGATGAGGCCGTCGGGGTTGATGCTCACCGGGTCCATCTGCGCGCGCACGGCGCTGTCGGTGGCGCGCAGCGCGGTGAACCAGACCTTGGGTGCGGTCTCACGCAGCGCGCGGGCGAAGGGTTCGAGCTTCACCTCCTCGGTGAAGGCGGCGTGGCGCGGCTCATGAAGCGCGGGCACAGGACCATCCACCGCCTCGCGGTGCGCGCGCGAGCGCAGCGGCAGGTAGATGCGCAGGTTGAGCCCGAGCAGCCGGGTCACCTCGTCGGCGTAGCGGTAGGTGGCCTCGGTGTTGTAGCCGTTGTCCATCCAGATGACCGGGACGTCGGGCTGTACCCGCGTGACCAGGTGCAGGATCACCGCCTCGAACGGGCGGAAGTTGGTGGTGACTATGGGCGCCTGGTTCAGGCCCAGGGCCCATTTCACGAGGCCGGGCGCGTCGCGGCCCAGTTCGGCGTTGATGCGTGCGAGGTCCAGGGTGCTCATGCGGCCTCCCGTGCGAACAGGGGGCGGGGCTCCAGCACGTCGCCCTGGTAGAAGGCGCTGTAGCGGTCGAACTGGCGCTGCGCGGCATCGGCATTGACGCCCGGGGCCAGCACGGCGCTGGTGAAGCCGCTGCGGTGCATGTGCACGAGCTGGTCGATCAGCACGTCGCCCGTGGCGCGGATGTCGCCCGCAAACCTGTAGCGCCGGCGCAGCAGCAGCGCCTGGCTGTAGGCGCGGCCGTCGGTGAACTTGGGGAACTGCAGCTCCACGCGCTGCACGCCCTCCAGCGCGCCGCTGGCGACCAGCTCGGCCAGCTCGGCATCGTTGGGGATCTGCAGGGTTTTTTCGGCTCCAGCGCTTTCTGGTACTGCGTCGGCAGCAATGATTTTCATAGCATTCTTCTCCGTGGGCATCGTTTTGGTCACAGCGCCTGGGCTTCCTCGACCTTGGGGTGGCGCGCCGCGTTGGCCGCCTGCTTGAACGGGTCGTGGCCGACGCGGCGCAGCGTGTCGATGAACAGCTCGCCGCTCTGGCGCAGGCTGCGGAAGGTGTCCAGCAGCGCCTCGATCACGTCGGGCACCTCGGCCGCGGTGAACGAGGGGCCGACCACCTTGCCGCCGATCGCGGGGCCGGAGAGCTGGGAGCCGTCCGCGCCGCCGAGCGTGATCTGGTACCACTCCTTGCCGTCCTTGTCCACGCCCAGGATGCCGATGTGGCCGCTGTGGTGGTGGCCGCAGCTGTTGATGCAGCCGCTCATGTGCAGGTCGATCGGGCCGATGTCGAACAGCTCGTCCAGGTCCTGGTAGCGCTCGGTCACGACGGCGGCGATGTGCAGCGAGCGCGCGTTGGCCAGCGAGCAGAAGTCCCCGCCCGGGCAGGAGATCATGTCGGTCAGCAGGCCGATGTTGGGCTGCGCCAGGCCCAGCTTGCGCGCGGCCTCGTACAGCGCGGGCAGGTCGGACTCGAACACCCAGGGCAGCATCAGGTTCTGCTCGTGGGTCAGGCGCGCCTCGGACGCGCTGAACTGCTCGGCCAGCTGGGCCAGGGCGTCCAGCGTGTCGGCGTCGGCGTCGCCGGGGGCGAAGCCCGGGCGCTTGAACGACAGGGTCACGGTCTTCATGCCCGGCAGGCGGTGGCCGCGCACGTTCTGGCGCAGCCAGCGCTGGTAGAGCTGGCCCTGCGGGTCCACCTTGGCTGGCAGGCCGGCGCTCTTGAGCTCGGGCACCACGAAGTGGCTCGTCACGCGGTCGAGTTCGGCCTGGGTGATGGTGTGAGGGGCGCCGTCCAGGTCGACGATGGCGCGGTATTCCTTCTCCACCGCGTCGATGAAGGCCTGTCCCTCGCTCTTCACGAGGATCTTGATGCGCGCCTTCCACTTGTTGTCGCGCCGGCCGTAGCCGTTGTACACGCGCACGATGGCCTCGATGTAGTTGAGCAACTGGTCCCAGGGCAGGAACTCGCGCACCACGCTGCCCACGATGGGCGTGCGCCCCATGCCGCCACCCACCTTCACGGTGAAGCCGACTTCGCCCGCGTCGTTCCTGAGCGCCTGCAGGCCGATGTCGTACCAGCCGATGGCGGCGCGGTCCTCGGCGGCGCCGTTGAAGGCGATCTTGAACTTGCGCGGCAGGTAGCTGAACTCGGGGTGCAGCGAGCTCCACTGGCGCGTGATCTCGGCAAACGGGCGGCAGTCCACGATGCCGTCCTCGGCGATGCCCTCCCAGGCGTCGCAGGTGATGTTGCGGATGTCGTTGCCGCTGGTCTGGATGCCGTGCATGCACACGCTGGCCAGCAGGTCCATCACGTCGGCCGCCTTGGTGATCGGGATCCAGTTGAACTGGCAGTTGGTGCGCGTGGTGAAGTGGCCGTAGCCGTACTTGAGCGGCGGCGCGGGCAGGGTCTGGCCGGGCTGCGAGGCTTCGAGCTGGTCCTGCGTGGCCTGGGCGCGGGCCAGCAGCTCGGGGTCGGGCTTGTCGTATTCGCGGGCGATGCGGCCCAGCGTGCGCAGCTGCAGGCTGCTGATCTCGCCATAGGGCACGGCGATGCGCGCCATGGGCGCGTAGCGCTGGATGTACCAGCCGTTTTGCAGGCGCAGGGGCAGGAGCTGCTCGTCGGTCAGCTCGCCGCGCTGCCAGCGCTCCAACTGGTCGCGGAACTGCTGCGCGCGCAGCTTCACGAATTGGCGGTCGAAGTCGGTGTATTGGTACATGGCGTGGGGAGAGAAAAATCAGGGATTCAGATCAAAACCAGCTTGGCCCCGGCCCAGGCCAGCAGCACGGACAGGACGGAACGGATCAGGCGCTCGGGCGTGCGCGCGACCAGGCGCGAGCCCAGCCATATGCCCGGCAGCGAGCCGGCGAGCAGCAGGCCCAGGAGCGGCCAGTTCACCGAGCCCAGCGAGGCATGGCCCAGCCCCGCCACCAGCGTCAGCGGCACGGCGTAGGCGATGTCGGCGGCGATGATGCGCGGCAGCGGCAGGTGCGGGAACACCAGCAGCAGCACCGACACGCCGATGGCGCCCGCGCCCACCGAGGTGAAGGTGACCAGCATGCCGATCACCGCGCCCAGCAGCACCGGCAGGCTCCAGTGGCGAGGCCGGGTGGCGTCGGCGGACTGGGCGCGGCGGCGTGCCGCCTCGGCGGCGGCGCGCTCGGGCGAGAACACCAGCACCTTGTAGAAGGTGGCGGCCGCCGTGAGCAGCAGGGCCGCGCCCAGCGTGGTGGTCATGAGGCGCTGGGCGGCGGCGCTGTCCGGCCCCAGGTGGCGCAGCGCCCACAGCGCCAGCAGGGCGGCGGGGATGCTGCCCGCGCACAGCTGGGCCACCACGCGCCAGGGCACCAGGCGCTGGCGTGCCAGGCCGAGCGTGCCGCCCAGCTTGGTGAAGGCGGCGAACAGCAGGTCCGTGCCCACGGCCAGGTTGGGCTTGACGCCGAAGACGAAGATCAGCACCGGCGTCATCAGCGAGCCGCCGCCCACGCCGGTCAGGCCCACGATGAGGCCGACGGCGAAACCAGCGAGGATGAACGCGAAATCGGGCATGGCCGCGACTGTAGAAGCACGGCTTATGGGAACAAACTATTGTTTTGTGCTTCCCTTATGCGGATAAGCTTATGCGCCAGTGGTGGCGCGGCCCGGCGACGGTTGTCGGCTACAGCCGTTCGCAGCCCATGGCCTGGGCCAGCCGGGCCTCCACCGGCAGGGGCTCGCCCATCAGGCGGGCGGCCAGCAGCTCGGCGCATAGCACGGCGCGCGTCAGGCCGCGCGCGCCCATGGCGGTGCTGACCCACAGGCCTGGCAGGGCGGCGGGCGCCACCGGGCCGACGATGGGCATGCGGTCGTGCGCCGTGCAGCGCACGCCGGCCCAGGCGCGCAGGCCCTGGCCGTCCTCGAAGGCCGCGCGCAGCGCTGGCACCGCCGCCGGCACCAGCGCCCGCAGGCGCCGCCAGTTGCTGGCGTGGGCGGCGGCCTGTTCCTCAGCGGTCATCGGCAGGCGGTCCACGTCGCGCTCGAAGGTGGCGCCCATGTGCCAGGCCGGGCCGCCGTCGCAGGGCACGTGGGCGGCCAGTGCGCCGCCGCCATTGACGGCGAAGGGCGGCAGGCCCTGCGCCTGCGCGGGCTGCGGGCCCCAGGACATCAGGCCGCGCACCGGCTGCAGCGGCAGCGGCGGTGCCTGCAGCGGCGCCAGCAGGGCGTTGCAGGCCGGGCCGGCGGCCAGCAGCAGCAGCTCGGCCTCGGCCAGCGGGTTGCCGGCGCCGTCCAGCGCCTGCCAGGTGCCGGCGCCGCGCGCCAGGCGGGCCACGGCGCTGCGCGGCCGCCAGGCTATGCCGGGCTGCTCCAGCAGCCGCGCGATGAAGCGCGGCGGGCGCACCCAGCCGGCGCGCGCGTGCCAGCAGGCGCTGGCGTCCGGCGGCAGGCCGGCATCGGCCAGCCGCCCGGCGTCGGCCGTGTGGCTCCAGTCGGCGCCGGGGCCGTCGTGCCAGCCGGCGGGCAGGCCCGGCTGGCCCGCGGGGCGGCGCTCCAGCACGCCGGCCGGGCTCCAGTCGATGCCTTCCTGCAAAAGCGCCTGCGATTGCTGCAGCATGGCGCGCACGCCGGCGCGCGAGAGGCGGGCGAACAGGTTGTCGTCGGGCGAGAGGTGGGGCGCGAACAGCCCCGCCGGCAGGCCCGAGGCGCCGGCGGCGGGCGTGTCCCCCGCGTCCAGCACCGTCACCTGCCAGCCGCGGCGCGCCAGGCTGGCGGCGGCGGTGGCGCCGGCCAGACCCGCGCCCAGCACCAGGCAGCGCGCAGGCCGAGCGAACTCGGGTGCCTGGCGGCTGGTGCGCGGCTGCCAGTGCGGATCGAACCGGGCCTGCAGGTTGTCGCGCTTGGGTGGCAGGCCGGGCACCTTGTCGACCGCGAAGCCGCATTGCGCGAGCGCGTCGCGCACGCTGCGCGCCACCGTCCAGGTGGCCAGACGCGTGCCGCGGCGGCAGTGGCGCGCCATGGCCTTGAGGGTCTCCAGGCTCCAGATGTCGGGGTTGCACTGGGGGTTGAAGCCGTCCAGATACACGGAATCCACCTCCCACAGCTGCTGGCGCAGCAGCGCCTGGGCGTCGCCCACGCACAGGGTCAGCAGTACGCGCCCGCCCTCGAACCACAGGCGGTGCACGCCGGGCAGCAGGCCCCAGTACTGGGCGTGCAGCTCCCGGGCCAGGGGCAGCAGTTCGGGGTGGCGCTCGGCCGCGCGCAGGAGCGCGTCCGCCGGCACCGGCCAGGCCTCCAGCGAAACGAAATGCAGCAGCCGCGGCCGACCGGGGTCGGCGCGCCAGGCGGCCCAGGTGGCCAGGAAGTTCAGCCCGAAGCCGAAGCCCGTTTCCAGGATGCGCCACTGCTGCGCGCCGGCCCAGGCCTGGGGCAGGCCGCAGCCGTGCAGGAACACGTCGCGCGCCTGGGCCAGGCCCTGCTCGCCGTGGTAGCGGTCGCCGAAGCGCGTGCTGAAGGGGGTGCCGTCGGGCAGCCAGGAGAGGGATTCAGGCATGGTGCGGGGTGTCATTCCCAGCGCTGCTGGTAGGAGAAAACGGGCAGCCGCCAGTGAAAGCGCATGGCCGCCAGCCGCAGCGCCAGGCCGCCGGCAAAGCACACGGCGGTGCCGATGTCGTGGTCCACGTCCCAGGCGCGCAGCACCAGGAACAGCAGGCACACCGCCAGGGACACGCTGGCGTAGAGCTCGCGCCGGAACACCACGGGCACCTGGTTGCACAGCACGTCGCGCAGAATGCCGCCGCTGATGCCGGTGATCATGCCGGCCATGACCACCACTACGCCGGGGTAGCCCAACTCCAGCGCCGCGCTGCAGCCGATCAGCGAAAACGCGACCAGCCCCAGGGCATCGAGTAGCAGGAAGACCCGCTTGAGGCGGATCATGTAGCGCGCCACCACGGTGGTCAGCAGGCCGGCCGCGATCACGAGGTACACGTACTCGGGGTGCTGCGTCCAGCCCAGCGGGTAGTGGCCCAGCACCATGTCGCGTATCGTGCCGCCGCCCAGGGCGGTGACGAAGGCGATCACCGTGACGCCGAAGATGTCCATGTTGCGCCGCCCGGCCGCCAGGGCCCCGGACATGGCCTCGGCCATGATGGCCAGCAGGTGGATCGCCAGCATGAAGCTCATCTGCGAGGCCTGGAACGACTCCAGCAGGGAGACCGATGGGAGCACGGGAAATCTCCGGGAAGGATCTGGAGCGCGCCATCCAGGGGCGCTGGCGGAATCAGGACGTCAACGCGTTCTCAGGCGCTGGGTGGCACGTAGCCCGCCGCGGCGTCCGCGCCGCCGCCGAAGAAATGGTTCTCCATCTGGCGCGCCAAGTACTGGCGCGCGCGGGCGTCGGCCAGGTTCAGGCGGTTCTCGTTGACCAGCATCGTCTGGTGCTTGAGCCAGTCGGCCCAGGCTTGCTTGCTCACGTTCTCGTAGATGCGCTTGCCGAGCTCGCCGGGGTAGGGCGGGAAGTCGAGGCCTTCGGCTTCCTTGCCGAGCTTGATGCAGTGGACGGTGCGTGCCATGGAGGGGTTCCTTAGGGTGTTTCAGATGTTTTTGCTATAACAAACTGAAATCTTATTGGTTTCAGTTTTAAAGAGTGACTACCAGAATGCGTTGCATTGACATTCACCGCAACGAAGGCACTCCATGAAAAATCGCCGCCACTTTATCAAGTTTCCTCTGGCCGCCGTCCTGGCCGGGGCCATGTCCCTGACGGTTTTGCCGTCGCTCGCGCAGCCGGCGCAGTTCCTGAACGTCTCCTACGACCCGACGCGCGAGCTGTACGCCGAGTACAACCAGGCGTTCGCCAGACACTGGAAGGCCAGGACGGGCCAGGACGTGCAACTGCGCCAGTCGCACGGCGGCTCGGGCAAGCAGGCGCGCTCGATCATCGACGGCATCGACGCCGACGTGGCCACGCTGGCCCTGGGCGGCGACGTGGACGCGCTGGCCAGGCACGGGCTGCTGGCTGCCGACTGGCAGAAGCGCCTGCCGCACAACTCGGCGCCCTACACCTCGACCATCGTGTTCCTGGTCAAGAAGGGCAATCCCAAGGGCCTGAAGGACTGGGACGACTTGGCCAGGCCCGGCGTGCAGGTGATCACGCCCAACCCCAAGACCAGTGGCGGCGCGCGCTGGAACTACCTGGCGGCGTGGGAGTTCGCCAAGCGCAAGTACGGCGGCGACGCCCAGGCCAGGGACTTCGTGGGCAGGCTCTACAAGAACGTGCCCGTGCTCGACACCGGCGCGCGCGGCTCCACCATCACCTTCGTGCAGCGCGGCGTGGGCGACGTGCTGCTGGCCTGGGAGAACGAGGCGTTCCTGGCGCTCCAGGAGTTCGGCAAGGACAAGTTCGAGATCGTCGTGCCGTCGCTCTCCATCCTGGCCGAACCCACGGTGGCCGTGGTGGACAAGGTGGTGGACAAGAAGGGCAGCCGTGCGCTGGCCGAGGAGTACCTGAAGTACCTGTACTCCGACGAGGGCCAGGAGATCGCCGGCAAGAACTACTACCGCCCCACGAGCGAGAAGGCCAGGGCCAGGTTCGACGCGCAGTTCCCCAAGCTCACGCTCGTGACCATCGACCAGGCGTTCGGCGGCTGGGCCAGGGCCGACAAGGAGCACTTTGCCGACGGCGCGAGCTTCGACCAGATCTACACCAAGAAATAAAAGCCAAATCGGCCTGTAGCGCTTTATCAAAAAGCTCTGGCAGCTATTAAAAGGAAAGCAAAACCATGTCCGTCCTGCTGATCGCCGGAAGCTCCTCGCCGCGTTCGCGCTCCGCCGCGCTGCTCGACGCCGTGGGCCTGCGCCTTGCACGGCGCGCCGCGCCGCGCCGCCCGAGCACCTGCACATCCGCGACCTGAACCCGCAGGTCCTGCTGCTGGCCGACACCGGCCACCGCAGCGTGGCCCAGGCTGTGCAGCGGGTGCAGGCGCTGGTGCGCCACCTCGTCATCACCTGCGAAACAGATCAGCACCGCGTAGTCGGCGAAGGGCGGGCCCGAGGTGAAGCGCTTCTGCCCCGATGGGTGGCGGCTATCGCGATTGGAGTCGCCTAATCGCGGTTCCAGGCGGCCATCAGCATCGTGCCGACTTCATCATCGCCAGCATTTTTCTTCACGGACGCGCGCCGTGCGGCGGCCCGGCTTGTCCGCGCGCCGCTCCGGGCCACTTTGGGCGCGGCTGCGTCGATCAGGAGCCCGCCCAGCAATACCCGGTAGAACTCCTGGAAGGCCTCCTCGATGGTCAGGTTGGCCTGGGCGAGGAATGCAGGGCGGCGCAGCCTCAGCGCGGCTCCTAGGATGAGCTCGGACACGACCAGCCCGTGGCAGGGGGCGAAGACGCCCTGGCGCACCCCCTCGTCGATCAGCTGGGACAGTCTCACGGTGCGGGCCTGCTGGTAGCGGTCGAAGATGCTTCGGGCGGCAGCGGAATCCTCGACGTCTTTCAGGAACTGGACGCCTATGCGGCTGGCTGCCTGGACACCCACGTCGAGGTAGGCGGCGAGCGCTGCCGTCAGGTCCTGTTCACGTTGGATCAGTGCTTCGCCCTGGCCCAGGATGCCGTCGAAGAAGCGTTTCACCACCGCGCAGAAGATTTCCTCTTTCGTCTGTGCAATGTCGTAGAGGCGGCGCCGCGAGCAGTGCATCCGTGTGGCGATCTCGCCCACCGTCAGGCCTTTGATGCCCTCTGCCAGGAGCAGATGGGTCAGCGCATCGAAAAACTCCTCGTCTGTGAGTTTTTTTTTCATGCGGGTTTCTCCCAATGAAATACGGTACCAAATCAATTGACCCGGTACCAATCGAGGATGTCTAATGGTACCAATTTATACGAAATGGTACCTATTGGGCAGCATACACAACGCACTTCCAGGCGTGGAGGATTCCATCCGCCCGCCGTTGCTGAAGACACGCGAATTGTCGGCGATCGCTGTCCTGCCAACCCAGGCTTGAACGGAGAAGCACTGCGATGAATCTGCTGGATTTTTTCGATGCTGGCGTCGCCAGCCACCCGGATGCCCCTTGCTTCGAGGACTGCGGGCGCGATGCCCCGGCCATCACCTATGCGCAGGCGGGAGCGCTGACCTGCCAGATCGCCCGGGGTTTGCGGGCCCTGGGGCTCGCGCCTGGTTTTCACGGCGCGGTACTCAGCGGCAATGCCGGGGCCGCCTTCACGGCGCTGCTGGGGGTGTTGCGCGCTGGCGGCGTCTGGCTGCCCGTCAATGCGCGCAACGGCGTGGAGGCCAACATCGAGTTCCTGCAGGACATGGACTGCGACGTTCTCTTCTACCAGGCCCGCTATGCCGGCCAGGTGGCGGAGATTCGCGGCAAGCTTCCCCGCATCCGCCACTGCATCGCGCTGGACGATGCGCAGGGGCCGGACCTGTCGGTCGCCCGGCTGGTGCAGGGCCATTCGCCCGAGATGTTCGCGGCGTCCCTGCAGCCGCAGGGGCTGGCCATGATCATGGGCACCGGCGGCACCACGGGGCGTTCCAAGGGCGTCATGCTCAGCCACCGCAACCTGACGGCGACCATGGCCAACCACCTGTCGGCCATGGCCGTGACCGACCGTATGACCGTGCTGGCCGCGGCGCCCATCACCCACACGGCGGGGCTGGTGTCGATGCCCTTCATGGCGCGCGGCGGCCGCGTCGTGCTGATGGACGGCATCGACCCGCAGAACCTGCTCCAGGTGATCGCGCAGGAGCGGGTCAACATGCTGTTCCTGCCGCCGACGGTCATCTACACCCTGCTGGCCCAACCCAACGTGCGCGACTTCGACTTTTCCACGCTGCGCTACCTCATGTACGGTGCGGCACCGATGTCGCCCGACAAGCTGGCGGAGGCCATCGATGTCTTCGGCCCCGTGATGCTGCAGATCTATGGCCAGGCGGAAGTGCCCGGCGCGATCTCCGTGCTCCGGGTCGAGGACCATTTCGTCGACGGGCGGGTGGCGCCCCGCCAACGCCTGCTGAGCGCGGGGCGCCGCTTCCCCTTCACGCGGGTGGCGATCATGGACGACGACGGCAACTTGCTCACCCAGCCGGGGGCCGTGGGCGAGATCGTCGCGCAGGGCGACATCGTGACCGCAGGCTACTACAAGAACCCCGAGGCCACGGCCGAAGTGCAGCGCCACGGTTGGCATTGCACGGGCGACGTGGGCTACTTCGACGAGCAGGGCTTCCTGTTCATCGTCGATCGCAAGAAAGACATGATCGTCACAGGCGGTTTCAACGTTTTCTCGTCTGAGGTCGAAGCGGCTGTCATGGCCCATCCGGCCGTGAAGGACTGCGCCGTCATCGGCGTGCCCGATGACAAGTGGGGCGAGGCTGTCAGGGCGGTCATTGAGTTGCGCCCAGGCCAGTCCGTGGAGCCGCAGGCGCTCATCCAGTTCGTCAAGGACCGCCTGGGCAGCGTCAAGGCGCCCAAGGAGGTCGAGATCGTCGCGCAGCTGCCACGCAGCGCGGTGGGCAAGGTCTTGAAGAAGGAAGTCCGCAAGAAGTACTGGCACGCGCAGGAGCGGATGGTTTCCTGACCGCGGCGCGCTTCGATTCAACGCACGTTTGGTGATTCAACCCGGAGGTATCGCAATGCAAGAGCCCGTTCTCGTCGCCGGTGTCGGCATGACCCCTTTCAAGAAACCCGGCGACAACCTGCCGTATCCGGAAATGGCCGCGCAGGCGATCCGCGAGGCGCTGCAGGACGCGGGCCTCGCCTATTCCGACGTGCAGGACGTCTATGCGGGCTACGTCTATGGCGACTCGGCCAGCGGCCAGCGCGCGGTCTACGAGGTCGGCATGACCGGGGTGCCGGTGATCAACGTCAATAACAACTGCTCCTCCGGCTCCACGGCCCTGTACCTGGCACGCAAGGCCGTGGCCAATGGCTCGGCGGACTGCGCACTGGCGGTGGGCTTCGAGCAGATGCCCGCCGGCGCCCTGAGGGCGTACTGGGAAGACCGGCCCGATCCGCTCGACCGCTTCAACGGGGTCATGGACGAGGTCTTTGGCCACCCCGAGCTGCCCATGGCGATCCGCTACTTCGGCGCGGCGGGCCGGGAGCACATGGACCGGTACGGCACTCCGCTGGACACCTTCGCCAGGATCCGCGCCAAGGCCAGCCGCCACGCTGCGCGCAATCCGCTGGCGCTGTTTCGCAAGGAGGTGACGGTGGAAGAAGTGCTGGCCAGCTCGCCCCTGGTGCCCGGCGCCATGACCCGCCTGATGGCCTGCCCGCCGACCTGCGGTGCCGCGGCTGCCGTCTTCGTGAGCAAGAAGTTCGCCCAGAAGATGGGACTGGCCGCCAACGTGCAGGTGCTGGCCCAATCGCTGGTGTCCGACCGCCCCGGCGTGTTCGCCGACAAGTCGGCGATTTCCGTCGTGGGCTTCGACATGACGCGCGAGGCTGCGCGCCAGGTCTATGAAGCGGCGGGCGTGGGGCCGCAGGACATCGACGTGTGCGAACTGCACGACTGCTTTGCGCAGAACGAGTTGCTTAGCTATGAGGGCCTGGGCTTCTGCGCCGTCGGCGAGGGCCAGGCCTTCGTCGAATCGGACAGCAACACCTATGGCGGCGCGGTCGTCGTCAACCCCTCGGGCGGGCTGCTGTCCAAGGGCCATCCGCTGGGCGCGACCGGCCTGGCGCAGTGCTACGAGCTGACCCACCAACTGCGCGGCAGCGCCGAGGCACGCCAGGTGGAGGGTGCGCGCCTGGCCCTGCAGCACAACGCGGGCCTGGGCGGCGCCACCGTGGTGACCCTGTACGGGCGCGCGGACTGAGGGGCGCGGCCATGGTGAAACGCCTGGAAGGCAAGGTGGCCCTGGTCACCGGCTGCGGATCGTCGGGCCCCGGCTGGGGCAATGGCAAGGCCATGGCCGTGTTGTTCGCTCGCGAGGGAGCCAAGGTCTATGGCTGCGACGTCCATCTGGACGCGGCGCGGGAGACCGAGGCGATCGTGCGGCAGGAGGGCGGGGCAATGAGCGTTGCCCCATGCGATGTGACCGATGCTGGCGCGGTGGAGACCCTGGTGCAGGACTGCATCGCCACCTACGGCGACATCGACATCCTGGTGAACAACGTCGGCACCGCCCGCCTGGGCGGGGTCGTCGAGCAGAGCCTGGAGGACTGGCGCCTGGTCTTCGATATCAATCTCACCTCCATGTTCCTGACCTGCAAGCATGCGATCCCCTCCATGCTCCGGAAAGGCCGAGGGAGCATCGTCAACATCGGCTCGGTGGCCGGCGTGCGCGACAGCGGCGTGGCCTACGTGTCCTACAGCGCCTCGAAGGCCGCGGTGCTCGGGTTCTCTCGCAGCGTCGCCCTGGAGTACGCCAAGCGGGGTATCCGCTCGAACGTGCTGATGCCCGGCCTGATGAACACGCCCATGGTGCGCCAGCCCGTGCTGTCGCTGGCCGACGGGTACCGGGAGGCGTCGCTGGAGGAAACCATGGCCAAGCGGGACCGGCAATGCCCCATGGGCCACATGGGAGATGCATGGGACGTGGCCTACACGGCCCTGTGGCTGGCGAGTGACGAATCCAAATACGTCACCTCCGCCGAAATCATGGTCGATGGCGGTATTTCTGCCCGCATCGGCTGACCTGGGATGCATGGTGATCAACGACAGGAGACAAATCATGGGTAGCGTTGCGAAATGGTTCGGGAAGAGCATGGTGGTCGCCGCGGCGACGGCCATGGGGTTGGTATCCACCGGGTACGCCCAGGCCAAGCCCGAGAAGTTCAAGATCGGCGGCGTGCTGTCGCTCTCCGGCCCCTACGGGCTGCTGGGCGAGGACATGCGCCGGGGCGTGCAGGTCGCCGTCGAGGAGCGCGGCGGCAAGGTGATGGGCGTTCCGATCGAGATCACCTGGGAGGACGATGAGACCAAGCCCCAACCCGCCGTGCAGAAGGCCACCAAGCTGATCTCCGAGGGTTCGCACATGATCTTCGGCGCGCTCAGCTCCGCCTCCACGCTGGCGGTCATGAACCTGACCAAACAGCGCAAGGTGCCCCACCTCGTCACCATCTCGGCGGACGACAAGATCACCGTGCCCGGAGGCTCCCGCTACACCTTCCGCACGTCGAACACCCTGGGCATGGAAAACCGCATGGCGCTGGCGTACATGCAGGACCGGAAGCTCAAGAAGATCTACGCCGTCACCGCCGACTACCAGGCCACCCGCGACGGCTACGAGTGGATCAAGCAGCAGACCGGCCCCAATGGCATCCAGATCGTGGGCGAAGACTTCCCCCCCCTGGGCAACCGCGACTATTCGTCCATCGTGGACAAGATCGCCAAGTCCGACGCCGACGGCGTGCTGCTGATGCTGACGGGGTCGGACGTGGTCACCCTGCTCAAGCAGGCCGGCCAGGTGAACCTGGGCAAGAACAAGGTGCTTTTCGGGCCCGTGGCCGCCGATGAAACCATGGCAGCGGCCGTGGGGCCGGCCTCGCTGGGCGTGAATACCGGCCTGCGCTACGACCACACCATCGACACCGCCGCCAACCGCAAGTTCGTCGAGGCCTACCGCAAGAAGTTCGGCATCTTCCCCAGCATGACGGCCGGGGAGGCCTACGACGGCATGGCCTGGTGGCTGGACACGGTAGAAAAGACCGGCTCCTGGGACAAGGAAAAGTGGGTGGACGCCTTCGCCGCCAGCGTCCGCGAGAACTCCGTGGAAGGCAAGAAGACCATGCGCGCCTGCGACCACCAGGCCCTGCAGCCGGGCTTCTGGGGCGAGGTGGTGCAGGGCACGCCGCCGGCCCCTGCGCTGACGATGAAGATCACCAAGGTCTTCGCCGAAGAGAAGCTGTTCGAGGCCTGCAAGAACTGAGGGCCGTTGCTGAGTGGTTCCAGGGAACTGCTCCGCGGCGCCTGGCTTCTCCCACGCGGTGAATCGCTATGTCAACTATCGTGATTGGCTTGAGCCTGGGCATGCTGCTGTTCCTGCTGGCGGCGGGCCTGACGCTCATCTTCGGCATGCTGGGCGTGATCAATTTCGCCCACGGCGCCATCTACATGCTGGGTGCCTATGTCTCGTATGAAACGGGGCGGCGCACGGGCTCGTTTCTCATGGGGGTGCTGGCCGCCACGTTCTTCACCGCGCTGGCGGGCGCGGTGATCGAGAAGCTGACGCTGCGCCCGCTCTACGAGCGCCCGCACTTCTACCAGTTGATCCTGACCTTCGGCCTGATCCTGATCCTGAGCGACGTGGTGCGCTTCGTCTGGGGGCCGGGCTACCAGGAAGTGGCGATTCCGCCGCTGTGGAACGGCACCGTGGACATGCTGGGCAGCACCATCCCGATGTACCGGCTGTTCGTGATCGGGTTCGGCGCCCTCGTTTCGGCGGGCCTGTACCTGGTGCTGGAGAAAAGCACCTTCGGCATGCTCGTGCGGGCCGCCAGCAGCGACGCGGAAATGGTGCGCATCCTGGGCCTGCCGGTGGGCGCGATCCGCATGGCGGTCTTCGCCACCGGCTGCGGCCTGTCGGGCCTGGCGGGCGCGATCGCGGCGCCGCTGTTCCCCATCGAACTGGGCATGGCGACCAACACCATCATCGACTGCTTCATCGTCGTGATCCTGGGGGGACTGGGGAACATCCGGGGGGCGATCGCCGCGTCCATGCTGATCGGCATGGTGCGCGCCCTGGGCTACGTGTACCTGCCGGGCTGGGTGGACATCATGACCTTCGTGCTGCTGATCGGCACCCTTTTGACGCGGCCGCAGGGCCTGTTCTACCGCGCGGCGAGGACGGCATGAAACTCTCCCTGTTCGACATCTGCTTCGGCCTGCTGCTGGCCGCGGCGGGCATTCTGCTGCCCTTCCTCCACCCCGGAGAGGCGCTGATCCAGCTGGTCACCCTGGCGGCCATCTGGGCGATCTTCGCCATCGGCTTCGACTTCGTCTTTGGCGCGCTGGGCATGGTGTCCTTCGGGCACGCCACCTTCCTCGGAGTGGGCGGCTATGCCGTGGCCCTGGCAACCCAGAAGTACGGGCTGCCGTTCTCTGCCGGCGTGGGCCTGGCCGTCATCGTGGGGGCCGCGTTCGCTTTGCTGTTCAGCTTCTTCGCGCTGCGAGTGTCCGGCATCTTCTTCGCGCTGGTGACCCTGGCACTGTCCCAGCTGATCTTCATCCTGGCGGACAGCAAGCTGCGCGGCTTCACCGGTGGGTCGGATGGCATCTCGGGCGTAGAGCGCCCCGGCTTCCTGGGCATCGACTTCTACGACCCCGTCCACTACTACTGGTTCGTGCTGGGCGTGTATGCCCTGGTCATGCTGGCAGTGATCTCGCTGCGCAGCTCGCCGTTCGGCCGCGTGATCGCGGCGATCCGCGGCAACGAGACCCGCGCCGACCAGTTGGGCTTCAACGTCAACCGCTACAAGCAGATCACCTTCGTGATCTCGGGAGGCCTGAGCGGCCTGGCAGGGGCGCTGCTGGCCTCGCTGCTGATGTACATGAACCCGCAGATGCTGCACTGGACGACCTCGGGAGACGTGATCATCATGACCCTGGTGGGCGGCTCCGGCTCGCTGTGGGGCGCCACCGTCGGCGTGATCGCCTTCGAGGTGCTCAAGGAATGGCTGAGCAGCTGGACCGAGTACTGGTACGGCGTGCTGGGCCTGGTGTTCATCCTCGCGACCATCTTCTTCCCGCGCGGCATCGTCGGCGAGCTGGAGAAGGGCTTCGCGGCCTACCAGAAGAACCGGCGCGGAGGTGCGCGATGAGCCAGGCGGCACTGCGATGCGAGGGCGTTACCGTCAGCTACGGCGCCCTGAAGGCGGTCAACGACGTCAGCCATGAATTCCAGGAGGGCCGCATCTACGGCCTGATCGGGCCCAACGGCGCGGGCAAGACGACGCTGCTGAACGTGCTGGCCGGGCGGCAGATGCGCCATGCCGGCAAGGTGTACTGCGGCGGCCGGGAGATCAGCCAGCGCCCCGCCTACGCGCGAGCCCGCATGGGCATCGGGCGCAGCTTCCAGATCATCAAGATCTTCGGCGAGATGACGGTGGCCGAGAACCTGCTGGTTGCGGCCCAGTCGCGCAGACCGGGGTTCCAACCCTTCTGGATGAGCCGCCACTTCGACCGGCAGTTCCGCGAGCAATTGGACTCCATCCTGGAGCTGACGGGGCTGGCGGTCCACCGCGACGACATCGCGGGCACCCTGCCCTACGGCCTGCAGCGCTCGCTGGAATTGGGTGTGACCCTGCTGCCCGATCCCAGGATTCTGCTGCTGGACGAACCGCTGGCCGGCATCGGCCACCACGAAATCCAGGCCGCGCTGGCCCTGATCCGCAAGGCCGCGCAGGGGCGCACGGTGCTATTGATCGAGCACAACATGGACGCGGTGATGTCGCTGTCCCACGAAATCGTGGTCATGAGCAACGGATCGGTCATCGCGTGCGGCGCCCCCGAGGACATCCGCAGGAACGAAGCGGTGCGGTCGATTTACCTTGGGGAGGACGCCCAGTGATCGAACTCGAAAAGGCCAGCGTCAGATACGGCCAGGCCCTGGCGCTGGAAGAAATCTCCGTGCGGATCGACTTCCATGAAATCGTCGCCATCGTCGGACGCAACGGCGCGGGCAAGACCACACTGCTCAAGGCCCTGGTCGGCCTGATGCCCCTGGTGGCTGGCCGTCGCCTGCTGGGCGAGCAGGACATTTCGGGCCTGGGCGTGGAGGCCATCGCCAAGCTCGGCGTGGCGCTGGTGCCGGACACGCGCCGCATCTTCCCCAACCTGTCGGTGCTGGAGAACCTCAAGATCGGTGCGCTGGCCCACCAGCCGGGGCACTGGACCCTCGACCGGGTGCTGGACACCTTCCCGCGCCTGCGGGAGCGGCTGAACTTCGGCGGCGACCAGCTCTCCGGCGGCGAGCAGCAGATGCTGTCCATCGGGCGCGCCCTGCTGGGCAACCCGCGCATCCTGCTGCTCGACGAGCCCACCGAAGGACTGGCGCCGGTCATCGTGGACCAGCTGGTCCGGGTGTTCAGCGAGGTCCATCGCCAGGGCACCGGCATCGTGCTGGTGGAGCAGAACCTCAAGGTGCCCATGAAGCTGGCCCACCGCCAGTACGTGCTGGATCACGGTCAGGTCGCCTGGTCCGGCACGGCCCAGGAATTGGACGCGCAGCGCGCCCACGTCGAAGGCCTCATCACGACGGGCGCGGCGGCGTGACCGCGCCGTGCCCACACGCAAACCCCAAAACCAAGGCATGCCCATGAACGCCCACGCCGCCGCGCGCATCGCGCCCCTGCATGAAAACGATCCCCGCTCCCACGACCCTGTGCTGGAGGAACTGGTGGATTTTGTCGGCTACCGCCCGAATGCGCTGCTGACCATGGCGCGCAAGCCCGGCGTGGTGCCCGCGTTGCTCCAACTGCTGGGTGTGACGCTGCGCGGCGACGGGCTGCTCACGCAGGCACTGCGCTTTTTAATCGCCGCAGAAGCCGCGCGCGGCGCGCGCTGCCGCTATACGACGACGCACCTCGTCCATGCCGCCCACCACGTGGGCGTTGACTGGGACAAGCTGGCCGCGCTGCCGTCCTACCGGGACGACCCCCGGTACACCCAGCAGGAGCGCAAGGCGCTGGCCATCGCCACCGCGGGCGGCAGCCTGCCGGTGCGCGAACCGGGCCAGGCCATAACGCAAGCCCGGCAGGTCTTCACCGAGGAAGAAATCGTCGAGATCGTGTCCTGCGTGGCCATGGTCGGATGGTTCAACCGCTGGAACGGCCTGATGGGTTCGGAGCTGGAGCCCGTACCCTCGGAAGCGTTGGCCTATGTCCCCTGGCTCCAGGATCTCGAAGTCTGAAAGAGAAGACCATGTACAGCCGCATCCACGAACCCCACGCCTGCACGCTGACCGATGCACTGCGCGAATGGGCCACCAGTTGCCCCGGCGCGCCCTGGCTGGAGGACAGCCAGGGCAGCGCGTTCACCGTGGGGCAGGCGTTGACCGGCAGCCAGCGGTTTGCCAGCTTCCTGCACCACCGACTGGGCGTGCAGCCCGAGGAGCGCGTCGGCGTCTTCATGTCCAACAGCTGCGCCATGGTTGCGACTACGTTTGGCATCGGCTACCTGCGGGCCACGGCGGTGATGCTCAACACCGAGCTGCGTTCCGCGTTCCTGCGCCACCAGTTGAACGATTGCCAGCTGTCCACCGTCGTGGTGGATGCAGCGCTGGTCGAACACATCGCCAGCCTGGCGGATGAACTGCCGCACCTGCGCACCCTGGTCGTGGTGGGCGATGCGCCCGCCGCCGTGCCCGGGCACTGGCATCAGGTGGCCTGGACGGACAGCAGTGCCTGCGCGCCGTGGGAAGGCCCCGCGCCCCAGCCCGAGGATATCTTCTGCATCATGTACACGTCCGGCACCACCGGGCCGAGCAAGGGCGTGCTGATGCCGCACTGCCACTGCGCCCTGATCGGGCTGGGGGCGATACGCAGCCTCGAGATCACCGAGGCCGACAAGTACTACATCTGCCTGCCCCTGTTCCATGCCAACGGCCTGTTCATGCAGCTGGGGGCGACCGTGCTGGCGGGCATACCGGCCTTTCTCAAGCAAAAGTTCAGCGCCAGCACCTGGCTGGCCGACATCCGCCGCAGTGGCGCCACGCTGACCAACCACCTGGGCACGACGGCCATGTTCGTCATCAACCAGCCGCCCACGGAGCAGGACCGCGACCACCGTCTGCGCGCCAGCCTGAGCGCGCCCAACCCGGCCCAGCACGAGGCCGTGTTCCGCGAGCGCTTCGGCGTGAAGGACGTTTTGTCAGGGTTCGGCATGACCGAGGTCGGCATCCCCATCTGGGGACGCATCGGGCACGCGGCGCCGAACGCGGCCGGCTGGGCGCACGAAGACCGGTTCGAGATCTGTATCGCCGACCCCGAAACCGATGTGCCGGTACCGGCCGGGCAGGCCGGCGAAATCCTGGTGCGGCCCAAGGTGCCCTTCGGCTTCATGGCGGGCTACCTGAACGTCCCTGCGAAAACGGTCGAGGCCTGGCGCAACCTCTGGTTCCACACGGGTGACGCCGGCATGCGGGACGCGCAAGGGCTCATCACCTTCGTGGACCGCATCAAGGACTGCATCCGCCGCCGGGGCGAGAACATCTCGGCCACCGAGGTCGAGGCCGTGGTCGGCCAGTTGCCCGGCATCCACGAGGTGGCGGCCTACGCGGTTCCGGCGCAGGGCGCGGGTGGGGAGGACGAGGTGATGCTCGCCCTGGTGCCCAGCGACGGCGCGGTGCTGGACATGGCGGACATTGCCCTCCAGGCTGGCGCCCTGTTGCCGCGCTTTGCCAAGCCGCGCTACCTGCGCCAGATGGACAGCCTGCCGAAGACGGCCACCGGCAAGATCCAGCGCGCCATCCTGCGCCAGCAAGGCAGCGCCGGCGCCTACGATGCCGAGACGGCGCACGCCCGGTAAACACAGGAGCATGCCATGTCGGAAAAATTGCGTGGCAAGGTGGCCGTGGTCACCGGCTCGGGCCGGGGCATCGGCCGGGCAATGGCCCTCAAGCTCGCGAGCGAAGGCGCCCGCCTCGTCCTCAATGACCTCGACGACGCGCCTGCCGCCGCCGTGCGCGAGGAAATCATCGCGCTGGGCGGCGAGGCGGTGGCCTGCTGCGGCAACGTGGCCGCAGCCGATTTCGCGGACCGGCTGATTGCCGCGGCGACCGGCGCGTTCGGCGGGCTCGACATCCTCATCAACAATGCTGGCTACACCTGGGACAACGTCATCCAGAAGACCACGGACGAACAGTGGCATGCGATGCTGGACGTGCACCTGACTGCACCGTTCCGCATCCTGCGGGCGGCTCAACCGGTGATCCGCGAGCTGAGCCGGACTGACGCAGCGGCCGGCCGCCGCACGGTGCGCAAGGTGGTCAACATCTCTTCGGTTGCAGGCGTCTTCGGCAACGCGGGGCAGGCCAACTACTCCGCCGCCAAGGCCGGCATCATGGGCCTGACCATGACGCTGGCTAAGGAGTGGGGGCGCCTGAACACCACGGTCAACTGCGTGGCCTACGGCCTCATCAAAACCCGCATGACCGAGGTCACCGGCAGTGCCGACGCCGCCATCCAGGTCGAGGGGCGCGAGATCAAGGTGGGCGTGAACCCGGGCCTGATGGCCATGCTGGAGCGCAGCATTCCGCTGGGCCGGGCCGGCACGCCGGAGGAGGCCGCCGGCGCGGCCTACCTGTTCTGCATTCCCGAGTCCGACTACGTGAGCGGCCAGACCCTGCTGTGCACGGGCGGGCTCACGGGCATCTGACCCCGCCGCCCAACCGAGGCCCATCCGCATGACGAAGCCCGGCGCCGTTCGCTGACGTATCCGTTCGGGCTTCCGCGCCGCGCCACGTGGCCGAAGTTGTCCCCGGCATGCGCCGGGTCCGGTTGCCCGTGCCGTTCCGGCGCGATCACGTCAGCGTCTGGGCGATCGACACGCGCGATGGCTGGAGGCTGGTGGACACCGGCCTGAACGACCCTGGCGGGTGTGGGCGTGACGCCCGCGCGCGAGCGCTCGAAGGGCTGCGCGCCTCAGTGATGAAGTAGCGGAGGGCGCGCAGGTCTATGGGGCGGTTCTGCCGCGCCGTATGCGGGGCGCGAGTTTGGAAACACGTTTTTCTTCGTTGGCGTGCGCCGGCTGCGGGCTGATCATGCCTGCAGTCCCGCACTGTTTACCATTCGATACAGGAGCCCGCTATGCTCATCCAGATCATCGGCATGATCCAGCCGCACGAAGTGTCCGAAACCCTTGCACGCCGCGGCCTCGCGGTGGACCCAGCCTACGTGCGCGCGTTCGCCCAGGCGCACTAGCACGCGGACTTCGACCGCATCCTGGTGCTCGCCAGCTCCACCAGCCCCGACACGCTGCTCACCGTGGCCTATGCGGACGCGGCCACGCAACGCATCCGCTTCCTGCTCGCGCACCGGCCTGGCTTCGTGGCGCCCACGCTGGCCGCGCGCCAGCTCGCCACGCTGGACAACTACACGGGCCGGCGCCTCGCGGTGCACTACATCAGCGGCGGCTCCGACGTGGACCAGCAGCGCGACGGCGACTTCCTCGGCCACGACGAGCGCTATGCGCGCACCGACGAATACCTCACGCTGCTGTGCCGCGTGTGGACGGAGGAGCGCCCCTTCGACCACGAGGGCGCGTACTACCGCGTGAAGGGCGCCGCCTCGGAGGTCAAGCCGCTGCAGCAGCCCTACGTGCCCATCTACTTCGGCGGCGCGTCGGAGCCCGCGCTGCGGGTGGCGGGCAGACATGCCGACGTGTACGCGCTGTGGGGCGAATCGCTCGCGCAGGCGGGCGATCTCGTGCGGCGCGTGCGCGCCGAGGCCGCGGCGCATGGGCGCGGCATCGGGTTCAGCATCTCGTTCCGCCCCATCATCGCGCCCACCGAGGAAGAGGCCTGGACCAAGGCCGCACGCATCCTGGAGACCACGCGCGCTCAGCAGGTGCAGATCGCCCACGCGCGCGGCGCCGGCCCGCAGCAGAGCGAGGGTGTGCGCCGCCTGCTGGCCGACGCGGCCAGGGGCGACCGTGTGGACGAGCGCCTGTGGACCACCATCGCGCGCGAAACGGGCGGGCGCAGCAACTCCACCGCGCTCGTGGGCACGCCCGAGCAGGTGGCCGATGCGCTGCTCAAGTATTACGACCTGGGCATCGAGACCTTCCTGGTGCGCGGCTTTGGTCCGCTGGTGGACGCCCTCGAATACGGCCGCGAGCTGCCGCCGCTGGTGCGCGCCAAGGTGGCCGAGCCCGACGCGCAGCGCGCCCTCGAACGCCACCGTGGCGTGGCAGACGCCCGAGGGCTGGCGCCTGAGCGGGCGCAAGATCCACGCCACGGGCGCGCCCATCCTGCGCTGGTACGCCGTGTGGGCGCGCACCGACGAGGCTGCGCCGCGCGTGGGCACCTTCCTCGTGCGCGCGGACAGCCCGGGCGTGCGCGTCGAGCCCACCTGGGCGTGCCCACGCCGCCGGACCACGCACTGGGCCTGCAGCCCACCGGCGCGTGGCCCCAGGCGGACGGCGCTTTCCAGACCGAGATGACGCTGCTGCTCGGCGCGCTCTACACCGGCGTGGCGCGCGCCGCGCGCGACTGGCTGCTGTAGTTCCTGCTCGCGCGCCCTCCAGTCTGGGCGCGCCGCTGGCCACGCTGGCGTGCGCGCAGGAGGCCGTGGGCCGCATCGAGGCGCTGCTGCTGTCCAGCCGCCGCTTGCTGGCCGGCTTGGCGCAGGACGTGGACGCCGGCACGCCGGTGGGCGCGGTGGGCGCGGTGGACGCGGAGCAGGAGGCGCTCGCGCTCACCAGCAACCACGGCCTGTCGCGCCGCAACCCGCTGGAGCGGCACCTGCGCGACGTGCTCTGCGGCCGCGTACACACGCCGCAGGACGACAGCGTGCACGTGGCCGCCGGGCGTGTGGCCCTGAACCTCTGACGACACAAGGAAACCCACCCATGCCATCCATGCAACGACGCAGATTCCACCGCATGGCCGCCACCGCCGTGGCCGCCGCCTGCCGTGAGCCGCTCCGACGCCTATGGCACGGCCGTGCTCGTGCGGCCCGACTCGCCGCTCAGGATGGCGGCCGACCTCAAGGGCCGCAGCGTGGCGACCAACCGCGGCTCCATCGGCCACTTCGTGACGCTCAAGGCGCTCGCGAGCGCGGGGCTCACGGCCGACGACGTGCAGCTGCGCTTCATCCCGCCGGCGGACGCCAAGCTCGCGCTTACGCAGGGCGCGGTGGACGCCTGGGCCACCTGGGAGCCCTACACCGCGCTGGCCGAAACGGGCGGCCACGCGCGCGTGCTGGTCAACGACCGGGGGCTGTAGTCGGGCCTGTCGTTCCTCGCGGCGACCGACGACGCGCTGGCCGTCAGGCGCGCGGCGCTGCACCGTGGCGCGCGCGCAGGCCTGGTCGTACCGCAACACCAGGGCCTTCGGCCAGTCGCTTGCGCGCATCATCGGCATCCCGGCAGAGGCGGCGCAGCTGCAATTCGAGCGCCGCGCCACGCGCTGGCTGCCCGTGGACGAGGCCGTGCTGGCCGAGCCGCAGCGCACGGCGGACTTCTACTGGAGGGCCGGGCTCATCAGGCAGCGGCTGGACGTGCGCGCCACCTTCGACGGGCAGGCGTGAGGCGGCGGCGCGTTTCCGGGCCGCCGCTTGAAACGAAACGGCCGATCAGTTGCCGGCACGCAGCGTCAGCCGTATGCGTTCGAGCACCGGCGAGGGCTGCGTCACGGTGCGGTCGAACGGATGCGCGCGAGCGCCGACGGCCTTCAGGATGCGCTGCACGTAGGCGCGCGTTTCCACATAGGGCGGGACGCCGCGGTAGCGTTCGACCTTGCCCTCTCCGGCGTTGTAGGCTGCAGCCACCAGCGCCACGTCGCCCTCGAAGTAGGCCAGCAGCCAGCGCAGGTAGGCCAGGCCGCCGCGGATGTTCTGCGCCGGGTCGTAGGGATTCCTGACCTGGAAGCGCTCGCTGGTCTCCGGAATCAGCTGCATCAGGCCCTGCGCGTTCTTGGGTGATACCGCCTGGGGGTTGAAGTTGGACTCGGCAGCAATGATGGCCAGCGCCAGCTGCGGCTCCACCTGGTACTGCGGCGCCATCTTGTGCACCAGTTCCATGATCTTGGGTGGCGCTATGGCCTGGTAGTCCACGCCGGGCGGGGCCGCCTCGACCGGGGCGGGCTGCGGCGGGCGCATGCACTCGGGCACCTCGCCGGTGGCGCCGCCGACGACCTGCAACATGCGCGCGGCCACATCCAGCCCTTGCTCGGCGGCGGCCTGGAAGAAGAAGGCCGCCGTCGCGTCGTCGCGCGCCACGCCGCGCCCATTGGCGTACATCCATCCAAGGTGGTACTGGGCTAGCATGTCGCCGAGCCGCGCGCTCGTGCAGTACAGGTTGGCGGCCCTCCGCGCATCGCGGGCCACGCCTTCGCCATGCTCGTAGGCAATGGCCTGCTCGCGCAGGCTGGCTGCCAGGGCACTGTCGCCTTCACTGGGTTGTGCCCGCGCAGCACCCCCGGCAACGGTGCAGAACAACGCCACCGACAGCGGCACAAGGTTCGGCAGGCTTGGACGCATGGATTCGAGTATGCGCGTCTTCGCGGCCACCGTCACCCCTGCGCTGCACGGCGAACCGGAGCGGCGGGGCATGGGGCCGGTAGGCAGAGCGAGCAACGAAAAACTTCGCAGCCCCGCAAAAACTTGGCTGGCCATGCTCCACGAATATGCATAGCTGCAAAAGAAAAACGCCGTAGCGAAAAATCACTACGGCGATGCGAGCCGGTTTGTGGGCCGTTACCTTGCAAGCCGAATTCAACGACCTGCAGAAAACCTTGGCGGAGAGGGCGTCCGTCTCTTTGACGTCTAGCACAATCCAATGAGAATCAAAAAACCATTTTAAATCAATAGGTTGAAGAGTTCGTCTGTCTGCCGAAGTCCAGCCGATTCTCACCACATCCAGATCTTTATGTGGGATAAGATGTGGGACAAATAGTTCGACGGAGATAGCCATGCCAAGAAAAGCCAAGGAACTGTCAGCGCTGGCAGTCACCAAGCTTAAAACCGAAGGCCGTCACGCAGTTGGCGGCGTGGACGGCCTGCATCTTCGCATTCTGGGCGGATCACGGGCATGGGTGCTGCGCATCGCCGTGGGCACGCGCCTGGGCAAAGATGGTCAAGCGACGCTGCACCGCAGGGACGTTGGACTGGGAAGCTTTCCCGAGGTGTCACTGGCCGAGGCACGCGAACGCGCCCGTGAACTCAGAAAACAAGTGCGTGATGGCATCGACCCCGTTCAGGAGCGCCAGACTGTCAAAGCCCAATCTGCCATGGAGATCGCCAAAACCAAGACCTTCGAAGACTGCGCCACGGCTTACATTGATGCCAATCGCGCCGCCTGGAAAAACGACAAGCATGTCCAGCAGTGGACCAACACGCTGGCGACCTATGTCTATCCGAAATTCGGCCACCTGCCGGTAGCGTCGGTCGATACGGGAATGGTGCTGGACGTGCTCCAGCAATCCGTGGGCAAGCTCGGCGAAACACTGTGGCTTAACAAGACAGAGACGGCCAGCAGACTGCGAGGACGCATTGAATCCATTCTGGATTGGGCGGCATTTCGGGGATACCGCCAGGGAGACAACCCGGCGCGTTGGAAAGGCCACCTCGAACACGAACTACCCGCTCGCAACAAAGTGCAGAAAGTCGAGCACCATGCGGCACTGCCCTATGCCGAGATGGCCGCGTTCATGGCTGAGCTGCGATCCAAAGAAGGCGTCTCCGCCCGCGCATTGGAATTTGCGATCCTCACCGCAGCACGCTCAGGCGAAGTACGTGGCGCCAAGTGGTCAGAAATCGACCTGCAAAACAAAATCTGGACAATCCCCGCCGAGCGGATGAAAGCTGGCAAAGAACATCGAGTGCCTCTCGCCGGCCAAGTTTTAACGCTGTTGAAGGCTCTGCCGCGTGAAGAAAACACGGAGCACGTCTTCCTCGCACCCAGGGGAGGACAACTCTCCGATATGTCGTTGACGGCCGTATTGCGTCGCATGGGGCAAGGCGGTCTAACGCAGCACGGATTTCGCTCCACCTTTCGGGACTGGGCTGGGGAGACAACCACTTATCCCCGTGAAGTGTGCGAGCACGCTCTGGCACATAGATTGGCTGACGGCGTTGAAGCAGCCTACCAGCGGGGCGACCTTTTGGCTAAGCGTGCAGGGTTGATGTCCGACTGGGCCAACTATTGCAATTCACCGCCGGCCAAATGAGCGGCCAGCAGAAAATACAAGTGTTTTAAAACTGAAAGCAGCCTGTGTCGATCAACGACACAGGCTGCTTTTTTTATTCGGTAGGTTCGGGTGAGCCCAGCAGCAATTGCCTACGGCTGAGGCGTTCACGGATGTATGTTTCTTTTTCGGCTTCGGCATTGATGATTAGCTCGATTATTTCTGTGCGTGTCAGGTGATGTTTTGCCGCGAGCTTTTCAAGCTTTGATATCGTTTTCTCTGCGAGGACAAAGTTGCATTGTCTCTTGTTCTTGGAATTTTCTCTGCGCTGTTTTTGAGCCCACATATTGTTGGCTTTTTTATTGAAAAGCTCTTTGGCTGACTCGGTAAATGCAGGGTTATCAAAAAATTCCAATACGCCTTCATAGGTTTTGAAAAACGGTCGATTGTGGGTTATTTCGGGATTCTTTTTTGTTAGCCACTCCCAGAAAAATTCAATTCTGGAACTTGCATCGTTCCTATTTAACCATGAAAAATACCGGTCTGTTTTGGTGTGATTTTGCCAACTTAATTGCAAACTTTCAATGAAATTTATTTTTTCGTCAATCGTTGAAAAGTAATGTGCAGAAAAAAAGTCTAAATAAGCAATGCTTAGATTTCTTCCCGTCAAGTGGCGAGGTGGGGATGGATTGGTTAATGGTTGATGATGCATTCCTGCTTGCGCGGCTTTTTCTTTGGAAGCTGAAATATGCAAGACCAGTTGATAAGTTAACCAGTGTGATTGGCGCTGGCTGTCTTCAATCCAGCTTAAGTGTGTATCGGGGACTAATTTGACTGGCGCCCATTGGCATCCTCCACTAAGGTTGCCAATGTTTTTTATGAATGAGGCAAGCTCATCTCTATTGAATGTGGATATCGAATGAATGTCAATAAATTGTTTATCGCTTTGCGCCAGCGCAAACCATAGCAGTGAGTTAATTCTGCTTGACTCAATGGGTGTGCCAATGATCCGTGCAAGCTCATCGTTTGTTTTAACTGGCATTCAAGATTTTCAGAAGAGATTCTGTAGATACGTGGATGATTTTTCTTTGATGAATTATAGATCACATCTAGATAGGTTGCTAGATGCTTTTGGGTGTGAATTCCTTAGCTTGGTAAGCGTCGTTGGGGTTACGCCTTGTTCCCAGAGCACTGGTCACGGTGGCTCATCGGGGTCTCTTGCCCACTAGCGAACGCATTCCAAGCGACGAGTGCCGCTCCCCTCATTGAAGGTGCTTGGAGGCCACCGCCGCATCGTATGTGAGCGCCACTGCCGACCCCACAATGCGGAGACAACGGCGAAGACGCTCCTATACTAAAACTATGGTGCAGCATGCTAGATACCGGCAATGCCCTGCTGGATCCCGAGGGATCTGCTCACGCTTGATAAAAGGGCTTATCAGTTCGGCCTTTTGGAGGGGTATTCTGTCTTCCTGATCTGGTCATGGAAGAAGCCACATTTGAAACTCAGCTGTACGGCAGTTGGTGGGTTTTTGCAGTATTGAGCGTATTTGAGAACGCGTCAGCATCATGCGGTTTTGATCCTTCGGGAAGTTGCACGCTTAGGGGTTCATGCACGACGCGATAGTGGTTGTATGGCTATGCGGAGCCATCAAGTGTAAAAAATCATTATGGGACGCATGCGTTGGACAAACTACTTCGAGTGAATGCCATGCGTATCTTGCGACTACCTGCAGTGAGTGAATTGACGGGACTGCCACGGTCCACGTTGTATCTGTACATGAGCAAGGGCATCTTCCCAAAGCCCATAAAGCTCGGCGTCAAATCTGTCGGTTGGATCCAGGAGGAGGTGGACCAGTGGCTGCGTCAGAAAATGGAATCGCGGGCTTCTTAAGCCGAATCCCATTTTTCCAGAGCAGATTAGCCATTTGTTTTTATCAATAACCCCAGGGATTGCCTATTTTGGCGTGCCGATGTTGCTGCTGTTTTGGTCTGTTCTTGCCTCGGTATTGGTAGTATAGACAGATATAGAGCTATGGGCAATCTATACCGGTAAAGCATCCAGGCACAGCACATACATCGGCCACCATTCAGGCAAGGGGTCACTTGTGTGAGGTGAACGTGTTTTACAGTGATTTTGAGATAAACAAGAATCATCGCCTGTACAGTGATGGGGTGTACCAGTCTCTGCCCGTGATGAATGGGTACTACCCCATGATTGAGGAGTATCTGCGGGCACTGCATGGGGTGCTTGCCAAGGCAACCCATCAGTATCGAAGAGTCTTTGCCTTCAGGGTGGATCTGCATTTGCCTGCCGGAACCGGGGGGTGTCACGATGAGTTCTGCAACTCTGTGGTGTCAAGGTTCATCGAATCATTCAAGGCCAAGATTCGGCACAACCGTGCGGTGGCCTCCAAGACAGCCTCCTACACTCATCAAACCAAGGTGCGTTATTTCTGGGTGAGGGAGGTAGGTGAACGCGGTAGGGTTCACTACCATGTCTTGTTCCTCCTGAATGGGGATGCTTTCAACTGCCTGGGCAGCTACCAGTCTTCGGCTGTGAACATGGCCCATCGGGTATGGGAGGCCTGGGCCAGTGCTTTGGGCGAAAGCGTGGAGAGGGCCAAGACTCTGGTGCACTTTCCGAAGAATCCGTGGTACATGATCCTGCGCGATGATCCCGAGTCATTTGCTGCGCTCTTTCATCGGGCAAGCTATCTGTGCAAGGCAAGGACGAAGCAGTATGGGGCGGGGCACCACGGGTATGGCGCCAGCAGGGGCTAATGGACTGGCTCCGAAGAGACTGAGGTGGAATGGTCGCAGGGCACTAATCACCCACTGTCCCAAATAGGGAATTCCTCTCCCATCCCCGCCAGCCGTATTCACGGCTGGCGGGTGAGGCGCCCCTAGAAAAGCACCGTCTGCGCACTCGTCAATGCCACAAAGCTGTCTCCCAATGGCTGGAGAATCGCATCGGCAATGGGCTGGAGTTGTTTGACGAGGTAGTGCTCATAGTCAATACGCGAATGCCGGGCCTCCAGAGGTTCGGGGCCGCTTTGCGCCATCACGTACTCGATCCAGCCACCACGCTGGTACTGCTGAGGACGGTTCAACTTCGCGTTGTGTGCATCAGCGATGCGCGCCGCGCGCACCTGGGGCGGCACATTGACCTCGTAGGCATCGAGCCGGTGGCGCAGGCGTTTTCGGTAGACGAGCAGCGCATCCATCTGGCCATCCAGCATGGACCGCGCATAGTCGGCCACGAAGTCCCGATAGGGCTCGCCGTGGAAGATGCGTGACAGCAAGCCCTCCTGGAACTGGCGTGCCAATGGGGTCCAGTCGCTGCGGGCCATCTCCAGCCCGCGATAGACCATCTCTTCCTGCCCCGCTTCATCGACGCTCAGGCCGGCGTAGCGCTTCTTGCTGCCGACATCCGATCCTCGGATAGTGGGCATGAAGAACTTGGCGTAGTGGGTGTCGAACTCGATCTCGAGGAAGTTCTCCAGCTGCTGCTCTTCTCGCAGCTTGCGGGTCCACCAGGCGTTGATCTCCTGCACCAGGCCGGCCGCAATGGCGTGCGCCTCCGTATTGGGATAGGTGCGTTTGAGCCAGATGAAGATGGAGTCGGTGTCTCCGTAGATGACCTGGTATCCGCGCTGCTCCACGAACGTCCGGGTGAGTTTCATCACCTCGTGGCCGCGCAGGGTGACGGCGGACACCAGCTTCGGGTTGAAGAAGCGGCACTCGGACGCGCCCAGCACTCCGGCGAAGGAGTTCATGAGCAGCTTCAGGGCCTGCGACAGCGGCTGATTGCGCGCACGCTTGGCCTCGTCCCGGGCATTCGACAGGGCGGTCACGATGTCCGGCAGACAGTGCTTCTCGCGCGAGAACAGCGTGCCTTGCGGCCCTTGCACCAACCCGGTCTGTGCGTCGGCGCTCTCTCCCTCTGCCAGACCCACGGGGTCCACCAGAAAGGTCCGGATGATGGAGGGGTACAGACTCTTGTAGTCCAGGACCACGACGGAGTCGTAGAAGCCTGGCGTGGAGTCCATCACATAGCCGCCGGGAAAGGCCTTGGCCGCGATGTCACCCACGTTGGGTGCCACATAGCCCAGGCGGTGCATGCGTGGCAGGTAGTGGTGGCTGAACGCAGCGATGGAGCCGCCGAAGTGATCGATCTGCAAACCCGTCGTCTGCGCTCGCTCCAGCACGAATGACAGCAGCTCCAGTTTGTCGAAGATGCGCAGGACGAGCGCGCAGTCGCGGATGTTGTAGCTGGCGAGCGCTGGCTTGTCTTCCTGGTAGCGCCGCTCGATCTCCGCCATCTTGTCGTAAGCGTCTCCGATCTCCTTGCCCTCGCCCAGCAGTGCTTGCGAGACCGCTTCAAGGCTGAAAGACGGGAAGCTCCACATGCCCGCCCGCAGTGCTTCGATGCCATCGACAACCACGCGTCCGGGCATGGGTGCGAAAAGGTAGCCCTGGCGCCCCGGGTGCGTACGCCAAGCGATGGGGCGGCGCTCGCGTCCGAGCAGCAGTTGCACGGAGTTCGCATCGGCCGTCTTCTGCAGTACCCGCAGATCGAACTGGATCACGCTCCAGCCGACGATGACATCCGGGTCATGGTCTGCAAACCAGGCATTGAGCTGCTCGATCATCGCCCTGCGAGTTGAGCAGTACACAAGCCTGAAGTCCATCTGCGACACAGCTGGCGCCGACACAGACTCTGGTGCTTCCCCCAGCATGAACACCACCCGATCACCCGCACCATCCAGTGCGACGGAGTACAGATCCTCCGTTGCACTCGTCTCGATGTCCAGCGACACCACCTTCAACACCGGGCGCCAACCAGACGCGGGCTTCAATCTGCCGTCGATGATGGTCGAGCCTTCCTGATGGCCTCCCTCCACCAAAACGCCGGCTGTAATGAACCGCTCCATGAGGTAGCGGTCGTGTGGGCGGACATCGGCTTCGTACAGAGGGAGCCCCAGTGGCTGGAGTGCTCGCGCCAGCTTGCCCAGATCGCGGAATCTGCGGGCGTAGATACCGAGGACGGGCTGCTGATCGAACGTCTTCAGACCGAGTTCCTTCACCTCCAGGCCCTGCAGGCTCGCCAGTGAAGCTTGTGCTGCAGCCCGGTGGCAGGCTGGCAGGAAGGCGACCGAGGTTTGCCGGGTCAGAAGCACCTTCTTGGGCCCCTCGTCGGTGGCCAGCCAGTATTCAATCTCGGTGCCGTCTGGGAGATCGCGCCAGTTGCGGGTGAGGAGGAAGCCCCGGAGTTCGATGGGTGCGAGGGCTGATGACATCAGGTGGAGCGAAGGACGGTGGCGCGCAAATTCTGATGCCTCGGGCGAACAGGTTAAGAGCTAAGAAGCACTCTTGCGCATGATACTGATGTTTTGTACAGTATTGCAAAAATCGACACCGAGAAGGCTATGCACAAACCATCCCGTTATGTATTCCGTCCTGCCCGTCCGGCTCCTGCATTGCTGCGCCGCATTTGGGCATGGTTTTAAGGCGTTACGGCAGTGCTGCGTGGGCCAGCCATCAAGCTGTGAAGCTTGACGACGTTCTGAAATCTTGCGTTACTGGGCTGTGCATGGCCTAGTTCGAACTGTCTGTGCGGACCGCTTGAGGCTGGCTGCAGTCAGTCGGCGTGGCCCGCTGAATGTCTGCTGCGCGCCTGCTTTCTGTCATCCAGGCTCAGCCATTGGGCGAAAGCAGAAGGTGAAATTGGCCGCAGGGGGTGGAGCCGCTATCCTCTGCACATCGCAGACCAGTCCCTCGAGAAGTGGGATGGGGGTGCAAGCCGCAGCCGATCCCGCCGACTGCTAGTGCCGAAGCAAAACTGACCAGCTGGTGGTCAACATTGGATCGGCACTAACACCCAATCACTTGGGTTGGCAGCGTTGCCTTTGAGGGCAGACGCATCGTGTCCTAAATCAAGTGCTCGACCAACTGCAGGGAGGAACTAAATGAAAGAAGCGCACAGCGAGCGATGCATTGCGGGGCAGTTCTCCTTTGATGGATCGTTGACTGCGGCAGGCGAACTGCATTTGCGCGGGCAAGCTTCGCGGCTGAAGCTTTTCTCTCGCTCTGAACCTGACTGGTCTGCGAAGCGAGATGTCTGTGGGCGATTGCTTGATTCCACGCACGTGTCCCTGCTCAACTGCGTACCGATGGCTGGTACAGGAGAGCATTTTCGTGGTGATGATCACTTCTTTGTGGGCAACCTGTTTCCGCATTACATCTTGATTGGTCACAAGCACGTGACGTCCGAGGAAGAGCGGATCGCCAGTATCCATTTTTCATTAGATGACGCGACGGCGTTGTTCGGCGACTTTCGAGTATTTGGCCAAATTTTCAATGCGCGTGAGCATCTGGCAGAGCTGTCGAAGACAGAGGGCGGAAAGTATGTCGGAGAGCTTGGAGCACTGCCGCACATTTTTTACTTCAACGGCAAGCTGGAGCTTCTCTCCACGGTCACATCATTAGGTGTGGTCTCTGCGAGGTACACGCTGGTCGTTCCCTCTTCGTCAGCTGACGGGATACATCTTGATGCCGACGTAGTTCTGGCGATCGATTTCTCTACTGCAACTACCGTGAGGCACGCCCTACGAGCTGTGTTGGATTTGGTTAGATTTGTCGAGATCGCGGCGGGACGTCCACAGAACGTAAAGAACATCAAGGTTGAACTGGATGGGAATGACGGTGTCCATCAGCAGCAGCTTGATCTCATCTGGCCTCTCGGACCCCGCAGAGACGCTGAGGATGAATGGGAGCCTACCAGCTGGTTTGACCTGCCCTTCTGGCCGTCGCGAGAGCCTGAGAAGATGAGCAAGGTCTTAGCGGCGTGGTTGGCAAGAAACGAAGAATGGCGCACCGCACGCCTGCGCTATTCCACCAGCTTCGCCTCTCAACGGCGCTACGACCCAGATCGGCTAGTGGGTGCAGCAAATATGTTCGACCTGTTACCGGACAATGCTTTCCCGCCTCCCGACCCCACCCCAGACGATCTTGCCGAGGCTCGCGATAAAGCCCGCGCGCTCTTCAGGAGCCTTCCTCACGGAGAGGACCGGAGCTCGGTTCTTGGAGCGTTGGGGCGGATCGGAAAGCTCAGCCTGAAAAGGAAAGTTCGCAGCCGGGTACGGATCATCGCTCGACAAGTAGGAGATCTATTTCCCGACTTGGAACTCGTCGCTGATCATGCCGTGGATTGCCGCAACTACTATGTCCATGGCACGAAGCCCAAGCTGGACTACGAGTCCGGTGAGAGTCCGGTGACATTTTTTACGAACACTCTCGAATTTGTCTTTGCAGTGTCTGATCTGATCGACGCAGGATGGAACTCCAATGAGTGCATTCGTCGATACACGACGATGTCTCACCCGTTTGGAAGATACCGTGTGAGCTATGCGGAAGATCTAGCGGAGCTCAAGGCGCTGCTCCCGAGAGGCGCATAAAACTCAAAAATCCGTCTTAAGCTCCGTGTGGCGCTCGGCTGGCGGCATCTTCAACGTTGCAGACATTACATGGAGCGGGGCCGAACTTCCGCCATCGCTGCAGAACAGACGCCTCGCCACCGTCTCAAGCCGAGTAGCTGAACCGGCCCAGCTCACTCACTCTCGTTTGGTGGCCTGAGCAACATCCAAGGCTCCACATCCAGCGCCTGCGCAAAGCGCTCGATGTTCGACAGCGACACATTCCAGCGGGATCGTTCCACCGCTGACACATAAGTGCGATCCAGTTCGCACTCCATCGCAAGCCGCTCTTGCGACCACCCCTTTTCCACCCGCTTGAGGCGCATCCAATAGGCCAGCACGTCCCGAAGATTATTGGGATCGGGCAGCGAGGTGGGTGCTTGGGGCTTGGCAGACACCGAGTGAGGATGCTTTTCTGATAAATTTGCATCTACGGTGTTTGCTTCACATATAGACCCAGCAAGTCAGAAAGAAGCAGCGCTTGGGAGGGGCTGAATGCGCTTCAGACACGCGGCTCCTGCATTGACAAAACGCAGCCTCGAACTGTGAGCCACGCAATGGAAGAAGAAATCCAAGAAATCCTCGCGACCTACCGGTCCAGCGTCCATGACGACAAGATCTTTTTCCATCCCCACATACCGCCCAAGAAGCTGGCAAATGCCATCTCCGAGTTCGGTGGCAATGACGGTGCAGACGATGTACTGGCATTGATCGACAACACCGTCTTTGGCAATGCGAAGGATGGCCTGCTTCTGACCCGATCAGCCCTGCATGTGCACAACATCATGGAGACACCTTTCCATGTGCTGCTGAGCGACGTCAAGGATGTCCAGTTTCAAGAGGGCCGACTAGAGAGCCTGATGACGATCAACGGCACCTATGTTTTTAGGTCCAACGTACCTAAGAAGTCCAATGCGGCGCTCTTCGCAGAAATGCTGACCGCCATCGTGGACACGGTAAAACGGCATGCGCCGAATGCTTCCCCTGCTCAACGCGCCAAAGAGTCCCTACGGGAACTGAAAGAACTCTTCGATGAAGGCCTCCTGACAGAGTCGGAATACACCCAAAAGCGTCAGGTCCTGGTGGCCCAAATCTGAAAGTCTCTCGATGAAAACCCTCCTACTGCTCTTAATCCCCGTCTACGCCCTGCTGTGGCTGATCTGCTTCGGTCACTGCGTCGCAAAAAAGAAGCCCATCGGCTTTTTGATCCTGATCTTCTCGAACCCGTTTGCCCCCTTGGTGTACTACGTGTTCTACCTGCGGAAATAGCGCCCTGCGCGCGCAAATTACCAAAGCCATGGCGGCGTGCACCACCGTGAAATGCCGCACCCCATGCCCCGTATCCAGACGACCTGTGTCGGGGCCCCCGGCAAAGGTCTTCACGTCAACCAACAAAACACCAACTTGCAAACCATCCACACCAGGACGCATAAACCATTGCCGCCATCGTTGCGTCAAGATGGACTACCCGATTGCCGACGCGGGCGGCTGAGGCCCAGCAACCTTGAAAAAAAGAGACCACCCCCAGCAAGTGCCAGGGGCGGCCATACAGACGATGGCTCTCTTGGGTCATCAAGCACGTTATCCCGGCTTCGGCCTGAGCATCAGCACCCGCAACACCTCCACATCAGTCCAAGTGCCATAGAGGCTGCGCAACTGCCAGTTGCTACTTTTCTCGGGTGAGGTGGTATCCAAAGATGCAACCGGATCCAACCGCGTCCCATAGCCACACCCCCAGACCGCCTCTACCTCCTGGGGCACCAGCAACACCGAGCGAGGTCGGAATCCTTCTCCCGCGTTTGCCAAAGCTCCTTCGGCTCTCGGGTCTTCCAGTCCCTCCAGCCCGGCCACGACGCGCCATTGCCAGCCGCAGTCACATTGGGTTGCCGGGCGTGCCCGTCGCCAAGCCACCAGCAGGACGCCGCCCTCACGACGGCATTGGTCCATCGCATCAAGATCCAGCTCCGCACATTCCCGCACAGAGATCGCTGGGCGAAACGAATCTGTCGGTGGCGGCAATGGCAATAGCAGGCGACGAACCCACTCCGCCATTCTGACGTCCAATGCAATCATTGGCTCTTGCGTGGCTTCGTGCTGCTCAGGTGCGTCAGCGTTCGTTTCAACGTGGATTAGCGCACCAGCTATCCGGGCCAGACGACACACCCTTGGTCGCCACCGGGCCGGTGAGACCTCTGGGCGCAACAGACAAGCCGCCTGCCACAGCGCTGTCCACAGAGAGCGGAGATCTCCGGGCGGTTCTTCCACAGGGCATTCCAGGGGCAAGCGGTGCAAAGGGGCGGCGATTGCCGCATCCTGTGTCAGCGCCCACGCCATGACCATCGGCTCTGTGTCCCACCGCAGTCCCGCCGTGTACATCTGCACCAACGATGCAAGGCGACTGGCGCGCGGCCTCTTTCCTTTGTCAGCCGCTGCCATGGCCCACCCCTGCATCCACAGCCGATCCGGAGTGAGGTGCGCCGATGGGCACCAAGCTCTGGGCCTTCAGCCGTTCCCCCAGCTTGTGGCCAAGGTTGCGCTGTGGTCCGGATTGCCGCTGTCGTGCGCTCTGCGGCTGCGATGACCCGTGCCCAGCATCTTGAGGGGCCTTGTCCAGTCCGTCCCCTGAGCTGTCTTCCGTGTCGGGATAGAACTCCTCGACCACGGCGGCCCCATCTTCTTCGGATTCCTCAAACTCCCCAAGCGCAAACCCGGCCCTGGCCGTGTCATCCAGCGCCACTTGGTCTATTCCTGCCGCCTTGCGCCCCTCCCATTCCGCCCGGGCGCGCTGGATGGCCTGCACCAGCGTGGTCTCCGCCCTGAGTGTGAGGTCCACGTAGTAGATCGGCGTGCGATGCGATAGCGTGGTGGACTTGCCGCGCAAACGCAGCTCCAGTGGCAAGGTGGACAGCATTCCACCGGACACCGCTTGGAAATACCGCAGCCGTGCCGAGAGCGTGCGAATGCTGTTGAACCCGGTGGTGCGCAGCACAAAGCTGCCCAGTTCATCACTCCCGGTTCCCTCCACATCGACACGCACATTCAAGCGCCCGTAGGGCTTGCAGTTACCGCCTTCGGCCAAGGGGCAGGCCTGCGGTGACGGACAAGCAAAGCTCTGCATTCCAGACAGCGTGGCCCGTTTGCAGGTTTCCCCATTGCCCACACACAGGGGTCGCCCGGTGGACCGGTCAAACATTGTGTAGTTGGCCCGCAGGCTGAGATGAGGATCGTCAAACAGCAGGCGCACGGGAATGCTGCGCAGCTTGGTGCTCTTGTCCTTGCGCAACTGCTCATCGAGCGGGTGGTTCACCCAGCCATCACGGTTTTGCACCTGGCTGGTGATGGTGAATTCGTCATCCTTCTCCGGCAAGCGCTTGCCGTGCTTCTCCACGACTTTGCCAATCGATATCCGGCCAATGACCGGGGGTGTCAATGCCAAACCTTTGAGCATGGTGGTTCCTTTCGAGACAAAAAGAAGCGGACCCGCACCGATCTGGTGGAGGTCCGCTGTGAGTGATTGACGGATATGGGGTGTGAGGCTCTGGTGTCTCCCTTGCCCGGCTACTGCTGCACCAAAAACCGCCGACTGCCTGGCTTGGTGAGTAGGTAGGCCTGTGCCAGCTCGGGCCGGTCCTTGAGCAACTGCGCCGTGTCCAGGGCGGTTCCGTCCTTGCTGCGTTTCCAGGAAACTTCCCCGGTCTCGAATACCGCCCGTGTGGCGTCACCCATGCGCTGCTGAATGCGTTGCTTGAACTGGGCCTCCAGTGCGGTCTGGGTGGTGATGACCTCCCGCACCGCCAGCAGGTCAGAAAACACCCCCGACATCTCCAGGTCGGTCGAGAGATCCAGCGTGGTGCCGCTGTCACGCGGATACAGACACCGCAGTGCCAGGTCGGCAGAGTCCGAACCATCGGCCGGGGGCTCCTGGTCCCGCTCCACATAGCCCCAGAACTGCTGCTCTAACTGGATGAGCTGGGCGATCATCTCGGCGTCTCGTTCGATGCGGAACACCTGCAGTTCCTGCCCACCCATGAGCACGGCCACATCCGCCACCTGTTTGCCGGTCACAGCCAACTGGTGCATTACCTGCAGTTGCACATACTCGGGCACACCATCGCGCCACAGCCTGGCCCCGTTGATGCCAGCCGTCTTGCATTCCAGGATCTGGACATCCGGAGCTCCCATGACCTCCCGGTCGAGGTTCGCCAGCATCCAGGGATGTTCAGGGTGTTGCAGCACCGCATTGACGCGGCGAACTCTGTTGCCCGTGCGCCGGGTGTAGTGCGCTGCCACGATGGGTTCGAGCAGCGTGCCCCAGTACATCGGGCTCTGGTCGTCATTGGGATCGACCACGGGCAGACCGGCATCACGCCCGGTCTTCTCCATCCACAGTTGGAGCTGGGACTTGTAGGGATGCAAGCCCACGGCAGCGGCAGCATCGGAGCTGCCAATACCGCACTTGCGCACTTCCAGCCAATCCTCACGCTTGAGGGTGTTGGTCTTGACCAGCTTCAAAGCCGGTCGGGCCTTGGGGATTCCCGAGGAAGACGGTGAAGAAACGGAATCCGTATGAACAGAGGGTTGAGACATGGTGACTCCTTGGATGTAGAAACTCCGCACAACAAAAAGCCCCGGTCCCATTCAAGGTCCGGGGCTTTGCTGAGGAAGGGATGGAAAGAATGGAGGGAAGGCTCTTTTGCTTCGGCGCTTTGGACCGTTGAGCCTGGCATTCACGATGCCAGCTGCAGCGCCTGCTCCAGCGCACGTTGCTTGAGGGCTGCGCCCTGGCCAAACCAGGCACTGTCGAGCCGGTACTCCTGGCTGCGAGCACGCCGCTCGTGGTCCACGAATTCGGTGACAGCGCACAGCAGGCCCCAGGCCGTGCCCTTGGCGGCCTGCAGTTCAGCACCACGGCCCTGGCCCTCGTACATCGCCTGCACTTTCTTGAGGGCACGCTCGTTCGTGAGACCCATGGCCTGGTCAGCATGGGCATCTGTCTGGCACAGCACCTTGAGGAAGTAGTTCATGGACTCGTGGCTCTTGACCTTGCGCTCCGAGAGCGTCTTCATGCGGTACATGAAGCTGTCCCACTGGGAGACCGCAATGCCCAATTGCTTCTTGACCGCCTGGGCATCGAAGGTTGTGCTGTGAGGCACCTTGATGGCGCTGGTCGCGCCACTGAGGGCGATGGACAAGGTGTTATTGCAGACCACCCGGATCGTGGTGGGCGTGGCAGTGGTGGCCAGGCTACCGTCGCAGGAGGTGGCCAGTAGCAGATAGCCGTTGACCACATCGTTGCCCTTGAGCGCCGAGGTCTTGCCCGTGCGGGCCAATGCCCAGAACTTGCGACCGGCCTTGAGGACACCGGCTGTTTCCAATTCATAGCCGGAGACCTCCGTGAGATCCCGGTAGAACTCCAGCACTTCCTTGGGCTGGACCACCTGGTAGCGGCCCGACACCACGGACAAGGGGGCCTTGGTATCGCTGCGGTACAGCACCTTCTGGTCGAGAAACTCCATGGCTTCGCCGTAGAGGTTGGAGCTGTCGTCAGTGGCCAGGTAGCGCACGGGTGTCTCCCGGATATGCCATTGCATGCCAGCGGCCTGTGCCCAAACGTCGATGGGCTGTTTCTTGGGCAGGGCATTGCCCAGTTGGTGCCAAGGGGTCTGGCCGACATGGGCCATGGTTTCGATGAGGTGGGACATGGGGGACTTTCGAAATGGAGATGGGCAGAGAAAGAGAGGGATAGAGAAAGGAATGAAGGAAAGAGCAGCGGCCTCCAGCAGAGGCAGCGGGGGGAAACAAGGTCAGGAACGGGAGGGGCCGCTGAACACCGCCCCGCAGTCCTGGCACTCGCAGTTGCCGAGGTAGTGCGCGTCAACGACATCGCCCAAGCGGCTACCAGCGACAGAACCCGCCGTGGCGCCGAGCAGGCCGCCCAGCAGGGCACCGGCGATGCCTCCGAGGGCGATACCAACGGGACCACCAACAGCCCCGAAGGACGCACCGACCTGGGCACCGGACCAGGTGCTGGCAGCGCCGCTGGCGGCTCCGGCGACACCGCCGAGGGTTCTTCCGGTATCGCGCCCCACTTGGCGGGTGGTCACATGGGTGTATGCGGCTGGCGAACCCATCTTGAATGAGGTGGTAAGGCTGAGCAAGATCGTGTGCACGCAACATTGGCGTGGACACGATGCTCAAAGACCCTCAGACCCCGCGCTATGCGCAGCGGCGCACGCACCGCACCTACACCCCGCAATTCAAGGCCGAGCTGGTGGCTGCCTGCCGACAGCCAGGCGCATCGGTCGCGGCGGTGGCCCTGCAACATGGCATGAACGCCAACGTGCTACACCGCTGGCTCAAGGAATGGGCGCAGGGATTTCACCGTCTTGAAGCTGGCGTCAGCACTGCAGTCGTTGCTTCCCCACCCCCGGCCTTTATCCCCATCGACCTGAGCGCAGTACCGCCGGCGTCTGCTGGTGAGCTGCCATCCGCGTCCTTGCCAACGCCAGCGGACGGCATCCGCATCGAATGCCAGCGCCCCGGCATGTCCGTGACCGTGCACTGGCCCTTGTCTGGCGCCGCCGAGTGCGCCCAGATGCTGCGGGAGTTGTTGCGGTGATCCGTATCGATGAGGCCTGGCTGGCCACCACCCCGCTGGACATGCGCGCGGGCACGGACACGGCCCTGGCGCGGGTGATCGCCACCTTCGGCGCGGCCCACCCGCACCATGCCTACGTCTTCGCCAACCAGAGAGCCAATCGCCTGAAGGTCCTGGTACATGACGGTGTGGGGCTGTGGCTGGCCGCGCGCCGGCTGCACCAGGGCAAGTTTGTCTGGGCACCTGCGGGCAGTCCGAACGTGGCGTTGGAACACGCCCAGCTCAACGCCCTGGTGCTGGGCCTGCCCTGGCAGCGTGTGGGCTCGCAAGGTGCCATCAGCGTGGTCTGAATCGTCGGCGCAAGGGCGTGGCCGTGGCAATCGGGAGATGCGTCAATGGCTGGACCCAGGGTGAGCGGGCACACTGCCAGCCATGGTGATCGACGAGCAAGCCCTGAGCGAACTGGACGCAGAGCAACTGCGCGAAGTGACCCAGCGCCTGCTGGCCGAACTGCGTCACCAGCGCGCGCTCAACGAGAAGCTCACCTATGAGTGCGCGCTGCTCAAGCGGCTGAAGTTCGCCGCCCAATCCGAGCGGCACAGCGCCGATCAGAAGAGCCTGCTGGAAGACGAGATCGATGCCGACCTGGCGGCGGTCGCTGTCGAGATTGAGCAACTCCAGCCGCCTGCGGCTGCGCCCGAAGCCAAGCAACAGCCCAAACGCCAGCCGCTGCCGGCCCACCTGCCGCGCCGCGAAATCCGCCACGAGCCTGAGTCGACCACCTGCGCCTGTGGCTGCCGGATGCAGCGCATCGGCGAAGACGTGGCCGAGAAGCTGGACTACGTGCCCGGCGTGTTTACCGTGGAGCGCTACATCCGTGGCAAGTGGGCGTGCACCCAGTGCGAAACTATCACCCAGGCGCCGGTCGAGGCCCATGTGATCGATAAAGGCATCCCGACTGCCGGCCTGCTGGCCCAAGTGCTGGTGGCCAAGTACCAGGATCACCAGCCCTTGTACCGGCAGGAGAACATCTTTGGTCGCGCCGGCCTGGCGATTCCAAGATCCACCCTGGCGCAGTGGGTAGGCACCTGCGGTGCGCGGCTGCAACCGCTGGTCGATGCCCTGAAGGCCGAGGTGCTCGGCCACCGGGTGTTGCACGGTGATGAGACCCCGGTGGCCATGCTCAAGCCGGGCAGCGGTAAAACGCACCGGGCCTACCTGTGGGCCTATGCCCCGGGAGCGTTTGAAGCCACGCGGGCCGTGGTCTATGACTTCTGCGAGTCCCGCGCCGGAGAACACGCCCGCGCCTTTCTGGGGGACTGGCGCGGCAGCCTGATCTGTGACGACTATGCCGGCTACAAGGCCAGCTTTAGCCAGGGCGTGACCGAAGCCGGTTGCCTGGCACACGCCCGGCGCAAGTTCTTCGACCTGCACGCAGCGGGCAAGAGCCAGATCGCCGAATTGGCCCTGATGCAGTTCGCCCGGGTCTATGAGATCGAACGGCAAGTTCAGCCCCTGGCGGCACCAGAGCGGTTGCAGGTGCGCCAGCAGCACAGTCGGCCCATTCTGGACGCGTTGCACCAGTGGATGGTGCTGCAACGCCAGCAGGTGGCGGGCAACTCGGCGACGGCCAAGGCGCTGGACTACAGCCTCAAGCGCTGGGCAGCGCTCACGCGCTTCGTCGATGACCCGCAGCTGCCGCCGGACAACAATTGGATCGAAAACCAGATCAGGCCTGTGGCCCTGGGGCGCTCGAACTGGTTGTTCGCCGGCAGCTTGCGCGCGGGCCAGCGGGCGGCCGCCGTGATGAGCCTGATCCAGTCAGCGCGCATGAACGGGCACGACCCATATGCCTATCTCAAGGATGTGCTGACCCGGCTGCCCACGCACAAGGCCAGCCGGATTGAAGAACTGCTGCCGCATCGCTGGCAACCCATCGATATCTGATCATCAGCCATGGCCGCCAGCGGCGGTCAACATGGGTTTGCCGTGCGCTTACACATGGGTCGATTTGCAGATGGGACAAACAGTCATGGAAAGCTCCTTGCGATGGACGCAAAAAAGCCCGGGGCACGCGAACGTGCACCGGGCTTGTGGGGGGGGGGGTGAAGTCAGACCAACGGGAGGCTGGTCAGGGTGGGGTTACCTGGATGGCAATGGGTATATGTGGAACTGAAGGGGATTCAAATGCAGCTTGGTGCTGCGCGGGCTGCGTTGCGGTGTTGACGATCAGTGCTGGAATGCATTTCTTGGCAGAAACTCCACGCCTGTGCGGTTTACGAGCTCCTGATAGCTGATCGGTCGACCCACTGTCTCACCATCCCGGTTTTGCTGCCAATGTGCCCAAGCCCGTTGGGTGGTGGCGTCATACACCAGCTTGAAAAGGTAAGTTGGCACCTTCACTCCGTTGGCGCCGATGCGTAGCCCCGCATCCGTGAACACCGGCCCCGTGATCACAAACACATCCCCCTTGGCCCGCTTCACATAGTGCCGCGTATCCTGCTCGACCTTGTTCCAGGCGCCACTGTTGTGCTGGGCAATCTGGGGAACCATATTGGCCAAACTGAAGCTCTGAGCCATGGCCGTCGGCGTGGGCATGTCCCCAGCAGGTGCCATGTGACCTCGGCTGTAGCCAGAGTTCTTGTAGTCCTCCAGTTCGGCACGCTCAGCACTGGGTAAGCGAGCATCTGCAAAGAACCGCTTGGCCCGTTTCTCATCCGCGTCCTCGATGAGCTGGCGGTTCAAGCGCTGGGCCACATAAACGGGCGTCTTGGTCGTACCTGAGTGCAGCACCGCAAAGGCCTCGTAGCAAAGCTCTCGAAACTGGGCCCGGGGCGTGATTGCGGGTGGTGTGCCATTGGCAAAGAACTGCGGGCACTGCGAGAAGGAGGTGGGCTCGGGTGTGAGCAGCGCGGTATTGTCGAACTGCGGAAATCTGGCCCAAGAGAGATTCGAGACCACCGTACCCGCTAGGGTCAGGGCAAGCAGCGCGGCTACGCGCATTCGGCATAGGCGGCGGGAACAGTGACTCACAAAGGATGGCATGTATCTTTCTGGCGCGGATTAAATCACTGAGGTAGCACCCGCCAAACCAGCTTCTACCAGCCGCCCATGCAGCAACGGGGGCAACCTGCTAGAGCGTGTTATGAACTTGATAGCGCGTGCGGTAGATTCGCCGCATGGCAAGGCGCAAGCAGTACCCCACGGATGTCACGGATGAGGAGTGGGGCTTCGCGGCGCCATACCTGGCACTGATCGACGAGAAGGCAGCGCAACGCCAGCACGATCTGCGCGAAGTGTTCAATGCCTTGCGCTGGATAGCCCGTGCGGGTGCGCCCTGGCGCATGCTGCCTGGGGACTTCCCGCCGTGGGAGGCGGTCTATCAGCAAACACGCCGCTGGTTGCAAGCAGGATGCTTTGAGGCAATGGCCAACGACCTTCGCTCGGTCATTCGCGTGGCGCAAGGACGCCAGGGCCAGCCCAGTGCGGCAGTCTTGGATGGACGCACCTTGCAATCGAGCTGTGAGAGTGGTCCGCGTGCTGGCTACGATGGTTACAAGCGGCGCAACGGCTCGAAAGTGCACATGGCCGTCGATACGCTGGGGCATTTGCTGGCCGTCCATATCACACCAGCCAATGAACAGGAGCGAGCGCAAGTGGCGCCGTTGTGCGAGGCAGTGCAGGAAGCGACAGGCGAGACGGTGAGACTGGCCTGGGCCGACCAGGGCTACACGGGCGAAGAGCCCAACCGGCAGGCCAGCGAGCACGGCATTGATCTGCAAATTGTCAAGCTGCCCGAGGCCAGGAAGGGCTTTGTGCTGCTGCCCAGGCGCTGGGTGGTCGAGCGCAGCTTTGGCTGGCTGGCGCGATTCAGAAGGCTCAGCCGCGACTATGAAAGATTGCCCGAAGTGCTCGCCGGATTGCATTTCCTGATCTTCGTGATCCTCATGCTGCCAAAGGCGTTGCCTGCCTTGGGCGCGGGGGTGAGTTCATAACACGCTCTAGTTCCTAAAGGCCGTGAAACAGCAGAGACTTCTCTGGGGCGCGTTCACCGAAACCCACATCAATTCGATCTCGGCAAAGTCGTTGTGAATCACCCTGGTTCGATTCAGGAAGCGCCGAGTGATTTAGGCGGTGAAGTTAGAGAAATCTCAATACCGGTTGGAAGGCTGACAAGGCGAAAAACATCGAGACTAACCTCGATAGCACGGCATTCAAATTGAGATTTTTTGTTCGATTCAGATGCAGGCTGCCACTGAAAGTTCACGGGCAATGGATTGCCTGGTTCGAGGGTGGCATCAAGCTGTCCAGCCGATAGTTGTGAGGCCGCCTTGAAGTTCTTCGAGAAGGAGAAGGTGTGCTTTTCGCACCCAGTGCTAGCTGACCGAGACATTGAGCTGGAGACCTCGGTAACGATTGCTGCAGCTCGCGTCACTACCAGACAGCTACTCAATCCGATGATTTCAATGCCAGAGAACGGTTCAGAACCGCGAACGCCATCAACATTTATGAACACCGTGATGTCGCTCTCAGCGTCGGAGGTGAACTGAAACGCAAGAGTTCGTTTTTGCATAGATATCCTAGCCCTCTAACTTGAATGTTCATGAGTCTTCATCAGCGGCTGATGAGCTGTATCTTTTCGATGAGTGCAGAAGTTTTTTCCGTCGCGCTCTTGACGCCTGAGCAAAATTCCTCATGAAGTTTCATTCTGTTGACTCGAAGCTTATCTAGGCCACGCTTGTCGAAGTGCTTGCCAAGGATCGCAGCTGCTCTCATCATCGGGCTGCCTGGGTCAATGTCTGTCGCCCACCAGTGCAGAGATATCCGGAAGCGAGGCTCTGCTGCGTACTGTCGGCTGTTTTGATGGCGAATACTGAGCACGAGCGGCCAGTAGCCTGCCTGCATCGGAGGCTGGCGCTCTGGCTCCAATGGCATAGCACGTCTAAACCAGACGCGCCCGCTTTCTACCACCTCGGGGGTGCCCTCTAAGAGCGGATAGGCCTCCGCCAGCTTTGTGAGAAGTAGCCGCATGTGCGACAAGCCCACTAAGCGGTTGAGAGCTCGTTGATGCTGAACGTACAGGCGAAATAGCTCATGCGAAGCCCCTTCTCCGTCAAGGAGGCGCGTAGTCCAGCTTTCCAGTACCCGAGCATTCGCGCGCGCAGCCTTTAGGGCTGCTACAACCGCTGGATGCTGAATTGCGAGTTCACCGGCCAGCTTGCTTAAGCGTTGTTCAGTCGGATCTTCATAGTCAGTTACCGCACGGCAGAAGGAAAGCAGTGGAGCTGAGCTTCTATCACCTCGTTGCACCGCACTTTGAGCTCGCATCTCAGCGTGGTTGAGCCAAGCGTAGTCCATACCGATCCACCGATTGTCGAATGTCGTCGGCAGCTGACTGGAGTCAAGGTTCGGATCTAGAGCAACAAAAGCCTTGTCATAGTTCTTGAAGGCAGCCTTTTTTACGAGCACTTTGTTCGCGACATCTAGATACTCCGCAAGCTGGCCCTTACCGAAGGCCGCGCCTGCCTTGATCTCAACCACGATCACCAGTTTGTTCGCAGGATCAACGATGACGAAATCCGGCCGGCTCGACTTGGGTAGGTCACCCGTCATCGTGTACTCGCGGTAACACACCACTGAACCGAAGTCAGCCGCCAGAATGCGAGCAGGAGTCCAGTGCTGCGCGAAGTGCCAACTGTGGGAGTTCTTTCGAAGTCGATCTCCTGGCTGTTCCTCGCTGCCAGCGCTGTACAAGGCGAGCAGAAAGCTTCGGAACACCGCATCGCCTTGTCTGTGCCCTTCGCCTGCGTCCATTGCCCAGGCTAATAGATCCGCAAATTGGGTTTCACGTGGGCGGATAAGAGTAAGCAAATCATCTGAAGACCGACTCAGCTCAATGAGCTCGTGCAAGTTTTTGTCTGCGCAGAAAGCCTGTAGATCGCTTAATTCCATCTTTTCTCCCTTGTTTTTCGTGGTGAGTCTACGCGTTCAGTCGCTGAACCGCCCCGGCTTTCAAGGAGGCCGATTGGTTTAAGTTGACACCTCTGTCGAGGTGTCGCTGACGGCGAGTTGAACAGCCCCGGATTTCGAGGAGGCACCAACTCTTGAGAAGATGGAGCCATGAACAAGTCACCGAAGTTCTCCCCGGAAGTCCGCGAGCGCGCCGTTCGCATGGTGCAGGAGCACCGAGCCGACTACCCGTCGCTGTGGGCAGCCATTGAATCGATTGCGCCCAAGATTGGCTGCGTGCCGCAGACCTTGAATGACTGGGTCAAGAAGGCCGAGGTCGACAGCGGCCAGCGCCCCGGCACCACCACGGCAGACGCCCAGCGCATCAAGGAACTGGAGCGTGAGGTCAAAGAGCTGCGCCGGGCCAACGACATCCTGAAGACGGCCAGCGCGTTTTTCGCGCAGGCGGAGCTCGACCGCCGATTGAAGTCTTGAAGAACTACATCGACCGCCACCGTGATGACTACGGGGTCGAGCCCATCTGCCGGGTGCTGCAGATGGCCCCGTCGTGTTACTGGCGCCACGCAGCCCGGCAACGCAACCCGCAACTGCGCAGTCAACGCGTCCAGCGTGACGAGGGTTTGAAAGCCGACATCCAGCGCGTGTGGCACGCCAACTGGCAGGTCTACGGGGCCGATAAGGTCTGGCTGCAGATGAACCGCGAGGGCATCGCAGTGGCGCGCTGCACGGTCGAGCGCCTGATGCGTGCCATGGGCTTGCAAGGAGCACGCCGTGGCAAGACAGTGCGCACCACCACGCCGGACACATCGGCACCGTGCCCGCTGGACCACGTCAACCGGCAATTCAAGGCCAGCCGGCCCAACGAGCTGTGGGTGTCGGACTTCACCTACGTCTCCACCTGGCAGGGCTGGTTGTACGTGGCCTTCGTGGTGGACGTGTACGCCCGGCGCATCGTGGGCTGGCGGGTCAGCCGCAGCATGCAAACGGACTTCGTGCTGGATGCGCTGGAGCAGGCGCTGTATGACCGCCAGCCAGCAGCCCATGCCTTGACGCACCATTCCGACAGGGGCAGTCAATACGTTTCCATACGCTACACCGAACGCTTGGACCAGGCGGGTATCCAGCCATCAGTGGGCAGCCGGGGTGACAGCTACGACAACGCACTGGCCGAGACCATCAACGGGCTGTACAAGGCCGAGCTGATTCACCGCCGGGGACCCTGGAAGACCAGGGAATCCGTGGAGCTGGCCACCCTGCAGTGGGTGCACTGGTTCAATCACGTCCGACTGCTCACGCCGATTGGGGGCATCCCTCCGGCAGAAGCTGAGGCAAACTACTGGAGGCAACTCGCCGTCAGCGACACCTCGACAGAGGTGTCAACTTAAACCAATCGGCCTCCTTGAAAGCCGGGGCGGTTCAGATGCCGGTGGCTGCGTCCCGCTGGTAGTTGAAGAGCTTCTTCCAGATCAGCGTGTCTTGGTAACCGGTGCGGTCGTTGGGGAGTACGTCCTCGTCGATCTCGTCCAGGAACTCGTTGAAGATGTTGTAGAGCATCAGGAAGTAGATGCTCTCGGGCGAGTTCTCTTGGTACACCGAGGCGATGTGCTCGCAAATCTGCGCGGTCACGTCCTCCAGCTTCTCGGGATCGTTCCAAATCTGGTCGAACAAGCTGAGGTAGGCGGCGGCGAAGGCGGGCTCGTCCATCTTGTTGACGAGGTTGGACACCGCGTTGCCTTGCTGGTAGCCGAGGTCCACCGCCGTGAAGCCGTGGAGCGGCATGTAGGCGGTGTCTGCGCCATTGGCCTGGACCACGGCAAAAGGCTGCATGGGTGCCTTGGTGCGGTTGCTCTTGAACCGGGCCTTGCGGCGCATCCAGTCGGCGCACTCCTTAGCGATGGCACGCTGGGTCAGCTTGTTGCGAAGCTGGATCTCGAACTCGCTGCCATACAGGCTGCGTTCGCGGTCCAGCTTGGGAATATGGAATTCCTTGCGCTCTTTGCGAATCTTGTCAGTGACTTCGCTGGCCGTGAAGGTGGGCGAAGTGAAGATGAAGCTGAGTTCGTCGATCTTCTCCAACTCGGCCTTCAAGGCCTCGAAGGCGTACATTGAGAAGCACGAAGCGGCAATCTTCAGCCGTGACTTGGGCTTCAGCGTCGCCTTGAGGTCGTCACCCAGCAACCGGGTGATGTTGTCAATCAGTTCCATGTCTCTTCTTGCGCTCCCCAGCGTTGACCGGTGCATCGGGCACGGCCTCCAAGCCGTGCCCTTGCGCGTAGGCCAGAATCAGAACCTCGATCATGGACGCGACGGATCGGTGTTCTCGTGCCGCCGCTAGCTTCACCAACTGCTTGATGTCTGCTGAAGTGCGGATAGACAAGGTCTCATGCTTCAGACGTTTCATGGTCGTGCACCTAAATGGCCGTGTCCTGCGAATGTACTGCGTATTGCGTGTACGGAGTCTAGACGTACAAGGAATCGCATGGGTCCGCTTTCCTCTAGACTCAGCCGACTTGCATGCCAAACTTGAACTGCAGCTCTACGGCGGATCCCAGGAAGGGGTTTATGTGGCGAAGGTCCGATGTTAGTGTGCTGCGGAGGGTAACGTCGGAGTGAAAGGTCTCGCCGAAACGCATCTGACAGGATGACCTCAAGGTTGAATGTTTGCCAACGTTTTTCGGCAGAGGCGAACTGGGACCGTGAAATTTTCAGGAATTGAGTATTTGTGCGGCCTGTGCGACTTCATTTAGTAGACGCCAGACCATAACGTCCAAAGGCGTTCGCTGCCCAACAGCGAACGCCTTTTTTCCATGGTCGATCAACAGCTTAAGGCTGCGCTGAACAAGCCGTCATGATTGGCTTGGCCACACTGGATGACGCAGATTTCGGAAGTTGTGGCTTCTCGCACCGCTCATTTGGGCCGTTTACGAAGCCTTGAGGCCCACTTTCCACCCTTACGGCGCACCTGTCCCAGCAGGCGACCCTCGGCACAGGTAGATGTTGGCCAGCGCCAAGGCGGTAAACGCGCGCGTGGCGTTCTTGTGCAACCCGCGGTAGAGCACCTTGGTAAACCCCCACTGGCGCTTGACCACTGCAAAGACATGCTCGACGCGGGCATGCACCTGCGACTTGTTGCGGTTCTTGGCTCGTTGCATCTCATCGACTTCGCCCGCATGGCTCGTGCGCTGGTTGAAGTCCTTGGCCCTAGGCGCCTTGCTCGCTATCAGAGCCTTCTGACTGGCATAGGTCGAGTCGCCATAGACGCGTTGCTCGTTGCCATGCAGAAAATCGGGCAGTGGGTGTTTGTCGTGCACGTTATTCGCCGTGACCATCGATCAGTGGACTAGCCCGGTTTGGCTGTCCACACCGATGTGCAGTTTCATGCAGAAGTACCATTGCTGGCCCTTGCGCGCCTGGTGCATCTCGAGGTCTCTGGCCGTGTCTGCGTTCTTTGTGCAGTGTTGTGCGCCACCTAGATCCTGAAATCAGATCTTGAACCAACAATTTAATGTGGGTTTTTATGTGGGTCAGAATCCTACAAATCGCCTAAGTTGTTGATTTATATAGAAAACTGGCGGAGAGGGCGGGATTCGAACCCGCGGTGGGCTATTAACCCACACACGCTTTCCAGGCGTGCGACTTAAACCGCTCATCCACCTCTCCGAAGCCCGCCATTATAGCTATGGTTGCAGGGCTTTTTTGCCTGCCGGCCAGGGGCGGGCAAAAAAGCCCTGTGGTTTTGTGTCAGCCCCCGCATCAGTCCCTGGCCAGCGCCGCCGTGCGGATGCCGTCGAGCGTCCCCGTGGGCGTGATGGCCTGTGGGTCGATGAGGCAGTGCAGCAGCGCGGGCAAGCCGCTGGCGCGTGCTCGGGCCAGGGCGGGGGCGAAGTCTTCGGTGCGTTCCACGCGCTCGCCGTGGCCGCCGAAGGCCTGGGCGTAGGCCTTGAAGTCGGGGTTCTTGAGTTCGGTGGCGCTGATGCGGCCGGGGTATTCGCGCTCCTGGTGCATGCGGATGGTGCCGTACATGGCGTTGTCCAGCAGCACCACGATGAGGGGCAGGCCGTACTGCACGGCGGTGGCGAATTCCTGGCCGTGCATGAGGAAGTCGCCGTCGCCCGCGAACACCACCACCTCGCGCTCGGGCCACAGGCGCTTGGCGCCCACGCCGGCCGGCAGGCCGTAGCCCATGGAGCCGCTGGTGGGGGCGAGCTGGCTCGCGTAGTGGGTGAAGGGCCAGAAGCGGTGCACCCAGGTGGCGAAGTTGCCTGCGCCGTTGCAGAAGATGGTGTCGGCGGGCAGCGCCTCCTTGAGGTGCTGCATCACCTCGCCCATCTGCAGGCTGCCGGGGATGCGGATGGGCGCGGGGTCGCTCCAGGCCAGGTATTCTGCGCGCGCGGCCTGGGTGTGGGCGCTCCAGCGCGGGGCGGCAGCGGGCAGCAGGCGCGCCAGAGCCGCGGCCATGGCTTGGGGCGTGGCGTGTATGGCCTGCGCGGGGCGGTACAGGCTGCCGAGTTCGTCGGCGTCGGCATGCATGTGCACCATGGGCTGCTCGGGGTTGGGAATGGAGAACAGCTCGTAACCCTGCGAGGGGATTTCCGACAGGCGCCCGCCCAGCACCAGCACCAGGTCGCTGGCGCGGATGCGCGCGAGCAGCTTGGGGTTCACGCCCAGGCCCAGGTCGCCTGCATAGCTGGCGTGGCTGGCCGGGAACAGCATCTGGCGGCGGAACGAGCAGTACACGGGCAGCTGCCAGGCCTCGGCGAACGTGCTCACGTTGCGCACGGCCTGCTCGGACCAGCGGCTGCCGCCCAGGATGACCACGGGCCGCTCGGCCGCCTGCAGGCGCTCGCCCAGCTCCTGCAGCGCGGGGACGCCGGGGTGGGTCTCGGCCACCTGGTAGGGCAGGGCGTCGGCCACGCTGGCGGTTGCCGTCAGCATGTCCTCGGGCAGCGCCACGACCACGGGGCCGGGGCGGCCCGAGGTGGCGACGTGGAACGCGCGCGAGACGAGCTCGGGCAGGCGGGCCGGGTCGTCGATGTCCACCACCCATTTGGCCATGGTGCCGAACACGGCGCGGTAGTCGAGCTCCTGGAAGGCCTCGCGCCCCTTGGCGCCGCGCGCCACCTGGCCCACGAACAGGATCAGGGGCGTGGAGTCCTGGTGCGCGATGTGCACGCCGGCCGATGCGTTGGTGGCTCCGGGACCGCGCGTCACGAAGCAGATGCCCGGCTGGCCCGTGAGCTTGCCCTGGGCCTCGGCCATCATGGCGGCGCCGCCTTCCTGGCGGCACACGGTGACGGCGATGTCGGCATCGTGCAGCGCGTCGAGCACGGCCAGGTAGCTTTCGCCGGGCACGCAGAACAGCTGCTTCACGCCGTGGGCGATGAGCTGGCGCACCAGGATCTGGCCGCCGGTGCGCGGGGTGGGGGAAGGAGCGGGATTGGTCGCCATGGGTTTCGCCTTCTTCAATATCGCGTTCATTGCACGAGGGGGCACTATCCACGCACGGGGGCGCGGTGCATAGCAAAAAAATGGAACGAGTTCATGCCATTCAGGAATGAAGTCGTTCAGAATAGGCCGCTGCCGGGCAGGGCCTGGCGCGCTTTGTTGAACGCAATTGCCCCGGAGGGCCTGCGGGCTGTGGCCCGGGCATCATTCCCTCATTGCATGACCATGTTCCGCAAGACCTTCCTGCCGCCGATCGCGGACCTGCTGGCCTTCGAGGCTGCGGCGCGGCACGCGAGCATCTCGCGCGCGGCGCAGGAGCTGCACCTCACGCAGAGCGCCGTGTCGCGCCAGATCCGGCAGCTGGAGCAGCAGTTGGGCATGGCGTTGTTCCACCGCGTGCGCCAGCGCATCGTGCTCACCGACGCGGGCCGCGTCTATGCCGCCGACGTGCGCGCCGCGCTGCAGCAGTTGTCCGCTGGCACGCAGAAGGCCATGGCGTTCTCGCACGCGGCCGGGCTGCTGAACCTGGCCGTGCTGCCCACGCTGGGCACGCGCTGGCTGATTCCGCGCCTGGGCGCTTTCATGGCCCGCCACCCCGACGTGACGGTGAACTTCGCGGCCCGCACCGAGCCCTTCGAGTTCGCCGGCACCCCGCTGGACGCCGCCATCCACTTCGGCGCCCCTACCTGGGCCGGGGCCGTGTGCGAGTTCCTGATGCGCGAGGAGGTCGTGCCCGTGGCAAGCCCCGGCTTTCGCGCGCGGCATAGCATAGGCACGCCGCAGGACCTGACGCGCGTGCTGCTGCTGCAGCAGAGCACGCGCCCCACCCAGTGGGCCGAATGGTTCGAGCATGTGGGCATCGCCACCACCGTGGCACTGCGCGGCCCGCGCGCGGAGCATTTCTCCATGATCGCCCAGGCGGCCGCCTGCGGCCAGGGCGCGGCGCTGCTGCCGCGCTTCCTGATCGAGCAGGAGCTGGCCGACGGCAGCCTGGAGGAACTGTTCCCGGACGCGCTCGTGAGCGCCGATGCCTACTACCTCGTCTACCCCGAGGCCAGGGCGCAGACGCCGCTGGTGAAGGCGTTCCGGGACTGGCTCGTGGCCGAGTGCGCGGGCAGCGCGGGCTAGCCGCGCTGCTGGCCGGTCTGGATCATCTTCATGGCCGAGGACACCAGGGCCGAGACCTCGGTCATGTTGCTGGGCACGATGAGGGTGGTGGTGGCGTCCGCCGCCACCTTGCTGTAGGCGTCGACGGCCTTTTCGGCCACCTTGAGCTGCACGGCCTGGTCGCCGCTGGGCTGGCTGATGGCGGCGGCGATGCGTTCGATGGCGGTGGCCGTGGCCTCAGCCACGGCGGTGATGGCCGCGGCCTCGCCCTGTGCGTTGTTGATGGCAGCCTGCTTCTCGCCCTCGGAGCGGGCGATGAAGGCCTCGCGCTCGCCGGTGGCGATGTTGATCTGCTCCTGGCGCCGGCCCTCGGACGCGGCGATCAGCGCGCGCTTCTCGCGCTCGGCCGTGATCTGCGCCTGCATGGCGCGCAGGATCTCGGCCGGCGGCGTCAGGTCCTTGATCTCGTAGCGCAGCACCTTCACGCCCCAGTTCAGAGCTGCCTCGTCGATCGCTGCCACCACCTGGGCGTTGATCATGTCGCGCTCCTCGAAGGTCTTGTCCAGCTCCAGCCGGCCGATGACGGAGCGCAGCGAGGTCTGCGCCAGCTGCGTCACGGCCGTGATGTAGTTCGACGAGCCGTAGCTGGCGCGCATGGGGTCGGTCACCTGGAAGTACAGGATGCCGTCCACCTGCAGCTGGGTGTTGTCCTTGGTGATGCAGATCTGGCTGGGCACGTCCAGCGGGATCTCCTTGAGGCTGTGCTTGTAGGCGATGCGGTCGACGAAGGGGATGATGAACTTGGGGCCGGGCGAGAGCGTGCCCGCGTACTTGCCCAGGCGCTCCTTCACCCAGGCGTGCTGCTGGGGCACGATCTTGACGGCGCGCGCGATGAAGATCACGGCGATGACGAAGAGGACGATGGCGACTTCCATGGGTTCTTGGCTTTCTGCGCCGGCAAGGGCGGCTGCGGTGAAGGGAGAGGGCGGGATGGCGTGCGCGCGCTACAGCGGATCGACCAGCAGGCGGTTGCCCACCAGCTCGGCCACGCGGTGCGGGCCGGTAGCGGGCGTGATGCCGGGGCGGTGGATGGCGGTCCAGCTCGCGCCGCGGTATTTCACGATGGCGGTGCCGTCAGCCTGCCAGGCGTCGATGTAGATGGTCTCGCCCACGTCGAGGTTGACGCTGCGCTCGGCGCGCGCGGAGGGTTCGCCCGGGCGGCTTCTGCGCGAGAGGTAGGCGCCCAGCACCGTGCTGGCGCCCACCACGGCGCTCACCAGGATCTGCGCCGTGGTGCCCAGGCCCGCGTGGGCCGCCACGGCGCCCGCGGCCAAGCCGATGGCCAGCATCAGCAGGTAGAAGGTGCCGGTCAGGAGCTCGATCGCCACGGCGACGCCCGCCATGAGCCACCAGAGGGTGGATGCATCCAGGTTCACAGGCAGGGCTCCTTTGCGCGTGTTGCGGCTTGTTGTTTTGACACCAAGCGATTCTGGGCGAAATGCGCGGGCGTTCATAGGGTAGATACGTATTTTCCTTACACTTCGCGCCTATTTCGTTTTTTGGACCGGTTGCCGGAGGCAGCGCATGAAATTCCGCTTTCCCATCGTCATCATCGACGAGGACTATCGTTCGGAGAACACCTCCGGCCTGGGCATCCGTGCGCTGGCGCAGGCCATCGAGGCCGAGGGCTTCGAGGTGCTGGGCGTGACCAGCTACGGCGACCTGTCGCAGTTCGCCCAGCAGCAAAGCCGGGCCAGCGCCTTCATCCTGTCGATCGACGACGAGGAGTTCACGCTGGGCACGGGGCAGGACCCCATCATCCACAGCCTGCGCAGCTTCATCACGGAGGTGCGGCGCAAGAACGCCGAGGTGCCGATCTACGTGCACGGCGAGACCAAGACCGCGCGCCACCTGCCCAACGACATCCTGCGCGAGCTGCACGGCTTCATCCACATGTTCGAGGACACGCCCGAGTTCGTGGCCAAGCACATCATCCGCGAGGCCAAGAGCTACCTGGAGGGCGTGCAGCCGCCGTTCTTCAAGGCGCTGCTGGACTACGCCGAGGACGGCTCGTACAGCTGGCACTGCCCGGGCCACTCGGGCGGCGTGGCGTTCCTCAAGAGCCCCGTGGGCCAGATGTACCACCAGTTCTACGGCGAGAACATGCTGCGCGCCGACGTGTGCAACGCCGTGGAGGAACTGGGCCAGCTGCTGGACCACAACGGCGCCATCGGCGAGAGCGAGCGCAACGCGGCGCGCATCTTCAATGCCGACCATTGCTTCTTCGTGACCAACGGCACCAGCACGTCCAACAAGATGGTCTGGCACCACACGGTGGCGCCGGGCGACGTGGTGGTGGTGGACCGCAACTGCCACAAGTCCATCCTGCACAGCATCATCATGACCGGGGCCATCCCCGTGTTCCTCAAGCCCACGCGCAACCACTTCGGCATCATCGGCCCGATCCCTCAAGCTGAGTTCGATCCCGCCACCATCCAGGCCAAGATCCGCGCCAACCCGCTGCTCAAGGGCGTGGACGCCAAGACCGTCAAGCCGCGCGTGCTGACCCTCACGCAATCGACCTACGACGGCGTGCTCTACAACACCGAGACCATCAAGGGCATGCTCGACGGTTACGTGGACAACCTGCACTTCGACGAGGCCTGGCTGCCGCACGCGGCCTTCCACCCGTTCTACGGCAGCTTCCACGCCATGGGCAAGAAGCGCGCGCGGCCCAGGCATTCGGTGGTCTACGCCACGCAGTCCATCCACAAGCTGCTGGCCGGCATCAGCCAGGCGTCGCACGTGCTGGTGCAGGACTCGCAGACCACCAAGCTCGACCGCCACCTCTTCAACGAGGCCTACCTGATGCACACCTCCACGTCGCCGCAGTACAGCATCATCGCCAGCTGCGACGTGGCCGCCGCGATGATGGAGCCGCCCGGCGGCACGGCGCTGGTGGAGGAAAGCCTGGTGGAGGCCCTGGACTTCCGCCGCGCCATGCGCCAGGTGGAGGACGAGTTCGGCAAGGATGACTGGTGGTTCAAGGTCTGGGGCCCCAACGAACTGGTCGACGACGGCCTGGGCACGGCCGAGAGCTGGATCTTCCGCAACAAGGGCAAGAAGAAGAACGGCGCGGCCCGGTGGCACGGCTTCGGCGACCTGGCCGACGGCTTCAACATGCTGGACCCGATCAAGTCGACGATCGTCACGCCCGGCCTGAACCTGGACGGCAAGTTCGACAAGACCGGCATCCCCGCCAGCATCGTCACCAAGTACCTTGCCGAGCACGGCGTGGTGGTGGAGAAGACGGGCCTGTACAGCTTCTTCATCATGTTCACCATCGGCATCACCAAGGGCCGCTGGAACACGCTGCTGGCCGCGCTGCAGCAGTTCAAGGACGACTACGAGAAGAACCAGCCCATGTGGCGCATCCTTCCCGAGTTCTGCCAGCAGCACAAGCGCTACGAGCGCATGGGCCTCAAGGACCTGTGCCAGCACGTGCACCAGCTCTACGCCAAGTACGACATCGCGCGCCTGACGACCGAGATGTACCTCTCGGACCTCACGCCCGCGATGAAGCCCAGCGACGCCTACGCCCACATCGCCCAGCGCAAGACCGAGCGCGTGGCCATCGACCAGCTGGAAGGCCGCATCACCACGAGCCTGATCACGCCGTACCCGCCGGGCATCCCGCTCCTGATCCCGGGCGAGGTGTTCAACAAGAAGATCGTGGACTACCTGAAGTTCGCACGCGAGTTCGCCAAGCTCTGCCCGGGCTTCGAGACCGACATCCACGGCCTGGTGGAGATCGAGGACGACCACGGCAACGTGAGCTACTACGCCGACTGCGTGGCCGAAACGGGCCGCGCGGCCAACGCCCCCAGGCCCAAGGGCAAGCTGGTCCAGGTGGGGGACGACGGGCCTTTCGGGCGCACGCTCTGATGCTACTTTATTGAGAGCTGCTAGCGCTTGTCCATCAAGCGCTGGAGGCTAAAAAGATGCTCAATGGGCAAGCGCTCCTTTCTGGCGGGAGGCGAGCAGCTTGCCCAGGGCTAGCACGAGCAGCGCTCCGGCGACGTGCGCCGCCCAGTACAGGGGGCCGGGGATCACGGCCTCGCCTTGCGCATCGACGGTGACCGGCTTGGGCATCCAGGTCCACTGGTCGGGGTCCACGAAGGCCGGGTCCGTGACCAGCATGCCGCCCGCGATCCAGCCCAGCAGCATGCCGCCGGCCGTGATGATGAGGGGGAAGCGTTCCATCAGCCTGATCACCAGCTGGCTGCCCAGCACGATGATCGGGATCGAGAACAGCAGGCCCAGGATCACGAGCAGCAGCGAATGCTCGCCGGAGTTCTGGGCCGCGCCGGCGATGGCGATCACGTTGTCCATGCTCATCAGCAGGTCGGCCATGACGATGGTCTTGATGGCCGACAGCAGCTTGTCGCTGCCCTGGATGTCGCCATGGCCGTCCTCGTCGGGGGCCAGCAGCTTCACGCCGATCCACACCAGCAGCAGGGCACCGACGAGTTTCAGGAAGGGGATGTCCAGCAGCGCCATCGCGAAGGCGATGAGGATCACGCGCAGCACGATCGCACCCGCCGTCCCGAAGACGATGCCCTTGCTGCGCTGCGCCGGCGGCAGCCTGCGGCAGGCCAGCGCGATGACCACGGCGTTGTCGCCGCCCAGAATGATGTCGATGACGATGACCTGGCCCAGGGCCGCCCAGAATTCGGCGGATGTCAGAAAGTCCATGGGATTTCTCTTGCCTCCTCGCTGCTAGGGTTGTGGCGAGCATGAGGTTGGCAGCGGGTCCGGGGCGCCGGTTTCCGGCTGCGAAGACCTTGAGTATGGTTCTGATGGCGGCCTTCGGTGCCTGCGCGGCCGCATGCCAAGGCCGGCGGGAGTGGTATCCGCCTGAAATTTGCCCTAATTGAGCGGCTCGTCCGCGCGCACGCGCCAGAAGCGCGCGAAGCGCGGCAGCCCGCTCGCGTGCGTGCCGTTGAAGCGGTAGGTCACCACCGAGCCCACGGGCGGCGGCTGGCGGCGCAGTGCATCGGGCAGGCCGCTGCCCAGGCGGAAGCGCCGTCCGCCGGGCATGGCGACCAGCAGCGCGCCCGTCTGCCCCGCGTACTTGCCCCGGCCGGGAACGTGGCCCACGACCAGGCCTTCGGCGTCCTCGAACGACTTGAGCTTGAGCAGATCCTCGCTGCGCCCGCCGCGGTAGGGCGCATCGTCCCTGCGCAGCATCAGACCCTCGGCGCCGGCCTTCTCGTGCTCGCGCAGCTGCCCCATCAGCTGCGCACGGGTGGCCACGCGCCACTGCGGCGCGGCCTGCACCCAGGGCTGGCCCAGCGCGGCCACCGCGTGCTGCAGGGTGGGCAGGCGCGCGCCGAAACCGCCGGGCGCGGCCGGCAGGTCGAACACCATGTAGCGCAGTGCGCGCCACTGCGCGTCATCGGGCGCGGCCGCCGCCACGGCCGCCTGCGCGGCGTCGAACCGGCCGCGCCCGGCCCAGAGCTCGCCGTCCAGCGGCTCGGCAGGCCAGCCCGCGGTGAACCAGGCGGGCGCGCGTATCGGCAGGCCCTGGCGGCTCAGCAGCTGCCGGCCGGTCCACAGCGCGCGCACGCCGTCGTACTTCTCGCTGACCCAGTAGGCGGTGACGTCGATGCCGGTGTGATAACGCCGCGCCAGCGTGGGGGAGGGCGGCGCGGCGTGGGCCGCCATGCAGCCGAGGACTATCAAAATCCATAGCTTCCAGCGCAGGATGGGCAAGCGATTCATGCGAAAAACGCACCAAGGAGCATGGCCGCCTTCGAGCGGGCCTGGGAGGGTGGGGCGCATTGCTTGTCCTGGGCTGATGGGCTGGCGCGGCGTTCGCCATGGCGGTGCTCGCCGCTTCCCCTAAGTCAATTGCTCATGCAGCCGCCTTGGCGGCGGCGGGGGGTAAACCCGTAAACTGTATATGTCAACCACCACCCAAGGAGCACCGATGTTTCCCGAGTACCGCGACCTGATTACCAAGATCAAGGGCCAGGACCTGCACTTCACCCGGCTGTTTGACAAACACAATGAGCTCGACCAGCGCATCAAGAATATGGAGGCGCGCATCGTCGCGGCCACGATGCAGGAGATCGAAACGCTGAAGAAGGAAAAGCTGCTGCTCAAGGACCAGATCTACGCCCATCTGCGCCGCCTGGAGGGCGCGCAGGCCTGATTCCTGGCCCGCCAGCCAGCCAGCCAACCAGCCGGGAAGCCCCCGGCTTTTTCATCTGTTCAGCGGGTTCGGGCCTGCTTCGCGCGCGGCCCGCGCGTGGCCAGCCAGCACAGGATCGCGCCGCCGCACACCATGGCCGCGCCCTGCCAGAAGGCCAGGGACAGCGGCGTGCGCAGCAGCAGCATGGAGAGGGCCGCGGAGAAGACCGGGATGAAGTACGAGGCGCCGGCTAGGATGGTCACGTTGCCGTGCAGGATGCCCACGTTCCAGGCCCCGTAGCCAAAGCCCATGGCCGCGGCGGCCAGCACCAGGTAGACGACGGCCTCGAAGCCGAACGCCATGGCCCCGCCGCCTTCGACCAGGTACTTGGCCCACAGCGCCACGGACACCAGCACGAAGAAGAGCGTGACGCCGTTCTTGCCGCACGCGATCCTGGCCGTCACCGTGCAGTAGGCCGCCCAGATCAGCGCGCCAGCGAAGGCCAGGCCGTAGCTCAGCGGGTTGTCCTGCACGTTGTCCAGCATGCCGGGCAGGTCGAACCCCTGCTCGCCGCCCAGCACCCAGCCGATGCCGATGATGGACAGCACGAACCCGGGGACGATCAGAAAGTTGGCCCTCTGCCGGTTGAACAGGATGGCCGCGACGATGGTGAAGGTGGGCCACAGGTAGTTGACCATGCCCACCTCGATGGCCTGGCGGCTGGTGTCGGCATAGCCGATGGACAAGGACAGGCACAGCTCGTAGGCCACGAACAGCAGGCTGCCCCAGGCCAGGTAGCGCCGGGGAAACTCGCGCAGCCCGACCCAGCCCACCGACAGCAGCAAGAACACCGAGGCCACGCTGTACATCATGGCTGCCCCGCCCGTCGGCCCGAGGTGGTCGCTGACGCTGCGAATCAGGCCGACGATGGCGCTCCACAAGAAGATGGCGACCAGCCCGATCAGGGTGGCCTTGTTCCGGTTTTTCATTCTTTCGGGGCGGCAGCGATGGATGGGAGAGCCCTTGCCAGCGTAGAAAAGCCCCGCTGGCCGCGAAACCAGCGGGGCTTTCCTGCGGGTGTGCCTTACACCTGATCGGCGCTCAGTCCCGCCGTCTGGCTGAAGCCGCCGTCCACGTAGGTGATCTCGGCCGTCACGCCGCTGGCCAGGTCCGACAGCAGGAAGGCCGCCACGTTGCCCACATCCTCGATGGTCACGTTGCGGCGCAGCGGGGCGGCGTCGGCCACGCGGCCGAGCAGCTTGCCGAAGTCCTTGATGCCGCTGGCGGCCAGGGTCTTGATGGGGCCGGCGCTGATGCCGTTGGCGCGGATGGCGCGGCCATCCTGCGTGCGGCCCACGGCCTCGGCCAGGTAGCGTACGCTGGCCTCCAGGCTGGCCTTGGCCAGGCCCATGGTGTTGTAGTTGGGGATGGAGCGCAGCGCGCCCAGGTAGCTCAGCGTGAGCAGCGACGACTTGTCGTTCAGGTAGGGCAGGGCGGCCTTGGCCATGGCCGGGAAGCTGTAGGCGCTGATGTCGTGCGCGATGCGGAAGCCCTCGCGCGAGAGGCCTTCGAGGAAGTTGCCCGCGATGGCCTCGCGCGGCGCGAAGCCGATGCTGTGCACGAAGCCGTCGAATTTGCCCCAGGCGGCGCCCAGGTCCTCGAACATCTTCTCGATCTGCGCGTCGTCGGCCACGTCGCAGTCGAAGACGAGCTTGGAGCCGAATTCGGCGGCGAACTCGCTGATGCGGTCCTTGAAGCGCTCGCCCACGTAGCTGAAGGCCAGCTCGGCCCCCTGCTGGTGGCAGGCGCGGGCGATGCCGTAGGCGATGGAGCGGTTGGACAGCACGCCCGTGATGAGCAGTTTCTTGCCGGCGAGGAAACCCATTGTTGTTCTCCTGAGGATGCGGTGTGTGTAATGCAGAATTGTCGCATGCGGTATCGGCTGATCTGTTCACTGTCCCTCCTGTGCCTGGCCCTGTACTCCGGCTCGCCCGCGCGTGCTGCGCATGCCTATGCCATGTGGGGCGAACCGGCGCTGCCGGCTGGCTTCGACCACCTGCCCTACGTGAACCCCGGCGCGCCCAAGGGGGGCGAGCTGCGCCTGGTGAGCAACCTGCGCGCCTCCACGTTCGACAAGTACAACCCCTTCACCATCCGCGGCAACGCGCCGGCCTACCTGTCGGCGCTGATGTTCGACACGCTGCTTTCCGGCTCGCTGGCCGAGACCGCCACGGGCTACGGCCTGCTGGCCGAGGACGTGGCGGTGGCGCCGGATGGCCTGTCGGCCACCTTCCGCCTGCGGCCCGAGGCGCGCTTTCACAACGGCAAGCCGGTGCTTGCCATGGACGTCAAGCACAGCTTCGACACGCTGGTGGGCCCGTACACCTCGCCCGCGTACAAGACCATGCTCATCGAGGTGGCCGGCGTGGACGTGCTCGATGACCGCACGGTGCGCTACCGCTTCCACAAGCCCAACCGCGAGCTGCCGCTCACCGTGGGCGGCCTGCCCGTGTTCAGCCGCGACTGGGGCCTGGGCGAGGATGGCAAGCCCAAGCCCTTCGACCAGGTGGTGATGGACATTCCCATCGGCAGCGGGCCGTACCGCATCGGCCCGGTGAACTTCGGCAAGGACATCACCTACGTGCGCGACCCGCAGTACTGGGCGCGCGACCTGCCCGTGCGCCGCGGCACGGCCAATTTCGACCGCGTGCTGATCAAGATCTACAAGGACAACACGGCGCGCCTGGAGGCGCTGAAGGCCGGCGAGTTCGACCTGATGCGTTTCTTCAGCGCCGGCGACTGGGCGCGGCGCGTGAACGGCAAGAAGTTCGACACGGGCGAGCTGGTCAAGGCCGAGTTCCCGAACAAGCTGCCCACGGGCTTCCAGAGCTATGTGCTCAACACCCGCCGCCCGCTGCTGGCGGACCGGCGCGTGCGCGAGGCGCTGGGCCTGGCGTTCGACTTCGAGTGGATGAGCCGCCAGCTGTTCTACGGCGCCTACCAGCGCGTGCACGGCATCTTCGGCAACACCATGTGCGAGACGCACGGCAACCCCACGCCCGCGGAGCTGGCCCTGCTGAAGCCCTGGCGCAAGGAGCTGCCGCCCGAGGTGTTCGGCCCCATGTTCGAGCCGCCCGTGACCGCGGACGCCATGGCCCTGCGCACGCATCTGCGCCGCGCCCAGGCGCTTTTGCGCGATGCGGGCTGGGAAGTCAAGGACGGCGCCTTGCGCAACGCCCGGGGCGAGCCCTTCGTGCTGGAGTACATGGACAGCAGCGAGGGCGGCGTGCGCACGCTCTCGTCCTGGCAGCGCAACCTGGCCAAGCTGGGCATCACGCTCAGGTTCCGCTCGGTGGACTTTGCGTTGTACCAGCAGCGGCTGCAGAAGTTCGACTTCGACATCACCACCATCGCCTACCAGGGCACGAACAACCCGGGCCAGGAATTTGCCGACCTGTTCGGCAGCCAGGCGGCGGACCAGGAGGATTCGGGCAACTTCCCCGGCGTGAAGAACCCGGCCGTGGACGCCGCGATCCGCGCCATGGTGTCGGCCAGGACGCTCGATCAGGTGCTGCCCGCCTGCCACGCGCTGGACCGCATCATCGCCCACGAGCATTACCTGATACCCCAATGGTCGGCGCCCACGCACCGCATGGTCTATAACGCCTGGCGCCTGGCGCGCCCGCAGGTGGTGCCGCCGTACTCGCCGGGCGAGATGTGGGTGGTAGATACCTGGTGGGCGCAAAAACCATAGCTGGTAGCGCTTTACTGGCAAGGCTTTCGCACTGTTTTTACTTAAATGTTCAACCTGGAACACAAGATTCCCCCGCCGGTCATTGGCCTGGCCTGCGCCGGCCTGGCATGGTGGCTGGCCCGCGCCGCGCCCGCCCTTGCGCTGCAGATGCCGGGGCGGCTGGCGCTGGTGGCCGTGCTGGCGTCCGCGGGGCTGGCCCTGGAGCTGTGGGGGCTGTGGACGTTCCGCCGGCACGGCACCACGCCCAACCCGCTGGCGCCCGGGCGCGCCAGCACCGTGGTGCAGTCCGGGCCGTACCGTTTCACGCGCAACCCCATGTACCTGGGCATGGCCGTGCAACTGCTGGCGTGGTGCGCGTACCTGGGCAGCCCGCTGTCGCTGCTGGCGCTGGCGGTGTTCGTGGCCTACATCACGCGCTTCCAGATCCTGCCGGAGGAGCGGGCGCTGCGCGCTCTGTTCGGGGAGCCGTACCAGCGCTACCTGCAGCGGGTGCGGCGCTGGATCTAAACCCATAATCGGCCGCCATGTTCGCCTACATCCTCAAGCGCATCCTGCTCATGCTGCCCACGCTGCTGGGCGTGCTGCTGCTGACCTTCGTGGTGATCCAGTTCGTGCCCGGCGGCCCGGTGGAGCAGTACCTGGCCGAGGCCAAGGCCGGCGTGGCCGGCATGGGTGGCGGCGGCGAGGGCGGCGGCATGGCCTACCGCGGCGCGCAGGGCGTGGACCCCAAGCGCCTCGCGCAGATCAAGGCGCTCTACGGCTTCGACAAGCCCGCGCACGAGCGCTTCGTGCAGATGCTGGGCCAGTTCGCGCGCTTCGACCTGGGGCGCAGCTTCTTCCAGAACAAGGACGTGTGGCAGCTGGTCAAGGAGAAGCTGCCCGTCTCCATCAGCCTGGGGCTGTGGACCTTCTTCATCAGCTACCTGGTGGCCGTGCCGCTGGGCGTGGCCAAGGCGGTGCGCGCGGGCTCGCGCTTCGACCTCGTCACCACGCTCATCATCCTCGTGGGTTATGCCATTCCCGGCTTCGTGCTGGGCGTGGCGCTGCTGGTGGTGTTCGGCGGGCAGCTGCAGTGGTTCCCGCTGCGCGGGCTGACGTCGGCCAACTGGGAGGAGCTGGGCCTGTGGGCCAAGGTGACGGACTACCTCTGGCACATCACGCTGCCCGTCACGGCCATGGTGGCGGGCAGCTTCGCGGTGACGGCCATGCTGACCAAGAACGCGTTCCTCGAAGAGATCCGCAAGCAATACGTGCTCACGGCGCGCGCCAAGGGGCTGGGTGAGCGGCAGGTGCTCTACAGGCATGTGTTCCGCAACGCGCTGATCCCCATCATCACGGGCTTTCCGTCGGCCTTCATCGGCGCGTTCTTCGCGGGCTCGCTGCTCATCGAGACGCTGTTCTCGCTCGACGGCCTGGGCCTGCTGAGCTACGAGAGCGTGATCCGGCGCGACTTCCCCGTGGTGCTGGGCACGCTGTACCTGTTCACGCTGATCGGGCTTGTCACCAAGCTCGTCAGCGACCTTTGCTATGTCTGGGTGGACCCGCGTGTCAAGTTCGACTGATTCGGTTTCCCTGTCGCCCGCGCGCCGCGCCTGGCTGCGTTTCAAGCGCAACCGCCTGGGCTTCTGGAGCCTGGTGGTGTTCTGCACCCTGGTCGTCATCAGCCTGGGGGCCGAGCTGGTCAGCAACGACCGGCCGCTCATCGTGCGCTACGAGGGGCAGACCTACTTCCCCATGCTCAAGGACTACCCCGAGACCACCTTCGGCGGCGACTTCCAGACGCCCACCGACTACCTCGACCCCTTCGTGCGCCAGCGGCTGAGCGAGGGCGGCAACTGGGCGCTGTACACGCTCAACCCCTATGGGCCGCAGACCCTGAACTACTTCGCCAAGGAGCCCAACCCCTCGGGCCCCTCGCGCGAGAACTGGCTGGGCACCGACGACCGCGGGCGCGACCTGCTCGCGCAGCTGATCTACGGCTTTCGCGTCAGCGTGCTGTTCGGCATCGCCCTCACCGTGGTGGGCGTGCTGCTCGGCGTGGCGGCAGGGGCCGTGCAGGGCTTCTTCGGCGGCAAGACCGACCTGGCCTTCCAGCGCTTCATAGAGATCTGGGGCTCCATGCCCGAGCTGTACCTGCTCATCATCTTCAGCGCCGTGTTCGCGCCCAGCATCGCGCTGCTGCTGGTGCTGCTGTCGCTCTTCGGCTGGATGGGGCTGTCGGACTACGTGCGCGCCGAATTCCTGCGCAACCGCCAGCTCGACTACGTGAAGGCCGCGCGCGCGCTGGGCGTGAAGAGCGGCCAGATCATCTGGCGCCACATCCTGCCCAACAGCATGACGCCGGTGGTCACCTTCCTGCCGTTCCGCATGGGCGCGGCCATCCTGGCGCTCACCTCGCTCGACTTCCTGGGCCTGGGCGTGCCGCCGGGCACGCCCAGCCTGGGCGAGCTGCTCTCGCAGGGCAAGAACAACATCGACGCCTGGTGGATCTCCATCTTCACCTTCGCCGTGCTCGTCAGCACGCTGCTGCTGCTGACCTTCATGGGCGACGCGCTGCGCGACGCGCTCGATCCACGGAAGAACTGACATGCGCGCCACCGCTCCGATGAACCCCCAGACACCGCCGCTGCTGCAGGTGCAGGACCTGCGCGTGCGCTTCGGCGCCAAGGAAGTGGTGCATGGCGTGAGCTTCAACATCGCCCCCGGCGAAAAGCTCGCGCTGGTGGGCGAATCGGGCTCGGGCAAGACGGTGACGGCGCTGGCGCTGCTGCGCCTGGCGGGCGACGCGCAGCTCGAAGGCCGCGCGCTGATGCAGGGGCGCGACCTGCTGCAGCTACCCGAGCGCGAGCTGCGCGGCGTGCGCGGCGGCGACATCGCCATGGTGTTCCAGGAGCCCATGACGGCGCTCAACCCGCTCATGCCCGTGGGCGAGCAGGTGGCCGAGGTCTTGATGCTGAAACAGGCCCTGACGCAAGCACAGAGCGCGCAAGCAGCTATCGAATTGCTAGCTAGCACGGGCATTCCCGAGCCCGCGCGGCGCGCCGGGAGCTTCCCGCACCAGCTCTCGGGCGGGCAGCGCCAGCGCGCCATGATCGCCATGGCGCTGGCCAGCCGCCCCCGGCTGCTGCTGGCCGACGAGCCCACCACGGCGCTGGACGTGACGCTGCGCGGCCAGATCCTGGATCTGCTGTCCGACCTGCAGCGCCAGACTGGCATGGCCGTGCTGCTCATCACGCACGACCTGAACCTGGTGCGCCGCTTCGCCGACCGCGTGGCGGTGATGGAGCAGGGCGCGCTGGTGGAGCAGGGCACGGTGGCCCAGGTGTTCGGCGCGCCGCGCCATGACTACACGCGCCGCCTGATCGGCAGCACGCCGCGGCGCGACGTGGCCGAGGGCGCGCCGGCCGAAGGCGCCGTGCCCGCGGCGCAGGCCGGGGCCTTGAGCGTGGCCTATCCCGTGCCCCTGCCGGGCTTTCGCGGCTGGTTTTCCAAGGGCGAGTTCGTGGCCGTGAAGGGCGTGGGCTTTCGCATCCAGCACGCGCGCACCCTGGGCGTGGTGGGCGAGTCGGGCTCGGGCAAGTCCACCCTGGCCCAGGCCCTGCTGGGCCTGCTGCCCGCGCGCGGCGAACTGCAGGTGGCGGGCCAGTCCTGGCAGCAGCCCGCGCAACACAACAGCACGCACAACCAGCTGCTGCGCCGGCAGGTGCAGGTGGTGTTCCAGGACCCGTTCTCGTCGCTGTCGCCGCGTATGACCGTGGAGGAAATCGTGGGCGAGGGCCTGCACGTGCATGAACCCCGGCTTCCCGTCCCCGAGCGCCGCTCCCGCGTGGCCGCCATGCTGGCCGAGGTGGGGCTCACCGAGGCGCAGTTCCCCGGGTTGCTCTCGCGCTATCCGCATGAGTTCTCGGGCGGCCAGCGCCAGCGCCTGGCCATCGCGCGCGCCCTGATCCTGCAGCCGCAGCTGCTGGTGCTGGACGAGCCCACGAGCGCGCTGGACGTGACCATCCAGCAGCAGGTGCTGGGCCTGCTGCAGCGCCTGCAGAAGGAGCGCGCGCTGTCGTACCTGCTCATCACGCACGACGTGGCGGTGGTGCGCGCCATGGCGCACGAGGTCCTCGTGATGAAGGACGGCGAGGTGGTGGAAAGCGGCAGCGTGCGGCAGGTGCTGGATGCGCCGCGCCACCCGTACACGCAGCGGCTGGTGGAGGCGGCGCGGCCGTTGTGAACGGCGCCGCGTGGCGCGTTCAGCGCAGTACCAGCATGGGCACGCTGCACAGGCGCAGCAGCGCCGTGGTGGTGCTGCCCACGATGAGCTGGCGTATGCGCGAGTGGCCGTAGGCGCCCAGCACGAGCAGTGCGTCGCCGCGCTTTTCCATCAGCGCCGGGATCGCCTCTTCGGGAGGGCCGGCCACGAACTGCGTGCCCACCTCGAAGCCGGCCTGGCCCAGCAGCGCCTGCGCTTCGTCCAGGTGTTTCTGCGCCTGGGGCGTGGCCTCGCTCGCCATGGCCAGCAGGCCCGGCATGCCGCGCAGCAGCGGGCTGCGCGCCACGGCTTCTATCGCGTGGTGGGCGGTGGCGCTGCCGTCGTAGGCCACGACAAAGCTGCCGGGGGCGCTGAAGTCCGGCCGGGTCATGACCAGCACCGGCTGGCGCACCTGGCGCACCACGCTCTCCACCCGGTGGTCCAGCCGCAGCTTGCGCGGACTGGTGGCCTGGCGGTTGCTGCCGAGCACGAACAGGCGTGCGCTGGGCTCGCATTCCAGCAGCGCGTCGGTCAGGTCGCCCTGGCGCAGCAGTATCTGCAGCGCGCCGGCGGCGCTCTCGGGCACGCGCAGGCGCGCTTGCTCCATCATGCGCCGCGCGGCCTCGCGCGCCAGCCGGGTGCGCTCCTCGTCCAGGGTGTTGAGGCGTTCGAGCAGCAGGTCCTGCGCGCCCATGCCTATCACGCCGCTGTAGTCGCCCACGGGCGGCAGCGGCTCGGGCTGCTGCAGCACGTGCAGCAGTGCCAGGGGGGCGCCCAGCCGCTGCGCGGCCCAGGCGGCGCCATCCACCACGGCGTGCGTGGTGGCCAGCCCGTCGATGCAGGCATACACGGTGTTCTGGGTGGTCATGCGGTGTCCTCCTTGGAGTGCAGTGTGGCACTGCGGTCGCGCCCGTGCCAGCCGAAAGCCGTACCGTGCAAGCGCATTATGGTTAATCCGTGCCGAACCATTGCCTACAGGGCGTAGGCAGCTATCGTTTTTGGTGATCAATCGCTGCGTGGGCGTTCGCGCAGCACATGCGCGTGCAGCGCCTGGGCCGCCGCGGACAGGTTGCGGTCGCGCCGGCGCACCAGGTAGATCTGCCGCGTGAGCCCGGGCAGCGTCAGCGGCCGCGTGGCCAGGTCGGGGTGCTGGAAGTGGAACAGCGTGAAGGTCGGCACCACGCTGATGCCCAGCCCCGCGCGCACCATGCCGGTCACGGTGGCGAGCTGCTCGACCTCCATCACGGTGCGCATGGCCTGGGGGTGGAAGGCCGCCTCCAGGTACTGGCGCACGCTGCTGTGCCGCGCCAGGTGGATGAAGGGCCATTGGGCCAGCGCGCGCAGCGATGCGGGTGCGCCGCCGGGCAGGGGCCGCGCGGCCAGCGGGTGGTCCGTGCGGCACACCAGGTGGAAGCCGTCGCGGCAGAACGGCTCGGCCTGCAGTTCGGGCGTGTCGGCGCGGATGGCGGCCAGCGCGAAGTCGGCCCGGCCCGTCGCCACGCGCTCGATGCAGGGCTCGGACAGCACGTCGGCAATGTCCAGCTCCACGCCCGGGTGCCGGGCGTGAAAGCCCGCCAGCACGCCCGGCAGCCACCCCGCGGCCAGCGACGGCAGCAGCGCGATGGCTACGCGCCCGCGCCGCAACGTGGCCGCGTCGCGCATGGCGGCCAGCGCTGCATCCACCTCGGCGCGGATGCGCAGGGCGGATGCGTGGAAGTTCTCGCCCTCGGCCGTCAGGCCCACATGGCGCGTGCTGCGGTCGAACAGGCGCAGGCCCAGGCCGTCCTCCAGCGCGCGGATGAGTGCGCTGAACGCCGGCTGCGACAGGTGGCACTGCGCGGCCGCGCGCGTGAAGCTGCGCTGCGCGGCCAGGGCGAGGAAAGCGTCGATCTGGCGCGAGGAGATATTCATTCGTTTTTTCGATGAATTGATCGTGACAATCTATTTCACAGATTAACCCAACGCGCCTACAGTGCGCCGCAGAGACAACCCGAGGACACGCGATGGCGAACCCTTCATCCCTGCTCATAGGCTGCGCGGCCGGCTTCTCGGGCGACCGCACCGACGCCGCCGCGCCCGTGGTGCAGGCGCTCGTGGACAGCGGCCGCCCCGCCGTGCTGATCTTCGAGACCCTGGCCGAGCGCACGCTGGCGCTGGCCCAGCTGGCGCGCCGCGCCGACCCCGGGGCGGGCTACGAGCCGCTGCTCGACGAGCTGCTGCGCCCCGTGCTCGCGCAGTGCCTGCGCCATGGCGTGCGCATCGTGAGCAACTTCGGCGCGGCCAACCCGCAGGGAGCCGCGCTGCGCATCCTGCAGCTGGCGGCCGAGCTGGGCGCGCGCCGCCCGCGCGTGGCCGTGGTGCACGGCGACGACCTGAGCGGGCCGCAGCACCGCGCCCTGCTGGCCCAGGCCCTGGGGCAGGACATGCCCGCGCAGCCTGTCGTGAGCGCCAATGCCTACATCGGCGCCGAACCGATCGCCGATGCGCTGCGCGCGGGCGCCGACATCGTCGTCTGCGGCCGCGTGGCCGACCCGTCGCTGGTGCTGGGCCCGGCGCTGGCGCACTACGGCTGGGCCATGGATGACTGGGACCGCCTCGCGCGCGCCACCATGGCCGGCCACCTGCTCGAATGCGGCGCGCAGGTCACTGGCGGCTACTTCGCTGACCCGGGCTACAAGGACGTGCCGGGCATGGCGCGCCTGGGCTACCCCATCGCCGAGATCGACGCCGACGGCCACTGCACCATCACCAAGCCCGGGGGAACGGGCGGGCGCGTGGACGAGCGCACTGTCAAGGAGCAACTGCTGTACGAGCTGCACGACCCCGCCGCCTACCTCACGCCCGACGTGGTGGCCGACATCACGCAGGCCCGCGTCGCCCAGGCTGGCGCCGACCGCGTGCGCCTGGAGGGCGTGCGCGGCCATGCGCGGCCGCCCTCGCTCAAGGTGAACGTGTGCTTCGAGTCCGGCTGGTTCGCCGAGGGCGAGATCTCCTATGCCGGCGCGCGTGCCGAGGCGCGCGCGCGCTTGGGCGGCGAGGTGCTGCGCGAGCGCCTGGCGGGCGTGGCGCCGCTACGCGTCGACCTGATCGGCGTGGCCAGTGTCTTTGCCGACGACGCCGGGCGCTGGCTGCAGGCCCATGCAGGGCAGGACGCGCAGGACGTGCGCCTGCGCGTGGCGCTGCAGCACCAGGACCACGCCAGCGCCCAGCGCCTGGTGCGCGAGGTGACGGCGCTGTACTGCTGCGGCCCGGCCGGCGGCGGCGGCGTGCGCACCGCCATGCGCCCGCGCCTGGGCACGGTGTCGTGCCTGGTGCCGCGCGCGGCGGTGGAAACGGGCTTCACGCTGCTGGACTGAAAGGCCCATCGACCATGACCGATACCGACTTGACCGTTCCCCTGTACCGCCTGGCGCACGGCCGCACGGGCGACAAGGGCAACCGCTCCAACATCAGCGTGATCGCCTGGCATCCCGCGCTCTGGAACCTGCTCGTGGAGCAGGTCACCGAGCAGGCCGTCGCGCGCCAGTTCGCGCTGCGCCGGCCCAGCCGCGTCGCGCGCCATCTGCTGCCGCAGCTGCACGCGATGAACTTCGTGCTCGACGGCGTGCTCGACGGCGGCGTGAACGACGCGCTCAACCTCGACAGCCACGGCAAGGCGCTGTCCTTCCTGCTGCTGGACCTGCCCGTTCGGGTGCCGGCGGCGCTGGCGCGGCACTTGGCAGGCCCCCGGTGACGCGGAGCCGCCCCTTTTCCCTTTTTCAACATGGCAACACAGGAGACGACATGAATCCATCCACGCATCGCCGCCGCGCACTGGCCACGGCCGCAGCCGCGCTCGCACTGGCTCTGGCCGGCACGGCTGGCGCGCAGGCCCGGTATCCGGCCAAGGCCATCACCTTCGTCGTGCCGTTCGCGGCGGGCAGCGCCACCGACCAGCTCGCGCGCGCCCTGGGCCAGTCCGTCAGCACCGACACCAGGCAGCCCGTGGTGGTGGACAACAAGGCCGGCGCCAGCGGCATGATCGCCGCGCAGGCCGTGGCCAAGGCCGCGCCCGACGGCTACACCGTGCTCATCACCACCAACACCACGCACGCGGCCAACGAGCACCTGTACAAGAAGCTGCCCTACGATCCGGTGAAGGACTTTACCCCGGTCACCGGCCTGGGCAAGGGCGGGCAGGTGCTGGTGGTGAACGCCAGCGCGCCCTACAAGAGCGTGGCCGAGCTGCTCGCTGCCGCGAAGAAGAACCCCGGCAAGCTCAGCTTCGGCAGCGGCAGCTCGTCGAGCCGCATGGCCGGCGAGATGCTCAAGCAGCTCGCGGGCGTGGACATCCTGCACGTGCCCTACAAGAGCAACCCGCTGGCCATCACCGACCTGCTGGGCGGGCAGATCGACATGATGATCACCGACACGTCCACCGGCGTGCCGCAGATCAAGGCGGGCAAGCTGCGCGCGCTGGGCTACTCCACGCAAAAGCGCGGCGCGCAGCTGCCCGACGTGCCCACCATCGCCGAGGCCGGCGTGAAGGGCTACGACATGGGCTACTGGTTTGCCGCCTACGTGCCCGCTGGCACGCCCGCGCCCGTGGTGGCGCGCCTCAACGAGCTGCTGGCCCACGCCACCAGGAGCGAGGCCGCGAGGTCGTTCTTCGACACCGCGGGCTCCGAGGCCTGGACCACCACGCCCGAGGAACTGGCCAGGTTCCAGGCCGCCGAGACCCAGAAGTGGGGCAGGGTGATCAAGGCCGCGGGCATCGAGCCCGAGTGAGCGCGCGGGTGGTTTGGGGCGCTATTGGCCTGTTGCGCCCTGTGGGTAAGCGCATGCAGCTATATTTTCAGGAGCTTTGCCCATCGTCGACCGGCGCGAACAGGTCCCAGGTGGCCATGAACAGCGCCGCGATGACGGGGCCGATCACGAAGCCGGTCAGCCCGAACAGCGCCATGCCGCCCAGCGTGGAGATCAGCACCACGTAGTCGGGCATCTTGGTGTCCTTGCCCACGAGCAGCGGGCGCAGCAGGTTGTCCACCAGGCCGATGACGCCGACGCCGTAGGCGGTCAGGATCGCGGCCTGGCCGGTGGATCCCGTGGCCAGGAAGTAGATGGCCACGGGCCCCCAGATCAGGCTGGCGCCCACGGCCGGCAGCAGCGACAGGAAGGCCATGAGCACGCCCCACATCACCGGCCCCTGGATGCCCAGGATCCAGAAGATGAGCCCGCCCAGCGCCCCCTGCGCCGCCGCCACCACGATGTTGCCCTTGACGGTGGCGCGGATCACGGTGGTGAACTTGCGGGCCAGCTGATTCTTGTGCTCCGTATCCAGCGGAATGGCCTGGCGGATACGCGCCGCCAGCCGCGGGCCGTCCCGCAGCAGGAAGAACAGCAGGTACAGCATGACGCCGAAGCTCACGATGAACTGCAGCGTGTTCTGCCCCACGTCCAGCGCCTTGGTGGCCAGGAACTGGCTGGCCTGGGCGCCCACGGCCGTCAGGCGCGCCTGCAGCTCGGCCATGGAGGTGAGGTGGAAGCGGTCGAGCAGCTCCAGGACCCAGGCGGGCAGGGCGGCCAGCACCTGCTGCAGGTAGGCGCCGTAGTTCAGCTGCCCCGAGCGAGCGCGCTCGTAGGCCACGCTGGCTTCCTGCACCAGGGAGATGCCGATGAACACCATGGGCAGGATCACGATCACCAGGCAGATGCACAGCGTGATGAACGCGGCCAGGTTGCGCCGGCGCGGCATGCGCCGCAGCAGCCGGCGGTGCAGCGGCGTGAACAGGATGGCCAGCACCACGCCCCAGAAGATGGCGCCGTTGAGCGGCCAGAGAATGGCGCCGAAGGCCAGGGTCACGGCGGCGAGCAGCAGCAGCAGGGTGCGGTTCTGGAGCAGGAGCGGGTGCATGGGCGGCAGGAAGTGGACAACGGCCAACTGTAAGCCAAGCCGCCCGGCGCCGTGCGGCGCGCCCGCCCGTGTTCGATGGCACAATAGCGCCCGCAAACGAGGTCCTTCCCCTGCCACAGTCGCATCCGCCAACCGGTTCAGCCGTGACGCGGAAGGTTTGTCAACCAGCTAATGCTTCCTTCAGGGAAGCGGAGGTCAGCGGAATATGAGCGAGCCCACATCCGTCTACCAAGCCTACCAAGGCAACACCTATCTCTTCGGCGGCAACGCCCCCTACGTCGAGGAGATGTATGAGAACTATCTCGCCAACCCCGGCAGCGTGCCCGATTCCTGGCGCGAATACTTTGACGCACTGCAACATGTGCCCGCGGTAGACGGCAGCAATGCCAAGGACGTTCCTCATCTTCCGGTCATCAACGCCTTCGCAGAGCGCGCCAAGGCCGGCGGCACCCGGGTGGTCGTTGCCAGCACCGACGCCGAGATGGGCCGCAAGCGCACGGCCGTGCAGCAGCTCATCGCCGCCTACCGCAACGTCGGCGCGCGCTGGGCGGACCTCGATCCCCTGAAGCGCGCCGAGCGGCCCGCCATTCCCGAGCTCGAGCCCTCGTTCTACGGCTTTGCCGATGCCGACCAGGAAACGGTGTTCGACACCAGCAACACCTTCTTCGGCAAGGACAGCATGCCCCTGCGCGAGCTGCTCAACGCGCTGCGCGAAACGTACTGCGGCACCGTGGGCGCGGAATACATGTACGCTACCGACCAGGCGCAAAAGCGCTGGTGGCAGCAGAAGCTCGAGAGCACCCGCAGCAAGCCAGCCTTCGATGCGGCCAAGAAGAAGCGCATCCTCGATCGCCTGACGGCCGCCGAGGGCCTGGAGCGCTACCTGCACACCAAGTACGTCGGCCAGAAGCGCTTCTCGCTCGAGGGCGGCGAGAGCTTCATCGCCGCCATGGACGAGCTGATCCAGTCCGCCGGCGCCAAGGGTGTGCAGGAAGTGGTGATCGGCATGGCCCACCGCGGCCGCCTGAACGTGCTGGTCAACACTCTGGGCAAGATGCCCAAGGACCTGTTCGCCGAGTTCGACCACACCGCGCCCGAAGACCTGCCCGCGGGCGACGTGAAGTACCACCAGGGCTTCTCCTCCGACGTGTCCACCCCCGGCGGCCCGGTGCACCTGAGCCTGGCGTTCAACCCCTCGCACCTGGAAATCGTCAACCCCGTGGTCGAGGGCTCGGTGCGCTCGCGCATGGACCGCCGCGCCGACCCCAAGGGCAAGCAGGTGCTGCCCGTGCTGGTGCACGGCGACGCCGCCTTCGCGGGCCAGGGCGTGAACCAGGAAACGCTGGCGCTGTCTGAGACCCGTGGCTACACCACGGGCGGCACGGTGCACATCATCATCAACAACCAGATCGGCTTCACCACGTCCGACCCGCGCGACCTGCGCTCCACGCTGTACTGCACCGACATCGTGAAGATGATCGAGTCGCCCGTGCTGCACGTGAACGGCGACGACCCCGAGTCCGTGTGTCTGGCCATGCAGCTGGCGCTGGAGTTCCGCATGGAGTTCTCCAGGGACGTGGTGGTGGACATCATCTGCTACCGCAAGCTGGGCCACAACGAGCAAGACACCCCCATGCTCACCCAGCCGCTGATGTACAAGAAGATCGCCCAGCACCCCGGCACGCGCAAGCTCTACGCCGACAAGCTGGCCACGCAGGGCCTGGGCGAGACGCTGGGCGACGACATGGTCAAGGCCTACCGCGCCGCCATGGACGAAGGCAAGCACACCATCGACCCGGTGCTGACCAACTTCAAGAGCAAGTACGCCGTGGACTGGAGCCCGTTCCTGGGCAAGACCTGGACGGACGCCGCAGACACCGCCATCCCGCTGACCGAGTGGAAGCGCCTGGCCGAGCGCATCACCACCATCCCCGAGAGCGTCACGCCGCACATGCTGGTGAAGAAGGTCTACGACGACCGCGCTGCCATGGGCCGCGGCGAGATCAACGTGGACTGGGGCATGGGCGAGCACATGGCCTTCGCCTCGCTCGTTGCCAGCGGCTACCCCGTGCGCCTGTCGGGCGAGGACAGCGGCCGCGGCACCTTCACGCACCGCCATGCCGTCATCCACGACCAGAAGCGCGAGAAGTGGGACGAGGGCACCTACGTGCCGCTGCAGAACGTGGCCGAGAACCAGGCGCCCTTCGTCGTCATCGACTCCATCCTGTCCGAAGAGGCGGTGCTGGCGTTCGAATACGGCTATGCCTCCAACGACCCCAACACCCTGGTGGTCTGGGAAGCGCAGTTCGGCGACTTCGCCAACGGCGCGCAGGTGGTGATCGACCAGTTCATCGCCTCGGGCGAGGTCAAGTGGGGCCGCGTCAACGGCATCACGCTGATGCTGCCGCACGGCTACGAGGGCCAGGGCCCCGAGCACAGCTCGGCGCGCCTGGAGCGCTTCATGCAGCTGGCGGCCGATGCCAACATGCAGATCGTGCAGCCCACCACGGCCAGCCAGATCTTCCACGTGCTGCGCCGCCAGATGGTGCGCAACCTGAGGAAGCCCCTGGTCATCATGACGCCCAAGTCGCTGCTGCGCAACAAGGACGCGACCTCGCCGCTGTCCGAGTTCACCAAGGGTGGCTTCCAGACCGTGCTGGGCGAGCGCGACGAGGCCATCGCCAAGAACGCGGCCAAGGTCAAGCGCGTCATCGCCTGCTCGGGCAAGGTGTACTACGACCTGGTGAAGAAGCGCGCCGAGGCCGAGCGCAGCGACGTGGCCATCATCCGCATCGAGCAGCTCTATCCCTTCCCGCACAAGGCCTTCGCCGCCGAGCTCAAGAAGTACCCCAACGCGACCGACATCGTGTGGTGCCAGGACGAGCCGCAGAACCAGGGCGCCTGGTTCTTCATCCAGCACAACATCCACGAGAACATGCACGAGGGCCAGAAGCTCGGCTACGCCGGCCGCGCCGCCTCGGCATCGCCCGCCGTGGGCTACGCACACCTGCACCAGGACCAGCAGAAGGCCCTGGTCGAGGCCGCCTTCGCCAAGCTCAAGGGTTTTGTCCTGACCAAGTAAGGCCACCAACCCACTCATTCAGAACAAAACACTTTTTGGAAAGAACACCAACATGGCAATCGTAGAAGTCAAGGTTCCCCAGCTGTCCGAGTCCGTGGCCGAGGCCACGCTGCTGCAGTGGAAGAAGAAGCCCGGCGAGGCCGTCGCCCAGGACGAGATCCTGATCGAGATCGAGACCGACAAGGTGGTGCTGGAAGTGCCGGCCCCGTCCGCCGGCGTGCTGGCCGAGCTGCTGGTGGGTGATGGCGGCACGGTCGTGTCCGACCAGCCCATCGCCAGGATCGACACCGAGGGCAAGGCCGGCGCCGCCGCGCCCGCCGCTGCAGCGCCTGCCGCAGCGGCCCCCGCGGCGGCTGCCGCCGCACCGGCCGCCGCCGGCGGCGGCAAGGGCGACGTGGCCATGCCCGCCGCCGCCAAGATCCTGGCCGAGAACAACCTGTCGGCCGCTCAGGTGGCCGGCAGCGGCAAGGATGGCCGCGTCACCAAGGGCGACGCCCTGGCGGCCGTGGCCGGTGGCGTCAAGTCCACCGCCGCCGTGATCCCCACCGGCGTGCCCGCCAAGGCGCTGCCCCAGGTGGCGGCTCCGTCATCGGCCCTGGACCTGGGCGAGCGCCCCGAGCAGCGCGTACCCATGAGCCGCCTGCGCGCCCGCGTGGCCGAGCGCCTGCTGCAGTCGCAATCCACCAACGCCATCCTGACCACCTTCAACGAGGTCAACATGGCCCCGGTGATGGAGCTGCGCAAGAAGTTCCAGGATGCGTTCACCAAGGAACACGGCGTGAAGCTCGGCTTCATGTCCTTCTTCGTCAAGGCTGCGGTGCACGCGCTCAAGAAGTACCCGGTGCTCAACGCCAGCGTGGACGGCACCGACATCGTCTACCACGGCTACTTCGACATCGGCATCGCCGTCGGTTCGCCGCGCGGCCTGGTGGTGCCCATCCTGCGCAACGCCGACCAGATGAGCTTCGCCGACATCGAGAAGAAGATCGCCGAGTTCGGCAAGAAGGCCGGCGAAGGCAAGCTGGGCATCGAGGAGATGACCGGCGGCACGTTCTCGATCAGCAACGGCGGCACCTTCGGCTCGATGATGTCCACCCCCATCATCAACCCGCCGCAGTCGGCCATCCTGGGCGTGCACGCCACCAAGGACCGCGCCGTGGTCGAGAACGGCCAGGTCGTGGTGCGTCCGATGAACTACCTGGCCATGTCCTACGACCACCGCATCATCGACGGCCGCGAGGCCGTCCTGGGCCTGGTGGCCATGAAGGACGCGCTGGAGGATCCCTCGCGCCTGCTGTTCGACCTGTGATCTGCAGCAGGGTGTAACTCTCGACAACCCACCCTCGGCCTGGCCCGGCGGTGGGTTTTTTCTCTCCCCTATTCCTGAAGAAACCATGAGCAAACAATTCGACGTCATCGTCATCGGCGCCGGCCCCGGCGGCTACATCGCAGCCATCCGCGCAGCGCAGCTGGGCATGAACGTGGCCTGCATCGACGAGTGGAAGAACGCCGCAGGCGGCGCCGCGCCCGGCGGCACCTGCACCAACGTGGGCTGCATTCCGTCCAAGGCGCTGCTGCAGTCGAGCGAGCACTTCGAGCACGCCACCAAGCACTTCGCCGAGCACGGCATCAGCACCGGCAAGGTGACCATGGACGTGGCCACGATGATCGGCCGCAAGGACGCCGTGGTGAAGCAGAACAACGACGGCATCCTGTACCTGTTCAAGAAGAACAAGGTCAGCTTCTTCCACGGCCGTGGCTCGTTCGCGCGCGCCGTCGATGGCGGCTACGAGGTCAAGGTGGCGGGCAAGGCCGAGGAACTGCTCACGGCCAGGCAGGTCATCGTCGCCACCGGCTCCAATGCGCGCGCGCTGCCCGGCGTGGAGTTCGACGAGGTCAACGTGCTGTCCAACGACGGCGCACTGGCTATCGGCGCGGTTCCGAAGAAGCTGGGCGTGATCGGCTCGGGCGTGATCGGCCTGGAGATGGGCAGCGTGTGGCGCCGCCTGGGCGCGGACGTGACCATCCTCGAAGGCCTGCCGACCTTCCTGGGCGCCGTGGACGAGCAGGTCGCCAAGGAGGCCAAGAAGGCGTTCGACAAGCAGGGCCTGAAGATCGAGCTGGGCGTGAAGATCGGCGAGGTCAAGAACGGCAAGAAGGGCGTCTCGATCGCCTACGCCAACGCCAAGGGCGAAGAGCAGAGGCTGGACGTGGACAAGCTCATCGTCTCCATCGGCCGCGTGCCCAACACCACCGGCCTGAACTCCGAGGCCGTGGGCCTGCAGCTCGACGAGCGCGGCGCCATCGTGGTCGATGCCGACTGCAAGACCAACCTGCCGGGCGTCTGGGCCGTGGGCGACGTGGTGCGCGGCCCGATGCTCGCGCACAAGGCCGAGGAGGAGGGCGTGGCCGTGGCCGAGCGCATCGCCGGCCAGCACGGGCACGTCAACTTCAACACCATCCCCTGGGTCATCTACACCAGCCCCGAGATCGCCTGGGTCGGCCGCACCGAGCAGCAGCTCAAGCAGGACGGCGTGAAGTACAAGGCCGGCAGCTTCCCGTTCCTGGCCAACGGCCGCGCACGCGCGCTGGGCGACACCACGGGCTTCGTCAAGTTCCTGGCCGATGCCGCGACGGACGAGATCCTGGGCGTGCACATCGTCGGCCCCCTGGCCAGCGAGCTGATCTCCGAGGCCGTTGTGGCGATGGAGTTCAAGGCCAGCAGTGAAGACATCGCCCGCATCTGCCACGCCCACCCCTCGCTGTCCGAGGCGACCAAGGAAGCGGCGCTGGCCGTGGACAAGCGCACCCTCAACTTCTGAAGTTCGGGGTAAAAATGGCTGCCAGCGCTTACTAGTCAAGCGCTGGCAGCTATTGTTTTCAAAGCAAGGAACATCGGTGAACGTCAGGCAGGCCTATGAGGCGGAACTCGCCGCCAAGGGTTTCAAGAGCGACCCGGCGCAGCTGCGCGCCGTGGATGCGCTCGAACGCTGCGCGCAGGAGTGGGGCCAGTACAAGAGCCGCCGCTCCAACGCGCTGAAGAAGCTCATCAACCACCCCGAAATACCCAAGGGCGTCTACATGTACGGCGGGGTGGGGCGCGGCAAGAGCTTTCTCATGGACTGCTTCTTCAACGCCGTGCCCCTGAAGCGCAAGGTGCGCCTGCACTTCCACGAATTCATGCGCGAGGTGCACCGTGAACTGGCCGGCCTGCAGGGCCAGCAGAACCCGCTGGATGCCCTGGGCGCGCGCATCGCCAAGCGCTACAAGCTCATCTGCTTCGACGAGTTCCACGTGGCGGACGTGACCGACGCCATGATCCTGCACCGCCTGCTGGCGTCCTTGTTCGACAACGGCGTGGGCTTCGTCACCACGTCCAACTTCAAGCCCGACGAGCTGTACCCGGACGGGCTGCACCGCGACCGCATCCTGCCCGCGATCGCGCTGCTCAACGAGCGCATGGAAGTGGTCAACGTGGACAACGGTACCGACTACCGCCGCCGCACGCTGGAGAATGCCAGGCTCTACCACTGCCCGCTGGGCCCCGAGGCCGACGCCGCGATGCGGGAGACCTTCGACCTGCTGGCCGAGGTGCACGACGAAGACCCGGTGCTGCACATCGAGGCACGCGAGATCCGCGCCCTGCGCCGCGCCGGTGGCGTGGTGTGGTTCGATTTCCGCGACCTGTGCATGGGCCCGCGCTCGCAGAACGACTACCTGGAGATCGCCACCCAGTTCCACACCGTGCTGCTGTCGGGCGTGCCCTACATGCCGGTCAACCTGGCCTCGCCCGCGCGGCGCTTCACCTGGCTGGTGGACGTGCTGTACGATAGGCGCGTCAAGCTCATCGTCTCGGCCGCCGTTCCGCCCGAGGAACTCTACACCGAAGGGCCGCTGGCGCACGAGTTTCCACGCACCGTCTCGCGCCTCAACGAGATGCAGTCCAAGGAATACCTGCAGCTTGAACGGCGCATGGTGGACACGGGATTGACATGAGACCTTCGGATTTCCTGCCTGCCTTCACCCGGATGCTGATCGTGCTGGGCGCCACCGTGCTGGTGCCGGCCCAGGCTGCGCAGCCGGCTGCCGCCACAGCGGTGCAGGAGGAGGCCGCGCGCCAGGCACAGCTGCAAAGGCAGGCCCGGCGCGAGCAGATCCAGGCCGAGCGGCAGGCCGTCCAGGCGCAGCTGGGCAAGGACGAGGCCGCGTGCTACCAGGCGTTCGCGGTCAACGATTGCCTGCGCAAGGTGCGGTCCAAGGCGCGCGCGGCCGACAATGCGCTGCGCCAGCAAGAGCTGCAGATCAACGATGAGGAACGCCGCGAGAAGGCCGATCAGCGCATGCGCTCCATCGAGGAGCGGCGGCAGGAGCAGCAAGAGAAGCTGCAGTCTGGCGAGAAGCCCGCCCCTCCGCGCGCCACCGAGCGCAACAATGCGCAGGCGCGCGAGCAGGAAGCGCGCCAGCGCGCCGAGCAGCAGCGGCGCCGCGCCGCCGAGCATGCGGCAGACCTGGAGCGGCGCAAGCAGGCCGAGCAGCAGCGCATCACCGAATCGCGCGCCCGCTACGAGGCCAAGCAGCAACAGGCCCGCGAACGCCGCGAACGGCACGAGCGCGAAAAGGCGGAGGCCGCCGCCTCGGGCCGCAAGCCGCCGGCTCCGCTGCCGCCCGGCAATCAGGCCACGCCTTGAATCTCAGGCCTGGGGCGTGAGCTGCACCGGGCGCGGCAGCCGTTTCTCATCGGCCAGCGCCTCGATCTTCACCACCAGCAGCGACAGGTTGTCGCCGCCTCCGCGCGACCGGGCGCGCGCCTTGTCGATGAGGAATTCGCTGGCCTCGCGCGGGGCCAGCGAGTCCAGCACCGACGCCAGCTCGGCCGACGAGAAGTAGTGCCAGACGCCGTCGCTGCAGGCCAGCAGCATGTCGCCGGGCTGCAGCTGGGGGATCAGGTGTGTCGTGACGGGGGGATCGCTCTCCGCGCCCAGGCAGCCGATCAGGACATTGGAGTGGGGATGGCGGCCGGCCTCGGCCTCGGTGAGCTCCCCGCGGTCCACCAGCGCCTGCACGTAGGAGTGGTCGCTGGTGCGAAAGACCAGCTGCCCGTGCTGGAAGTGGTAGATGCGCGAGTCGCCGGCATGCACCCAGTGGCAATCGCCCCGCGGGTTGATCACGAAGGCGGCGATCGTGCTGTGCGGCTCCTGCTCGGCCGAGATGGCCGTGAGGCGGATCACGATGTGCGCCTCCTGGACGATGTGCTTGAGCAGCGCGGCCGCGTCGTCCGTCGCGGGCGAATAGCGCTCGAAAAGCTGGCGCGCCGTGAGCATGACCTGGTCGGAGGCCTTGCGCCCGCCGCTGCGCCCGCCCATGCCGTCGGCCACCACGCCGAGCACGCAGCCGTTGAAGCGGGGGTGCGGCAGCAGGGCGACCTGGTCCTGCTGGTATGTGCGGTCACCCTTGTGGATGCCGGTGGAGGCACTGATGCGGAACGCTTTGGTCATGTGGGCAGGAGAAGGCAGGCGCTTTGCGGCGTCCGGGTGGCGACGCGGCTGCCTATTATGATCAAGCAGCGCAGTATGAACCAACGCCCTCAAGACGCCACCTTCCCGTCTCCTCCCATGCAGCTCGATGACCAGGTGGCCCGGGCCTTCGCGCCGGAAGGCCCGCTGGCGCGCGTGCTGCCCCATTTTTGCCCCCGCACGGGCCAGACGGACATGGCCCTGGCGGTGGCGGGCGCCATCGGCGCCCCCGCGCGGCTGGTGGTGGAGGCGGGCACCGGCGTGGGCAAGACCTTCGCGTACCTGGTGCCGGCTCTCTTGAGCGGCCGGCGGGTGCTGGTCTCCACCGCCACGAAGGCCCTGCAGGACCAGCTCTTCGGCCGCGACCTGCCGCTGCTGCAGCGCGCCCTCGCGCTGCCCCTGCGCCCGGCGCTGCTCAAGGGGCGGTCCAGCTATCTGTGCCGCCATCGCCTGGAACTGGCACGCCAGGACGAGAGGGCGGGCGATGCCGATCTGGCGCGGGACCTCGGCCGTATCGAGCGGTGGGCGCAGGGCACGCTCACCGGCGATCTGGCGCAGCTGCCGGATCTGGACGAGCGCTCGGCCGCCGTGGCCCTGGTCACCTCCACGCGGGACAACTGCCTGGGCGCGGACTGCCCGCGCTTCCAGCAGTGCCATGTCTACCAGGCGCGCCGCGAAGCGCTGGCGGCAGACGTGGTGGTCATCAACCACCATCTTTTCTTTGCCGACCTGGCCGTGCGCGAATCGGGCGTGGCCCGGCTGCTGCCCAGCGCGGGCGTGGTGATCTTCGACGAGGCCCACCAGCTGGCCGAGACGGCGGCGCAATTCCTGGGCGCGCAGCTCGGCACCGGCCAGCTGCTGGACCTGGGCCAGGACCTGCGGGCCGCAGGCCTGCGCTGGGCGCGCGGCCTGGCGGATTGGCAGGCCCTGCATGACGGGCTGCGCCATGCGGTGCGCACGCTGCGCCTGCTGGCCGCTGGCGGCGGTGGCGATCCGGGCGACCATGGGGCAGCCCGCGTGCCCTGGGCGGGGCCGGCGCCCGACGGCGTGGACCCCGCGCAATGGGCGGATGCGCTGCATGCCGTGGTGGCCGCGCTGCGCGCCGCCCTGGCGGCCCTGGACGGTCTGGCGGGGCTGGCCCCCGACCTGCAGCACCTGCACCAGCGCACCGTTGCGCTGCTGGAGCGCCTGGCGCATTTCTCGGCAGCGGGCGATGGGGGCAGGGTGCGCTGGCTGGAGGTGGCGGGCCAGCCGCGCATGTCGGAGTCGCCGTTGGACGTGGCGCCGGCCCTGCATGCGCTGTGGCACGGCGCGCCCGCGCCGCAGGGCGCCTGGGACGAGGAAGGGGGCGCGGCGCAGGCGGCGGATGCCCGCTCCTGGGTGTTCACCTCCGCCACGCTGGGCGACGATGCCGGCCTGCGCTGGTTCACCGAGGCCTGCGGCCTGCAGGACGCCCGCATCCTGCGCGTGCCCAGTCCGTTCGACTACGCGCGCCAGGCCGCGCTCTACGTGCCTGGGCAATTGCCGCTGCCCACCGATCCCGCCCACAGCGTGCAGCTGGCGCATTGGGTCAGCGATGCCGTGGCGCGCCTGGGTGGGCACACGCTGGTGCTGACCACCAGCCTGCGGGCGCTGCAGGCGGTGGCCGCCGTGCTGCAGAAGCGCTTCTTGCCCGGTGGCGGCATAGAGGTGCTGGTGCAGGGCCAGGCACCCAAACGGCAGATCATGGAGAGCTTTCGCTCGCAGGCCCATGCAGGCGGCCATCCCGCCGGCCAGGTGCTGGTGGGCTCGGCTACCTTCTGGGAGGGCTTCGACGTGCCCGGCGATGCGCTGCAGCTGCTGGTGATCGACAAGCTGCCCTTTCCTTCGCCGGGCGACCCGCTGGTTCGGGCGCGCAGCGAGCGGCTTGCGCGGGAAGGGCGCAGCGCGTTTCGCGAACTTGCCCTGCCGGCCGCCGCCGTGGCGCTCAAGCAGGGTGCCGGGCGCCTGATACGGCGCGAGAGCGACCGCGGCGTGCTGGTCGTGGCCGACACGCGCCTCGTTGGTAAGGGCTACGGCAAGCGCCTGATGCGGGCCTTGCCCGCGATGCGCCGCCTTGCGTCGCAGGAGGAGTTCGAGGCGGCGCTGGACGCGCTCACCAGAACTTCCACCACGGATTGTCCTTGGCCTTGAAGCCGGTGCTCAGCAGGCTGCTGTTGGGGTAGGAGGCCTGCAGCACGCGTTGCGCGTCGTCGCGCAGCTGCGTCATGCCCAGCGCGTCGTAGGAGCGCACCAGGATGTACAGCGCCTCCTCGGTGGCGGGCACGTCCTTGTAGTCGGTGATGGCGCTTTGCGCGCGGCTGATGGCCGCCACGTAGGCGCCGCGCTGGTAGTAGTAGCGGGCCACGTGCACCTCGTACTGCGCCAGCGAGTTGACGATGTAGGTCATGCGCAGGCGCGCGTCGGGCGTGTAGCGCGACTCGGGAAAGCGCGTGACCAGCTCGCGGAAGGACTCGAAGGAGTCCTTGGCGGCCTTCTGGTCGCGCTCGGAAAGATCCTGGCGCGAGAGCCAGGAAAACAGGCCCAGGTTCTCGTTGAAGTTCACCAGGCCCTTGAGGTACAGCGCGTAGTCGAGGGCGGGGCTCGCCGGGTGCAGCTTCATGAAGCGGTCCAGCGTGGCGATGGCCTGGGCCTTCTCGCCGCCCTTGTACTGGGCGTATGCCTTTTCCAACTGGGCCTGCTGGGCCAGCGGCGTGCCGGCGGCGCGGCCTTCGAGCTTTTCCAGCAGCGGCACGGCCTTGTCGTAGGCACCGCCGTTGAGCTCGTCGCGCGCCTCGGCATAGATCTTGTCGGTGCTCCAGCCGGCGGTCTTGTCCTCGGGGCTGCTGGCGCAGGCTGCCAGCAGGCCGGCAGCCAGCAATGCGGAGATCAGGGACGGGGAAAAACGCGGCATGGCGAAAGTTCTCGGGCAAGAATTGGAAGGCTGCTGGCGGCCGCCCGGCCTGCGGGGCCGGCCCAGGCCGCAACCTGACATTGTATGTAAGCGGGCAGACCCCGATCCCGCATTCCTACAATGCCGGGATGTTTGTCCACCTGCGCCTGCACACCGAATTTTCCGTCGTGGACGGAACCACCCGCATCGACGAGGCCGTCAAGGCCGCTGCCAAGGATGGCCAGCCCGCGCTGGCCGTTACCGACCTGAACAACCTCTTCGGGGCGGTCAAGTTCTACAAGGAGGGGCGGGGCAAGGGAGTCAAGCCCATCGTGGGCGCGGAGGTCTGCCTGGAAGGCGATGCGGGCGCGCCGCCCTCGCGCATGGTGCTGCTGGTGCAGAACCGCCAGGGCTACCTCAACTTGTCCGAATTGCTGACGCGCGCCTGGACGCGCAACGTCGTCAAGAACCTGCCGCTGTGCACCTGGGACTGGCTCGCGGAGCTCAACGAGGGCCTGATCGTGCTGGCCGGCGCGCAGGCGGGGCCGGTGGGGCAGGCCCTCATGAAGGGCGACGACGACGGCGCCGCGGCCGTGGCTTTGCGGCTCGCGGGCATCTTCCCACACCGCTTTTACATCGAGATACAGCGCGCAGGCCGCGCCGACGACGAGGCCCATGTCACCACGGCCGTCCAGCTTGCCGCCCGGCTGCAGCTGCCGGTGGTGGCCACGCATCCCGTGCAGTTCGCCACGGCCGATGGCTACGAGGCGCACGAGGCGCGCGTGTGCATCGCCGAGGGCGAGATCCTGGCCAACCCGCGGCGCGTGCGCCGCTTCACCCGGGAGCAGTATTTCAAGAGCGGCGCGGAGATGCAGGCGCTGTTCGCCGACGTACCCTCGGCCATCGCCAACACGCTGGAGATCGCCAAGCGTTGCAACCTCACGCTGGTGCTGGGCAAGCCGCAGCTGCCGGACTTTCCCACGCCGGGCGGCATGGCGATCGAGGAGTACTTCCGGGTCGCCTCCTACGACGGGCTCAAGGAGCGGCTGCTGCACCTGTTCCCCGACGAGGCCGAGCGCGAAAGACAGCGCCTGCGCTACGAGGAACGGCTGGAGTTCGAGCTCGGCACCATTCTCAAGATGGGCTTCCCGGGCTACTTCCTCATCGTGGGCGACTTTATCCAGTGGGCCAAGAACAACGGCTGCCCCGTGGGGCCGGGCCGGGGCTCGGGTGCGGGCTCGCTCGTGGCCTACGCGCTCAAGATCACCGACCTGGACCCGCTGCAGTACAACCTGCTGTTCGAGCGCTTCCTGAACCCCGAGCGGGTGTCCATGCCCGACTTCGACATCGACTTCTGCCAGGCCAACCGCGACCGCGTGATCGATTACGTGAAGGAGAAGTACGGCAAGGACGCCGTGAGCCAGATCGCCACCTTCGGCACCATGGCCGCCAAGGCCGCCATCCGCGACGTGGGCCGCGTGATGGACATGAGCTACACCTTCTGCGACGGCATCTCGAAGCTCGTGCCCGGCAAGCCCGGCCAGACTTACACCCTGGCCTACCCGCCCGAACCTAAGAAGGAGGGCGACAAGAACAACTACGCCCTGGAGCTGGAGCCCATGCTCTACGAGCGCGTGCGCAAGGAGGAGGACGTGCGCACCATCATCGAGATGGCGCAGCAGCTCGAAGGCATGACGCGTAACATCGGCATGCACGCGGGTGGGGTGCTGATCGCGCCGGGCAAGCTCACCGACTTCTGCCCGCTGTACCAGCAGCCCGGCAGTGAGTCGGCCGTGAGCCAGTACGACAAGGACGACGTGGAGGCCATTGGCCTCGTCAAGTTCGACTTCCTGGGCCTGGCCACGCTCACCATCCTGGAGATCGCGCGCGACTTCATCCGCGCGCGGCACAAAGGGCAGGAGAACTTCGCGTTCGAGAACGTGCCGCTCGACGACGCACCTACCTACCGCCTCTTTGCCGACGGCATGACCGAGGCCGTGTTCCAGTTCGAATCGCGCGGCATGCAGGGCATGCTCAAGGAAGCGCGTCCGAGCCGCCTGGAAGACCTGATCGCCCTGAACGCGCTCTATCGCCCGGGGCCAATGGACCTGATCCCCACCTTCGTGAACCGTAAGCACGGCAAGGAGCCGGTGGAGTACCCGCATCCGCTGGTGGAGCCTGTGCTGGCCGAGACCTACGGCATCATGGTCTACCAGGAGCAGGTGATGCAGACGGCGCAGGTGCTGGGCGGCTACTCGCTCGGCGGCGCCGACATGCTGCGCCGCGCGATGGGCAAGAAAAAGCCCGAGGAGATGGCCGAGCACCGCCTCATCTTCCGCAAGGGCGCGGCCGAGAAGGGCATCAGCCAGGACAAGGCCGACGAGGTCTTCGACCTGATGGAGAAGTTCGCGGGCTACGGCTTCAACAAGTCGCACGCCGCCGCCTACTCGCTGCTGGCCTACCACACGGGCTGGCTCAAGGTGCACTACACGGCCGAGTTCTACTGCGCGAACATGACCGTGGAAATGGACGACACCGACAAGCTCAAGGTGCTGTACGAGGATGCGGTCAAGCACTTCGGCATCACCTTCGAGCCGCCGGACATCAACCGCGGCAACTACCGCTTCGAGCCGGTGACGGACAAGGTCATCCGCTACGGCCTGGGTGCCGTCAAGGGCACGGGCCAGCAGGCCATCGAGGCCATCGTCGCCGCGCGCGAAGGGCAGGGCGTGGGCCCGCAGGGCGGCACGCGCGGGCCGTTCAAGAGCCTGTTCGACTTCTGCGTGCGCGTGGACCGCTCGCGCATCAACAAGCGCACGGTGGAGGCGCTCATCAAGGCCGGCGCGTTCGACGCGCTGCACCTGAACCGCGCGGCGCTCGTGGCCTCCATCGACCGGGCGTTCGATTTCGCCAACGCCCAGCTCGCCAATGCCAACCAGGGCGGCCTGTTCGACATGATGGGCGACGATGCCATAGGCTCGAGCACCCAGGAGCCGGACCTCGTGGAGGCCACGCCCTGGGGCATCAAGGAGCGCCTGATGCAGGAGAAGACGGCGGTGGGCTTCTACCTGTCGGGCCATTTGTTCGACGAGGTGCAGCAGGAGGTGCGCCGCTTCGTGCGCACGCCCATGGCCGAGCTGGCCGACAGCCGCGAGACCCAGGTGCTCGCCGGCATCGTGGGCGACTGCCGCGTGATCACCGGGCAGCGCGGCAAGCTGGCGCTGTTCAAGCTCGACGACAAGTCGGGCGTGATCGAGGCCTCGGCCGACGAAGGGGTGATCGCAGCGAGCGCCGGCGCGCTCAAGGACGACGAGCTCGTGGTCGTGAGCGGGCGGCTGCAGTTCGACCACTTCAGTGGCGGGCTGCGCGTGAAGGTGCAGCAGGTCTGGGACCTGGCCGGTGCGCGGGCGCGCTTTGGCCGCTACCTGCTGGTCGGGCCCCGGGACGGCGCCAGGCCCGATGTGGCCTCGATCGTGCGGGAATTTCCCCCGCGCCGGGAGGAAACGGAGCATGGCGAGGTGCTGGCCCATGGCCTGCGCGTGCGCATGGGCGTGCGCTGCCAGGCCGATGCGGGGGCGGCCGTCGCAGAACTGCAGCTCGGCGAGGCCAGCCGCTTCTTCCCGAGCGATTCCGCCCTGGCCGCCTGGGGCGCGCAGGCGGGCAGCGACAACGTGAGCGTGGTGTACGAAAACGCTTGAAAAAGCCGGCTGCGGCACCAGTTTCAGGCATCTGCCGCAGCCGAGCCCGGCGGACTAGAATGAAATACATGGCAACCAGACCCCCTACGCCCGCGCCGACGCCACGCCTTCCCTTGAGAGACGAGGGCGGTTCGGCCGTGCTCGAGCGGCGGACCCAGAAAACCAAGCCGCCCCAGATGTACCAGGTGGTGATGCTCAACGACGACTACACGCCCATGGAGTTCGTGGTCGTCGTGCTGCAGGAGTTCTTCAACAAGGACCGCGAGGCGGCCACGCAGATCATGCTCAAGATCCACCTGGACGGAAAAGGCGTCTGCGGCGTCTATACGCGCGACGTGGCGGCCACCAAGGTCGAGCAGGTCCTCGACGCGGCGCACCGGGCCGGACACCCGCTGCAATGCGTGAGTGAGCCTGTTGAATAAATGGACTTTGTCCCCGATCTACAGTCATCTTTCACACGCAAGCACATAGGAGTTCTCACATGATTGCCCAGGAACTGGAAGTCAGCTTGCACATGGCCTTCGTCGAGGCCCGTCAGCAGCGCCACGAGTTCATCACCGTGGAACACCTGCTGCTTGCACTGCTCGATAACCCCAGCGCAGCCGAGGTGCTGCGCGCCTGCGCGGCCAACATCGACGACCTGCGCGCATCGCTGACCAATTTCATCAAGGACAACACGCCCCAGGTGGCGGGCACGGACGAGGTGGACACCCAGCCCACGCTCGGGTTCCAGCGCGTGATCCAGCGCGCCATCATGCACGTGCAGTCCACCGGCAACGGCAAGAAGGAGGTGACGGGTGCCAACGTGCTCGTGGCCATCTTCGGCGAGAAGGACTCGCACGCCGTCTACTACCTGCACCAGCAGGGCGTGACGCGCCTGGACGTGGTCAACTACATCGCCCACGGCATCAAGAAGGGCGAGCCGCCCGAGCCCGCCAAGCCCGAGGGCCAGGCCGAGGCCGAGGACGGCGGCCAGGGCGAGCGCAGCGAGAAGGCCTCGCCGCTGGAGCAGTACACCCAGAACCTCAACCAGGCGGCCCGGGACGGCAAGATCGACCCGCTGATCGGCCGCAACTACGAGGTCGAGCGCACCATCCAGATCCTGTGCCGCCGCCGCAAGAACAACCCGCTGCTGGTCGGCGAGGCCGGCGTGGGCAAGACGGCCATCGCCGAGGGCCTGGCCTGGCGCATCACGCAGAACGACGTGCCCGAGATACTGGCCGAGGCCACGGTGTACTCGCTCGACATGGGCGCGCTGCTGGCGGGCACCAAGTACCGCGGCGATTTCGAGCAGCGCCTCAAGGGCGTGCTCAAGAGCCTCAAGGACAAGCCCAACGCCATCCTGTTCATCGACGAGATCCACACGCTGATCGGCGCGGGTGCGGCCTCGGGCGGCACGCTGGACGCCTCCAACCTGCTCAAGCCCGCCCTCAGCTCGGGTGCGCTCAAGTGCATCGGCGCGACCACCTTCACCGAGTACCGCGGCATCTTCGAGAAGGACGCGGCCCTGTCGCGGCGCTTCCAGAAGGTGGACGTGGTCGAGCCCACGGTGGCCGAGACGGTGGACATCCTGAAGGGCCTCAAGAGCCGCTTCGAGGAGCACCACAGCGTCAAGTACGCCGCCGCCGCGCTGCAGGCAGCGGCCGAGCTGAGCGCCAAGTACATCAACGACCGGCATCTGCCCGACAAGGCCATCGACGTGATCGACGAGGCCGGCGCGGCGCAGCGCATCCTCACGCCCTCCAAGCGCAAGAAGACCATCGGCAAGACCGAGATCGAGGAGATCGTGGCGAAGATCGCGCGCATTCCGCCCGCGAACGTCTCCAACGACGACCGCGGCAAGCTGCAGACGCTGGAGCGTGACCTCAAGAGCGTGGTGTTCGGCCAGGACAAGGCGCTGGAGGTGCTGGCCTCGGCCGTCAAGATGGCGCGCTCGGGCCTGGGCAAGGGCGACAAGCCGATCGGCTCGTTCCTGTTCAGCGGCCCCACGGGCGTGGGCAAGACCGAGGCGGCCAAGCAGCTCGCCTACATCATGGGCGTGGACCTGATCCGCTTCGACATGTCGGAGTACATGGAGCGCCACGCCGTGAGCCGCCTGATCGGCGCGCCCCCGGGCTACGTGGGCTTCGACCAGGGGGGGCTGCTGACCGAGGCCGTCACCAAGAAGCCGCACGCCGTGCTGCTGCTCGACGAGATCGAGAAGGCGCACCCGGACATCTTCAACGTGCTGCTGCAGGTCATGGACCACGGCACGCTGACGGACAACAACGGGCGCAAGGCCGACTTCCGCAACGTCATCATCATCATGACGACGAACGCGGGCGCCGAGACCATGAACAAGGCCACCATCGGCTTTACGACGCAGCGCCAGGCGGGCGACGAGATGGGCGACATCAAGCGCCTGTTCACGCCCGAGTTCCGCAACCGCCTGGACGCCATCGTGAGCTTCAAGCCGCTCGACGAGCAGATCATCCTGCGCGTGGTGGACAAGTTCCTGCTGCAGCTGGAGCAGCAGCTCGCCGAGAAGAAGGTGGAAGTGACCTTTACCGACGCGCTGCGCAAGCACCTGGCCAAGAAGGGCTTCGATCCCCTCATGGGCGCGCGCCCCATGCAGCGCCTGATCCAGGACACGATCCGCAAGGCGCTGGCCGACGAGCTGCTGTTCGGCCGTCTTACGGAAGGCGGGCGCCTGACCGTGGATATCGAGCACAAGACGGACGAGCAGGGCGTGGAGAGTTCCGAGGTGCTGCTGGACATCCAGCCGCTGCCCAAGAAGGACCGTGGGCCCAGGTCGGAGCCGGCCGAGCCCGAGGAAGCCACGGCGGACTGACGCTCTTGCCTCCATGGAAATCCGCAGCCCTGGCTGCGGATTTTTTTAGGTGCTCTCGCGCACGATGAGCTCGTAATCCAGATCGATGCATTGCGGCTGCTCCAGCGTGCCGCGCATCAGGCCCAGCAGCATGGTGGCGCCGGCCTGGCCTACTTCGCCGCGCGGCGTGCGTATGGTGGTCAGTGGCGGCACCATCTGGGCGCTGCCGGCCAGGTCGTTGAAGCCGGCGATGGCGATGCGCCCCGGCACGGCTATCTGCAGCCGGTTGGCCGCCAGCAGCCCGCCTTGGGCGATGTCGTCGTTGCAGAAGAAGATGGCGTCGATGTCCGGCATGCGCTGCACCATGTCCTCGAACAGGCGCGCGCCGAGTGCTATCGAGGAACGCTCGGGGCTTAGCATTTCCAGGCGCGGGTCGTACAGGCCGGCCTCGCGCAGGGTGCTCCGGTAGCCTTCGGCGCGCTGCAGTACGCGTGGGTCCAATTGCGCGCCGCAGAACGCGATGCGCCGGCGCCCGCGTTCCAGCAGGTGGCGCGTGATGGTCGCGCCCGCCGCCTGCTGCGAAAAGCCGACGCAGGCCACGCCCGGAGCGGTGCTGGTCTCCATGAGGTGCACGCAGGGCACGCCGCTGCGCACGATGAGCTGGCGCGCCGCCTCGCTCCGGTCGAATCCCGTCACCAGCAGGCCCGCCGGGCGGTGGGGCAGGTAGGTACGCAGCAGCAATTCCTCCTCGGCGCTGTCGTAGTGGGTCACGCCGATGAGCGGCTGGAACCCCTCTGGAAACAGCGTGCGGTGCACCGCTTCCAGCAGGTCCACGAACAGCGCGTTGGACAGCAGCGGCACCAGCACCAGTACCTGGGTGCTGCGCTGCGAGGCCAGGGCGCGCGCCGCCGGGTCAGGCACGTAGCCTAGGCGTTCCGCTGCCTCGCGCACGCGCTGCGCCAGTACCGGGTCCACGCTGCGCTCGCCGCGCAGGGTGCGCGACACGGTGATGGGGCTCACGCCGGCGGCGCCGGCCACGTCGTTCAAGGTGATGCGACCGCTGGAGCGGCGCTGACGTCGGTTGGCGGTCAAGGGTTATTCCTGAGTTTTCTGGAGGAATTGTCTCTTAAGATAGCGCTATCTTTCATCCGTTCTTACCCATATCCACCCATCGAACGGGTGATCCAGGCAGAAACCAGGTGGAGGAAAGCTTGTTCCGGGATTGAAGGGTATATGCGTGGATGGCTGCTGTCTCGTGCGCGGCCATTTTTTTGAACTCATAAAGATAGCGCTATCTTGAACTTTAGACCAAATGCCATCGTCGTGATGGGCGTATCGGGCTGTGGCAAGTCCAGCGTGGGCGAGGCTTGTGCCCAGGCCTTGGGCTGGATGCTGCACGAGGGCGATGCCTACCATGCGCCGCAGAGCATCGCCAAGATGCGCGCCGGCGTACCCCTGACCGACGCCGATCGCGCCGGCTGGCTCGACCGGCTGGCCGCGCTGCTTGAGCCTCGGCCGGGCGCGGCGGGCGTGGTGCTTACCTGCTCGGCGCTGCGGCGCAAGTACCGCGAGCGCCTGCGCGCCGGCAATCCGCGCGTGGGCTTCGTGTTCCTGGGGTTGGACTATGGCCAGGCGCTGGGGCGCGTGCAGTCGCGCGCGGGGCATTTCTTCTCGCCGGCATTGGTGGCCGACCAGTTCGCCACGCTGGAATCGCCCGAGGACGAGCCGGGCGTGCTGATGCTGGATGCCACGCGTCCCGTGGCCGAACTGGCGCAGGCCGTCGTCCACTGGCTGCATGGCGATGGTCTGGCCGCCCGCCCCTCTTCTTCCCTCACTGGAGACAACGCATGAGCGATACGTCATCTTCCGCCGCGGCGCTGCCGCGCAAGCCGCTCCCGCAGCGCCTGGCCGAGCATTTCATGGTGCTGGCGCTGGCCGGCATGGTGGTGGCCGTGTTCGTCAACGTGGTGCTGCGCTACGTGTTTTCCACCAGCATCGTGTCGTACGAGGAGATTTCGCGCCTGCTGTTTGTCTGGCTGGTGGCGGTGGGCACCATCGTCGCGGCCTTCGAGGGCAAGCATCTGGGCTTCGACATGCTGACCTCGCGCCTCAAGGGCCGGGCGCGCAAGCTGCTGTTCTGGTTCAGCCAGGCCCTGGTGGCCGGCGGCATGCTGCTGCTGCTCAAGGGCTCCTGGGAGCAGGTGATCGCGGGTATGGAAAGCTACAGCACCGTGCTGGGCTACCCGCTGGCGCTGGGCGCCGCGGCCACGCTGGTGCTGGCGGTGGGCCTGCTGGCGGGCGTGGTGGTGGACCTGAGCCGCGGCGAGCCGCTGGCGCACGGCAGCGACGCGGACGTTTCGGTGGAATAGGCCGGCAATCATGATCGTCACCGCCATCTTCCTTCTGGTGCTCATAGGCGGCATGGTGATCGGCATGCCGATCGCCCATGCGCTGGTGCTCACGGGCGTCGCCCTGATGTGGCACCTGGATTTCTTCGACACGCAGCTGCTGGCGCAGAACCTTCAGGCCGGCTTCGACAACTTCCCGTTGCTGGCCGTGCCGTTCTTCATCCTGGCCGGCGAACTGATGAACGCGGGTGGCTTGTCGCGCCGCATCATCGACCTGGCGCGCGCCTTCGTGGGGCATATCCGCGGCGGGCTGGGCTTCGTGGTGATCGGCGCGGCCGTGCTGCTGGCGTCCATGAGCGGCTCGGCCATCGCCGACACGGCGGCGCTGGCGACCATCCTGCTGCCCATGATGCGCGAGCAGAAGTACCCCATGAGCTACAGCGCGGGCCTGCTCGCATCGGGCGGCATCATCGCGCCCATCATTCCGCCCTCCATGCCGTTCGTGATCTACGGAGTGACGACCAACACCTCGATCAGCAAGCTGTTCCTCTCGGGCGTGGCGCCCGGGCTGATGATGGGCTTCTTCCTCATCGGCGCCTGGTGGTGGATCGCCCGCCGCCACGGCCTGCCGGCCATGGAGCGCGTGGCCTGGGGCCCGCGCATGAAGACCCTGGCGAAGAGCTTCTGGGCCATGATGATGCCGGTCATCATCCTGGGCGGCCTGCGCGGCGGCATCTTCACGCCGACCGAGGCCGCGGTGGTCGCTGCGGTGTACGCGCTGCTGGTGTCCATGTTCGTGTACCGCGAGCTGAACTGGCAGCAACTGTACGGCGTGTTTCTTGCGGCGGGCAAGACCACGGCGGTGGTCATGTTCCTGTGCGGCGCCGCCACCGTGACGGCCTACATGATCACCCTGGCCGACCTGCCCAACATGCTGGCCGACAGTTTTTCCGGCGTGATGGGCAGCCCGGTGCTGTTCATGGCGCTGATGATGGTGTTCCTGCTGGTGGTGGGCACGGCCATGGACCTGACGCCCACCATCCTGATCTTCGGCCCCGTGTGCGCGCCGCTGGCCGTGCGGGCGGGCATCGACCCCGTGTACTTCGGCTTCATGTTCATCTACGTGGGCTGCATCGGCCTGATCACCCCGCCCGTGGGCACGGTGCAGAACGTGGTGGCCGGCGTGGGCCGGCTGCGCATGGAGACCGTGATCAAGGGCACGACGCCCTTCCTGGCGGTGTATGTGCTGCTGCTCGTCCTGTTCACGCTGTTTCCCGCGCTCATCACCGCGCCGCTGCGGTGGATGCACTGAGACAGCTTCCGAGCCTTCCAACCATTTTTCCCTTGACCATCCGAAGGAGATTTTCCATGCGTATCCGCTTTGCTCTCGCCGGCCTCGTGGCCGCACTCGTCGCCGCCGGCGCCGCACAGGCCCAGGATTTCAAGCCGCGCATCGTGCGCTTCGGCTATGGCCTGGTGGACAACTCCAACCAGGGCCGCGCGGCCCGCATGTTCGCGCAGGAGGTGGAGAAGGCCAGCGGCGGCAAGATGAAGGTGCGCGCCATCGGCAACGCCTCGCTGGGCTCGGACACGCAGATGCAACAGGCGCTGATCGGCGGCGCGCAGGAGATGATGGTCGGCTCCACCGCCACGCTGGTGGGCCTGGTGCCCGAGATGGCCGTGTGGGACACGCCGTTCCTCTTCAGCAGCGCGAAGGAGGCGGACGCCGTGCTCGACGGCCCCGTGGGCGACAAGATCAAGGCCAAGCTGGAGGCCAAGGGCATGGTGGGCCTGGTCTATTGGGAGAACGGCTTTCGCAACCTCACCAACAGCAAGCGCCCGGTGGCAAGGCTGGAAGACCTGAACGATATCAAGCTGCGCGTGATGCAGAACAATGTGTTCCTCGACAGCTTCAAGGCCCTGGGCGCCAATGCCGTTCCGCTGCCGTTTTCCGAATTGTTCACCGCGCTGGAGACCCGCGCCGTCGATGGCCAGGAGAACCCCTACAACACCATCGTCTCCAGCAAGTTCTACGAGGTGCAGAAGTACCTCACGGTGACCAATCACGTGTACAGCCCGTGGATCGTGACGGTGAGCAAGAAATGGTGGGACGGCCTGTCCACCGCCGAGAAGAAGGTGCTGCAGGACGCCGCCATCAAGAGCCGCGACTTCGAGCGCAAGGACACGCGCGAGGAGGCCGCTAAGGCGCTGGCCGACCTCAAGGGCAAGGGCATGCAGGTGAACGAGCTGTCGGCTCAGGAAGCCAACCGCATGCGCGAAAAACTCGCCAGCGTGAACGCGGGCATCGCCAAGTCCGTAGGCCAGCAGACCTGGGACGAGGTCAACGCTGCCGTCCAGCAGATGCGTAACGCCAAGTAAGCCAAGCGGGTGGGGCAGGCTGCCGGCGGCGCCTGTCCATACAGCCTTGGCCAATGCCCGTGCCGGTTCCCGGCACAGGGGTTTCCAGGGGAAGCCTTTCGCCAGCCGCCCAGCCCAGGCCCAGCAATGTCATCGCACGAAACAGTCCACACCGTTACCGAACGCATCCGGCAGCGCAGCGCCGCAACGCGCGACGCCTACCTGCAGCAACTCGAATCCCATGCGCGCCGCGATCGCGGCGCCGCGCGCCTGGGCTGCGCCAACGTGGCCCATGCCTTCGCCGCCATGCCCGGCAGCGACAAGCTGCGCGTGGTGGCCCAGAAGGCGCCCAACATCGGCATCGTCACGTCCTACAACGACATGCTCTCGGCCCATGCGCCGCTGGCGTCGTACCCCGGCCTCATCAAGGACGAGGCCCGCAGGTGCGGCGCCACGGCCCAGGTCGCGGGGGGCGTGCCCGCCATGTGCGACGGCGTGACCCAGGGCACGCCGGGCATGGAGCTGAGCCTGTTCTCGCGCGACGTGATCGCCATGGCCACGGCCGTAGCGCTGAGCCACGACGTGTTCGACGCGGCCCTGATGCTGGGCGTGTGCGACAAGATCGTGCCCGGGCTGCTGGTGGGTGCGCTGCAGTTCGGCTACCTGCCTACGGTATTCGTGCCGGCGGGGCCCATGACCTCGGGTCTGTCCAACAGCGCCAAGGCCAAGGTGCGCGAGCAGGCCGCGCAGGGCCTGGTGGGGCGCGGCGAGCTGCTGCAGGCCGAGATGGCCGCCTACCACTCGCCGGGCACCTGTACCTTCTATGGCACGGCCAACAGCAACCAGATGCTGCTGGAGGCCATGGGCCTGCATGTGCCGGGCACGGCCTTCGTGAACCCAGGCCATGCGCTGCGCGAGGAACTCACGCGCGAGGCCGCGCGCACCGTGCTGGGCAGCGCCGGCGCGCCATGCCCGCCGATAGGGCGCGTGGTCGACGAGCGCGCCATCGTCAACGCCATGGTGGCGCTGCTGGCCACGGGCGGCTCCACCAACCACCTGATCCATTGGGTGGCAGTGGCCCGGGCCGCGGGCATCGTGATCGACTGGGACGACTTTTCTGCCCTGTCCGCCGCCGTGCCGCTGCTGGCGCGGGTATACCCCAACGGCAGCGCGGACGTGAACCGGTTCCAGGCCGCTGGCGGCCCGGGCTACGTGATCCGCGAGCTGCTCGACGCTGGCCTGATGCACGAGGACGTGCTCACCGTGCGCCCCGGCGGCATCCGCGAATACACGCGCGTGCCCGAGGGCGATGCCGGGCAGCGTCTGCGCTGGGCCGACGTCGGTGCGTCGCGCGACGACAGCGTGCTGCGCCCGGCGGCCGATCCCTTCAGCGCCACGGGGGGGCTCAAGCTGCTGTCGGGCAACCTGGGGCGCAGCGTGATCAAGGTCTCCGCCGTGCCGCGGGACCACCATGTGGTCGAGGCGCCGGCGCGGGTGTTCGCCTCCCAGGGCGAATTGCTGCAGGCCTTCCAGGCAGGCGAGCTAGAGCGGGACGTGGTCTGCGTGGTGCGCTGGCAGGGCCCGCGGGCCAATGGCATGCCCGAGCTGCACAAGCTCACGCCTCCGCTGGCCGTGCTGCAGGGCAAGGGGCACAAGGTGGCGCTGGTGACCGATGGCCGCATGAGCGGCGCGTCGGGCAAGGTGCCCGCCGCCATCCACGCATCGCCCGAGGCACACGCCGGCGGCCCGCTGGCGCGCGTGCGCGACGGCGACCCCATCCGGCTCGACGCGGTGGCCGGCACGCTGGACGTGTTGATCGATGCCGCAGAGTGGCAGGCGCGCCAGCCCGCCGCCATGCCGCCCGGCTTGCACGAGGACAACGCCCACGGCTGGGGGCGCGAACTGTTTGCCGGGTTCCGGCGCAATGCGCTCAGCGCGGAAGAGGGGGCATGCACATGGCTGTGACTTCATTGACCGCCCTTCAGGTGATGCGCGACGCGCCGGTGATCCCGGTCATCGTGCTGCACGACGTGCGCTACGCCGTGCCGCTGGCGCGCGCGCTGGTGGCCGGCGGCATACGCATGCTGGAGGTCACACTGCGCACCCCCGAGGCGCTCGACTGCATGCGCGCCATCGCCGTCGAGGTGTCCGAGGCCGTGGTCGGCGCCGGCACGGTGCGCAGCCCCGCCGACGCCGAGGCCGCAGCCCGCGCGGGCGCGCGCTTCGCCGTCAGCCCCGGCTTCACGCCCGCCCTGGGCCGCGCCTGCCGCGACCAGGGTCTACCGCTGCTGCCGGGCACCGCCACCGGCAGCGAGATCATGGCGGCGCAAGAGGAAGGCTTTTCCGCACTCAAGTTCTTTCCCGCGGTGCAGGCGGGCGGCGCAGCCATGCTGAAAGCCTGGCAGGGGCCGTTCGGCGACGTGGTGTTCTGCCCCACGGGCGGTATTGGGCCGGGCAATGCGGCGGACTTCCTCGCGCTGCCCAACGTGGCCTGTGTGGGTGGCTCGTGGCTGGTGCCGGGCGACGCGCTGGCGCAGGGCGACTGGGCGCGCATCACGCAACTGGCGCGCGAGGCGGTCGCGCTGCGGATTTAGATGAAATATGGCTCAAGCGCTTATCTGGAAAGCGCTAGCAGCTATGAAAAGAGAAGCTATCTCCTCAGGCTTCCAGCGATCCAAGATGTGAGATGAAGGGCGGGTTCTGGGCATACATCTCGGCGATCAGCTGCTTGACGGCCGCGATGTACCAGGAGTCGTCGTTGAGCCGGTGGCTGAGGATGATGGGCGATGTGGCCCGCTCGTCGTCGATGAGCCGGTAGACCAGGTCCGTGCGCAGCCGTGCGGCTGTGGGCACGATGCACACGCCCATCTCGGCGGCGACCAGGCCGAGCGCGGCCTGCAGTTCGCGCACCTCGTGGATTTCGGCGGGCTGTATGCCCTGGTCGTGCAGCAGGCCGAGGACGTGATCCGCATAGCTCGGGCGCGGCTCCTTGGGGTAGACGATCAGGCGCTGGTCCGCGACCGTCTGCAGGTTGATGCGGCGGTTTTCGGCCGCCAGCGGCGAACTGGGCGCCATGGCCAGCACCAGTCTTTCCTCGCTCAGCACCGTGCGCGACACGGAGCTGTCATTGGTTCGCAGGCGCCCGAACCCCAGGTCGATGCGGCCGGACTTGAGCTCGTGGATCTGCTGGATCGAGCCGAGCTCGACGAGGTGGACGTCGGTATGCGGATAGCGCTGGCGCAGCATGCGCACCATCACCGGCAGCCCGCCGTACAGCGTGGAGGCAACATACCCCACCGAGATCGACTGCCGGTGGTTGCTCCCCACCTGGCGCGCGGCGTTCTTCATCTGCTCCACCCGGTGCAGCACCTGCAGCGCCTGCTCGTAGACCAGCCGCCCCGCCTCCGTCAGGCGCACCGGGCGGCTGTTGCGCTGGATGAGCTGCACGCCCAGCTCATCCTCCAGCTGCTGGATCTGGCGGCTCAGCGGCGGCTGCGCGATGTGCATCTGTTCGGCGGCGCGGGTGAAGTTGCGGGTCGTGGCCACGGCCACGAAGTAACGCATCTGGCGCAGATCCATCAGGGAAAACCATATGACTTGGGAATTTATGGATTTTAAGCCAGAGCATGGCATCCGCACCGGGCTAACGCTGGGATTGGATGAGGCTTGCTGTAGCAGGTTTTCCCCGAGGCTAATGCCTTCCATCATATCCCGGTGCGCGATGCAAACCGCCCCGGTTCCCTTCCGCCTGGCCCCTAGCCGGCCCCTGGAATCGGGGCCTATCAGGAGCACCTCATGGCGAAGATCAAACTTACCAAGTCCGTCGTTGACACGGCGCAGGCGCAGAACTGCGACGTGGAACTCCGAGATACGCTCGTTCCGGGCTTCTTGTGCAAGATAACACCAACGGGCCGCAAGGTCTTTATGGTTCAGTACCGCACGAACTCCGGCGTGCGGCGCAAGCCGGCACTCGGCCAGTTCGGCGAGCTGACGGTCGAACAGGCCCGATCGCTGGCACAAGACTGGCTGGCCGAAGTCCGGCGCGGGGGCGACCCCGGACTCGACAAGGCCGAAGCCCGCAAGGCGCCGACGGCCAAGGAACTGTGCGGCCGGTTCATGGACGACCACTCCAAGCCGCACAACAAGCCCAGCACGCAGGCCGGCTACCAGTACCAGATCGACAGCTTCGTCATCCCGGCCTTCGGTAGCAAGAAGGTTCACGAGGTCACGCGCCACGACATCACCGCGCTGATGAAGCGCATGGAGAAATCGCCCACCCAGGCCAACCGCGTGCTGTCGCTCGTCCGAAAGATGTTCAACCTAGCCGAACTGTGGGGCTATCGGCCCGATGGCTCCAATCCCTGCCGCCACGTGCCCAAGTACCCCGAAAAGGGTTCGACTCGGCTCATTACCGACGAGCAGATGGTCAAGCTGTTCGCCTATCTGGACAAGGCCGAGGTCGACGGCTTGGAGCATCCCATCCACCTGCTGGCCGTCCGCCTGCAATTCGAGTTCGCGGCGCGCATGTCGGAGGTTCTGCTGTTGCGGTGGCATTGGCTCGACCTGCCCAATGGCCGGGTGGTCTGGCCGGACAGCAAGACCGGCGATATGTCCAAGCCATTGAGCGCCGAGGCTCGCCGCCTGTTGGAGAGTGCTCCCCACTATGGCGATTCGCCCTACGTTTGCCCTGCGATCCTCGATCACAAGAGGCCGCTAAGCCCCCACTCCTATTATCAGGCGTGGCGACGCATCCTTGACCGGGCCGGCGTGCCAAAGGTCGGCACACACGGCATCCGCCACCGCTCGGCGACGGACATTGCCAATTCGGGCGTACCCCTCAAGGTCGGCATGGCGCTGACGGCGCACAAGACCGTGGCGATGTTCATGCGCTACGTCCATACCGAGGACGATCCCGTGCGCCAAGCGGCCGAGCTGGTGGCGACCCGGCGCCAGACCATCACGGGCGCGCGACAACGCCAGCCCCAGGAGACCACTGCATGAGCGCCCGGACACCCAAAGCAGTAAGAGGCGCTGCCGTGCCTGCCGGCTACGCCGGCATCCACGGCGGCATCGTGGAACTGCTCGATGCCGCCCGCCAGGCGGCGGCGCGCAGCGTCAATGCGCTGATGACGGCCAGCTATTGGGAGATTGGCCGCCGCATCGTGGAGGCCGAGCAACAGGGCAAGCGGCGCGCAGGGTACGGTGAACAGTTGATTGCCCGGCTGTCCGCCGACCTGACCGCGCGCTTCGGGCGCGGGTTCAGCCCGGACAACCTGGAGAACATGCGGCGGTTCTTCGCCGCCTATCCCCGGCCGGTGATTTCCGAGGCACTGTCTCGGAAATCTGGCGACGGGCTGCCTGCCGAGAAATCCGAGACAGTGTCTCGGAAATTGGCCTTGGGCGAGCTGGCGCAGGTGTTCACGCTGCCGTGGTCGACCTATGTGCGGCTGCTGTCGGTCAAGGACGAGCACGCCCGCCGCTTCTACGAGGCCGAGGCGCTGCGCGGCGGCTGGAGCGTGCGCCAGTTGGATCGGCAGATCGGTAGCCAGTTCTACGAGCGCACCGCCTTGTCGAAGGACAAGGCGGCGATGCTGGTCAAGGGCGCTGCGCCCAGGCCGGAGGATGCCGTCAGGCCGGACGATGCGATCAAAGACCCGTATGTGCTGGAGTTCCTGAACCTCAAGGACGAGTATTCGGAATCCGACCTCGAAGCGGCCCTGATCCAGCGACTGGAGGACTTTCTGCTGGAGCTGGGCGAAGGCTTCACCTTCGTCGGACGGCAGCGACGCTTGCGCATCGACCAGACGTGGTATCGGGTGGATCTGCTGTTCTTCCACCGGCGGCTTCGCTGCCTGGTCATCATCGACTTGAAGCTGGGCAGCCTGACCCATGCGGACGTGGGCCAGATGCACATGTATTGTTGATTCATCAGCACAACTGAGCCAGTGATCACGTCGAATACTGAGCCACTGGGTTGATGGATGTTCTGGCTACTCGGTTGTGGATAAGTCTATCGGGTCTGCTGCTTTTCGATCTCCTTTCTGAGCTTTGTTGCGTTGCTTTGGCGGTGCCGCACCAGCGGCACTGGAATGCTTGAATCGCCAGCTCTCATTGCCTGTCTCCACGATGTGGCAGTGGTGCGTGAGTCGGTCGAGCAAGGCGGTGGTCATTTTGGCGTCGCCAAAGACGCTGCTCCATTCTGAGAAGGTGAGGTTGGTGGTGATCACCACGCTCGTTCGCTCGTACAGCTTGGAGAGCAGGTGGAACAGCATGGCGCCGCCCGACTGCGTGAACGGCAGATAGCCCAGTTCATCCAGGATCACCAGATCGACGTACATCAGCCGGTGTGCCAACTGCCCGGCCTTGCTCTGCGCCTTCTCCAGCTCCAGGGCGTTGACCAGTTCCACCGTGGAGAAGAAGCGCACCCGCTTGCCATGCATGCGGATCGCCTCGATCCCCAGGCTGGTGGCCAGGTGGGTCTTGCCTGTGCCGGGGCCACCAACCAGCACCACGTTGTGCGCCGACTCCACGAAGCGAAGGGTGTGCAATTGGCGCACCAGCGCCTCATCGAGCTGCGCGTGGGCGAAGTCAAAGCCGGCGAGATCGCGGTGCGATGGGAAGCGCGCCACGCGCATCTGGTAAGCCATGGAGCGCACCTCGCGCTGCGCGGTCTCTGCCTTGATGAGCTGGTGCAGCACGGCCTCGTGATCCAGCGACTTCATGCGTGCAGTGCCCAGCACCTCCGGCCAGGCACTGGCCATGCCGTGCAAGCCCAGAGCCTTGAAGGCATCCATGAGGTCATGCATGCTCGGACTCCGGTGAGGCCTCTTGAGGCTGGGCGTTGCGCAGCGCGTCGTAGCGCTGCAGGTTGGCCAGTGGCGGCGTGTTGAGCGTGAGCATGGTGGCCACCGGTGGCTCAGGCATGCGCTGCTCCTGCAAGCGCGAGAGCACGTTGAGCACGTGCTCGGCACTCACCCGCCCCGACTGCAGTGCCAGCTCCACCGCCACAAGCACGGCTTCGAGCCCATGCAGGCTCACGCCCATGAGCACCTGCGCCATCACCCTGTCGCCACCGCTGTGGCGCAGCAACTGGCGCTGCAACTCCTGCAGGGGTTCGGGCATGGTCTTGAAGGGCGCGCCGTTGCGCAGCGCGCCGGGCTTGCGCTCGATCAGCGCGATGTAGTGCATCCAGTCGTAGAGCGTCTGGTCCCGCTCGAAGCTGCGCTGCAGGCGCACCTGTCGCCCATCGGGACCGACCACCAGCAGGCCATCTGCGTAGGCCCGCAGACTGACCACCGCGTGGATCCACTCGCATGGCACGCTGTAGCGGTTGCGCTGGAAGTGGATCAACGAAGTGGCAGAGACCCGCACCGGCTGCTCCACATAGCCATCAAACGCCCGGGGGTTGGGCATGAGGCGTGCACGTTCGTCCTGCCAGACGTCGGCCACCGTGAGGTGCCCCCACTCTGGGTGACTCATCTCGCCCCAGGCCTTCACACAGGCTTGCTCCAGCCAGTCGTTGATCTCGTCAAGCGATCCCCAGCGCCGCTCACTGGCCTCACGCCAGATGTCCTTGCGCCGGTCCTGGACGTTCTTCTCGACGACGCCCTTCTCCCAGCCGGCGGCCCGGTTACAGAACTCCGGCTCGAACAGGTAGTGCCCGGTCATGGCCTCGAAACGCGCATTGACGCTGCGCTGCTTGCCCTGGCCGACCTTGTCGACCGCGGTCTTCATGTTGTCGTAGATGCCCCGGCGGGGCACGCCACCGAAGAGGGCGAACGCCCGTGCGTGGGCATCGAACAGCATCTCGTGCGCCTGGCTGTAGTAGGCCACCAGACAGAAGGCGCGACTGGCCGCCAGCTTGGTGTGTGCCACCTCCAGGCGGCGGCGCAGACCGCCGATGAAGAGGTACTCGCAGCTCCAGTCGAACTGGAATGCCTCGCCCAACTCGAAGCTCAGCGGCACGAACCCCGCGCCGCGTGACGCGTTGCCTTGCTCTTGCTGCCAGCGCTGGGCAAAGGCGTACACCGGCCCCCAACTGCCGCTGTAGCCCTGCGCCCGCAGCGCTTCAAACATCGCCTTGATCCCGCGCCGATCGCGTTTGCTGCGATGGCTATCGGCCTTGAGCCATTGGCCCAACTGTTCCTTGTACGGTTCCAGGATGCTGGGGCCTGACACCCGCTGCGGGTATCGGGGTTCGGCCATCTGCCCGTCTTTGAGCCACTTGGTGGCTGTATTGCGCGAGATGCCCAGCCTGCGGCTGGCCTCGCGCACCGACACGTCCTGCCTCAGCACGAGGCGGCGCAACTTGCTCAATGTGCTCACGTTGATCACTCCTGCTCCCCCGTGCTGAAAAATTCAGCACGATAGAGCGGCAACGTGGCTCAGATTTCAACGTGAACGCGTCCCGAAATGGCCCAGATTTGGAAATGAATCAACAGAGTGAGCACAATGCCGTCGCCCGCGTCTTCGGCCATCGAAAAACCTGCGTCGTACAGGTCATCCTGTAAGCCTTTTATCTGCTGGGCCAGTGGCACTTCGCACAGCCGTACCTCAACCTCCGGAGCGTCCTCGCGGCATTGCGCCAGTAATGCCGGCAGACGCGATGGCGTGATGCCGTCGGACAAGGCAATACGCAGCTGGCCTTGAAAGCCGCTGGCTGCTGATCTGACGCTATCGCGTGCCTGCTCTATGGCGGCGAAGACGCGTGGAACGTGTTCCAGGAAAAGTCGCCCCGCACGGGTCAGTTGAGTGTTGCGGGTGGTGCGAACAAACAGGCGTGCTCCAAGTTCCTCCTCCAGCTCCTTGACGGCGCGGGACAGGGGCGACTGGTCGATATGCAACCGTTCTGCAGCACGGGCGAAGTGGAGCTCCTCAGCAACCGCCAAGAAGTAACGGAGGTGACGTAATTCCATAGTTCTGCGCCTTCATGAAATCTCACTCTCTGGCAGAAGCGAAAAACGCATCAGCGTGCGCTGACGCGCCCGCGCGTGGTCCACGACGGGCACCGGGTAGTCCACGCCCAGGCGTAGGCCGCAGGCCGCCAAGGCGGCAGGCTTCATGGCGGCAGGAAAGTGGATATGTGCATCTGGCACGCCGACCAGCTCGGGCAGGTAGCGGCGGATGAACGTGCCGTCGGGATCAAAGCGCTGCGACTGCGTGATGGGGTTGAAGATGCGGAAGTAGGGCTGTGCGTCGCACCCGGTGGACGCCGCCCACTGCCAGCCGCCGTTGTTGGCGGCCAGGTCGTAGTCGTTCAGGTGCTGGGCAAAAAAACGCTCGCCGCGGCGCCAGTCAATGCCCAAATCCTTGGTCAAAAAGCTGGCCACCACCATGCGCAGGCGGTTGTGCATATAGCCGGTTTGCAGTAGCTGGTGCATGGCGGCATCGACCAGCGGGTAGCCGGTGCGCGCCTCGCACCAGGCCTGCCACAGCTCGGGCGCTTCGTCCCACTGCACGCGGTCGTACTCAGGCTTGAACGACTGAGTGACTACCTGCGGGTGGTGCCACAGGATCATGAAATAGAAGTCGCGCCAGGCCAGCTCCGATAGCCAGGTCTGCGCCCCCCCGCAGCCCTCGGCCGCCTGCTTTGCTGCCAGCGCCGCCAACTGGCGGATGGACACGGTGCCAAAGCGCAGGTGCACCGACAGGTAGGACACGCCCTTGCGGCCGGGGTAGTCGCGCGCTTCCTGGTATGCCGCCATGCGCGGCACAAAGTCTTGCAGCAGCCGCTGCGCGCCGCTCATACCTGAGGGCAAGGGCAACTCGCGCAGATTGGTTGGGCCAAAGCTCAGGTCTGACAGCGTGGGCAGGCGTTCATCCGCAGGCGGCGGCGCCAGGTGGTGGGCGTAGCGATCGACGGGGTAGGGTTTGAGCTGGAAATCGTCCAGCCGTTGTAGCCATGCGCGCTTGTAGGGCGTGAACACGCTGTAGGGCCGGCCCTGCTGGGTCAGCACTTCGTCACGGTCCAGCAGCACCTGATCCTTGTAGTCACTGAAGGCGATGCCCAGCGCGTGCAAGGCCTGGGCCACGCTCTGGTCGCGTGCAATGGCCTGGGGCTCGTAGTCGCGGTTGGCCAGCACCTCCTGCACTCCCAGCTCCTGGGCCAGTTGCACGATGCATTCCAGCGCCGGGCCATGGCGCACGATCAGCCCGCCGCCGGGGGCGCCGCTGCGCGCGGCCAGCTGCTGCAGGCCCTGGTGCAGCTCCAGCAGGCTGGCGTGGATGAACTCCACGCGCCGATCCTGGCGGCTGGGCAGTTCGTCCAGGATGCCGGTGTCGAAGACAAAGGCGCAGTACACCCGTGGATAGCGGCGCAGCGCGTGGTACAGCGCGGCATGGTCGTCGCAGCGCAGGTCGCGGCGCAGCCAGACCAGGGCAGTTGAGGCCATAACACAAGCCTCTCGTTGGTCTGTGCGGGGTGGGGCCGTCATCGTGGTTGTGCCTCATGCCTGCATCAGCACCGGCCCGCCTTTGTCCAGCGCGCGCTGGTAGGCCGGCCGCGCTTGCATGCGCTGGCGATAGGCCACCAGATGCGGCCATGCGGCTTGGTTGCCGCCCCGCGCCAGGGCGGCTTCGACGGCGAAGCTCATCTGAAAGTCGGCCATGGTCAGGTACTCGCCCGCAAACCACGGGTGCTGCGCCAGGTGTGCCTCCATGAAGGCCAGGGCGGTTTGCACATTGGGGTGAATGAGTTCTTGCTGCACTTTGCCGCACAGGGCGCGGGCGATCGGGCGCACAAAAAACGGCATGGGCTGGCGCGGGATGGTGTCGAATACCAGCTTCATCACCAGCCAGTTCATTAGCGAGCCCTCGGCGTAGTGCATCCAAAAGCGGCACTGGCGATGTTCGGATGTGCCGCGAGCGGGCTCCAGCTGGGCCAGTTCGATCGGTGCCTGGGCGCCGAAGCGCTCCACCAAGTATTCGATGATGGCGCCTGATTCAGCCACCACGGTATCGTCATCGGTCACCAAGGGCGACTTGCCCAGCGGATGGATTTTCTTCAGCGCCGCAGGTGCCAGTCGGCTCACCGGGTCGCGCCGGTAGAGGCGGATGTCATAGGGAACGGCCAGCTCTTCAAGAAGCCAGAGGATGCGCTGCGAGCGCGACGTTTCAAGGTGATGGACGGTGAGCATGGGACACCTTGGTGGTTGAAGTAGCCGAGGCGGATTTGCGCAGCCAGCGCATCAGGCTGCCCAGCACGGGCAGTTTTTCGTACAGCTCCTGGGCGGCATCCCAGTAGTCGCGGTGCAGCGTCACACGGCCCGTGGCGTCAAAGCGCACCAGGGTGGCACCGTGGATGCATTGCTCCACCTGCGGCCGCCAGCGGCGCATGCGAAAACGGAACTCCCAGCCCAGAAAGGCCTGGCCGCCCTGCACGATGTGCTGGGTGACGATGAAGCGTGGCTGATCCAGCGTGGCGAACATGTGCGCAAAAATCTGGGCGATGGCCGGCACGCCGCGCACGTCGTTGAATGGGTCCTTGAATTGCGCATCGGGTGCGTAATAGGCGTCCAGCGTGGCCAGGTGCGCGGGCGAGAGCTGCTCGTACAGCGCAATCAGCCTCTGGGTGGCAGTCTGCGCGGTGGCCTGCGTGTCGTTGCCAGTAAGCGGGGGTGAAGTCTGCATGCTCAAAGCCCTGTGAAACGGTGCACCAGGGGGAAATACCAGCGGTACGGCAGGCAGCGCATGAGTTTGAGCACACCCGTGAAGCGCTTGGGAAAGTGCACCTCGAACTGTCCCCGCTCCCAGCCGCGCGCGATGGCCAGCGCCGCCTGCTCCGGCGTGAGGAGTGCCGGCATGGAAAACTGGTTTTGCGCCGTCAGTGGGGTGTCGACGAACCCAGGGTTGATCAGGCTCACTCCCACACCCTGGGGGCGCAGATCAAGAAACAGGTTTTCCGCCAGATTGATCAGCGCCGCCTTGGTGGGCCCGTACGCCAGGCTTTGTGGCAAGGCGCGCCAACCGGCCACGCTGGCCACCAGGCTCAGGTGTGGCGTGCGCCCGGCGCCGGCCGCCTGGAGTAATGCGGGCACCACGGCGGTCAGCACCTGCAGCGCGCCCGTGACGTTGACGCGCTGGTGCTGCAACAGCTCGGGCAAATCCAGCACGCCAGCCGACATGGGGCGGTAGTGGCCGGCGCAGTAGCAGACCAAGTCCAGCGGGCCGGACGCCAACAGCTGCTGCGCCGCGCCGGCGACGGCCTGCGCGTCCGTCACATCGACCGCCAGCGCCTGGCTGCCGGGGTGCTCGCGCACGAAGGCATCGAGCAATGCCTGCTGGCGCGCCGACACGCACACTTGCGCGCCACGTGTGTGCAGCAGGGAGGCCACGGCGCGCCCAATGCCGCTGGACGCGCCGATCATCCACACGCGTCGGCCGCGCCAGTCGGTGATGGGAGGGTTGAAGGACACGGCGTTAGTCCTTGGTGAAGGACAGCAGCACCTCGCCCAGCGTGATGCCAAACTTGCTCATGGTGGCGCGGTTGAGCATCACCCGCTCATCGACCAGGAACATCCAGTCGTCGAACTGCACGTCGTACTCCTTGCCGTCCACCGGCAGACGCAGCGTGTAGTTCCAGCGGAAGGCGTTGCCAGACTCTTGCCCTTGGGCCTCGCCCACCACGTCGCCCGCGCGCCCTGTGTAGCGGCCACCTTCGAGTTTGGTCAGGTGCCAGACGCGGCGCTGGGTCGTACCGTCCGAATACGTAAAGGACTCGTCGAGGACGCCCTGATTTCCTTCCCAGTGGCAGTCCATGACCACAGTGAAACGCCGCACCACTTCGCCGCCACGCTTTTGAAAGAGCCCGTAGGCGTGGAGGCGGCCATTGAAATAACGATCAAGCTCCAGCTTGGGGCGCTGCTTGACGTAGTCGGTCACCTGGGGGCTGGCGCAGCCAGCAAGTACAGCTGAGCCCGCGAGCAGGGCAAACAGGACATGGCGGCGTGTGTTCATGATGTCACTCCTTGGGTCGGATTTCGAGAGGCGATCAACAGCCGGTGCAGCAGCCAGGCGGCCATCAGCTTGAGCGCGCAAGGCAGCAGCGCATAAGTCCATGCCAGGCGTTGCAGTGCCAGCGGGTCCTGGCTGCCCGGCAGGTAGCCCAGCCATTGCAAGAGCGGCAGCGTGGCCCCGGCGGCCAGCGCCAGATTGAGCTTGGTGGCCAGGTTCCACCAGCCCAGGTAGGCGCCGTCGTGCGTGCCCTGCGCGCCGTGGCGCTCGATCAGCAAGGCCAGCAGCGCGCCGGGAACGGCCAGGTCGGCGCCCAGCGCCGCACCCGACAGCACGCAGATCACGGCAAAGGCCACCACCTGCCCACCCTGCAGCGCAGCGGCCCAGCCAAAGCAGGCCACCGCCAGCAACATGCCGGCCAGCCACGCCCGCTCCAGCCCGAAGCGGCGCACCACCCGCAGCCAACCGGGCATGGACAGCGCACCGCTGACGAAGTACAGCACCAGAAACACTGCAATCTGTGGCGGCGTGGCCAGCAGCCGGTCCTGGGCGAAGAACAGCATCAGCGCGGCCGGTATGGCGCTGGCGATGCCATTGCACAAAAACACCGCCAGCAGACGGCGGAAGGACGCCTGGGTCAGCGGCTGCCAAAGCTGGCGATTGCGCGCCTCCCGTCCCTCTTGCTCCTCCTGCGGCTGGGTTGAAAACGGCGGACGCGGCGCCTGCCACAGCGCCAGCCAGCCGGCCAGCAGTGCCAGCGCGAACACACCCAGCATAGTGCCCGCGCCCCAGGCCACCGAAAGCGCGCTGGCCGTGACCACGCCGATCAGACCCGGCCCCTCGCGCCAGGCCACGATGCGGCTGCGCTGTACGGTGTCGCCCCCCAAGCGCACCCCCCAAGCCTGGTGGGCAATGACCAGCAGACTGTGCGCCAGGCAGGTGAACAAAAGCCCCGCCACCATCCACGCCGCGAGGGCGGTCGGCCCCTGCACCGGCGGAAAAAACAGCCCCGCCATGCCGCCGCCCAAGAGCAGCGCCGAGGCAGCCACAACGCACAGCACGGCCCGCACCGTGCGGCGGTACAACCGGTCGCTCAGGCGCCCCAGCAGCGGCTCAGCCCCCGCATCGATCAGCCGTACCAGCAGCAGTAGCGCCCCCAGGCTGGCCAGCGGCAGGCCGAGATCGCTGGCGTAGTAATGCGGCAGTACCACGTACAGCGGCAGCGCGGCAAAAGCCAGCGGCAGGCCCAGTAGCCCATAGGCCAGCCCGGCGCGCCAGGGCAGCACCTGCGAGGGATTCCATGGCAAGGTGCGGGTCATGGCCCGGCTCCTGGCTTGCGCGCCAGCAAGGCGCTGCGCAGGCTGGGTTCGGACGTGCGCGGCGACAGCCAGATACCAAAGAAGCGGCGCGCCAGCTCGGCGTCGTCGATGGCGCCCAGCGGCTGCTGGCCGCGCCACAGGCGCATGCCCTGTCCGGGCTGGTACAGACCCGTGAGGCGATCACCCGGCTGAACGTCGGGCAGCACGGCGGTCAGCGCCTTTTGCCAGCTCTGGGCCTGCGCGGGCGTCAGTTCACCCTGGCGCTCGATCTCTTCGATGGAGCGCTGGGCGATGGCGGCGCCTGTAAAGGCACGGTGGTAGTTCAGCTCCAGCGCCAGCGGGTAAGCGCCAAAGTCGGCCGCCTCGAACCGAGGGCCTGCCCACAGGCGGGCGTCGTAAATCCGCAGCCCGAGAAAGCGCATCTGCCCCTGGCCCCACAGGGCGGCCTCGGGCAGCGCCTGGCGTATGAAGGCGGGTGGCGTCGCGGCGTCCTCTGCCGCGGAGCTGGCAACAGCCACCCCCATGGCCGCCGCTACGGCCAATACGCTGGCTGGTGCCAAGCAGTTCAACGTTGAAAAATGGCGATAAGGCATATGCATCAACCGCAAGCAGCTATCTTTTTTCAATCTTTCACCAGCGTGAACTGCACCACGTCGATGTTGCGGCTGTCGAAGGCGGCTTCGCAGTAGGCGAGGTAGAACTCCCAAGTGCGCAGGAACTTCGCATCAAAGCCCTGCGCCAGCACCTGGGCGCGCTGCTGGGTGAACTGACGATGCCAGCGGCGCAGGGTCTCGGCGTAGTCGGCGCCAAAGGGCAACTCCTCCACTACGCGCAGCCCCGCCTGCTGCGCCGCCTCGCGAAAGCGCTCCGGGCTGGGCAGGCAGCCGCCCGGAAAGACGTATTGCTGGATGAAGTCCGTGCCCTGCACATAGCGCTCGAACAGCGCGTCGTCGATGACGATGCTTTGCACGCAGGCGCGCCCGCCGGGTTTGAGCAAACGTGCCACGGTGCCAAAGTAGCTGGGCCAGTAGGCCTGGCCCACGGCCTCGACCATTTCGATGGAGCAGATGGCGTCGAACGGAGCGTCCTGGATGTCGCGGTAGTCCTGCAGGCGCAGCTCGGCCCGGGCGGCCAGCCCGGCGCGCTGCAGGCGCTGCTGGCCAAACGCCAGTTGCTCGGTGGAGAGCGTCACGCCGGTCACATGGGCCTGGAACTCGCCCGCCGCCATCTCGGCCAGCGCGCCCCAGCCGCAGCCGATCTCCAGTACGCGGTTGCCGGGTTGCACGCCGGCGCTTCGCAGCGCCCGGCGCACCTTGGCATGCTGCGCCTGGGTCAGGTCACCCTCCGCATCGCCCTGGAACCAGGCGGATGAGTAATTCATGCTCGGGTCCAGCCACAACTGGTAGAAGGCGTTGCCCAAGTCGTAGTGGGCGTGGATGTTGCGCCGGCTGCCTGTGCGCGTGTTGCGGTTGAGCAGGTGGCGCAGCCGGTAGGCCAGGCGCCCCCACCAGGCGCCGTACACCAGGGACTCCAACGCGTCGCGGTTGGCCATCAGCAGGCGCAGCAGGTCGGCCAGGTGCGGCGTGCTCCATTGCTGATCGATATAGCCCTCGGCCAGACCGATATCGCCCGAGCGCAGCACCGCGCCAAACACCCGCCAGTCGTGCAGGCGCAGACTGGCGTGTGGGTGGCTGCCCTGGCCCAGCTGCAGGATGCTGCCGTCGGGCAGCTCCAAGTGCAGCGTACCTTGTTGCAGGCGCTGCAGCAGGCGCAGGCCGTGGCGCGCATTGGCAGGTAGGCCAGCAGGCAAATGGAGTTGAAACGGTGTGGTGGTTGTGTTCATGGTCAGTGGTTGGATGAAGATGAACGGGAAACAGGCGACGCTGGCACCTGGGGTTTGGTGTAGAAAGGCACCTGTTTGAGCCACAGCAACAGGGCATTCCATAGGATGCGGGCCATCACGCCCAGCGTCAGCAGGGGGTAGCGCCACAGGGCACGGTGACGGCTTGCGGCGTTGAGCGGTTCCAGCCGTCCGGCCATGCCGGTGAGCAGCACCGGGCCCTCGGCGTCGTGGTAGTCGATGCGCACGCGCGCCGATTGCAGCCCCTCGGCCCCACCCCGGCGAAATTCAAAGCGGTAGCCGCCATCCACCGTGCAAAAAGGTGAGACATGAAACACCTTGCGCGCCTGCAGCTCCTGGCCGTAGCGCGGGCGGTCGAGCAGGTAGGCGTGCCGCTCACCAAAGGTGTTGTTCACCTCGGCCACAATGGCGCGCAGGCTGCCGTCCGCGCGGTGGCAGTACCAGAAGCTCACCGGCTTGAAGCTGTAGCCCAGCACGCGCGGATAGCACTGCAACCAGATTTCGCCCTGCGCATCGGTAATGCCCTCGGCCTGCAGCAGTGCTTCCAGCCAGGCCAGTGCGCCGCCCTGCTGCGGGCCGCGGCCGCCGCCATGGTCGGTGTCGCGAAACGACATTGCTCCCGCGCGGTTGAGCGCCAGCACGCCCGCTGACTCGGGCCGCTCGCGCAGCGTGCGCATGGGCAGCAGCAGGAAGAAGGTGGGCACGACGAAGCGGTGGCGGCGCGGGCGCAGCCGGGTGTGCCAGACATGGCCAAAGCCGATGTGGGGCACGTTGCCCGGCGAGGCAGTCAAGTGCATTGCCTGGGTCATGCGGCCTCCCGACGGCGCAGTTGCGCCAGAAGGCCCTCGGCGGCGCGGTAGCCCGACTGCAGGCCGTCCTCATGAAAGCCATAACCCGTCCAGGCGCCAGCAAACCAGGTCTGCTGCGCGCCTTGCAGCTGCGGCACCTGCTTTTGCGCGGCCAGCGCCCCCAGGTCGAACACTGGATGGTCGTAATCGAACTCGCCCAGCACCTGCGCCCGGTCGATGCTGCGCACCGGGTTGAGCGACACCAGTACCGGCTGCGCGAAGGGCAGCGGCTGCAGGCGGTTGAGCCAGTAGTGCAGGCAGACGCGGGCGGATTCCTGTGAGCCATCGGCTGCACGTTCGTAGTTCCATGCCGCCCAAGCGGCGCGGCGCCTTGGCATCACGCGGGTGTCGGTGTGCAGCACGGCGCGGTTGGGCTGGTAGCGGATGGCGCCCAGCACCCGCTGCTCGGCGGCGCTGGGCTGCGCCAGCAGGCGCAAGGCCTGGTCGCTGTGCACGGCCAGCACCATAGCGTCAAAGTGCTCGGTACGGCCCCCTGCGTGTATGAACGCACCCGCGGCGTTGCGCTCAATGCGCTCTACAGGCGTTTCCAGGCGCGCATCCAGACCGTTCAGGATGGCATTGACGTACTGCCGCGCCCCGCCCGCCACGGTGTGCCACTGCGGCCGGTTCTGTACCTGGATCAGGCCATGGTTGTGGCAAAAGCGCACCATGGTGGCCACGGGAAAGCGCAGCATCTGGTCGGTCGGGCAGCTCCAGATGCAGCCCAGCATGGGCAGGAAATACCAGTGGCGAAACGCCGCGCCAAAGCCATGCTGATCCAAAAACTCGCCTAGCGGCTGGGCCAGCGCCTGCTCCTGGCCGCTGTCGGCCAGCGCGATGCACAGGCGGTTGAAGCGCAGCAGCTCCGAGAGCATGCCCAAAAAACGCGGGCGCAGCAGGTTGCGACGCTGGGCAAACACGGTGGCCAGGTTGGAGCCGCTCCACTCCAGCGCCCCGGCGCCCCACGCGCCCGCGCCCGGCACCTGGACGGAAAACGACATGTCCGACGGGGCCGTGGGCACCTGCAATTCATCCAGCAGCCCAATCAGGCCGGGGTAGGTGCGCTCGTTGAACACCAGAAAGCCGGTGTCCACCCCGTGCGTCACGGTCTGGCCGCGCGCGTCGGGCAAGGACACATCCACGGTGTGGGTGTGGCCGCCGAAATAGCGCCCCGCCTCGAACAGCGTGACATGCGCCTGCCCGCGCAGCCGGTGCGCGGCCGCCAGGCCCGAGATGCCCGATCCGATGATTGCGACTTTCATGGCTTTTCCCGATCCCTGGTGCTTGCCCGAGCAGCACGGCTGCGCTGCTCATGTGGCGTAATGTACTAGACAAAAACAATTTTGTCTTAGACAATCAATTCCACCAAGCCCATTCGCCATGAACTCCCCAACACCTCCGACTGCCTTGACACCGCCCGCATCCAGCGAGGGCGGTCTGCCGATTGCCGCCGTCGAGCGCGAGACCGGTCTGGGCAAGGACGCCCTGCGCGTGTGGGAGCGACGCTACGGATTTCCCACGCCAGCGCGCGATTCCTCCGGCGACAGGCTATACAGCGCGGATCAGGTGCAGCAGCTCAAGCTGATCAGTCGGCTGCTCGATTTCGGCCTGCGCCCAGGCAAGGTGGTGGGCCTGGACCAAGCCGCGTTGCAGGCCCTGTTGACGCAGCACGTCCCGGTGTCAGTCGCCAATTTGTCCAAGACAGATACAGATAGCGCTGCCGCCGACCCAGTGATGGGCGAGCTGCTCCACGCCATTGGCGCGCACGACCCGCGCGCCCTGCGGCACAGCCTCAGTCATGCCCAGTTGCGCATGGGTCTGGCACCTTTCGTGACCGATCTGGTGGCTCCGTTGACGACGGCGGTGGGTGAAGCCTGGGCGCAGGGGCGCTTTGAAGTCTTTGAAGAACACCTGTACACCGAGGTCATCACCGGCGTGTTGCGCCATGCGATCGCCTCGCTGGCACCGCAGCCCGTGCCTCAAGGCCCCAAGGTGCTGCTCACCACCGTGCCGCAAGAGCAGCACAGCCTGGGGCTGCTGATGGTCGAAGCGCTGTTGGCGCTGGAGGGCTGCACCTGTGTGTCGCTGGGCACGCAGACCCCGCTGACCGACATCGCCCAGGCGGCGCTGGCGCATCGGGCCGATGTGGTGGCGCTGAGCTTCAGCAATCTGCACAAAGCGGCGGTGGTGCAGACCAGCCTGCGCGAGCTGCGCGCCCAACTGCCGGCGGCCACCGCGCTGTGGGTGGGGGGCGCCTGCACCGCGCTGTACCAATGGCCGCTGGCCGGCGTCAGCGCCGTACCGCATTTGTCGGGCTTGCAGCCCTTGGTGGCGCAGTGGCGCCACGCCCATTGACCGTATGAAGGATTTGCCATGCACACCATTGCACGCACGTTGGCCAGCGCAAGCGCCCCCCTGTCACGCCGCCAGCGCCTGGGTCTGTTGGCGCTGCTGCTGGCAGGCAGCGCCTTGCTGCTGGCCGGTTGCGCCAGCACGCGCCCGCCGCCCGGTGTGACGGCTGTCACCCCGTTTGACGTGCAGCGCTATGCCGGCCGCTGGTACGAGCTGGCGCGGCTCGATCACGCCTTCGAGCGCGGCATGACCAATGTCTCGGCCGGCTACACGGTTCAGGCCGACGGCAGCGTGCGCGTGGTCAACCGCGGCTATGCGCCCGCCACCGGCCAATGGCGCGAGGCCGTGGGCAAGGCCCGGTTCACCGGTGCGCCCACTACGGGCTCGCTCAAAGTGTCCTTCTTCGGGCCGTTCTACGGCGGCTACCACGTCGCCGCGCTGGATCCGAACTACCGCTGGGCGTTGGTGCTGGGGCCGGACACCAGTTACTGCTGGATTCTGGCGCGCGACAAGCAGCTGCCCGCCGCGCAGCGCGAAGCCATCGTGGCGCGGGCGCAGGCGCTGGGCGTCGATACCTCGTCGCTGATCTGGGTGCCGCACGAGCGCCAGGATCCAGCGCATTGAGCGAAGGCGTGCCATGAGCTACACCGTCGTCTGGTTCAAGCGCGACCTGCGGGTGCACGACCATGCGCCGTTGGTGCACGCGGCCGCGCATGGGCCGGTGCTGTGCCTGTACGTGGTGGAGCCCAGCCTGTGGGCGCAGCCAGACAGTGCGCTGCAGCACTACCAGTTTCTGCGCGAGAGCCTGCGCGACCTGGCGCAGCAATTGCGCAGTTGCGGCGCGCGGCTGCAGCTGGCATTGGGCGAGGTGCCAGAGGTACTGGCCCGGCTGCACGCACTGCAGCCCTTTGCGCGCCTGGTGTCGCACGAGGAAACCGGCAACGGTGCCACCTATGCCCGCGATCTGGCCGTAGCCCGCTGGTGCCGCCGGCAGGGCGTGGCCTGGCAGGAATGGCCGCAGCACGGCGTGGTGCGGCGCCTGCCCTCGCGCGAGCGCTGGCACGGTCTGTGGCAGGCGCATATGCAGGCGCCCTGCCTGCCGCCGCCGCTGCCGGCCAGCCTGCGATCTATTTCTTTACCTTGGAGCGACACCTGGCCCGCGCCCGAGACCATGGAGCTGGCCGACGCGCACGATCCACCCCAGCGCCAGCGTGGCGGGCGCACGCCGGGCCAGCAGGTGCTGCATGATTTTTTGCACATGCGCGGGGCCTGGTATCGGGGCGGCATTTCGTCTCCGTTGACAGCACCCACGGCCTGCTCGCGCCTGTCGCCGTACCTGGCGCTGGGCTGCCTGGGCATGCGCGAAGTGGTGCAGGCCACGCAGCTGCGGCAAGTGCAGCTCAAGTCCGCGGATGACCCGCGGGCGGCGCGCCTGCGCCAGGGCCTGGCCGCCTTCATGAGCCGGATGCACTGGCACTGCCACTTCATCCAGAAGCTCGAATCCGAGCCCGAACTGGAGTGGCGCAACCTGCACCGCGGCTACGACGGCCTGCGCGAATACGCATGGAACCCCGCCCATTTCGACGCCCTGCAGGCCGGCCAGACCGGCTGGCCGATTGTCGATGCCTGCGTGGCCATGTTGCGCGAGACCGGCTGGGTCAACTTCCGTATGCGCGCCATGCTGGTGTCGGTGGCCGCCTACCCGCTGTGGCTGCATTGGCGCCCCGTGGGGCTGTGGCTGGCGCGGCAGTTTCTGGACTACGAGCCTGGTATCCACTGGAGCCAGATGCAGATGCAGGCCGGCACCACCGGCATCAACACCACCCGCGTCTACAACCCCATCAAGCAGGCGCAAGACCACGACCCCCACGGCGTGTTCGTGCGCCGCTGGCTGCCGGCGCTGCGGCGCGTACCCGATGCCTGGCTGTTCGAGCCCTGGCGCATGGCGCCCGACGTGCAAGCGCGCTGCGGTGTGCGCGTGGGGCAGGACATTGCGGCGCCGTTGGTCGATCTGGCCAGCGCCACCAAGGCCGCCAAGGCGCGCATACACGCCCTGCGCAACCAGGAGCCGATACGGGCGGCCAAGGCGGCGATCGTGGAAAAGCATGGCTCGCGGCACGGCGCCCATCTGCGCAACCGAAACAACCGCGGGGCATCAGCGCCTTTGCAGCGATGTCTGGATCTGTAAGCCTGGTTTTTTTCAATTTCAATTCAAGGAGACAGCCATTCAAACCATGAAAGCTTGAATTCCACTCTCTCACCCATTGCTTGATTTCAGCACTTTGGAGAACCATCATGCTACGTTGGATTACAGGAATTTTCAGCGTTTTGCTGCTGGCGTTTGTCACCGGCTGTGGTAGTAGCGATGACCACCCCGGTAACGTCGTGCAGGTTGCTCAAAGCGACAGCCGGTTCAGTATTTTGGTCGAGGCTGTGCAGGCGGCGGGCCTGACCGACACCCTGACCGCACCCGGCCCGTACACCGTGTTTGCGCCCACGAACGACGCGTTTTCCGCGCTGCTCGGTGAACTCGGTGTGACCAAGGACCAATTGCTGGCCAACAAGCCGCTGCTGACCGCCGTGCTCAAGTACCACGTCGTGGCCGGGCAAGTCCCGAGCAGCGCCGTTCCGCTGGGCAAAGCCATCCATCCGGTTGGAGGCGGATTTTTCAAGATCGACAAGGTCGGTACCAACTTGGTGATCACGGATGGGCGCAATCGCACCAGCAATATCGTCCAGGCTGATATCGCCGCCTCCAACGGCGTCGTTCACGCCGTCGACAAGGTGCTCTTGCCTGCCGACAAGACCGTTGTGCAAACGGCCATTGCCAACCCGGATTTCAGCATCCTGGTTGAAGCTGTCACCGCCGCTGGTCTGGTTGACACGCTCAATGCTCCTGGGCCCTTCACCGTGTTCGCTCCAACCAACGCCGCATTTGCATCGCTGCTGACGGAGTTGGGCGTGACCAAGGCGCAGCTGCTGGCGAACACTGCATTGCTGACCAAGGTGCTGACCTACCACGTGGTTCCCGGCTTGGTGCTGAAAGCCGACGTGCCGATCAACACGCCGATCAAGACCGTCGAGGGTGAAACGTTCACGGTCGGCCCAACCCTGGCGATCACCGACCAGCGCGCACGCCAGTCGAACATCGTCGCCACGGACGTGCTTGCCTCGAATGGCGTCATTCACGTGCTGGACAAGGTGATCTTGCCCGCGCCTTGAGTGGGTCTGCGGTGCACGGCCAAGGCGCCGTGCATCGCACCTCACCCTGAAGCATTGCACCATGACAGCCCAGCGAAAAGGCGATTTGCCAACAAAGCTTTGCGCCTGTTGCCAGCGCCCGATGGCCTGGCGCAAAAAATGGGCCAAGGTGTGGGACGAAGTGAAGTACTGCTCCGAGCGCTGTCGCCGCCAGCGCAAGGGCCCGCATCCGCCATCGGGATTGCAGGAATGAAGGCTGCCCACACCCTGCGCCTGGTGCTGGGCGATCAGCTGCACCCCGGCCACAGCTGGTTTGCCCAGGTGGACGCGCAGGTGGTCTATGTGCTGATGGAGGTGCGCCAGGAAACCGACTATGTGCTGCACCACGCGCAGAAAATCCTCGCCATCTTCGCCGCCATGCGCGACTTTGCGCGCTACTTGCGCGCCGGCGGCCACCGCGTTCGCTACGTCGCATTGGATGACCCCAGCAACCGCCAGTCCATCCCTGGCAACCTGGCGGCGCTGGCCGCGCACTACGCCGCCCAATGCATCGAGTGGCAGCAGCCCGACGAATGGCGGCTGGACGCCCAGCTGCAGACCTGGGGCGCCGCCCAGCCGCTGAAATGGGCGGTGGTGAACAGCGAGCATTTTTTGACCGAACGTGGCGAGCTCGCCGCGCTGATGGGCCAGCGCAAGCAGTGGCTGATGGAACATTTCTACCGCCACATGCGCCGCCGCTGCAAGCTGCTGCTGGACGCCGATGGCGCCCCCGAAGGCGGGAAGTGGAACTTTGACCACGACAACCGCAAACGCTGGCCCGGCACCCCGCCCGAGCCGGCCGACTGGCGCCCCCGTCACGACCACAGCGACTTGTGGCGCATGGTGCAGCGCGCCGGGGTGCAGAGTTTTGGCGACCCGCAAGCGGCCGCCCTGCGCTGGCCGCTGAACCGCAGCGAAGCCCTGGCCTGCCTGGATGCATTCATCGACACGGCGCTGCCGCACTTTGGCGACTACGAGGATGCACTGGCGGCGCAGGCGCCGCGCCTGTTCCATTCGCTGCTGTCGTTTGCACTCAATGTGAAGATGCTGCAGCCGCTGGAGGTAGTGCAGCGCGCCGAGGCCGCCTGGCGCGCGGGCCAGGCGCCGCTGGCCGCGGTGGAAGGGTTTGTACGCCAGATCGTCGGCTGGCGCGAATACGTGCGCGGCATTTACTGGGCGCACATGCCCGGCTATGCGTCGCACAACGCCCTCGCTCAGCACACCTCGCTGCCGCGCTGGTTCTGGAGCGGTGACACGCACATGCGCTGCCTGCATCTGGCCATCACGCAGTCGCTGCAAACGGCGCACGCGCACCATATCCAGCGGCTGATGGTGATCGGCAATTTCGCGCTGCTTGCCGGGTTGGAGCCGCAGGCGCTGCACCGTTGGTATCTAGGTATCTACATCGACGCTTTCGAATGGGTGGAGCTGCCCAACACCCTGGGCATGAGCCAGCGCGCCGACGGCGGCGTGATTGCCACCAAGCCCTATGTGAGCAGCGCCGCCTATCTGCAGCGCATGGGCGACTACTGCCAGGGCTGCGCCTACGACCCAAAGCAAAAAACCGGCGCGCGCGCCTGCCCCTTCAACGCCCTGTACTGGGATTTTTTTGAGCGCCACGCCCCGATGCTGCAAGGCAACCCGCGCCTGGCGCTGGTGTACCGCCAGCTGAAAAAAATGCCCGACGTCGAGCGTGAGGCCCTGCGAACGCAAGCCGGGCATCTGCGCGAACGGCTGGACACGCTCTGACCCCGCCACCCGAAAGGACACTCCATGCAATCACTACCCGCCGGCTACCGCGCGCTGGTGCTGGGCGCCTCAGGCGCTATCGGTGGTGCACTGGCCGCCCAATTGCGAGACGACCCATACTGCGCAAAGATGCTCACGCTGGGGCGCTCCAGCACGCCAGCTGTGGACTTCGACGCCCCGGCTAGCATTGCCGAGGCGGCGCACTCATTGTTTACACAAGGCCCGTGGAACCTGGTGCTGGTGGCCACAGGCATGCTGCAAGGTCCCACGGGCAATCCCGAAAAGCGTCTGACAGACCTGAGTGCCGAGCACATGGCGGCCAGCTTTGCCGTCAACACCATTGGGCCAGCCCTGGCGCTGGCGCATTTCGCCCCGCAGCTGGCACACGGCGAGCGCAGCGTGCTCGCGGTGCTTTCAGCCAAGGTCGGTAGCATTGGCGACAACCGCCTGGGTGGCTGGTACAGCTACCGCGCCTCCAAGGCGGCGCTGAACATGGTGGTAAAGACCGCGGCCATCGAGCTGGCCCGTACCCACCCGCAGTCGGTGGTCGCGGCGCTGCACCCGGGCACGGTGGACTCGGCGCTCTCGGCCCCGTTTCGCGGTGCGCAGATCTGGCGGCCTGCCCGCGACGCTGCGCGCGACCTCTTGGCGGTGATCGATGGCTTGCAGCCCGAGGACAGCGGAGGCTTCTGGGCCTATGACGGCCAGCGCCTGCCCTGGTAACCCCCACAGCGATTGGAAGGAAACGCACCATGCGCATTCTGCTCACCGGCGGCACCGGCCTGATCGGCCAAGCCCTATGCCGGCATTGGCAGCGCCAGGGCCACGAACTATGGGTCTGGAGCCGCAACCCACTCCAAGTACCGCGCCTGTGCAGCGGCGCGCAGGGCATCGCGCAGCTGCAAGCGCTTAATGGCAGCGCGCCGCTGGACGCCGTGATCAACCTGGCGGGCGCGCCGATTGCAGACCGCCCCTGGACCGCTGCGCGGCGTGATCTGCTGTGGCGCAGTCGTGTGGACCTGACACGCGCCTTGGTCGACTGGATGGGCGAGCAAGCCACGCCGCCGCACGTACTGCTATCAGGCTCGGCCGTCGGCTGGTATGGCGACGGCGGCGAGCAATGGCTGGCCGAAGACAGCGCGCCGGGCAACGCCGACTTCGGCAGCCGCCTGTGCGTGGCCTGGGAGCAAGAGGCCGAGCGCGCGCGCCAGTGGGGTGTGCGCGTGGCGCTGCTGCGCACCGCGCCCGTGCTGGCCCCGCAGGGGGGCATGCTGGCGCGGCTGCTGCCGCCTTTCAAGCTGGGCCTCGGCGGGCGCCTGGGCAGCGGCCAGCAGTGGATGCCCTGGATCCATCTGGACGACCAGGTGGCTCTCATTGACCACTTGTTGCACAACGACGCCTGTAGCGGCCCCTACAACGCCTGCGCACCCGAGGCGGTGCGCAACACCGACTTCACCCAGACCCTGGCGCGCACGCTGCACCGCCCGGCCGTGTTACCTGCACCGGCCTGGGCACTGCGCCTGGCGCTGGGCGAAATGTCCGTGCTCCTGCTCGGTGGCCAGCGCCTGGTGCCGCGCCGCACGCAGGGGGCAGGGTTTGCTTGGCGCTATCCCCAGCTGGCAACGGCCCTGGGGCAACTACTACGAAATTCATAGCGTTAGCTGCGCTGATCCTGGGAGGGGGCGAAACCCGTGGTCAGCGCCTGTAATTGCTCAGCGCCCCATCAGGGTTTGGCAAGCAGTTTCTCCAGCTGCCCCAGAAACACGGTGCTTTCTGGCTCGACCGTGCTCGGGTAGTGAGTGACCGCACCCCCCGATCGGTCAATGAGGTATTTGTTGAAGTTCCACCCCGGCGCCTTGCCAGTCATCTGCGCCAGCTGCTTATAGAGTGGGTTGGCATCGGATCCCCGCACGGCAGAACGCGCGAACATCGGGAAGATCACGCCATAGGTGTTGTAGCAAAAGTCAGCGATTTCCTTGTTATCGTTTTTCTCCTGGAAAAAGTCGTTCGACGGGAAGCCCAGGACAACCAGCCCGCGATCTTTGTACTTTTGAAACAGCGCCTCCAGCCCCTGGTACTGGTACGTGAACCCGCAATAGCTGGCCGTATTGACCACCAGGATCACCTTACCCTTGTACTGGCACAGCGATTGCGGGCTGTCATCTTGCAATCTGGGAAACGTGTGCCTGAGCACCGCCGGACAACCAAACACGGCCTGCTCTCCCGCTGCGGCTGCGATAGCAGTCTTTGCCGGCGGGGCACTGGGGACACCCGCGAAGGCCATCGGGTGAGAAAGAACGAGCAAAAAGGCCAATGCACGACCAGTCATATGCAGCATTCGTGGGAAAGACGACGGTTTCATTGTCGTGCAGCGACTCTTGTCCAGTAATAACCATCCCGCCAACCCCGACGTGCCGGTTGCCTGCACGCGCCGCTGCCGTCACAGCGGGTGCCGTGCAAACAGCTTGCCACGCGCGGTGGCGGTGATGACGGATACAGCCGGATGTGTGATGCGCCGCTCCACCGAGATCGCGTAGAACTCCTCTACGAGATCATCCGCCGTACCAAGCCATTCCACCTGGTACTGCTGCGCGATTTCGTCCGCCAGCACCGCTGGCGCGGCGAAGAAGCCCTGGCCTTCGCGGCCAAACGCCTTGAGCAGCGCGCTGTCGTCGAACTCCGCCGCCAGCGGAGGCGTGAGTGCGTGCTGGCGCAGCCACGCATCGAGGCGCGGACGCAGCGCCGCCGGCGTGCCGGGCAGCAGCATGGGCATGGCCGCCAGGCAGGCCGGAAACGCCTGGCGCGCGCGCCGCGCCGTCCAGCTTGTCGCGCGCAACAACCGGGGCGCGGCAAAAAACGCGAGCTGCGAGCGCCCGAGCAGATGGGTGTAGACGCGCACGCTCAGGCTCGATGGCGCGGGCACGTCGGACACCACCAGGTCCAGCCGGTGCACCGCCAGCTCGCCCAGCAGGCTGGTCAAGCCGCCCTCGTGGCAGGCCAGGCGCGGCGGCTCGGCCAGGGCCATGGCCGGCTCCAGCACATGAAACGCGACCGCCTTGGGTACCGAATCGGCAATGCCTACGCGCAGCACCGCAGCCGGCCGGCTGTCGCGACCGCTGGCCAGCGCTTCCTGCAACGAAGCGCCCAGGGCGAAGATTTCATCGGCGTAGCGCATCGCCAGCCGGCCCGCATCGGTGGGCTCCACGCCGCGCCCGGCTTTGCGCAGCAGGCTCTGCCCGAGGCGCTCTTCCAGCTGCTTGATCTGGCCACTGAGCGTCTGGGGCGTGAGGTGCAGCTGCTCGCTGGCGCGCACGATGCCACCGGCGCGCAGCACGGTCCAGAAGTAATGCAGATGTTTGTAGTTCATGGTGTGCGTTGAGGAGCAACGTTTCGATTTATCGGAAATATCGCGTGCATTTTCTGATTTATTTCTGATCGTGCCATTTCTACAGTACGTCCATCGCAACCACCCACAGGAGCACATGCCATGAAATGTCCGCACTGCCCCACGGCCACGCTGGTCATCACCGAACGCAGCGGCATCGAGATCGACTACTGCCCGCAATGCCGCGGCGTCTGGCTCGACCGCGGCGAGCTCGACAAGCTGCTGGAGCGCGCCCAGAACGAATACGAGCCCGCCCATGGCAACGGATCCCTTGCGCGCTCACCGGCAGGCCGCAAGCGCAGGTCTTCCTGGCTCAACGAGCTGTTCGACTGAGCGCCCGCAAACCGTTTGCACACCCCCGAACACCCCTATTTTTTTCCCCTGACCAGGAGATTTCCATGCGAAGCTATCCGCGCAACAGCCCTGAGGCCGCCACACGCATCGTGGCCCTCATCATGGTCGCCGACGGCCATGTCAGCCACAGCGAGGTGGCGGCAATGTACCGCCAGCACGCCGGCAACTGGCTGGGCCTGACTACGGATCAGAGCGCGCGCGTGCTGCGCGAACTCTCGGAAGACCTGGTGAGCAGCGCGTTCGGGCCCTGGGGCAGCGCCGGGCACATCGATGAAGGCCTGCTGCGGTTGCTGCTGGCCGATGTGGACGACCCCGCGCTGCGTACCCAGACGCTGGCGCTGTGCAGGGAAGTGGCCCATGCAGACACACATGTCTCCGGCGCCGAGGAAAGCCTGATGGCCCTCGCCGCTGCCCTGTGGGCCGCGCCCCCCGCAGCGGCGCCCTTGCGCTGACGGGTGACAGCACCTCCATCCGCGCACCCATGCGCACTTGCACACACGCATAACCATGACTGAATTCCTGAACACTCCCTTCCTGGGCCAAGCCGTGTGGCTGTGGCTGGTATTTGTCAGTGTGGTGGTGGCACTGCTGGCGTTCGACCTTGGGGTGCTGCACCGCGACGACCACGAGATCGGTGTGCGAGAGAGCCTGTGGCTGTCGGCCGGTTACATCGGCGCCGCCATGCTGTTCGGCAGCTGGCTCTGGTGGCAGCTGGGGGCCAAGAGCGGCATCGATTACTTCACGGGCTTCATGGTCGAGAAATCGCTGTCCATGGACAACGTTTTCGTGATCGCGATGATTTTTTCCTTCTTCGCCATACCGCGGCAGTACCAGCACCGCGTGCTGTTCTGGGGCATCCTGGGCGTGATCGTGCTGCGCGCGCTCATGATCGGCCTCGGTGCTGCTCTGGTCACGCAGTTTTCCTGGACGCTCTACCTGTTTGGTGCGTTTCTGGTGTTCACCGGCATCAAGATGCTCTGGATGGCCAACCACACGCCGGACTTGGCAAAGAACCCTTTGCTCGGCTGGCTGCGCAGGCACCTGCGCGTAACGCCAGCGTTGCATGGAAATGCCTTCTTCGTGCGCGCGCCGCATCCGGTTCGGGGCGACTCCGTCGTCTGGGCAACGCCGCTGTTCCTGGCATTGTGCATGGTTGAGTTCGTCGACCTGGTGTTCGCCGTGGACTCCGTTCCCGCCATCTTCGCCATTACCACCGACCCCTTCATCGTCTACACCAGCAATATCTTCGCCATCCTGGGCCTGCGTGCGCTCTACTTCGCGCTGGCGGCCATGATCCATCGCTTCGCATACCTGAAATACGCGCTGGCTCTGGTACTGGTCTTCATCGGGGGCAAGATTTTCCTGGTCAACATCGTGGGCAAGATTCCCGCGCCGTGGAGCCTGGGCATCACGACGGGCCTGATTGTCGGCGGTGTGCTGGTGTCGCTGTGGAAGACGCGCGGCGCAGCAGCCGCGCGCCAAGCGTGAGCAGCATCGTGCAGCACTGCCGGGGCTGGGCGGATCGGGGGGGCTGTCCGGCATGGACGCTGTTTTTGGCGTTGGACCCTGGCTGCGGTGCTCACCGTAGTAATCGGCGCCTTCATCGTGCGGGTCGTGAAGGGGTCGGCGCAGTCAGGGCGGCGGCGAATGCGCTGCAGCCGGCAGGTCGGCGGATGGCCGCAGCAGCGGCTCGAGCAAGTCGATGCGGTGCCGGTGCGGCGCAGTGATGGCATAGAAGCTCTCGCGCAGGTCGGGCGACTGGCCCACCGTCACGAGCACGCCGGCGCGCAGTTCGTCCTGCACCACCACCTCGGGCAGCACGGTCAGCCAGCCGCTGTCGCGCGCAATCAGGCGCAGCATGGCCATGTCGTCTACCTCGGCACGCAGCCGGGGCGCCACGCCCGCCGACAGGCACAGCGCATCGAATTGCGCGCGCACGGCATGGCGCGGGCCAGGCAGCGCCAGATCCAGCCCGTCCAGGTCGTTCGGAATGCGCAGGCTGCACGAGTGCCACCGGCTGGCGGGGCCCACCAGCGAAATCGATTGGCTGCCAAGAAATCGGCAGTGCAGCGGGCGATCGGGGTGGGCGGGCACCGTCTCGTTCGCGAGCACCACGTCCAGCTGGTGCTGCAGCAGGCGTTCGATCAAGCCTTCGAGCACACCCGATTCCAGGGTCAGCGTCACGCCCGGGTCTGCCAGCAAAGGGCGGAGCCAATTTTCCTGGTAGTTGCGGGACATGGTCGCCACGCTGCCCACACGCAAGCGCGTGATGCCGGCCGCCTGGCCTTGCAGACGGCCCAGCATTTCCTGGCCCAGGCCAAAGATGTTCTCCGCGTAGGCCTGCACGAGCTGGCCGGTGGCGGTCAACACCATCCTGCGCCCCTCGCGGTCGAACAACGGCTCGCCGATGCGCTCCTCCAGTTGGCGAATCTGCGCCGACACCGCCGATTGCGAGGTGTTGAGCTCTTCGGCCGCACGGGTCAGGTGCTGTAGCTTGGCCACGCGCCAGAAATAAAACAGGTGGTGAAAGTTCAGCTGCTGCAGCTTCATTGTTCTTTTTTTAATATTAAAAAGTTCTTATAAATATATTTTACAGAACGTGATGCGGAAAGCACCATCGGGCCCATCGTTTTACAAAGGGTGCCTCCGATGGATTTTTCTCACAGTCTGCACGGGGCCAATGTGCTGGCCCCTGGGGTATTGATGGCCACGGTGGCCGTGGCGGCGCGGTTTTCGTCCTGGCCCACCGCCATGCTTTGGAAGGGGTTCCAGGCGCTCTCCGTCGCGGCCCTGGCCCTGTCGGTGGTGGCTCTGATTTCCGGCGCCTACCGCCTGCCCTGGAGCGGGTGGGCCGCCGCGTCGGTGTTCAGCCTCTGCCTGGCGGCGCTGGTTCAGGGGTTGGGCACGGTGATCGGCAGCTTTTCGTCACGCTATCTGCAGGGTGAAGCCGGGCAGCGCCGCTACATCGTGATGCTGGCCGCGGTTTTGGCCTGCGTGCACCTGCTGCTGCTGGCCGACCACTGGCTGCTGCTCATCGCGGCCTGGGCAGGCGTCGGCTTGGCCTTGCAGCACCTGCTGTGCTTTTACCCCGACCGGCCCTTCGCCCGTTTGGCCGCACTCAAGAAACGCATCGCAGACCGTCTGGCCGACGCCCTCTTGCTGGGCGCCGCCGCGCTGGCCTGGCTGGAAGTGGGCAGCGGGGCCTTGTCGGCCTTGTGGCTGCATATTGCCCAGCAGGGGATGGGCGCGCCATTGCACGCCAGCGCGGTGATGCTGGTGCTGGCCGTGGTGCTGCGCACGGCCTTGCTGCCCGTGCACGGCTGGCTGATCCAGGTGATGGAAGCGCCGACACCGGTTTCGGCCCTGCTGCATGCCGGCGTGGTCAACCTGGGCGGCTTCGTGTTGATTCGCTTTGCGCCGCTACTGGAACACGCCGCCGTGGCGCGCGGGCTGCTGCTGGCTTTTGGTTTGGTGACCGCGGTGCTGGCGGGCATGGTGATGCTCACCCGCATTACCATTAAGGTGCGGCTGGCCTGGTCCACCGTGGCGCAGATGGGTTTCATGCTGCTGGAGTGCGCGCTGGGCCTGTACACGCTCGCGGCGCTGCATCTCATCGGCCATTCGCTCTACAAGGCCCATGCCTTCCTGTCGGCCTCCACCGTGGTACGGCAGACCCGGCTGCAAGCCCTGCACAGCGCAGGCGCGCCTACCGCGTTGAGTGTGGTTGCCGCCCCCGTGCTTGCCGCGGGCATAGTGCTGGGCCTGGGGGCTTTGGTGCACCAAGGGGCCTGGCCCTGGTGGTGGAGCGCCTTGCTGGGCCTGGCATGGGCGCCCTTGCTGTGGATGTCCGGCAGCTTGGCCGGCGCGACCCATGTGGCCGCGCGCGGAGGCCAACTCATCGCCGGCATGCTGCTGGTGGCCGGTCTCACGCTGGCGGCCTATGCCGCGCACCTGCTGCCCCTGGGACTTAAGGATGCCCCGCACGCGGCCGGGGGGCCGGTGGCCTTGGCCGGCATGGCTGTGCTGTACATCGGCCTGGCGCTGCTGCAAACCAAGCCCCCGCTGCTGGAACGCTGGAGGCGCTGGAGCTACGCGGGCTTTTACGTGGACGAAGCCTATACCCGCTGGGCCCTGCAGTGGTGGCCCGCGCGCTGGGTGGCTGCACCCGCGGCACGCACGCGGCCCATCGCCCCCTCAATCGCCGCCACCGACTGACGCCGGATACCTTGGAGAACCACAGCATGAACACCCTGACCATTGACGTCCCGCCCGGCACCTTGCAGGGAGCAGCCGCCGACAGCACCCATTCGCACACTCTGCACGCCGTGCACGAGGCGATCGACCAGGCATGCGCCCAGGCCTGCCGCGCCATTGCCCCCGCATGGCCGCTGGATCGGGCCATCGCCGTCAATCCCCACTGGTCACGCATTGGCATGCCGGTGCGCCAGGTGGCCGCGCGCATGGCAGCGCTGGGCGGCATTCAGGTCTTCCCACCGCGCAGCGAACAGCAGCGCGCCTGGCAGACCGGACGGATCAGCCCCGCCGACCTGGCCCTGGCTCTGCGCCAACTGCCGCAGGCCCAGGCGCAAGGCATCACGCCCCAGCAGTGCGTCGAGGCCTTGGCATCGCCCCAACCCGTGGCGCAATTGCCGCTGCTGATCGATGTGCTGGACAACTACCCCCTGCGCCACCACCGGCTCAGCTGGCGCCAGGCCATCACGCACCAGGTCAGCCAGACCTGTGCCGCCTACTTCGATGCGCACCAGGCCGATTGGCAGCCCCAGCGCGCGCATGGCCTGTACGCGTTTTGGCGCGACACGTTGCAGCATGACCAGAGTATTGGTTTGCTGATGGGGCTGCCCACGCTGGGTGCGGCCGTGGATGCGCTGCCCGCCCGGGCCGAAGACGCCGAACGCTGGGTGCTCCAGCGCCTGGGCCTGCCCGAAGAAGTCTGGGCCGACTACCTGGAGTCGGTGCTGCTCACCGTCAACGGCTGGGCTTCCTGGTGTGCCTACCTGGGCTGGCAGGCGGGGCTGGAGGGCGGCACCGACCTGCACCTGCGCCAACTCCTGGCCATCCGCCTGGCCTGGGGCGTGTTGCTCCTGGAATGCAAAGACGACGCGGCCAGCCGCGACGCGTTCACCGCCTTGCGCCAAGCCTGGAGCATAGCCCCGCAGGTGCTCAGGAACGCGGAACACGCTCTGCGGGTGGATGAAGTCTGGCAACTGGCCCTCGAAGTCGGCTACCAGCGCGAGTTGGCGCAGCGCCTCTGCAGCGTCAGCGGAGCACACGTGCCGCCGCAAGACATCGAAGTCCAGGCCGCCTTCTGCATCGACGTGCGCAGCGAACCCATGCGGCGCGCGCTGGAAGCCGTGTGGCCCGGCATCCAGACACTCGGCTTTGCCGGTTTCTTCGGCCTGCCGGTGGCCTACACGCCCTTGGCTTCGCAAGCGCGGCGCCCGCAGTTGCCCGGGCTGCTCGCGCCCGCTATCGAAGTCACCGACCAGGTGCTGAGCGCCGACCCGGCCGACCGCGCCGCAGACGGTGTGCTGCAGGAGGCCGCGAGCCGCATGCGCCAAAGCCGGTTGGCCCTGGCCGACCGGTGGCAGGCGGCCAGTCGCTGGCCGGGGGCGGCGTTCTCGTATGTCGAGGCCGTGGGCGTGGGCTACCTCGGGAAGCTGGGCGGCTGGTTGCAACCCCGCCTGCAAGAGCGGGCCAGAGACGACCTGCAGGGCCTGCCCGCTCGCTACCGCGCTGTGTGCCGCCCGCAGTTGGCGGGGCTCGATCTGGACGCCAAGGTCGCGCTGGCCGCCCGGGTGCTGCATGCCATGGGCCTGGAGCAGCACCTGGCGCCGCTGGTGCTGTTGGTGGGGCACGGCAGCCAGTCGGCCAACAACGCGCATGCGGCCGCACTCGATTGCGGCGCGTGCTGCGGCCAGACCGGCGAGGTGAATGCCCGCAGCCTGGCGCTGCTGCTCAACGACCCGGCCGTGCGGCAAGGGCTGCGCGGCGCGGGTGTCGCCATCCCCGACAGCACCACCTTCATGGCCTGCCTGCACAACACCACCACGGACGAGATCGAGGGCTTCGACCTGGACCTGCTGCCGACGCCGGCGCGCCGGCGGTGGGAGTGCCTGCAGGACGTGCTGGCCCACGCCGGCGACCAGGTCCGGCGCGAGCGGGCCCCTGCCTTGCAGCTGGATCCGCGCGCGCCGCACGGTGCCTTGCTGCAGCAATTGCGCCGCCGGGCCAACGACGGCGCGCAAACGCGGCCCGAATGGGGGCTGGCCGGCAACGCGTCCTTTGTGATCGCGCCGCGCCACCGCACCCAGGGCGCGGCGCTGGGCGGGCGCAGTTTCTTGCACGACTACGACACCGACTTAGATGGCGATGGCAGTGTGCTGGAACTGCTGATGACCGCGCCGATGCTGGTCACCCACTGGATCAACTGGCAATACCACGCCTCCACCTGTGACCCCAGCCGGCTGGGCAGCGGCAACAAGGTGCTGCACAACGTGGTGGGTGGAACACTGGGCGTCTTCGAGGGCAACGGCGGCGATTTGCGCATCGGCCTGTCCCGCCAGTCGCTGCATGATGACCAGCGCTGGGTACACGAACCCTTGCGGCTCACCGTGATCATCGACGCTCCCCAGGCAGCCATCGACGCAGTGATTGCAAAGCACGCCGTTGTCCGGCAACTGCTGGACAACGGGTGGTTGCACCTGTGGCGCTTCCATAAATCGGGCTTCTTGCGGTATGCACAGGGCGCATGGTCGCCCTTGCTACTGACAAATGCTTGATTTGCGGTATCTTCCTGCAGCTTATTTTTGAGTCAGCCGCTATGAGGAATTCGGAGCTATGGGATTGTTGACCTTCAGCATCAACGTCACCCTCGACGGTTGCGTCGACCACCGGGAGGGGATCGCTGACGCCGAGACACACGCCTTTTTCACCCGCCTCATGGACGAAAGTGGGGCGATGCTTTGGGGCCGCGTTACCTACGAGATGATGGAAAGTTATTGGCCCGCAGTCGCGCGAGGCGACGTGGAGGCACCGCCAGCGCTCCGCGAGTGGGCGGTCAAGTTGGAGACCAAGCCGAAGTACGTGGTCTCTTCGACGCGCGAGGACTTTCCGTGGGCCAATAGCCACCACATCGCGGGCGCCCTAAGAACGGGCGTGCAGAACCTGAAAGACGCGACCCCGGCCGGTGTGCTGCTTGGAAGTGCTTCGCTCGCGACTGAGTTGGATCGGCTGGACCTGATCGACGAATACATGTTCCTCGTCCACCCTAGGATCGTCGGCCACGGCCCAACGCTGTACCAAGGCGGGCTGGCCAGCACACGACGGCTCGACCTTGCCTTTGCTAAGCCGCTCTCCAGCGGTGCAGTCGCTATGCACTACCGGCGTGCGCGCAGCTAACAATTTATTCAAGCCGACGCCGCTTCGCGGTGCGGCTTAATTCAAGCTTTCGGCGCCAGCAGGGCGCTGCATTTATGGCAACAGAAAAACCTATCGGCTTGCTTTTGTGCAATTTGGGCACCCCCGACGCGCCCACGCCGGCGGCCTTGCGTCCCTATCTGGCCCAATTCTTGTCGGATCCCCGGGTGGTGGAGATTCCGCGCCTCTTCTGGCTGCCGCTGCTCCACGGCGTCATCTTGCGTGTTCGGCCACGCCGGTCGGCGGCGAAATATGCATCGGTGTGGAGCGATGCCGGTTCACCTCTGGCGGTGTGGACTCAGCGCCAGGCCGAGTTGCTGGGCCAGCGCTTGCGTGAATCCGGCCTGCCAGCGCCGGTACTGCCCGCCATGCGCTACGGCCAACCGGCCGTTGGCACTCAGTTGCAGGCGCTGCTGGACGCGGGGGTGCAACGGGTGTTGGTGCTGCCGCTGTACCCGCAGTATTCGGCTGCCACCACGGCCAGCCTGTTCGACGGTGTCGCGGACTGGGTACGGCGCTCACGCCGGTACCCGGAGTTGCGCTTTGTCAACGATTACCACGATCACTCCGACTACATCGCGGCCCTGACCGGTAGCGTGCGTGCGCACTGGGAGCGCAAAGGGCAACGCGCACAGCATTTGGTGATGAGTTTCCATGGCATTCCCGAGCGCAACGTGCGGCTGGGCGACCCTTATGCCGACCAGTGTCGCAACACGGCCCGTCTTTTGGCGCAGGCGCTACAACTGCAGCCCGAGCAGTACACGGTGACTTTCCAATCTCGCTTTGGCCCCGCCCAATGGCTGCAACCCTATACCGAGCCGACGCTGCAAGCGCTCGCCAAGGCCGGAACCCGTAGCGTGGAAGTGATGTGCCCGGGTTTTGTCAGCGACTGCCTGGAGACACTTGAAGAAATCAACATAGAAGCGCGGCACACGTTTTTACAAGCTGGAGGGCAGGCGTTTGACTACATCCCTTGTCTAAATGACAGCCCGGCGTGGATCGTGGCATTGGAGCACATCACCGAGCAGCATCGCGCGGGTTGGACGACCGTACCCACCCAAATCACTTGATGCCATTAAATTCCAAGTTGTCGCTCAACCCGCCAAGTAACCCCGCTGCCGCGCACCGTGGCGGCAAGCTGCTGCCCAAGCCGCTGCTCGATCACCGGCTTCCACGGCACCAGGCTGAACCCCATGCCATCGTCAAGCATCGCGTAGCGCCCACTGACGAGCATCACGCTGCGCCGATAGATACCGGCCACACGCTGCCCTTCGGCTACCGGGCGATGCTCCAGGCCGGTTTCAGCAGCAATGTTTTTAGCGGCCTGCGCCAGCTCCCGATTGCGCAGCGTGCCCAGCAGGTTGCGCGCCAGGATCACGCGCTTTCCACGCCGCTCGGCCAGCCCCTGTTCGACCAGAAAGTCGGCACGCTGCTGCAGTGCTTCCTTGGTCTCGCCGCCAAAGCCCAGGTCGCCCAGCCCCTTGCCGCCGCCGATCAACTGCTGGTCGAGCCAGGTGGCCCCAATGACTCGGGCCTGCCGCTCAATGGGCAGGTGCGATTTCAGTTCCATGGCCACCCCGCCCAGGCGCCGCGCGTCGTACTGGCGGCCACGCTCGGGCAGGTCGTTCGGCACCTTCCATAGACCTTCGGCGACACGCTCCACGATACCGGCGCGGCGCAGGGCTTCCAGTCGGCGAACATGGGCCGCCACGACTTCCTGCGGGTCGCGTCCGGCCTTGGCCCGGCCTTGTTCGATGGCCAAGTGATGATCGGTGCGATACAGGCAATCACTCGCCAGCTCGGCGATGTTCTTGTCGGCCGCCCGCACCTCGGCGGAACCGCGCACCTCCACCACCGCACCGGCGGGATAGTTCGCCAGCTCGTCGCGGGCGTTAAGCGCGACGTAATGGGCCTTGCCGTTCACCCCGTCGATGATCAGATAGCCACGGTCGCGCAGCTCGTCGGCCAGCCCCTTCGCAGCCACGCGGCCGATGATGGTGCGGCCACCGTCACTTGGCTCGAACACCGCCAACTCGCGCGGCTCGCCGCGCATGGCCCGCTGCATGGTGCTGATGATGTCGTCGCGCTCGCCCAGGGCGCGCAAGGTCTTCTCCGCGTCGGCATGGACAGCCCAGGTGCCCGGCTGCGTCTCGTCGGCCAGGCCCATGCGCTGCAAGTGTTGCAGGCGGCCGATCAGCAGCAGGCGCTGGCGTTGCAGCTTCGGCTCGTTGAAGCGCTCGATCTGTACCTGGCCTTCGTCGTCCGCTTCGCGCTTGAGTGTGCGATCCAGGCTCGTCCACCGCTCTTGTTCCACCTCCCGCTGCAAGGCTTGCTGGATCTCCAGCTCGGTACGCGGCCCCAGCCATTCGGTCGCCAACTCGGCGGCACGATGGCGGAAGCCATCGGCGATGTAGTCGCCCGCGATGATGAGGTCTTTGCCGGTGTCGTCGCGCCCGCGCACGACGATGTGCGCATGCGGGTTGTCGGTGTTCCAGTGGTTGACGGCCACCCAATCGAGGCCCGTGCCCAGGTCGGCCTCCATGCGGCCCATGAGGTGCCGCGCGTAGGTGCTCAGGTCTTCCAGCTCTGCGCCGTCCTCGGGCGAGAGGATGAAGCGGAAATGGTGCCGGTCGTCGGCGCAGCGTTCCTTGAACGCGTCGAGGTCGGCTTCGTTGGTCTGCGGCCCGTAGGCTTGGCCCGGCTCGCCATCGCGGCCCACGCCATCGCGCTCGATGTAGCGCAGGTGCTTGGCGAGCGATTGCGGACTGGCCCGCTGCTGATTGACCAGCAGCGTCTTGATGGTCACGCGCCGCGACATGGGCGTCAGCTTCGCTCCCGCGAAGCGCGCCGCCGTGTGGCCACGCCCCAGGCGCCAGCCGGGCCGCTGGCCGGTGCCGGCGCCCTTGCCACTGCCGCCAGCGCGACGCATCGAGGACTTGCCGCTGCTGGCTTTGCCGGCCTGCTTGAGCACCTTTGAGACGAAGCCCTGGCCCCGGTTCTTCGGGGCCTTTGGAGGGTTCGGGCGGATGCGGAAATCATCGTCGCGGCGATTGGTCATGGCTTCTCTCCCTGCAAGCTCCAGCGTGTCCGGTCGTGCGAAGCACGCGAACATGCCTGCATTGACGCGGGCCTCGCGCCCCACGCGGCACGGCGGCGAAGCCGCTGCGTGCCGCGCCACCCCCACGTGCAGACGGGCTTTGCGGGCCGACAGGTGCCGTCCCCTTTTGTCTTGCCTTCCGCTTTTGCCCCTCGCTGTCGCTCCGGGCAGCGGCGGCCCGGCGGCGCTGCTGCGTGAGCAGCCAGCGCGCCGGCGAACGCGCAGATGGACGCGCGGAGGGCCGCAGGCCGTGCACGTACGAGGCAAGACGTCTGCACGTTGGACGGCTGCGCCGAAGGCAGCGCGAAGTGCGGTGCGAATGCTCCCGCACTGCACGCGCGACGACACGGTGACGAACAGCAGAACGACACGCCCGATGGCACGATGAGATGCACGGCGACGTGCAGCGAATCGACGGCCTTCATGGGCGGGATTCCAGCCAGACCGGATGCGCGATGCCAATCACGGCGGATGCGCTGACCGGCCCGAAATACCGGCTGTCGAACGACGCCGGGTTGGTCGCACTGAGCAGGAACAGTTCGTCGGGTTCAAGGCGACGGCACTGCTGCCAGGACGGCAGCGGACGGCCCAGCCGATCAGCGGGCATCACAGCGGCCGAAGGCACGCCGTCGATGCGGACGCTGCCGTCTGCGATGCACACCTCCTGCGGTGCCACAGCGCCCACGCGCTTGAGCAGCGGCACGCGCGCTGGCAGATAGCCGCGCTGCGCAGCCAGCGCGGCGGCATCTGGCGGCAGCGTGGTTAGGACGATGCTGCTCACTTCCAGCCGATATGGCAGCGAGCCGGTGCCGTGACCCAGCGGATCGACGCGATACCAGCCGACCGCCACGCTGTCGGACGGGTTGTAGATCAGGCGCGGCAGCGGCTGCACGAAGGACGCCCAGGCCAGCGCAGCGAGGCCGCAGGCGGACAGGCCCGCCAGCACGAGGCGAGCGCGCCACCGTGAATGGGGATGCGAGCGAGGACGCGGTGCGGTGCCGGTCGTGGAAACGGCGGTCATGGCAGTGCCCTCGCAGTCAGCCAGGCGGCGTGCCGCTCGGCGGTGTATTCGGGCAGCGGCAGGCGGGCAGCGAGCCGGTTGGCGAGCGTGCGCCAGTACGCCGGCGAGACGCCGACAGGCGCGATGCCCAGCGCCTCGATGGCGTCGATGCGCTCCAGCACGGCGCGCACCTGGTTCTCGCCCTCGGCGTGGAGCAGCAGGCGTGCGCCGGGTTGCACGCCGGGGATGCGCTGCGCCGCATCGAGTGGCGTGCAAGCCTGCATCACCATGAGCTGCCAGCGAATCGTGCCGTAGTCGTTGGCCTGCCAGCGGACGCGGCAGAACACCGCGCCCGGCAGGAACACCGCGCAGCGCCGCCAACGGTCGAGCTGGTGCGTGCGCGCGGGTTCGCCGAAGCGCAGGTAGAGCTTGAAGCGTGGTTCGATGTAGGCCAGCGCCACGCGCGTCAGTGGCCCGTTGGCCGCCTGGCCGGAAGGTGCTGCGAGCGCAGCCGTAGCCGCGAAGGCAACAGGCGTGGGGGCAGACGAAGCGGATGCAATCATGGGGTGTTCTCCCTGCGGTGTTCTGGAAACTCGCGCTCCAGCAGACCACGCAGCAGGTCAGCCACCGTCACGCCTTGCGTGAAGGCCGACACCTTGATGCGCGCCCGCATGGCGGGCGTGATGTCGAGGGTCAGGCGGGCGGTGTAGAAGTCGCCCTTGCCCAGCGCATCGGCGTCACCCTGCCGAATCCACGCTTCTGCGTGCGGATTCGCAGGCGGACGCGCGCCGATGCCGACGCGCTTTGCTGCGCGTTTGCTGTTCGGTGGCGGCTTTGCTGTCATGTCGGCCACCGCAGCAGTTCATCCACCAGGGCGGTGATTTCGAGCGCGGCGGCGCTGTCAGGCGCCGTCTCGCGTGCAAGCCGGCCAGCGGCCACGCTGTCGGCGAACACGATGCGTTGATGCACTTCCGCGCGCAGCGCGGGAAGCGGCTGGTCGGCGAGCGCGCCGCGTGCCTCGCGTCCGATCACAGTGGTGCTGACGCGCCGGTTGATGACGAAGGCTGCGGCGAGCAGCGGCCGGAACACCTGCGCCTCGCGGATCAGCCCCACCATCTCAGCGCTGGCCCACAGGTCGTAGGGGCTGGGCTGCACGGGGATCAGCACGCGCTCGGCCGCCAGCAGCGCGGAGCGCGCCAAGGCGGCGATCCTGGGCGGGCCGTCGATGACGACGTGATCGGCCCGCCTGGCGAGTTCTGGCGCCTCTTGGTGCAGTGTTTCGCGTGCGAGGCCCACGGCGCTGAACAGCCGTGGCAAGCCTTGCTGGCTTCTGCGCTGTGTCCAGTCCAGCGATGAACCCTGCGGATCGGCATCCAGCAGGATGACCGACTGCCCGCGCATCGCCAGCTCGCCGGCGATGTGGGTCGCGAGCGTGGTCTTGCCCACGCCGCCTTTTTGGTTGAGCAGAGCGACGATCATGGCGTGGCCCTCCATGCTGGAAAGCCTTGCTTCGATTCGCTTGCAAAACCTGTCGGCTGGTGGCTGAGATTGCCTGCCGTTTCTGGCCGCATGGTGGTTGTCCACCGCAGCGGCGTTTCCCTACTAAAAGTCAGAGAAATTAAGTTAGGGAAGTTAGAGGGCGCGCAAACCCAATGCTGGCGCGGGTTTGCGGCCGATCGGCACGCCTGATAGCACGATAGTCCCACGCCCGATAGCACGATACCCCGCACGCCTGATAGCACGACACCATTCACAGGCTCTCCCGGAGTTATCCCCGTGCCGTTTGCGGCACGGGCCGGAAGGTCAGCAATTCCGTTCCGTCGTCCGGCATCCGCTCGATTCCCAACACGTAGCCGGGCAGCGACTGCCGCGCGACCAGCGCGCGCAGGTCGCAGGCGAAGTCGTAAGGCTTCGCGGTGCTGCCCGATTTCTGGTGCAGGTAGCGAAAGTCGAACTGCCAGCCGTGCGCCTGCCTGCCGCCGTGCTTGCGCACCAGGCGATAAAGCCACCGCTCGATGCCACCCGTCAGCCGGAAGTACGCCGGGTCGATGGTCAGCACCAGGGCCGCATCGAACACGCCCGCATAGAACCAGTCCGGCAGGATCAGCTCGATGCCCAGCGGTGTGCCGCTGGCATCGGCCAGTTCCTTCCATTCGTTGATCCACGAGAAGCGGTGCAGGCGCCGCCCGGTCGTCTCGCGGATGGACGTGGCTACCGTGGTCGATTGCAGGCGATCCAGCGCGGCCTTGAGGCGCTGGTAGTCGCGCAGCGACTTGCCGCGCCCGATGAAGCGCAGGATCTCGTAGGGCGTGGCGCGCATCAGCCGCGACGGCCGCAGGCCTGCGTCCTTCGCCTCCACGATCTGCGAGGCCGCCCATATCAGCACATCGGCATCCCAAATCGTGGCGATGCCGTGCTCGGCCGTGCCTTCCACGCAGATCATCACGTTGCCCGCGCAGAAGTCGATGGGCTTGACCCGCTTGGACTTGCCGAGCGAGAAGAACGGATAGGCCATCAAGTCCTGGCTGTCGCGCGGCGCCATGTCGCCGGGCAAAGCGCGGAACAGGTCGAGCTGTTCGCGCTCCTGCAACGGCCGCTGCCGGGACGGCAGCGCGGTGCTGGACATGGCGATGGCCTGCCGCGCGCCGCCGATCAGCGCGCACGGCTGTCGGCCAAGTGCTGCTCGGCGTACTCGGGATCGGACGTGCTCTCGAAGCTGCGTTCTGCGGCCCAGGCATCGAGGTCGGCCACGGCGTACATGACGCGCCGGCCGAACTTGCGAAAGCGCGGGCCGCCGCCGATCACGCGTTGCTTTTCCAGCGTGCGCGGCGACAGGCGCAGGTAGTCGGCGGCTTCGTCGTTGGTGAGATAGCGTTGGGGCTGCGCGGCAGCGGTCGAGACAGCGGCGGCAGGCCGCAAGGGAGCGGGACGCATGGTGTGAACCTCCATCGGTTGAAAACGCCCGGCCACACAGCGCAACCGGATGGAGGCAGTCTCAGAAAACGAGGCCCCTCTGCTCAGGGTCGTTTTGCGTCGCCTTCAAAACGACCCTTCTCAAGCGGGGGCAGTTGTGCTAGGCGGCGATAGCCGCCGCGCATCAGCGCATCGCCGCGCCGCACCAGGCGGCGCACCTTGGAGCGCAGGCCGCCGTCGCTGTACCAATCGGCCACGGCGTCGGCACCGAACAGCCCTTCGCCGACCTCGCGCAAGGATGCGCCCGCCAGGGTGGCGTCGAGTGCATGCAGGGTGTGCAGTTCCAGCAGTACGGCGGGGGGCGGCCTGGGCCGGGCCATTGGCGCGGGCGTGTCGGGCGCATGCGTGACCCCGCGACCGCGATAGGCATAGGCCACGGCCATGCCGTCTTCCAGGCCAGGGGCCAGCACGAAGCGCTGCCAATGGCCGGGGCTTCGCGCAATCAGCGTCAGCCCCCTGCCGTCGTGCAGCAGTTGCTTATGGCCGGGGATGCGCCAAAAGGCGAAAAGCTCTGCATCCACGGGCGGATCGGCATCCGGATAGAGCTGCACCACGGCATCGTGGCCGGGCAGCCAGGCCGGATGCGCGTCGCGCGCGTCCATGGCCGGGTCTTCCAGCAGGCGCAAGCCCCAGCGCTGCCCAGCATCGGGGCGGCGCGCACGACGCCGCCAGTCGAGCCGGTAATCGGGATGCCTGCGCAGGTACTCCCAGGCCAGTGCAAGTGCATCCAGCCAAAGGACATACAAGTACGCAGCGGTCGGATACCAATGCGCGGCGTGGTGAGGATCGACCATGACGCTTCCTCCTGCGAACAGGAATCGCCGCCACGGCAGGACTACGCGCTACATCGCCATCGTCGAAACGTCATGGGTTAAGCAGGTGGATGAGGTTGTCCGATTGGCTCCGATGCGTTGCGGTTGCCGCGGCGGTAGTGTCCCGACCATGGGACGCTGTACAGACCAGCCTGCCGCAGTTCGCGCTGGGCATCATGACTATTTGGATCAGACTGGAGCCGTTACGCCGCAAGAATCCCGATTGAGACCCGCCCGGCATGGCACCAGACTGAAAAAGTCACAGTAAGCCGAATTCAGTCCGGGATGGCTCCATCACGCTCGGCCAGCCGGGTGTATTCCGACAGCGTGCGCGTGGGACGGAAGTAGAGGTCACGCATCACAGGCTGCTGGCGCGGCCCGACAATGCCGGCCAGCTCGGACAGCTTGACGGTGCCTTGCGCCGGCATCCCGATACTCAGGTCGATAAGACCCCAGGCGGTGTCGCCATCAGCGGGATCGAGCGCCGCCAGCAACCAGGTGACGTGCGCGTCCGGCGTGAATAGGCGCACCACAGGCATCGGGTCGATGTTTTTGCCAGCGGCGCGGGCCTTCCCGTGGGCCAGCAACCGCTCACGCTCGTCGTCGGTGGTGAGCCGGTTCACGGTGTTTCCTTCAGGTCGCACGAATCCGCCAAGGCGTGAAGGTGGCAAGCCGCATCAGGGGATTTGTGGAGAAGCACGATTGTGATTCCATGGATCGGCGCTTTCGTCAAGAACTGCAATGTGGATTTCTGTAGAAGCGCAAAGCAGCGAGGCTGCGAATGAGTTAAAGATAACGTGGTTTTAATTGTGCTGCGACTCGACGCTTCTGTCTATGCAGAAGCGATCCGTCCAGCGCGGCCGACCGGCTGGCTCCACCACCCATGACGCCGAGTTGGCTCACGCCTTCGGCGCGGCGGTGCGTGCGCTGCGGATGGAGCGCGGAATTGCGCAAGAATCACTGGCGCACCAGGCCGGGATCGAGCGTTCGCACATGGGCAAGATCGAGCGCGGCGAGCATATGCCTACGCTCGCGATCATCTTCAAGATCGCCGGTGCGCTCGAATGCAGCACAGCAGTGCTGATGAGCCAGACCGAAGGCCAGCTCGCAGGGGATCGCTCGTAGCCGCTGGCTTGGCCGATCCGGCGCAACCCGGTTCGGCGGTATCGAGGGGCGCCAAGCGCCGCGCGGCGGGGATAGCCGCAAGGCTTTCCCCTGGAGGCAAGCAAAGCGCGCAGCGCCGCAGGCGCGAAGGCGTGAGGGATTGAAGCCGAATGGCCGTGACGGCGCAGCCGGCACGGGGCCCAGCCCGAAAGCCCGGCGGTGCAAAGCACCGGCACGCCATGCTGTCCGCGCAACCACAGTCTCAACATTGGAAGCGGACCGACACGAGCCACGCTCCAGTGACGATGTTGCCTTCATGCCGTGCTGCGAAAGCAGCACCGCGCCCCGCCGCTCGGACGGGGCGCTGGGCGGCCGTCAGGCCGCCTGGGGCCTGCTGCGTGACCAGATCAGCGTGTGCGTGCCGTCTTCCTCCTCGATCAGCCGGGCATAGACCGTTGCCGGGAACGAAGGGTCGTCGAGGGTCACGGACACGTAGGGCCGTTCGGCCTTGCTGACCTTTTTCCACGCGGCGCCGATATCGAAGCCTGACGCCTGCACGCGGTAATCCGGGGCGTGCTCGTTGTCCCCCTTGTTGTTGGGAACCAGCTTGGCCTTGATGTTGAGAGTCAGGGTGCGCAGCGTGCCGGTGAAGCCGTCTTTGTCCGCGGTGAAGGTGCCGATGGTTGCCATGATGAATCTCCTTACGGTTGAACAAGGTTCGCGCCCATCGCGTCCTTGTTGTGATCCGACCGGCGGGGGACGGGCGGGCTGCACCGCTTGCGGGCGCAACACAGTGAAGCACCTGCAAGCCCCAATAATTTGTCCCGCGAGGAATGTGCGCAGCACAGGGGAAATTATTTGGGCTGGAAGGTTGCAGACATGAAGCCCGCGCCACCGCCAGGATTCACAACAACACAAGAACGCCATGGGCCGATCCAGCTCCGAAAGGAGGCATGGCCAGCTCGGCATCCCCGCACAACGACTCCAACGGCACGCCCTCTGACTCGGGCAAGGCCAATCCCCAACGACTGGCGGCAACGCACCCTGCACCGTGCGGCGGCCATGCTTGAGGCGTGGTTAGGAACTCCAAAGCAAGGCCGGGTGGCCATATTGTTGATTTCCACGCAGAAGTGACCCACTAACCCCCGGGATTTCCATCCAAACCTGACCCACGTACTAACCCTAACCTGCTGCTTTGCTGAGCAGCAGGAGACCAGGAGTGATAGACGTGGCAACACTGAGTGTCATCAGGCGCTGGGCCCTGCGAGAGCAGCTGTCCATCCGGGAGATAGCCCGCCGCACGGGCCTCTCGCGCAACACCATCCGCAAGTACCTGCGCGTAGGCGAGGCCGAGCCGCACTATGCCAAGCGGGTCAGTCCATCCAAGCTCGATCCCTTCGCCTTGAAGCTCGCTGGCTGGCTCAAGACGGAAGCTGGCCGATCCCGCAAGCAGCGCCGCACCGTCAAGCAGATGTACGTGGATCTGCAGGCGCTCGGTTATGGCGGCTCCTACAACCGCGTAGCGGCCTTTGCCCGCCTCTGGCACGAGCAGCGCCTTGTGGCCCAGCAGACCACTGGCCGCGGCACCTTCGTTCCCCTGGCCTTCGGTCCGGGTGAGGCCTTCCAGTTCGACTGGAGCGAGGACTGGGCTGTTCTCGCCGGCGTGCGCACCAAGCTGCAGGTAGCCCACTTCAAGCTCAGCCACAGCCGAGCGTTCTACCTGCGCGCCTATCCGCTGCAAACGCACGAGATGCTGTTCGATGCCCACAACCATGCATTCGCAGTCCTGGGCGGTGTGCCCCGCCGTGGCATCTACGACAACATGCGCACCGCCGTAGACCGGGTGCGCCGTGGCAAGGAGCGCGACGTCAATGCGCGCTTTGCGGCCATGGTCAGCCACTTCCTGTTCGAGGCCGAGTTCTGCAATCCTGCTTCGGGCTGGGAGAAGGGCCAGGTGGAGAAGAACGTGCGCGATGCCCGCCATCGCCTGTGGCAGGTAGTGCCGCCATTCCCAAGCCTGCCCGATCTCAATGCATGGCTTGAAGAGCGCTGCGTGGCGCTGTGGCACGAGATCGAGCACGGCAAGCTGCCGGGCACCGTCGCGGACATCTGGACCGAGGAGAAGAACGACTTGATGCCAATGCCCCGGCCCTTCGATGGCTTTGTGGAGCACACCAAACGCGTCTCACCCACCTGCCTCGTCCACTTCGAGCGCAACCGCTACAGCGTGCCGGCGCCTTATGCCAATCGGCCGGTGAGCCTGCGGGTCTACGCCGATCGCCTGGTGGTCGCCGCCGAAGGCCAGATCGTGTGCGAGCATCAGCGCCTGATCGAGCGTAACCACCATGGTGCGGGACAGACCGTGTACGACTGGCGCCACTACCTGGCAGTGCTGCAGCGCAAGCCCGGGGCCTTGCGCAATGGTGCTCCATTCCTGGAACTGCCAGCAGCCTTCAAGCGCCTGCAGGCCGCCCTCTTGAAGCAGCCAGGCGGCGACCGAGAGATGGTGGAGGTTCTGGCTCTGGTGCTGCACCACGATGAACAAGCTGTGCTCGCTGCAGTGGAGTTGGCACTGGAGTCAGGGGCTGCCAGCAAGACCCACATCCTGAACGTGCTGCACCGCCTGCTGGACGGTAAGCCCGCCCCAGCACCGGTCACCTCGCCCCAGGCCCTCAAGCTGTCTGTGGAACCCCAGGCCAACGTGCTGCGCTATGACCAATTGAGGGAGGTGCGCTATGCGTCATGACCCTGCCATCGCTTCCATCGTGATCATGCTGCGCGAGCTCAAGATGCACGGCATGGCCCAGGCGGTTGCGGAACTGGCTGAGCAAGGTGCGCCGGCCTTCGACGCAGCGCAGCCCATCCTGTCCCAACTGCTCAAGGCCGAGACCGCCGAGCGGGAGGTGCGCTCTGTGGCCTACCAACTCAAGGTGGCCAGGTTCCCTGCGTACCGGGACCTGGCTGGGTTTGACTTCAGCCACAGCGAGGTGAACGAGGCATTGGTACGCCAGTTGCACCGCTGCGAATTCTTGGAGAACGCCAACAACGTGGTGCTGGTGGGTGGACCGGGTACGGGCAAGACCCACATCGCCACAGCCCTCGGGGTGCAAGCCATTGAGCACCATCACCGCAGGGTGCGGTTCTTCTCCACGGTGGAGCTGGTCAATGCACTGGAAGAGGAGAAGGCCCAGGGCAAGCCGGGGCAGATCGCGCACCGCCTAGCCTATGCCGATCTGGTGATCCTGGATGAACTGGGCTACCTGCCATTCAGCACGTCAGGAGGAGCCTTGCTGTTCCACCTGCTGTCCAAGCTGTACGAGCGCACGAGCGTCGTGATCACCACCAACCTGAGCTTTAGCGAGTGGGCCAATGTGTTCGGAGATGCCAAGATGACCACGGCGCTGCTGGACCGGCTCACGCATCACTGCCATATTCTTGAGACCGGCAATGACAGCTACCGGTTCAAGAATAGCTCCGCACAGCAACCACCACAGACCACCAAGAAGGAGAAGGCGACCAAGAACTTATCCACAACGTGAGCGTGAAGCTCACGAACCAGGGTGGGTCAAGATTCGATGGAAATGGTGGGTCAGCTTTGCGTGGAAATCAACAGCCGCCCATGTAGTGTTGTCGCAGCCTGCAGTTCCGTGGCCCGATACCGACCCGGCCGACGAACTTGTCAATGCGAGCGACCTATCCGCCAGCGATACGCGCATCAAGGTCGAGGCATGCGCAGGCGGATTTCATCCGTATGGCGCCGCCGACATCGAGTTGGTGGCAGCGTTCGCGGCTGAGCGCGTGATTGCGATCCTGGACGACATGTCGCAGGCCTCGACGGTGTGGTCGTGGGTGCGGTCCAGTGCCTTCTTCGATTCGTTGCCGGTCGCCGCAAATACGCGCCTCATCGTGCCCACATCCAGTTCGAAGTCCGACAGTGCCACGACGACCCGAGAGCTTGCAGCGGTTCTGGGCCGACGATGACGGCGAGCACGCTGACCTACAAACTTCCGGGAGCACTCTGGTGCCTGCAGTTCCGCGCGGCGGCGTTGCGGACGCTGCGCGCTCACGTCCAGCGAAGGCCAGGGAGTCATGAGTCAGTGGGACAGCTCTATTCCCGCGACCTGACGTCCGACTGCATCGTCATCGAGGAAGCCACACTGTTAACGCCCACGTGGGCAGCGTGGGCTCGGGTCCAATTCGACCCGCGTCGTGCGGCAACTGAGCGAGCGAAGAAATTCGAGAGGGGCCTGCACTGCGTCGGCCTCTGGCATACGCATCCAGAGGAATTCCCGAGTCCCTCGTCCGACGACAGGGTGCTCGCAAGGGAGCACGCGCTGGCCGCCAGGGGTCAGCTCACGGGCCTGGTATTCGCCATTCTGGGCACTCGGCCCCTGCCGGTGGGCTTGCGCGTCTGGGTAGATGACGGTGAAGCAATGCAACTGACAGAACAAGTTCCTGCTCAACCCAATCCAGTCAGCTGAAGTCAAGCAACGCCGGCGGACTGACATGCCAGGGCGTGTCGGTTGAGCTCAGGCTCCGGAGACCTCAAGGCAACCGCGGGGCATCTGCTCCCGCATGCAACAGCGACGTGGTCGATGTGCGGCGTGGTGCCTGCGTTTCCGTTTGGAGGAGCCGCTCGTCGCTGCCCCTATGTCGGAGGGGAAAAATAAGAAACCCGCCATCGCTGGCGGGTCTCGGGCTTGAGTGTCGCTTGTCAGATCGAGGCGTCAGGCGCTTCAGCGATCTCCGGGTAGCGCCGATCCTTGTTCGGCGTGCGCGCCGCCGCCGTCATCTGCGCCCACATCTTGGCATCGACCGGAGGAACACCCTTGAGCGACAACTTGAAGACGCGACCGGCCACCGCCGCCTTCTGCGGCGTTTCAGTGGGCTTGCGGGGTGCGTGGATCTTGCTCATGGAAGCCTCCCGTGAGAGAGTTTTCTACTGACATAGGGTAGCAGTTTTTGCCAGGACGTGCTGTCGGCGGCCAGATCAAAGGTCATCAGTCGCTGGCTGCCTTGTTCCTCCCACCACGCCGGGTCGGCAGCCAGCACCTGCTGGACAGTGCTGCAGTGGGCCAGGTGGAGGACATGGGCGACTTCGCCGGGTTCCAGTGGTGCGTCGAAGCCGAGCTTGGGCCAGACCTTGTAGCCCACATACTGGTCGCCGAATCCGCGACCTCCTGCGGCCACCAGGGATACCTGGGAGAGCCCAGCGAGGTGCGCGGCGATCGCGCACAGAGCGAACGCGATGGTGCCGAGCGTGGGCGGGGTCTGGTGCTCGTTCAGGAAGTAGTGATCGACGTGCAGGCCATCGATGAAGAGGTCGGCTTCGCCTCTCTGGTCGGTGTAGATGCCCAGCCGATTCTTGTGCGGACTCTGGATAACGTGGTTGTTGACCACCGTGAAGTAGAGGCCGGGCGGGGCATCCCGCACGGGTTCCTTGGCGACCTGCTGATGCACGCGGCTGCCGTCGAATACGGAGAACAGATGGGCGAACTCCACTGTGGAGAAGCTGCCGAACGGTAGTTCGAACTGGTCGTCGGGCATCAGGTCCACGCCATCGAAGCGTATGCCTGTGCCGGTGAGGTAGGTGCGCGCGATCGGGCTATTCTGCAGTTGTTGGTGCAGGCCAGCCAAGCGCGTCCGGTAAAAGTCAGAAGGTGCGTGCGGCACGTGGGTTGTCCCTTGTCATGTAGCGCAACGATGCCGCACGAAAGCTGCGTGGAGAACCTGCTTCGGCGCAGGTGAGCGTAGGTGTGATGGCAGCCGTACGACATCGTAGGAATCTTCCATCGCTGCACAAACAGAAGCCCGCTTACGCGGGCTTCTTGTTGTTCATCCGCTACGCGCTGCGCAGTGGATCGACGTTTTTGGCGGCTGAATGGCGGCTGTCTTCGTAAGCTGTTGATTTTGCTTGTATTAATTCGATCTTGTAGCCGTCGGGGTCGGTCACGAAGGCGATCACCGTCGTGCCGCCCTTGACCGGACCCGCCTCGCGCGTCACGGTGCCGCCGGCGGCCTTGATCTTCTCGCAGGCCGCGTAGGCATCGGGCACGCCCAGGGCGATGTGGCCGTAGGCCGTGCCCATTTCGTAGTGGTCGACGCCCCAGTTGTAGGTCAGCTCGATCTCGGCCTGGCTGGGGTTGCCGCCCTCAAAGCCGAGGAAAGCCAGTGAGTACTTGTACTCGGGGTTCTCGGAGGTGCGCAGCAACTGCATGCCCAGCACCCGGGTGTAGAAGTCGATGGAGCGCTGGAGGTCGCCAACGCGCAGCATGGTGTGCAGGAATCTCATGGCCGTATTGTGCCGCCAAGCCAGACCTTGCCGCGGGGTGTGGCCGCTTCACGTTACCGCGTGAACCCCGGCACCTGGTTACCGCGCGCATACATGCACTGGGTGTAGGCGTTGTTGTATTGGTACTGGATCATCCCCTGCGAATAAGCCGTGCTGGGGCCGGCGACGCCGGTGCCCACGATCGCGCCGCTGGCGGCGCCGATGCCCGCGCCCTGGTGGTTGCCCACGGCCGCGCCCAGCACGCCGCCGAGCACGGCGCCGACGGCGGCCGACCCTACGGCGCGGTCGTTGGCCGCATGGGCCTGGCCGCCGACCATGGACTGCGCGTACTGCATGCACATCGCCTGGTCTTGCTGGAACACTTCGAACGGCTTGGTCGGCGCGGGCATGACGAGCACCGTCGGGCCCATGGGCTGCGTCGCGCAACCCACGAGCGCCAGCGTGCAGGAGAGCGCCAGGGCCAGCAGAGGTGAGGAAGTAGGCTTCATGATCGTCAACCCGGTGGGAGAACAAGAAAAACGAACCGCCCGCCGGTCACGGCTTGTCCGCCGGTGGCGGCGGCTCCACCGGCGTCACGGACTCGTGCCACGGCGTTCTGCATTGCGGCACCGCGGGGTAATAGCCCGGCGGGTCGTCGCAGTAGTACGAGAACGTCGGCTGCGGCGCCAGGCTGGCTGGCCCCGGCGTGGCCGCCGGAGCGTAGACCGGCGGCACGTATGTGATGGACGACACCACCGGCGGGTACGGATAGACAGGCGCGGCATAGAAGTACCACAGGCCCCCGGTGAACCACCACCAGCCGCAGCGTCCGCCCCAGCAGGTCTGGCGCCAGTGGCCACCGCTCCAGCGCACGAAGTCCGGCCGGCTGAAGCCGTGCACGGCATGGCCTGGCCGGTACGCCCATCGGCCCGGGCCCAGCCGGTAGCTGCCCCCGCCATGGATGTGCCCGCCGTCCCAATGGCTGCCGTGAGGGAAGCTGCCATGGGGGTGGCCGCCGCCATGGCCACCATGGCCACCGTGCTGCGCCAAGGCCGTGCCCGGACCCAGCAGGATGGCGGCGCCTGCGAGCAACCAGCGCAGCGCGCGGGCGCGAGGTGAAGAAGGTGCAGACATGTCCGTGCTCCTCGTCCGTCGGACTGCGCCCTCGACGGGCCGTGTGGGAGAGCGCAAGGCCGATCTTTTGCACGATACGCCTGCACTGTAAAGAGAGCATTGCCGCTGCGTAAATTTTGATCACTCGGCGCACGGACCGGTTGCTGGGTGCAAGCAGGGGCGGTTCATGGCGCCGCGCGATGTGTGGCACATTTTGCGCACCGAAGACGGAAGATGCCTGCAAGAAGCGGTGGACTTCACTCATCTGGCGCCAGCTGTCGCCAAGTGGCATGAAGTGACGCCGATTTTAGATGCCGGTTGCGCGCATTTGGCAGCGTGTTTTGAATGAAAGATAAATGAAATTAACTGAAGAAGTGTTTATTTGAGCGTGTGTTGTCGGATTTTTAGGTGGTTAGAATTTGCCGCACGACCACTTCGCCAGACCTGCCGAATGCCCCTGACCGCCCTTAATGCCTCCTCGGCCGCCGCTCCCCTGCTGGAGCTGCGCCAGGTGCACCTGCGCCGGGGCGCAACGCAGGTGTTCGCCGGCCTGAGCCTGGCGCTGGCAGAGCCGCGCATCGGTCTGATCGGCCACAACGGCGCGGGCAAGTCCAGTCTGCTGCGCCTGTTGTGCGCGCTGGAGCTGCCGGGCAGCGGCCAGGTGCTGTCGCAGGGGCAGGACTTGCAGGCGTTGCCGCAGGGACGGCTGCGCGCCCAGCGCGTGGGCATGATGTTCCAGAACCCCGACGACCAGATCGTCTTCCCCACGGTGGAGGAGGAGCTCGCCCTGGGCCTTGCGCCGCTGGGGCTGCCGCGGCGCGAGGCGCTGGCGCGCGCCCGCGACTTCCTGGCCGGGCGCGGTCTTGCCGGCTGGGCCGCGCGCGCCGTGGGCGCCCTGAGCCAGGGCCAGCGCCAGCAGCTGTGCTGGCTGGCCCTGCTGCTGGCCGGGCCGCGCACGCTGCTGCTCGACGAGCCCTTCGCCAGCCTGGACCTGCCGGGGCAGGCCCGGCTGGCGGACGATATCGCCGCCTGCGACCGGCAGGTGGTGGTGTCCACCCATGTGCTGGACCATGTGCGCGACTATGGGCGCGTGATCTGGCTGCACGAGGGCCATGTGCGCGCCGACGGGCCGGGGCGCGAGGTGTGCGCCGCCTACGAGACGGCCGTGGCGCGCGAGCTGGCCGATGCCCGGGGCGCGCGCGCAGGCATGCGCGTGGCTGCGTGAACGGCAGGGCAGGGCTTCATGGGCAGTCTCTACAGCGAACACCTCACCTGGCTGCACCGCTGGAGTGCGGGCCGCAAGCTGGCCTGCATGGCGCTGCTGGGCACGCTGCTGTTCCTGCTGTCGGCCCCCTGGGCGCTGGCGCTGGCGGCGCTGGCTTGCACGCTGCTGTGGCGCAGCCTGGGGCTGGCCACGCGCGTCGCGCGGCGGCTCATGGTGTCGGTGCTGGCGGCGGCGCTGCTCGTGGCGGTCTTCCACCTGTGGATGGGCCGGCCCGACATGGCGGCCGTGAGCGCCCTGCGCCTGGCCTGCGCCTCCACGCTGGGCGTGGCGCTCACCGTGAGCACGCGGCCCACGGACCTGCTTCTGGTGCTCGATGCGCTGCTCGCGCCCCTGGCGCGCCTGGGCCTGCAGCCCGGGCGCGTGTCGCTGCAGCTCGCCCTGATGCTGCGCTTCACCGAGCATTTCTTCGTGCAGTGGAAGCGGCTGGACGAAGCCCACCGCCTGCGCACCGGCCGCCCCGGCGGGCTGCGACTGATCGCGCCGCTTACCGTGCAGATGCTGCAGCGCGCGCAGCGCGTGGCCGATGCCCTCTACGCCCGCCTGGGCGGCTGAACTCCCCGTTTTTTCACTCTGGACCCAAGGACGTTCCATGACTACCGCCGTATCCCGCAAGGCTTCCCATTCCATGGCGCTGGTGGCGCTGTTCGCCGCCCTCATGGCCGTGATGGGGCTGATCCCCAAGATCGACCTGCCGCTGGGCGTGCCCATCACGCTGCAGTCGCTGGGTGTCATGCTCGCAGGCTGCCTGCTGGGCGCGCGCCGGGGCTTTCAGGCCATGCTGCTGTTCCTGGCGGCGGTGGCGGCGGGCCTGCCCCTGCTGGCTGGCGGGCGCGGCGGCCTGGGGGTGTTCATGGCGCCCTCGGCAGGCTACCTGGTGGGCTATGCGCTGGCAGCGGGGGTGACGGGCGCGCTGATGCGCCTGCTGCCCCAGGGCACGCCGCTGCGCACGGCGGCGAGCGCCTTCGCCGCGTCGGTGCTGGGCGGCCTGGTGTTCCTGCATGCCATGGGCATCGCGGGTCTGGTGCTGCTGGCGCAGATGCCGCTGGACAAGGCCCTGCTGGCCGACCTGGTCTTCGTACCCGGCGACCTGGTCAAGTGCGTGCTGTGCGCCGTGGTGGTGCACACCGTGGCCAGGGCGCTGCCGGACTGGCCGTTCGGCGGGCGCGAGCGTTGAGCGTGGCCCCCGCGCCCGGCGCGCCCGTGCGGCAGCTGCTGGCCGGCGGCCCGCTGCCGCCCCTGTTCGAATGGGTGCACGGGCCGCTGGCGCACTGGGCGCGCACGAGGCCCCAGGCCCTGGCGCTGGCGAATGAGCGGCGGCAACTCGGCTTTGCCGAACTGCATGCGCGGGTGCAGGCCCGCGCCCGCCAGCTCGATGCCGAGGGCGCGCCCGCGACCGTGCTGCTCGGCGGCGAGGCAGGCACCCTGGACGGCGTGGTGGCCTTCCTGGGCGTGGTCGCCAGCGGGCGCTGCGCCGCCATGGGCGATGCCCAGTGGCCGGCCAGCGTGGCCCAGGCCGTTGCCCGGCGGCTGCCCGCCTGCCCGGGCGCGGTGGCGGCGGCCACGCCGCAGTCGCCGTTCTACGTGGGCTTCACCTCGGGCAGCACGGGCCTGCCCAAGGGCTTCGTGCGCCACCATCGCTCGTGGGCCGAGAGCTTTCGCGTCAGCCTGCAGGACTTCGGCCCCGCCGCCGCCGCGCGCGTGCTGGCGCCGGGGCGCATGTCGCATTCGCTGTTCCTGTTCGGCGCGCTGCTGGGGCTGTGGACCGGTGCGGGCGCGGTGCTGCAGGAGCGCTTTTCCGCCCCGCGCGCGCTGGCCGCGCTGCAGTCGGGCGCCGCGCCCCTGCTGGTGGCCGTGCCCAGCCAGCTCGTGCTGATGCTGCAGTGGGCCGGGCGCCGCCGGCTCGCACCCATCGAGGGGGTGGAGCTGGTGCTCATCAGCGGAGCGCGCTGGCTGCGCGAGCGCACGCCCGCGCTGCGCCGCCTGTTCCCGCGCGCGCGCATCGTGGAGTTCTACGGCGCGTCCGAGGCCAGCTACATCGCCTGGATGGACGCCGACCCCGTGGCGCCCGCCCAGGCCGTGGGCCGGCCCTTCAGCAACGTGGACCTGCACATAGGCCCGCACCCGCACGCCCCCGCGCTGGCGCGGGGCACGCCGGGGCTGATCTGGGTGCGCAGCCCCATGCTGTTCATGGGCTATGCGGACCAGGCCGACGCCACCGCCGCGCTGCGCGCGGGCGAGTGGCTGTCGGTGCGCGATATGGGCTACCTGGACGATGGCGGGCTGCTGCACCTGTGCGGGCGCGAGAACCGCATGCTGGTCACGCAGGGCAAGAACCTGTTCCCCGAAGAGGTGGAGGCGCGCCTGCTGGCCCACCCCCGGGTGGCCCAGGCCAGCCTGCAGGGCGTGGCCGACGACCTGCGCGGCACCAGCGTGCATGCCGTGCTGCAGTGGCAGGGCGACGCGCCGCCGCCCGGCGCGCAGCAGCTGGCCGCCTGGTGCCGTGCCGCGCTGGAGCCCTTCAAGACGCCGCGCCACTGGTGGGTGTGCACGGGCGGCTGGCCGCAGACGGCCAGCGGCAAGACCGACCATGCGGCCCTGGGCCGCGCGCTGGCGGGTGCGTCGCCCCTGCTGGAGCCCTGGCGATGAACGTCGCGCCCGTGCCCATTCTGGCCTGGGCGCGCACGCCGGTGGCGCCCGTGGGCGGCGCGCTGGCGGCTTGCCAGCCGCACCAGCTCGCGGCCCCGCTGGTGGAGCGCCTGCTGGCCGATGCCGGGCTGCCGGCCCGGGCCGTGGACGCGGTGGTGCTGGGCAATGCCCTGGGCGCGGGCGGCAACCCTGCGCGCGTGCTGGCGCTGGCTGCCGGCCTGGGCGAGCGCATTCCCGCGGTGACGCTGGACAGCCAATGCTGCGCGGGCCTGGATGCCGTCACCCATGCCTGCGGCCTGCTGGCCCTGGGACAGGCCCAGGTGGTGGTCGCCGGCGGCGCCGAGGCCTGGAGCCGCGCGCCCCTGCGCATGCACCGGCCCGTGCAGGCCGGCGCCGCGCCGGTGGCCTATGAGAGCCCGGCGTTCACGCCCTGGCCCGAGCGCGACCCCGACATGCTGCAGGCCGCGCTCGACGCCGCGCGGCGCCTGCGCCTTTCGCGCGGCGCGCAGGATGCCTACGCCCTGGCCAGCCATGCACGCGCCGTGGCCGCGCGCGGCGGGATGGTGGCCGAGATCGTGCCCCTGTGCGGCCTGGCGTACGACGCCTATCCCCGCACGATGACCGCTGCGCGCCTGGCGCGCATGCCCGCCGTGGCGGCCGGCCAGGCGCAGGACGGCACCGACTGCGGCCTGGGCACCGCGGCCGTGTCGCCCAGGGCCGACGGCGCGGCCTTGCTGCTGCTGGCCACGCCGGCGGCCTGCGCGCGCTGGGGCCTGCGGCCGCGCGCGCACTGGTGCGGCAGCGCCAGCGTGGGCGGCGCGCCCGAGGCGCCCATGCTGTGCGCCATCGACGCCGCGCGCGCCGCGCAGGAGCGCAGCGGCTGGCGCCTCGACGCGCTGGACGCGCTGGAACTGCACGACGCCTTTGCCGCCCAGGGGCTGGCCTTCTGCAGCGCCCTGGGCCTGCCCCCCGGGGCCGTCAACCGCGGCGGCGGCGGCCTGGCGCGCGGCCACCCCATAGGCGCATCGGGTGCGATCGCCCTGGTGCGCGTGCTCGCGCAGCTCAATGCAGAGCGGCGGCGCCGGGCGGCCGGCGCGCTGCGCGGCCTGGCCTGCATTGCCGGCGCGGGCGGCCTGGGCACGGCGACGTGGGTGGCGATGGAGGAGGGGGCGCGCGTCCGCATGGATTGATGCCGGACGCGCTGGCGAGAACGCCGCGCCCGGGACTGGGATAATCGCCGCCCCTATGCTTTCGATCACCTTCCCCGAGTCCCTTCCCGTCAGTGCCCGCCGCTTCGACATCATGGCGGCCATGGGCGAGCACCAGGTCGTCATCGTCTGCGGCGAGACCGGCTCGGGCAAGACCACGCAGCTGCCCAAGATCGCCCTGGCGCTGGGGCGCGGGCGCTGCAACGCGCCCGAGGGCAGCAGGGGCCGGTTGATCGGTCATACCCAGCCCCGGCGCATCGCGGCCAGCAGCGTGGCCAAGCGCATCGCCGAGGAGCTGAACACGCCGCTGGGCGAGGTGGTGGGCTACAAGGTGCGCTTCCACGACAACCTGCAAAAGGGCGCCTCGGTCAAGCTGATGACCGACGGCATCCTGCTGGCGGAAACGCAGACCGACCCGCTGCTGAAGGCCTACGACACGCTGATCATCGACGAGGCGCACGAGCGCAGCCTGAACATCGACTTTCTGCTCGGCTACCTCAAGCAGATCCTGCCGCAGCGACCGGACCTCAAGGTGGTGGTCACCTCGGCCACCATTGACGCCGAGCGCTTCGCCCGGCATTTCGAGGGCAAGGGCGGCCCGGCGCCGGTCATCATGGTCTCGGGCCGCACCTACCCGGTGGAGGTGCGCTACAAGCCCTTCGAGGAGAAGAAGGACTTCGATCTCGACGACGCGATCGCCGATGGCGTGGACGAGCTCTGGCGGGGCGGGGCGGGGGGCGACATCCTCGTCTTCCTGCCCGGCGAGCGCGAGATCCGCGAGGCGGCGGACCACCTGCGCAAGCACCTGCAGCATTCGCCCGTGCTCAGGAACAGCGAGGTGCTGCCGCTGTTCTCGCGCCTGTCGCAGGCCGAGCAGGACCGCATCTTCGACAGCCACACGGGGCGGCGCATCGTGCTGGCCACCAACGTGGCCGAGACCTCGCTCACCGTGCCGGGCATCAGATACGTCATCGACGCAGGAACGGCGCGCGTCAAGCGCTATTCATTCCGTAGCAAGGTGGAGCAGCTGCTGGTCGAGCCCATCAGCCAGGCGGCGGCCAACCAGCGCGCGGGGCGCTGCGGGCGCGTGGCCAACGGTATCTGCATACGCCTGTATGGCGAGGAGGACTTCAACCAGCGCGACCGCTTCACCGACCCCGAGATCCTGCGCAGCTCGCTCGCCGGCGTCATCCTGCGCATGAAGAGCCTGGGCCTGGGCGACGTGGTGAACTTCCCCTTCCTCGAAGCGCCCTCGGGCCGCGCCATCGCCGACGGCTACCAGCTCCTGCAGGAGCTGGGCGCGGTCGACGAGCGCGGCAACCTGCTGCCCATGGGCAAGGAGCTCTCGCGCCTGCCGCTGGACCCGCGCGTGGGCCGCATGATCGTCGAGGCGCGCGCGCGCGGCGCGCTGTCCGAGGTGCTGGTGATCGCCTCGGCCCTGTCGGTGCAGGACGTGCGCGACCGGCCCCTGGAGGCGCAGGCCCAGGCCGACCAGGCGCACGCGAAGTTCGACGACGAGAAGAGCGAGTTCTCCGGCTACCTGCGGCTGTGGCACTGGCTCGCGGACGCGCGCGGCGGCAAGGCGGTGGCGACGAGCCGCAAGGAGATGGCGGCGCAGGCAGCGGGCGCGGCGCCCGCGCGCAACCAGGCGTTCCTTCCGGTCGGTAAAAGGGCCGGGGCGCACCCTCTCCCGCAGGCGGGAGAGGGCAGCGGCGACACGCACAAGCTCAGCAACCGCCAGTGGGAGCAGCTGCTGCGCCAGAACTTCTTGAACATCCGCCGCGTGCGCGAGTGGCGCGACATCCATTCGCAGCTGCTGACCGTGGTCAGGGAGCACCAGTGGCAGCCCAACGCCCAGCCCGCCGGCTACGAGGCCATTCACCTGTCCATGCTCTCGGGCCTGCTGGGCAACATCGGCTTCAAGGGCGAGGAGAGCGAGGCCTACCTGGGCGCGCACGGCATCCGGTTCCACCCGCACCCGGGCGCGCACCTGTCGAAGAAGCCGGGACGCTGGATCGTCGCCGCCGAACAGGTGGAGACCTCACGCCTGTACGGGCGCGGCATCGCCGCCATCGAACCGCAGTGGCTGGAGGAAGTCGGCGGCCATCTCTTGAGGAAGCAGCTGCTCGATCCGCACTGGTCCAAGAAGCAGGCCGACGTGGTCGCCTACGAGCGCGCCACGCTCTACGGCCTGGTGGTCTACAACAACCGGGGCGTGAGCTATGGCCGCGTCGATCCGGTGGAGGCGCGGCAGATGTTCATCCGCCGCGCCCTGGTCGAGGGCGAGTGGGAGACGCGTTGGCCCTTCCTCGCGGCCAACCTCAGGACCATACGCAAGGTCGAGGACCTGGAGCACAAGAGCCGGCGCCAGGACGTGCTCGTGGACGACGACCTGATCTACGCCTTCTACGACCAGCACATCCCCGAGGGGGTCTACAGCGGCGCGACCTTCGACAAGTGGTTCCGCCCCGCCGGCAAGGAGCAGCCGGGCCTGCTGGTGCTGTCGCGCGACGAGCTCATGCGCCACGAGGCCGCGGGCATCACCACCGACAAGTTCCCCAAGACCGTGAAGCTCGGCGGCGCGGACTGCTCGGCCAGCTACCTGCACAGCCCGGGCGACGCGCGCGACGGCATCACCGTGACGGTGCCGCTGTTCGTGCTCAACCAGGTCAGCGAGGAGCGCGCCGAATGGCTGGTGCCCGGCATGCTCAAGGAAAAGATCCAGGCGCTGCTCAAGAGCCTGCCGCAGCGCCCGCGCAGCCGCTTCGTGCCCCTGCCGGAACACGCCGAGCGGCTGGCGCAGATCTTCATCCAGGAGGAACGCTGGAACCAGGGCGGGCTGGTGGACGTGCTGCTGAAGCAGGTGCGCGACGAGACATCGCTCGACGTGAAGCGCGCCGACTTCAAGCTCGACATGCTCAGCCCCCACCTGTTCATGAACCTGCGCATCACCGACGAGCACGGCCGCCAGCTCGGCCAGGGGCGCAACCTCGCCGCGCTCAAGGCCGAATGGGGTGGCAAGGCGCGCGGGGCCTTCCAGGCGCTTGCTTCGTTAAAGATAGCTGGCAGCGCTGAGACCAAGCCACAATCGGATAAAAAACAGCCTGAAATAAAGGATGGACAAGCGCTAGGCGCTCCTGAAAAGAAAGCGCCGCCCGCCCACCCGCAGGGTCGGCGCCACACTGCCTGGGACTTCGGCGAGCTGCCCGAGCTTATGGAGATCCGGCAGGGTGGCCAGACCCTCATCGGCTTCCCGGCCCTGATCGACCAGGGCGACGCCGTGACCATCGAGGTCTTCGACGAGCCCGAGGTGGCCGCCGCACGCCACCGCCTGGGGCTGCGACGCCTGTTCGCCCTCACGATCCGGGACGCGCTCAAGTACCTGGAAAAGAACATCCCCGACCTGCAGAGGATGGCCGTGGCCTACATGCCCCTGGGCACGCAGGAAGAGTTGCGCGCGCAGATCATCGACGTCGCCATGGACCGCGCCTTCCTGCAGGAGCCCTTGCCCGTGGACGAGGCGCAGTTCAGGCAGCGCGTGCAGGACGGGCGCGGCCGCCTGACCCTGATCGCCAACGAGGTGGCGCGCCTGGCCGGCGTGATCCTGCAGGAATACGCCAGCGCCCAGCGCAAAATCAAGGACACGAAGAACGCCCCCGAGGCCACGCAGGACGCGGCCCGGCAGCTGAAGATCCTGATGCCCAGGGACTTCATCGCCCAGGCCCCCTGGGCGCAGCTGCAGCACTTTGCGCGCTACCTGAAGGTGATCACCGTGCGCCTGGACAAATACCGCGCCGACCCGGCGCGCGACGCCGCCAGGATGAAGGAGCTGCAGCCGCTGGAGCAGCGCTACTGGCGCCTGATGGCCGAGCGCAAGGGCCAGCAGGACGCGCGCATGCAGGAATACCGCTGGATGCTGGAGGAACTGCGCGTGAGCTTCTTCGCGCAGGAGCTGCGCACGCCGTACCCTGTCAGCGCCAAGCGGCTGGACAAGGTGTGGTTCCAGCTGGTGTCCTGACCCCCGCTCAATGCAGGACCAGGCGGTCCAGTTCCGCGCACACATCGGCCATGCGCCCCGAGATCACGAGCCGGCAGGCCGTGCCCTCGTGGCGGTTCAGGATCACGCGCAGGGGGCGCGATGCCGGTGCCGGGGCTCGCGCCGCGCTGGCGGCCGTGGCTGGTGGGACCCCATGGCCGCTGATGGCCGCGCACTGCGGGTCGTTGCTGGCGCGTGCGCCGGCCGGGTAGATGGCGTGCGCGTGGCCCGGCAGGCCGTGGTGCGCGGCCTGCGCGGGGCGCGGGCGCATGGAGCCGGCGATGCGGCGCAGGGGTTGGCAGAGCGAGGAGAGAGCGAAGAGGGCGATTCCCATGTGAAGACTCCGGCATGCCAGGGCATGGAGGTGGAACACAGGCGGGATTGCCAGGAGGAAGGCGCGCATCCGCGGGGTTGGCATGGGGCGGCCGGCGCAATGCCCGCGCCGCCGCATGCCAGACGCCCGCCACCTGCGGCGGCGCCGGTGCACGCTACATGAGCATGGTGTTGCGGATCAGGCCCACGGCCAGGCCCTCGATCTCGAAGGGCTCGCCGGGCTCGACGCGGATCACGGGATAGTCGGGGTTCTCGGGCAGCAGCTCGATGGCGCTGCCGGTGCGGCGCAGGCGCTTGACGGTGACGTCGTCGCCCAGGCGGGCCACGATGATCTGGCCGCTGCGCGCCTCGCGCGTGGCCTGCACGGCCAGCAGGTCGCCGTCCATGATGCCCGCGTCGCGCATGGACATGCCGCGCACCTTGAGCAGGTAGTCGGGCTTGTGTGCGAACAGGCTGCCTTCGACCGTGTAGGTCTGGTCCACATGCTCCTGCGCGAGAATCGGCGAACCCGCGGCGACGCGGCCGATCAGCGGCAGCGTGAGCTGCGACAGGCCCGGGATCGGCAGGCTGAACTGCGTGCCGCGCACGGCGTTGATGTTGCGCACGGTCTCGCCGCACAGGCGGATGCCGCGCGAGGTGCCGCTCACCAGCTCGATGACGCCCTTGCGCGCCAGGGCCTGCAGGTGCTCCTCGGCCGCGTTGGCGGACTTGAAGCCCAGCTCGGCCGCGATCTCGGCGCGCGTGGGGGGCGCGCCGGTGCGCGCGATGGCGGTCTGGATCAGATCCAGGATCTGCTGCTGGCGGGCGGTGAGCTTGGGGCTGTCGAGCATGGTGCGAGTCCGATGCGGTTGGGTGGCGGGTAACTGTTTTTTAATCCAGTACCTGTATTTTTGAACAGTTTCTAAAAGGATGCAAGTGGCTGCTACAAGAAAAATCGTGGTGCTGGGCACCGGGGGCACGATTGCCGGCACGTCCAGCGTGGCCGGCGCCAGCGTGGGCTACACGGCGGCGCAGATCGGCGTGCGGCAGCTGCTGGCCGCCGTGCCCGGCCTGGCGCAGGCCGCCGGGGGCGTGCTGGAGGCCGAGCAGGTAGCGCAGATCGACAGCAAGGACATGGATGCGGATGTCTGGGCGCGCCTGGCGCAGCGCTGTGCCGCGCACCTGGCCGATCCGGCCGTGGCTGGCATCGTCGTCACGCATGGCACGGACACGCTGGAGGAGACGGCCTGGCTGCTGCACGAGCTGCTCGACGCGGCCAAGCCCGTGGTGTTGACCTGCGCCATGCGCCCGGCCACGGCGCTCGTGCCCGATGGGCCGCAGAACCTGCTCGATGCGGTGACCCTGGCCGCAGACCCGTCGGCGCGTGGCGTGCTGGTGGTGGCAGCGGGCGTGGTGCACGGCGCGCGCGAGGTGGGCAAGGTGCATCCGCTGCGGCTGGACGCGTTCGCGTCGGGCGACGGCGGGCCCCTGGGCTGGGTGGAGGCGGGCCAGGTGCGCTGGGCGCATGGGCGCGCCCCGCTGGCGCAGCCGCCGTCCCATGCCGCGCTGCTGCCTGCCCTGGGCGCCACCGCCTGGCCGCGCGTGGAGATCGTGACGAGCCATGCGGGCGCCGACGGCGCCCTGGTGGACTGGCTGGTGGAGAAGGGCGCCCGGGGCATCGTGGCCGCGGCCACGGGCAACGGCACGCTGCACAAGGCACTGGAGGCGGCCCTTGCGCGCGCAGTGGCCGCAGGCGTCGCGGTGCGCGTGGCCTTGCGCTGCCCGCAGGGGCGCATGCTGGACGTGTACGATGCGCCCTGGCAAGGTGCGGACGGCCTGAGCCCGGTGAAGGCGCGGATCAGCCTGATGCTGGAGCTGATGCGCTCGCCATAAGTGGCTTTGAATACGCTCTAAAGCAAGAAGCCCCGCAGCGCGGGGCTTCCGTCATGCGCCCGGAGGGGGCGGTCAGCTGGACAGGGCGGCGAGGGCGCGCTCGGTGATCTCCTCCACGCTGCCCGTGCCGTTGATGGCGCGGTACTTGGGCGCATTGGCGGGGTCGGCCTTGGCCCAACTGGAGTAGTAGTCCACCAGCGGGCGCGTCTGGTCGCTGTAGACCTGCAGGCGCTTCTTGACGGTTTCTTCCTTGTCGTCGTCGCGCTGCACCAGGGGCTCGCCGGTCACGTCGTCCTTGCCTTCCACCTTGGGCGGGTTGAACTTGACGTGGTAGGTGCGGCCCGAGGCGGGGTGCGAGCGGCGCCCGCTCATGCGCTCGATGATGGCGTCGAACGGCACGTCGATCTCCAGCACGTAGTCCAGCTTGACGCCGGCGGCCTTCATGGCGTCGGCCTGGGGGATGGTGCGCGGGAAGCCGTCGAACAGGAAGCCCTTGGCGCAGTCTGCTTCAGCGATGCGCTCCTTCACGAGGTTGATGATCAGGTCGTCGCTCACGAGTTGGCCCGCGTCCATGACGGCCTTGGCCTGCTGCCCCAGCGGCGTGCCGGCCTTGACGGCGGCGCGCAGCATGTCGCCCGTCGAGATTTGCGGAATGCCGAATTTCTGGCAGATGAAGGCGGCCTGCGTGCCCTTACCGGCGCCGGGAGCGCCGAGCAGAATCAGTCTCATGGATGTCCTCTCGTGTTTTTGAAAATCGGCCGGCACGGCTGGCGCGAGCGTGCCCTTTGTGCGGGCGGTGAGGATAGCACGCGATACTTTTGGCGGGCTTACGCGGCCAGCAGGGCGCGCACGCGTTCCAGGTCCTCCGGCGTGTCCACGCCCGCGCCGGGGGCGCTGGCGGCCACGTGCACGGCAATGCGGTGGCCGTGCCACAGCGCGCGCAGCTGCTCCAGCGCCTCGATCTGCTCCGTGGGCGCGGGCGGCAGCTCCGGGAAGCGGCGCAGGAAGCCCGCGCGGTAGCTGTAGATGCCGATGTGGCGCAGCGGCGCGAAGCCCGCGGGCACGCCCCGGCCCTGCCGCCACCAAGCGCTGCCGGCGGCGTGGTCGCGCGCATGGGGGATGGGGGCGCGGCTGAAGTAGTGCGCCAGGCCCTGCGCGTCCAGCACCACCTTCACCACGTTGGGGTTGGCGAAGTCGGCGGCGCTTTCCATGGCGTGGGCGGCCGTGCCCATGCTGGCGTCGGCGCGCGCGTGCAGCAGCGCGGCCACGGCGTCGATGAGACGCGGGTCGATGAGCGGCTCGTCGCCCTGCACGTTGACCACGATGTCGTCGCCCGCAAGGCCGAGCAGCGCGCAGGCCTCGGCCAGGCGGTCGCTGCCGCTCGCGTGGTCGGCGCGCGTCAGCAGGGCCTGCACGCCGTGCGCCAGGCAGGCGTCGATGATGCGCGCGTCGTCGGCCGCGACCACGCAGCGCCGGGCGCCGCTTTGCGCGGCGCGGCGCGCCACGTGCACCACCATGGGCAGGCCGGCGATGTCGGCCAGCGGCTTGTCGGGCAGGCGCGTGGAGGCCAGGCGCGCCGGGATCAGCACCGTGAACGGCGCGGCGGCGCTCACTGCTCCAGCTCCTCGTCGGTGAGCGTGCGGGCCTCGTTCTCCAGCAGCACGGGGATGCCGTCGCGCACGGGGTAGGCCAGGCGCGCGCTGCGCGAGACGAGCTCCTGGCGCTCGCGGTCGTAGGTCAGCGGGCCCTTGGTGACGGGGCAGACCAGCAGTTCAAGCAGTTTGGGGTCCATGGCGGTGCTCCTCTCAATGGGGTGGCGATGATAGCGAGGCCAGGCGCGCGTCCAGTGCGCCGAAGAAGGCGGGGGCGATGGACAGGCGCAGCGGCACGGCCAGCGCGTCGGGATGCGCGGGCCAGAGCTTGACGGCGTCCTTTTCGGTACAAATCAGCCTCAAGTGCTTGTCTGGCGGGCACTTCCAGCTAGAAAAATCGTAGTGGTCGGGCAGCGCCTCTTCGGTGGCGGGTCTCAGCCCTTTGGCGTGCAGCAGGGCAAAGAAGTCCTGCGGCCTGGCGATGGCGGCCAGCGCGTGCAGGGGCTCGCCCTGCAGCTGCGCCAGCGGCACCTGCCGGCCCGCGGCGTCCACGGCGTGGTCCGCCAGGGCGCGCGACAGCGCGAACTGCGGCGCGGGCCCGCCGGGCGCGGGGCCGGCGTGCAGCACGAGATCGACGGCGCGCGGCCAGGGCTCGCGCAGGGGGCCGGCGGGCAGCAGCCAGCCGTTGCCCACGCCTTCGTCGTTGAAGACGCAGACCTCCACGTCGCGCGCCAGCGCCAGGTGCTGCAGGCCGTCGTCGCAGACGATGATGTCTGTGGCGGGGTGGGCGACCAGCAGCGCGCGGCCGGCGTCCGCGCGCCGGCGTGCCACGAAGACCGGCACGCCGGCCGCGCGCGCGATCAGCAGCGGCTCGTCGCCCGCCTCGGCGGCGCTGGCCGTGGGCAGCACCTCGCGGCAATCACCGGTGGCGCGCCCGTAGCCGCGCGAGATGACGCCCGGGCGCCAGCCCGCAGCCCGCAGGTGGCGCACCACGGCCAGGGTCACGGGGGTCTTGCCGGCGCCGCCCGCGATGACGTTACCGACCACGATGACCGGCACGGGCAGGCGTTCGCTGCGCAGCAGCCGGGCGCGGTAGAGCGCGCGGCGCAGCGCCGTGAGCGTGCCGTACAGCAGGGACAGCGGCCACAGCGCCATGGCCAGCGGGCCGCGGCGCCGCCAGGCCTGGCGCAGCCGCGCGGCGTGGTCGGCCATTGGTTCACTTGCCGGCCGTGGCCGACGACTGGGTGGCGAAGGTGATCTGCGACAGGCCCACGCGGCGCGCGGCCTCCATCACCGTGACCACGGACTGGTGCGGCGCGGCGGCGTCGGCGCTGATGATGACCACGCTGTCGCGGCCCGCGGTGGCGGCCTCGGTGAGCGCCTGCGCCACCTGCTCGACGCGCTTGCCTTCCAGCGTGCTCTTGTTGACGGCGTAGCGCCCGTCGGCGGCCACCGAGACGATGACTTCCCGGGGATGGTCGCGCAGCTGCTGCGCGTCCGCCACGGGCAGGGTCAGCTGCAGCGCGGTGAACTTGCTGTAGGTGGTGGACAGCATCAGGAAGATCAGGATCACCAGCAGCACGTCGATGAACGGGATCAGGTTGATCTCCGGCTCTTCCTTCTGGCGGGGGCGGAAGTTCATGGCGGGGTTACTTGCGCAGGCGGCTGATGTGGCGCACGAACTGCTCGGAGGCGAGCTCCAGCGTCAGCAGGTAGGCGTCCACGCGGCTCCTGAAGTAGCGCCAGAAGATCAGCGTGGGAATGGCGATGATCAGGCCGAAGGCCGTGTTGTACAGGGCGATGGAGATGCCGTGCGCCAGCTGCGCCGGGTTGCCGCCGCCGGTGGCGCCCACGGCGCCCGTGCCGGCCTGCGAGCCGAAGATCTCGATCATGCCGATCACCGTGCCCAAGAGGCCCAGCAGCGGCGCGGCCGAGGCGATCGTGGCCAGGGCCGTGAGGTATTTCTCCAGGCGGTGGGCCACTTTGCGCCCCGCGCCCTCCATGGCGGCGCGCAGGTCTGCCTCGCTGCTCTGCGGGTTGCCGTTCAAGGCGCGCAGGCCGCTGGCCAGCACCTCGCCCAGGGCGGAGTTCTGCTCCAGCTGGGCCACCACGTCGGGCGCGGGAACGGCGCGCGAAGACACCGAGATGGCCTCGTCGAGCAGCTTCGGCGGGGCGACGCGGGCCGTCTTCAGGGCCATGAAGCGCTCGAACACCAGCGCCAGCGCCAGGATGGAGCACGCAATCAGGGGCCAGATGGGCCAGCCGGCGGCTTGTATGATCGACAGCAATTCTCACTCCGCACACGGTTGAAGGCAGCGCAGGATTATGGCGCAGCTTGCACGGGCGGCTTTTCGGCGGGCCCGGCGAACGCCGCAGCGCCGCCGCCTCTTCGCCAGCGGCGCTCGACCCACATTTTCTGTGGATAACTTTGTGGGAAACCACATGCACAGACCGCTCTGGACGGCGCCAATGCGTGGTTTGCTTGGAATGATGAAAATTTACGCATCAAAAAATTGTTCTGAATCAATGGGTTGCACGTGTCTGCGTGGTTTGCGGCGGGTCATGGGCAGTGCCTGCCGGATGCGCCCCGCTCGCCGGATTCTGTGGACTAGTCCGGCCGTCGCGGCGCCCTGCAGGCTCGGAGGGGCCTGTGTTTGAGCCCCCGCAGGCAGGCGTGGCGCCGCGTATCTGGGAAGTTGGCGCGCTATGCCGCGCCATTGCTGACACTTTGCAGGCGCGCTTCAACCCGATAGCTGTGCGCGGCGAGATCACGGGCTTCTCGCGCGCGTCCAGCGGGCATTGCTACTTCACGCTCAAGGACGGGCAGGGGCAGATCCGCTGCGCCATGTTCCGCCGCGCGGCCGACCTGCTGGACTTCATGCCGCGCGACGGCGAGCTGGTGGAGGTGCGCGGGCGCCTGGGCGTGTACGAGGCGCGCGGCGACCTGCAGCTCATCGTCGAGGGCCTGCGGCGCGCGGGGCAGGGGGCGCTGTTCGAGCAGTTCCTGCGGCTGAAGGCCCAGCTGGAGGCCGAGGGCCTGTTCGACGGCGCGCGCAAGCGGCCGCTGCCCGTCATGCCGCGCGGCATAGGCCTGGTCACCTCGCCGGGCGCGGCCGCCCTGCGCGACGTGGTGACGGCGCTCGCGCGGCGCGTGCCGCACATCCCGGTGGTGCTGGTGCCGGCCCTGGTGCAAGGCGCGCAGGCGCCCGCGTCGATCTGCGATGCGCTATCGAAACTGTATCTGCTTGCGCAGGCTGGGAGCGCCATGGAGGGCGATCCGGCATCGAAAACCGGGGCGCCGCCGCCCATCGACGTGATCCTGCTGGTGCGCGGCGGCGGCTCCATCGAGGACCTGTGGGCCTTCAACGACGAGCGCGTGGCCCGCACCATCGTGCAAAGCCCCGTGCCCCTGGTGAGCGGCGTGGGGCACGAGACCGACTTCACCATCGCCGACTTCTGCGCCGACCTGCGCGCGCCCACGCCCACGGCCGCGGCCGAGCTGGTGAGCGAGCCGCGCGCCGTCTGGCTGGGCGCGCTTGACTTGCTGGCCGGGCGGCTGCAGGACGCCGCGCAGCGCCAGATCGACCTGCGCCACCAACGGCTGGACCAGGCGTCCCAGCGCCTGGGACGGCCCTCGGGCCTCGTCGCCCAGCAGCGGCTGCGGCTGGCGGCTCTGGCCCAGCGCATGCGCCATGGAGTACTACTGAAAATGCAGCGCATGGCGCAGGCCAGCCAAGCGCTGGAGGCCAGTTTGCCGCAAGGCGTGCGGCGCAGCCTGGCGCAGCGCGGCGAGCGCCTGGAGCGCGCTGCGCTGCGGCTGGAGCTGCTCAACCCGCAGCTGGTGCTCGAACGCGGCTACGCCTTGCTGACCGACGCCGAGGGCCGCGCCGTGCTGCGGCCGTCCCAGGTGCGCCTGGGCGACGCCGTGCACGCCCGGCTGGCCGAGGGCGAGCTGGACCTCACCGTTGCGCAGCGCCGCCTCCTGTGACGGCGGCAATCCCGCACGCGTTGACGGGAGTCACGCTTCGCCTACAGCGGGGTTCGTCATTGCTTTCTAGAATGGCCGATGCCGCGCCGCGCCAATGGCGCCGGCGACCCGTTACCTACTACGACCCACGAAGGACTTGACCATGGAACACAAACTGCCTGCGCTGCCCTACGCCATCGACGCCCTCGCCCCCCACTACAGCCAGGAAACGCTGGAATACCACCACGGCAAGCACCACAACGCCTACGTGGTGAACCTGAACAATCTGCAGAAGGGCACCGAGTTCGAGAACATGACGCTCGAGGAGATCGTCAAGAAGTCCTCCGGCGGCATCTACAACAACGCGGCCCAGATCTGGAACCACACCTTCTTCTGGAACTGCATGACGCCCAACGGCGGCGGCGAGCCCGGCGGCGCGCTGGCCGCGGCCATCAACGCCAAGTGGGGCAGCTACGCCGCCTTCAAGGAAGCGTTCGTCAAGAGCGCCGTGGGCAACTTCGGCTCGGGCTGGACGTGGCTCGTGAAGAAGGCCGACGGCAGCGTGGACATCGTCAACACCGGCGCCGCCGGCACGCCCCTGACCACGGCCGACAAGGCCCTGCTGACGGTGGACGTGTGGGAGCACGCCTACTACATCGACTACCGCAACCTGCGTCCCAAGTTCGTCGAGACCTTCCTGGACAAGCTGGTGAACTGGAAGTTCGCCGAGGCCAACTTCGCCTGAGCCCGGCGAGGCCAAGCCGTACCGCGCAGGCCGAGTCAGGCCTAGTTGCCCACAGGGGCCCGGAGAGCGATCTCCGGGCCCCTTTTCGCATGTTTGGAATCGTGGCGACAGTCTTGTAGAAGACTTGCAAAAAAAAGTGCCAGTTTTCCCCATGATTTTTCGCAATACGATATTCGATTGCAAATTGCACGATTTTCCGGCGGCGACTCGCGCACAATCCGCCATGTCACATCGGATGACCGCGCGCATGGCCGCCGATCGGCGGCACAAACCTCTGTTTTTGTTACCTGAGAGACGAGATGAGCACCCAACAACCCACCATCATCTACACCCTGACCGATGAAGCGCCGCGCCTGGCAACGGCCTCATTCCTGCCCATCGTGCGCGGCTTCACGTCGGTGGCTGGTATCAACGTGGCCGAGAGCGACATCTCGGTGGCGGCCCGCATCCTGGGCGAGTTCGCGGACTATCTGACCGAGGAGCAGCGCGTGCCCAACACCCTGGCCGAGCTCGGCAAGAAGACGCTGGAGCCCGACGCCAACATCATCAAGCTGCCCAACATCAGCGCCTCGGTGAGCCAGCTCATGGCAGCCATCAAGGAACTGCAGTCCAAGGGCTACAAGATCCCCGACTACCCCGAGAACCCCGCCAACGAGCAGGACAAGGAAATCAAGGCGCGCTACGGCAAGTGCCTGGGCTCGGCCGTGAATCCCGTGCTGCGCGAGGGCAACTCCGACCGCCGCGCGCCCGCCGCCGTGAAGAACTACGCCAAGAAGCACCCGCACTCCATGGGCGAGTGGAAGCAGTGGTCGCAGACGCATGTCTCGCACATGCACCACGGCGACTTCTATCACGGCGAGAAGTCGATGACGCTGGACAAGGCGCGCGACGTGAAGATGGAGCTCATCACGGCCAGCGGCAAGGCCATCGTGCTCAAGCCCAAGGTCGCGCTGCAGGCCGGCGAGATCATCGACTCGATGTTCATGAGCAAGAAGGCGCTGTGCGAGTTCTACGAGCGCGAGCTCGACGACTGCAAGGAGGCCGGCATCCTGTTCTCGCTGCACGTCAAGGCCACGATGATGAAGGTTTCGCACCCCATCGTGTTCGGCCACTGCGTGAAAATCTACTACAAGGAAGCCTTCGAGAAGCACGGCAAGCTGTTCGACGAGCTGGGCATCAACGTCAACAACGGCATGGTCGATCTGTACGAGAAGATCAAGGTCCTGCCCGAGTCCAAGCGCGAGGAGATCATCCGCGACCTGCACGCCTGCCAGGAGGACCGCCCCGCGCTGGCCATGGTCGATTCGGCCAAGGGCATCACCAACTTCCACTCGCCCAACGACGTGATCGTCGATGCCTCGATGCCCGCCATGATCCGCGGCGGCGGCAAGATGTGGGGCGCAGACGGCAAGCCCTACGACTGCAAGGCCGTGATGCCCGAGTCCACCTTCGCGCGCATCTACCAGGAGATGATCAACTTCTGCAAGTGGCACGGCAACTTCGACCCGCGCACCATGGGCACCGTGCCCAACGTGGGCCTGATGGCGCAGAAGGCCGAGGAATACGGCTCGCACGACAAGACCTTCGAGATCGCGGAAGCCGGCGTGGCCAACATCGTGGACCTGGCCACCGGCGAGGTGCTGCTTTCGCAGAACGTGGAGCAGGGCGACATCTGGCGCATGTGCCAGGTCAAGGACGCGCCGATCCGCGACTGGGTCAAGCTCGCCGTCACGCGCGCGCGCAACTCGGGCATGCCGGCCGTGTTCTGGCTCGATCCCTATCGCCCGCACGAGAACGAGCTCATCAAGAAGGTCAACGCTTACCTCAAGGACCACGACACCGCGGGCCTGGACATCCAGATCATGAGCCAGGTGCGCGCCATGCGCTTCACGCTCGAACGCGTCGCCCGCGGCCTGGACACCATCTCGGTCACCGGCAACATCCTGCGCGACTACCTGACCGACCTGTTCCCCATCATGGAACTGGGCACCAGCGCCAAGATGCTGTCCATCGTGCCCCTGATGGCCGGCGGCGGCATGTACGAGACCGGCGCGGGCGGCTCCGCGCCCAAGCACGTGCAGCAGCTCGTGGAGGAGAACTACCTGCGCTGGGATTCGCTGGGCGAGTTCCTGGCGCTGGCCGTGTCGCTCGAAGACCTGGGCCTGAAGACCGGCAACGCCAGCGCCAAGCTGCTGGCCAAGACGCTGGACCAAGCCACGGGCAAGCTGTTGGACGAGAACAAGTCGCCCTCGCGCAAGGTCGGCGAGATCGACAACCGCGGCAGCCAGTTCTACCTGTCCCTGTACTGGGCCCAGGCACTGGCAGCGCAGACCGAGGACGCCGCGCTGGCCGCCAGGTTCGCTCCGCTGGCCAGGCAACTGGCCGCTGACGAGGCCAGGATCGTCGAAGAACTGCGTGCCGTGCAGGGCAAGCCGGCCGACATCGGCGGCTACTACCAGCCCGACCTCGCCAAGCTGGACGCGGTGATGCGCCCGAGCGCCACCTTCAACGCCGCCATCGCCTCGCTGGCCGCCTGAGAACGGCTTGGCGCACAAGAGAAACCGGCCCATGGGCCGGTTTCTTTTTTGGGGGGCGGGGAGCGCGGCCTATGGGCGCGCCGCCTTGAAGGGCTCGCCCGCCAACCTGCTGCCCGCCTTCAGTCCCTTCCTGGCGAACCAGCCCTGGTTCATCTCCAGCACGAAGCGCACGGGCCTGGCGGAGCAGTGGGAGTCCTCGCTCATGGGCTTCATGTCGGCAAGGTTCACGATGGTGCCGTCATCGGCCACGAAGGCGGCGGTGAGCGGCAGCAGCGTGTTCTTCATCCAGAAGCACTGCGTGGCGGGCTGCTCGAAGACGAACAGCATCCCCTCGTGCTGCGGCATGTCGCGGCGGAACATCAGGCCGATCTGGCGCTCCTGCGGCGAGGCAGCCACCTGGGCGTCAATGCGGTGCATGCCCGCCGTGATCTCCACGCGCCGCAGATCCATCTGCGGGCCCACCTGCGCCCATGTTCCGGTGCAGACAAGGGCCAGGGCCAGAAGATGCGTCGGGCGCGGCAAGCGCAGGGGCGAGATATTCATGGGGCGAAACAAAGGCTGAAGTGGAGCGGGGCTTGAATCCGGGCAAGAAAAAACCCGCAAAACAGGAAGCTATTTTGCGGGTTTTCGGGCCAGGACCCCGGAAGGGGGCTCAGGCCGCGGACTTCTTGGTGCGCTTTTTGGCGTGCTTCTTGTGGGGCGCCTTGGTCGCCTTCTTGGCAGCAGCCTTGGCTTCGGGGGCTGGCGCGGCCGCGGCAGGCGCTGCGGTTACCGCTGGAGCGGCCGGAACAGCGGGGGCAGCCGGAGCCTGTGCGAATGCACCTGCAGCGAACATACCGGCGGTCAGGACAGCTAGGAGTTTTTTCATATATGCCAATTCCTTGTAGGGGTCGGTGATCGCCACGCGCAAACCCGCGCATGGCCTCCCTTCAACGGCCTGCCGTTGCCGCCGTTGACAGGGATATGCGAGGGACATGGTGAACAGGCCCTAGAATCTTTGGACTTTTGCGGCCAGGCCGGACATAAGCGGGAACAGCCTGGCGACAACCACCGGAGACCCATTCCATGACCAGCTACCAGCACATCAAGGTGCCTGCCGAAGGCCAGAAGATCACCGTCCAAGCCGACATGTCCTTGAACGTGCCGGACCAGCCCATCATCCCCTACATCGAGGGCGACGGCACGGGCGTGGACATCACGCCCGTGATGCTCAAGGTGGTGGATGCGGCTGTGGCCAAGGCCTATGGCGGCCGCCGCAAGATCCACTGGATGGAGGTCTATGCGGGCGAGAAATCCACCCGCGTCTATGGCCCCGACGTGTGGCTGCCCGAGGAAACCCTGCACGCCGTGCGCGACTACGTGGTCTCGATCAAGGGGCCGCTGACCACGCCGGTGGGCGGCGGCATCCGTTCGCTGAACGTGGCCCTGCGCCAGGAGCTGGATCTCTACGTCTGCCTGCGGCCCGTGCAGTATTTCAAGGGCGTGCCCTCGCCGGTCAAGGAGCCGCACAAGACCAACATGGTGATCTTCCGCGAGAACTCGGAGGACATCTATGCCGGCGTCGAGTTCGAGGCCCAGTCCGACAAGGCGAAGAAGCTCATCAAGATCCTGCAGGACGAGTTCGGCGTCAAGAAGATCCGCTTTCCGGAAACCTCCGGCATCGGCATCAAGCCCGTGTCCAGGGAAGGCACGCAGCGCCTGGTGCGCAAGGCCATCCAGTATGCGATCGACAACGACAAGCCCAGCGTGACCCTGGTGCACAAGGGCAACATCATGAAGTTCACGGAAGGCGCCTTCCGCGACTGGGGCTATGAGCTCGCGGCCGAGGAGTTCGGCGCCACGCCGATCGACGGCGGCCCGTGGATGCGCCTGAAGAACCCGCGCACGGGCAAGGAAATCACCATCAAGGACAGCATCGCCGACGCCTTCCTGCAGCAGATCCTGCTGCGCCCGGCCGAGTACAGCGTGATCGCCACGCTCAACCTCAACGGCGACTACATCTCCGACGCGCTGGCCGCGCAGGTGGGCGGCATCGGCATCGCGCCCGGCGCCAACATGTCCGACTCCGTGGCCATGTTCGAGGCCACGCACGGTACGGCGCCCAAGTACGCGGGCAAGGACTACGTGAACCCCGGCTCGGAAATCCTGTCGGCCGAGATGATGCTGCGCCACATGGGCTGGACCGAGGCCGCCGACCTCATCATCCAGTCCATGGAAAAGGCCATCCAGAGCAAGAAGGTGACCTACGACTTCGCGCGCCTCATGGAGGGCGCGACCCAGGTGAGCTGCTCGGGCTTCGGGCAGGTCATGATCGACAACATGTGATCCCGTTCCATCCCGGTGTTCCAGGTGGCATGAAAGCCCTGTGTCCCTCTGTGGTTACAACCACGACCGAGTTCAAGCCTTCGGGCTTTGGCCTCTGATCGTCCAACTTCTGGGGGCAGTTCAACCGGAGCGGGGCGGGCTTATCAAAATAAATAGCGGCTACTGCTTGTCAATCCTTGGTTTCATGCACGAAGTGCATTGAAACCAAGGAGGGGAGCGCGATAAAAGCTATTTTTTCAGTAGCGCACGAAGCCTGGCACCTGCGGCCGGGCGTGCTGCCGGCGCTACCTGCCCAGCATCGTCCGCGCCCATGCCGGCAGGGAGCCGGCCGGTTCGATGGTGCCTGCCCCGCTGCGCACCGCGACCAGGCGGGGGCCGCCCGCGCTCGTATCGACGGCATCGTAGAGATAGGCAACGTCCGCCAGCCGCACCGCCTGGGCGAGCAGGACCATGGTGCGCGGGTAGCGCGCCAGGATGCGCTCGGGCGGTACCGGATGGCCGCCTTCGCGCACGCGCTGCGCCACGCGCCCGAGCAGGCGCTGAGGATCGTCCAGTGCGACCACGTGCAGCGCAACCGTGTAGCCCTGGCGCTGCGCGCTGGCGATCAATTCGAGCTTGGAGGGGTGCGAGAACACCGTCTCGCTGGCGAAAGGCTGGCGCGCGGCCAGGAGCGCGGCGCGGCGTCCGTCGGCCCAGGCCCGTGCGGCCTGTGAGCGCCGCAGAGGATCGGTAATGTGCTGCAGGTGGTCGCGTTCGTGCAGGTCGGCATTCACGAACTCCAGCGGCGGCCCGAGGATGCCTTCGCGCACCAGCGCGCGGTAGAGCGTGGACTTGCCCGCGCCATTGGGGCCGGCCAGCAGGTGGAACCAGAGCGGGGCAGCCGCCATGTCAGGCGGTGCGGGCCTGGTTGCCCTGCACCACCTCGCGCACGCGCTCGGCCAGCGAGCCGCGCGCCTGGGCCGCCAATAGCCGCGCGGTCAGGGCATCGACCGAGGCCGGCGCGGTGGCGCTGGAGCGTTCGGCGGCGGCTTCGTATTGCTCGATGGCGGTGCGCGCTTCCTGCACGCTCAGGCCCGTGTGCTCGACGATCTGGCCCAGCGTGGCCCAGTATTCGATCTGGCTGGCCACCGAGCGGCGCATGGGCTGCGCGGCCTGGCGGGCCTGCTCGACGAGCGTGTTAGGAAGCTTGACGGATGCGAAAGCGGTCTGGGCCATGGCGTTCTCCTGATTGGCGCATTTTGCGCCAATTTGCCGAGCATTGCCATCGCTGCTCCCGCAGGCCGGCAAAAGGCCGTTGCGACGGCTCGCACGAAAAAAAGAGGACTGGGGCGTGATCCGGGAGGCCTACGCACACCGGCGCGACTGGGTGCAGGAACGTGCCGAGCGCCGGGGCGTAATCGTGAAGGACCTGCGCTCGCTGGAGCGGTCGCGCTCCAAGCTGTTCTCCATCCTGGAAGAGCACGGGCGCGATACGCCGAACCTGGGCGACCTGACCAAGCGCCTGCGCGAGCTCAACGAGAACATCAAGCTGCTGGAGAAGGCCCTGACGGATCTGGAAAACGAGACGCTGGCGCCGCCCGAAGTCGGGGCCATCGACCCGGCCGAGGCCTCGCAAGCGTTGCGGGGGTTGGTGATGGACTGCAACGACCCGAAGAAACTGCGCGAGTTTGTGAGATCGTTCGTCAAGGAAATAACGGTGGGCGACGTGGAAGTTCTGGTGGACTACCACCCCGAATGCCTGGTGCAGTTGGACAACCGCACCAGGATTCGCAGTGCCGAGAATTGGCTCCTCAACCTGGGCTCGAACCAGGGACCTACGGATTAACAGTCCGGCGCTCTACCGACTGAGCTATTGAGGAATGATCGGTATCGTTATGGGAAGGCCTTGTGCGATTGCAAGGCCTGAAATGTTGGCTCCCCGACCTGGGCTCGAACCAGGGACCTGCGGATTAACAGTCCGTCGCTCTACCGACTGAGCTATCGGGGAACAAGCCTTAAATTATATACACAAAACCAGCCCGGTCCGGACACATTCTGGCTGTCCCCGGTCAGCGCTGCGGCTCGGGGCGCAGCCACAGCCAGGTGAGCACGCAGGCCATGCTCACGCATCCGCTGGTGGCGGCCCAGAGCGGAATGTTGATCCAGAGCAGGATGAGGGCGCACAGCACCATCAGGCAGGTGGCGCTCCACTTGGCATGGCGGCTCACGCGCCCGCCGTTGTGCCAGTTGCGCAGCATGGAGCCGAAGAGCGGGTGGTGCCAGAGCCAGCGGTACAGGCGCGGCGAGCTGCGGGCCGCGGCCCAGGCGGCCATGAGGATGAACACCGTGCTGGGCAGGCCGGGCACGACGACGCCGATCACCCCCAGGGCCAGGCACAGGCCGGCGAACAGCAGCAGCAGCCAGCGCGCCACTGCCGGCAGGGGCACCTGCTCGGGTACGGGAGGCACTTCCTCGGAGGGCTGCGGCATGGCTTGTATTGTGCAGGCATTGCGCGGGGGTATGCTCCATGGCCCGGGCAGCATCATGCCCTTTGGCCGTTACCCCGCTTGCATACATCCCAGATGACCCAGCGCACCATTCTGAAGATGGGCGACCCGCGCCTGCTGCGCGTGGCCCGGCCCGTCACCCGCTTCGACACCGATGAACTGCATGGGCTGCTGGCCGACCTGCTCGACACCATGCATGCCGCCAACGGCGCCGGCCTGGCGGCGCCACAGATCGGCGTGGACCTGCAGGTGGTGGTGTTCGGCTCGGGTGCGCCCAATCCGCGCTACCCCGATGCGCCCGTCGTGCCGCGTACCGTGCTGATCAATCCGGTGGTCACGCCCATCGGCGACGAGGAGTCGCTCGATTGGGAGGGGTGTCTGTCGGTGCCCGGAATGCGCGGCATGGTGCCGCGTTGGCAGACGGTGCGCTACACCGGCTTCGACGTCCGCGGCGAGCCGATAGACCGCACGGTCAGCGGCTTTCATGCGCGCGTGGTGCAGCACGAATGCGACCACCTGTGGGGCAAGCTCTACCCCATGCGTATGCGCGACTTCAGCCAGTTCGGCTTCACCGAGGTGTTGTTCCCGGACATCGGCACGGTCGAGGACGAGTGAGGCGGCCGCGGCCCGTTCGCGGGCCGCGAATGGTGGGAAGAAGGGTCAAAGACTGTATACATAACAGTATGCAATTTTTCCCGTAGCTGCTCGTAAAGTGCCACGCATGCCGTGGTCGAAGAGGCTGGGTGCGATGGCGAAAACGACGCGTATCCCGCAAAAAAAGAGGACGGCGCAGCGAACCAAGAGGCCGCGAAGAGCCCTGTTCCAAGGACCCATCAGGAGACGACGATGAACACGCATTCCCTCAACTCCGCCCATGCGACCCCACGGCCGGAGGACGAAAACCTGGGCCTGGGTGCCAACCTAGCCTATGGGTTGCAGCATGTGCTGACCATGTACGGCGGCATCGTCGCCGTGCCGCTGATCGTGGCCGAGGCGGCCGGCATGCCGGCCTCTGACACCGGCCTGCTCATCACCGCCTGCCTGTTCATGGGCGGCGTGGCCACGCTGCTGCAGACCCTGGGCATCCCGTTCTTCGGCAGCCGTCTGCCGCTGGTGCAGGGCGTGTCGTTCGCCGGCGTGGCCACCATGGTCAGCATCCTGCAGACCGGCGGCGGCATGCAGGGCATCCTGGGTGCGGTGATGGCTTCGGCCGTTCTGGGCCTGCTGATCGCTCCGGTGTTCTCCAAGGTCACGCGCTTTTTCCCGCCGCTGGTCAATGGCTGCGTCATCACGGTGATCGGCCTGTCGCTGATCCCCGTGGCGGCGCACTGGGCCATGGGGGGCAACGCCCGCGCGGCCGACTACGGCAGCATGGGCAACATCGCGCTGGCGGGCATTGCGCTGGTGACCGTGCTGGTGCTCTCCAAGCTGGGCAATGCCGCGATTTCGCGCCTGTCGATCCTGCTGTCCATTGTCATCGGCACGCTGGTGGCGGCCCTGCTGGGTAAGGCGGATTTCTCGCAGGTGGCGCAGGGCGCGTGGTTCGCCATTCCCGCGCCGCTGCACTTCGGCTGGCCGGTGTTCAACGCCGCGGCCATCCTGTCGATGTTCATCGTCATCCTGGTCATCCTGGTCGAGACTTCCGCCGACGTGCTGGCGGTGGGCGACATCGTGGGCACGCGCGTCGATTCGCGCCGCCTGGGCGACGGCCTGCGCGCCGACATGCTGTCGAGCATCGTCGCGCCGCTGTTCGGCTCGTTCACGCAAAGTGCCTTTGCGCAGAATGTGGGCCTGGTGGCCGTCACGGGCGTCAAGAGCCGCTTCGTCGTGGCCTACAGCGGCCTGATCCTGATTGCGCTGGGCGTGCTGCCCGTCATGGGCCGCGTGGTGGCCTGCGTGCCGCCGTCGGTGCTGGGCGGCGCCGGGCTGGTGCTGTTCGGCACGGTGGCGGCCAGCGGCATACGCACCCTGTCCAAGGTGGACTACCAGAACAACATGAACCTGATCGTGGTCGCCACCTCGGTGGGCGCGGGCCTGATTCCCGTCGTCGCGCCCAAGTTCTACGCGCAGTTCCCCGACTGGTTCGCGACCATTTTCCACTCCGGCATCAGCGCCACGGCCCTGGTCGCCATCGTGCTCAACCTGCTGTTCAACCACTTCAAGCGGGGCAACTCGGACCAGCAGTCGGTGTTCGTCGCGGCCTCCGACCGCACGCTGAGCGCGCATGTGCTGGCCAGCCTGTACGACGGCGACGTGGTGGTCGACGGCAAGCTCTACGACAAGAACGGCAGGCTGGTGCCCGTGGCGGGCGCGCACGCGCACTGACGCGCCGATCTACTGATCCGCCAGCGCCTGCAGCAGTTCGGTCTCGATGCGGATCTGCTGTGCGTTGCTCTGCAGCTCCGGGCCCTGCACCAGGAAGGTGTCCTCTACGCGCTCGCCCAGAGTGCTGACCTTGGCCAGCTGCACGTTCAGGCCATGGCGCGAGAGTACGCGCGCCACCATGTACAGCAGGCCGGCGCGGTCGCTGGCGGAGATGCTGATGAGCCAGCGCTGGGCCTGCTCGTCGGGGCGCAGCGTCACGCGCGGCGCGATGGGGAAGCTCTTGACGCGGCGCGACACGCGCCTGCGCGCGGGCTCGGGCAGCGCGCCCTGGTCCTCGATGGCGCGCTGCAGGTCGCTCTCGACCATGTGGATGAGCTCGCGGTAGGCGCCGGGCTGGCTGGAGGCCACGACCTGGAACGTGTCCAGCGCGTGGCCGTTGCGCGCCGTGTGCACGCGCGCGTCCAGGATGGAGAAGCCCGCCCGGTCGAAGTAGCCGCAGATGCGGGCGAACAGGTCGGCCCGGTCGGGCGCGTAGACCAGCACCTCCAGCCCCTCGCCGGCCAGGGACAGGCGGGCGCGCACGATGGCCCGCGTGCTGCCCACGTGGCGCGAGAGGTGGCGCGTGTGCCAGGCGATGTCGGGCGCCTCGTGGCGCATGAAGTAGCTCACGTCCAGCGTCCCCCACAGGCGCTTGTGCGCCTCGTGGGGCAGGGCGCTCAGGGCCAGCAGGATCAGCGCCTCGCGTTTGCGCGCCTCGATCTCGGCGGCGGCGTCGGGCGCGCGCCCGCCCAGCATGCGCAGCGTGGCGCGGTACAGGTCTTCGAGCAGCTTGCCCTTCCAGGCGTTCCAGACCTTCGGGGACGTGCCGCGGATGTCGGCCACGGTGAGCAGGTACAGGGCGGTGAGGTAGCGCTCGTTGCCCACGCGCCGCGCGAACGCCGCGATCACGCCGGGGTCGGACAGGTCCTGCTTCTGCGCCACCTGGCTCATGGTGAGGTGCTCGGCCACGAGGAATTCGATGAGCCGCGCGTCCTCGCGCTCCACGCCGTGCTGGCGGCAAAAGTGCCGAGCCTCCTGCGCGCCGATCTGCGAATGGTCGCCGCCGCGGCCCTTGCCGATGTCGTGGAACAGCGCCGCGACGTACAGGATCCAGGGCTTGTCCCAGCCCGCAGCCAGCTGCGAGCAGAACGGGTACTCGTGCGCATGTTCGGCCATGAAGAAGCGCCGCATGTTGCGCAGCACCATGAGGATGTGCTGGTCCACCGTGTAGACGTGGAACAGGTCGTGCTGCATCTGGCCCACGATGCGGCGGAACGGCCACAGGTAGCGCCCCAGCACCGAGGTCTGGTTCATGAGCCGCATGGCGTGCGTGATGCCGCGCGGCTGGCGCAGTATCTGCATGAACAGCGCGCGGTTGGCCGGGTCGTGGCGAAAGCGCCTGTCCATCACGGCGCGCGCGTTGTAGAGCGCGCGCAGCGTGCGCGCAGACAGGTCCTTCAGGCCCAGCGTGCTCTCATAGAGCAGGAAGGTCTCCAGGATGGCGTGCGGGTGCTTCTCGTACAGGTCGTCGCTGGCCACCTCGATGAGCCCGGCCTTCTCGAAGAAGCGCGGGTTGATGGGGCGCAGCTCGTGCGTGGAGGGGTTGAGCCGCTCTTCTATGCCCAGCAGCAGGATCTGGCTGAGCTGCGACACGGCCTTGGCGGCCCAGTAGTAGCGGCGCATCAGCGTTTCGCTGGCGCGCATGGCCAGCCCCCGGCCGTCCGGCGCGGTGGAGCGGTAGCCGAAGGCCTCGGCCACGGCGGTCTGCAGGTCGAACACCAGGCGGTCCTCGCGCCGCTCCGCGAGCACGTGCAGGCGCGCGCGGATGAGGAACAGCAGCGCCTCGTTGCGCTCGATCTGGCGCACCTCGAAGGGCGTGGCCAGGCCGCTGGCCTCCAGCTCGCGCCAGGTGCGGCCCAGCCCCGCCGCGCGGGCCGCCCACAGGATGATCTGCAGGTCGCGCAGGCCGCCGGGCGATTCCTTGCAGTTGGGCTCCAGCGCGTAGGGCGTGTCCTCGTACTTGGTGTGGCGCTGGCGCATCTCCAGCGTCTTGGCGACCAGGAAGGCGCGCGGGTCCATCTGCGCGTCGTAGCGCCGGCGGAAGTCCTCGAACAGCGCCGCGCTGCCGCACACCAGGCGCGATTCCAGCAGCGCGGTCTGCACCGTCACGTCGGCGGCGGACTCCGCCAGGCACTCGGCCGTGGTGCGCACGCTGGAGCCGATCTCCAGGCCCGCGTCCCAGCAGCTGCCGATGAAGGCCTCGATGGGCTTGCGCGCCTCGTCGGCGCACGCCTGCGTGCCGTCGGGCAGCAGCAGCAGCACGTCCACGTCGGAATGCGGGAACAGCTGGGCACGCCCGTAGCCGCCCACTGCCACCAGGGCCCAGCTCTGCGGCAGCTGCGCGTGCGTCCACAGCCGGCACAGCACCGTGTCGGCCAGCGCGGAAAGCCTGCGCAGCAGGCTGCGGATGCCGCGCGTGGAGGCGTCGGGCACGTGCAGCCTGGCCAGCAGGGCGGCCTTGTCCTGGCGGTAGCCGTCGCGCAGCGCGTGCAGAGAGGCGGAGTCGGAAGGGGGCAGAGGATGGCGTGATGACATGAGATGGACTTAGCAAGAACCGTGCGCGCCGGCTCCGTGCCAGGCCCTCAGGTGGTGGTGGCCTTCACGAACGGGGGCAGAGGGGGCGAGCCCGCCGACAGCGTGAGCACGTCGTAGCCCGTGGGCGTGACCAGCACCGTGTGCTCCCACTGGGCCGACAGGCTGCGGTCCTTGGTGATGATGGTCCAGCCGTCCTGGCCCAGTTCCTTGATGTCGCGCTTGCCCTGGTTGAGCATGGGCTCGATGGTGAAAGTCATGCCGGGCACCAGTTCCTGGCCGGTGCCGGGGCGGCCGTAGTGCAGCACCTGGGGGTCTTCGTGGAATTTCTGGCCTATGCCGTGGCCGCAGAACTCGCGCACCACCGACAGGCCGTGGCCCTCGGCGAACTTCTGGATGGCGTGGCCGATGTCGCCCAGGCGCGCGCCGGGCCTGACCTGCTGTATGCCCAGCCACATGGCCTCGTAGGTCAGGGCCGAGAGGCGCTTGGCGGCGATCGAGCATTCGCCGATCATGTACATACGGCTGTTGTCGCCGTACCAGCCGTCCTTGGTGATCACGGTGACGTCCACGTTGACGATGTCGCCCTTCTTGAGCGGCTTGTCGTTCGGTATGCCGTGGCACACCACGTGGTTGACCGAGGTGCACAGGTGGCCCGGGTAGGGCGGATAGCCCGGCGGCTGGTAGCCGATGGTGGCGGACACCGTTCCCTGGCTGACCATGCACTCGGCGCCCAGGCGGTCGATTTCGGCGGTGGTGATGCCGGGCTTGATGTGGGGGGTGATGTAGTCCAGCACTTCGGAGGCCAGGCGGCAGGCCTCGCGCATGCCGGCAATGCCTTGGGCGTCTTTGATGGTGATGCTGCTCATGGCGGAAATTATCCCATTCGCATTCATCCCCTGCAGGCGCCCGGCCGGGGCGCAGGTGGCCGCCGTTAAAATGCCGGGTTGCCACGAATACGCGCCACGGGGCGCGGCGGCCCCATTCAGCGGCCGCCGGCGCCCGGCGGCGGCAAGCCTTTTCCTCCCATCACTCCAGGCCGCTACACCGTGACCTTGCACATCACCACGCTGGAGGGCGGCAATGCCCTCAGTACCTTCCGCGCCCAGCAACTGCTGCCCCAGCTGCAGGCCATCCATCCCAAGATCGAAGGCATTGCCGCGCGCCACGTGCACCTGGTCGCGCAGGACGCCGCCCCCACGCCGGCCGGGCAGGAGCGCCTGGCAGCGCTGCTGTGCTATGGCGATCCCTACGGCGGCCCGGCCGACGGCGTGGCGCTTCTCGTCACGCCGCGCCTGGGCACGGTCTCGCCCTGGGCGTCCAAGGCCACCGACATCGCCCGCAACTGCGGCCTGGCCGTGCGCCGCGTCGAGCGCATCACCGAATACCGCATCAGCCTCAAGGGCGGGCTGCTCGGCGGCAGGCCCGAGCTGAGCGACGGACAGCTGCAGCAGGTCGCCGCGCTGCTGCACGACCGCATGACTGAATCGGTGGTGGCCAGCCGCGCCGAGGCCGGGCGCCTGTTCACCGAGCTGCAGGCCGAGCCCATGGCCTTCGTCGACGTGCTGCAGGGAGGCCGCGTCGCCCTGGAGGCCGCCAACAAGGCCTGGGGCCTGGCGCTGGCCGACGACGAGATCGACTACCTCGTGAACGCCTTCACGGGCCTGGCGCGCAACCCCACGGACGTGGAGCTGATGATGTTCGCCCAGGCCAACAGCGAGCATTGCCGCCACAAGATCTTCAACGCCCAGTTCACCATCGACGGCGTGGCGCAGGACAAGAGCCTGTTCGGCATGATCCGCAACACCGAGGCCGTCTCGCCCCGGCACACCATCGTGGCCTATGCCGACAACGCCTCCATCATGGAGGGCAGCGAGATCGAGCAATTCTTTGCCAGATTCGACTCCGGCGCAGATAGGGTAAGCGCTCCTAGCTATCAAAAGAGAAGCGGAACGCACCACGTGCTGATGAAGGTGGAAACGCACAACCACCCCACGGCCATCTCGCCCTTCCCCGGCGCCGCGACCGGCGCGGGCGGCGAGATCCGCGACGAGGGCGCCACGGGCCGCGGCTCCGAGCCCAAGGCCGGCCTGACAGGCTTCACCGTCTCCAAACTGTGGGGCAGCGAGGTGGGCCGGCCCGGGCACATCGCCAGCCCGCTGCAGATCATGACCGAGGGCCCGCTGGGCGGCGCGGCCTTCAACAACGAATTCGGCCGTCCCAACCTGTGCGGCTACTTCCGCGAGTACGAGCAGCAGGTGGGAGACGTCACGCGCGGCTACCACAAGCCCATCATGATCGCGGGCGGCCTGGGCACCATCGACGCGCGGCATACCAAGAAGATCGAATTCCCCGCCGGCACGCTGCTGATCCAGCTGGGCGGGCCCGGCATGCGCATCGGCATGGGCGGCGGCGCCGCCAGCTCCATGGCCACGGGCACGAACGCGGCCGAGCTGGACTTCGATTCCGTGCAGCGCGGCAACCCCGAGATCGAGCGCCGCGCGCAGGAGGTCATCAACCACTGCTGGGCTCAAGGAGAGCAGAACCCCATCCTCGCCATCCACGACGTGGGCGCGGGCGGCCTCTCGAACGCCTTCCCCGAGCTGACGAACGACGCCGGCCGCGGCGCGCGCTTCGACCTGCGCGCCGTGCCGCTGGAGGAGTCGGGCCTGGCGCCCAAGGAGATCTGGTCCAACGAGAGCCAGGAGCGCTACGTGCTCGCCATCGCGCCCGAGTCGCTGGCCCGGTTCACGGCCTTCTGCGAGCGCGAGCGCTGCCCGTTCGCCGTGATCGGCGTGGCGACCGAGGAGCGCCGGCTGGTGCTGGAGGACACGGCCGTGGCCGAAGGCGCGCAGAAGTACCCCGTGGACATGCCCATGGACGTGCTGCTGGGCAAGCCCCCCCGCATGCACCGCGACGTCGCGAGCGTGCGGCGCAGCTTCGCCCCGCTGAACGTGGACGGCCTGCCGCTGGAGAAGGCCGTGATCGAGGTGCTGGCCCACCCCACGGTGGCCTCCAAGCGCTTCCTCATCAACATCGGCGACCGGGCCGTGGGCGGCCTCACGCACCGCGACCAGATGGTCGGCCCCTGGCAGGTGCCCGTGGCCGACGCGGCCGTGACCCTGGCCGACTACCGGGGCTTCGCCGGCGAGGCCATGGCCATGGGCGAGCGCACGCCGCTGGCCGCCATCGACGCGCCGGCATCCGGCCGCATGGCCGTGGCCGAGGCCATCACCAACCTGCTGGCCGCGCCCATCGAGCTGCCGCGCGTGAAGCTGTCGGCCAACTGGATGGCCGCCTGCGGCGAGCCCGGCGAGGACGCCGCCCTGTACGAGACCGTGAAGGCCGTGGGCATGGAGCTGTGCCCGCGGCTGGGCATCTCCATCCCCGTGGGCAAGGACAGCCTGTCCATGCGCACGCAGTGGACCGAGGGCGGCGAGGTGAAGAAGGTCACCTCGCCCGTGAGCCTGATCGTCACCGCCTTCGCCACGCTGGCCGACGTGCGCGGCACGCTCACGCCGCAACTCGATGCCAGGGAGGAAGACAGCACCTTGGTGCTCATCGACCTGGGCCGCGGCAGGAATCGCATGGGCGGCTCCATCCTGGGCCAAGTGCTGGGCCAGAGCGGCCACGAGACGCCCGACCTGGACGATCCCAAGGACCTCGTCGCGCTCGTCGATGCCGTGAACGCGCTGCGTGCCAAGGGGCAGATCCTGGCCTACCACGACAGGAGCGACGGCGGCCTGCTGGCCACCGTGGCCGAGATGGCCTTCGCGGGCCAGGTGGGCGTGGCGCTGAACGTGGACATGCTGATCACCGAGGGCGACGGCATCAGCGACAGCCGCATGGACAGCGGCGAGGGCAAGAACTGGGGCGCGCAGGTCAGCGGCCGGCGCGAGGCCCAGACCCTGGCCGCGCTGTTCAACGAAGAGCCCGGCGTGGTGCTGCAGATCCGCACGGCCGACCGCGCCGCCGTCATGCAGACCCTGCGCGAACACGGCCTGATCCAGTGCAGCCACGCCATCGGCAAGACGCGCCCCATGGCGTCGCCGGTGGACGCCGGCAAGGGCGAGCTGCAGGTCTGGCGCGACGCGAAGAAGGTGTTCGGCGCCAGCCTGTCCGACCTGCACCAGGTCTGGGACGCCGTGAGCTGGAAGATCTGCCAGCAGCGCGACAACCCCGCATGCGCCGACAGCGAGCATGCCGCCGCCGGCGATCCGGCCGACCCTGGCCTGTACGTGCGCCTCACGTTCGACCCGCTGGATGACGTGGCCGCGCCCTATCTTCAGCTTGCCCGGCCCAGGGTGGCCGTGCTGCGCGAGCAGGGCGTGAACTCGCACGTGGAGATGGCCTACGCCTTCACCGAGGCCGGCTTCGAGGCTTTCGACGTGCACATGACCGACCTGCAGGCCGGCCGCGCCCGCCTGGAGGACTTCGCCGGCGTGGTCGCCTGCGGGGGCTTCAGCTACGGCGACACGCTGGGCGCGGGCATAGGCTGGGCGCGCTCCATCACCTTCAACGAGCGCCTGTCCGAGCAGTTCCAGCGCTTCTTCGGCCGCGGCGACACCTTCGCCCTGGGCGTGTGCAACGGCTGCCAGATGTTCGCTGAGCTGGCCGACATCATCCCCGGTGCCGAGGACTGGCCGCGCTTCACCACCAACCAGAGCCACCGCTTCGAGGCGCGCCTGTCCATGGTCGAGGTGCTCGACTCGCCCAGCCTGTTCCTGCAGGGCATGGCCGGCAGCCGCCTGCCCATCGTGGTCTCGCACGGCGAGGGCTATGCCAACTTCGAGCGCCGCGGCAACGCCGGTCGGGCAGTGGCGGCCATGCGCTTCGTGGACAACCACGGCCAGCCCACCGAGCGCTACCCGTTCAACCCCAATGGCTCGCCCGGGGGCCTGACGGCCGTGACCACCCGGGACGGCCGCTTCACGGCCATGATGCCGCACCCCGAGCGGGCGTTCCGCAACATCCAGATGAGCTGGACCGACCTGGCCGCCACCGGAGGCCCGGAGGCCCTGAGCCCCTGGATGCGCATCTGGCGCAACGCGCGTAAATGGGTCGGCTGACACACCCCTTGGCACTACCAAAACGATAGCCCCTGGCGCTTGGCACACAAGCGCCAGGGGCTTTTCTGTTCATAATGCCGGCTCCCTTTTCCTGGAGTGATTCATGGCCGGTGCCAGCCTTCTGACCCTGCTCGACGACATTGCCACCATCCTGGACGACGTGGCGCTCATGTCCAAGCTCGCTGCCAAGAAGAGCGCCGCCATGGCTGACGACGTGTCGGCCATGACCAAGGTCGCGGCGCAGAAGACGGCCGGCGTGCTGGGCGACGACCTGGCGCTCAACGCGCAGCAGGTCACGGGCGTGCGAGCCGAGCGTGAGGTGCCCGTGGTCCTGGCCGTGGCCAAGGGCTCGCTGGGCAACAAGGCGATCCTGGTGCCGGCGGCGCTGCTCATCAGTGCCTTCGCGCCATGGGCCGTGACGCCGCTGCTCATGCTGGGCGGGGCCTTCCTGTGCTTCGAGGGCTGCGAGAAGCTGGCGCACAGGTTCCTGCATACGCCCCAGGAGGATGCGGCCGCCCATGCGCGCCACGCCCAGGCCAACGCCGACCCGGCCGTGGACCTGGCGGCGCTGGAGAAGGACAAGATCAAGGCCGCGGTGCGCACCGACTTCATCCTCTCGGCCGAGATCATCGCCATCACCCTGGGCGCGGTGGCCGCCGCGCCGCTGGTGCAGCAGGTCGCCGTGCTGGCCGGCATTGCCGCCCTGATGACCGTGGGCGTCTACGGCCTGGTGGCGGGCATCGTGAAGCTCGACGACCTGGGCCTGTGGCTCAGCCGCCGGCCCGGCGCCGCCGCGCAGGCGCTGGGGCGAGGCATCCTGGCGGCGGCGCCGTGGCTCATGAAGGCGCTGTCGGTGCTGGGCACGGCGGCCATGTTCCTCGTGGGGGGCGGCATTCTGGTGCACGGCGTGCCGGCGCTGCACCATGCCGTGGCAGCCGCGGGCGCGGCGGCGGGCGGCTGGCCCCTGGGCGGCCTGTGGGCCCTGCTGGCCAGCAGCCTGCTCAACGCCCTGGTGGGGGTCGTGGCCGGCGCCATCGTCCTGGCCGGATGGACGCTGCTCGGGCGCCTGCGCGGCACGGCTGCGTCGCACGGATAGGCTGTCACTTTTTTGTGACACGCTGGCAAATGCCTATGGACAAAGACATTTGGAAATTGATCTATAGCAAAGTTGACCATTTTGCTGGTAGGCCTAATGGGTGTACGGGGGCCGTCCCCGTTCAACCGTATAGAGATGCCTGAAATGAAAAAGAACCTGCTGGCCTTGGCTGTCCTGTGTGCGATGACTTCCGGTGCTGCGTACGCACAGCAGCAGGACGGACAATGGATGGTGCGCGCCCGTGCCGTGCACCTTGACAGCTCCAACGGCGGCGCCGCGGGTGCGGCTGGCGTGAGCATCAACGACAAGTGGATCCCGGAAGTGGATGTGTCGTACTTCTTCACGCCCAACTTCGCGGCCGAACTGATCCTGACCTACCCGCAAAAGCACGACGTGCGCCTGAACGGCGGCAAGATCGGCACGCTCAAGCACCTGCCGCCCACGCTGCTGGGCCAGTACCACTTCACCGGCATGGGCGCGTTCAAGCCCTATGTGGGCGCGGGCGTTAACTACACGCGCTTCTCCAGCGTGGACATCGCTGGCGGCGCGCTGACCGTGAAGAAGAACAGCTGGGGCCCGGCGCTGCAGGTGGGCTTCGACTACGCGCTGGACAAGAACTGGTCGCTCAACTTCGACGTGAAGAAGGTCTACATCGACACCACGGTCAGCGGCGGCATCGGCAAGTTCAAGGTCGATCCCGTGCTGGTGGGCCTGGGCGTGGGCTACCGCTTCTGATTCCGGGGTTTTCGTCCTCTGCTGGGGAAGGGCTGGTGCATGTGGGGCGCCAGCCCTTTTTACTTTTGATAGCTGGTGGCGCTTGCCGGGCGTGCCTTCCAGCGCTTTTTCTTGGATAAACGGCAGGGCGGCCTGCCACGCGCGGCGCGCCGGCGCAAGGGGGCGCGCGCAATTTGCGCGGCCGTCCTACCCGCAATGCATGCCTTGGCCTGCGCCGCGCCGGGGACTTGCGCCCTACGCTGCGGCGTTATGCCCGCCATCGCCCCCTCCCTTGCGTTGTCGCGCCAGGCGCAGCCCGTGGGGCAGGCGTATGCGGCGTGCCGGCGCGAGATCACGGACGCCCTGCTGGCGCCGCGGGCGAGCATCTCGCCCAAGTATTTCTACGACCGGCGCGGCTCCGAGCTGTTCGAGGCCATCACGCGCCTGCCCGAGTACTACCTCACGCGCACCGAGCGCGCCCTCATGCGCCGCCACGGCCGCGCCATTGCCGAGGCGGTGGGCGCGGGCCGCGTGGTGATAGAACCCGGCGCGGGCAGCTGCGACAAGGCACGCGACCTGTGCCGCCGGCTGGCGGCCACGCATTTCGTGGGCGTGGACATCTCGGCGGACTACCTGCAGGGCGCCGTCGCGCGCCTGCGCGCGGCGCTGCCAGGGCTGGACGCGCGCGCGGTGGGCGGCGACATCACGGCCGGCCTGCGGCTGCCGCCGGACATTCCGGGGCAGCGGCGCCTGGTGTTCTACCCGGGCTCGTCCATCGGCAACTTCGACCCGCCGCAGGCCGTGGCGCTGCTGGCGCAGATGCGCGCGCTGGCGCAGGGCGGCGGGGCTTTGCTGATCGGCGTCGACCTGCCCAAGCCCAGGGCCGTGCTGGAGGCGGCCTACGACGACGCCGCGGGCGTGACCGCCGCCTTCAACCGCAACGTCCTGGCGCACGTCAACAGTCTGATCGGCAGCGACTTCGACCCGCGCCAATGGCGGCACCGGGCGTTCTTCAACCCGGTCGCCTCGCGTATCGAGATGCACCTGGAGGCCCTGGGCCCGCAACGCGTGCGCTGGCCCGGCGGCGGGCGCGACTTCGCGGCGGGCGAGCGCATCCATACCGAGAACAGCTACAAGCACCCCCTGCCGGCATTCACCGCGCTGCTGCGCCAGGCGGGTTTTGCCGGCACCCAGAGCTGGACGGACGCGCGCGGCTGGTATGCCGTGGTGCATGCGCGCGCATGAAAGGACCCGTGCCATGAACGCTCCAGGCCCTCCACCCGCGTCCCTCGTCGGGGACGTCGATGCCGCGCACCGCTATGCGGCCGTGCGCGTCGCCACCGAGGCGCTGGCGCAGCCGCTGTCGGCCGAGGACTGCTGCGTGCAATCCATGCCCGACGCCAGCCCCGCCAAGTGGCACCTGGCGCACACCACCTGGTTCTTCGAGACCTTCATCCTGGAGGCGCACGAGCAGGGCTTCCGCCCCTTCGACCCCGCCTACCGCGTGCTGTTCAACTCCTACTACCAGGGCGTGGGGCGCCAGCATCCGCGCCCGCAGCGTGGCCTGCTGACCCGCCCGCCGCTGGCCACGGTGCTGGCCTATCGCGCCGACGTGGACGCGCGCATGCGGCGCCTGCTGGAGCGGGGCGCCCCGCCGGCCGGGCTGGGTGCGTTGCTGGAGCTGGGCCTGCAGCACGAGCAGCAGCACCAGGAACTACTCGTCACCGACATCAAGCACCTGCTGTGGTGCAACCCCCTGTGGCCCGCGTACCGCGATGCGCCGGCGCCGCCGCCGCCCGGGCGCGCTGGCGCGGCGCAGGCCGGCTGGCGGCGGTTCGATGGCGGGCTGGTCGAGATCGGCCACGCGGGCGAGGGCTTCGCGTTCGACAACGAGCTGCCGCGCCACGCCGTCTACCTGCGGCCCTACGAGCTGGCGACGCGCCTGGTCACGAACGCGGACTACCTGGCCTTCATGGCCGATGGCGGCTACCGCGACCCCGCGCACTGGCTGGCCGAGGGCTGGGACTGGTGCTGCGCCCAGCAGATCGCCCATCCCCTGTACTGGCGCAGGGACGAGAGCGGCTGGAGCGAATTCACGCTGGCCGGCGGTCGGCCGCTGGCGCCGCTGCAGCCCGTGGCGCATCTGTCGTACTACGAGGCCGACGCCTACGCCCGCTGGGCCGGCGCGCGCCTTCCCACCGAGGCCGAGTGGGAGGCCGCCGCGGCCCGGGCCGCCGGCGTGGACCAGGGCCACTTCGCCGACAGCGGCGCGCTGCACCCGCGCCCCGCGCAGCCGGCGCAGGGCGGGGCGCTGCGGCAGATGTTCGGCGACGTGTGGGAGTGGACCCGGTCCAGCTACGCGCCGTACCCCGGCTTCAGCCCCGCGCCGGGGGCCGTGGGCGAATACAACGGCAAGTTCATGGTGAACCAGTACGTGCTGCGCGGCGGCTCCTGCGCCACGCCGGCGGGCCATGCGCGCGCGAGCTACCGCAACTTCTTCCCGACCGGCGCTCGCTGGCAGTTCACGGGGCTGCGGCTGGCGCGGGACTCCTGAAACGATAGCTGCCAGCGCTTGTCCATCAAGTGCTGGAGGCTAAAAACGCTCAAACCGCGTCCAGTGCCTGGTGCAGGTCTTCAAGCAGGTCGTCGATGTGCTCGATGCCGATGGACAGGCGCACCATGCCCTCGGTCACGCCGGCCTTGGCCAGTTCGTCGGCGTTGAGCTGGCGGTGCGTGGTCGATGCCGGGTGCGTGGCGAGCGACTTGGCGTCGCCGATGTTCACCAGGCGCGTGAACAGCCCGAGCGCGTCGAGGAAGCGGGCGCCCGCCGCGCGCGCGTCGTCGGCCTTCAGGCTGAACGACAGGATGCCCGACGCCCGGCCGCCGAGCTGGCGCTGCACCAGCGCGTGGTCGGGGTGCTCCGGCAGGCCCGCGTAGCGCACCCATTCCACCTTTGGATGGCGTTGCAGCGCCTCGGCGATTTTTTGCGAGTTCTCGCAGATGCGGTCCATGCGCAGCGCCAGCGTCTCTATGCCCTGCAGGATCAGGAAGGCGTTGTGCGGCGAGATGGCCGCGCCCGTGTTGCGCAGCGGCACCACGCGCACGCGGCCGATGTAGGCGGCCGGGCCCAGGGCCTCGGTGTAGACCACGCCGTGGTAGCTCACGTCGGGCTCGTTCAGGCGCTTGAAGCGCGCCTTGTGCTCTGCCCAGGGGAACTTGCCGCTGTCGACGATGGCGCCGCCCATGCTGTTGCCGTGGCCGGCCAGGTATTTGGTGAGCGCGTGCACCACGATGTCGGCGCCATGCTCGATGGGGCGCAGCAGGTAGGGGCTGGGCACGGTGTTGTCCACGATCAGCGGCACGCCGTGGGCATGGGCCACGTCGGCCAGCGCGCGGATGTCGGTCACGTTGCCCAGCGGGTTGCCGATGGATTCGCAGAACACCGCTTTCGTGCGCTCGTCGATCAGCTTGCCGAAGCTGGCCGGGTCGCGCGGGTCGGCGAAGCGCACCTCCAGGCCCTGCTGCGGGAAGGTGTGGGCGAACAGGTTGTAGGTGCCGCCGTAGAGCGTGCTGGCGCTCACGATGTTGTCGCCTGCCTCGGCAATCGCCTGGATGGCATAGGTGATGGCCGACATGCCCGAGGCCACGGCCACGGCGGCGATGCCGCCCTCCAGCGCTGCGACCCGCTTTTCCAGCACGTCGGTCGTGGGGTTCATGATGCGCGTGTAGATGTTGCCCGGCACCTTCAGGTCGAACAGGTCGGCGCCGTGCTGCGCGCTGTCGAAGGCGTACGCCACCGTCTGGTAGATGGGCACGGCCACGGACTTGGTGGTCGGATCGGGCGAGTAGCCGGCATGGACGGCCAGGGTTTCGATGCGCATCGGTGTCTTCCTTGGGTTGGGTTGTTGACAGCCGGACATTGTCGGCCAAGCCGCGGCGCGCCCGAACGATGGCCTGGCTATGTGCTTATGCGGCGGGCCGCGTGCGGTAGAAGCGCAGGGGCTTTTCCTGCATGTCCCTGAGGTGCTGGTTCATGACCGACTTCTTCATGCGTCCCACCACGTGCATCTCGCAGGGCTTGCAGTCGAAGCGCAGCGTGAGCTTTTCCTTGCCGTTGATCAGCTGCAGCGGCTCGGCGCGGATGGTGCCCTTCACGCCGATCACGCCCTTGGCCTGCTTGGGGCACAGGCTCATGCTGTAGCGCACGCAGTGCTTGGTGATCATGAGGCTCACCTCGCCTTCCTCCTCCTTGCTTTCGTAGGCGGCGGCGATCACCTTCACGCCGTGGCGCGCGTAGAAGTCGCGCGCCTTGTGGTTGTAAACGTTGGCGAGGTAGGTCAGCGTGTCCTCGGGGAAGGGCACGGGCGGCTCCACAGGCTTGGCGCGTGGCAGGCGCACGAGGCCCTCGGCGCGCGCGTGCTCCAGCGCCGCCACGGCGTCGCGGCGCAGCTGGTTGAGCGCGGATGCGGGCACGAACCAGGGCTGCGAGAGCTGCAGCGCGATGTCATGCACCTGGAAGATGGTCGCGCCGAAGCGGCCGAGCTGCTCGCGCAGCGTGCTTTCCGCCTTGGCGGCGTCGGTCGCGGGCTGATGTTCCTGGACGGCATGGGCGCTGCCGGTGAAACCGTCCTCGTCGGTGAGCGTGAGCGCGAAGCCGTCAGGTGTTTCCGACAGCTGCGCCCACACGCCGATGCGCCGCTCGCTGGACTTCTTCTCCAGCGCGCGCACCCAGTCCATGTCGCGGTTGCGGTTGATCTCCAGGCCCTTGCGCAGGTCCTTGAAGCCCGCGATGGCATCCTTGGGGAACACGCGCCACACGCCGCTTCTCACGCTCTCGGCGCGGTTGACGTGCACGCCCACCAGGTCCTTTTGCAGGTCGTAGTAGCACAGGCCGTCGCCGTTGTGCAGCTGGGTGGCATGGTCGCTCGTCTCCAGCTCGAACCACTTGTCGCCGACTTGCGTGACCCAGCCGATGGCGCGGCCCGGCGTCTTGGGCGTGTCGAACGCGCCGATGTCCTGCTGGCGGCCGTTGACGAAGTAGTCGGTGAACTCGCGGTTGAAGTTCTGGTCGGGGTCGGGCGTGAAACTGAACGCGGTGCGCCCGCTGGACGAGCGCGCGAAGCCCCCTTCCTCGACGATTTCGTCGAGCAGCCGGCGGTAGTGCGCCGTGATGTTCTTCACGTAGCCCATGTCCTTGTAGCGGCCCTCGATCTTGAAGCTGCGCACGCCCGCGTCGATCAGGGTGCGCAGGTTGTCCGACTGGTTGTTGTCCTTCATCGAGAGCACGTGCTTCTCGTGCGCGATGATGCGGCCCTGGCCGTCCAGCACCTCGTAGGGCAGGCGGCAGGCCTGGTTGCAGTCGCCCCGGTTGGCGCTGCGGCCCGTGTGGGCGTGGCTGATGAAGCACTGGCCCGAATAGGCCACGCACAGCGCGCCGTGCACGAAGAACTCGATGGTGGTTCTGGCCGGATCGGTGGCGGCGCGGATGGCGGCGATCTGGGCCAGGTCCAGCTCACGCGCCAGCACGATCTGCGACAGGCCCGCGTCCTGCAGGAAGCGAGCCTTCTCGGGCGTGCGGATGTCGGTCTGCGTGCTCGCGTGCAGCTGGATGGGCGGCAGGTCGATCTCCAGCAGGCCCATGTCCTGGATGATGAGCGCGTCGGCCCCGGCCTCGTACACCTGCCAGGCCATGCGGCGCGCGTCCTCCAGCTCGTCGTCGCGCAGGATGGTGTTGAGCGTGACGAAGATGCGGCTGTGGAAGCGGTGCGCGTGGCGGATCAGCCGCTCCAGGTCGCGCAGCCCGTTGCCCGCCGTGGCGCGCGCGCCGAACGCGGGGCCGCCGATGTAGACGGCGTCGGCGCCGTGGTTCACGGCCTCGATGCCGATGTCGGCGTCGCGCGCGGGGGAGAGCAGTTCGAGCTGGTGGGGAGCAAGGGACATAGGGCCGCGATTATCCCAGCGCGGCTACATTCCTGCCTCTGGAGCACACGCCATGTACCTGCCGCCGCAATTCCGGTCCAAGGACCCCGCCCACGCCGCCGCGCTGATGCGCGCGCACCCGTTCGCCAGCCTGGTCAGCAACGACGACGAGGGCTTCCCCTTCGTCACCCACCTGCCGCTGCACCTCGAAGAGCGCGCGGGCGGCGAATGGGTGCTGCTGGGCCATTGCGCGCGCCCCAACCCGCACTGGCGCTACCTGCGCTCGCGGCCCGAGGCGCTCGCGGTCTTCCAGGGGCCGCATGCGTACATGTCGCCCTCGGTCTACCCCGACTCCGCGCGCGTTCCCACGTGGAACTACCTCGCGGTGCACTGCCGCGTGCGCGCCACGCCGGTCGAGGGCGACGCGGCCACGGACGCGCTGCTCAAAACCCTGATCGCCGACCACGAACCCGCCTACGCCGCGCAGTGGCGCGCGCTGGGCGGGGAGTTCGCCCACAGGATGATGGCGGGCATCGCCGCGTTCGAGCTGCAGGTGCTGGACGTGCAGTGCAAGATCAAGCTCAACCAGCACCGCAAGGAAGCGCACGCCGCCATGCACGCGCGGTACGCCGCGGGCACGCCCGACGAGCGCGCGCTGGCCGAATGGATGCGCAAGCTGGGCATGGCAGGTGAAGAATTACAGTAAAAAATGGCTGTAGGGCTTACCTATAAAGCACTAATAGCTATGGAAACATGAGTGAACCCGAAGACGACGCCACCTGGATGCGCGCGGCCCTGGCCCAGGCGCGTGCCGCCCTGCAGGACGGCGAGGTGCCCGTGGGCGCCGTGCTGGTGCGCGGCGGCGAGGTGATCGCCACCGGCCGCAACGCGCCCATCGCCGGCCACGACCCGACGGCGCACGCCGAGATCGCGGCGCTGCGCGCGGCGGCCGCGCGGCTGGGCAACTACCGGCTCGACGGCTGCACGCTCTACGTGACGCTGGAGCCCTGCGCCATGTGCGCCGGCGCCATGCTGCACGCGCGCCTGCCGCGCGTGGTCTACGGTGCGGCCGATCCCAAGACGGGCGCGGCCGGCTCGGTGGTGGACCTGTTCGCCGAGCCGCGCCTGAACCACCAGACGCGCGTGGCGGGCGGCGTGCTGGCCGAGGAGTGCGGCGCGCTGCTCAGCGGTTTCTTCCGCGAGCGGCGCCGGGCGCAGCGTGCGGCCCACCCGCTGCGCGACGACGCGCTGCGCACGCCCGACGCGGCCTTCGCCGGCCTGCCCGACTGGCCCTGGCAGCCGCGCTACGTGAGCGACCTGCCTTCGCTCGCCGGGCTGCGCCTGCATTACGTGGACGAGGGCCCGCGGGACGCTCCGCTCACCTGGCTGTGCCTGCACGCCAGCCCCGCGTGGAGCCATGCCTGGCGGCACATGCTGCCCGTGCTGCTGCAGGCGGGCCACCGCGTGGTCGCACCCGACCTCATCGGCTTCGGCCGCAGCGACAAGCCCAAGAAGGAAGCCGCGCACCGCCTGGACTGGCACCGGCAGGTGCTGGCCGATCTGGCGCAGCGGCTGGCCCTGCGCAACGTGGTGCTGCTGGCCCAGCCGGGCGCGGTGCTGCCGTGGCCGGATGCGCCGCTGGTGCTGGTGCAGGAAGGCGCGGCGGACGATGGCCTGCCATTTCCCGACGCGGGCCACCGCGCCGGGCCGCGCGCCTTCGCCCGGTTCGGCGCGGAGCCGGGCGTCCCGGCATGCACCGTGCCCGATGCCAGTGCCGCCTCGGCCCGGGCTGCTATGGAATACTCCGCCCGCTATGCACGACCATCATGAAGACTGCGGCCACGACCACGGCCCCAAGCACATCTACGTCTACTCCCCCGCCAGCGCCGTGCGCGACAAGGCCGCGTTCAAGCGCGGCATCGCGCGCCTGAGGGCCCTGGGCCACGAGGTGGAGGTGGACGCCGATGCGCTCGCCACCCACACGCGCTTCGCGGGCGACGACGCCACGCGGCTGGCCGCCATCCACCGCGCCGCGGCCAGCGGGGCCGACGTGGCGCTGATCTCGCGCGCCGCCTACGGCTTCACGCGCATCCTGCCGGGCATCCAGTACAAGAAAATCGCCAAGGCCATCGAGCGCGGCACGCGCTTCGTCGGCATGAGCGACTTCACCGCCTTCCAGAATGCGGTGCTCGCCCGCACCGGCGCCACCACCTGGGCCGGCCCTTCGCTGGAAATCGACTGGGGCGTGGAGGGCGAGCCCGACGACATCATGGCCGCCTGCTTCGACGACCTGCTCACCGGCCACGGCGAGGGCGCAGGCTGGCGCATGGGCAAGGAGCCGCCCCGCGCCGACGGCAGGCCCGCCGTGCCCGACGTGTACGTGAAATCCGCGCAGCTCTGGGGCGGCAACCTCGCCGTGCTCACCTCGCTGGCCGGCACGCCGTACTTCCCCGAGGTGAAGGGCGGCATCCTGTTCGTGGAAGACATCAGCGAACACCCGTACCGCGTGGAGCGCATGCTGACCCAGCTGCTGCACGCCGGTGTGCTCGCCCGGCAGAAGGCCGTGGTGCTGGGCCAGTTCACCAACTACAAGCTGGCCCCGCACGACAAGGGCTTCAGGCTGCAGAGCGTGGTGGACTGGCTGCGCACGCAGATCAAGGCTCCCGTGCTCACCAACCTGCCGTTCGGCCACGTGCCCACCAAGGTGCTGCTGCCTGTGGGCGCGCAGGTTTCGCTGTCCGTGGAGGGGCGCGATGCGCTCATCTACTGGGGACATGCGCATTGAGTAACGAGTTGTAGAAATCTGCGGTGTTTCCCGTGCCCGCGTCTCGGCGCCGGCCGCCGGGGCATTCCTGTGTGAAACTTTGTTAACGCTGCGGATTGCAATGGCGCAATAAAGCGGACGCACCGCCGGCCGACATAAGATGCATACTTTCAATTCGTAACGATTCGCGCCACGACAGCCTTTGCGCCGTGGAGGCGCGGCCGCAATGACAGGAATGGGCGAAGGACCAGGCGTGAACTCCCACAAGACCGTGGTGTTTGCAGACATGACCGGCAGCACGGCGCTGTACGAGGCCCTGGGCAACGAGGGCGCGGCGGCCGTGGTGGCTCCGCTCACGCAGGCCATGGGCGCATGTATCCAGCGGTATGGCGGGCGCGTGGTGAAGAACCTGGGCGATGGCGTGCTGGGCCTGTTTGCCGAGCCCGGCGACGCCGTGCTGGCGGCGGCGGAACTGATGCGCGAGCATCGCCAGTGGATCGGCCCCCAGGCGCGGGAATCGCATGTCGGGATCCATGTCGGGCTCGCCAGCGGCGAGGTCGTCGAGGTGGACGGCGACTGCTACGGCGATGCGGTCAACGTCGCCGCGCGCCTGTGCGAGCGCGCCGACGACGCCGAGATCTGGGCCGCCGAGTCCGTCGTCGCCGGCCTGCGCGCGCCGCGCGGCATGTGCTTCGTCCGCCTGGGGCACCTGGAGATGCGCGGCAAGGCCGAGCCCCTGGTCACGTACCAGATCGAGTGGCGTGCCGAGAACCGGGCCGACCTCACCGTCCATTCCGAGCTGCGCAGCGACCTGGCCGCGCTGGTGGCGGACACGGGCCCTGCGCAGATCCAGCTGTCCTGGCCCGGAGCCTACCGGCTGTTCTCGTCGATGGACATCCCCGTCAACGTGGGGCGCGCACCCGATTCGCACCTGTGCATCGCCGACCCCCGGGTCTCGCGCGTGCATGCGCGCCTGGACTGGCGCCACGGCGCCTTCGTGCTCACCGACCTGAGCAGCTTCGGCACCTGGGTGCGCTTCGAGGGCAGCGAGGCGCCGCTGCAGCTGCGCCGCGACAGCTGCCGCCTGATCGGCTCGGGCGAGATCGCTCTGGGCGTGCCCTTCGCGGACGCGAGCGCGTCCATCATCGGCTTCCAGGTCTCCGGCACCGGCGCGCGCCAGCAGGACTGATGCGTCCCGGGGCGGCGGGTCAGCGCGCCTGGGCGCCGCGCGGCCCCACGAGCCCGGTGGAGAGCATGGTGCCGCAGACGATCACCGCGCCGCAGCCCAGCATCCAGGGTGTGACCGCCTCGCCCAGGAACGCCGCGCCATAGGCGACCGCGAAGGCCGGCGCCAGGAAGGTCACGGCCAGCGCGCGGCTCGGCCCCGCGTGGGCGATGAGCCGGAAATACAGGATGTAGGCGATGCCCGTGCACAGCACGGCGATGGCCACGATGGCCGCCCAGGCGCGTGGCCCTGGCATCTGCGCGGGCCAGAACAGCAGCGTGGGCAGGGCCAGGCCCAGCGCTGCGCCCAGCAGGCTGCCCGTGGCCGAGGCCAGCGGCGGTATGCCCGCGAGGTGGCGCCGCGCATAGCTGGCGGCCACCGCGTAGCAGGTGGAGGCCAGCAGGCACGCGGCGATGGCCCAGCCGGTGTGGCCGCTCTGGACGCCGGCGCTTGCCGGCGCGCGCCAGGCCAGCAGCGCGACGCCCAGGAAGCCCAGCCCCAGGCCCAGCCAGCGCAGGCGGCCGATGCGGTCGCCCAGCCACGCCCAGGCCACCAGCGCGCCGAACAGCGGCACCGTGGCGTTGAGGATGGAGGTGAGCCCCGTGGCGATGCGCATCACCGCCCAGGCGAACAGCACGAACGGGATGGCGGAGTTGACCAGCCCCGCCAGCAGCACCGGCCGCCAGTGGCGCCGCAGCGCCGGCCACTCGCCGCGCTGCACCAGGATGGGCCAGAGGAACAGCGTGGCCAGCGCCACGCGCAGCCCGGCCGTGGGCAGCGGCCCGAACTCCGCCGCCCCCAGGCGCATGAAGAGGAACGAGGCGCCCCACAGCGCCGAGAGCAGGAGGAATTCGCCGGCCCAGGAGGGCTGGCTGGCGGTGGCGGCTGGCGTGGCAGGAAGGGTCATGCGGGCAGGGAATGGGAAGGTGAAGAGGCTTCGAGCCGCAGCAGCGCCGTCTTGCGCGGCAGGCCGCCGGCGTAGCCGGTGAGGGCGCCGCCGCTGCCGAGCACGCGGTGGCAGGGCACGGCCACGCTGATGGGGTTGCGCCCCACGGCCGCGCCCACGGCGCGCACGGCGGCCGGGCGGCCGAGCTGGCGCGCCAGCGCGCCGTAGGTCGTGGTGCCGCCGCGCGGGATGGCCAGCAGCGCCCGCCACACGGCTTGCTGGAAGGGCGTGCCGCCCGAGAGGTCCAGCGGCAGGTCGAAGCGCGTGCGCGTGCCGTCAAGGTACTCGCGCACCTGGGCCGCGGCGGCGCGCAGCACGGGGTGCGCATCGTCCGTGGGCCAGGCGCCGGGGCCGTCGAGCTGCGCCGGCAGGTGGCGCTGGCCGTCGAACCACAGGCCGACGAGGCCGCGCGCGCTGGCGGCCAGGCGGACGTCGCCCAGGGCGGTGGGGGTGCGGGCTTGCACCGTGTCGGGGGGGTATTGCATGGAAGCCTCCATTAAACGTCAAATCGGCTCGCAGCGCAGGCGGGGCGGGCGGTATCAGCTATAGGTTCGGGAGCGGTGCCGCCAGGCCCGCCCAGGCCCGGATCACGCCGTAGCTGCGCCAGGGCCGCCAGGCCTGCGCCGCCGCGAGGGCCGCGCGCGCGGGCTGCGGCGCGCCTTGCACGGCCAGGGCCTTGTGCAGCGCCACGTCGCCGGCGGGGAAGGCGTCGGGCCAGCGCAGCGCGCGCATGGCGATGTACTGGGCCGTCCAGTCGCCGATGCCGGGCAGCTGGCGCAGCGCGGCCAGGGTGGCGTCCACGTCGCTGCCCGCGTGCAGGGCGATCCGGCCTCCGTCCACGGCCTGCGCCAGCGCCACGATGGCCGCCTGCCGCTGGCGCACGATGCCGAGCTGCCCGAGCGCGTCGCCCTGCGCCGCCGCGAGCACGGCGGGCGCGGGGAACAGCCGATCCAGTCCCGGCCAGGGCGTCTGGACGGGCTCGCCGAAGCGCTCCACCAGCCGCTGCGCGAGCGTGCGCGCGGCCGCCACCGTGATCTGCTGGCCCAGCACGGCGCGCACGGCCAGTTCGAAGCCGTCCCACGCGCCCGGCACGCGCAGGCCGTCGCCCCCGGGGAATGCGGCGTGCAGCGCGGCGTTGATGGGCCCGGGATCGGCGTCCAGGTCGAGCAGCGCGCGCACGCGGGCGATCACCTGGGGCAGAGCGGGCAGCAGGCCGGGGCTGGCCTCCAGCAGCACCAGGGGCCGGCCGGGGTCGAAGCGCGCGCCGATCCAGCCCGTGTACGCCGCGCCGCCGGCCCGCAGCCGCACGGTGCGGCGCAGTGCCAGGCCCTCGACTTCCTCCATGCCGTGGATGCGCCGCGCCGCGAGGAAGCCCAGCAGCGCCGCCGCGTCGTAGGGCGGCCGGTAGCCCAGCCGCACCGGACGGCCGGTGCCGCCCGCCGGCGCGCCCTGGCGGCGCAGCTGCGTGGGGTTGAGCCCGTAGTGCGCGCCGAAGGCCGCGTTGAAGCGCCGCACGCTTGCGAAGCCGCTGGCCAGCGCCACCTGGGTGACGGGCAGGGCCGTGTCGGTCAGCAGCTGCTTGGCGGCCAGCAGGCGGCGAGTCTGCAGGTATTGCAGGGGCGAGACGCCCAGCGCCTCGCCGAAGATGCGGCGCAGATGCCGGTCGCTCACGCCCAGGCGCGCGGCCAGCTGCGCCACCAGGGCGCCGCCGCCTTCCGCGCCCCAGGCTTCGGGCGCGTCCAGCAGCCGCAGCGCCTGCCGCACGAGGATGCCCGAGGCGTCCTGCACCGACCACGCGAGCGCCTGCGGCGCGAGCTCCGGCCGGCAGCGCAGGCAGGGCCGGAAGCCCGCGCTCTCGGCCTGCGCGGCCAGCGCGAAGAAGCGGCAGTTCTCGCGCCGCGGCGTGCGCACGGCGCAGACGGGGCGGCAGTAGATGCCGGTGGACGTGACGCCCGTGAAGAAGCGCCCGTCGAAGCGCGCGTCGCGCGCCTTCAGGGCCAGGTAGCGGGCGTCGTCATCGTCGGCGCGAAAATCGGAGGGCATGGGCGCATGATAGGCCGCCGCCGCCAGCGGACTCGCCGTTTTCGGACATGTGCCTGCCGTGTCAGGCCGAGACGAGCTCCATGCGGTAGGCCAGCGCGATGAACAGCGACTGAGCCAGGCACAGCGTGCCCGTGAGCGAGCGGAAGCCGAAGGTGGCGCTGTCCTGCGCCGCCAGGGTGACGCTGGCGCGCGCGGCCAGCGGCGAGAGCGGGCTGTCGGTGAGCGCCAGCAGGCGCGCGCCGCGCTCCAGCGCCGCGTCCACCAGTTCCAGCGTCTCGCGCGCGTAGGGCTCGAACGACACGGCCACGATCACGTCGCCCGGGGCCATGGCGCGCAGCTCGCCCATCTGCATCGCGCCCAGGCCGTGCAGCCAGTGCACGGGCTTGGCCGTGTGCTGCAGCGCATAGGCCAGGTATGCGCCCACGGGGAACGCGCGACGCGCGGCCGCGAGCCATAGCGCGGGCGCGTCCGCCAGCAGGTCCACGGCCGCGTCGATCGGCGCGTCGGCCAGCCCGGCCTGCAGCGCCCGCAGGCTGGCAAGCCCGCCTTCCACCACCTCGTGCGCGATCTGCGTGCCCGACAGCGGCCCCGTGCCCGCGTCGATCAGGCTGCGGATGCGGTCCTGGTAGTCGCGCTGCGGCGCGAGCTGGCGCGCCGCGCCCGCGCGAAACAGCGTCTGCAGCTGCGTGTAGCCGTGAAAGCCGAAGTGCTTGGCGAAGCGCACCACGGCCGATGGTTGCACGCCGCAGTGCTGCGCGACCTCCTGGATGCCCTGCAGCGCGATGTGCGCGCCGCTGTGCTCCACGTGGCGCGCGATGGCCTGCAGCTGGCGGCTGAGCTGCGGGTAGCGCGTGCGCAGGTCGTCGAGGAAGGCGTCCGCGTTCGCATAGGAGGGCAGGGCGTCCGTGTTTGGTTTGTTTTTTCTGTTTTCCATTTATTTGGAAAAAAATTTCTATTCCGGGCTATGATACGGGCCATTATCCGGGGGCGCATCCCCCGGACCCACCGCTTGAGAGCGCAGGAGACACATGCCCACCACGCTGAATTTCCCCCCGGGCCGCACGCATGACGTGGCCTGCCTCGGCCGCCTGGCCGTGGATCTCTACGCGCAGCAGATCGGCTGCAGCCTGGAGGACGCGGCGAGCTTTTCCAAGTACCTGGGCGGCTCGTCGGCCAACATCGCCTTCGGCACGGCGCGCCTGGGCTTGCGCTCGGCCATGGTCTCGCGCGTGGGCGACGAGCAGAACGGCCGCTTCCTGCTGAACACGCTGAGGAACGAAGGCTGCGACGTGGGCCAGGTGCAGATCGACCCGCAGCGCCTCACGGGCATGGTGCTGCTGGGCATCAAGGACCAGGACACCTTCCCGCTGCTCTTCGCGCGCGAGAACTGCGCCGACATGGCGCTCGACGCCGCCGCCATTGGCGAAGACTTCATCGCCGGCTGCCGCAGCCTGCTCGTCACCGGCACGCACCTGAGCACACCCACGGTGCTGGCCGCCAGCCGCCGCGCGCTGGAGTTGGCAGGGCGCCACGGCGCGGTGCGCGTGCTCGACATCGACTACCGCCCCGTGCTCTGGGGCCTGGCGGCCAAAGGCGACGGCGAGACGCGCTACGTCGGCAGCGACGCGGTGAGCCGCCACCTGCAGGCGCAGCTGCCGCTGTTCGAGCTCATCATCGGCACCGAGGAGGAATGGCTGATCGCCGGCGGCGAGGCCGAGTTGATGGCCGCGCTGCGCAGCGCGCGCCGGCACACGCGGGCCGTGTTCGTGGTCAAGCGCGGCGCGCTGGGCTGCAGCATCGTCGAGGGCGAGGTGCCCCCACGCATCGACGACGCGCTCACCGTGCTGGGCGAGCGCATCGAGGTGCTCAACGTGCTCGGCGCGGGCGATGCCTTCGCCTCGGGCCTGCTCCACGGCCTGCTCACCGGCAAGGGCTGGGAGGAATCGGCGCGCATCGCCAACGCCTGCGGCGCCATTGTGGTCTCGCGCCACGGCTGCGCGCCGGCCATGCCCACGCGGGCCGAGCTGGCGCACTGGTTCGCGAGCGAGCGCCACGTGCGGCCCGACCAGGACGCGCAGCTCGCCCACCTGCACCGCGTGAGCGTGCCGCGCCGCCAGTGGCCCGAGCTCTACGTGCTGGCCTACGACCACCGCGCGCAGTTCGAGGACATGGCGCGCGAGGCGGGCGCCGACGCGGCGCGCATCCCCGCGCTCAAGAAGCTCATCAACCGCGTGGTGGCGGACATCGAAGCCCAGGACGCCGGCGTGCGCGGCAAGCTCGGCGTGCTCATCGACGGCCGCCTGGGCGAGGCTGCGCTGCACGACGCCACGGGCCGCGGCTGGTGGCTGGGCCGGCCCATCGAGCGGCCGGGCTCGCGCCCGCTGCGCTTCGACGGCACGCATTCGCTGGGCTCGCAGCTCGTGCACTGGCCGCGCGAGCAGGTGGTCAAGTGCCTGGTCTTCTACCACCCCGACGACCCCGAGCCGTTGCGCGCCGAGCAGGAGGAGTGGCTCCGGCAGGCTTGGGAGGCCACGCGCGAGAGCGGCCACGAGCTGCTGCTCGAAGTGATCCCGCCGCGCGGGATGCCGGGCGATGCCGGCGAGGCCACGGTGCGCGCGATCCGCCGCCTCTACGACCTGGGGTTTCGCCCCGAATGGTGGAAGGTGGGCGCGATGGCCGCGCGCCACTGGCAGGCGCTCGACGCCCTGGTGCAAGAGCGCGACCCGTACTGCCGTGGCGCGGTGATCCTGGGCCTGTCGCAGCCGCTCGACCAGCTCGTGGCGGGCTTCGCCGAGGCGCGGGTCAGCCGCATCGTGCGCGGTTTCATGATCGGCCGCAGCGTCTGGGCCGAGGCGAGCCGGGAATGGCTCGCGGGCCGGATCGGCGACGCCGAGTTCCAGTCCCGCGTGGCGGCCAACTTCCGCCAGCTCATCGAAGGCTGGCGCGCCGCTCGGCAGACACCGCAACAAAAGGAGGCCGCATGACGATCAGTCCGCTCCTGATCAAGGCCGCGCGCAGCGGGCGCGTGGTGGCCGACATCACGCCCGCATCCGCCGGCTGGCGCCACGTGGGCTTTCGCGCGCTGCGCCTCGGGGCAGGGGAGGAAGAAGCGTTCGACCTGCCCGCGGGCCGCGAGCTGTGCATCACTATCCTCACCGGCCAGGCCGACGTGCAGGTGGATGACGCCCTGTACACCGCCCTGGGCGGCCGCGCCTCGGTGTTCGACGACGCCGCGCCCGCCGCCGTCTACGTGCCGCCGGGGCGGCGCGTGCGCATCGCGGCGCGCGGCGACGCGGAGGTGGCGCTGTCCACCGCGCCCGCCCAAGGGCGGCTGCCCGCGCGCGTGATCGAGCCCGGCCACATGAAGCGCAGCGTGCGCGGGCAGGGCAGCAACACGCGCTACGTGTGCGACATCCTGCCCGAGGGCGAGCCGGCCGAGGGCCTGCTCGTCGTCGAGGTGGTCACGCCCGCGGGCCATTCGTCGAGCTACCCGCCGCACAAGCACGACACGGCGCGCGAGGGCGAGACCTCGCTCGAAGAGACCTACTACCACATGCTGCGGCCCGAACAGGGCTTTGCCTTCCAGCGCGTGTACACCGACGACCGCAGCCTGGACGAGGCCATGGCCGTGGAGCACCGCGACACCGTGCTCGTGCCGCGCGGCTACCACCCCTGCGTGGCGCCGCACGCCTACGACCTGTACTACCTCAACACCATGGCGGGCCCGCAGCGCCGCTGGGCCTTCTGGAACGACCCGCAGCACGCCTGGATGCTCGAACCCCGCTAGGGCAGGTGCTATGTATTAAATAGCTTACAGCGCTTGATGGTAAAGCGCTGGAGGCCAAAAACACCCTCAAGACCACCCGAAGGAGACACACGCCATGAAACGCAAGACCTTTTGCCTGCTCGCCGCCGCCGCGCTGCTGGCCGGCGGCATGAACGCGCACGCCCAGGGCGCCTATCCGGCCCAGCCCGTGAAGTGGATCGTGCCCTACGCGCCCGGCGGCACCACCGATGTGATCGCGCGCAACCTTGCCACCCGGATGGGACAGGACCTGGGCCAGCCCGTGGTGGTGGACAACAAGCCGGGTGCGGCCAGCATCATCGGTGCCACTTTCATCGCGCGCTCGCAGCCCGACGGCTACACCGTGGGCACGGCCGACTCGGGCACGCTCGCCTTCAACCCCGCGATGTATGCTTCGCTGAGCTACGACGCGGGCAAGGACTTCACCTTCATCGGCGGCCTGGGCAAGATGCCGCTGGTGCTGGCCGTGGCGCCCAACTTTCCGGCCAAGAATGTGCAGGAGCTGCTCGCGCTGGTGAAGAAGTCGCCCGGCAGCGTCTCCAGCGCCTCGTCGGGGCCCGGCTCGCCGCTGCACGTGGCGCTGGAGCTGTTCAAGCAGCGCACGGGCACGGACCTGATGCACGTGCCCTACAAGGGCTCGGCCCCCGCGCTGCAGGACCTGATGGCGGGGCAGGTGCAGACCATGTTCGTGGACCTGCCGCCCAGCCTCTCGATGATCAAGGGCGGCAAGATCCGCGTGCTGGCCGTGGCCACGCCGCAGCGCCTGTCCATCCTGCCCGACGTGCCCACCATGGCCGAGGCCGGCGTGCCCGGCTTCGAGGCCTATGCGTGGCAGGGCTTCGTGGGGCCCGCCAAGCTGCCCGACGCGGTGGTGCAGCGGCTCAACAAGGACCTCGTGGCCGCGCTCAAGCACCCCGAGATGCGTGCACGGCTCGAAGAGCTGGGCATCCAGCCCATGCCCATGGCGCCTGCACAGTTCGGAGAGTTCGTGCGCTCCGAGCAGAAGCTCTGGAGCGGCGTGATCAAGGCCGCCAATATCCACCTCGACTGATTGCTGTCTGCCATGGCCCTCTCCATCGACCGCCGCCACGCCCTCCAGTCCCTCGCCGCTCTGGCCGCCGCTGCCGCGGTGCCTGCCCGTGCACAGGCCTACCCGAACAAGCCCATCGAGCTCATCGTGCCGTTCGCCGCTGGCGGCGGCACCGACGTGCTCGCCCGCGCCCTGGCCGAGCAGGCGCGCGCGCACCTGCCGCAGAACCTCATCGTCATCAACCGTGCCGGCGCGAGCGGCGGCATTGGCTGGGGTGAACTCGTCAATGCCAAGCCCGACGGCTACAAGCTCGCGATCATCACGGTGGAGATCACGATGATCCCGCACATGGGTCTCGTGAAGCTCACCGCCGACGATGTTCTGCCCATCGCGCGGCTCAACGCCGACCCGGCCACCATCGCCGTGCGCGCGGATTCGCCCTACCGCACCCTCGAGGACCTGCTCGCCGCCGCGCGCAAGAACCCCGGCGCGGTGCGCGTGGGCAACGCCGGGCCGGGCTCGCTCGGCCACCTGGCGGCGGCCGCGCTGGAGGACAAGGCCCAGGCCCAGTTCAACCACGCGCCGTACCGGGGCGCCAACCCCGCCGTGCTCGACCTGCTGGGCGGCCACATCGAGGCCGTGGCCGTCACTCCCGTGGAGGTGGCCACCTATGTGGCCGCCGGCAAGGTGCGCCCGCTGGCCGTGATGGCCGACAAGCGCATCGGCGCGGGCTGGGAGCAGGTGCCCACGCTCAAGGAGCGGCAGATCGACCTGTCCATCGGCGGCTGGCGCGGCCTGGCCGCGCCCAGGGGCACGCCGCCCGAAGTGGTGGCGACCCTGCGCACGGCCATGGCCAGGACGCTGCAGGAGCCCGCGCTGCGCGAGACCATGGCCAAGCAGAACATGGGCGAGGGCTACCTCGACGCGCCCGATTTCAAGGCGCTGATCGCGCGCGACAACGCGTTCTTCAAGCAGCTCATAGGGCGCCTGGACATCAGGGCCTGAGGCGGCGAGCGCAGCAGGGGGGCGCCTACAATGCGCGGCTTCCCCTCTCTCCCAAGGCAGGTCCCACAGTGCAGCTCTCTCCCGCCATCTTCAAGGCCTACGACATCCGCGGCATCGTGCCCGCCACGCTCGACGAAGACGTGGCCCGCGCCCTGGGGCGGGCCTTCGGCACGGCGGCGCGGGCGCAGGGCGAGCGCGCGGTGGCCGTGGGGCGCGACGGGCGCCTGTCCGGCCCGCAGCTCTCGGCCGCGCTGATCCAGGGCCTGGTGGACGCGGGCGTCGAGGTCATCGACGTCGGCATGTGCACCACGCCCATGCTGTACTTCGCGGCCAGCACGCTGTGCGCGAGCGGCATCCAGGTCACGGGCAGCCACAACCCCCGCGACTACAACGGCTTCAAGATGGTGCTGGCCGGCCGCGCCATCCATGGCGATGAGATCCAGCAGCTTCGCCGAACCATGGAGTCTGGCAGCTGGCAGCCCGCCCCCGGCGGCAGCGTGCGCCGGGCCGACGTGCTGCCCGCCTACGTGCAGCGCATCGTGGGCGACGTGAAGCTCGCGCGGCCCATGAAGATCGTGGTCGATTGCGGCAACGGCGTGGCCGGCGCATCGGCGCCGGGCATCTTCCGCGCGCTGGGCTGCGAGGTGGCCGAACTCTTTTCCGAGGTGGACGGCAACTTCCCCAACCACCACCCCGACCCGAGCAAGCCCGAGAACCTGCGCGACGTGATCGAGGCGCTGCGCACCACCGACGCCGAGCTGGGCCTGGCCTTCGACGGCGACGGCGACCGTCTCGGCATCGTGACCAAGGACGGCCAGAACATCTTCCCAGACCGCCAGATGATGCTGTTCGCGCAGGACGTGCTCTCTCGCGTGCCGGGCGCGCCCATCCTGTTCGACGTGAAGTGCACCCAGCGCCTGGCGCCCGCTATTCGCGCCGCGGGCGGCGAGCCGGTGATGTACAAGACCGGCCATTCGCTCATCAAGGCGCGCATGAAGGAGCTGCAGGCGCCGCTGGGCGGCGAGATGAGCGGCCACATCTTCTTCAAGGAGCGCTGGTACGGCTTCGACGACGGCACCTACGCGGGCTGCCGCCTGCTGGAGATCCTGAGCCGCTCGGCCGACCCGGGTGCCGTGCTCAATGCGCTGCCCGCCAGCCACAGCACGCCCGAGCTCAACGTGCCGTGCGAGGAGGGCGAGCCCCACCGCCTGACGGCCGAACTGCAGGCGCTGGCGGCAGGCAGCTTCGCCGCGCCCGCCAGCATCAGCACCATAGACGGCCTGCGCGTGGACTGGCCCGACGGCTTCGGCCTGATCCGCGCGAGCAACACCACGCCCGTGCTGGTGCTGCGCTTCGAGGGCCACACGCCCGAGGCGCTGCGCCGCATCGAGGCCGACATGCTGGCGCTGCTCGCGCGCGTCAAGCCCGGCGCGCAGATCGGCGGCGCGGCGCACTGACGAGCGCTTTGCAGCGCGCCATGCAGCGGCTCGCCCTCGCGCTCTACAGCCTGGCCCTGTGGCTGGCCCAGCCGCTACTGCTGCGAAAGCTGCGCCGCCGCGCGCGCACCGAGCCCGGCTACGCCGTGGCCGTGCCCGAGCGCTTCGGCCGCTATCGAGGGTTGCCGCCCATGGACGGGCAGGGCGGGCCGCTCGTGTGGATACACGCCGTGTCCCTGGGCGAGACGCGCGCCGCCGCCATTCTGCTCAAGGAACTGCGCGCGCAGCTGCCGGGCATGCGCCTGCTGCTCACCCATGGCACGGCCACGGGCCGCGCCGAGGGGGAAAAGCTCCTGCAGCCCGGCGACGTGCAGGTCTGGCAGCCCTGGGACACGCCCGGCGCCGTGCGGCGCTTCCTGCGGCGCTTCCGGCCGGCCATGGGCATCCTGATGGAGACCGAGATCTGGCCCAACCTCGTGGCCGGCTGCCGCGCCGCCCGGGTGCCGCTGGTGCTGGCCAATGCGCGGCTGAACGAGAAATCCCGCGCCGGCGCGCGCCGCCTCGCCTGGCTGTCGCGCCCCGCGTACGCGGGCCTGGCGGCGGCATGGGCCCAGACCGGGCAGGATGCCGAGCGCCTGCGCGACGTGGGCGCGCGCGTGGCCGGCGTGTTCGGCAACCTCAAGTTCGACGCCCTGCCCTCGGCCGCGCAGCAGGCCCAGGGCCGCGCCTGGCGCGAGGCCGGCGACCGCCCCGTGGTGCTGCTGGCCAGCACGCGCGAGGGCGAGGAGGCGATGTGGCTGGAGGTATTGAGGCAAAAATGGCCTCTAGCGCCCGCCGGACAATCGCAGGTAGCTATCGAAACGGAAGCGAGAATGCCCGTGCAATGGCTGCTCGTGCCGCGCCACCCGCAGCGCTTCGACGAGGTGCTGCGCCTGTGTGAGGCCGCCGGCCTGCGCGTGTCGCGGCGCAGCCAGTGGGGCCCCGCGCCGCAGCAGGCGGACGTATGGCTGGGCGACTCGCTGGGCGAGATGGCCCTGTACTACGGCATGGCCCATGCGGCGCTGCTGGGCGGCAGCTTCGCGCCGCTCGGAGGGCAGAACCTCATTGAGGCCGCGGCCTGCGGCTGCCCCGTGGTCATGGGGCAGCACACCTTCAACTTCGCCGAGGCCGCGCGTCTGGCCATAGACGCCGGCGCCGCCGAGCGCGTGGCCGGCATGGCCGAGGGCGTGGCCGCCGCCACCGCCCTGGCGCAGGACCCGCAGCGCCGCGCCGCGCAGGCCGCGCGCTGTCTGGCCTTCACCCAGGCCCACCGCGGCGCCGCCCGGGCCACGGCCCGGGCCGTGCTGGAACTGTTGCGCGCAGCCGAGGGGCATCCGCCCAATTGACGCAACGCAAGATTATGCTAGGTGGATACCCGAGAATCGACCCACCATGATGGACAAGCACTATCTCACGCCCCTGTTCAACCCCGGCTCCGTCATCGTGCTGGCAGGCGACACGGAAGCCCTCGAGAGCCAGACGCCCCAGGCGCGGGCCCTGCGCGAGGCGCTGACCGCGCAGCGCTTCACGGGCCAGCTGCAGTTCTTCGACATCCACACCACCGGCACGCTGGCCGACCTGGCCCAGATCCGCGCGGACCTGGCCATCATCGCCCAGCCGCCGCAGGACCTGCCCGCCGCGCTGGACGTGGCCGGGCGCATGAACTGCAAGTCGGCCCTGGTGCTGTCCAGCGGCGTGGACGCGCAGCTGGCCGAGCAGCTGCGCAAGATCGCGCGGCGCGAGGGCATGCACCTGCTGGGGCCGAACTCGCTGGGCCTGCAGCGGCCGTCGCTGCAGCTCAACGCCAGCGCCGCGGGGCCGCTGGCGCGCGAGGGCTCCCTGGCCCTGGTGTGCCAGTCGGGCGCGCTCACCGCGTCCATCCTGGACTGGGCGGCCAACAACGCCGTGGGCTTCTCCAGCGTGATCTCGCTCGGGCCGCACACCGACGTGGGCCTGAGCGAGGCGCTCGATTTCCTGGCCAACGACGGGCGCACGCAGAGCATCGTGGTCTACATGGAGGGGATCCAGGACGCGCGTCGCTTCATGAGCGCGCTGCGCTCGGCCGCCTACGCCAAGCCCGTGGTGGTGCTCAAGGCCGGGCGCAAGCCCGCGGGCAACCAGGCGGCGCAGACGCACAGCGGCGCCATCGTGGGCAGCGACGACGTGTTCGACGCCGTGCTGCGCCGCGCGGGCGCCGTGCGCGTGCGCTCGTTCGTGGAGCTGTTCTCGGCCGCCAAGTGCCTGGCATCGCGCTACCGGCCCGTGGGCAGGCGCCTGGCCATCATCACCAACGGCGGCGGCCCCGGCGTGCTGGCGGCCGACTGGGAGAACGAGATCGGCCTGGACCTGGGCCGGCTCTCGGCCGAGACGCGCGAGGCCCTCGCGCCCAGGCTGCCGCCGCTGGCCACGCTGACGGACCTGATGGACCTGTCCGAAGAGGCCGGGCCCGAGCATTACCGCGAGGCGCTGGAGGCCGCGTTCCGCGACCGCCAGATCGATGGCGTGCTGGCCATCTTCTCGCCCAAGGCCGGCATCGACGCCGAGGGCGTCGCCAGCGTGCTGGCCGACGCCAAGCGCCTGGCCTCCAAGCCGCTGCTGTCGTGCTGGATGGGCGACGCCGCGGTCGTGCCGGCGCGCAAGATCCTGCGTGCCGCGCAGATACCGACCTTCCGCACGCCCGAGGCGGCCGTGGGCGCCTTCGGCAACATCGCCTCGTTCTACCAGAACCAGCAGCTCCTGCAGCAGACGCCGCCGCCGCTGACCACGCTGGCCAAGCCCGACATCGAGGGCGCGCGCCTGGTGATCGAGAGCGTGCTGGCCGAGCGCCGCAACGTGCTCACCGAGATGGAGTCCAAGACGCTGCTGGCGGCCTTCCACATCCCCGTCACCAAGACGCTGCTGGCGCGCAGCAGCAACGAGGCCATGATGATCGCCACGCAGCTCGGGTTTCCCGTGGCGCTCAAGATCGACTCGCCCGACATCGCCCACAAGTCCGACGTGGGCGGCGTGGCGCTCAGCGTGCCCAATGGCGCCGCCGCGCGTGACGCCTACACCGACATGGTGCAGCGCGTGGCGCGCCTGCGGCCCGAGGCGCGCATCAACGGCGTGACGGTGCAGAAGATGGCGCGCGCGCGGCGCGGGCGCGAGATCTGCATCGGCCTAGTGTGCGACGACCCCTTCGGCCCCGTCATCACCTTCGGCGCCGGCGGCACCATGATCGAGCTCATCGACGACCGCGCCATGGAGCTGCCGCCGCTCAACCAGTTCCTCGCGCGCAGGCTCATGGAGCGCGCGCGCGTGGCCGAGACCCTGGGCGAATGGCGCGGCGCGAGCGCCGTGGACATGCAGGCGCTGGAGCAGGTGCTGCTGCGCGTGTCCGAGATGGTCTGCGCACTGCCCCAGCTGCGCGAGATGGACATCAACCCCCTGATCGTGGACGAGCAGGGCGCCGTGGCCGTGGACGCGCGCATCGCCATCCACGAGACGGCCCGGGGCGGCGGGCGCACCGAAGGCGCCGGCCACGGGCACTACGGCCACCTGTCCATCCTGCCGTACCCGGCGCGCTACGAGCAGGTGTGGCCGCTGCGCGGCGGCGGCGAATACCTGGTGCGCCCGATCCGCCCGGACGACGCGCAGATGGTGCAGCGCCTGGTCAAGGAGCTCTCGCCCGAGAGCCGCTACTTCCGCTTCGTCTCGCAGATCGCCGAGCTGCCGCCCTCCATGCTGGCGCGCTTCACCCTCATCGACTACGACCGCGAGATGGCCCTGGTGGCTGTGCACCGCGAGCGCGTGGCGGACGAGGAGGGCGAGGTCAGCCACAAGGAGCGCATCGTGGGCGTGTCGCGCTACGTGACCAACCCCGATCACACCAGCTGCGAGTTCGCCCTGCTGGTGGCCGACGACTTCGCGGGCAAGGGCCTGGGCTCGCGCCTCATGCTCAGCATCATGGAAGTCGCCCGCGACCGGGGCCTGGCCGAGATCCAGGGCCTGGTGCTGGCCAACAACCCTACCATGCTCAAGCTGATGCGCAGGCTGGGTTTCGAGGTGCGCGCGTTCGACGAGGACCCGGAGTTCAAGCTCGTGGTGCACCAGCTGTAGCTGGTCCGGCGAAATCCGCCAGCGGGCGCAGCCGCAGCCGGCTGTCGAAGCGCCGCTCCTGCCCCGTCACTGGGTCGGTGAACGACAGGGTGCGCGCCAGCAGCTGCAGCGGGTTGGAATAGTCGCCCTCGGGCGGGTCGTTCACCTCGGGGTAGAAGCCGTCGCCGCACAGGGGCAGGCCCAGCGCCGCCATGTGCACGCGCAGCTGGTGGCGCTTGCCCGTAACCGGTTCGAGCCGGTAGCGCGCCCAGCCGCCCGCCTGCTCCGCGACGTCCATGGCGGTGACCGCGTTGGGCTCGCCCGGCACCTCGTGCATGCGGAAGAAATGCCCGCTCTCCTGCAGCCGGCTGGCATGGGTGCGCGGAAAGCGCAGGTCGGCTCGCCAGGGGGCCACGGCCTCGTAGACCTTGCGCACCTGGCGGTCCCGGAACAGCGCCTGGTAGCGCCCGCGCGTGGCGCGCTGCACGGAGAACAGCACCAGGCCGGCCGTGTCGCGGTCGATGCGGTGCACGGGCGAGAGCTCGCGCAGCCCCAGCCGGCGCTTGAGGCGCACGAGCAGCGTGTGCTGCAGGTAGCGCCCCGCGGGCACCACGGGCAGGAAATGCGGCTTGTCGGCTACGAGGATGTGCTCGTCCTGGTAGAGCACGGTCTCTTGGAACGGAATCTCTGCCTCGTGCGCGAGCTCGCGGTAGTAGTAGTAGCGCACGCCGGGCGTGAAGGGGCTGTGCGCCGTGGCGGCGCGGCCCCATTCGTCCACCACCTCGCCGGCATGAAGGCGCCGCAGCCAGTCCTCCCGCGACACGGCGGGCAGGCGCCGCGCCAGGAAGTCCAGCAGCAGGCCCTGCCCCTGAGACGGCAGCACCACGCAGCAGGGGTTGACGCCGTCCCGCATGGGCAGGACGCGAGGGTCGTGGCTGTTGTGCATGGGGCGCGTAGGATGCAGCGTGTCTACTGGTCGATGATGCGCCGCGCGAACCGTTCGAGGTAGTCCATGAGCTGGTGGGCCCCCGCGGTGGCGGCGGCTTCGTCGCCCGTGGCGATGCCTTCGGCCAGCGCCATGTGGGCGCGCGCGCCTTCGGTGAGCTCGCCCTCGTGCTGGTAGGCGTACCAGAAGCGCCGGCATTGCACGATCAGCGGAACCACGCATTTGACGGCCGAGTGGTTCCGGCTGGCCTGGTGGTTGACCACGTCCAGCTCGTGGTCGGCGCGCATGTATTCGTCCAGGAGCCCTCGTTCGGCGGCCAGGCGCATCTTCTGGGCGCAGCGCAGGATCTCCTGGCGCTGCGCTGCCGTGGCGCGCCGCGCCGAGCAGGTGGCGATCAGGCATTCAAGCACGCGCCGGGTCTGGATGACGTCCAGATGGTCGGCCAGGTCGATGTTCGACACCAGCAGCCCGCGGCGCGGCTGCTGCTCGATCAGCCCGATGGACACCATGCGCAGCAGCGCCTCGCGCACCGGCGTGCGGCCCAGGCCGGTGCGTTCGGCGATCTCGGCCTCCACCACGGGGCTGCCGGGCTGCATCTCCAGCGTGGAGATGAGGACCTCGATGGCGTCGTAGGCCACGTCGGCGGCCCGCCGCTTGGGGGCGGAGATGGTGGAGGGCTTGTCGGTGTGGAAGCTCATGGGTTCAGTGAGGATGGAGGCGGCGTGCGCCGTCCTGCCTCGTGGTCATGTTATGCATTGCGGGGCACATGCCGTCAATCCGCCAGGGCAAGGATCTCGGCATGGAGCGCGCGGGGCACCGCCACGCCCCGTTCCAGGCTGCGCGCGCGGGCCTCGAAGCGGCGCTGCGACGGCAGGCGCGCGCCCTGACCGGTGATCGCGTCGAACAGCCGCTCGGCCCGCTGCTGCTGGTCGGCCAGGTCGCCGCCGCCGAGGCGGGCAGGATCGAAGGCCAGGATGAGTTCGCCGTGGCAGGGCGTGGCCCCGTCGCCGGCGTCGAAGGCCAGCGATTCCGCGCTCGTCCAGTCGCCGATCAGCGCCCCCGCCATGAGCTCCACCATCGCGGACAGCGCGGAGCCCTTGTGGCCGCCGAAGGCCAGCATGGCGCCCTGCGCCACGGCCACCGGATCGGTGCTGGGCCTGCCCTGGGCATCCACGCCGCAGCCCGGTGGCAGGGGGGTGCCCGCGCGGCGGTGCAGTTCGAGGTCGCCGCGCGCGATGGCGCTGGTGGCGAAGTCGAAGACGAACGGGTGCTGCCCCGGGCGGGGCCAGCCGAAGGCGATGGGGTTGGTTCCGAACACGGGTTGGCGCCCGCCCGCGGGCGCCACCCAGGCGTGGCTGGGCGTGAGCGCAAGCGCTGCGAGCCCGTGGGCGGTGATGGCCTCGATCTCGGGCCACAGCGCGGAAAAATGAAAGCAGTGCTGGATGGCCAGCGCCCCGATGCCGTGCTGCCGGGCGGCTGCCACGAGGGCCGGCAGCCCCCGCTCGAAGGCCAGCGGCGAGAAGCCGTAGCGCGCATCCACCCGCACCACCGCGCCGCTGGCGGGCGTCAGCACGGGCTCCGCCTGCAGCGCGACCTTGCCTGCGCGCACCGTGTGGGCGCAGGAGAGGATGCGGTACACCCCGTGCGAATGGCACTCGTCCCGCTGCCCGGCCACCACGGTGCGGGCCATGGCCTCGGCATGGGGGAGGGACAGGCCCAGGCGCAGGAATACGCGGCCGGCCAGGGCCAGCAGCTCCTCGACGGGCAGGAACAGGGGTGGGGCTTCGGAGGTGTGGGGCGTGCTCATGGGGCGATCATAGGAATGCCGCGCCGCGTCCCGCCGGGGGGGCGCTGCGCGGACACGGCTACAGCGTGGCGCCGACCTTGCGCAGCTCGGCGATCTGGGGTGCCTTGGGCAGCCAGATTTTGTCGAACTCGCGCGCGAGGGTGGCGACGTCGAGCTGGGGTTCGGTCCTGATGGGGAAGGGCGCGGCCTTGAACTTGTCGATCAGCCCCAGCTCGGTGGTGACGATGTCCTTGATCTGCGCGTCGAGCGACTGGCGCACCAGGCCGCGGATCAGCTCCTTGTCCTTGGCGTCGAGCTTCTGCCACACGCGGCCCGACACCAGCGGCGCGAAGGGCATGAAGAGGGCATTCATCTGCAGCATGGCCTTGGACACCTTGTCGAAGCGCTGATTCCAGGAGAACTCGATGTCGGCCTCCAGCCCGTCCACCTGGCCGTTGGCCATGGCGTCGAACACCTGCGGCGTCGGAATGGGCGTCGGCGCGGCACCCAATTGCTGGTAGAAGTCGCGGTACACCGGCGTGGGGTTGATGCGCAGCTTCATGCCCTTGATGTCCTTCACGCCCGCGATGTCCTTGGTCGAGAACACCACGCGCATGCCGGTGATGCCCCAGCCCAGGCCGATGGTGCCGGTCTCCTTGGGCAGCACCTCCAGCAGCTTCAGCGCCGCGTCGTGGCGCACGAGCTTGGCCACGTCGGTGGTCGAGCGCACGAGGTAGGGCGCGTTGATGGCGGCGATGCTGGACACGCGTGAGCCGAGTTCGGCCGCCTGGATCCAGCCCATGTCGAGCGCGCCGGTCTGCAGCTGCTGCATCATCGCGGCCTCGTTGCCGAGCTGGCCCGAGTGGAACACGGTGGCCGAGAGCCGGCCGTTGGTCTCCTTCTTGAGCGCCTCGCCGAAGGCCAGCGCGGCGCGATTCCACGAGTGGCCGCCGGGCGTGATCAGGCCGAGGCGGAATTCTTTGGCCTGGGCGCGGGCCTGGCCGATGAAGGCGGGGGCGGCGAGCGCAGCGCTGGCCTGGACGAAGTGGCGGCGGGTCAGGGTCATGGTGGATGCCTTTCGGTGGGTTGGGTTACTTCAGGAGACCAAGGGAGAGGCCGGGAAACAGCGACAGCAGCACCAGTGCGGCGCAGCAGATGAGGAAGAAGGGCATGGTGACCATGAACATCTTCCCCGGCTTGGCGCCCGTGACGGCGGCGGCCACGAAGAAGGACAGGCCCACGGGCGGGGACATGAGTCCCAGCACCAGGTTCACCACGACCACCACGCCGAAGTGGCGCGGGTCGATGTGGTAGACGTCGGTGGCGATGGGCAGCAGGATCGGCACGGTCATGATGAGGCCCGGTATGCCGTCGATCACGGTGCCGATCACCAGCAGGATCACGTTGGTGATCAGCAGGAAGCTCACCGGGTCCTTGGCGACGGTCTGGATCCAGCTGGCCGCGGCCTGCGGCACCTTGCCGTAGATCAGCAGCCACGAGAACACGGCGGCGGCCGCCACCAGGAACAGCACGATGGCCGAATACACGGCCGAGCGCAGCAGGATCTGCGGCAGCATGGCGTAGCGGAACTCGCGCGTCACGTAGCGGCCCACCAGCGCCGAGACCACGGCGCCTACGGCGGCCGACTCGGTGGGGTTGGCCATGCCCGCGAGGATAGAGCCGACGATGACGATGGGGATGAGCAGCGTGGGCGACGCCTGCACGATGGTGCGCGCGCGCTCGGCCAGCGTCTTCTTCTCGCTGCGCGGGTAGTCGTAGATGAGGCCCATGCAGGCGATCACCACGAAGAACAGCAGCGTGAGCAGGATGCCCGGCAGGATGCCGGCCATCAGCATGTCGCCCACGGCCACCTGCGCGAGCACGCTGTAGACCACGAACATCACCGACGGCGGGATGATGGGGCCGAGCATGCCGCCATAGACGGTGACGCCGGCCGCGAAGGTCTTGTCGTAGCCCTGCTTCTCCATCTCGGGCACCATGATCTTGCTCATGATGGCCACCTGGGCCGTGGCCGAGCCGATGATCGAGGCCAGCATCATGTTGGCCAGGACGTTGACGTAGGCCAGGCCGCCGCGCACCGCGCCGACGAAGCCCATGGCCAGCTCCACGAGCCGGCGCGTGATGCCGCCGCTGCCCATGATCTCGCCGATCAGGATGAACAGCGGGATGGCGATGAGGCCGTAGCTGTCCACGCCGCCGAACATCTGCGGCGGGAAGGACTGCAGCAGCACCATGGCATCGGTGTCGAAGATGTAGACGATGCCGGCCAGGCACAGGCACACGCCGATGGGCACGCCGAGGAACATCACGGCGAGGAAGAACAGGCTGGTGATCATGGTCGGGCGCAGGCGGCTCAGTTGACGGTTTCTTCGGCGTTGCCGAGGTCGAAGCCCGCGATCGCGGCGCGCGGGGCGAAGCCCATGTCCTCGATCAGGTTGGCGAGGGCGTGGACGGTGAAGCTCAGGCTGAACAGCGGGATGACGAGCTGCACCACCCAGGTGGGCCAGTTCAGCGTTTGCGTGTGCTCGGTGTAGAGGAAGTTGAAGCTCTCGGCCGCGTAGGCCTTGGCGTCGAAGCCATGGCTGGCGATGCCGACCGGGTCGAGCCACAGCCAGCACATGGCGACCATGGCGCAGCCGAAGGCGAACACGCAGGCCGTGGCCACGGCCTTCACGCGCCGCGCGGCGCGCTCGCCCAGGGAGTCCGTGAGCAGCGTGACCGCGAAGTCCAGGCGCAGCCGGGTCATGGCCGACGCGCCGATGAAGCTCAGCCACACCACCAGGTAGACCGCCGCCTCGTCCACCCAGTAGATCGGCACGCCCGTGTAGCGCGTGGCGACGTTGAGCAGGATCAGCAGCGTGATCGAACCCATCAGCATCATCAGCGCGACGCGCTCGATGCGCAGGATGGCGGATGAGGCCAGCTGTATCCAGCGGGCCCAGCCATGGCGGCTTGTCTCTTTGCCTGTTGCATTTCTGGAGGAGGGCATGGCCGGGCTCCGCGGTGGGATCAGTCGATGGAGCGGTACTCTGCGGGGCGGGTGGCAAGGGCCTTGTTGACCACGCCGATGATGAATTCGCGCTCCTCGCCGATCACCGGCATGCGCGGCAGGCGCATGTGCTCGGTGCCCACGCCCGCCAGCACGTCGATCAGCTTGAGGTTCTGCACGAGCTTGTTCGACACGTCCAGGTGCAGCATCGGCGTCATCCACTGGTAGAGCCTGAGCGCCTCGTCGAACCGCTTGGCCTTCATGAGATCGTAGAGCGCCACGGTCTCGCGCGGGAAGGCGCAGCCCACGCCGGCCAGCAGGCCGTCGGCGCCCAGGGCCAGGGCCTCGTAGGCCAGGTCGTCCACGCCGCAGAACAGCTGGTAGCGGTCGCCCACGGTGTTGCGCAGGTCGGTGATGCGGCGGATGTCGCCGCAGCTCTCCTTGATGGCCGTGATCCATTCGCAGTCGGCCAGCGCCAGCATGTGCTCGGGCTTGAGGTCCACGCGGTAGGCGACGGGGTTGTTGTAGACCATCACCGGCTTCTGCGCCGCGTTGGCCATGGCGCGCACGTTGGCCATGGCCTCGCGCGCGTCGGCCACGTAGATCACCGAGGGCATGACCATGAAGCCGGCCACGCCGAGCTTGTTGGCACCCTCGATATAGCGCAGCGCCTCGCGCGTGCTGGTCTCCGACACGTTGGCCAGCACCGGGACGCGGCTGGCGGCGGCGTCCAGTGCGATCCTGGCGACCTCCAGCTTCTCCTCCAGCGTCAGCGTGCTGGCCTCGCCCAGCGAGCCGCAGGTGACCAGGCCGTGGATGCCGTTGCGGATCTGGAAGTCGATGTGGCGGGCCGTGCCCTCGGCATCGATGCGCTCGTTGGGGTGGAACTTGGTGGTGATGGCAGGGAAGACGCCCTGCCAGCGGGGGTTGCTCATCGTGGACTCCTGATGCAGCGGTTGAAGATGCGGTGAAGCGCCGGTCGCCTCTCAATAAATATATTAGTGAGATATTTAAGATATTTTGTTGGGGTTTGTGCTAGTGGCTCCCGGCGGGTGCCCGTGTGCGGGGCGCCGGCAGGGCCCTGGAGGAAAGTCCGTAAAATGAAGGGTTCGCCTGTCGGCCGGCCGCAGGCCTTCCTATCCTTGAGAAAACCCATGACCACCCGCTTTTCCGTTGCCGACATCCGCAAGACCTTCCTGGACTTCTTCGCCGCCAAGGGCCACACCGTGGTGGCCTCCAGCCCGCTGGTGCCGGGCAACGACCCGACGCTGATGTTCACCAACTCGGGCATGGTGCAGTTCAAGGACGTGTTCCTGGGCACGGACAAGCGCCCCTACGTGCGCGCGGCCTCGGTGCAGACCTGCCTGCGCGCCGGCGGCAAGCACAACGATCTGGAGAACGTGGGCTACACCGCGCGCCACCACACGTTCTTCGAGATGCTGGGCAACTGGAGCTTCGGCGACTACTTCAAGCGCGAATCCATCCGCTGGGGCTGGGAATTGCTCACCCAGGTCTACAAGCTGCCGCCCGAGCGCCTGCTGGCCACCGTGTACGCCGAGGACGACGAGGCCTACGACATCTGGACCAAGGAGATCGGCCTGCCGCCCGAGCGCGTGATCCGCATCGGCGACAACAAGGGCGGGCGCTACAAGAGCGACAACTTCTGGATGATGGCCGACACCGGCCCCTGCGGCCCGTGCTCGGAGATCTTCTACGACCACGGCCCCGAGATCCCCGGCGGCCCCCCGGGCAGCCCCGACGAGGACGGCGACCGCTTCATCGAGATCTGGAACCACGTGTTCATGCAGTTCGACATGAAGGAAGACGGCTCGGTCACGCCGCTGCCCGCGCCCTGCGTGGACACCGGCATGGGCCTGGAGCGCCTGGCCGCCATCCTGCAGCACGTGCACAGCAACTACGAGATCGACCTGTTCGACGCGCTCATCAAGGCCGCCGCGCGCGAGACGCACACGGCCGACCTGGCCAACCCATCGCTCAAGGTGATCGCCGACCACATCCGCGCCACCGCCTTCCTGGTGGCCGATGGCGTCATCCCCGGCAACGAGGGGCGCGGCTACGTGCAGCGGCGCATCGTGCGCCGGGCGATCCGCCACGGCTACAAGCTCGGCTGCAAGACGCCGTTCTTCCACAAGCTGGTCAAGGATCTCGTGCAGCAGATGGGCGGCGCCTACCCCAAGCTGCGCGAGCAGCAGGAGCGCATCACCGAGGTGCTGCGCGTGGAGGAGGAGCGCTTCTTCGAGACCCTGGCCCACGGCATGGAGATCCTGGACGGCGCCCTGGCCGGCGGCGCCAGGCAGCTTCCCGGCGACGTGGCCTTCAAGCTGCACGACACCTACGGCTTCCCGCTGGACCTGACCTGCGACGTGTGCCGCGAGCGCGGCGTGGGCGTGGACGAGGCGGGCTTCGCCGCCGCCATGGAGCACCAGAAGAGCACGGCCCGCGCGGCGGGCAAGTTCAAGATGGACAGGGCGCTGGAGTACGGCGGCGCGGCCAACCGCTTCACCGGCTACGAACATCTCTCGGGTACTGCGAAAATCGTAGCGCTCTACGCAGATGGGACGAGCGTTGCGGCCCTCAAGGCCGGCCAGAGTGGCGTGGTCGTGCTCGACAGCACGCCGTTCTACGCCGAGAGCGGCGGCCAGGTCGGCGACCAGGGCCTCATCACGGCGGGCAGCGCGCGCTTTGCGGTGCAGGACACGCAGAAGATCAAGGCCGACGTGTACGGCCACCATGGCGTGCTCGGCGAGGGCACGCTCAACGTGGGCGACACGGTGCAGGCCCAGGTCGACGGCGCCGAGCGCGCCGCCACCATGCGCAACCACTCGGTCACGCACCTCATGCACAAGGCGCTGCGCGAGGTGCTGGGCGCGCACGTGCAGCAAAAGGGCAGCCTGGTGAATGCCGAGCGCACGCGCTTCGACTTCGCGCACAACGCGCCGGTCACGGCCGGGCAGATCCGCGAGATCGAGCGCCGCGTGAACGCCGAGATCCTGGCCAACACGGCCACCGACGCCCGCGTCATGGACATCGAATCGGCCCAGAAGACCGGCGCCGTGATGCTCTTCGGCGAGAAGTACGGCGAGACCGTGCGCGTGCTCGACATCGGCACCAGCCGCGAGCTGTGCGGCGGCACGCACGTGCAGCGCACGGGCGACATCGGTCTGTTCAAGGTCGTGGCCGAGGGCGGCGTGGCCGCGGGCGTGCGCCGCATCGAGGCCGTGACGGGCGAGAACGCGCTGGCCTACCTGCAGGGCCTGGAAGCCACCGTGGACCAGGCCGCCGCCGCGCTGAAGGCGCCGGCCGCCGAGCTGGCCACGCGCATAGCCGGCGCGCTCGACCAGATCAAGGCGCTGGAGAAGGAGCTTGCCCAGCTCAAGGGTAAGCTGGCCTCGGCCCAGGGCGACGAGCTGGCGAGCCAGGCCGTGGAGGTTAAGGGCATCAAGGTGCTGGCGGCGAAGCTCGACGGCGCCGACGCCAAGCAGCTTCGCGAGACCATGGACAAGCTCAAGGACAAGCTCAAGACGGCCGCCATCGTGCTGGCCGCCGTCGATGGCGACAAGGTGCAGCTGGCCGCCGGCGTGACGGCCGACAGCACGGCGCGCGTCAAGGCCGGCGAGCTGGTCAACTTCGTGGCCGGCCAGGTGGGCGGCAAGGGCGGCGGCAAGCCCGACATGGCCATGGCCGGCGGCACCGACGCGGAGGCGCTGCCGCAGGCGCTGGCCTCGGTGGCGGCCTGGGTGGGCGAACGCGCGTAGCGCGGCCTTGATCACGCACGAAACACCCGCCGCCGTGGCGGATGTTTCGTTTAGAACAGATCCACCTCGTCGTGGGCGATCTTCGCCTGCAGCACGCCGCTTAGCACCAGGTCGTCGTAGAAGCAGACCCGGTTGCGCCCGCTCTCCTTGGCATGGTAGAGCGCCTGGTCGGCGCGGCCCAGGACTTCCACGGGCGAGCCTCGCTGCGAGGCGGCGAAGCCGATGCTCGCGGTGATGTGTCCGATCTGCGGGAATGCGTGCGCCTGCATGGCCGCGCGCAGGCGCTCGAACACCTGGCGTGCCTGGGCCAGCGTGACGGAGCGCAGCAGCACCACGAACTCCTCGCCGCCGAAGCGGAAGATGCGGTCCTGGCTCTTGCAGTGCGCGCGCAGCACGTTGGCCACCAGGATCAGCACCTCGTCGCCGTACAGGTGGCCGAAGCGGTCGTTGACCGACTTGAAATGGTCGATGTCGATCACCGCCAGCCACGGGCGCGGCAGGTCGGCGCCGCCGTCCGCGGCTGGGGTGCTGCCGGCATCGCGGGCGAACTGTTCCTCGAAGGTCTTGCGGTTGAGCAGGCCCGTGAGCGCGTCGCGCTCGCTGTAGTCCAGCAGGTTCTGGTAGTTCTGGTAGACGAGGAACACGCCCTTGACCACGTCGCGCTGGTGCCGCGTGAAGGCGCGCGGCTGGGTGACCTCCAGGCAGGCGGTGGCGCGCCCCGCCTGCCACACGGGCAGCCACAGCGTGTGGCGGCCGGGCGAGGAGCGCTGGGCGCTTTCGCCGCCGGCCGCGATGCATTGGGCTAGCTCGGGTGCGTCGGCCAGCGGCAGGCGCTGCGGGTCGCCGGCCGCGTCGTGCTCGCTGGAGACGATCTGCCCGTCCTGGCTCCAGCTGCGCGGGCGCAGCATGGTGGCCTGGTCCTGCTCGAAGAGCTCCAGTGCCCGCACCTGCACGCGGTGGCACAGCCTGAGCAGGGTGGACAGCACCGACACCTCCAGCCGCAGGTGATCGCGGTGGGCGGTCATCTCGGCCAGGTTGCGCAGCAGGGGCTTCATCGGTCGGTCCTCCGGGAGGGCGGGAACGTCAGCGGCGCGTGAACACCAGGTCCCACACGCCATGGCCCAGGCGCATGCCGCGGTTCTCGAACTTGGTCAGGGGCCGGTACCAGGGCTGCGTGGCGTAGCCCTGGGCGGTGTTGGCCAGCAACGGCTCGGCCGACAGCACTTGCAGCATCTGCTCGGCGTAGGGCTGCCAGTCGGTCGCGCAGTGGATGTAGCCGCCGGGCTTGAGCCGGCCGGCCAGCCTGGCCACCAGCGGCGGCTGGATCAGGCGGCGCTTGTTGTGGCGCTTCTTGTGCCAGGGGTCGGGAAAGAAGATGTGCACGCCGTCGAGCGAGGCCGGCGCGAGCATGTGCTCCAGCACCTCCACGGCGTCGTGCTGCAGGATGCGGATGTTGGACAGGCCCTGCTCGCCGATGCGCTTGAGCAGCGCGCCCACGCCGGGCTCGTGCACCTCGCAGCACAGGAAGTCGTCGCCGGGGCGCACGCCCGCGATGTGGGCCGTGGCCTCGCCCATGCCGAAGCCGATCTCCAGCACCAGCGGCGCGCTGCGGCCGAAGGCGGCGGCGGCGTCCAGCGGGGCGGGCGCGTAGTCCAGCACATAGCGCGGCCCCAGGTCTTCGAGGGCCTTGGCCTGGCCGCTGGTGGTGCGGCCGGCGCGGCGCACGTAGCTCTTGATGCCCTTGGGATGGGCGATGCTGGCCGGCGCAGCGCCGGGCGCCGCGGGGCGGGATTCTTGGATGGATGGGGTTTGCGTCACAGCGGCGGATTGTAGATTCGCGCCCAGGCCCCGGCCCATAGCGCGAGCGCCTGGTCGGCGTCGCGCGCGCCTGATGCCGGCGGCAGGCCCAGCACCCGGGCGGCATCGGCCAGCGCCTGCAGCGGCCGGCCGTCGTCGATGGGCGGCGCGCCATGCTGCTTGGAGAGCTTCTCGCCGTCGGCCGCGCGCACCAGCGGCGTGTGCAGGTAGCGCGGCGTGGGCAGCCCCAGGGCCGACTGCAGCAGGATCTGGCGCGGGGTGTTGTCCGCCAGGTCTTCGCCGCGCACGATGTGGGTCACGCCCTGGTCGGCGTCGTCCACCACCACCGCCAGCTGGTAGGCCCACAGGCCGTCGGCGCGCAGCAGCACGAAGTCGCCCACCTGGCGGGCTACGTCCTGGAACTGCGGGCCCAGGCGCCTGTCGGTCCAGCGGATGCCGTCGCTTGCTATCGATAGGGGAGCTGTCGGCGATTGACTGCCGGTCGCTGGAGGCATTTTTGCCTGGTATTCGGTGGCGTTGAAGCGCCAGGCGCGCGGCGCGCGGCCGCGCAGGCCCTGGCGGCAGGTGCCGGGGTAGGGGCGCTCCACGTGGCGTTCATGCGCCAGGCCCTGGGCGGCCAGGGCCGCCTCGATGTCGCGCCGGGTGCAGGCGCAGGGGTAGGCCAGCCGCCGCGCCGCCAGTTCGTCCAGCGCCTGCCGGTAGCGCGCGCCGCGGCCCGACTGGCGCAGCGGCGGCGCGTCGGGCCGCAGGCCGCAGGCGGCCAGCTGGGCCAGGATGCGTTCGGCCGCGCCGGGGGGGCAGCGCGGCCGGTCCACGTCCTCGATGCGCACCAGCCAGCGCCCGCCGGCCGCGCGCGCGTCCAGCCAGCTGGCGAGGGCGGCCACGAGCGAGCCCGCATGCAGCGGCCCGGTGGGCGAGGGGGCAAAACGACCGATGTAGGGGCCGGCGTAGCCCGCGCTCATGCGGCGGCGAGGGCCAGCTCCAGACCGGAGACGAAGGCGTCCTCCAGCCGGTGGCCCAGGCACCAGTCGCCGCAGGCGCCCAGGCCCGCGGCGGCGTCCCACAGGAAGCTCCGGCCCAGGGGCGTCTGCGTCTGGGCGTAGCGCCAGCGGCGCATCTCGGCATGGGTGGGCGTGGCGTGTATGCCGGTGACCTCGGCGAAGGCCTTGATGAGCTTGGCCTGCACGCGCGCCGTGTCGTCGTTCAGGTGCTCCAGCGACCAGGCGGGGCTGGCCTGCACCGTCCAGCGCTCGATCTGCTTGCGGCCGGGCTTGCTCGACTCGCGCGCCAGCCAGGCGATGCGGTGGTGCGTGCTGCGCGCGGCGTTCCACTGCGGCCCCAGCGTGGTCAGGCCCGGGCGCACGGCGTGGGCGAAGGCCAGCATTAGCGTCCAGCAGGGGGCGATGTCCACGGCGTCGAGCGCCTGGCCCCAGGGCGCCGCCACGCCCGACTGCTGCAGCAGCGCCCGCGCGAGCGGCGCCGGCTGGGCCAGCACCACGGCGTCGAAGCCGCCGTGCAGGTGGGTGTCGCCGCCCAGGGTCTCGCAGTGCAGCTGCCAGGCGGTGGGGCGCATGGGGTCGCGCTCGATGCGCGTGACGGCCGTGTGCGTGTGCAGCCGGCCCTCGTCCGCCAGCGGCTCGGCCCAGGCCTGGACCAGCGCGTCCATGGTGGGGGCGGCCACCCAGTGCGCCTCGCCCGGCATGCGCGTGGCCGTGGCCACGCGGCCCGCGGCATCCAGCACGCGGATGGTGGTGGCGCTCCAGGCGCGGCACAGGCCGGGCACGGTGTCCAGGGCGCGCTGGAAGCGCGCGTCGCGCACGGTGAAGTACTGTGCGCCGGTGTCGAAGCTGCCGAAGGGCGAGGCCAGCGCCGCCGTGCGCCCGCCGCTGTGGGGCGCCCTCTCGAACACGGTCACGGCGTGGCCCGCCTGGGCCAGCGTGCGCGCGCAGGCGATACCCGCCATGCCGGCGCCGACGATGGCGAAGCGCCGCACCGAGGCGGCGGGCATGCCGTGTTTCAAGCGATTGCTGGAGCGGGGGCGGGGTGCTGTCATGGCGGGCTTTCGTAAACACGTTCTCGGATAGCGACGACTCTACACGCGCCGCCCCTCGCCGCGTACACGGCTTCTCAGAAATGATGGTGATTTTCGAGCAGGGCCCGGCGCGTGGCCGGGCTTTGCAGCTGCGACAGCCACCATTGCAGGGCCCGCCCCGGGGCGGTGGCGCCGGGCCCGCCCCATTGGTAGCTCATGGGCACGGTGCGCGCCGGGCGCACCACCTCGCGCACCACCAGGTGGCCGGCCTCGACGTAGGGGCGCACCATGGGCTCGGGCAGGAAGCCGCCGCCCAGGCCGCGCAGCTGGGCCTGGATCTTGGCGCGCATGTTGTCCACGGTGAATACGTCCTGCCCCGCCAGGATGCCCATGGTGACGTTGCCGCGCCGCGCCGAATCGGCCACGGCGACCAGGCGGTGCGCGCGCAGCGTGGCGTCGCTGATCGGCTCGGGCGCCCGCGCCAGCGGGTGGTGCGGGGCCACGACGAAGATGAAGCGCAGCTCGCCCAGCGGCGCGGATTGCAGGCCCGCCACATTGGCGGAGCCGGTCACGCCGATGGCCAGGTCCGCGTGGCCCGAGGCCAGCGCCTCGGCCGTGCCGCTCAGGATGCCGTCGCGCCATTTCAGGCGCGTGGGCGGCCCGAGGGCATAGAACGCCTCCACCAGCTCCAGCATGGTGGTGGGGGAGATCACTCCGTCCACCGACAGGGTCAGCTGCGGCTCCCAGCCCGTGGCCACGCGGCGCACGCGGTTGGCGATGGCGTCCACGTCCTCCAGCACGCGCCGGCCCTCGCGCAGCAGCTCCAGGCCAGCATCGGTGGGGCGGGCCTGGCGCGCGCTGCGGTCGAACAGCAGCACGTCGAGCGCGTCCTCGATCTGGCGCACGCGGTAGGTCAGCGCGCTGGGCACCAGGCCCAATGCGCGCGCGGCCGCGGCGAAGCTGCCGGCCTCGGCGATGGCCTGCAGCATGGCAAGGTTGTCCGGGGTCAGCGCATCGCGGGTGTTTTGCATGGTCCAGCTATTTCTTGTTCAATTGGTTTGAATGATGCCTTCAAGCCCGCAGCTCCCGCAAGCGCCGGTGCGGGCCTACATTGGCGCGAACGACATTCGAAGGAGCGCCTCATGCTGACCATCCGCAAATCGCAGGACCGCGGCCACGCCGACCATGGCTGGCTCAACTCGTACCACAGCTTCTCGTTCGCGGGCTACTACGACCCGCGCCACATGGGCTGGGGCAACCTGCGCGTCATCAACGAGGACCGCATCGCCCCCGGCACGGGCTTCGGCACGCACGGCCACCGCGACATGGAGATCATCAGCTACGTGCTCTCGGGCGAGCTGGCGCACCAGGACAGCATGGGCAACGTGAAGGGCATACCGCCGGGCGACGTGCAGCGCATGAGCGCGGGCACGGGCGTGATGCACAGCGAGTTCAACCACGCCCAGGGCCAGGCCACGCATTTCCTGCAGATCTGGATCGAGCCCGACGTGCGCGGCATCGCGCCGAGCTACGAGCAGGTGAGCGTGCCCGAGGCGGACAAGCGCGGCCGGCTGCGGCTCGTGGCCTCGCCCACGGGCGGGCCGGGCGTGGTGCGCATCCATGCCGATGCGTCGCTGCACGCGGGGCTGTTCGACGGGGCCGAGTGCGCCACGCTGGCGCTGGAACCGCGGCGCAAGGCCTACGTGCACCTGGTGCGCGGCGCGCTGCAGGTCAACGGCATGCCGCTGCAGGGCGGCGACGCGGCGCTGCTGGAGGGCGAGGCGCAGCTCCGGCTGGACGGCGGCCGCGACGCCGAGGTGCTGGTGTTCGACCTGGCGCCGTGAGCGGGCTGCTATCCAATAGAGAGCTGATGTCGCTTGCTGGACGGGCGTTGGAGGCCGATTCGGCTTGAAACTTCAGCGCCCGGCAGGCGGCTGCCACTTCTCGCCGATGAGCAGCTCGTGCGGCAGGAAGCGCGCCTTGTAGTTCATCTTGGGGCTTTGCTCTATCCAGTAGCCCAGGTAGACGTGGGGCAGGCCCAGCGCGCGGGCCTGCTGCAGCTGCCACAGCACGTTGTAGGTGCCGTAGCTCGTGCCTTCCTCGGGCTCGTAGAAGGTGTAGACGGCGGAGATGCCGTCCTCCAGCACGTCGAGGATGGACACCATCTTGAGCGCGCCGGGCCGGCCGTCAGCGTCGGGCTCGCGGAATTCGACAAGCCGCGAGTTGACGCGGCTTTGCAGCAGGAACTGCGTGTACTGGTCGATGCTGTCGTGGTCCATGCCGCCGCCCGCGTGGCGCGCGGTCTGGTAGCGCAGGTAGAGCTGGTAATGCTCGGGCATGTAGCACAGGCGCAGCACGCGCGCCTGCAGGCCGGCGTGGCGCCTCCAGGCGCGGCGCTGGCTGCGGTCGGGGCGGAACGAATCGGCCAGCACGCGCAGCGGGATGCAGGCCTGGCAGCCCTCGCAGTGCGGGCGGTAGGTGAACATGCCGCTGCGCCTGAAGCCCCGTGCCACAAGGTCGGAGTACACGGCGTTCTGGATCAGGTGGCTGGGCGTAGCCACCTGCGAGCGCGCCTGCCGCTGTGGCAGGTAGCTGCACGGATAGGGCGCCGTGGCATAGAACTGCAGGCTTTGCAGCGGAAGGTCGTTGAGCTGGGTCACGCCGCGGAGGTCGGTGGCAAAAGCTCGTTCCAGTATACGGGCTCGAATCGCCAGTCGCAGGGGGGCTCTGCCCGGGCCTGGGCCACGTGGCGCAGGAACTGCGCGCGGCCGATCTCGCGCGCGCCCAGCGATGCCAGGTGGCCGGTGTTCTGCTGGCAGTCGATCAGCGCCACGCCCTCGCGCCGGCACAGGCAGACGAGCGCGGCCAGCGCGATCTTGGAGGCGTCGGTCGCGTGCGCGAACATCGACTCGCCGAACACCGCGCGCCCCAGCGCCACGCAGTACAGCCCGCCCGCCAGCCGGCCGTCCACCCAGGTCTCCACGCTGTGCGCATGGCCCGCGGCGTGCAGCGCCTCGTAGGCCGCCACCATGCGCGGCACGATCCAGGTGCCGTCCTGGCCGGCGCGCGGCGTCTGCGCGCAGGCGCGGATCACGGCGGGGAAGTCGCTGTCGATGCGCACCTCGCAGCCCGGCGTGGCGCGAAAGCGCTGCAGCACGCGGCGCAGCGAGCGGTGCAGGCGGAACTCCTGCACGTGCAGCACCATGCGCGGGTCGGGGCTCCACCACAGGATGGGCTGGCCCGCGCCGAACCACGGGAAGATGCCCTGCCGGTACGCAGCGAGCAGGTAGGGCACGTCCAGCTCGCCGCCGGCCGCCAGCAGCCCGGGGGCGGGGGATGCTGCGTCCCAGCTGCGGCTGGGGTGCGGGAAGCCGTCGGGCGATTGGATCCAGGGCAGGGAAGAGGACACGCGAGGAGAGGAAAGCCGGCCAAGGCGGGCATTCTCTCCTGACAACGCCCTCAGATCGTAAACACGCCCTCAGGCCAACGTGTAGGCCGTTTTCACCGTGGTGTAGAACTCCTGCGCGTAGCGCCCCTGCTCGCGCGGGCCGTAGCTGCTGCCCTTGCGGCCGCCGAAGGGCACGTGGTAGTCCACGCCCGCCGTGGGCAGGTTGACCATCACCATGCCGGCCTGGCTGTGGCGCTTGAAGTGCGTGGCGTGCTTGAGGCTCGTCGTGGCGATGCCGGCCGACAGGCCGAACGGCGTGTCGTTGGCCACGGCCAGCGCCTCCTCGTAGTCCTGCACGCGGATCACGCTGGCCACGGGGCCGAAGACCTCCTCGCGGTTGATGCGCATGCCGGGGGCGGTGTCCACGAACAGCGTGGGCGCCATGAAGAAACCCTGCCTGCCGCTGCCCGTGTGGCAGGCCACGCGCTCGCCGCCAGCGGCCAGCCGGGCGCCCTCGGTCTTGGCGATCTCCACGTAGGCCAGGTCCTGCTCCAGTTGCGCCTGGCTGACCACGGGGCCCATGTCGGTGCCGGCGGCGCGCGCGTCGCCCACCTTGATCCTGGCCATGCGCGCCTGCAGCGCCTCGACGAAGGCGGGGTAGATCGCGTCGGTCACGATCAGGCGGCTGGACGCCGTGCAGCGCTGGCCGGTGGAGTAGAAGCCGCTTTGCGCCGACAGTTCCACGGCCTGGGCGAGGTCGGCATCGTCGAGCACGATTTGCGGGTTCTTGCCGCCCATCTCCAGCTGCACCTTCTTGCCGGACTTCGCGCAGGCCGCGGCGATGCCGCGGCCCACGCCCACCGAGCCGGTGAAGCTGATGGCCGCCACGCCGGGGTGGTTCACCAGCGCCTCGCCGATCACGCGCCCGCGCCCCATGACGAGGTTGAACACGCCGGCCGGGATGCCGCTCTTGTGGATGATCTCGGCCAGCGCCCAGGCGCAGCCCGGCACCAGGTCGGCGGGCTTCAGGACCACGCAATTGCCGTAGGCCAGGGCCGGGGCGATCTTCCAGGCGGGAATGGCGATGGGGAAGTTCCACGGCGTGATGAGGCCCACCACGCCGACGGGCTCGCGCGTGATCTCCACGCCGATGTTGGGGCGCACCGAGGGCAGCACCTCGCCCGCCAGGCGCAGGCATTCGCCGGCGAAGAACTTGAAGATCTGGCCCGCGCGCGCCACCTCGCCGATGGCCTCGGGGCGGGTCTTGCCCTCCTCGCGCGCGAGCAGGTCGCCGAGTTCCTCCTTGCGCGCCAGGATCTCGTTGCCGATCTTGTCCAGCGCATCGTGGCGCGCCTGGATGCCCGAGGTGCTCCAGGCCGGGAACGCGGCCGTGGCCGCGGCAACGGCGGCCTGCACGTCATCGGCCCCGCCCTGGGCGTATTCGCCGATCACGTCCGACAGGTCGCTGGGGTTGGTGTTGGGGGCACAGGACGCGCCGGGCGTCCACCGGCCGCCGATCAGGTTGTGGTGCTGGGTCATGGTGTCTTGAAGGTTTTTGGCCTCCAGCGCCCACTGGGCAAGCGCTGGCAGCTATCGAAATGGGAGTTTGGTTAGCGCACCATGCAGGGGCGCTTGTTGTCGAAGGTCCAGCCCGGGATCAGGGACTGCATGGCCATGGCGTCGTCGCGCGCGCCCAGGCCATGCTCCTGGTACAGGGCGTTGGCGCGCTTGAGCGCTGCGCGGTCCACGGTCACGCCCAGGCCCGGCGCCTGCGGCACCTCGACGAAGCCGCCCTTGATTTGCAGCGGGTTCTGGGTGAGGAACTGGCCGTCCTGCCAGATCCAGTGCGTGTCGATGGCCGTGACCTTGCCGGGCACGGCGGCGGCCACGTGGGTGAACATGGCCAACGAGATGTCGAAGTGGTTGTTGGAGTGCGAGCCCCAGGTGAGCCCCCAGTCGCGGCAGGTCTGGCCCACGCGCACCGAGCCGGCCATGGTCCAGAAATGCGGGTCGGCCAGCGGGATGTCCACCGACTGCAGCGCGAGCGCATGCACCATCTGGCGCCAGTCGGTGGCGATCATGTTGGTGGCCGTGGGCAGGCCGGTGGCGCGGCGGAATTCGGCCATGACCTCGCGGCCCGAGAAGCCGCCCTCGGCGCCGCAGGGGTCCTCGGCATAGGCGAGCACGCCGCGCATGTCGCGCATCAGGCGGATCGCGTCCTTGAGCAGCCAGCCGCCGTTGGGGTCCAGCGTGACGCGCGCCTGGGGGAAGCGCCGGGCCAGGGCGGCGGCGGCCTCGACCTCCTGCTCGCCCGCGAGCACGCCGCCCTTGAGCTTGAAATCGTTGAAGCCGTAGCGCGCGTGCGCGGCCTCGGCCTGGCGCACGATGGACTCGGGCGTCATGGCCTCCATGTGGCGCACCTGGATCCAGTCGTCGCTGCCGCTCTTGTCCTCGCCGGGCTTCACGTAGGGCAGGCCGGTCCTGTCGCTGGGGCCGACGAAGAACAGGTAGCCCAGCATCTCCACGCGCTCGCGCTGCTGGCCCTCGCCGAGCAGCGCGGCCACGGGCACGCCCAGGTGCTGGCCCAGCAGGTCCAGCAGCGCCGATTCCGCGGCCGTGACGGCGTGCACGCCGATGCGCAGGTCGAAGGTCTGCAGGCCGCGCCCGCCCGCGTCGCGCCCTTCCAGGTTCTTCTGCACCTGCTGCAGCAACTGCAGGCGCCGGCCGATGGACTGGCCGACGAGCACGCGCCTGCTGTCCTCCAGCGCCTGGCGTATGCCTTCGCCGCCAGGCACCTCGCCCACGCCGGTGCGGCCGGCGCTGTCGTGGATGAGCACGACGTTGCGCGTGAAGAAGGGCGCGTGCGCGCCGCTCAGGTTCATCAGCATGCCGTCGCGGCCGGCGACGGGGATGACTTCGATGTCGGTGATGGTGGGTGTCTGGGTCATGGCGGATGCGAACGGAAGTGGGGGGTGAAAGTCAGGCGGCCTGCGCCTGCCGGCCAGCGGCGGCCTCGGCGGACCAGGGCACCTCGGCCACGGGGCGGCCGGTGGCGAGGCAGTGCGCGAGGTTCGCCAGCACCAGGTCGGCCATGGCGCGCCGGGTCTCGTGCGTGCCACTGGCGATGTGCGGCGCCAGCACCACGTTGTCCAGCGCCAGCAGCGCGGGCAGGGGGCGGGGCTCGTCCTCGAACACGTCCAGGCCCGCGCCGGCGATGCGTCCGCCCTGCAGCGCGGCCGCCAGCGCGGCTTCATGAACCACGCTGCCGCGCGCCACGTTGACCAGGAAGCCCTGCGGGCCCAGCGCGTCGAGCACCTCGGCATTCACCAGGTGGCGCGTGCCCTCGCCGCCGGCGGTGGTGACGACCAGGAAGTCCGCCCAGCGCGCCAGCTCCAGCAGCGAGGGCAGGTACCGGTGGGGCGAGCCCTCGACCGGGCGCCGGTTGTGGTAGGCCACCTGCATGTCGAAGCCGGCTGCGCGCCGCGCCACGGCGCTGCCGATGCGGCCCATGCCGAAGATGCCCAGGCGCTTGCCGCTGGCGCGTGTATGTATGCCGAAACGCTGGCGGCTCCAGCCGCCGCGGCGCACGAAGCGGTCGGCCGCGGACAGGCCGCGCGCCGCGTCGAGCAGCAGGGCGAAGGCCATGTCGGCCACGCAGTCGTCGAGCACGCCGGGGGTGTAGCCCACGCGCGCGCCGCGGCGCAGCAGCGCCTGCCGGTCCAGCGCGTCGAAACCCACACCGAAGCTGCTCACGTACCTGAGGTGGGGCAGGGCATCGACCACGTGGGCGGGCAGGCCCATGGCGGCGGAGGTGACCACGCAGTCGAACGTGGCGCCGTGCCCGGCGAGGAAGCGGGCGGGGTCGGCCTGCTCGCTGAGCACGGCCACGTCGTAGCGCTCGGCCAGTTCACGGTCGAGCGCGGGCAGGGGCATCCGGCCGTACTGGAGGATGCGGGGAGGGCGTTGCGTCATGGGGGCGTGGGTCAGTCCGCCGTGATCCTGCGGGCCTCGATCAGCGTCTTCCAGCGCGCGTACTCGCGCGCCTGGAAGGCCGCGAACTCCTCGGGCGTGTTGGCCACGATCTCCATGCCCTGCTCGGTCAGGCGCTTCTTCAGCGCCGGCTCGCTGATGGCCTGGATGGCGGCGTCGGCCAGCTTCTTCTTCACCTCGGCGGGCAGGCCCCTGGGGGCGGCCAGGCCCTGCCAGGAATAGATCTCGGCGCCCTTCACGCCGGCCTCGGCCAGCGTGGGCACGTCGGGCAGCACGGGCGAGCGCCGGTCGCCGGTGACGGCGATGGCATGCAGCTTGCCGGCGCGGATGTGCGGCAGCACGGCGTTCACGTTCTGGAACGAGAAGTCCACCTGGCCGCCCAGCAGGTCGTTGATGGCCGGCGCGCCGCCCTTGTAGGGGATGTGCAGGCCCGAGGTGCCGCTCTGCTGCCAGAACAGCTCGGCCGAAAGGTGGTCCGACGAGCCGTTGCCCGAGCTGGCGAAGCTGATCTTGCCGGGCTGGGCCTTGAGCGCGGCGATCACATCGGCCACGGTGCGCGCCTTCTGCGCGGGCGAGGCCACGAGCACGTTCGGCGCCTGCACGGGCAGGCTGATGTAGTCGAAGTCCTTCACCGCGTCGTACGGGATGTTCTTCACCAGGTGCGGCGCGATCACGAAGGGGCCGAGCGATGCCACCAGCAGCGTATAGCCGTCGGGCGCGGCGCGCTTGACCGCGGTGGCGCCTATGGTGCCCGTGGCGCCGGGGCGGTTGTCCACCACGAAGGGCTGGCCGAGTTTTTCGCCCATGTGCTGCGCCATGGCGCGGGCGATGGTGTCGGTGGAGCCGCCCGCCGGGAAGGGCACGATGACGTTCACGCTCTTCTCGGGCCACGCGGCCGCGGCGGACAGGGCCACGCTGGCCGTGAGGGCCAGGAGGATCTTCTTCATTGGTCTGCTCCTTGTGTAGTTCGTGTGCGATGAAGGTGGCCCCGCCGCCGCTCGCGGTGCGGGACCGGGTCCGTCAGGCCTGCTCGACCTTGCGGATCAGCGCGGCCAGCATCTCGACCTCGTCGGGCTGCAGGTCGGCCAGCGGCGGGCGCACCGGGCCCGCGGGGTGGCCCACGATGCGCGCGCCCGCCTTGATGATGCTCACGGCGTAGCCCGCGCTGCGGTTGCGGATCTTCAGGTAGGGCATGAAGAAGTCCTTGAGCAGCTGGTGCTGGGTGGCCTGGTCGTCGTTCTTCACGGCCTCGTAGAAGCGCATGGCCGTCCTGGGGATGAAGTTGAACACGGCCGACGAGTACACGGGCGTGCCCAGCGCCTTGTAGGCCGCGGCGTAGACCTCGGCCGTGGGCAGGCCGCCCAGGTAGGCCAGGCGGTCGCCCATGGCGAGGAACATGCTGGCCATGCCCTCGATGTCGCCCACGCCGTCCTTGAAGCCCACCAGGTTCGGGTTGCGCTCGCACAGGCGCGCCACGGTTTCGGGCGTGTAGCGGCTCACGCCGCGGTTGTAGATGATCACGCCGAAGTCCACGCTCTTGCACACGGCCTCCACGTGCGCGGCCAGGCCTTCCTGGCTGGCCTCGGTCATGTAGTGCGGCATGAGCAGGATACCGTGCGCGCCGGCCTTCTCCGCCGCCTGGGCGCATTCGATGGCGAAGCGCGTGGGGCCGCCCGCGCCGGCGATGATGGGCACCTTGCCCCGGCAGGTGTCCACCGCGGTGCGGATGATGGCGGGGTACTCGCCGGCCGTGAGCGAGAAGTACTCGCCCGTGCCGCCCGCGGCGAACAGGGCGCTGGCGCCGAAGGGGGCGAGCCATTCCAGGCGCGCGGCATAGCTCTTGGCATCGAAGTCGCCGTTGGCATCGAAGTCGGTGATGGGGAACGACAGCAGGCCGGAGCCCATCACGTTCTTGAGGTCTTGGGGAGTCATGTCGGTCTTTCTTTCGGGGCCGCTGCGCGGCGGGTTGGGGCGATGGGGGAAATGGATGCGTGGATGAGGCGTCAGTCGAGCTGCAGCTTTTCCTGCTGCACCACCTTGGACCAGCGGGCGCGCTCGGCGGCGAAGAACCTGTCCACCTCGGCGGGCGACATGGTCACCACCTCGGCGCCCTGGCCGGCCAGGCGCGCGCGCACCTCGGGGTTGCGGATGGCGGCGACCAGCGTTTCGCCGAGGCGTTTGACGATGGCTGGCGGCGTGCCCGCGGGCAGCATCACGCCTTGCCAGGTGCCGGTCTCGTAGCCGGGCACGCCCTGCTCGGCGATGGTGGGTACGCTGCCGATCAGCGGCATGCGCTCGCGCTTGGACACGCCCAGCAGCTTGAGCTTGCCGCTCTGCACGTGGGGGTAGGTGGCCAGCATGCCGTTCATGAGCACCTGGGTCTGGCCGGCCACCGTGTCCTGCACCGACTGCACGCCGCCCTTGTAGGGCACGTAGACCCACTTGGCGCCCGTGGCGCGGGCCAGCTCCACGCCGGCCAGGTGCGGCGCGCTGCCCGTGGCGGTGACGGCGAAGTTCAGGTCGCTGGTCTTGGACAGCTCCACCAGCTCCTTGAGGTTGTTCGCCTTCACCGAGGGATGGACCACCAGCAGGTGGGGCGAGTAGGCCAGCATGGCCGTGCCGCGCAGGTCCTTGGACGGGTCGAACGCGAGCCGGGTGTAGACCGAGGGGCTGATGGCCAGCGCGCCCAGGTCGCACAGCAGCAGGGTGTAGCCGTCGGGCGCGGCCTTGGCCACGAAGTCGGCGCCCAGGTTGCCGTTGGCGCCGGGCTTGTTGTCCACGATCACCGGCTGCCCGAGCGCTTCCGACAGGTGCTGGCTGATGGAGCGCGCGATGATGTCCGAGCTGCCGCCCGGCGGGTAGGGCACGACGATCTTCAGGGGGCGGCTGGGCCACTGGCCGGCGGCCTGGGCGCCAAGGGGCAGCGCGGCGGCGCACAGGCCGGCGAGGGCGATGGCGGCGGCGCGGCGGGTGAGGGGGTGCTGGGGCATGCGGTGTGTCTCCTGTGATTTGTTATATGTCATCATACAACATACGGCGAGTGATGCAAGCGGTATTTCCGCCAGCGCGGCGCAGGGCCCGTTCAGGTACGGGGCGCGCTCGCGCGCTGCGCCAGCCGCAGCCGCTCGCGCGAGTTGGTCAGGTGGATGCGCATGGCCGCGCGGGCCGAGTCGGCGTCCTGGCGCTCGATGGCGTTGTAGATCTCCTCGTGCTCTCGGTTCACGCGGCGCAGGTAGTCGGGGGCGTGCGTGGGCGCCTGCAGCGAGGTGATGCGCGTGCGCGGGACCAGCAGGGCGCCGAAGTGCGCCAGGATGTCCCTGAAATACCGGTTGCCCGTGGCCTGGGCGATGCCCAGGTGGAACGCCAGGTCGTGCGTGACGGTGTCGCCGCCGCTGGCCGCGTGGCGCTCGAAGGCCTGCAGCGCGTCGCGCAGGGCCTGCAGGTGCTCGCTGCTGCGGCGCTGCGCGGCCAGGCCGGCGGCCTCGGTCTCCAGGCTGATGCGCAGCTCCAGCACGGCCAGCACGTCCACCGACTCGCTCAGCTCGCGCGCGTCGAGGGTCAGGCCCGCGCCGTCCCGCGCGGGCAGCACGAAGGTGCCTATGCCGTGGCGCGTCTCCACCAGGCCCGCGGCCTGCAGCTTGGACAGGGCTTCGCGCACGACGGTGCGGCTCACGTCGTAGTCCCGCACCAGCTCGGACTCGGTGGGCAGCTTGTCCCCTTCGCGCAGCAGGCCCTGGCGGATCTTGTTCTCGAATTCTTCGGACAGCAGGTTCGCCAGGCTGCGCCCCCCGCCACGGCCGGCCCGGCCGCGCAGCGAAGGGGTGGGCGTGGCCGTGGAGGAGGGGGATTCGGGTAATCCCGTGGATGGGGTGTTCATGTCCGCCATGATAATCTGTTGCAAGTCATCAGACGACATACTTCATGACAACCTCCCACGCGATCCGCCACATCCGCATCACGCCCATTGCCTTCCGCGACCCGCCGCTGCTCAACGCGGCGGGCATCCACGAGCCCTGGGCGCTGCGCTCCATCATCGAGATCGAGACGGCCTCGGGCCTGGTCGGCATCAACGAGAGCTATGGCGACCAGCCCATGCTGGATGCGCTGGCCAAGGCCGCGCCGGCGCTGCAAGGGCTCTCGCCCTGGGCTCTCAACGAGATGGAGCGCCGCGTCGCGGCCCTGGTTGCGCCGCCCGCGCAGACGGCCTCGGAATTCCTGGGCCGGCAGGTGTCGCTGGCGCCGGGCACCCATGTCTCCAAGACGGTGGCCAAGGTGGTCAGCGCGTTCGAGGTGGCCATGCTCGACCTGCAGGGCCAGCTGGCCCGGGCGCCGGTGGTCGATCTGCTGGGCGGCGCGGCGCGCGAGGCCGTGCCCTTCTCGGCCTACCTGTTCTACAAGTACGCGGAGCACATCGACAAGCCCTATGCGCCCGACGCCTGGGGCGAGGCGCTCACGCCCGAGCAGCTCGTGGCCCAGGCGCGGCGCATGATCGGGCAGTACGGCTTCCAGAGCATCAAGCTCAAGGCCGGGGCCCTGCCGCCCGGGCAGGAGGCCGCGGGCATCCTGGCACTGGCCGAGGCCTTTCCGGGCACGCCGCTGCGCATAGACCCCAACGGCAACTGGACGGTGGAGACCAGCCTGAAGATCGTGCGGCAGCTGCGCGGCGTGCTGGAGTACTACGAAGACCCGGCCCCGGGCCTGGACGGCATGGCCGCCGTGGCGCGCGAGTGCGACGTGCCGCTGGCGACCAACATGGTCGTCACCGACTTCGCCGAGTTCCGCCGCAACGCCGAGATGGGCTGCCCCGTGAAGATCGTGCTGAGCGACCACCACTACTGGGGCGGTCTGCGCGCCACGCAGCGCCTGTCCACGCTGTGCAAGACCTTCGACCTGGGCCTGTCCATGCACAGCAACTCGCACCTGGGTATCAGCCTGGTGGCCATGGCGCACCTGTGCGCCAGCGTGCCGCTGCTCACCTATGCCTGCGACACGCACTACCCCTGGCAGGACGAGGAGGTCGTCGAGGGCGGCCGCCTGCGCTTCGAGCAGGGCAGCCTGCGCGTGCCCACCGCGCCAGGCCTGGGCGTGACGCTGGAGCGCGAGGCGCTTGCCCGCCTGCACGACAACTACCTGCGCTGCGGCATCCGCAACCGCGACGACCTCGCGCAGATGCGCAAGTACGACCCGGCCTTCACCGGCCGGCAGCCCCGCTTTTGAGCTTTCTCCAGGAGACGACCCACCATGCAACGCCGCACCTTCATCCACCACACCCTCGCCGCCAGCGCCGCGCTGCTGGGCGGCTCGCAGGCCATGCCCGCCATGGCGCAGGCTCCCTGGCCCACGGGCAAGGCCATCACCTACGTGGTGCCCTTTCCGCCCGGCGGCAACACCGACACCCTGGCGCGCGTGATCGCCCAGCCCCTGAGCCAGGCGCTGGGCACGCCCGTGGTCATCGACAACAAGGGCGGCGCCGGCGGCAGCATAGGCTCGGCCCTTGCCGCGCGCGCGCCGGCCGACGGCTACACCATCCTCGGCGGCACCATCAGCTCGCACGCCATCAACGTGAGCCTGTACGCCAAGCTGGACTACGATCCCGTCAAGTCCTTCTCGCCCGTCGCCATGCTGGGCTCCGGCCCGCTGGTGCTGGTGGTGCCGGCGGCCAGCCCCTACAAGACGCTTGCCGACGTGCTGGCCGCGAGCAAGGCCAAGGCCGCGGCGGGCGGGCTGTCCTCGGCCTCGCCGGGCACGGGCACATCGCCGCACATGGCGCTGGAGCTGCTGGCCTACCAGTCGGGCGTGAAGTTCACGCACGTGCCCTACAAGGGCAGCGGCCCGGCTGTGCAGGACGTGATCGGCGGCCAGGTGGACATGATGTTCGACACCACGCTGATCGTCGGCCCCCACATCCAGTCCGGCAAGCTGCGCCCCATCGCCGTGACCAGCTCCAGGCGCCTGGAGTCGCTGCCCGACGTGCCCACCATCGCCGAAGCGGGCCAGAAGGGCTTCGACATGGGCTCCTGGCAGGCGGTGTTCGCCCCCGCGGGCACGCCCAAGGCCATCGTGGACCGGCTGCATGCCGAGATCATGAAGATCGTCGCCACGCCCGAGGTGCAGGCGCGCCTCAAGAGCTTCGGCATGATCCCCTCCACCATGACCCCCGCCGAGCTCGGCGCCTACCAGAAGGCCGAGGTGGCCAAGTGGGCGCAGGTGATCAAGGCGGCGGGCATCAAGGCCGATTGAGCCGTATCCATGACGATGCCCGTGGCGAGATGACAGTGCGATGAATACCCAAGCCCCGCTTTCCATCACCATGCATCCGGCAGACAACGTCGCCATCGTCGCCAACGACGGCGGCCTGCCCGCGGGCGCCGTGCTGCCCGGCGGCCTGGTGCTGCTCGACAGGGTGCCCCAGGCGCACAAGGTGGCGCTGGTGGGCATCCCCGAGGGCGGCGCGGTGCGCCGCTACAACGTGGTCATAGGCTATGCGCTGCGGCCCATACCGGCCGGCAGCTGGGTGCACGAGCGCCTGCTCAGGATGCCCGATGCGCGCGCGCTGGACGGCCTGCCCATCGCCACCATCCGCCCCGCGCCGCAGGAGCCGCTGGCCGGCTACACCTTCGAGGGCTACCGCAACGCCGACGGCTCGGTGGGCACGCGCAACATCCTGGCCATCACGCAGACGGTGCAGTGCGTGGCCGGGGTGACGGCCTTTGCCGTGCAGCGCATCAAGGCCGAGCTGCTGCCCAGGTACCCCCATGTGGACGACGTGGTGGCGCTGGAGCACGGCTACGGCTGCGGCGTCGCCATCGACGCGCCGGACGCGGCGGTGCCCATCCGCACGCTGCGCAACATCAGCCTGAACCCGAACTTCGGCGGCGAGCTGATGGTGGTGAGCCTGGGCTGCGAGAAGCTGCAGCCCGAGCGCCTGCTGCCGCCGGGCAGCATCCCGCTGGTCGATGAGCGCAACGTGGCCGACGTGGGCGCCAGCGCCGATTCGGTGCTGGACGTGGTGTGCCTGCAGGACGAGGCGCATGTCGGCTTCATGTCCATGGTCGAGTCCATCCTGCGCCAGGCCGAGGCGCACCTGGCGCGCCTGAACGCGCGCCGGCGCGAAACGGTGCCGGCCAGCGCGCTGGTGGTGGGCGTGCAGTGCGGCGGCAGCGACGCCTTCAGCGGCGTGACGGCCAACCCGGCCGTGGGCTTCTGCGCCGACCTGTTGGTGCGCGCCGGCGCCACCGTGATGTTCAGCGAGGTGACGGAGGTGCGCGACGGCATCGACCAGCTCACCGCGCGCGCCGCCACGCCCGAGGTGGCGCAGGCCTTGATCGACCAGATGGCCTGGTACGACGCCTATCTGGCGCGCGGCCGCGTGGACCGCAGCGCCAACACCACGCCGGGCAACAAGAAGGGCGGGCTGTCCAACATCGTCGAGAAGGCCATGGGCTCCATCGTCAAGAGCGGCAGCGCGCCGATCTCCGGCGTCGTTGCCCCGGGCGAGCGGGCGGCGCGAAAGGGCCTGCTCTACGCCGCTACGCCGGCCAGCGACTTCATCTGCGGCACGCTGCAGCTGGCCGCCGGCATGAACCTGCACGTGTTCACCACCGGGCGTGGCACGCCCTACGGCTTGGCCGCGTGCCCGGTCATCAAGGTGGCCACGCGCAGCGACCTGGCGCGGCGCTGGCACGACCTGATGGACGTGAACGCCGGCCGCATCGCCGACGGCGAGGCCAGCATTGAGGACGTGGGCTGGGAGCTGTTCCACCTCATGCTTGACGTGGCCAGCGGCCGCAGGAAGACCTGGGCGGAGCAGTGGAAGCTGCACAACCAGTTGGTGCTGTTCAACCCCGCGCCGGTGACCTGAACAGGCTCATTGCTATCGAAATAATAACGTTTGGCGCTTGCCAGACGGGCGCTGCAGGGCAAAAAGGCTTGAAACCTCAGTCCTCCAAGTACCACGCGTCCTTGAGCGCGCTCACCGTGGCCTCGGCCACCTCGGGCTGGGCGGCCAGCCAGGCCTGCGTGGCTTGGCGGTCGTCCTCGGTGGCGGAGCCGCGCGCGAACGCCGTGACGAAGCCCTCGCGCACCCAGCCGGCGGCGGCCAGGTTGCGGGGCACGAGCAGCTCGCGCACAAAGCGGTCCATCAGCGCCTCTTCCTGCTCGGGTGCCAGGGCCTGCCGGACTTTCAGCTCGTACTCGAAGCCGAACTCCTGGAATTCGCCCACGCGCATCTTCTTGCGAAGGCGGCGGCTGCGTTCTTTGTTGGGTGGCAGGGCCATGTCCAAAACTCCTTGAAATGCAAAAAATCAGATGCCCAGCACCTTGGCCACGTAGTCCGCGTCCTTGTCGCCGCGGCCCGAGAGGTTGACCAGGATGTGCTGGTCCTTCGGCAGGCCGGGCGCCACGCGCATGGCCCAGGCCACGGCGTGGGCGCTCTCCAGCGCGGGGATGATGCCCTCCACGCGCGACAAGGTCATGAATGCCTCCAGGCATTCCTTGTCGGTCACCGCCTCGTACTGCACGCGGCCGATGTCCTTGAGGTAGCTGTGCTGCGGGCCCACGCCGGGGTAGTCCAGGCCGGAGGCGATGCTGTGCACCGCGGCCGGCTGGCCTGCGGCGTCTTCCAGCACGTAGCACTTCATGCCGTGGATCTCGCCGGGCTTGCCCATGCTCAGCGTCGCCGCGTGGCGGCCGGGCTTGTCCGTGCCTTCGCCCGAGGGCTCTACGCCCACCAGCTTCACGCCGGTATCGTTCAAGAAGGCCGTGAAGATGCCCATGGCGTTGCTGCCGCCGCCCACGCAGGCCGCCACGTAGTCGGGCAGGCGGCCATGCCTGGCCTGGAACTGCTCGCGCGCCTCGCGGCCGACGATGCTCTGGAAGTCGCGCACCATCATCGGGAACGGGTGCGGGCCGACGACCGAGCCGATGGCGTAGAGGTAGTCGGTGGGGTTGGTCAGGTATTCCTCGAAGGCGCTGTCCACGGCCTCCTTCAGCGTGGCCGCGCCGCGCGTCACCGCCACGAGCTTGCAGCCCAGGATGCGCATCTTGGTGACGTTGGGGTGCTCCTTCTCGATGTCCACCTGGCCCATGTGGATCTCGCACGGAATGCCCACCAGCGCGCAGGCCGTGGCCAGCGCCACGCCGTGCTGGCCGGCGCCGGTCTCGGCGATCACCTTCTTCTTGCCCATGAACTTGGCCAGCAGGGCCTCGCCCAGGCAGTGGTTGATCTTGTGCGCGCCGGTGTGGTTCAGGTCCTCGCGCTTGAGGTGGATCTGCGCGCCGCCCAGCTGCTCCGACAGCCGCCTGGCGTGGAAGATCGGGCTGGGCCGGCCCACGTAGTCGGCAAACAGCTGCGCCAGCTCGTCCTGGAAGTCCTGCCGGCGGGTGATTTCGGCATAGGCGGCGTTGATGTCGTCCATAGCCTGCTTGAGGTGCGGCGGCACCAGCTGGCCGCCATAGGGACCAAAGAAGCCCTGGGCGTCGGGCATGGGGGCGAAGTCGGTAGAGGCAGTCATCGCAGTGGAGGAGGGTGGTTGAATTGGGAAGGGCCTGCGGGGCGCAGGCCGGCGGCACGGCGCAATATACGCGCAGATCCATCACGTTCCGGGCCGCGCGCCGCCAGGGTTGTCCCGATGGGCGCCAGAATTCAGCCATGCACTTGAAGCCCTACGAAAGCGTGGACGGCGTGCCGTTCACCGCCATGCGCGAAGACATCGTCCGCGCCCGCGGCCGGCCGCGCAGCGAGGAACGCAACGGCGTAGGCCTGACCGCGCTGGACTATGGCGGCGTGGTCTACCGCTTCCAGGATGGCGGCAGACTGGAGGAAATCACCGCCCGCGCCCGGGCGCTGCACCTGGGCACCGTGGCCGTCCCGTTCGCCAGCCTGGCCGCCTTCGTGCGGGCGGGCGACGATGCGGCCTTCGAGCGCGCGGGCTTTCTCGTCAGCCCGCGCTACGGCATCGCCTTCGTGCCTGGAGAGTCCTGCTGGGTGACTGCGCTGGCGCGGCACTGCCTGCCGCAGTGGGAGGCCATGGGCGCTTGAGGAGTTCCGATCCGACTCATGTTTGTCGAATGCAATGGCGGCATTCGACTACGGCAGTCAGGCATTCTCGGCTGGTATGCCAGCATCGGCGGGCGCGGAAGCCTGCGCAACCGTTGAGGCATCGGGTGCGGAACCCTTGGCGAGCTTGCGCTGGTTTTTTTCTTCCTTCTTTTTCTTTTTCTCAAGTTCGCGCTGACGTTTTTCGAAAGAATAATTGGGCTTGGCCACGCACACCTCACAGGAATTTGGCTTTGAGGATCATGATACCACCGGGCCTGCCTGAATCCTTGGGCGCATACCCGGCTCCTTGCAGCCACGCTGGACCGGCTCGGGCGTCGAATCGGATTCGATGGCCGGAAATGTTATGGGAAAAGAACAGTGTGCTATAAAAAACAGAGCAATTGGTACTGAATGGCGAAATGCCGGAAGGCCGCCTGGCAAGAAGCAGTGCCTATGGGCGGGCCCGGTCGACAGATGCACGGCGACGGGTCTATCCCTCAATTCTGTCCAGCCCCGTCTTTGTAAAACAGCGCGTCGTATTGAAAGAACGGCACTTCATCGGTCAGGTTGGATTTCCTGATTGGGGAAATGATCTTGTTCTTGTAGCCATGGGATGACATGAGTCTGAAAAGCTCTTCTTTCGACGATCCAAGCTGTTGCAGGGTGTTTTCTGATATTTCGCAAATCACGTCTGGAGCATCCGGCCGCGATAGAATCGCAGAGGCCCCTTTCAACGCCAGGACTTCGGCGCCCTCGATGTCGATTTTTATGAGTCTGATGGGCTGGGCGGACAGTTGGCTGTCCAATGTATCGAGGTGAACGGAAAATTTCTCCCCCGAGCCTTCTCGTAAAGAGCCGCCGCCAATATTCGATGCATTGGCCACATGGAATTCGGCAATGCCGCGCTTGTCGGCCAGGCCGACGGGCCGGACATCTATGTTTTGCCTGTTGTTGATTTCAATATTTCTATTCAGCTGCGCAAGGCACGTGGGATTGGGCTCGAATGAAATGACTTTGCTGCAGATTTGCGATGCCAGCAATGAAAAATATCCAACATTTGCCCCTATGTCGACAAAGACATCGTCTGTTTTAAGTCTCGATAAAATTACACGGCCAACGTCGTCGTCCCATCGGCCGGTCACGAAAATCGTGTGCTGAATGAAATCCCTGGTGTTCAGATGCATCAGGAAGCCGTAACTTGTCCGTGCAACGGTCTCTATTTTGTGGGTCCGCTCGTTTAACCACTGCGAAAAACGCCACTTGCCGGCTTCCAGGGGGAATCGGCGCATGTACAGGAGCAGAAGATTCACGCCGATATTATTGATGGGCATTGTTTTCAGCTCCTTTTGCAGGATCGGCCATGTTCTTCTCTGGGGCATGGCGCTGCAGACAAATCGAGAAAGAAAACACAATGCCCTTCATGCCAGATAAAAAAGGCGCCGTAGCACATGCTACAGCGCCCGTTCCGCGGAGGGTTTACAGAAAAACCCGACTCACCCCTTTTTCTGCAGCATCTTGATCACGCTCGAAAAGTCCTCGCCCCCATGCCCCGCGAGGCTGTGCGCCGCGTAGAGCGCGCGCGCCAGCCCGCCCAGGGGCGTGCTGGCCTTCACGGCGGTGGCGTTTTCCTGGGCCAGGCCCAGGTCCTTGAGCATCAGGTCGGTGCCGAAGCCGCCGGTGTAGCCGCGTGTGGCGGCGCTGGCCTCTTGCACGCCGGGGTAGGGGTTGTAGACCTCCAGCGCCCAGTTGCCGCCGGAGCTGCGGCGCATGATCTCGCTGAGCACCTTGGGGTCGAGGCCGTTGGCCACGCCCAGCGAGATGGCTTCGCTGGTGCCGATCATCAGGATGCCCAGCAGCATGTTGTTGCAGATCTTGGCCGTCTGGCCCGCGCCCACGGCTCCGGCGTGGAAGATGTTCTTGCCCATCTTTTCGAGCAGGGGGCGCGCGCGCTCCAGGTTGGCGTCGCTGCCGCCGACCATGAAGGTGAGCGTGCCCGCGATGGCGCCGCCGGTGCCGCCCGAGACGGGCGCGTCGATGAAGGCGATGCCTGCGGCTTCGGCCGCCTTGGCGGCCTTCTGGCTGGTGGCGGCGGCGATCGTGGAGCTGTCGATCACCAGCGTGCCCTTGGCGATGTGCTGCAGCAGGCCGCCCTGGCCGTCCTTGCCCAGGTACAGGCCCTCCACGTGCTGGCTGGCGGGCAGCATGCTGATGACGGCCTCGGCGCCCTGCACGGCGTCCTGGGCGCTGGCGGCGACCTGCAGGCCCTGGGCCTTGACCTGGGCGCAGGCGTCCGCGCTCAAGTCGAAGGCCTTGATGGCGTGGCCGGCCTTGTGCAGGTTGATGGCCATGGGGGCGCCCATGTGGCCCAGGCCGATGAATGCGATTTGCATGGTGGGTCTCCTGTGATGAATGAAGGGTGACTAGCGGGAAGGGGGAGGCGCGGAGCGCCGGGGCGTGGCCCTGGCCTGCGGGTTGTAGGCCAGGGCTGCGTCTATCCAGTGGCGCCACTGGGCGCGCGTGGCGTAGGCGGCGGGCGTGACCCAGAAGTAGCCGGACATGCCGCCGCGCGGGTCCAGCTCGCGCAGGCCGGGGGTTTCGGCGATGGCCGCGTGCTGCGGCGGCGGCAGGCGCACCAGCAGCTCGTCGCCCTTGACGGCCAGGCAAAGCTTGCCGTCCACCATGAAGGCGTGGCTGCCGAAGAGCTGGCGTTCCTCCACGCGTGCCCGCGCGTCCAGGCGCTCGGCCAGGGCGTCCTGCACTGCGGCGATCAGGTGCAGCGTTTCGTCGGACAGGGGGCGGGCGGGCATGGTGGTATGTGGTTGAAAAGGCCGCAAGCGCCCGTCCATCAAGCGCTGGCAGCTCTTTTATCGATAGCTATCGGACTGCATCCGGTGCATCGCCGTCGAGCATGCGCCTGCCGATGATGACGCGCATGATCTCGTTCGTGCCCTCCAGGATCTGGTGCACGCGCGCGTCGCGCAGCAGGCGCTCCAGCGGGTATTCGCGGATGTAGCCGTAGCCGCCGTGCAGCTGCAGCGCCTCGTTGACCACGTTGAAGCCCGCGTCGGTGGCGAAGCGCTTGGCCATGGCGCAGTAGGTGGAGGCGTCGCGTGCGCCGGCGTCGAGTTTGCTGGCGGCCAGCCGCACCATCTGGCGCGCGGCGATGAGCTCCGTGGCCATGTCGGCCAGCTTGAACTGCAGGGCCTGGAAGCTGGCGATGGGCTTGCCGAACTGCTTGCGCTCCTGCATGTAGCGCTGGGCGTGGGCAAGCGCGCCCTGCGCCGCGCCCACCGAGCAGGTGGCGATGTTGATGCGCCCGCCGTCCAGGCCCTTCATGGCGATCTTGAAGCCCTCGCCCTCGCGGCCCAGCAGATTCTGCGCGGGGATGCGCACGTTGTCGAAGCTGATCTGGCGCGTGGGCTGGCTGTTCCAGCCCATTTTTTCCTCCTTCTTGCCGTAGTGGATGCCCGGCAGGTCGGCGGGCACGGCGAAGGCGCTGATGCCGGCGGCGCCCGATTGCGCGTCGCCCGTGCGGGCCATGAGGACGAGCACGTGGGTGCTGCCCGCGCCGCTGATGAAGGCCTTGCCGCCGTTGATGACGTACTCGCCGCCCACGAGTTCGGCGCGGGTCTTGATGGAGGCGGCGTCCGACCCGCTGCCGGGCTCGGTCAGGCAGTAGCTGGCGAGCTTGCGGCCGCTGGTCAATGCCTCGCCCCATTCGGCGCGCACCGCATCCTGGGCCCAGGTGCCCAGCATCCAGGTGGCCATGTTGTGGATGGTGATGAAGGCGGTGGTGCTGGGGTCCACGGCGGCCAGTTCCTCGAAGACCAGCGTGGCGTCCAGCCGGGGCAGCTGCAGGCCGCCGACGGACTCGGGCGCGTACAGGCCGCAAAAGCCCAGCTCGCCCGCCTTGGCGATGGCCTCCACCGGGAAGATGCCCTCGGCGTCCCAGCGCGCGGCGTGGGGGGCCAGCTCCGCCTGGGCGAACTGGCGGGCGGTGTCGGCAAAGGCGCGCTGGTCTTCGCTGAGTTCAAAGTCCATGGCGGTGCTCTCCTTCTCTCGTCGCTTATTCGTTGTGCGGCGGCGCTTCGCCGTGGTGCAGCCAGTGCATCAGGGCCTGGCGCCGCGCCCGGGTCTGCGCCACCAGGCATTCGTGGTACAGGCGCGGCCATTCGGGGCGCTGCTCCTGCGCGCGCTGCGCCTGCTTGCACTGCGTGATGCGGGCGCGCTGCCAGGCCTGGTGGTCCTGGCGCAGGGCGGGGCGCTCGTGGGCCGACAGGGCGCGCATCACGTCGCCGTACAGGATCTGCAGGGCGGTGTCCGCCTCCTGGTAGTCGCGCACGGCGCAGGCGTTGGTCTCCTCCACCGAACCGCCGGGGCGGCAGGCGCCGCCGGCCTGCGCCCAGGCGGCCGTGCCGCCGAGGCACAGCGCAAGGGCGAGGGCGGCAGCGCGCGGGCCGGTCACTTCAGGCTGATGGTGGTGTTCACGCCGTGGTGCAGCGTGCTGTCGTCGAACCAGCGTTCGGTGACGGTCTTGGTCTGTGTGTAGAACAGCACCACCTGCTTGCCGTAGGGGCCCAGGTCGCCGAGCTTGGAGGCGCGGCTGCCGGTGAACGAGAACAGCGGGACCGGCACCGGCACGGGCAGGTTGATGCCGACCTGGCCCACGTCGATATCTTCCTGGAACATGCGCGCGGCCGCGCCGGACTGCGTGAAGATGGCCGTGCCGTTGCCGTTGGGGTTGGCGTTGATGAACTCGATGGCCTGCTCCAGGTCGTCGGCCGCCACCACGCACAGCACGGGGCCGAAAACCTCCTGGTCGTAGATGCTCATGCCGGGCTTGACGCCGCTGAAGATCGTCGGGCCGACGAAGTTGCCCTTCTCGAAGCCGGCGATGCCGGGGTTGCGGCCGTCGAGTTCGAGCTTGGCGCCTTCCTGCACGCCGCGCGCGATCAGGCCCTCCACGCGCTCGCGCGCGGCGCAGGAGATCAGCGGACCCAGGTCGGCGCCCGGGGTGGTGCCGGCCGAGACCTTGAGCCCCTTGGCCTTCTCGACGAAGTCGGGCAGCCACTTCTGCGCCTCGCCCACCAGCAGCACCACCGAGATGGCCATGCAGCGCTGGCCGGCCGCGCCGAACGAGGCGCCCAGGATGGCGTTGATGGACTGCTCCTTGTTCGCGTCGGGCATGACGATCGCATGGTTCTTCGCGCCCATCATGCATTGCACGCGCTTGCCGGCCAGGCTGGCGCGGTTGTAGACGTGCGTGCCCACGCGGGTGCTGCCCACGAAGCTGATGGCCTTGATGTCCGGGTGGTCGCAGATGGCGTTGACCACGTCCTCGCCGCCGTGCACCACGTTGAGCACGCCGGGGGGAATGCCGGCTTCGAGCGCCAGCTCGCACAGGCGCATGGTCACCATCGGGTCCTGCTCGGAGGGCTTGAGCACGAAGGTGTTGCCGGTGGCGATGGCCATGGGGAACATCCACAGCGGGATCATGGCCGGGAAGTTGAACGGCGTGATGCCCGCGCACACGCCCAGGGGCTGCAGCACGGTGTAGGTGTCCACGCCGCTGGCCACGTTGTTGGCCAGCTCGCCCAGCTGCAGGTTGCCGATGGCGGCGGCGTGCTCCACCACCTCCAGGCCGCGGAACACGTCGCCCTCGGCGTCGGGCAGGGTCTTGCCCTGCTCGGCCGTGAGCAGCGCGGCCAGCTCCTTCATGTTCTCGCGGATCAGCTGCTGCAGCTTGAGGAAGATGCGCGCGCGCGTGCCAATGGGGGTCTTGCGCCAGGTCTTGAAGGCCTCCTTGGCGTTGGCGACGGCGGCATTCACCTCGTCGGGCGTCGCGAAGGGCACGCGCGCCAGCACCTCCTGGGTGGCGGGGTTGACCACGTTGCGCCATTGGGTGGTCTTGGATTCGACCATCTGGCCGTTGATCAAGAGCTTGACGGTAGGGGCTTGTACGGCGGTGGATGCATCCATGGCGCGGGTCTCCTGTGCTGAAGGTGAGTGAACGGGCCCTATGGTAGTTGTGCGAAATTACCCATGCAATAGACAATTGTGCACCTTGGCTTTGCAAATATGCACATTCGTGCGAAGAGAGGGCTCCACCATGGACTGGGACAACCTGCGCTACTTCCTGGAACTGGCCCGCACCGGCACCCTGGCCGCCGCCGCGCGCCGCACGGGCGTGGAACACACTACGGTGGCGCGGCGCATCCAGGCGCTGGAAAAGCAGATGGGCGCGCCCCTGTTTGCGCGCGAGGCCGCCGGCCACCGCCTGACCGAGGCCGGCCGCCACCTGCTGCCCGCCGTCGAGGCCATGGAGGCCGCCGTGCTCGGCGTGGAGCGCGCATCGCCGGCCAATGCGTCCGCCGCCGGCCCGTCGGGCCTGGTGCGCGTGGGCGCCACCGAGGGCTTCGGCACGCTGATCCTGGCTCCACACCTGGCGCGGCTCACGCAGCGGCACCCGCACCTGTCCATCGACCTGCTGGCGCTGCCGCGCATGCTGCACCTGTCGCGGCGCGAGGCGGACATCGTCATATCGCTGGAGCGCCCCAAGCGCGGCTCGGTCATCGTCACCAGGCTGGCCGACTACACCCTGCGCCTTTACGGCCAGCGCGAATACCTGGCACGCCGGCCGCTGGTGGCCACGCGCGAAGACCTGCGCCACCACGCCTTCATCAGCTACGTGGACGACCTGCTGTTCACCAAGGAGCTGCAGTTCCTCGACCAGCTGTACCCGCCCGAGCGCTTCGCCCTGCGCAGCACCAGCATCACCGCCCAGTACGAGGCCGTGCGCGCCGGCGCGGGCTTGGCCGTGCTGCCCGCCTTCCTGGCCGACCGCGACCCCATCTTGGCGCGCGTGCTGCCGCACGAGGCCGCGTTCACCCGCACCTTCTGGATGAGCATGCCCGCCGAGGCCAAGCACCTAGCGCGCATGCAGGCCGTGTGGGCGTTCCTGAAGGAAGTGGGGCAGAAAGAGGCCGGGCTGCTGGTGCCGGATGCGCCGCATAAACCCGGATGAGCGGGAGGGTGCCCGGCCTGCGCACAATGCCAGGGCAGGGCACCGAAGGCGGCGCCCGGGGAGCCGTTCCATGAATTACTTGCGAAAAGTGCTTCTAACGCCTTTCCGGAAAGCGCATGCAGCTACTGTTTGCGTAGCGATCGCCATGCTTGCCAGCAGCGGTGCGCATGCGCAGGACGGCGCGCCCGTGCAGCCCGTGGCGGCGCGCAGCCGCGCGTCGGCGGAGGTGGTGGCCTCGGGCCTGGAGCATCCCTGGGGCCTGGCCTTTCTGCCTGGCGGGCGCTTCCTGGTCACCGAGCGGCCCGGCCGCCTGCGTGTGGTGGAGCCCGGCGGGCGCCTGGGGCCGCCCCTGGCCGGTCTGCCGCAGGTGGCGGCGGGCGGGCAGGGTGGGCTGCTGGACGTGATCACCGACGCGGACTTCGCGCGCAACCGGCGCATCTTCTTCTGCTACTCCGAGCCTGCCCCGGAGGGCCGCGGCAACGGCACGGCCCTGGCCAGCGCCACGCTCGCGCCCGATGCGCCGGCGCTGCAGGACGTGAAGGTGCTCTTCAGCCAGTCGCCCAAGGTGGCGAGCCAGCTGCACTTCGGCTGCCGCATCGTGCAGGCGCCGGACGGCAACCTGTTCCTCACGCTGGGCGAGCGCTTCAGCCGCAAGGACGACGCCCAGCGGCTGGACGGCCACCTGGGCAAGGTCGTGCGCCTGGCGCCCACGGGCGGCGCCGCGCCCGGCAACCCGCTGGCCAGCCGCGCGGGCGCGCTGCCGGAGATCTGGAGCTGGGGCCACCGCAACCCCCAGGGCGCCACCTGGGGGCCGGACGGCAGGCTGTGGATCCACGAGCATGGCCCGCAGGGCGGCGACGAGATCAACCGCCCCGAGCCCGGCCGCAACTACGGCTGGCCGGTCATCACCTACGGAGAGAACTATGGCGGCGGCAGGATTGGCGAGGGCACGGCCAAGGCCGGCATGGAGCAGCCGCTGCACTACTGGGTGCCGTCGATCGCGCCCTCGGGCATGGCTTTTCTCACCAGCGACCGGTACGGCGCGGCCTGGAAGGGCAGCCTGTTCGTGGGCTCACTCAAGTTCGCGCGCCTGCACAGGCTGGAACTGCGCGATGCGCGCGTGGTGCGCGACGAATACCTGCTCGACGGCCTGGGCGCGCGCATCCGCGACGTGCGCCAGGGGCCGGACGGCTGGCTCTACCTGCTCACCGACAGCCCCGACGGGCAACTGCTGCGCCTCAAACCCTGACGGCGGGGTGCGCACCGCCTGCGACAATGGCCGCCTACACCCCTGAACAGAAGATCGACCGCCATGCTGCTTGATGCCTCCGAATCCCAACTCGTGCTCGTGGACTACCAGGAACGCCTGATGCCCGCCATCTTCGAAGGCGCGGCCGTGCTGGCGAATGCGCGGAAGTTGGCCCGGATCGCGCAGCTCGTGGACGTGCCCGTGTGGGGCACAGAGCAGAACCCCTCGCGCCTGGGCCCCAACGATGCCGAGCTGCGCGCCCTGTGCCGGCGCACGCTGGCCAAGATGCATTTCAGCGCCGCCGAGGAGGGCCTGGGCGAGTGGCTGCGCCCGGCGCCCAAGCCCCAGGGCGGCAACGCGCGCAGCCTGCCCAAGCACCTGCAGAAGGCCCGCGAGCAACAGCAGGTCTCCGAGCGCGCCAGCATCGTCATCGCCGGCTGCGAGGCGCACGTGTGCCTGCTGCAGACGGCGCTTCAGCTCATCGAGGACGAGTTCGAGGTTTGGGTGGTGACGGACGCCTGCAGTTCGCGCACCGAACGCAATCGCGACGCCGCCTTCGACCGCCTGGCGGGTGCGGGCGCTGAGCTGGTCACCACCGAAATGGTCGCCTTCGAATGGCTGCGCGGCTGCGAGCACCCGGCGTTCAAGGACATGCTGGGGCTGGTGAAGTAACGGGGCCCCCACGCGGGCGGCAGCGTCAGCTTTCTGCAAGCGCGACATGAATAATTATGGGTTTTGGATGATCGACCTTCCGCGCTGGGGTGGCGCGGCACGCTTCCAGGAGACAGCACCATGGCCGCCGAGCACAGCAACTACGCCGATTTCTACCGCCGCTCCATCGACGAGCGCGACGCCTTCTGGGCCGAGCAGGCCCGGCTGATCGACTGGCATCAGTCTCCCAAGACGATCTGCGACTATGGCAAACCGCCGTTCGCCCGGTGGTTCCCCGACGGCACCACCAACCTGTGCCACAACGCGGTCGACAGGCACTTGGCCGCGCGCGCGCAGCAGAGCGCGCTGGTGGCCATCTCCACCGAGACCAACACCGAGTGCGCCTACACCTACGCCGAGCTGCACCAGGAGGTGCAGCGCATGGCGGCGGTGCTGCAGGCGCTGGGCGTGAAGCAGGGCGACCGCGTGCTGATCTACATGCCCATGATCGCCGAGGCCGCCTTCGCCATGCTGGCCTGCGCGCGCATCGGCGCCATCCATTCGGTGGTGTTCGGCGGCTTTGCCTCGTCGTCGCTCGCCTCGCGCATCGAGGACGCCGAGCCCGTGGTCATCGTGAGCGCCGACGCGGGCTCGCGCGGCGGCAAGGTCGTGCCCTATAAGCCGCTGCTGGACGAGGCCATCGACCTGTCGGCGCACAAGCCCGCCGCCGTGCTGATGGTGGACCGGGGCATGGCCCCCGCCGCCATGCGCGCGGGGCGCGACCACGACTGGGCGGCGCTGCGCGCGCAGCACCTGGACGCCCAGGTGCCCTGCGCTTGGGTGCAGGCCGCGCACCCAAGCTACACGCTCTACACCAGCGGCACCACGGGCAAGCCCAAGGGCGTGCAGCGCGACACGGGCGGCTACACCGTGGCGCTGGCCGCGAGCATGCGCCACATCTTCCAAGCCAACGCGGGCGACACGTACTTCTGCACCAGCGACATCGGCTGGGTGGTGGGCCACAGCTACATCATCTACGGCCCGCTGATCGCCGGCATGACCACCATCCTCTACGAAGGCCTGCCGATCCGCCCCGACGCGGGCATCTGGTGGAGCATCGTCGAGAAGTACAAGGTCACGCACATGTTCTCGGCGCCCACGGCGGTGCGCGTGCTGAAAAAACAGGACCCGGAGTACCTGAAGAAATACGACATCGGTAGCCTCAAGGCCCTGTGGCTCGCCGGCGAGCCGCTGGACGAGCCCACGGCCACCTGGATCAGCGGCGCGCTGCAGGTCCCCATCATCGACAACTACTGGCAGACCGAGACCGGCTGGCCCATCCTCACCCTGTGCAACGGCGTGCAGCAGCAGGCCTCGCGCTTCGGCAGCCCCGGCAAGGCGGTGTACGGCTACAACGTCAAGCTCATCGACGAGGCCACGGGAGAGGAACTTACCGCGCCCAATCAGAAGGGCGTGGTCGCCATCGAGGGGCCGCTGCCCCCGGGCTGCCTGCAGACTGTGTGGCGCAACGACGAGCGCTTCGTGAACACCTACTGGAAGAGCATCCCCGGCCGCCTGATCTACAGCACCTTCGACTGGGGCATACGCGACGAGGACGGCTACTACTTCATCCTTGGGCGCACCGACGACGTGATCAACGTGGCCGGCCACCGCCTGGGCACGCGCGAGATCGAGGAATGCATCGCCGGCCATCCCAACATCGCCGAAGTGGCCGTGGTCGGCGTGGCCGACCAGCTCAAGGGCCAGGTGGCCATGGCCTTCGCCGTGCCGCGCGACGCCTCGGGCCTCACCGACGCCGCCGCGCGCCTGAAGCTCGAGGGCGAGGTGATGAAGCAGGTGGACGGCCAGCTCGGCGCCGTGGCCCGTCCCGCGCGCGTGCTCTTCGTGACCCAGTTGCCCAAGACGCGCAGCGGCAAGCTGCTGCGCCGCGCCTTGCAGGCCGTGGCCGAGCGGCGCGACACGGGCGACCTGACCACCATGGAAGACCCGACGGCGCTGCAGCAGATCAAAGACCTGCTGGGCTGAACGGGCAATCCCCGTCTGCTTTTGTTTTGATAGCTTCCAGCGCCCGGATGGCGGGCTCTGGAGGCTTTTTTTATGGGTTGCCCGCAGGCTTGAGCAGCGTGGATTCGAGCTTGTTGGCCAGCTGCGCCACGGCCAGGGCGGCCGGGCAGCCGGGCATCTGCAGCATCAGCAGCTGGCGGCGCATCACGGCCTCGCGCACCGAGGAGTCGGCCGGGATGTCGCCCATGTGGATCAGGCGCACGGGGCGGCCCGAGTCGGTGGTCACGAAGCGGTCCAGCACCTGCTGCAGCTGGCCGGTGATGGCGCGCCCGTCGCCGGCGCGTGCGGCCTGGTTCACCACCATGCGCACGTGCTGGCGCTTCTGCTGGGTGGCCAGCACCTTGATCGCGGCGTAGGCGTCCGTGAGCGAGGTGGGCTCGGGCGTGGCCACGATGAGCACTTCCTGGGCCAGCGACACGGAAAACAGCACCACGTCGGAGATGCCGGCGCCGGTGTCCAGCAGCACCACGTCGTACTGCGGCGCCAGGGTCTGGATGACGTTGAAGAACTCGTTGCGCACCTCGGGCGTGAGGCGCGAATACTCGACCATGCCCGAGCCGGCCAGCACCACGGAAAAGCCGCCGGGGGCCTTGATCACGGCGTCCTCCAGCTGGGCCTTGCCGGTGAACACGTCGTGCAGCGTGGTCTTTGGGTGCAGGTTCAGCACCACGTCCAGGTTGGCCAGGCCCAGGTCGGCGTCCAGCACCAGCACGCGCAGCCCGCGGCGGGTGAGCGCGGCGGCCAGGTTCGCCGATACGAAGGTCTTTCCGACGCCGCCCTTGCCGCTGGTGACGGCAATGATGCGCGCGTCGACCGGCGCCGCGGCGACAGGCGTGGGGGCGGTGGCCGGGGCGGTGGCGCCGGCGGAAGGTGTCGGTTGTGGGGACAGCGCGTCGGTCATCACTGGGCTTTCAATAGGCGCTGCTTGGGGATGGGTCCAGGGGCGGGGGCAGGTCGCCCCAGCCCGTGGGGGTGTATAGCGGGCCGAACAGCAAACTCTTTTCCTCCGCGCTCACGCTGCTGTCGGGCTGGTCCTCGATGCTGACGCGGTTGCGGCCGGAAAGCTTGGCCTTGTACAACTCGGCATCGGCGCGGTCGGTCCACAGCGCGGTGGTGCTGCGGATCCACTGCAGTGCGAAGGCGCCGCCGATGCTGACGGTGACGTTTAGCGTCAGCGACGGGGAAACGTACACGGGCGTGGACTCGATCGCGCGGCGCACGCGCTCGGCAACCACGCGGCCGAAGCCGAACTGGCATGCGGGCAGCACGATGGCGAATTCTTCCCCGCCGTAGCGGGACACGGTGTCCATGGGGCGCACGCACGATTCGAGCGTGCGCGCGACCGACTGCAGCACGATGTCGCCCGCGAGGTGGCCATGGCAGTCGTTGACCTGCTTGAAATGGTCGATGTCGAGCATGAGCAGCAGCGCCGCCTCTCCCGAGCGGGCGACGCGGTCGAGCTCGCGTTCGAGCACCCCATGCACGTGGCGCCGGTTGGGCAGGCCGGTGAGAGGATCCTTGAGCGAGAGCTCGCACAGGCCGTTGATCAGGTTCTGCAGGTACAGCGCCGGCGACTGTTCGTACAGCGCCGCTTCGGAGCCCAGCGATTGGGCCACCAGCGCATGTGCCGTGGCCAGGCTCAGGTCACGCAGACGAACGGAAGCTGAGGACGCGAGATCGGTCACAAAAAGAAACAAATTGATTTCAAGCGATTTTAGCAGCTACGCCGGGCTGTTTTCGGCGGCCGTCTGCTGCAGTGCTGCGATGGCCTCAGCATCGGTCCGGTACGTGATGAAGTTGGGGCCGGGCGCGAGGGCCCCCGCATTCTCGAGGGTGCGCTGCACGGGCAGTTTGATTCCACTCACGTGCAGCATGCCGCCGTGGCTTTGCAGCAACGCGCGCAGGCGCATGAAGGCCTCCACGCCGGTCACGTCGATACGGTTGATGGGCAGCGCGAACAGGCACAGGTGCTGAATGTCTGAGCGCTGGGCCAGCTCGTCGGCTACGCGGCGCTCCAGCGCGTTGGCGGAGGCAAAGTCCAGCTCCGCATCCATACGCAGCGCAAGCACCCGGGGGGCCAGCGGGGCGATCTGCCACAGGTGGCGGTCGCGCAGGCTGCCGTCGGGGTGCAGCCCCACCTCGATGATGCGCGGGTGCAGGCGCTGGTACAGGAAGTGACTCAGGTTCATCAGCAGGCCGACGAGCACGCCCCAGTACATGCGCGGCGCGGTCGCGAGCGTGAGGCCGAAGGTCGCCAGGCCGATGGCCGTCTCCACCCGCGAGATGCGCCACAGCCTGAACATGGTGCCGGGCTTGATCAGGTTCGTGATGGCGGCCACCACCACCGCGGCCAGCACTGACTGCGGCACGTGGTAGAGCGCGGGCGTGAGCCACAGCAGCGTGGCCAGCACCAGCAGCAGCGCGAACAGCGTGGCCCAGCCGGTCTTGGCGCCCGCGTACAGGTTGATCGCAGAGCGCGAGAACGAGGCGCTGGTGGCGAAGCTGCCGCACAGGCCCGAGCTGATCTTGGCCATGCCGTGGGCGATCAGGTCCTGGTTCTCGTTCCAGCGCGTGCCGCCCTGCTGGTGCTCCACCTTGGCGCTCGACGCGGTTTCCAGGAAACTGACCAGCGTGATCACCATCACCGGCATCACCAGGGCACCCATGTCGTCCCACGACAGCCACCCCGGCCAATACGGCGAGGGCAGGCCCGAGGGCAGGTGGCCGATCACGGCGCCGTCGGCATCCGCGTAGCCCATGGCCCAACTGACAAAGGCCGCCAGGGCGATCACCACGATGGCGGCCGGAAAGCTCGGGCGCCAGCGCCGGGCTAGCACCAGCAGCGCCAGGCTGCCCAACCCGAAGGCCAGCGCGGTGAAGTCGAAGTGGTGCGGCGACGGGCTCTCCGCCAGCGCGTGCCAGCTGGTGCGTAGCCCGAGCAGCGCCGGCAGCTGCGACGCCAGGATCAGCAGCGCCGCGGCCTGCGTGAAGCCGCCCAGCACGGGCGACGTCACCAAGTTGAGCAGCCAGCCGAAGCGCACCACGCCCAGCACCAGCTGCAGCAGCCCCGACAGCAGCGCCATCCACACGGCCAGGGCCACCCATTGGGCGCTGCCGGGCTCGGCCATGCCGGTGAGTGATGCGCCTATGAGCAGGCTGGTGAGCGCCGTGGGACCCACGCCGAGGCGGGTGGAGGAGCTCCAGAGCACGGCCACGAGGGCCGGCACGAGCGATGCATAGATGCCCGTCACCAGCGGCATGCCGGCGAGCGCCGCATAGGCCACGCCCTGAGGCACCAGCATCAGCCCGACGGTCATGCCGGCCCAGAACTCTCCCTGAAGGAGGGCGGCCGTGGGGCGGGGCCAGGCCAGAAAGGGAAGCCAGCGGTGCAATACGGGTATGGACATGGGGCCCGATTGTCACGCCAGTAGGGACCGCCGTTGTCCTACCCCCGATTTCAGCCCTCTCCGACCCCCGGCCAACGCCATGCTTTCTACAGTGGCAGGCATACCCCCCACACAGGAGAACCAACCATGGACAGTACACGTTCCAACCCTTCGATGCTGCGCTGGACGGGCCTGGCCGCAGCGCTGGCGGTGGCCCTGGGGCTGGCCGGCTGCAACAAGACCGAGGAGCAGACGGCGGGCCAGCGCGTGGACGAGGCGATCAACAAGACAGAACAGGCGGCCCAGGAGGCCAAAAAGAAGGCGGAGACCGCCGCCGGCGAAATGGGTGATGCCACGCGCCGCGCCGCGGCCGGCGCCGCCGCGCTGGTGGACGACGCGGCCATCACCGCCAAGGTCAAGGCGGGGCTGGCGCAGGACATGGACCTCGGCGCCCTCAAGATCGACGTGGACACGAGCGCGGGTGTGGTCACGCTCAAGGGCGAGGTGAAGTCCGAACAGGCGCGCGAGCGCGCGAGCCAGATCGCTCAGGCCGTGTCGGGCGTGAGCTCGGTGGAGAACAAGCTCACCGTTTCCGGCGGCTGAGAACGTTCTAACATCGGCGCATGACCCAGCCACCTGCTCCAGACCTCCGCACCCGGCTCATCCACCACGACTACCGCCCGCCCGCGGGGTTCGAAGCGCCGCAACCGGCGGTGCACAAGGCGTCCACCGTCATCTTCCCGAACGTGGCCGCCATGCGCGCGCGCGAGTGGAAGGACAAGAGCAGCTACACCTACGGCCTGCACGGCACGCCCACCACCTACCAGCTCGAAGAGCGCCTGGCGACGCTGGAGGGCGGTCGCCAGTGCCTGCTGGCGCCCAGCGGCCTGGCTGCCATCGCCACCGTGTCGCTGGCCCTGCTGCGGCATGGCGACGAGGTGCTGATCCCGGACAACGCCTACGGCCCGAACAAGGCCCTGGCCGAGGTGGAGTTGCGCCACTACGGCATACGCCACCAGGTCTACGACCCGCTCGATCCGGCCGACCTGGCCGCCAGGATCACCGACGCGACGCGGCTCGTGTGGCTGGAGGCGCCGGGTTCGGTGACGCTCGAGTTCCCCGATCTGCCCGAGCAGGTGCGCATCTGCCGCGCGCGCGGTGTGACCACGGCGCTGGACAACACCTGGGGCGCGGGCCTGGCCTTCGCGCCGTTCGATCTCGCGGGCGATGGCCAACTGGGCGTGGACATCAGCGTGCATGCGCTCACCAAATACCCCAGCGGCGGCGGCGACGTGCTCATGGGCAGCATCACCACGCGCGACGAGGCGCTGCACCTGCGCATGAAGCTCACCCACATGCGCCTGGGCCTGGGCGTGGGCGCGAACGACGTCGAGGCCGTGCTGCGCTCCCTGCCCAGCATGGCGCTGCGCTACCGTGCGCACGACGCGGCGGCGCGCGCCCTGGCGCAGTGGATGGGCACGAAGGCGCCCGTGGCGCAGGTGCTGCACCCGGCGCTGCCGGGCTCGCCCGGCCACGAGCACTGGCGCGCCCTGTGCGGCAGCGCTGGCGGCCCCGAGGGCGCCGCGGCGGGCCTGTTCAGCGTGGTCATTGATGCGCGCCACACGCAGGCACAGGTGGATGCGTTTTGCGACGGCCTGCGCCTGTTCAGGCTGGGCTACAGCTGGGGCGGGCCCATGAGCCTGGTGGTGCCCTACGACCTGCCCGGCATGCGCGAGCGCGCCACGCCGCACCTCGAGGCCGGCACGGTGGTGCGCTTCGCGGTGGGGCTGGAGGCGGTGGAAGACCTGCGCCAGGACCTGGCGCAGGCCATGGAGCGCGCCTTCGCCGGCTGACGGGCAGGCACGGCCGGCGGCTGCCGGGGTGGGATTTCCTTGATGTCCAGCAAGACCGGTGCTGGTTATCGTGGGCGTACTTCCACCGCCGCCGCGCCGCCGGCTTGCCGCCATGACCGATTCCCCCGCGCCCGTATCCGCCAGCGCCCCTGCGGCCCCCCTGGTGCTCACCCCTCTGGGGTGGCGGGACCCGTTCCGCTGGCTTGCCAGGGGCCTGCGCGACGTGGCGGCGGCGCCCGGCATCGCCCTGTTCTATGGCGGCTGCTTCTGGCTCATGGCGCTGGTGCTGGGCTGGGTGTTCCGGGCCAGTCCCGAATACACCATGTCGCTGGTCAGCGGCTGCCTGCTCGTGGGGCCGTTCCTGGCCATGGGGCTGTACGAAACGAGCCGCAGGCGCGAGCTGGGCCTGCCGCCGCAACTGGGCGAGTCCATCACCTGCTGGGACAGCCACATGGGCAGCATGGGCATGCTGGTGCTCGTGCTCGTCGTGCTGGAACTGTTGTGGGGCAGGGCATCGCTGGTGGTGTTCGCGGTGTTCTTCAATACCGGCATGCCCTCCACCACGGGCGTGGTGCAGGCGATTTTCAGCCCTGGCAACTGGCAGTTCATCGTCGTCTACCTGCTGGTGGGCGGGGTGTTCGCGGCCCTGGTGTTCTCCAGCACGGTGGTGTCCATTCCGATGATCCTTGACCGCGACACCGACGCGCTGACGGCGGGCATCGCGAGCGTGCGCGTGGTGCTGGAAAACCCCGGCGTGATGCTGCTGTGGGGCGCGCTCATCACCGCGCTGGTCGTGCTCTCCCTGTGGTGGACCTGGGGGGCGGGCCTGCTCGTGGTCGGGCCGGTACTGGGCCATGCCAGCTGGCACGCCTACCGTGCGGCGGTGGCAGCACCCCGCGCCGCGGAGCCTGCCGTTTCCGCGCCCCCTCAGGACGGAGCCTGACGGCGCCTGCGGCTCACAGCAGCTTGCGCAGCTGCGGCCACACATTGTCGAGCATGCGCGGATGCGCCTCGGCGCGCGGATGGATGCGGTCGGGCTGGAACAGCGCCGTGGAGTCCGGCACGTCGGCAATGCCATGCAGCAGGAACGGCACCAGCGGGACCTTGCGTTCCTTGGCCACGGCCTCGAACAGGGCGGCGAAGCGGCGTGCGTAGTCGGCACCGTAGTTGGGCGGCATCTGCATGCCCACCAGCAGCACGCGCGCGCCGGCGGCCTGTGACTGCTCGACCATCCATGCCAGGTTGTCCCGGGTGTTGGTCAGGGGCAGGCCGCGCAGCGCGTCGTTGGCGCCCAGCTCGATCACCACGTGCGTGGGGCCGTGCTGCCTGAGCAGCGCAGGCAATCGCGCGCGGCCGCCGGCCGTGGTGTCGCCGCTCACGCTAGCGTTGACCACCGTGGCGCCGATCTTTTCCTGGGCCAGCCGCTTCTCCAGCAGCGCCACCCAGCCGCTGCCGCGCGGCAGGCCGTATTCGGCGCTGAGCGAGTCGCCCACCACCAGGATCACGGGGGCCCTGGCGGCGGCCTTGCGGCTCTGCTGCGCGAGCGCAGGCGCCGTGCCGAGCAGGGCCAGGGCGCCGGCCGCGATAAAGTCACGCCGAAACATACGCATCACTGTCGAGAACCTTTCATGTCCGAACCCTTCGCCGCTGCGGCAACAACCACCGCTTCCGAGTCGCCCGTGCCCCCGGAGCCCATCATCGCGGTGGAGCATGTGTACAAGTCGGTCACCGACTCCACGGGCACGCTGGAGATTTTGCGGGATATCGATTTCCGCCTCGCGCCGCAGGAGACCGCCGCCATTGTCGGCGCCTCGGGGTCGGGCAAGAGCACGCTGCTGTCCATCATCGCAGGGCTGGATACGCCCACGCGCGGCACGGTGCGGCTGGCGGGGCAGGACCTGTTCGCGCTGGACGAGGACGAGCGTGCCGCGCTGCGCGCGCGCCAGGTGGGCTTCGTGTTCCAGAGCTTCCAGCTCCTGGGCAACCTCACGGCGCTGGAGAACGTGATGCTGCCGCTGGAGCTGGCCGGCAGCCGCGACGCGCGCCGCCGCGCGACCGAGATGCTGGGCCGCGTGGGTCTGGGCCAGCGCCTGTCGCACTATCCCAAGGTGCTCTCGGGTGGCGAGCAGCAGCGCGTGGCGCTGGCGCGCGCCTTCGTGGTCGAGCCGGCCGTGCTGCTGGCCGACGAGCCCACGGGCAGCCTGGATTTCGCCACCGGCGAGACCATCATGGAGCTGATGTTCGCCCTCAACCGCGAGCAGGGCACGACGCTGGTGCTGGTCACGCACGACCGCGCCATCGCCGCGCGCTGCGACCGGCGCATCACCATCGAGGCCGGGCGCCTGGTGTAGCGGCATGCCAGGAACGGCATCGGGGCCGTTCGTTCAGGCGCGCCGGGGTGCCATGCAGGCAGCCGCCGTGAACAGCACGTCGGTGGACGAATTGAGCGCCGTCTCGGCCGAGTCCTGCAGCACACCGATGATGAAGCCCACGCCTACGACCTGCATGGCCATGTCGTTGCCGATGCCGAACAGGCTGCAGGCCAGCGGGATCAGCAGCAGCGAGCCCCCGGCCACGCCCGAGGCGCCGCAGGCGCAGACCGAGGCCACCAAGCACAGCAGCAGTGCCGTGGGCACGTCCACATGGATGTCCAGGGTGTGGGCGGCCGCCAGCGACAGCACGCTGATGGTGATGGCGGCGCCCGCCATGTTGATCGTGGCGCCCAGCGGGATGGCGATGCTGTAGGTCTCTTCGCTCAGGTTCAGGCGCTTGGCCAGTGCCAGGTTGATGGGGATGTTGGCGGCCGAGCTGCGCGTGAAGAAGGCCGTCACGCCGCTCTCGCGCAGGCAGGTGAGCACGAGCGGGTAGGGGTTGCGGCGGATGGTCAGGAACACGATCAGGGGATTGACCACCAGCGCCATGAACAGCATGCAGCCCAGCAGCACGGCCAGCAGCTGCGCATAGCCCCACAGTGCCTGCGCGCCCGCCTCGGCGAGGGTGGTGGCCACCAGGCCCAGGATGCCCAGCGGCGCGCAGCGGATCACCCACTGGATGATCCGCGTGACGGCCTGCGCGCCGTCCTGCAGCATCTCGCGCGTGGACTCGCTGGCGTGGCGCAGCGCCACGCCCAGGGCCACGGCCCAGGCCAGGATGCCGATGTAGTTGGCATCCTGCAGCGCCTTGACCGGGTTGGCCACGATGCTGCCCACCACGTTGAGCAGCACCTCCGAGACCGCGCCCGGCGCAGCCTGCGCCTGTGCTGCACCCTTGAGCGCTAGGGTGCTCGGAAACCACATGCTGGCGGCCACGCCCACGGCGGCCGCGGCCAGCGTGCCAATGGCGTACAGCAGCAGGATCGGGCGCATGTGCGTGTTCTCGCCCGGGCGGTGGTTGCCGATGGCGGCTACCACCAGCACGAACACCAGCACCGGGGCGATTGCCTTGAGCGCGGAGATGAAGAGATGGCCCAGAAATGCCACGGCGGGCGTGGCGGCGGGCCAGGCGGCGGCCAGCGCCACGCCCAGGATCAGCGCGATCGCGATCTGGGAGACCAGGCTGGTGCGCTGCGCACGGCGCAGCAGGGGAGAGAGGATCATGGTGCAACAGGAACCGGGAGCCGCGCGTGCCCGCGGGATAGGCGGGGCGGACGCTTGCGCCATGGCGGATGGCCAGGGGGCTCGTGGAATGGTGTGGGCGCGATTCTAAAAGCCCGGCCCGCAAGCCCGGATAATCCCCGCCATGTCTTCCCCCAAGATCCTGTTCGGCTTCCATGCCGTGGGCGTGCGCCTGAAGACGGCGCCGCAGTCCATCATCGAGGTGTATTACGAGGCCACGCGCCGCGACGCACGCATGCGCCAGTTCCTTGCGCGCGCCAAGGAAGCGGGCGTGCGCCTGATCGAGGCCGACGGCCTGCGCCTGGCCAAGCTGGCGGGCAGCCATGGACACCAGGGCGTGGCCGCGCGCGTGCAGGCCGTGGCGCAGCTGCATTCGCTGGACGATCTGCTCGACCAGCTGGAGGCCGACGGCGTGGCGAACCCGCTGCTGCTGGTGCTCGACGGCGTGACCGATCCGCACAACCTGGGGGCTTGCCTGCGCGTGGCCGACGGAGCGGGCGCGCACGCCGTGATAGCGCCCAAGGACCATGCCGTGGGAATCAGCGCCACCGTGGCCAAGGTGGCCAGCGGCGCGGCCGAGACCATGCCGTACTTCATGGTCACCAACCTGGCGCGCACGCTGGGTGAGCTCAAGGAACGCAACATCTGGGTCATCGGCACCAGCGGCGACGCCGACAAGACGCTCTACCAGGTGGACCTGAAGGGCCCCGTTGCGCTGGTGCTGGGCGCCGAGGGACCGGGCATGCGCCAGCTCACGCGTAAGACCTGCGACGAACTCGTAAGCATCCCGATGAAGGGAGCGGTGGAGAGTCTGAACGTTTCGGTGGCCAGCGCCGTGTGCCTGTACGAGGCGCTGCGCCAGCGCGGCTGACCGGCCTCAGCGCCTGGCCGCAAGGTCGGCTAGCACGGCGGCCAGCCGGTCCAGGTTCTGCTCGTTGCCGGGCACGCAGACAGGTGCCAGGCGCGCGCAGGTCTCGGTGTCCGCGAACGTCTGGCGCCAGCCGATGCGGGTGCCGCCGTCCTGCGGCGCCAAGGTGAGCGCCAGCTCGAACCAGGGCGCGCTGGTGTGCTCGATCACGACGCGCTGGCACGCCACGATCTCGGTGAAACGGCATTCGTTGGCGTAGTCGGTGCCGTCCGGTCCGTGCAGGGTGTGGATCCAGCGTCCGCCCGGGCGGAAGTCGAACGTGTGGAAGGTGCTGCGGAAGCCGGCCGGCCCCCACCAGCGCGAGATCAGGCGCCAGTCGGCAATGGCGCCGAATACGGCCGCAGGCGAGGCGGCCAGCACGCGCGTGGTGCAGAGCGTGCGGATCTCGTTGGATGCTGCAGGGCTCATGGCGATTCACTGCATGGAATGCAGGCCGATGCAATTGCCTTCGGTATCGATCACGAGGGCAATGTGCCCGTGCGGCGCAATGGAAAACTTGGGCTTGGACACCTGGCCTCCCGCGGCTTCGGCGCGGCCCTGCTCCACGGCGCAATCGTCGCAGGCGAAGTACACCAGCGTGCCGCCGTCCGAGGGCGCGCCCTCCATCTTGACCAGTGCTCCGCTTGCGCCCATGGTGCTCATGTCACCGGGAAAGGACAGCATCTGCAGACCGCCATCCAGCTCGGCGGGCGCCGCCAGCGGTTGCAGCGTGCACTGGAATACCGTCTCATAGAAGCGCCGCGCGCGCTCCATGTCCTGCACATAGATTTCGAACCAGACGACGGGATTGGGTTTCATTTGTGGCTCCTGGGTGGCTGGGGGTGGATCGATCAGGCACGCGGGTGGTGGTCGATGGGTGCTTTGTCGGAGGCGTCAACGGTGATCGCGTGGCCGGCAGGGCATTCGGTCTGGTATCCGCCTCACCCGCGGCGCGCCGCTTCGATGGCGGCGATGTCGATCTTGCGCATCTGCATCATGGCGTCGAACGCACGCTTCGCGGCCGCGCGATCAGGGCCGGTGACTGCCTCGGTCAGGGCCACCGGCGTGATCTGCCAGGAAATGCCCCATTTGTCCCTGCACCAGCCGCATACGCTTTCTTCGCCGCCGTTGCCGACGATCGCATCCCAGTACCGGTCGGTTTCCGCCTGGTCCGAGGTCGCGATCTGGAACGAGAAGGCCTCGCTGTGCTTGAACGCGGGGCCGCCGTTGAGCCCGAGGCAGGGGATCCCCATGACCGTGAATTCGACGGTCAATACATTGCCTTGCTTGCCGGATGGAAAGTCGCCCGGGGCGTGGTGGATCGCGCCGATTGACGAGTCGGGGAAAGTCCGGGCGTAGAAGCGCGCGGCCTCCTCGGCGCCGCCGTCGTACCAAAGGCAAATCGTGTTCTTCGCGGGTTTCATCATTTCGCTTCTCCACATCCTTGCAAGCCAGCGCACATTTAGTCTGGAATGTCCGGCTCCACGAGCGCGGCCAGCTGGGCGAGGGACTCCTGCCAGCCCAGGTAGCACATCTCCAGGGGAATGGCCTGCGGGATTCCCGCCTGGGCGATGCTCAGTTCCGTGCCGCAGACCACCGGCTTGAGCCTGACCGTGACTTCCAGCACGCCAGGAAGGTTCGGATCGTCAAACCGGTCCGTGTAGCGGATGAGCGCGTCCGGGACGAGTTCAAGGTACTCGCCCGAGAACGAGTGCCCGTGGCCTGTGCCGAAGTTGTGGAACGACATGCGGAACGTGCCCCCGGCGCGGGCTTCCAAGTGATGCACCTTGCAGGTGAAGCCATGGGGCGGGAGCCATTTGGCCATGGCGTCGGCCTCCAGGAAGGCACGGTAGACTTTCTCGGGCCTGGCGCGCAGCACGCGATGGAGATGGACGGTTCGGTCGGACATGGGGACTCCTCGGGTGGGTTGATGCATGGGGATCAATGCTGCGCCGTCACGTTCACCATCCACGGCGTGCCGAAGCGGTCGCGCACCATGCCGAAGCCGGGCGACCAGAACGTGGCCGCGTACGGCATCACGACCTGCCCACCGTTGCCGAGCGCGTCGAACAGGCGCTGCCCCTCGGCCGCATCGGCGGCCTGGATCGACACCCACAAGCCCTGCGGCAGCTGGTAGCCGCCGCCGCACAGGGCAGGGTCCTGCCCCGGCACGGCCGGCATGGTGTCGGAGCCCATCAGCGACTGCCCCTCAATCTGCAGGTGCACGTGCATGATGCGGTTCCTGGCCGATTCGGGCAGCTTTGGCATGCCTTCCGACGCAGGCATCTCGCCGAAGGTGCTCTGGTGGACGATGGTGCCGCCAAACAGCCTGGCGTAGAAGGCAAAGGCCTCGGCGCAGTTGCCGTCGAAATTGAGGTAGGGGGTGAACTGCATGTGTGTCTCCTGACGTTGGTGCTTGCAAATGGCGTGGGTGGTGCGCAATGCCGTCGGTCACGTGCGGCCGCCGGCGAAAGCCTTGGCATGCGGTCAAAGCGAGCGGCCGTCGAAGTGCTTGACGGACAGGCTGGCCAGATCGATGTCGTGCACGCAGCGGACGTTGATGGCCGCCATCGGCCGGCCCTTGGGGTCGACTCCCTCGGCGTAGGGATGGATGCCGCAGGTCGGGCAGAAGCGGTGCCGAATCGCGTGCTTGTGGAACTGGTAGGTCGATGCGGCGTCGTTCGGCGAGATCAGCTTGAGCTCGCCGCGCGGCATGAACCACAGTAGCGCGCCCTTGCGTTGGCAGATCGAGCAGTTGCAGGACACCACTTCCTGGATGTCGCCTTCGAACTCCATTGCCACTTTCCCGCAGTGGCAGCTGGCCTTGTATTGCATTGATGCTCCCGGTTGATTCGTGAGGGTCGGAGGGGCCGGCCTGGCTAAGCACTCACCAGCACGCGAAAGCCGCCGTAGATCAGGCGCTTGCCGTCGAACGGCATGTCCTTGGGGCAGCGAGGGTCGTCCATGAAAGCCTTCATGCCGGCATTGCGCGCCGCGCGCGAGGGCCAGGCCACCCATGAGAACACCACGGTCTCGTCGTCCTTGCGTTGCACGGCCATGGGCATGGACGTGAGCTTGCCCTCGGGCACGTCGTCGCCCCAGCACTCCACGAACTCGGTGGCGCCGTGTTCCTTGAAGAGCTGCGCTGCCTCGGTGGCAAGCCGGCGGTACGCTTCCTTGTTGGCGGTGGGGACGGCGAGCAGAAAACCGTCGACGTAGCTGTCGGATTTCATGATGCGGTTCCTTTGTGGACGGTGTACACTTATACGCGCATCACGATCGAAAATGAATCGTGTCCATGTAAAACCTAGTAAGAATGCCGAACGAGGATTCAAGCCCCGTCCGCAGCACCTACCGCCACGGTGACCTGCGGCGCGCATTGCTTGATGCGGGCGTTGCGCTGGCGCGTGAGGGTGGCCCGGGTGCCGTCGTGCTGCGCGAGGCTACGCGGCGCGCCGGCGTGGTGCCCAATGCGGCGTACCGGCATTTCCAGAGCCACCAGGTCTTGCTGGAGGCAGTGCGCGCGGTAGCGCTTTCCGAATTGGCGCGCGCGATCGAGGCCGAGATCGATGCAACCCGGCGCATGCGCGATCCGCGCCGGCGCGCGCGCGCGGCGTTCTGCGGCGTGGGCCTGGGCTATTTGCGCTTTGCGCGGCGGGAGCCTGGCCTGTTTCGCACCGCATTCGCGGCGCGGCCCTTCGACGTGAACGAACGCGCCCCGCATGACGGCGCGGCGCGCGGCGCCAGCGGCATGGACCCGTTCGAGTTGCTGTGCCACACGCTCGACGGCATGGTCGATGCCGGCCTGCTGCCGCCCGTGCGCCGGCCGGGGGCCGAGTTCCTGGCCTGGTCCGCCGTGCACGGGATGGCGATGCTGGTGCTCGACGGCCCCCTGCGCGGCCTGGACGAGGCCGGATGCCAGGCGCTGGCCGAGCGGCTGGTCGCGATGGTCGAGCAGGGCCTGCTGGCTGAAAAGGTGTGAGCTTCGGCACGATGAACCGACATGCGCGATAACCCCTCAACCGCCCTCGACGAGGCCCGCGCCTGGCTGCGGGACGCGCGCCGCGTCGCGGTGCTGACCGGCGCCGGCGTCAGCGCCGAGTCGGGCGTGCCCACGTTCCGCGATGCGCAGACCGGCCTGTGGGCGCGCTTTCGGCCCGAGGACCTGGCCACGGAGCAGGCCTTCCGGCGCAACCCCGGGCGCGTCTGGGACTGGTACGCCGAGCGGCGCGAGAAGCTGCTGGGCGTGCAGCCCAACGCCGGCCACCATGCGCTGGCGGCGTTCGCGCGGCGCGCGCCGGGCCGGCTCACGCTGATCACGCAGAACGTGGATGGGCTGCACCAGCTGGCGGGCAGCGAGGGCGTGCTGTGCCTGCACGGCAGGCTTGCGGACGACCGCTGGCTGGACCACCCGCGCCCCTGCTGCGATCTGGCCCGGGCCGTGCCGGATCGCCCGCCGCGCTGCGCCGGCTGCGGCAATCTGGTGCGCCCCGGCGTGGTCTGGTTTGGCGAGGCCCTGCCGACGCAGGCGCTGGATGCGGCGCAGCAGGCCGTGCAGGCCTGCGATGTGATGCTGGTGGTGGGTACGGCCGGCGCCGTCTATCCGGCCGCCGGTCTGGCGCACCAGGCGCGGCAGGCCGGTGCGCGCGTGGTGGTGCTCAACATCGGGCCGAGCGAGCTCGACGGCATTGCCCATGCCGTGCTGCGCGGGCCGTCGTCGCAGCTGCTGCCTGCATTGCTGGACGTTTCATTCCATTTCTCAATCAATCGAGTACGCGAAGGCGAAGCGCAGACAGTACGACCCGTACGGCAAGCGAAGCCGACAAAGTAATCGATTGATTGAGAAATGGAATCAGACCCAGCCCAGCGCGCCTAGCAACGCACCTGCACTCAGCAGCCACAGCAGGTGGATGCGCGTGCGCCACACCAGCAGCGTGGTGACGGCGGAGAGCAGCCACAGCGGCCAATCCCGCGCCGGGTCGCCGTGGGCGCTGCCCAGCACCCAGGCCGTTGCCAGTATCAGCCCGATCACCAGTGGCGCCATGCCTTGCTTGAAGGCCCGCACCGAGCGGCGCTCGCGGTTGCGGTGCGCCCAGCGCGTGGCGGCCCAGGTCAGCAGGCTGCTGGGTAGCATGATCCCCACCATGCACACGGCCACGCCCAGCGCGCCGGCAGCCCAGGCCATGTGCGTGCCGTCGCCCGTGTTCAGGCCCACGTTCCAGCCCAGCAGGGCGATGAACAGCACGTTCGGGCCGGGCGCGGACTGGGCGATGACGATGGAGGTGTTGAACTGCACGTCGGTGAGCCAGCCCTGGCGCTCGACCAGGAAGCGGTGCATGTCCGGCGCCGTGGCGATGGCGCCGCCCACGGCCAGCAGCGAGATCGACAGGTAGTACAGGAACAGGTTCAGCCAGTCCACGGGTTGCAGGTTCAGTGCAGTGGCCATGATCAGGCTGGGAGCTTGCGCCACGTGAGCACGCAGGCCGCACCGCCCACCACGGGCAGCACCCAGGCCAGCGGCAGGCGTAGCACGCTCATGGTGGCAAAGGTGGCCACGACGATCAGGCCGCAGGGCAGGGGCCCCAGCGGGTGCCTGCCCAGCGACGCCGCCAGCCGGCAGCCCACGCCCGCGACCAGGCCTGCCGCTACCGCGCCCATGCCGCGCAGCGCGCCGACCACCATGGGGTGCGTGGCAAAAACCGCATACACGGCGGCTACCGCCACCACGAGCAGCATGGGCAGCAGCAGCATGCCCACCACGGCCACCAGGGCGCCGCGCGCACCGAAATGGCGGTCGCCCACCATGATGGACAGGTTCACCACGTTGGGGCCGGGCAGTATCTGCGCCGCGGCCCAGTCTTCCATGAATTCCTCGTTCGTCATCCAGCGGCGGCGATCCACCAGCTCGCGCTGCACCACCGCCAGCACGCCGCCAAAGCCCTGCAGCGCCAGCCAGGTGAAGGCCCAGAACAATTCGCGCAGGCTGTGTGGACGCGGGCGTTCGCCGATGGAAGAGGTGTCGATGGAAGCGGTGGGCATGACAGGCGCTGCGAGGCATGCCATGGTAAGCGGGCGCGGCCCCGGCTGCAGTACAGGAGCCATCGCCGAATGCGATGCGGCCATCAGCCGGGGCGATGGGTGGCGATGCACTGGTTCGGTTAAGGGGGAATATCCATGCGGCGCTTATCCAGTAAGCGCTGTAAGCTATCATTTTAATACTCCAACGACTGGCGGCGAAGCGGCGACACCTACCATGCACCCCTACATCTTGCTCGGCATCTCCATAGCGGCGGAGGTCGTCGCGACCACGGCCCTGAAGTCCTCACAGGGGCTCACGCGCCTGTGGCCCGCCGTGCTGGCCGTGCTGGGCTATTGCGTGGCCTTCTACCTGGTCTCCAAGGTCATGAACCACATGGCCACGGGCGTGGTGTACGCCGTCTGGTCGGGGCTGGGCATCGTGCTGATCTCCCTCGTGGGCTGGCTGCTCCACGGGCAGAAGCTGGACCTGCCGGCCATCGTGGGCATGGCCATGATCGTGGGCGGCGTGCTGGTGATGCAGCTCCTGTCCAAGACCACCGGGCATTGAGGCGAGGCGCAGCCGGCCCCTTCCTTCTCAGGTCAGCCGCGATTGCGGGAGCCGCGGGGCTGGGGCTCGGCATTGTCCTCGCCGGAGCGGGCGGGAGCGGCGGCGGGCTTCTTCTCCAGCTGCGTGAGCACCGAGGGCGCGCCCTCGATCTTGTTCTCGCGCATGTACTGGTCCATCTCCTTCCAGCCCGCGAACACCATGGCCTTGGATGCCTTGGGGTTGAGCGTGAAGCAGTCTTCCAGCCCGCGCAGGGCATGGCGGCAGGCCCCGCCTATGGCCTTGGCCTCGGCCTCGCGCTGCGCTATGCGCGGGTCCGGGCCCAGCCCCGGAATCTCGCAGCCGGCCAGGGCCAGCAGCGCGGCGGCGGCGAAGGCGGCGCGAAGGCCGGCGGCGAGGCGGGGGCGAGGTGGCAGCATGTATCCCTATATCGGCAGGCGGGCGGAACAATTGAGCCCACGGCGCGCTGATTTCAGCGCAGCTGCTTTTGCGCCGCCACCACCACCGCCGCCGCCACGGCCATCGCCGCGATCCACAGGTACAGGTGCTGCCCCGCGAGGAAGACCGCCTGCATGTCCAGGTGTCCGCTCCCCGCGGGTAGCCGGATGAGCTGGGCCGTGCGGCCGTTCTGCAGCGCGACGGCGGCCACGGCGGAGGCCAGCGAGATCATCATCTGCCGCATCACGTTCTTGGCCTGGTAGCCCTTGGCGAAATGGGTGTCGCCTAGCGCGCGCCAGGTCAGGGCCGACACGGGCAGGATCATCAGCACGCCGAACAGCCCCTTGATGGCCAGCGGCCCGTACAGCGCGGCGACGGGCGCGTCGGGCGGCAACGACGCCATCCACCACGCGGAGACGGCCATGCACAGGCACCCGATCATCATCATCGCCCGCTTGTTGGCCACGCGGGCCGAATAGCGGCTGTAGAGCACCACGGCGACGAAGGTGACGCCGCCCGAGAAGCTGTTGAGCCAGCCCGTTGTCACCACCGGCAGGCCCAGGCCGTGCTCGGCATATTGCGGGAACAGGTAGTTGTTGAAGTTGACGATGAAGTAGTACGTGGCAAAGAGCCCCATGCCTGCGAGGAATCCGGGGTGGGTGAGGTCGCGCAGGTGCAGCAGCGGCTCGTCGTGCCGCCATTGGTGCAGGCTGAACAGGCCCAGCAGCGTCACGCCCGCCAGCGCCACGAGGGCGAGCTTGTCGGGCCGCTGCAGCAGCTCGTGGTCGGCCTCGGAAAACACCCACTGCACCAGGCCCACGGCCAGCAGGAACAGCACCACGGGGATGGCCGACCAGCGTATCGGCTGGATGCTCTTGCCCAGGTGCCTGGGCATGAATCTCTGCACCCCTGCGGCCAACAGGACGACGATGGGCAGCTGGACCCAGAAGATCCATTGCCAGCCCCCGCCGCCCACGAGCAGGGCCGCCAGCGCCGGGGCCATGACTCCCATTCCGAAGATGGTCAGCAGGAAGCCGCGCGAAGCCAGCGGGCGCATGGGCACGGAGAACAGCAGCGGGATCAGCACGCGCGTGCTCAGGAAGAAGGCGCCGCCGCCCATGCCCTGGAGCAGGCGCGCGACGATCATCTCCGGCAGGTTGGACGCCAGCGCGGAGCCCACGTCGCCCAGGCCGAACAGCAGCAGCGCCAGCAGCAGGTAGCGCCGGTAGCCGAAATGCCGCACCATCCACTGCTGCGTGGCCACCATGAACATGTTGCCCACGGCGTAGGCCATCTGCACCAGGGCGAACTCCTGCGGCGCGGCGCCAATGGCTCGCATGATGGGCGCAGCGGCGAACACGAACATCCCGCTTTCGAGAAACTCCACGCCCACCAGGCCGCAGATCAGGACGATTAGCAGGCGCTGCTTGCGCCGGTGCAGCCACTGCTGCAGTTGCGGCGCATTCATGGCGCATCCTCCGGCAGGCCGGTGCCGCGCAGGTGGGCATGTACCTGCGCGAGCTGCAGGGCCAGGGCGTGTATCTCGTCGCCGGTCAGCGGCTCCCAGGCGCTCGCATAGGCGGCCTGCACCAGCGGCACGGCCTGCTCAAGGCGCTCGGCGCCGGCTGGCGTCAGCGTGATCTCCAGGCTGCGGCGGTCATGCTTGTGCAGCGCGCGGGCGATCAGCGCCTTCTTCTCCAGCCCGTCGAGCAGGCGCGTGATCTGCGTGCGCGTGGCGTCCAGCGCCATGCTCAGCGAGGTGGGGCGCAAGGGCTCGTGCACGCTGTCCGACAGCAGGCGCAGCGCCAGGTATTCGTGCATGTGCAGGCCGCAGGGGGCCAGCGCGGCGTTGATGCGCCGCTCCAGCAGGTGCGCAGCGTGCAGGAGTTCGCGCGACGCGGCCACGCGGTCGCGCAGGGGCTGCGGCCTGCCGGCCAGCAGGCGGTTTCGGCGTGATTCGGTTTCCATGGTGCATCCGATATTATTTCGTTTGCAATAATATCAAATGCAACAAAATTGCGCCTGCGCCAACGAAAAAGCCCCGGCGGACCGGGGCTTGTGGAGCGGGGAAGGGCAGTGCCGCGCTTTAGTCGCGCTCGCCGCCCATGATGCCCAGCAGGGCCAGCAGGCTCTGGAACACGTTGAACAGGTCCAGGTACAGGGCCAGCGTGGCGCTGATGTAGTTGGTCTCGCCGCCGTCCAGGATCTGCTTCAGGTCGTACAGCATGTACGCGCTGAAGATGCCGATGGCTGCGACCGAGATCGCCATCATGCCGGCCGACGAGCCCACGAACACGTTGACGATGGCGCCCACCATGAGCACCAGCGCGCCCACGAAGAGCCACTTGCCCATGCCCGAGAGGTCGCGCTTGATCACGCTGGCCAGGCTGGCCATGACGAAGAACACGCCCGCCGTGCCGGCGAAGGCCGTCATGATCAGGTCCGCACCGTTCTTGAAGCCCAGCACCATGCCGATCAGGCGCGAAAGCATCAGGCCCATGAAGAAGGTGAAGCCCAGCAGCACGGCCACGCCGGCGGCCGAGTTCTTGGTCTTTTCGATGGCGAACATGAAGCCGAAGGCGCCGCCCAGGAACACGATCAGCCCCATTCCGCCGCGCAGCGACTCGGTGATGCCAGTGGCCACGCCCAGCCATGCACCCAGCACCGTGGGCACCAGGCTCAGCGCCAGCAGCCAATAGGTGTTGCGCAGCACGCGGTGGCGCTGCTCCTGCGACAACGCATAGCCCGAGCCGATACTGGTGATTTCAGTGTTCATCTGGTTTCTCTCCTGAATGGCCTGCATGGTGCAGGCCGGGGCATTCTAGATGCGGGTACCGGGCGCCCAATGCAATACCCGCGCGCTATCCCGTACTTAAACGGATGGATTCTTTTGCCTTGGGAAGGTTCATTGGCGCGGCGTGCCGGGTCTATGCTCCACGGGCTTGCGCGCGGTGCGCCGCGCGCGTTTCTTTCATCCATTGCAGGATTTGCCGCATGAAGACCAAACCCGAACTCGAACTCGCCGACGTGAAGTTGATCGCCGCAGCCGCAGAGGCAGAGGCGCTGAAGAACCAGTGGGCCGTGACCATCGCCATCGTAGACGATGGCGGCCACCTGCTGTGGCTGCAGCGCCTTGATGGCGCGGCTGCCATCTCCGCGCACATCGCGCCGGCCAAGGCCCACGCTGCAGCCCTGGGCCGCCGCGAGAGCAAGGGCTACGAGGACATGATCAACGGCGGCCGCACCGCGTTCCTGAGCGCGCCCACCATGCAGGGCCTGCTGGAGGGCGGCGTGCCCGTCATGAAGGACGGCCGGTGCCTGGGCGCAGTGGGCGTGAGCGGCGTGAAGTCCAGTGAGGACGCGCAGATCGCGCGCGCGGGCATCGCGGCGATCGGCCTGTAACCGGACCCGGCATCCGAAGATTCTTCTTTTGATAGCTGCCAGCGCTCGGCAGACAAGCGCTGGAGCCTGAAAAGGCTTGAAGAACCCGAATGAAAAAACCGGCCTTGCGGGCCGGTTTTTTTGCGGGTGGGTGGTGGGTGAAAAAAAGCCTGGCTACGCGGGCATGCCCGTTGGCTGGCCAATACGACCCTTGGGACCGAGGTCCTGGAGTCGCCCCACGATGAAACCTATTTCGTCAGAATCAGTTTGCCGAGCTTGGTGGCCTGCAGGCGGTAGCTGGCGCCGTTGTGCACGATGGTCACGGCTTTGTGGCCACGCAGCAGGGTCTTGCTATCGACGGCCATCCCGCCGGCATGCATGTCTGCCGGGCCATTGAAGTAGCCAACGGCGGCATTGCCGGTGTTGCGCAGATGCGAGGCGGTCGGGGCGGAGGGGATGGTCAGCTCGGCGTGCATGATGATCGTCAATCCATTTTGGATATAATAATGATAATCATTATCGTTTGTGTGTCAAGCGTTTTCTGTAACCTCATGCACAAACGGTGCGCGGCTTACTGCGCGGGATCGGTCACGAAGCCGATCTTGCGCACGCCGGCGCGCTGCGCAGCCGACATGGCCTGGGCCACGCGCTCGTAGCGCACGTCCTTGTCGCCGCGGATGTGCAGGTCCGGCTGTGGGTTCTTGCGCGCCTCGGCCTGCAGGCGCGGCTCCAGTTCCTCGTCGCTGATGCCCGATTCGTTCCAGAAGTACTTGCCGTCGGCCGTGACCGACAGGCGGATCGTCTCCGGCTTGACCACCTCGCGCTCGTTGGACGCGCGCGGCAGGTCCACGGGCACGGCATGCTTCATCACGGGCACGGTGATGATGAAGATGATCAGGAGCACCAGCATGACGTCCACCAGCGGCGTCATGTTGATCTCGTTCATCACCTCGTCGGTGTCGTCCTGGGTACCGAAAGCCATGGCACGTCAGCCTTTCTTGATGGGCAGCACCTTGGCCGCGGCGTCGCCCTGCACCGTCACGCGCGCGCCGGTCACGAAGTAGGCGTGCAGGTCGTGGGCGAAGCTGTTGAGGCTGCTCAGGACGGACTTGTTGCCGCGCACCAGGGCGTTGTAGCCCAGCACGGCCGGAATGGCCACGGCCAGGCCCAGGGCGGTCATGATCAGCGCCTCGCCGATCGGGCCGGCCACCTTGTCGATCGTGGACTGGCCCGACGCGCCGATGGCCACCAGCGCATGGTAGATGCCCCAGACGGTGCCGAACAGGCCGATGAACGGCGCGGTGGAGCCCACCGATGCCAGGATGGCCAGGCCCGACTGCAGGCGGGCGGTGAACTCGTCGATGCAGTTGCGCAGGCAGCGCGTGACCCAGTCGCTCACGTCCAGGCTGTCGTGCAGATGGGCCTGGGTGTTGCGGTGGTGCGCCGTGGCTTCGCGGCCCTCCAGCGCCAAGTGGCGGAAGGGGTTCGCCGGGTCGGCGCCCAGCTTGGTCAGGCCGGCGGCGAAGTCCTCGCTGTGCCAGAAGTCGCGCGCCTGGCGCGCGTGCTTCTTGTACCTGACGATGTCCAGCGCCTTGATGATGATGACGATCCACGATGCCAGCGACATGCCCAGCAGCAGCACGGCGACGGCACGCGTGACGAAGTCGCCTTGTATCCAGACGTTGGCGATGCCGAAATGCGATTCCATGAAAACTCCCGGGGTCTATTGTTGGAGAACGAAGTTGATGGGTTGCAGGTACCACATAGCCTCGGGCACGCCATTGCGCGTGCCGGGCACGAAGCGCCAGCGCGAGACGGTGTCCACGGCCTGGCGGTCCAGGCGCTCGTAGCCGCTCGATTGCTTGATCTCGATCTTCTGCGGCAGGCCGTCGGTGCCGATCAGCACGCGCAGGACGATCTTGCCCTGCTCACCCAGGCGCTTGCTGACCGCAGGGTAGACCGGCTTGGGGTTGTTCAGGTGGCTGGCATCGCTCGAAGGCTGGATGATGGCCGGCCCGGGCGGGGCCGCGGGCGCCGCAGGGGCCGGGGCGGGAGCGGCCTCGACTGGCGCGGCGGCCGGCTGCTGCTGCACCACGCCCACGGGCGCCGCGGGTGCCGGCGTGGGGTCGGCTATCGCCAGGGGCATGGGCGCGGGAGCGGGTGTCGGTGCCGGACGCGGCTTCGGGGGCGTGGGCTTGGGGGGGGCAGGCGTGGGCTTGTGCGGCAGCGGCACGGGCGGCGCAGGAGGAGCGGCGGGCGGCGCCGGCGTAAGAAACTCGCTCAGGACCTCGGCCGGGATGATGATTTCCGCGGCCTGGCGCATCAACCCGGACTGCAGGGCCCACAGGCCGGCTGCATGCAGCAACACCACCGAACCCGCGATCACGGCATTGCGGCTCAATCCCCTGGGGGAGCCATATCGATCTAAATGCGACATAAAGTAATAGCTGCCAGCACTTGTCCAGCAAGGCTGGAGCTAATACAAGCTTGAATATTCTGCCTATTTACGCAGGACCCACCAGGCGGATCCTATGACGATGATCAGACTTGCAGCGAGTGTCGAGAGCAGTTGCATGACGTACCTTCCTGGCAGGCTTTGGCAAGCTGGACGTCACTGGCTCCGACCTCCTTGTGGAGGGCGGCCACCGGCTGCGATGCGCAGCATTGCGCGACGATATCGCGCGCGCAATCCTCGCAGTTCCCGCATTGGGTGGCAACGCCCAATTCGAACTGGATCTCATCGAAGCTCATACCTGCGCGCGCATGGCGTGCAATCTCGCGATCGGAAACGCGGTGGCAAACACAGACGATCATGGTGCAGGCAGTTGTGGCTGGCTATGAAACAATGGTTGGATTATAAATGCGAATTCATCGCATTTGCAGTCTGTGCCCACACTGCGATGTCGAATACTGTGGCTGAGGCCGGGCGGGCACAAAAAAACCGGCGCGAGGGCCGGTCTTTTTCGTCGCAGGCCCGCTATGGCGCGGTCTGCATGCCCGGGCGGGACTTATTTCACGTGCTTGCCGATCAGGCCGGCCATCTCGAACATCGAGACCTGGGGCTTGCCGAACACTTCCTTGAGCTTGGCGTCGGCATTGATCATGCGCTTGTTGGCGGCGTCCTGCAGGTTGTTGGCCTTGATGTAGACCCACAGCTTGCTGATGATCTCGGTGCGCGGCAACGGGGTGGCGCCGACCACGGCAGCCAGGGCGGGGCTGGGAGTCAGCGGCTTCATGAAGGCGGCATTGGGGGTGCGCTTCTTTGCGGGAGCGGTCTTTGCAGTTGCCATGTCGGGTGGTCCTTGTTGGATGTGAAAAGTATCACCAGCGAAAACCTGCTCCACTGGCTAGCGGCGATGCTACTGGGAAAAAAACGCGTTTCCAAGGAGGGGGAGGTCTTTTTTGCCTCGATTTGTAGTGGTCCGGGAAGCCTTTGCGCGGGTGCTTCAGCGGCTGCCGCCGTGCCTCACGCGCCATGCCAGGCGTGAGGGCAGGGTGGCCAGCACCACGCTGGCCAGCGCCATGCCGAAGGCCAGCAGCTGGATCGGCGTGAAGCGTTCGCCCAGCGCCAGCACCCCGACCAGCGCTGCGCTCACGGGCAGCAGCACGGTAAACACGCCGCCTTGTGCGGCGGGCACGGCCTTGAGTCCCGTCATCCACAGCCACACGGTCCACATGCACGCGGCCAGCGCGTAGAACAGCAGCAGCAGCCACAGGCTCCAGGGCACGGCGGCAAAGTCAAAGCCCCAGGCGAAGTACATGCCGAGCGGTGTGGACAGCGCAAAGCCCCATAGATTGATGAGTGCGGTGATGCGCTTGGGACCAAGCGCGCCGGTGAGCTTCTTGCCAATCACGGAATACGCGCCCTCGCACACCGAGGCGCCCAGCAACAGGGTATAGCCCAGCCACTGCATGTAGATAGAGTTTTCAGGGGATTCCCCAATATTGGCGGGCGCCGCATGCTCTTGTCCGGATAGCGCGAAAAGCGCGATGCCGGCGACGGCGCAGGCCACAGCCAGCCAGGTGCGGGGCGCCACCCGCTCGTGCAGGAAGAGCCAGCTCATCACTGCCACGCAGGCGGGGATGGACGCCATGATCACGCCGGCCGAGGTGGCGCTGGTCAGGCTCACGCCATAGATCATGCAGACGGTGAACAAAAAGTTGCCGAGCAGGGATTGCAGAAACAACAGGCCGCGGGTCTGCGCCGTCAGCGGCTCCTCCTGCACGGGCCTTTTGATCCAGCCCAGCATGGCCACGCCGCCGATGCCGAAGCGCATCCAGACGAGCAGGAAAACCGGGAAGGCCGCGGCCAACGGCTTGGACAGCGCTACGTAGCTGCCGACCAACGTCATGCTGAGTGCCAGGCAGAGATAGGCGACGGGGCGGCTGGGGGTGTTCACTCGATGGAGGCGGGGGAAGGGGCGCACATCATGCACGATACGGCCGCGGCGGCGCACTGTGGCCATCGCTTTTCCGGGTAAATTTCATAATGCGGAAGTTAGTTTTCTCATCGTGAATAATCGATCTTGTTGCGGTGCGGCAAAATTTCTCGATAAGAGAAATTACTTTCCACGATGAGGAATGGTTGGCGCAAGTGATTGATTTTCATGAGATAAATTTATCTCTTATATAAGACATAAGAGCTTGCATTGGTCTTATATAAGACTTAGAGTTGCACCCAAGGATGCCGCATTGGCACCTGTCGATTCCCTTACCTCTTGGAGAGCAAGCATGCCGAATTCCCTGAACGCACAACTGAGCCGTGAGCAGCAGATCGCAGCCCTGGAGAAGGACTGGGCCCAGAATCCCCGCTGGAAGAGCGTCAAGCGCGGTTACAGCGCCGCCGACGTGGTGCGCTTGCGCGGCAGCGTGCAGCCCGAGTACACGCTGGCCCAGCGTGGCGCCGAGAAGCTGTGGGAGCTGGTCAACGGCGGCGCCAAGAAGGGCTACGTGAACGCATTCGGCGCCATCACCGCGGGCCAGGCCATGCAGCAGGCCAAGGCGGGCCTGGAGGCCGTGTACCTGTCGGGCTGGCAGGTGGCCGCTGACGGCAACACCAGCGAGACCATGTACCCCGACCAGTCGCTGTACGCCTATGACTCGGTGCCCACCATGGTGCGCCGCATCAACAACACCTTCAAGCGCGCCGACGAGATCCAGTGGGCACGCGGCGTCAACCCCGGCGACAAGGAATTCATCGACTACTTCCTGCCCATCGTGGCCGACGCCGAGGCCGGCTTCGGCGGCGTGCTCAACGCCTTCGAGCTGATGAAGAACATGATCGCCGCGGGCGCTGCCGGCGTGCACTTCGAGGACCAGTTGGCTGCCGTGAAGAAGTGCGGCCACATGGGCGGCAAGGTGCTGGTGCCTACCCAGGAAGCCTGCGAGAAGCTGATCGCCGCGCGCTTCGCCGCCGACGTGATGGGCGTGCCCACCATCGTGCTGGCCCGCACCGACGCCGAGGCCGCCAACCTGATCACCAGCGACCACGACGCCAACGACAAGCCCTTCCTGACCGGCGAGCGCACGCAAGAAGGCTTTTACCGCGTCAAGAACGGCCTGGAGCAGGCCATCAGCCGCGGCGTGGCCTACGCGCCCTATGCCGACCTGGTGTGGTGCGAGACCGGCACGCCCGACCTGGGCTTCGCGCGCGAGTTCGCGCAGGCAGTGCTTGCCGCCTGCCCGGGCAAGCTGCTGAGCTACAACTGCTCGCCGTCCTTCAACTGGAAGAAGAACCTGGACGACAAGACCATCGCACGCTTCCAGGACGAACTCTCCGCGCTGGGCTACAAGTACCAGTTCATCACACTGGCCGGCATCCACAGCAACTGGTACAACACCTTCAAGTTTGCCCACGCCTACGCTCGCGGCGAAGGCATGAAGCACTATGTGGAGATGATCCAGGAACCCGAGTTCGCCGCACGCGAACAGGGCTACACCTTCGTGTCGCACCAGCAGGAAGTGGGCGCGGGCTACTTCGACGACGTGACCACGGTGATCCAGGGCGGTTCTTCCAGCGTGAAGGCGCTGACCGGCTCCACCGAAGAAGAGCAGTTCCACTGATCTGACGGACTCAGGCGCTCGGGAGGGCGCTTGGGCTTGTTCAATGAGAAACCACCTGATGCTTCGGTGTCACGGTGGTTTTTTTCTTAATGGCTGAGTTCGGCTTATCGTGTTGAAAAACTCCCCTTGAGCCGGGAGCCCGACCAGTGATGGGTGGTCCGCCATCACTGACGAAGGCGCACACCATGCTGGGACAGCAGGTAAGCCAGGATCGGCTCTTCTACGCATTCAACCTGGGGCCGATCACATTCCGCGTGTGGAAAGACATCTGAATACCAGCTTGCAGCTCATTCACCTGGCGTTCCTGGCTTTGCTGCTCGAAGGATTTTGAACAGACTCTTAGAATGAGCACTCTGTCGAAAGAACCGTCATGGCTTCGGCCATGAAAGGCTTTCATTCTTGAAACCCAACGGGGTGAAGATGAACAAGCCTTTCATTTCCCTGTGTCCCGAGATCACCCGGGCAAACGCGCTGACTCTGATGGACTGGTTGGAAGATGAGGCCGTCACGCGCTACCTGAGAGACTCGCGCCATGTCTCCCGGTCCATTGAGCAGGCCATCGGTCGGATCCAGTTGCCGATCCTGACCCATCTATTCAACCAAGGCGGCCGGTTCTTCATGGCCTACGACCGGCATGACGTGCCAGTGGGCTTCGTGCGTCTCGTCAAGAAGGGCCCGGACTGCGAAATGGTCCTGGTCATTGGCAACCGCGACAACTGGGGCCGCAAGCTCGGAGCAAGCGCGATTCGCGAAGGCATGAAACTCGCCTTCTTCGACATGCGGGCCGAGAAGCTCATCGCCAAAATCCACCCAGACAACGCGCGGTCGCTGAATGCTTTTCTGCGCAGCGGCTTCCTGCTGGAAAGCGAAACGCCCGCGATGAAGTCTTTTGCCATCAACTCGGAGCGCTATCTCCGGCTCTTGCGCGAAAGCCCTGCGGCTCATACCTCCGTCATCTACATCACCGAAATCGACAAGGCCCGGCTCAGGAGCCTGATCGAGCTCGAACAGGGCTCGGATATTTTTGAGCTGGAGCACGAGATCGAGCGAGCCGTCGTCGTCGATCCACGGCAAGTGGCGGAGGATGTCGTCACGATGAACTCCAAGGCCTTGCTGGAGGTGGGCAACGAGGAGGTGCAAGTTGCGCTGGTTTACCCAGAGGATGCGGACGGCGGTGTCGAGAAGCTATCGGTTTGCTCCGGCATCGGCACCGCGATCCTGGGCTACAAGGAGGGCGATGCCTTCGACTGGCGGAGTCCGAACCGAACCTGCCATATCCGGATCAGGAAGGTGCTTTATCAGCCGGAAGCAGCGGGCGATTTCCACCTGTAGGTTGGTGCGCTGCGCCACTGCTGCAGATCGCGCATGAGCGCATGGGGCGGCTGCGAAGATCCGTTCCACTGATCTCGCGCAGGGCGCTCACGGCCCTGGGCGCAGGCTCCGGGGTTTTTGCGTCGGCACAGGGTAGAATCCGAACTTTTGCAAGACACAAGGGCGAGAAAGGCAATGTCGGTTATGACACCGCGAACTACGATGGAGACCTTCACCAGCCGTTGAGGCTGGCCGTTCGCGCCTGCACGAGACCACTTTCTCCCCCACCCTCGAAAAGCGCGGACTGTGTTCCGCGCTTTTTGCTTTGGGGCCGGGAGCGCGCACCGTACCTCTTTCAGTTCACAAGGATTTGCACACCATGCTTCAGATCACGCTCCCCGACGGTTCCCGGCGCGAGTTTCCCGGCCCGGTGACGGTGGCCGATGTGGCCGCTTCGATCGGCTCCGGCTTGGCCAAGGCCGCGCTGGCGGGCAAGATCGGCGACAAGGTCGTCGATACCAGCTACCGGATCACGCAGGACAGCCCCTTGAGCATCGTCACGGCCAAGGATCCCGAGGGCCTGGAGGTGATCCGCCACTCCACAGCCCACCTGCTGGCCTACGCCGTCAAGGAGCTGTTCCCTGACGCGCAGGTGACCATCGGCCCGGTGATCGAGAACGGCTTCTACTACGACTTCGCCTACAAGCGCCCGTTCACGCCCGAGGATCTGGTGGCGATCGAGAAGCGCATGATGGAGCTCGCCGCCAAGGACGAACCCGTGGTGCGCCGCGTGCTGCCGCGCGACGAGGCCGTGGCGTACTTCAAGGGCCTGGGCGAGCACTACAAGGCCGAGATCATCGCCAGCATCCCGAGCAACGAGGACGTGAGCCTGTACCGCGAGGGGGGCTTCGAGGACCTGTGCCGCGGCCCGCACGTGCCCAGCACCGGCAAGCTGAAGTTCTTCAAGCTGATGAAGGTGGCCGGCGCCTACTGGCGCGGCGACCATCGCAATGAGATGCTGCAGCGCGTCTACGGTACGGCCTGGGCCACCAAGGATGAGCTGAACCAGTACCTGCACATGCTGGAAGAGGCGGAAAAGCGCGACCACCGTCGCCTGGGCCGCGAGCTCGACCTGTTCCACATCGACGAGCATTCGCCCGGCACGGTGTTCTGGCATCCCAAGGGCTGGACGCTGTGGCAGGAGGTGGAGCAGTACATGCGCCGCGTGTACCGCGACAACGGCTACCAGGAGGTCAAGGCCCCGCAGATCCTCGACAAGAGCCTGTGGGAGAAGACCGGCCACTGGGACAAGTACCGCGAGAACATGTTCGTCACCGAGAGCGAGAAGCGCGACTATGCGCTCAAGCCGATGAACTGCCCGGGCCACATCCTGATCTTCAAGCAGGGCATCAAGAGCTACCGCGACCTGCCGCTGCGCTACGGCGAGTTCGGCCAGTGCCACCGCAACGAGCCCACGGGCGGCCTGCACGGCATCATGCGCGTGCGCGGCTTCACGCAGGACGACGGCCACATCTTCTGCACCGAGGACCAGATCCAGCACGAGGTGCTGGCGTTCACGCGGCTCCTGCAGAGGGTCTACCAGGACTTCGGCTTCACCGACATCGTCTACAAGGTCGCCACGCGGCCCGACGCGCGCATCGGTTCGGACGAGATCTGGGACAAGGCCGAGGCGGCGCTCATCGAGAGCCTGAAGGCCTCGGGCTGCGACTTCGAGATCTCGCCCGGCGAGGGCGCGTTCTACGGCCCCAAGATCGAGTACACGCTCAAGGACGCGATCGGCCGCCACTGGCAGTGCGGCACCATCCAGGTGGATTTCTCGATGCCCGAGCGGCTGGACGCCGAATACGTGGGCGAGGACGGCGGCCGCCACCGCCCGGTGATGCTGCACCGGGCCATCGTCGGTTCGCTCGAGCGCTTCATCGGCATCCTGATCGAGCAGCACGCGGGCGCGCTGCCGGTGTGGCTGGCGCCGGTGCAGGTGGCGGTGCTCAACATCACCGACGCGCAGAGCGACTACTGTCGCGAAATTGCCGCAAAGCTGCAGAAAGCGCTGCCGCATCAAGATCTTAGGGTGGTCCAGGATCTGCGTAACGAAAAGATTACGTATAAAATACGCGAGCATGCGTTGCAAAAGCTGCCCTATATCCTGGTCGCGGGCGACAAGGAAAAGGCGGCCGGAGCCGTCGCAGTGCGCGCCCGGGGCAATAAAGACCTGGGTGTGATGTCCCTCGACGCCTTTGTCGAACTGATCGCACGGGACATCGCCTCCAAAGCCTGATTTTTGAGTCAAAACTGGCCTGAGAGCGCACAGGTGGTGCGTGAGCAGCTACGCTTTTCGTAGCATTTTTGATTGAAGGTGAGAACCATCGCTACTGAATTTCGTGACCGTCGCCAGCGCGAGGAGCGCAAGCACCGCCTGAACCGGGAAATCATGGCGCCCGAAGTGCGCCTGTCCGGCCCTGACAACGAACCCCTGGGCATCGTCAGCCTGCAAGAGGCTCTGCGCATGGCGGGCGAATTGGACGTGGACCTGGTGGAGATCGCCGCCACGGCCAACCCGCCGGTGTGCCGGTTGATGGACTACGGCAAGTTCAAGTACCAGGAACAGAAGAAGGCTGCCGAGGCCAAGGCCAAGCAGACGGTCATCGACATCAAGGAAGTCAAGTTCCGCCCCGGTACGGACGATGGCGACTACAACATCAAGCTGCGCAACATCCGCCGCTTCCTGGCCGATGGCGACAAGGTGAAGGTCACGCTGCGCTTTCGCGGCCGCGAGATCACGCACCAGGAACTGGGCCTGGCCCTGCTCAACCGCCTGCGCGACGAGCTGGCCGACAGCATCCAGGTGGAGCAGTTCCCCAAGCTCGAAGGCCGCCAGATGATCATGATGATCGCGCCGGCGCGCAAGAAGCCCGGGGCCAAGCCCGCGGCGGATGCAGCGGCGACTGCAGCGTAGGCGAGAGGATTTGGCCGGCGCCCGCCGCAAGGCGGACGCCAGCCGATAGGCCGTGCGAGAGCATGGCCGCACGGCAGGGCGAAAGCCCCCGCCGTTTGAAAAAGTGGCTCGGGGCCAACAAGGTTGCACAGCGGTGTGCAAACGCCTCACGAGCACAAGCAACAGGAGCATTCACATGCCCAAAATGAAGACCAAGAGCAGCGCGAAGAAGCGTTTTCGCGTTCGTCCGGGTGGCACCGTCAAGCGCGGTCAAGCCTTCAAGCGTCACATCCTGACCAAGAAGACCACCAAGAACAAGCGCCAGTTGCGTGGTGCAGTGGCCGTGCATGAGACCAACATGGGTCACATGGCACAGATGCTGCCTTTCGCAGGCCTGTAATCAACTGACGAACAAGGAGAAAGCACATGCCTCGCGTCAAACGTGGTGTTACGGCCCGCGCCCGTCACAAGAAGGTTCTCGCCCTGGCCAAGGGTTTCCGCGGCCGCCGCGGCAACGTCTTCCGCATCGCCAAGCAGGCGGTGATGAAGGCCGGGCAATATGCCTACCGTGACCGCCGTACCAAGAAGCGCGTGTTCCGCCAGCTGTGGATCGCCCGTATCAACGCCGCTGCCCGTGAACTGGGCCTGACCTACAGCCAGTTCGCCAACGGCCTGAAGAAGGCGTCCATCGAGATCGACCGCAAGATGCTGGCCGACCTCGCGGTGCATGACAAGGCTGCCTTCGGCAGCATCGTGGAGCAAGTCAAGGCCAAGCTGGCCGCTTGAGTTCACGACTGTCAGCTATGTTCTTCATAGCTTTCAGCGCGCAAACAACAAGGGCTAGGGCTTGAGAAGGCGCTAGCCCTTGTTTCTTTTCAAGAGTCGATATGAACGAGTTGGATTCCTTGGTCGAAAGCGCGCGCGAGTCGTTCGCGCGCTCCGCAACCCCCGCCGAGCTGGAGAACGCCAAGGCGCAGTTCCTGGGCAAGTCGGGCCGCCTGACCGAGCTGATGAAGGGCATGGCGCAGCTCTCGCCCGAGGAGAAGAAGACGCGCGGCGCCGCGATCAACGTGGCCAAGCAGGCGGTGGAGGCGCTGCTCGCGGCGCGTCGCCAGGCGCTGGCCGATGCGGAGCTGGAACGCCAGCTCAAGGCCGAGGCGCTGGACGTGACGCTGCCCGGCCGCAGGCAGGGGCGCGGCGGGCTGCACCCGGTGTCGCTCACGCTCGAGCGCATCGAGGGCATCTTCGGCTCCATGGGCTTCGACGTGGCCGACGGCCCCGAGATCGAGACCGACTGGTTCAACTTCACGGCCCTCAATACGCCCGAGGACCATCCGGCGCGCTCCATGCACGACACTTTCTACGTGGAAGGCGGCACGAGCGAGGCGCCCCACCTGCTGCGCACGCACACCAGCCCCATGCAGGTGCGCTACGCGGTGCAGCACGTCAAGAAATACCGCCACCTGATCGACGCGGGCCAGCCCATGCCCGAGATCCGCGTGATCGCGCCGGGCCGCACCTACCGCGTGGACAGCGACGCCACGCACTCGCCCATGTTCCACCAGTGCGAGGGCCTGTGGATCGGCGAGAACGTGAGCTTCAAGGACCTGAAGGTCGTGTTCACGGCCTTCTGCAGGACCTTCTTCGAGAGCGATGACCTCGTGCTGCGCTTCCGGCCCAGCTTCTTCCCGTTCACCGAGCCCAGCGCCGAGATCGACATCCAGTTCCAGAGCGGCCCGCTGGCCGGCCGCTGGCTGGAGGTGGCGGGCAGCGGCCAGGTGCACCCCAACGTGGTGCGCAACATGGGGCTGGACCCCGAGCGCTTCATCGGCTTCGCCTTCGGCATGGGGCCGGACCGGCTGACCATGCTGCGCTATGGCGTGAACGATTTGCGCCTGTTCTTCGACGGCGACATCCGCTTCCTGTCGCAGTTCCAGTAACGCACGAAAAGAGGAGCTGCCAGCGCTTGCCGGCAAAGGGTTTCAGATCGTTTTGATATTGAAACTATGGAATGGCAAGCGCCAGCAGCTCACTTTAAAAGAGCACGCCAAAGAAGTCTGACTATGCAATTCCCTGAATCCTGGTTGCGAGAGTTCTGCAACCCGCCTTTGACCACCCAAGAACTGGCCGATACCCTGACGATGGCGGGGCTGGAGGTCGAGGAGCTCCAGCCCGTCGCCCCGCCGTTCAGAAGAATAGTCGTCGGCGAGATCAAGGAGGCCGCGCAGCACCCCAACGCCGATCGCCTGCGCGTGTGCCAGGTGGACGTGGGCCAGCCCGAGCTGCTCAACATCGTCTGCGGCGCGCCCAACGCGCGCGCGGGCATCCGCGTGCCATGCGCCATGGTGGGCGCCGAGCTGCCTCCGGGCGAGGACGGCAAACCCTTCCTCATCAAGGTGGGCAAGCTGCGCGGCGTGGAGAGCCACGGCATGCTGTGCTCGGCGCGAGAGCTGAAACTGTCCGAGGACCACGGCGGCCTGCTGGAGCTGCCCGCCGACGCGCCGCTGGGCCAGGACATTCGCGAGTACCTGAAGCTCGACGACACGCTGTTCACGCTCAAGCTCACGCCCAACCTCGCGCATTGCCTGAGCGTGTACGGCGTCGCGCGCGAAGTGTCCGCGCTCACGGGCGCGCCGCTCAAGGCGCTGCAGTTCCCCGAGGCCGCCGCCGCCATCGACGACCGCCTGCCCGTGCGCGTGAGCGCGCCCGACCTGTGCGGGCGCTTCTCGGGCCGCGTGGTGCGGGGCGTCAACCCGCGCGCGCAGACGCCGCAGTGGATAGTCGATCGCCTCGCGCGCTGTGGCCAGCGCAGCGTGGCGCCGCTCGTGGACATCTCCAACTACGTGATGTTCGAATTCGGCCGGCCGTCCCACATCTTCGACCTGGACAAGATCCATGGCGGCCTCGACGTGCGCTGGGGCAGGGCGGGCGAGCAGCTCAAGCTGCTCAACGGCAACACCATCACCGTCGACGAGAAAGTCGGCGTGATCGCCGACGAGCGCGAAGTGGAATCGCTCGCCGGCATCATGGGCGGCGACGCCACGGCCGTCTCCGACGACACGCGCAACGTCTACGTGGAGGCCGCCTTCTGGTGGCCCGAGGCCGTGGCCGGCCGCTCGCGCCGCTACAACTTCGCGACCGACGCGGGCCACCGCTTCGAGCGCGGCGTGGACCCCGAGCTCACCGTGGAGCACATCGAGCGCATCACGCAGCTCATCGTCGAGATCTGCGGCACGCCCGAGACGGCCCTGGGCCCCATCGACGACCAGCGCGTGAACATGCCCGCGCAGAACGCCGTGCGCATGCGCGTGGCGCGCGCGGCCAAGGTCATCGGCATGCCGCTCACGCAGGTGCAATGCGCGGATGCGCTCAGGCGCCTGGGCCTGTCGGTGCGGGAGGAGGAGGGTGCGGTGACCGTGCTGCCGCCGTCCTTCCGCTTCGACCTGCGCCTGGAGGAAGACCTGATCGAGGAAGTCGCGCGCGTGGTGGGCTACAACAACCTGCCCACGAACCCGCCGCTTGCTCCCATCACGCCGAAGCTGCGCGCCGAGTCGCGCCGCAGCAGCTTCGCCGTGCGCCGCGAGCTCGCGGCCCTGGGCTACCAGGAGACCATCAACTTCAGCTTTGTCGAAGAGCGCTGGGAGACGGAGCTGGCCGGCAACGCCGCGCCCATCAGGCTGCTCAACCCCATCGCCAGCCAGCTGAGCGTGATGCGCTCGTCGCTGCTGGGCTCGCTGCTGCAGGTGCTCAAGTTCAACCTGGACCGCAAGGCCGGCCGCGTGCGCGTGTTCGAGCTTGGCCGCGTGTTCCTGCGCGATGCCGGCGTGCAGGGCAGCGACAGCAGCGTGGAGGGCTATGCCCAGCCCATGCGCGTGGCGGGCCTGGCCCATGGCGCGGCCGACGCGCTGCAATGGGGCCGCAAGGACAAAGCCGTGGACTTCTACGACGCCAAGGGCGACGTGGAGGCGCTGCTGGCCCCGCTGCGCCCCACGTTCGAGCCGGCCACGCACCCCGCGCTGCACCCAGGCCGCTGCGCGCGCGTGCTGCTCGACGGCAAGGCCATCGGCTTCGTCGGCGAGCTGCACCCGCAGTGGCGCCAGTCCTGGGAACTACCCGCGGCGCCGGTGATGTTCGAGCTCGAACTCGATGCCGTGCTGCAGCGCAAGGTGCCGGCCTTCCGCGCCGTGGCCAAGCGCCAGTTCGTGGAGCGCGACATCGCCGTGGTCGTGGCCGAGCGCGTCACCCATGACGAGGTGATGGGCGCCATCGCCGCCGCCCTGCCGGGCGAGCTGCTGCGCTCGGCCGTGCTGTTCGACGTGTTCCGGCCCCAGCCGCCGCGCGCGGGCGAGAGCGCGCCGGCGGGCGCGCTGGCCCAGGGCGAAAAGAGCCTGGCCATGCGCCTGACGCTGGGCAGCGACAGCGCCGCGCTGACAGATACGGAAATCGACGCCGCCGTGCAGACCGTGCTGCAGGCGCTGGCCCAACAGACGGGAGCGAGGTTGCGATGACATCGGGAATGGAAACCGGCGCGATCGAATTCGCGGTGGAGAGCCTGGAGTCCCCGGCTCTGACCAAGGCGCAGCTGGCGGACCTGCTGTTCGAGCACATAGGCCTGAACAAGCGCGAGTCCAAGGACATGGTGGACGCGTTCTTCGACCTGATCGTGCAAAGCCTGGTCGATGGCCAGGACGTGAAGCTCTCGGGCTTCGGCAATTTCCAGATCCGCACCAAGGCCCCGCGGCCCGGGCGCAACCCGCGCACGGGCGAGACGATCCCCATCGAGGCGCGGCGTGTGGTGACGTTCCATGCCAGCAGCAAGCTCAAGGAGCAGATCCAGGGCCGCTCCAAAGAGGCCTGAGGCCGTTGACACTGTCTTGCGTTTGCAGCCCCCCGGTCCCTGGTGGACTCGGGGCGCCTGCAGTACCCTTGAGGGTTTCCGCTCATTCACGCAGATCCCATGAGCACCCAGCTGCCCCCCATCCCGGCCAAGCGCTACTTCACGATTGGTGAGGTGGCCGATCTGTGCGGTGTCAAGCCCCATGTCTTGCGCTACTGGGAGCAGGAGTTCACGCAGCTGAGGCCCGTGAAGCGGCGTGGCAACCGGCGCTATTACCAGCACCACGAGGTGCTGATGATCCGCCGCATCCGCGACCTGCTGTACGACCAGGGCTTCACCATCAGTGGCGCGCGCAACCGGTTGCAGGAGCTGACGCATGCGGACAAGGGTTTGCGTGGCGCTTCGCTGCCCGGGCCCGATGACGAGCAGGCATTGCACGGGGAGCCTGGCGCGCAGTCCGTGGAGGGCGATGGGCCGCACGCTGTGCCTCTCGACCCTGCGCGGCTCAGAAAAGAATTGGAAGAAATTCGCGCACTTCTTTTTTAGTGCTGATTTTTCGCTATAGAATACAAGTCTTGTCGGCGTGTAGCGCAGCCTGGTAGCGCACTTGCATGGGGTGCAAGGGGTCGCGAGTTCGAATCCCGCCACGCCGACCAATAACGATAAGGGCTCCTAGCTATCAAGTTAGGAGCCCTTTTTCTTTGTTCGGCAGCCAGGGGTCCACCCAGGGGTCCACCAGTTCTGGGACGGGATGGGCTTCCCTTGCGACATAGATGGGTGCAGAAACCCGAAGCGCACACGTATTCCCTGCATGCTGTAGAGGGTTTTGCGCTGGATGGGCTGGCGAACTGGTTACGTGCCCCGTGTCCGGTTTCGTTCTTGCGCGTTGCATTGGCCTGGTAAGAAGCGTCTCACCTTTAGCGCTGCTCGATTTCTCCGGGATCGGCGTGCTTGGCGCGCATTGTGGAGATCCAAGTGCTCAGGGCGCGAACTCGCGTGTAGATGCCGGCTCCCTGATGCTTCGCGCAGTCGACGCCGCGGCTGACGATGCCGATCACGAACTGTCGGCCGCCCAGCTCAGCCACGAGCGGTCCCCCGCTGTCGCCGCTGCATGCGTCCTCGACGTTCCCCCCTGCACAGATCATCAGCGTGTCCGCCAGCGGAGGTATCCCAGGACCCGATGCTTGGCATGTCGCGCCGGGATGGATGGTGACGTTCGCTGCCAGCAAGTCGGTGGAAAACACCCCCGATTCCGTGATACCCCAGCCGAAGACCTGGGCCTTCGCTCCTACGGCGTCCAGTGACGCTTCGGCCGCGGAGGCGAGTTCCAGCGGTTTTGCCGCGATGGGCTGGTCGAGCTTGAGCAGCGCGGCGTCGAAGCGCCGGGACGAGGCGCTGTATTCCAGTCCCTGGTGGTAGTAGGTCTCGAGTTCGTTGACCCGGCGCACGGTTCGCGCCGGATCTTTGAGATTCCGCGTATTGGCGATGACGCGGACGTCGGAGGCGTCGATGCCATCAGAGCAGTGGGCGGCGGTGAGAACCCAGCGCGATGCAATGACCGCGCCTCCGCAGCGGATTGCATCGGGGGTCTTGCGCAGCACGATTGCCACTTGCCAGGATAGCTCCAGCGATGGATCGGGCTTGAAGCCCTTGTAGATATAGGGCTTGGTGCCTTCCTGCCAAGCGGCCGCGAGGGCGAGGCCGCCGCAGCCCGCCACAGCGAGGCCGAGGAACAGCCGCCTCCTATTGGTTGCGGGCCTTGTCGAAGGAGCCATACAAACTGTCCAATGCGCTCAGATCCTTGGTGGCAGCGAACAGCGCGTCAACCAACTCGCTGGGGCTTGACGGACCGGCCTCGATAGCCCGCGTGTAGGTCCAGTACCAAGTGCGCAAGCTGGCTAGAGTCCGGTCGGCGATCGTGAGAGCGCCCAGCACCTTGGCGTGCGCTGCTGCGGTCTCGGCGAACGCGTCTGCGGCCTGCAGGTTGAGAGTGCGGGGCAAGGCCGGGTTTCGTGCATCGCGTAGCAGTAGCAAGGCCTTGCGCTCAAGGTATTGAAGGTGCTCGCGCAGCATACGGGAGTAGGCGCTGCGCGCACCCGGTGGTACTTTTGACTTGCGCAGCTCCGGATCGTTGGCGATGGCGCCTTGGCTCGTGCTGGAATCGAGTTGGTCCAAGGCGACAGCCACCTCTGCCTTGTAGATGGCGACGTACTGGCGTAGCGCGGCAGCGCGAAGCTCGCGGTCCGCGATCTGCTCGATCTTGAGGATGAGCGCACCGACTGCTTGGATCACAGCTACCGAGCCCAATGCCTTGACATCCGTGCCGAAATCAGGCCCAGTGATCTCCGCAGCAAAGTTCTGTCGGATCACAGTGCCGCAGTCCAATTCGCGCTTCACGATATCGGCCTCCTGCTCGGCCGTGTCCTTCCGGCGTTGTATTTCCCGGGCCTGGTAGTCGCCCAGTGCAGTGAGGCTGTTGAGCGTCTTCTGTGTGGTGGCGATGCTCTGCTGATAGCCCGAAAAGCTGGCATCGGGTTCCTTGCTGAGCACGGTCAGCTGTCGCTGGAATGCGTCCAGCGCATCGAGCGCTTCTGCCGGAATCGGTGGAGGCGGCGCGCACAGCGCGCTGATCAGGCCATTTAGTTCAGTGGCGTCCACCTGGCTGTTGAGAATGGGCGCGGCTGCGTAGAACGCCATCCGGGCAGCGTCCGCCTCGGCCTGACGTTGTCGCAGTTGTGAAATGACGGGGCTTACTTTCTCCGTGAGCGCCTTCTGCTGGCTGAATGTGACACAGCCGCTCGCTAGCAGCGAGAGACCAGCCGCCGCCGCTGCCTTGGAGATCCGCTTCATCATCCGCCCCTCCGTTGGTTGCATTTCCGATACGAAGGGAATGTAAACGTCATTGCCAAAAGCGACAAAGAGGATTTGTCATCGGGAAATCCGCCCGTTCACGCTCGCGGCACCTGTGCCATTCGCGGCCCGCGCAAGTGCCTCAGTCGATTCAAGCGGTTCGGCAGCGCTCTCAAGCTGTGGGGCACGCGCGAGCCATCGCAGTGACACCGTGCTGGCGGTCATCTGCCTGGACAACGCCGAGGTGATCTCCATCAAAGAGCGCAAGCGTTAGCCGACCGTGTGCCGACGGTCGCTTTCGACGTGATCGAGGCTGCAGTCCGCGAGACGCAGACGGCAGTCTAGGATTCGCAGGGCTCCCAGGAAGATTGAGGAACTCGGACATTCGACGGCGCCAGCCGACCATATCGTGTGGTGAGAGGCTGGAAGGCCCTTGGAGGTCTTGACATGAAGGTCGCCGCTGATAGGGTAACTGTCAGGAGGTGCTCATGCGAAAAGCCATCTTCCTCTTCTTCCTGCTGCTGGGCATCGGTGCTGGGTACCTGTCGGCCCGCAACGATGACTGGGGCCTGTGTGTTGTCATGATGGCCGTGGGCGCGCTGTTCGGCGCAGCGATCGGCGGTGAGCTGTCACAGATCGGGAAACGGCAAGGTCGCCTTCCACTCCAAACCGAAGAAGAAATCGAGCCCATCCCTGGGGGACTTGGAACGTCAAGCCGTGATGTCGCGGCCAACTACTGGCGCGATGAAGGACACATGCCGTTCATGAAGCCACCGCGACCGGAGCTTGGAAACCACATGTTCGACGCCGACAAGAACATCTAACGGATCTACTTCTTCAAGGCGTCCTTAACGGCTTGAGTCGCATCGTTGATGATCGGGGCGGCGTCTTCTTTGATCTGCTTCCCAGTCTGCTTCATCAGGGAACGCTCGGAAGCTAGGGTGCCGTCTGGTGTCTGCGTGATCTGGGCTTTTCGGTCGAATCCTCCCTGATCGGCCGAAGTGCTTGCCCGGATGCGCTGACCCTCCTGATGAATCGTGCTGCGCACCGATGAAGGCGAACCCGCCATCGGCGCGGGGGGCGCTGCGCCGCCACCGAACCGGCGCACGTCACCTTGATTCGATTGGTGGCGCCCTGTGAGGTCGGGTGCAAGTGCCGGATCGCCGGAGTTCCGCAGGTGATGGGCCTGAAGGTCGCCAAAGGTCGTTGGCACCGCCGTGCCGTCCGAGAACACGCTATGCGGGCGCAGGGATTGTCGGGCCAGTTCCGCTTCCATCAGCACGTGCGCGGAGGCGCTGTTGCCGCCGTACTGCTCGGCGTAGCGGGTGAACATGGCGAGGTTGTGCGGGTCCTGGGCGATGTCGATAGAGATCGTCTCGCCCCGTTCGTACGCTGTCGAGACGCGCTCCGCGAAGGCGCTTCGCTCCGCGAGGCTTGCGTCGGCACGCTCCGAGCGTGTAGCGGTCGAAGACAGGCGTGAGGCGAGGTCCTGGGCTTCACGTGCATCGCTCGCTATGACGTTCATGAAGCTCCTGTCCTGCGATGCTCGGTCGCCGAACTGCTTGAACTCGGCAAGTTGTTCACTCGTCATGGAGGCAAGAGCCTGCTGCTCTGCCTTGGACAAACCCGATGCATAGGCCTTCTCAGCTGTTGCGTTGCCTTGTAGACCGAAGAGGGGGGTGTTGACGCCAAGTCGGCCAGAGACCCCCAGCGCTATTCGCGCGACCTGCGCCTGTGTCAGGCCCGTGGTGTCCGAGACGCTCCTGCTAATCTGGTCCAGCCGATTGAGCGTCTCGCCGAACTGCTCGAAGCTGCTCGACGTGGAGCCGCTGCTGCTGCGCGACGACCGCAACTTGGCCACGCCTTTCGTGAATGCCTCCGCCAGCACGGACGAGCGCTCGCTGCTGGCTGCCACAGCCTCGCTGCGCGCGGCATCCACCTGCCGACTGGCGTCCTGCACGTCCTGTTCGGACACCCGCATCGACACGACCCGCGATGCGTAGCCCTGGTTGCGCAGCAGGCTCACCGCCGTCCTGCCCGTGAGCGCGTTCGCCGAGAAGGTGTTGCCGCTCAGGTCGTGCTGCCAGCTCCCCATGAATGCCGAGGTACGGTTCGGCGCGAGCTGCATCTGGTCCATGGAGACGTTGCCCAGCGACGTATTGCCGACGGTGACCGCCGAAGTCGAGCCCGACAGCATGGCCTGCAAGCCTGACAGCCCGCCCACCAGCGCCGTGCCGAAGTTCTCCATCCTTTTCAGTGCGGCCCAGGCTACAAAGGGAATGCTAATGGCGAGATACCCCACGATCGCCTCACCCGAGAGCGCGCGGGAATAGATCACCGAGGCCGTCTGCAGCGCCAGCGCCTTCGTGCCGGTGCCCAGGTCCGCCGCGGCTGCCAGGTCGTAGGCCGCGTAGATCGAGGCCATGTAGTTGAGGATGGCGTACAGCGGAGGCCAGAGCTGGATCCAGATCAGGATCGACGCATACCCCTTGAACGCCATCATCGTCTCGCGGCCGCTGGTGAGCAGCAGCAGGAGCACGAACAGCGGGAACATTGCGTAGGTGACCGCTTCGATCACGTTGCGGAAGACGGGCAGCGCCTGCTCGGCCACCTTGCCGTAGTTCAGCCATGAAGCGTTCATCTGAGCCACGGCCTGGGCCCGCCCCACGGCCAGCACCATGGAGGCCGGGTCGTTGACCTTCTGCCCGACGATCTTGCCGGTGTCCTCCAGCGCGTTGAGCATCGCGTTTTGCCGGATGATGTCCGCGGCAGTGGCCGATGCGTTGGCGATGCTGTTCTTGAGGTAGGCCTGCTGGATCTGGCCTGCGATCGCGGCTGCCGCCGCGGTGCCGGGCAGCGTCGGGTTAAGCTGGAAGGCCAGGCGCCTCTGGATGCGCTGCAACTGTGCCGGCAGCCGACCATTGAGGCTCTGGTACACGTTCGGGCAGGTGTCCACGCCCACGGCTCCGCCTGCGCCCGTGAGCGTGCTGAATCGCGCAGGGTTGGGTGAGGCCATCAGCGGCCAGACATCGTTGGAGGCGGAGAATGTGGCCGGATCGAGCGAGCCGTCGATCAGGTCGTACATCGCGCAGTTGTGAATGAAGTTCACGAGGTCCGTGCGGAAGGCGGGATCCTGGAACACCACGTTGCCGGTCTCCCTGACGAGGCGGTTGCCGAACATCAAACCGTTCTGCTGGTAGGAGAGCTCCGAAGGCAAGGCCCCCGCTCCAGGGATCACCTGGAAGGCGGTCTCGAATAGCCCGGTGAGCGTGTGTCCGATGGTGCTGGTCAGGCTGCCCAGCAGCGCCACCCCGAAGGGCACGTTGTCCACGACCTTGACCGGCGAGCCGCCGGTCTTGTCGACGATGCCCACGGTGACCTTGGGCACAATCAGGATGCCGAAGACCAGCACCACGGAGGCGAGCCACTTCCAGCCTTGGAGCTTTTCAGGGGCAAACGCGTAGGCGATGAGCGCGGCGACGAAGCCGCAGAAGGCCACCGCCGCGACGGCTGAGGCGTAGTCGCCGGAGGCGTGAATCGCGGCGGACGCGTTGAATACTCCGAACAGGCTGTCCGCGTTCTGGTAGGCGTAGATCTCCCACATGGTCGTGCCCTACCATCGGCGTCAACGCGACAGGTGGGCCGCCTGCTGGCCCAGCATGTCCATCACATGCTGGGGCATGCTCGAGCGCAACTGGCGCTCCAACTGCTCCAGGTGGCTGGCGACGGCGCGGTAGGAACCGACCTTCGCATACAGGAGGTTCTTCTCCTGGGAGATCTGCAGCAGGATGGCCTGGGCGCGCTGGCGGATCTGGTTGGCCTGGTCGCGCTGCGTCTGCTGCAGCGTGTAGTCCTTCGCCAGGGCCGCCATGCCCAGGCGCAGGTTCCTTTCGAGAAAGACGTGGGCGTAGTCCGCCGCGATCACGTCGCGGTACTGGCCGATCAGGCTGTCGGCCAGACCCGAGCCCGGGATGCTGGTGCCCACCGAGAGCATCTTGTAGACCGGCTCGGTGGTCTGGTTGACGAAGCCGACCTCGGCGGAATTGTTGGGGATGGCCGTGCGGGTGGCGATGCGGTCGGCGATCGAGCGCATCATGGTCTCCACGCGCGCCGTGAAGGGCACGTGGTCGTAGGCGGTGTTGGTCGAGACGACGTCGCAGGTCGAATAGTCGTTGCAGCGCAGCAGGTGCTGGATGACGTTGTTGCCCGATCCGGCGGCCTGGCCGTAGAGCAACTGGCTGATCGACGTCAGGGTCGGTGCGATCGGCTCCGGGTCGCGTCCCGATTCCTCGGGGTAATAGATGACGGTGCCGACCATGCTCATGATCAATTCACGCCCTGCGTCGTCGAGGGAGGAGCCGGTGTACTGCAGCGCCTTCCAGGTCAGGTTGCCCACGAAAGGCGCCTTGTTGCGCACATTGGCATCGCCCGATGAGCGGGCAGAAGACAGGATGCTGGGCCGGTCGGTCGAGCAACGGCGGCGGGCAGCGTCGCGGTCGCTCTCAAGGCCCATCTCCATCGCCAGGTCCGAGCAGGTTTCCTGCGAGCTGTAGCCCACAGCCTCGGCCGCGCTGCTGACGATCGCCTTCGCGGTCTCGCAAGAATTGATGCGGGCATTGTTGATCCAGGTCTCCAGCCCCTTCGCCCACTTGGTCAGGCCCCCGAGGAGTGGGGACACGGCCTCGAGCGCGAGCTGGAACGCAATGCCGGGCAGCGCGGCCGTGATGTTGCGCAAGAGGTTTTTGAACTCCTGTGCGGAGATGTGCGAGAACGAGCCGCCGAACACGTCGATCCCGCCGCAGCCCGCCTTCACGCTCGGAAACTGGATCGCCGCGAGCTGATAGACCTTGTTGGGCGATCGCATCATGAGCGAGCCGCCGGTGTAGGTGTTGTAGGTCTGCCCGCGAAATGCTCCCGGTGCGGTGTAGTTGCCGATGGCGCCCAGGTTGTTGAACATGTCATTGACCTCGCTGTTGAGGTCGGCGCGGGCGGGCAGCGTGGCGGATAGCACGACCAGGGCCGCGGCCAGCGCGACGGCCTTGCGAGCACGGACAGGGCGGGAGGGACGGGACATGGAAACCTCCTAGGGCAGGGCCAGGTGCTGGGTCGCGCCGGGCAGCATGGCCTCGCCGGTGGGCGAGGAGACGATGGCGATGCGCTCGAGCAGCTGCGACTCGGAGAGCACGCCGGATCCGATCGGGGTGATCTTTCCGGTGGTGGGCTGGGCCAGGAAAACGGCCGGCACCTGGGTCACCTGCAGAGCCGTGGCGATGCCGTTGTCGGGGCGGGCGCGCGGGAAGCCCGGCATCGGGCCGCCGTCCACGCTCACGGGTACGACCTGGATGCCGTGGCGCGCCTCGAATGCCTGCAGGGTGGGCGCGAAGGCGTGGCAGTAGGGGCAGTCGCTGCGATAGAAGAAGATGAGCACGTGGTCGCGGCCCAGCTCGGCGACCGAGGCGGAGCGGTCGGTCCGCTGCTGGCGCTCGAAGACCTCCAGCGCCTGGGCGTTGACGGGCCGGCCCTGCAATGTCGGATCAAGCTCGGGCGTGGCCCAGGCCACGCGCTGCGCCACGTCGGCGAAGTAGGAGGCGCGGTTCACCACCTGCATCTCCAGCTCCATGTAGCGCCGCACGTTGGACTCGGTCGGTCGCATGATCGCGATGTTGCGCAGGTCTTCGAGGGACTTTTGCAGCCGCTCGAATTCCACCAGCTCGGGCGGGCGGGGCGGATCTGCCGGTTTGGTTGGCCTTGCCGGGACGGCCTGCGCGCGTGGCGGCGCGGGCTCCTCCAGCGGAGGGTCTTCGTAGAAGTGCCAGCCGCGCCAGCGGTCGGACCAGTAGGGGCGGGGCTCGACCTGCCCAGCGGCAGGGGCTGCTTCCTGGGCCGCGGCCGTGACCAGCGCCATTGCCAGTGCCAGGATCGGCAACAACCGCAGGTACGCGTAAGTGGGGCAGCTCATCATGGCGTCCTCACAGCAGCGACTTCGGCGGCAGGCCGTCGAGGCAGTAGTTGATACCGAATTCGATGGTCTGCTTGCGCGGCACCGCAACGTCGGGCAGCTTTAAGCCCGCCTGCCAGAAGAGCACCTTGAGTCGGCTGCAGCCCGTCTCCCGGTAGCGCTTCACGGTGGACACATCGATATAGATCGGCGAGGTGGCCTGGAAATGCCGGGTGATCGCATCCGCCACTTTGCCGATGAGTACGCCGTGGGCTGCCCCGTCCGTGGACTGCAAGGCCGCCAGCAGGACGGGCCGTGCATCGGTCACGGGCGTGCGGATCGGCTCGGCATGCGCTCGCGTGGCGAGAAGGAGGATCAGGACGATACCTGCGAAGCGGGATCTGGCGCGGGTGGCGGTATTCTTCATTGGCATCTTCCTTCGCCGTAGTAGCAGTTGCTCGCGCGACCGACGGCGCCGCCTTGCATCGCTCCTGCGCTAGGCAGGTTTGGCACGATCGACGCGTAGAACTCGGTGAGATCCATCTGCGCGAAGTTCAGGCTCTGCAACTGCGCGATCGTGAAGCCCGAACAGTCCGGCGCTTCGGCCGTGCCCCACCACTTCGCGACCTGCAGCCGACCCTGCTCATTGATGATCCTGGCCAGGGCCGAGTTGAAGCAGCACTTGGTCGTGGTGTGCGTGATGCAGGAGACGCATTTGCCCAGGATGCGGATGCAGGATGAGCAGTAGGTGCCGACCGTATGGCACAGCCGTGCGCCTTCCTTCATCGCCAGCTTGCCTTCCTCTTCGTCGCAGGAGATCGCAGACATCACCACGTAGATGACGATCGCGATGACCAGGCTCCATGGGTCGAAGGCCACCACCACGCTCTCTCCGGCATAGAGCACCGACGAGCCGGCAGGCAGGGCCGTGCCATTGATAGCCACCGTGACGCCATAGGTGGTAAAGCTGCCTGAGAATCCGCCGCTCATCAGCAGCGCCTGCATTCCGTGGTAGAGGAAGTCGCGGTTGCCGGAATTCATCAACACATCGAAAACCAGTCGCGAACCCACCCCGAATAGACTCTGGTTGCTCATGCCCCGGCCCGAGGCGTCCGACATGCAGCAGTTGTTGAGCAGGCGGTCGCGGCAGCGGTTGGCTTCGCCCCGGAATACCTGGAGGTTGTCCGTATCGAGGTAGACCCCTGCCTCGCGTCCCGCTTCCAGGAAGGACATGGCCCTCGCGAAGTCGGCGTCGTTGGTGTACGTGGTATTGAAGCAGCTGCCCGCGATGCAGAAGACGTCGATCGGGCAGTTGCGCGCCGTCACCGCCGAGCCCGGGGCCACCGGGCAGCTGTAGGTGTTCTCCGCGATTTCGCAGGTGCCCGTGGCCGGGTTCATCTGGCGGCAGACGGTTCCCGATGGCGTGCAGCCTGCCGCGGCCAGTGGCGCGCACTCGTCGGTGGGCGTCCCGTACTGGCAGGAGAGCGAGGTCTCGTAGCGCCAGCACGCGCGTGTGACCGAAGCCCCGTCGATCACCTTGGTGGCCGGCCCGTCGGCGCAGCGCGCCGCGCCGGTGACGGCGCAGCGGCCGTCGCTGTCGAGTGCGGGGCACTGCTCATCCCATTGGTCCGACTCGGTCACCGTGGTGTGGGGCCGCTCGAAGCTCAGCGTCATCTGCGAGATCGGGCCGTACAACGCGTTCAGCCGGAAGCCCACGATGGGGCGGTTGCTGCCAAACCGCCAGTAAGAGGCCGAATAGGTGCCCGTGACGTCCTGGCCCGGCGCGTCGTTCGGGTCGGTGCTGGGGGCATAGCAGCGGCCCTCGTCGAGGTAGGTGGTCTGGATGTCGCCGGCATCACCGCCCGAGCCGGTCGTGTGCGCGATGCGGTCGCCGCTCTGCGTGCCCGAAGGGCAGGCGCCATACACCTCCAGGAACGGCCGCTCGTTGGTGCAATTCATGTCCCCCGAGTCGCCCCCGCCGCCCGTGCAGACCTGGCGGTACTCCTGCGCGATGAAGCCGGTCAGCCGGCAGGCATCGCCATCACAGCGGTTGTTGACGACCCAGACACCGTTCTGGCCGCCCGGCGGCCAGGCGGGGTTGGGCAAGGGGGCCACCATCTGCGGGAACACCAGTCCCGAGCCCACATCGACGTCGAAGAAGACCACCGGCACACCGGCGCTGGTCACCCGGAAGCGCTGGCCCGAGGCCGGCTGGTCGGGCTTGCACTGCACGCCCAGTGCGACGCTGCCGGAGGCCGCCTGGGCGAACCACTCGCCCGGCGGGCAACTGCTGGTGCGCGAGATCGATACCGACAGCGTGCGGGCGCACGACTGGGCAGTCGCGCCGCTGTACTGCCGGCACACGCGGGTCTCCGTCGCGGGCGTGGCCACGGTCTCCACCTGGCAGCCGCTGTAGTAGCTCGCGATGTCCTCCAGGGCCGTCGAGGGGTTGGCCGCCACGCGGCGCGCGTCGAGGACAGCCGGGTCGTAGGGCGAGACGGGCTCGCGCGGTGTGTTGGCCGAGGCCCGCGCGCCCAGCAGCGCCTGGCACACAGGATCGTTCGGGGTGGTCGCGCAGGCCGCGAGCCGGGCGCTGGTCTGGCCCGAGAGGTTGGGCTGGCCGTAGTAGCCGCGCTCGGGCGGCGTCGTGGTGTAGCCCGGCACCACCGCCGATGCGTCGGGGGCGTTGATCGTACCGCGGATCACCGGGTTGGCGGCCTGGCCCGCGGCTGTGCCCTCGGCATGCGGACCGGTTTGCGCGACCGTCTGCGTCGTGACGAAGCAGGCCAGCGTGAGCCAGACCACGGCACGGCGCAGGAGGAGGACGAGGGCGGGGCGCATGGCGGGCTCCTACTCCTTCAGCCGTTGCAGGAAACCCGCGGCATCGCCCTGGAACGCCGGGGCGGTGCGCACCATGTGCTCCAGCGCGTAGTCCAGGCTCACGTCGCCCGCCGTGCGCAGGAAGGCCTCGGGTGGCGCGCAGGTACCGCTGGCGCAGGACACCGGCCGCGTGCCGTCGCGCACGAGCACGAAACTGGGCACGCGCACGATGGAAAAACGGTCGAATGCCGGGGGGTCGATCTGCACCGCCACCTGGCGCGTACCGATGAGCGGCTGCAGTTGCGCCACGGTCTCGCGCAGCGATCCCTTGACGAGGCCGCGTAGGATGACCGAGGCGCGGGCGCGCGCGGCCTGATCGATCAGGCGCTGCAGGGCGGGCCGTGGCATCGACAGGCTCACGAAGACGAACAGGCCCGGCCCGCGCGCCAGCCCTTCGGCGGCCTGCATCGCGTCGACCTGCGAGGCGTAGCCTCGCGCCAGCGCTTCGAGGTCTATCGGCGTGCGCGTCGCCGGCTGGGGCAGGGCCTCGATGGCCGGCGCCGACGGCACGGGTGCCGCTTTCAGCTCGGCCTCGCCCGGCTCGCGATGCCTGCGCCGCGCCTGCTCGATGTCCTGCTCGGTGACGGTGGGCTGCTCGCGGCCCACGCGCTCGAGGTCGGCCTCGGTGATGTCGGGTCCGGCGGCCGTTGCCGCCGTCGCGTGCAGCGCCAGCGCCAAGGCCGAGGCGATCCGGTGTCGCGAGAGAAGGTCAGTAGCCCACACAGCAGTTCCTCTTTCTGAACAAGATGAAGCTGAAGTCCTCGCCTCGTACCGGGTACTCCTTGCCAGCGCTCCAGGTGACGGTCTGGCGGCCGAAAGGCCGGCAGCACTTGCCGGTTTCCTTTGACGTGGCCGGGATTGGATGGGTGAGCTGGGTCTTGTAGGCGGCCTTGTCCATGACGGGCAGGAAGTACGGTCCGCACAGGCCGGGTGTGCCGTGCCAGCCCCAGGCGATCAGCTCGCGGTGCATCTTGGCCGTCAGCCGCTGTGCCATCAGCGCGGCGGTGCGCACGCCGCCCAAGTGGTACGGAACATGGCCGTTCATGGGATAAAGGCCGCCCTGGCAGCCGGCGCACCAGAACATCTCCCGGATCCCGAAGCCAAGCGAGGCCGCCACGCAGTCGGCAGCGCAGGCCGCGATGGCCACCGGATTGGCGAACAGCACGGCGTCCGGGTTGATGATCAGCGTGAGTTCGTCGTCGGCCCAGAGCGGGTCGACCTCCGTGAGGTAGGCCAGGTCGAAGCTGCCCTTTTCCAGGCAGGGGAAATCGGTGACCACCTCCAGGTAGTAGAGGACGGGGTTCACGTAGAAATGGGCCTGGTAGAAACTGCCACCATCGCCATCGCCCTCGGACCGTGTGAATCGCGCGGCCTCGGGTGCCGGGATGCCGGGATTGAGGTCGATGCCGCCGAGCGAGGTCAGGCAGAAGGGCTTGCGCACGGCCTCGACGTGCCGGGCCGGCTCCCAGAAGCCGACCGACAGGCCGATCACCGGGTTGACGCCGCAGGTGCACAGCGGGCTGCCGGGGTTTTCGATGTCTTCCTGCGAACCGAAGTCGCCGATGCGGGCGCTGCCGATGCTCAGCGGCAGGATGCAGCTCCAGCAGATGTCCGTGATGGGGTTGGGGAACTTGCCGGTGCAGGTGGTCGCGCCTGCGGCAGCGCCGCCTGCAGCCAGGGCCAGTCCGGACAGCCATCGGAGCAAGGAGGTGAACCAGGGGCGCTTCATTGCGTCACCTCCATTTCGTCGATGCGCAGCCGCTTGCCCTCCTGCGAGACGAGGGCGGGCACCTGTGTGATGCCCAGGCGCCGCGTGAGCATCCCCTGCTGGTCGTAGTAGACGGGGACGCGCCAGGACTTCATGAGATCCAGGTAGGAGCCGCCGGTCAGGATCGGCTTCACCTTGCCCTGGTAGTGCGTCATCAGCTCGCGTGCGCGGCGGACTTGGCGGCTGTCGCGTGCGTCGAAGAACAGCAGGTGGCGCGAGAGGGACACGATGTCCAGCGGATTGGCCTTTGTGCCCGCGGCGAACAGCAGCTCGCCCTGGGCGCCCAGGAGGTTGCGGTCGAGCGTGTAAGTGGGGTTGAAGTAAAAGGTGCGCGGCGTGGCGGTGGTCCGCACGCTGGCTACCGGCACGGGATTCCTGACGATGTCGGTGCCGCGGGCGCGCGCCTCTTGCTCGATGCGGGCCAGTTCGCCCGAGCGTTCCTTGTCCCGCAGGCGCTCCTCGATCATGCGAAGAAGGTGGGGCTCGGCGATCTCGTAGGTCGGCCCCAGGGTGCCGAGGTCGGTGGCGAGCGTGGGCAGGCCGGTCCCGGCCAGCAGGGCGATGGCGAAAGAGGCGGTGCGCTTCATCGCGCAGCTCCCCGCGGGCACGGGATCTGTGCGATCCACCGGTCCCGCGCCGCCTTGTTTTGCTGGTGGGCGGCGCGAATCAGCCCCATCAGCGCCGGGTGGCCGTCACCCTCGGACAGGGCCTGCCGCAGCTCGGTCGTGGTCGGCGCGCGGCCGCAGCGCAGTTGCGCGGCGGCGAGGTAGGTGCGGGCTCCCTGCTCGGCGGCCGGGGCGATCTGCCGCAGCAGGCCGAGGTAGTCGGCCAGCGGCATGTCATCGGCGGGCGCGGCCGTGGAAGGCGTGCTCACCGGACCGAAGGCCGGGCTGGTCTGCGCCCGCCCGGGATTCGAGGCCGCCGCCAGAATAGCCAGCAGGAGGCCGAGGCTGGCGCCCACGCGGGGGGCGATGCTGGATTTACGGGGCATGGTCCGACTCCTCAGAAGATCGGCTGGACGATGCCCAGCACCTGCCCATCGCGCACCAGTCCGCTCTCGGCATAGCGCGAGTCGAAGCTGTGGAGCCCGATGCCCTGGACGTAGTAGTGGCCCGGCGGGATCACCACCGGGGCGATGGGCGCGAGCGGATGGCCGTCGTAGGCGTGGGTCTTGGCCCGGCCCACGGCTTCGCCGTTGACGAAGACCGTGCGGTCCGAGACCGTGACCACATCGCCGGGAACGCCGCGCACCCGCTTGAAGAAAGGCTGGCCGCGCAGGCCGCGGTAGTGCGCCTGTGCCTCGCCAGCAAAGGCGAAGACGATCAGGTCGCCGCGCCGCACGGGCCTCTGCTGGAACTGCATCAGCGCCACGTGGTACGGCAGGCTTGGTGTCCAGTTCACGAGCAGCGGCACGCGCGGCGTTGGGTCGACGAACAGGCGCACGTAGGCGAAGCCCCAGATCGCGAGTACCGGCAGGTACAGGTACCAGCGCCGCCGCATGTGGCGCAGGAACTCCGCGAAGGATCGGACGTGGAGGCGCCACCAGCCAGACGCCTGGATGGCCGCATTGGTGGAGACGGGTTCGGTCATGGATGGTCTACCTTTCTGCGTAGCACCGGCGTGAGATCGCGGCTGTTCGGCGCACCGGCGATCGCGCTCTTGATCACCACCAGGCAGCCGCACTCGCGCGGCAGTTCCTCCAGCGCCGCGGGCAGGCGCTGCGAGAAGCGGCGAGCCAGTGCGAGCGCCTGTTCGCGTTCGGCCTCGGTGCCGGTGCCGGTGCTTGTGAGCATCTGCGTGAACTCGGCTTCCTTGGCGCGGTAGACCTCCGACAGGTCCACCACGCCGACGACGAGCGTGGGCCGCAGCAC